>JADJBW010000002.1 GCA_016703525.1 Actinomycetota bacterium | reverse complement strand
GGTTCGCCGATGGCACGACCATCCGTGACTCCACGAGGACTCGCCGTCGCCCGAGGCGACGAGCCGGCCGACCTGTTGATCACCGGCGGACGTCTCTTCGTCCCGTCCGTCCGGATTGGACCGATACCGAGCTGGCCATCGCCGACGGTGCGATCGTCGGCTCAGGTCCACGCGATGCGGTCGAGGTCGTGGACGTGGGCGGCGCTGCGCTCACCCCCGGTTTCCGTCGATGCCCACATGCACCTGGGAGTCCACCAAGCTCTGGGTCGACGAGTTCGTCCGCGCATTCCGCCCACGGCACGACAGCGGTGGCGGGCCGACCGCACGGAGATCGCCGACGTGTTCGGCGTCCCCGGCGTGGCAGCCCTCGTCGCCTTGGCGCGGACCTGCCGTTCCACTTCCGGTGTGCGCCTCGTCGTGCGTGCCGGCGTCGCCCTTCGGGTCGTCCGGGGCCGAACTCCATCCACCGGGGACGCCGAACTGCTCGACGGCCATGGCGCCATCGGCGTCGCCGAGGTCGTGAACTATCCGCGTCATCGGCGGTGGCGACCCGAGATGCTCGCCCGCATTGCGACCGCCGGAAGCCGCCGCGTCGACGGCCACGCCGGGGCTACGAGGCCGACCCCTCGAGCAATACCTGGCCGCCGGGGTCGGATCGGACCACGAGTGCACCGAACTGGCTGAGCCGATCGAGAAGCGGATGAAAGGCGTCTGGGTGTTCATCCGCCAGGGACGGCGTCGCAGAACCTGCACGACCTGATCCCGATGGTGCGCAGCGGCGGCACCGACCTGATCGCCTTCTGCACCGACGACGCCCGACACGCTGCACACGCTCGGTCGTCAACGATTGCATTCGCCTCGCCGTCGCCGCCGGGGTCTCGGAAGCCGATGCGATCGTGATGGCGGCGTCGACCAATCCGGCGGCCTATCACGGCTTCACGCACCTGGGTCATCTCGCGCCCGGGCTACCAAGCCGACGGTCGTGGCTTCGACCGGCTCGGTTCCTGGGAACCCGCGCAGGTGCGGCAGCGCCGCTGGGTCGTCGCGCCTCGGGCGGGTCATCGACGGCGTGGTCGAGGACCGGCCCGCCGGAATCGATGCACCGGTCATGCACCTCGACCGCTGCGACCGCCGACGAGCTCCCCTGACCCCGCCCGCAGGACGAGGCGAAGGTGATCGGCGTCACGCCGGTTCGTTGACCACATCGCACCTCACGCTGGACCCCGCCGACCCCGGCGCCGGCATCGCTTCCATCGCCTGTGTCGAGCGCCACCGCCGGACGGTCGCATCGGGCTCAGCTACGTCTGGCGGCTTCGGCCAGCTGCGGCTGATCGCCTCGACGGTCGCACGACGCCCACAACTGCATGGTGGTCGGCGGCATCGGGCCCGACGGCCCCAGCGACATGGCGGTCGCCGTCAACCGCTCCGGGAGTCGGCGGCGGACAGGTGGTGGTTCTGGCCGGCAGGTACTGGCCGAGGTGCGTTTGCCGATCGGCGGCTCATGTCGGATCGACGATCGGCCGAGGTTCACCACGAACTCGATATCGTGGTCGAGGCCGGGCACCACCTGGGCATCACCCTGCCGGCGCCTTTCATGCAGCTCAGCTTTCTCGGCCTGTCGGTCCTGCCGGAGCTGCGCATCACCGACCGCGGTCTCGTCGACGTCGTTCGCTTCGAGCTCACCCCCGTCGCCGCCGGCGCATGAGCCGAACCCAGCGCGGGCCGAACCCACGGGATCAGCCGTTGGCGTGATCGAGGCGTCGACCAGGTCGGACCGACACCGCTGTACCTATCAGCGGGATCACTCGTGGTCGGCTGGAGTCGCGAGTGCGTCGACAAGCGCCCCGAACTCGACGCCCTCGCGCAGGATGTTGGCCGACACGCTATTTGGCGACGAGACGACGCCCAACGTGAGGATGAAATCGACGGCCTTCGAGGAGCAATCCTCTGACGGTGCTCGACCGCCGCAAGGTCGTTCGTCCTCGCTACGCTGCGGGCGCTCCACCTTGCCCCAGCCTCCGCTCCGTCGAACCCGGCACCCAGGAAGGCAATGGGCATCCTCGCCGATCGTGCCGCCGCCATGGCCATCTCGCTTGACGGCCTACACGCAGGACAGCTCCAAACGACACCGTATCCCCGTTGGGCTCCAGGGCGGCCAAGGTTGCCGAGTACTCCTCGTCTCGTTTCCTTTGGACAACGACCAACCATTCAGCCCCGACCGGCGCTTCCGCCACGAGTCTCGACAGATCGACCGGCCAACCGCTGACGAAGACCGAATCAGGCCCGTACATCCGCAGAAGGAGCCGGATGCCCGATGGGTCCATCGGGTCTGCATCGATCATCATCCCGCGAAACGCGACCTCGTCAAGGGCAGCGAAGAACCTCGCCGACCCCGTTTCGGCGGCGTGCACCTCCGCGGCCACGGGCCGTGCGCCCTGTCCATCGCCGGTGCGCACCTCAACATCGCGGGATGCGCACCCCACCGCGGCGATCAATCCCGCCACGATAACCACCGACCTGCGAACACTCATCATCCACACCTCGCGTCCTCGTCCACTGCTCACTGAAACGTCTCGCCGGCGTTCAGGTGGTGAGGCAACAACCACACGTACCGACGTTCCCACCACCTCGCGGTCACCCCCGCCGCCGCGGGCTCAGGGGCCAACTCGGGCTCGCTCCGTGCCGACGGGGTCAGCCGCTGGCACGATCGAGGGCGTCGACAAGACCTCGGAAATTCGTTCCCGGGAGCGGACCCGGGCCGAACGATACCGATGAGCCGTCCGAGTCCTCGGCGACCATCCTCCCCGAGAACTCCTCGCCGCCCTGGTCTCGGGCCACGACCACCAGCATCTCGGCACCAATCGGCGCCGTGTCGACCAACGGCGACAGGTCGGCCGCCAACCGCCGGGAGGGAGTTCCGAGTACCTGCGGGGAGCAGTATCGAGCGCTCACCGGCGTCGGTGGCGAACGTCGCGCGCAACCGCTGCTCGTCCTTCCCGGTCGGTTCGAATGGACCGAGAAGGTAGGGGCCAACGCCGGCGTCCTCAAGCCGTGCCAATCGTCCGACGAACACCGAGCGCGGCCCCTCCTGACCAACGTACCTCTCGATCATGCCCACGTCGATTGGCGAAGCATCTACCACTATCCCGCGGTAGCCGAACTCGCTCAGCATGGCAAAGAACTCCGCCACACTTCTCTACCGGCGCGACCTCGGCCGAACCATCATTCGGTCCTGCCGTGCGCACCTCAACATCGCGGGATGCGCATCCCACCGCGGCGATCAATCCCGCCACGATAACCACCGATACCGACCTGCGAACATTCATCACCCACACCTCGCGCTCTCGTCCACTGCTCACTGTTCACGTCTCGCCGGCGTTCAGATGGTGAGGCAACAACCCCCACGTACCGACGTTCCCACCACCTCGCGGTCACCCCCGCCGCCGCGGGCTCAGGGGCCAACTCGGGCTCGCGCCGTGCCGACGGCGTCAGCCGTTGGCACGATCGAGGACCTCAAGCAGCCCTCGAAAGGTCGCGCCCGGGCGCAGGGGCACTCCAAAGGTGACCGATGACCCATCCCAATCCTGCGCGACCATCACTGCCGAGACCTCCTCGCCGCCCCGGTCTCGATCCACGACCACCAGCATCTCGGCACCAATCGGCGCCTTGTCGACCAACGGCGACAGGTCGGCCGGCCAACCGCCCGGGAGCGAGTTCCGAGTACCTGCGGGGAGCAGCACCGACCGCTCACCGGCGTCGGTGGCGAACGTCGCCCGCAACCGCTGCTCGTCCTTCCCAGTCGGTTCGAATGGACCGAGAATGGAGGGGGCCAACACCGGCGTCCTCCAGCTGCACCAACCGTCCGACGAACACCGAACTCAGCTCTTTGAATCGCAAGTTCCGCTCGAACATCTCCGAATCCAGCGGCGAAACATCCAACACCATCCCGCGAAACGCGACCTCATCAAGAGCAGCAAAGAACTCCGCCACACTCTTCTCTCCCGGCGTGACCTCGGCCGAACCATCATTCGGTCCTGCCGTGCGCACTTCGACATCGCGGGATGCGCATCCCGCCGCGGCGATCAATCCCGCCACGATGACCACCGATGCCGACCTGCGAACATTCATCATCCACACCTCGCGTCCTCGTCCACTGGTCACTGAAACGTCTCGCCGGCGTTCAGATGGTCGACCTGATGCTGCATCCACGCCAAGTAGTTCAAACTGGTCGGCACCCACCCGGACACCATCGCCCCCCACGTCGAATGAGTCGTCCAATCGGACTGTCCCGTATGGTCAAAACCGACGGTGTGACCCAACTCGTGACGAATCGTCTTGTGGATATTCAAATCCACATTCGCGACTCTGCCCGGGAGGCGTATCGGCGAGGATCTGGTTGACGTCGATCGTCGACCAGTGACTCTGACAGCGAGACAGTGACGGACTGACCGCCACCGGCGCCGTGCAGGCAGTGACCCTCGTGAAGCCGCCTATGGGTTGCTCGATAAACACCACGTCGGTCGAGCTCGAGCACGGCTGACTCGACGTCGACATGTTGGTCCACGCGTCCAAACTCGGCATCGCCTGCGAATACCGCGGCTGGTTGGAGGCAGGAACATTCGCCATGCACCAGGAATGCGCCCAATCATCCGGCCGCCACTCCCACCGCCGAGGCATCAATCCCCACGCACCAGCGCTTCCAGCCGTGGCCATGACCACAGCCATAACCCCACCGACCACAACTCCGGCCCGACCGCAAATCGACGACACGCGCATGCGAGGATTGTCACACACACACACACACACACACTTGAGTCAAGCACCGTCGCCCGGTTCCCACCACCTCGCGGTCACCCTGTCGCCGCGGGCTCATGGGTCAGGCACCGTCGCTCGATTCCCACCGCCTCGCGCTCACCCCCGTAGCGGCCGACCGGTAAGAGCGCAACCGGTAGGCGGGCGACGACCGATCAGCGGTCCTCGCGCTCATACGGCAGCCCGAGTGCCGCAGGCGCTCCGAGGCGCCGCTTCGCCCAACCGCCCGACACCACGACCAGCACGAGGATCGTCACCACGTACGGCATCGACTCGAGGATCGACGGCGAGATCTCGACCTTGCGGGCCTGCAGGGTCAGGCTGAGACTCGAGAACGCCCCGAACAGGTAGGCGCCCACCAGCGTCAGGTCGGGTCGCCAGAAGCCGAAGATCACGAGGGCGATCGCGATCCAGCCGCGCCCGGCCGTCATCCCGTCCTGCCATGTCGGCACGATCGAGAGCGAGAAGCACGCTCCGCCGACGCCGGCGAGCGAACCGCCCGCGAGCGTATGGACGTACCGGGTGCGCACCACGTTGATGCCGACGGCATCGGCCGTCTGTGGGGACTCGCCGACGGCACGAAGATGCAACCCGGCGCGGGTGCGGAACAGGTACCAACTCGACGCAACCACAAGCACCCACGAGAGGTACGTCAGCAGCGTCTGGTTGAACAGGACCGGCCCGAGCACTGGAAGGTCGGCGAGGCCGAACACGTCGAGCTTCGTGAACTGGTGGGGCACCGGATCGCGCAGCTCCCACAGGTTGGCCAGGTACGACGAGAGCCCGGCACCGCCCGCGAGGATCGTGAGGGCGAGCCCCGACACCGTCTGGTTGACCCGCAACGTGATCACGGCAAACGCGTGCACGGCCGCTCCGCATGCCGCAGCGAACATCGCGGCGAGCAGCGCAAGGATCAACACGAGCCAGGCGGGGCCCGGCGCTCGCGCTGAGGTGACCGACGCCGCGACCGCGCCGAGCAGCATCATGCCCTCGACCCCGAGGTTGAGCACGCCGGACCGCTCCGTGAGCACCTCGCCGAGGCCGGCGAAGAACAGCGGCGTGCCGTAGTAGATGGCCGACGCAGCGACGACCACCAGGAGATTGTTGTTGAGTTCGGACGCCACCATGATCGCCGTCACGACGCCAACACCGCCTTGGCCACTCGACGAACCCGGTAGCGGGCGAGTATCTCGCCGCCGAGCGCACAAAACAGGATGAGGCCCTGCAGCGTGCCCACCAGTCCGGCGGGAAAGTCACGCCCCTGCAAGGCCCGCCCGGCGTTGTTGAGCCCGCCCATGAGCAGCGCGACCGGGACGACCGCTACCGGGTTCAACCGCGCCAGCGCGGCCACGACGATGCCCGTGTAGCCGTAGCCCGATTGCCGCAACCCCTTCGGATCGAACACGTGCCGCGTGTCGCCGATGTCGCTCGCTCCGCCGATGCCGGCGAGCGCCCCCGACAGCGCCATGACCGACACGATCGTGCGCCGGGCGCGCATGCCGGCATAGGTCGCCGCCGAGGGTGAATCGGCGATCACCTTCACCTCGAACCCGAACCGGGTGCGGCGGTAGAGCACCCACACGACGATCGCGATGATCACGCCGAGCCAGAAGCCGAACGGGAAGTCGACCGGCCCGACGTGCGAGAACGGCCACTCGGCCGACGTGTCGATCGGCTTGCCCTGCGGGAACATGCGCCCCGACCCCTCCAGGAGCCGCCACGACGACTCGGAGTTGAAGATCAGGTAGTCGCCGATATTGAGGGCGATGTAGTTGAGCATCAGCGACGTGATGATCTCGTTGGTCTTGAACCAGGCCCGAAGGGCTCCGGCGATCGCCGCCCACAGCGCTCCAGCGACCGCCGCAGCGACGATCATCAGCGGGATGACGCCGGCACCCATCGACTCACCGAACCGCAGTGCCACGCCCGCCCCGGCGATCGCCCCGATGATGAACTGACCCTCGCCGCCGATGTTGAACACGCCCATGCGGAACGCGGCCGCAGCGGCGAGACCGGTGAACAGCAGCGGCGTCGCCGCGACCACCGTGCCCGATAGCGAGCCGGAGCCGAGCACGGCGCTCTCGAAGATCCGGCGGTACACGTCCAGCGGGTCGTTCCCGCTCGACACGATCAGCACCGCGCCCAGCACCATCGCGGCGAGCACCGATGCAACCGGCACCGCCCACGTCCACCATCTGGGCACGTCGACACGACGTTCGAGGCGCAACATCACAGCTCCTCCGCGGGCGGCCGTCCGCCGCCCATCAGCAGGCCGATCTCGGTCAGATCGGCGCTGGCACGATCGACAACGCCGACGATGCGTCCCTCGTAGATCACGGCGACACGATCCGCGAGCGCGAGCGCCTCGTCGAGTTCCTCGGTGATCAACAGGACCGCGGTACCCGATCGCGACGCGTCGAGCAGCAGCCCCCGCACCGTCTCGATCGCACCCACGTCGAGGCCACGGGTCGGCGAGGCGGCCACGAGAACCTTCGGTGCGGCGCTGAACTCGCGTGCGAGCAGCACCTTCTGGACGTTGCCACCCGACAGCAAACGGGTCGACACGGTCGGCCCGGTGGTTTTCACGCCAAAGCGCTCGATCAGCGTCTCGGCGTTGCGCCGCACGGCTCGGCGCCGCACGAACGGCCCGGCCGAGATCGGAGGGCGGCGGTACGACTTGAGGACGAGATTCTCCTCGATCGACGCCGAGGGCGACAGGCCCGTGTGCAGACGATCCTCGGGAACGTGGGAGACGCCCTTCGCAATCATCTCGCGCGGGTCTCGCCCCGACGTCGGCTGTCCGTCCACCTCGACGGTGCCGCCCGTGCGTCGGCGGGTACCGCAGATCGCCTCCGCGAGTTCACGCTGCCCGTTCCCGGACACGCCGACCACGGCGACGATCTCGCCCGCGGCGAGGTCGAGGTCGACGCCGTTGAGTGCGGGCCGCCCGCGATTGTCGGCGGCACACAGGTCGCGAACGCGCAGGACGATGCGATCGGCATCGACCGACGCGCGTTCCTGCCCGTCATCCGCGTTGAACACCACGTCGCGCCCGACCATCAACCGGGCGAGATCGCGGGCCGAGGTCGTCGCGACCTCGACCACCCCGACGTCGGTGCCGTCGCGCAACACCGTCACACGATCGGAGACGGCCATCACCTCGTCGAGCTTGTGCGAGATGAAGATGACCGAGCGGCCGCCCGCCGCCATGCGCCGCAGCGTCACGAAGAGCGCTTCGGCCTCTTGGGGAGTCAGCACCGCGGTCGGCTCGTCGAGGATGAGCACCCGCGCATCGCGTTCGAGCGCCTTCAGGATCTCGACGCGCTGTTGTTGGCCGACCGAGAGTTGCCAGATCTTCGCCGACGGGTCCACCGGCAGCCCGTGCTCCTCGCCGATTTCGGCGACCCGATCCTCGGCTGCCCGCCGGTTGAACCGGCCGGTGTGGCCGAGCATCACGTTCTCGGCCACCGTGAACGTCGGCACCAGGCGAAAATGCTGGTGGACCATCCCGATGCCGCGGGCAAGGGCCTCACGCGGCGAGCCGATCCGTACCACCTCGCCGGCGAGTCGGATCTCGCCACCATCGGGGTGGTACAGACCGGTGAGCACGTTCGACAGCGTGGACTTCCCGGCGCCGTTCTCACCCAGGAGGGCGTGCACCTCCCCGACGGCGACCTCGAAGTCGACATCGTGATTGGCGATCACGCCCGGGAATCGTTTGGTGATGCCGGACATGGCGACCGCCGGCACGGTGGCATCGGCGGTCGCCATGTCGAGCGAGGTCGTCATCAGCTCTTGGGGATGTCGCCCTCGACGCCCTTCACGAACCAGTCGATCGACATCTGGTCGCCGAAGGGCAGCGATGCTCCGGCGGCGACCTTCTCGGCTCCGGCCTGGTCGACGATCGGGCCGGCGAAGATGTCGAAGTCGCCGCTCTTGATCTCGTCCTTCTTCGCCTCGATCTTGGCCTTCGTGTCGTCGGTGACGCGCGTGCCGAACGGGGCGATGTCGGTGAAGCCGTCGGCGATGCTGCCGTAGTAGTCCTGCTTCTTCCAGTCGCCGTCGATGACCGACTGGACATGTTCGGTGTAGTACGGACCCCAGTCGTACACCGCAGCGGTCAGCCACACGTCGGGGAAGTTCGTGCTCTGGTCGGAGTCGTATCCGGTCCAGCCGACGCCGAGGGTCTTGGCGGCCTCGCCCGGGGCCGGGCTGTCACCGCCGGAGGCGATCACGTCGGCGCCCCCGGCGACCAGCGACTCTGCGGCCTGGCGCTCCTTCGGCGGATCGAACCAATTGTTGATCCACACGACGCGGACCACGGCGCTCGGGTTCACCGACTGCACGCCGAGGGCGTACGCGTTGATGTGGCGAACGACCTCGGGGATCGGGAACGGTGCGACGAACCCGATGACGCCCTTCTTGGTCTCGGCCCCGGCGGCCATGCCGCTCAGGTACAGCGACTGCTCGCCGGCGCCGAAGTAGGTCGAGAAGTTCTCGATGTCGTTCGGGATGCCCGTGGCGTGCTCGAACTTGACGTCGGGGTACTTCTTGGCGGCCGCCATCATGGCGTCACCAAAGCCGAACGACGTGGCGAAGATGATCTTGTTGCCGTCCTTGACGAGGTCTTCGATCACCTGGGCGACCTCTGGACCTTCCGGCACGTTCTCCTTGAAGGTGGTTTCGACCTTGTCGCCGAGGGCCTTCTCGACCGCCTTGCGGCCGTTGTCGTGTGCCGTGGTCCAGCCACCGTCGTTCGTGGGGCCGACGTAGATCCACGCCGCCTTCACGGCGCCGCCGTCGCTCTTGGCGTCGCTCTCACCGGAGCTCGATGAACCCGACTCGGACTTGCCGCACGCGCTGAGCAACAAGGCTCCAGCGAGCAACGACGAGACGAATGCGCTTCGTTTCATGGTTCCCCTTCGATTCGCCTCTCGGCGACCAATCGCGCCAGAGGTTCGGTGGTCGGTCGGCAGTCTTGCCGTGAGGTGGACAGCCTGTAAAGCGACGATTTCGCGCGCTCCGACGGCTCAGTCGTGCAAGCGCTTCGTGCGCCTCGCGAGGTCTCGGCGGGCGCCGGCGAGATCGACCCCACGCAACGCGGCGCCCTCCACCACGGTGCGCCCGCGCACGACGAGCCGGTCGACTCGGCGGTCGGGGCCGAACACCAGCCCGACCAGCGCATCGGCGATGTCGGCCAGATCCTCGACCGGCCAGAACGCGAGGTCGGCCGCTGCACCCGGCCTGAGCCGGCCGAGATCGGCGCGGCCCAAGCAGTCGGCACCGCCCTGCGTCGCGAGCGACAACGCGTCGAGATGGTCGAAGCTCGTCGCATCGAGCGTGCGCAACCGGGCGGTGAACAGCGCCTGGCGCACCTCGGGGAACAGGGCGCCGATCTCGTTCGATGCGACCCCGTCCACCCCCAGGCCGACCGGAACCCCGGCGGCGCGCAGGTCGCTCACCCGACACATGCCTGCAGCGAGGCGGGCGTTGGACGATGGGCAGTGCGCCACGCCGGTTCCTGCCGCGCCGAGCCGCGCGATCTCGTCGTCATCGAACCAGATGCCGTGCGCCACCCACACGTCGCGCCCGCTCCATCCCCAGTCTTCGATCACTTCGAGCGGCCGCCGACCGAACCGTTCCAGGCAGTGTTCGTTCTCCTCCTGGGTCTCTGCAAGGTGGGTGTGCATCCGCAACCCGTGGCGCCGCGCCAGGTCGGCGGCGTCGCGCATCAGCCCCTCCGACACCGAGAACGGACTGCACGGCGCGACCACCACGTTGACGAGGTCTCCGTCGTGATGGCGGGCGATCACGGCCTCGGTGCTGGCGAGAATCGCGTCGCGGTCCTCGACCACGTGGTCGGGCGGCAGCCCGCCGTCCTTCTCCGATAGGTCCATCGACCCGCGGCTGAGGTACAGCCGGATGCCGACCGCACGCGCGGCCTCGACCACCGCGTCGAACACCGCGTCGTCGCCGTGCGGTACGAGGTAGTGATGGTCCGACGCCGTGGTGCAGCCGCTGAGCGCCAACTCGGACAACCCGACGAGCGCGGCGGCGTGCACGTCCTCGACGCTCAGGCGACCCCAGATCGGATACAGGGTGGTGAGCCAGGTGAACAGGTCGCAGCCGGTCGCCCACCCGCGTGTCATCCACTGGTACAGGTGATGGTGGGTGTTCACGAACCCTGCCGTGATCACCTGATCGGTGCAGTCGACGATCACATCGCCGCGCTGGGGTTCGATCGTTCCGGCGGGACCGACCGCCGCGATCGTCGACCCGTCGATCCTCACGTCGCCGGGCCAGCGGGACCCTCGGAACAGCGTTGCGGTCATGGCAGGGCAACGTAGCGGCGACCGCGCCCGGCCGTAGCCTGAAACGATGTCCGAGGCCCGATTGTCCGCCGATCGTCTCTTGCGCCGCCTCGCCGAGCTCGCCGCGGTCGGCGACACGGGCGACGGCGGCTGCTCACGTCTTGCGCTCACCGACGACGACCGTCGCGGACGCGACCTGGTCGCACGGTGGATGCGCGACCTGGGCCTGATCGTGACGATCGACGCGATCGGCAACGTGGTGGGCACACAGCCCGGCTTCGACGACGGCGTCGCACCCGTGATGTGCGGTTCGCACATCGATACCGTCGCGACCGGTGGCCGATACGACGGCAACTACGGCGTGCTGGCCGGCCTCGAGGTGATCGAGGCCGTGCAGACCGCCGGGGTTCCGCTCCCCCGGCCGTTGGCCGTCGCGTTCTTCACGAACGAGGAGGGGTCGAGGTTCGCCCCCGACATGCTCGGCTCACTGGCCTTCGTCGGCGGGATCGCGGTGGAGGCCGCGCACGACATCGTCGGGATCGACGGCGCGCGAATCCGAAACGAACTCGCGCGCATCGGATACCTCGGCGGCGCACCACTGCCGGCCGCCGCTCCCCACGCGTTCGTCGAGCTCCACATCGAGCAGGGTCCGATCCTCGCGGCGGAGGGCACGGCGATCGGTGCGGTCACCGGGGTGCAGGGCATCTCCTGGCGCGAGTTCACCGTGACCGGACAGTCGAACCACGCCGGCACCACGCCGATGCGCTTGCGGCGCGACCCGCTGCTGGTCGCGGCCGAGACGGCGGTGGCCGTTCGACGCATCGTCGCCGAGATGGGCGATCCGCAGGTCGGAACCATCGGCCGAATCGACCTCGATCCGAACCTGGTGAACGTGGTCGCGCGATCGGCGACCTTCACGGTCGACCTGCGCAACACCGACGATGCATTGCTCCGTTCCGCCGAAGCGCGCGTCGCCGAAGCGATCGAGTACCTCGCCGCAGCCGAGGGCGCGACGGTCACCTCGCGTCCGCTCGCCCGCTTCGAGCCCGTCGCGTTCGACGAGACGGTCGTGTGCCTCGTGGAGACGGTCGCACGTGAACGCGGCCTCACCGTGCGGCGCATGCCGTCGGGAGCGGGCCACGACGCGCAGATGCTCGCCCGGGT
The DNA here is from genome assembly GCA_016703525.1 of Actinomycetota bacterium. GTDB lineage: Bacteria > Actinomycetota > Acidimicrobiia > Acidimicrobiales > Microtrichaceae > JADJBW01. The sequence continues at coordinate 320,843 of JADJBW010000002.1, read as the reverse complement.
CTGCCCGACCGCCATGGTCTTCGTCCCATCGGTCGACGGCATCTCGCACAACCCAGCCGAGCACACCGCGCCGGCCGATCTGACGGCGGGCGCCGAGGTGCTCGCGGAGGTGATGATCCGGCTTGCCCGGACCTGAGGCCGGTCGCGGTCGCGTGGGCCTACGCTGGCCCGCGTGACTCGACAGCTCACGATCGGAGCGGCGCAGCTCGGCCCCGTCAACCGCTCCGACGAGCGCGGGGCCGTCGTCGAACGGCTGCTCGCACTCCTGCATCAAGGCGAACGTCGCGGTGTCGAACTGGTCGTGTTCCCCGAACTCGCGCTCACCACCTTCTTCCCCCGTTGGTACGTCGACGACCTGACCGAGACCGACCACTTCTACGAGACCGAGATGCCGAACGCGGCGACACAGCCGCTGTTCGACGAGGCGCGACGCCTGGGAATCGGGTTCGCGCTCGGATTCGCCGAGCGAACGCTCGACTCCACAGGCGCCACGACGCATCGCTACAACTCGCAGATCCTGGTGGAACGCGACGGGTCGGTCGTCGCGACCTACCGCAAGATGCACATCCCGGGCCATGCCGACCACGAACCCGACCGTCCGTTCCAACACGCCGAGCGCCACTACTTCGAACCCGGCCCCGACGGCTTCGGCGTGTGGCACGCGTTCGGTGGGCTCGTCGGCATGGCGATCTGCAACGACCGGCGCTGGCCCGAGACCTACCGGGTGATGGGGCTGCAGGGCGTCGAAGTGGTGCTCATCGGCTACACGACGCCGATCCACTACGTACCCGATCCGAGCCAGGACGCGCTCGCCGGCTTTCACAACCGGTTGGTGATGTCGTCCGGCGCCTACCAGAACGGCACGTGGGTCGTCGGCGTGGCGAAGGCCGGGCCCGAGGAAGGGGTCGAGCTGCTGGGTCAGTCGTCGATCATCGCCCCGTCGGGCGAGGTGGTCGCCCAGACGCTGACCACCCGCGACGAGCTGATCACCGCCACGTGCGACCTCGACTGGTGCGCCCGGTACAAGCAGACCCTGTTCGACTTCGACCGGTACCGCCTGCCGGAGCACTACACACGCATCACCGCTCAGCGCGGTGTGATCGAACCGCCGCGGCTCACCGAGCCGCCCAGCGACCCGAGGGGGCAGCAGTGAGCATCTCCTTCCGGCTGAACGGCACCGAGGTGTCGGTCGCCGAGAACCACCCGCACCTGCTCTCGGCGCTGCGCGAGGAACTCGACGTGTTGGCCCCCAAGAACGGATGTGCTCCGCAGGGCCAATGCGGTTGCTGCACGGTGCTTGTCGACGGCAAGGCCCAGGTGAGTTGCACGCTCGCGGTCGCGAAGGTCGAGGGTCGCGACGTCACGACGCTCGAGGGCTTCCCCGACGACGAGCGCGACCTGTGGGCCCGCGCTTTCGCCGCCAACGGCGGGCTCCAATGTGGCTACTGCATCCCCGGAATCGTCGTGCGGGCCAAGTCGCTGGTCGACCGCAAAGGCGCCGACCTCACTCGCGACGACCTCCAGCGGCACCTCGGCGCGCACCTGTGCCGCTGCACCGGATACGTCAAGGTGCTCGACGCGGTCTGCGCCGTCGCCGCGGGTGACGTGCCGTCGTCGGCCGACCTCGGCGACGGGGTCGGGCGAGGGGGCGTCAAGTACGAGGCCGCCGAGCTCGCGTTGGGGACGCGGGGCTACATCGACGACCTGCGTGTGCCGGGCATGCTGCGCGCTGCGTTGCGCCTGACCGATCACGCCCGCGCCGACATTCGCGGCATCGACGTGAGCGCGGCACTCGCTGCGCCGGGCGTCCACGCCGTGTTCACAGCGGCGGATATTCCGGGGGCGCGCCGCACCGGGATCATCCATCAGGACTGGCCACCGATGATCGGCGTGGGCGACCAGACCTCCTACGCCGGCGACGTGCTCGCCGTGGTCGTTGCCGACACGAAACGCCAGGCGAGGGCCGCGTCGCTGCTGATCGAAATCGACTACGACGTGCTCGGCCCCGTCACCGACCCGCACGCCGCCCTCGCGGATGGCGCGCCGATCGCGGTTGCCGGGACCGACTCGAACGTGTTGTCCGTGTCGACCTATGCCCGGACGACCGCGGGCGGGGCCGACGTGGACGAACAACTCGCCGCGTCGGCGCACGTCGTGCGCGAGACCTTCCGCACCCAGCGCGTCGAGCACGCCTTTCTCGAGCCCGAAGCCACCCTCGCCGTGCCCACCCTCGCCGAGGACGGCGGCGTCGCATCGCTCCATGTGTACTCGGGCGGACAGGGCGTCTGGGATGACCGCGACCAGCTCGCGGCGATCCTCGGCATCGACGCGTCGCTGGTGACCGTCGAGCTCGTCTCGAACGGCGGCGCCTTCGGCGGCAAGGAAGACATGTCGAACCAGGCGCACGCCGCGCTCGCCGCGTGGCTGCTCGGCCGTCCCGTCGCGTGCACGCTCACCCGCGAGCAGAGCTTCCTGATGCACGCGAAGCGTCACCCCATCGAGATGGCCTACGAGGTCGGGTGCGACGCGGAGGGCCACCTGACCGCGCTCCGGGCACGGATGATCGGCGACTCGGGCGCGTACGCGTCGGTCGGCATGAAGGTGCTCGAGCGCGCTGCCGGGCACGCGTCGGGGCCATACCGGGTGCCGGCGATCGACGTGGAAGCGATCGCGGTGCGCACCAACAACCCGGTGTGCGGCGCCTTCCGCGGGTTCGGAGCCAACCAGGCCCAGTTCGCGATGGAAGGGGCGCTCGACCGTCTGGCCGAGGCCGTCGGCATCTCCGGGTGGGAGATCCGCAAGCGCAACGTGATCCACCCGGGCGACGTGTGGGGACCGGGGCAGCTGATGGACGACGGCTGCGCCGGGGCCGAGGCGTGCCTCGATGCCGCCCGGCCCGTGGTCGACGGGGCGCGTGCACGAGGCATGGCCGTCGGCATCGGGCTCGGACTGAAGAACTCGGGCCTCGGCAACGGATTCCGCGAGGTGTCCGGCGCGGTCGTGCGCTTTCGCGACGACGGCCGCATCGAGGTGCGCCACGGATTCACCGAGATGGGCCAGGGCGTCCACACCGTCGCGTTGCAGGTTGCGGCGACCGAGCTCGGCGTCGACCCGACGCGCATCGACGTGATCGTCGACACCACCCGCGAGCTGGGGTTCGGCCAAACGACCGGTTCCCGCGGCACGCTCATGACCGCGGGCGCCGTGCAGAAGGCGTGCGCCGCGGCGATCGCGGACGGGTGTCGCGTCGGGGTCGACCATCATGGCGAGCACATCGTCGACTGGACCCAGAAGCTCGGCGACCCCGGCGTCGAGAACCCCATCATCCATGCGGCGTTCGGGTACGCGTGCCAGGTCGTTGTGATCGAGCCCGACACCGGCCGCATCGAGCGGGTCGTCGCGATCCACGATGTGGGCAAGGCGATCAACCCGTTGCTGTGTGAGGGGCAGGTCGAGGGCGCGGTCCACATGGGCCTCGGCTACGCGATGACCGAGGAGTTCCCGAGCGACGAGCGCGGGTTCCCCACGAAGACGACGCTCAAGTCGCTCGGCATCCTCCGGCCGAAAGACATCCCCCCGATCGAGGTGCACCTGGTCGAGGTGCCCCAACCACGGGCCCCCTACGGCGTGAAGGGCGTGGGCGAGATCGGGCTGGTGCCCACGTCCGGCGCGGTCGCCGCCGCCTACCACCAGATCGACGGCGAGTGGCGCACCACGCTCCCCATGGGCTTGCCGCCCACCCGCACCCCAACCGCCACGCCTGCCGAACCGGTCGACGCCTGATGGGTTCGGTCACCCCCGGCCTCGTCTGCGCACACCATCACCTCTACTCGGCGCTCGCCCGCGGCATGCCCGCTCCGCCGGCCACGCCCACCACGTTTCGCGAGGTGCTCGAACTGGTGTGGTGGCGACTCGACGTGGCGCTCGACCTCGACCTGATCCGCTGGTCAGCGATGCTCGGAGCACTCGAGGCGCTCGAATGCGGCACGACGGCGATCATCGACCACCACGAGTCGCCCACCGCGATCGAAGGATCGCTCGACGTCATCGCCGCGGCGTGCGCCGAGGTCGGCGTTCGAGCAAGCTGCGCCTACGGGGTGACCGACCGCCACGGCGCCGCCGGCGCAGCGGCCGGGCTGGCCGAGAACGAGCGGTACCTTCGCTCGGGCGGTCGCGGCATGGTCGGGGTGCACGCCGCGTTCACCTGCTCGGACGCCACGTTGGACGCTGCGGCGGGGTTGGCCGCCGACCTTGGCGTCGGCGTCCACATCCACGTCGCCGAAGGACCCGACGACGCTGAGGCCGCCGAGCGGCTGGCCGCGCTGAGCCGTGACGACTGGCTGATCGTGCACGGCGTCCATTTGAGCGACGACCACGGCCTGCACGGCACGCTCGCCCACGCGCCACGATCGAACATGAACAACGCTGTCGGCTACGCCCGCCCCGCACGGTTCACCAACCCGGTTGCCCTGGGCAGCGACGGCATCGGCGCAGACGTGCTCGACGACTTCCGCGTCGCCTACGCCCGTCTCCGCGAATCGGACCTGCGGGCAACCCCCGACACGGCATGGCGATGGGTGGAACAGGGCTGGGCGCTCATGCCCGACGCACGCGACGACGAGGTGACCTGGAGCTACGACGCCGTCGACGATCCGTGGTCCGCCGCGTTCACGCCCGGCGTTCGGCCCACGAGAGTGGTCGTCGGCGGCGAGACCGTGTTCGATCACGGGCAGGCCACCCGCGTCGATGCCGTCGAGGTCCGCGCCCGCGCTGCCGAGGCGGCGCAGCGCCTGTTCGCCCGGCTCTGAGCACCAACCGCACACACTCGAACCGCCGCCCCGAGCCACAGCCCCCGAACCGCCATCCCGAGAGCCCATCCCATCCGGAGGATCCGATGACCGAGCCCCAGCCCCAACCGGTTGCCATCTACCTGCAAGACGCTCATCCGATCCGGGACGGCATGGAGTTCAGCCGGTACGCCGAGGAGAAGGGCTTCGCGGCGGTGTGGCAGGCGGAGAGCCGGCTCGTGCGCGAATCGACGGTCCCGATGGCGGCGTTCGCGTCGGTGACCGATCGGATCAAGGTCGGCTCCGGTGTGGCCGACATCTGGAGCCGCAACCCCGCCCGCCTCGCCGCCACGTTCTCGACACTCGACGACCTGGCGCCCGGCCGGGTGATCCTGGGCCTCGGCGCGTGGTGGGATCCGCTCGCCGCCAAAGTCGGGATCGACCGGGCGCGTCCGCTCGCAGCGATGCGCGAGGTGGTCACCGCCGTGCGAGCGCTGCTGAACAACGAGACGGTCACGATGCACGGCGACCACGTGCATCTCGACGGCGTGGAGCTGGACTACGTGTACCAGGACCGTCGCCCGAAGGATGTGCCGATCTACATCGGTGCCACCGGCATGCAGATGATGGAACTGACCGGCGAGATCGCCGACGGCGTGGTGCTGAACTACCTGGTGTCGCCCGACTACAACGCCCGGGCGATGGAACACCTGCAGATCGGCCTCGATCGGTCGGGGCGCTCGATGGACGATCTCGACCGGCCGCAGCTTGTCGTGTGCTCCGTGCACGAAGACCGGGCGACCGCCCTCGACATGGCACGGATGATGGTGACGCAGTACCTCGGCCAGCAGCCCCACATCATGAAGGCGTCCGGCGTTCCGCAGTCGCTGCTCGACGCCGTGGGCGAGGTCCTCACGTGGCCCGCGACGAACGAGCAGGTCGCTGCCGCATCGAAGCTCGTACCCGACGAAATCGTGCAGATGCTCACCGCGTCGGGCACGCCCGCCGAGGCCCGAGCCCGCGTGGCCGACTACATCGCGGGCGGCTGCACCTGCCCGATCCTCTACCCGCTCGGCGACGTGACCGCGATGATCGACACCTTCAGCGGCTGGACCCTCTGACCAGCGGCGCCCTGACCTGCGGCGCCCTCACCCGCCGCGCGTGGCGCCGGTGAGGGTGACCACCAGCCGATCCGCCGGATCCGGCGGCACCGCCAACAACGCGGCGACGCTCGCCGTGCCCGTCGGGTCGGCATCGATGCCCGTGTGTTCGTGAACCAGGCGATGCGCCTCGATCACCTGCGCCTCGCTTGCCACCGGCGCGTCGCCCCCCGACCGACTCAGCTGCTCGGCGAGACACGCCCAGTCGTAGGTCTCGTCGTCGAGAATGCCCGTCGCCGAACTGGCCGGCTCGCCCTCCCACGGCCACATCGTCGCCGCCCGCTCCGCAACCGCTGTGGCGAGCCCAACCGAGCGCACGCGCCGCATCGCCCGCGCAAACGGCGCACACCCCTCGGCCTGCACCGCGATCAGACGCGCGCCACACCCACCCTCGCGCAGGCCCATGCCGAGCGACGCGCCGAGCGCACCACCGCCGACCTGCACCGCAACCGCATCGGCCACCACGCCCAGATCGGCGAGCTGCTCGGCTATCTCCCACCCGATCGTGCGCCCGCCGTCGATCGTGAATCCGTTGTCGGGACCTTGGCATCCGAAGGGAACCGTGCCCGCAGCGACCGCCTCGCGCACACGCAGCACGCACGGGTCACCCTGCTCGTCATCACGCCGCGCACACCGGACCACCTGGGCGCCCAACGCCTGAAGCCGACCGACAACCCCCGGATCGGCCCAGGTCGGCACGAACACCTCCAACTCACGACCAATGGCCGACGCGAGGGTCGCAGCCGCGAGCGCCGCATTGCCACAGCTGGCGATGCCGAGGCGGCTCGTTGTGTCGCCCCGCACGGCCAGCCACAGCACAAGCCCGAACAGATGCCGGCCCTTTTGCGAACCCGACACATTGCCGGTCTCATCCTTCGCCCACAGCCGAGCACCGGCCGAGGCCGACAGCCCCAACGTCGCACCCAAGTCGACGGCTTCCACCAGCGGCGTCCGAACAAACCCCACTCCTGCGACATCGCGAACTCGGGCATCGAGCGACTCGACCAACTCGCAGTACCGAGCATCGCTCCAACCCGCCGCCAACGCCGCCCGATACACCAGCAGCCTCGACCGGTACCGCACGAACGCCAGCTCCGAACGCCGATCGATCTCGTTCGCGCCGCCGTCGAGCTCGCTGCGAAGCGCGAGCACATGGTCGACGCCCGGCTCCTCGGACCGGTGCGAACACACCCAGTCCGAGCCCAGCGGGTCGACCGCCCGCCCACACGCGCGGCACCGCGGCCACCAATCCGCGTCACCTCCCGTGCCATCCAGAAGCGAGCTCATTCGAACGACACCCGGTGCGAGCTCACCCGAACGACACACCCGTGCGGGCGTTGAACTCGCCGATCAGCTCGTCCCAGCGCGCAACGAACGGCTCGAGCCCGTCCCAGAACGACTGCGACCGCCGGGCCTCGAACGTCTCGAGGTCGACGCCCTGCTGCTCGACCCACGTGAAGTAGCCGAGGTTGAAGATGCGATTCCGACCGACCGTGCCCAACTCCTCGGTGTGCGCGACATCCACCCCATCGAGGTGCTCACCGATCGCCGCTGCCGCCTCGGAATCGCCGAAGGTGTTGCCGTAGCGGCCTTCGAGCAGGGACGCTCGCTCCGATCCGTACAGCGCGGCGCCGTCGGTGGCGACCGTGATCACCGCGTCGTCGGGCCCGAGGTCGAGCCGCTTGGCCGTCTTGATCGCCGCGACGATGTTGCAGATCGACGAGAGGCCCATGTGGTCGAGGCCGGACAACACCTCGTCGCTTACACCCCGCGCCGCGAGCCGTGCCCGCCCCTCGGGCGTCGCGAATGCCAGACCCAGCTCGTCGGTCGCCCGGTCGCTCACGCCCACCACCACATCGGTGTTGGTGACGTTGTGGATCAGCGGGATGTGCTTGTCGCCGATGCCCTGGATGTTGTGCTCGCCGAACCCGTTGTAGAGCATCGTCGGGCATTCGAGCGCCTCGACCGCCGCGATGCGCGTGCCGTAGCGACGCTTCAGGTGGTCGCCTGCGGCGATCGTGCCGGCCGACCCCGTCGCCGAGACCCACGCCGCCAGGCGCAGGTCGCGCCCGTCCGCACCCTTGGCGGCCGCGGCGACCCGTTCGAACGTGTCGGCGAGAGCCGCGCCCGTCACGGTGCGGTGCACCAGATAGTTCGCGAACTCGCAGAACTGGTTGAGCACGAAGTTGGTGGGGTCGGCCTCGAGTTCGGCGCACGCGTCGTAGATCTCCTTGACGTTCGACTCGGAGCCGGGCGTGCGAATCACGTCGGCCGGGTCGGCCACCCAGCGTTCGAGCCAGTCGAACCGCTCCTGGCTCATGTTCTCGGGTAGCACCGCCACGCCGCGCGACGCCATGATCCGGCTGATGGCGACGCCTCCGCGCGCATAGTTGCCGGTCGAGGGCCAGATCGCGCGGTGGCGGGTGGGGTCGAACTGCCCGGTCACCAGGCGCGCCACCAGACACGCATAGGCGGCCAGCACCTTGTGCGCGTCGATCATGGGGAACCGATCGCCGAACACGACGATGATCGGCGCGTCGATCCCGGTGAAGCTGCGGTCGAGCACCACGTGGTCGACCTGATCACCGAAGCCGGCCGCGCCCAGCCGGTTGTACCAGTGGACCCGGAACAGGTTGGCCGGGTTGCGGGCGCCCGGATCGACACCGCCCAGGCGCGCTGCAACCGCGGCCGGGATCGTGGAGGGTTCGCCAGTTCGGCGAAGGTCGGCAACAGGATGCCTTCGGTGCGGAACCGGTCGATCGAGCGGGCCAGGTTGGCCTCGTCTTCGATGTCGGCGGCCAGGCCCAGCTTTGCGGCGCGCATGGTGGCGGGAAGTTCGGTCGACATGACGGCGACACTACCGACGCCGTTGACCGATCGCCGGGCCGATCACCCGGGCCCAACGGGCGGAGCCCATCGGTAGGCTTCGGCGGATGCACGTGCTCCACAACGATGGGGTCGGCCCGGTCCCCGCTCCGGCTCCGAGCGGCGAGCCGACTGCCTTCCACCGCGGCCTCGCGGGGTACGCGCCGACGCCGCTCATCGAGGTGCCCGAACTCGCCGCAGTGACCGGGATCGGCCGAGCCTTCGTGAAGGTCGAGGAGCAGCGGTTCGGGCTCCCGGCGTTCAAGGTGCTCGGTGCGTCGTGGGCGATCGCACGCCTCGCCCCGCCCGACCCGGCGGCCGCCACCGGCACACGGCGGCTCGTGACCGCAACCGACGGGAACCACGGCCGCGCCGTCGCACGGGCCGCTGCATGGTCGGGCCTCGACGCCACGATCCTCGTGCCCGCCGGCACCTCACCGGCACGGATCGAGGCGATCCGGTCCGAAGGAGCGGTCGTCGAGGAGGTCGACGGCGACTACGACGACGCGGTCCGGGCCGCCGCCGCCATCGCCCGGGACGATCCCGACGCCGTGGTCGTGAGCGACACCTCGTGGGACGGGTACACCGCCATCCCGACCCGGATCGCCGAGGGCTACGAGACGATCTTCGTGGAGCTCGACGAGCAACTCGCCGCTCTGGGCGCCGCTCTCGGGCCGCTCGACGCTCTGGTGATTCCGATGGGTGTCGGCGCGCTGGCGATGGCCGCCGTCGCCCACTACCCCGGCGGACCCGGCCACGGACCCCGGCGCATCGCGGTCGAACCCGACGGCGCGGACTGCCTGTACCGATCGATCGCTGCCGGGCACCCAGTGACGGCTCCCGGTCCCCACCGGTCGATCATGGTCGGCATGAACTGCGGCACCGTCTCGCCGATCGCGTGGCCGGTCCTGCGGGCCGGCATCGACGACTGCGTCACGATCGAGGATCGTTGGGCCGTCGAGGCGATGCGCCTCCTGGCCCGCAGCGGGATCGCCGCTGGCGAGACGGGCGCGGCATCGACCGCAGCGCTCCTGGCGGCCGCCGCGGCGGGGGGCGTCGAGCAGCTCGGCCTCGGTCCGGCCGCGACCGCTGTGTGCCTGTGCACCGAGACCGCAACCGACCCCGCGACCTTCGTCCGCATCGTCGGCTCGACCGCCGATGAGGTCAGGGCGAGGCGACCCGCATGACCGGAACGCTGATCGTTGGCGGAACGGTCGTGGATGTCGACGGCTCGCGCGACGCCGACGTGCGCGTCGACGCGTTCGGTCGCATCTGCGAGGTGGCACCGAACCTCACGCCGGCAGCGGGCGAGACGGTCGCGGACGCGACCGGTCGGCTCGTCATCCCCGGTGGCGTCGATGCACACACGCACCTGCACCTGCCGGTCGGCACGGTCCGCGTCAGCGACGATTTCGATACCGGCACCCGCGCCGCGGCGATGGGCGGCACCACCACGATCATCGCCTACGTCACGGCCTATCGGGGCGAGGACCCCCTGCACGCGGCGCTGACGTGGAAGGGATGGGCCGAGCCGTCGGTGATCGACTGGGGGCTCCACATGACCTTCACGGAGCCGGTTTCCGAAGCGACGATCGCCCGGTGCATCGAGGCCGGCATGACCAGCTTCAAGCTCTACATGGCCTACCCCGACCTGTTGCAGGTCGACGATCGCACGATCGCCGAGATCATGATGGCGACCGCTCGCCACGGCGGCCTGGTCACGCTGCACTGCGAGAACGGCGGCGCGATCGAGGCGCTCCGCGCCCAGGCCCTCGCCGCCGGGCGGCGTGACGTGCCGGAGCACTCGGCCACGCGCCCCGCCGTGCTCGAGGGCGAAGCGACCCATCGGGCGACCGCGATCGCCGAGTCGGTCGGCGCGGCGGTCTACATCGTCCACATGAGTTCGGCGCCGGCTCTCGCCGAGGTGCGACGGGCCCAGGAGCGCGGCGTGCGCGTCCTCGCCGAGACCTGTCCGCAGTACCTCCACCTCGACGTCTCCGCGCTCGCCCGGCCCGATGGAGCGAACTTCGTGTGCACACCTCCGCTGCGCGACCCGTGGCACCGCGAGGAACTCTGGCACGGCATGTCGCGCGGCTGGATTCATACCGTCGCAACCGACCACTGCCCATTTTGGGCGGCGGACAGGGCCGCGGGGTTCGCCGGCGACGAGGCCGCGGCGGACTTCACCGCGATCCCGGGCGGCCTCCCGGGTATCGAGACCCGGATGGGGCTCATCTGGGACGGCGTCGCGGCCGGCCGCATCACCGTGGAGGACTGGGTCCGGCTCTGCTCGGAGGCGCCGGCGCGCACGTTCGGGTTGTGGGGAACCAAGGGCGCACTCCGGCCCGGATTCGACGCCGATGTGGTGGTGTGGGACCCGCAGCGGACCCAGTCGCTCGACGCCGACGCGCTGCACATGGCCGTCGACCACTCGCCGTACGCCGGGCGAACGTGCACCGGCTGGGCCGAACGAGTCTGGTCGCGCGGGCGCCTCGTGGCCGACCGGGGGCGGTTCGTCGGTGAGCCAGGATGGGGCCGCTATCTCGAGCGCGGTCCAGCGCTGCTCGAACCGGTCGGCTGACCCGACCGACCCCGACCGCGGCCGACCGCGGCCCACCGCAACCGATGCCGACCGCCAACCCTCAAGGCCACCCCGCCGCAACCCGACCTCGCACGCCATGACTCCACCGCCCAGCCCTCCCACCGGCCCTCCTCCCAGCCCCCCTCGCGCGCTCACGATCGGCGACCTTGCCGTCTCGCCCCCGGTGGTGCTCGCACCCATGGCCGGCGTGACCAACGCGCCGTTTCGGCGACTGTGCCGCCGCCATGGCGCCGGGCTCTACGTCGCCGAGATGATCACGGCGCGGGCGTATGTCGAGGGCAACCGCAAGACCATGCGCCTCGCCGGTTTCGACGCCGACGAATCCCCCCGATCGATCCAGCTCTACGGCATCGACGCGCACCATGTCGGGCTCGCGGTGGCCCGGCTGGTCGCCGAGGCGGGAGTCGATCACATCGACCTCAACTTCGGCTGTCCCGCGCCGAAGGTCACGCGCAACGGTGGCGGAGCGGCGCTTCCGGTGCGCCCGCCGCCTGCTCGCCGCGATCATCCGGGCCGCGGTTCACCACGCGGGTGACGTGCCGGTGACGGCGAAGTTCCGTTTGGGCGTCGACGATGACCACCTCACCTTCCTCGAGACCGGGCGGATTGCGGCCGACTTGGGCTGCGCCGCCATCGCGCTGCACGCCCGAACCGCCGAGCAGCTCTACTCGGGCACGGCGCGCTGGGCGGCGATCGGCGAGCTCAAGGCCGCCGTTCCCACCGTCCCGGTGCTCGGCAACGGCGACATCTGGGACGCCGACGACGCGCTCGCCATGGCCGCCGCGACCGGCTGCGACGGGGTCGTCGTCGGCCGAGGGTGTCTCGGCCGGCCCTGGCTGTTCGGCGACCTGGCCAACGCATTCGCCGGCCGCACCGTGGCCGAACCCCCGACGCTCGGAGCGGTGTGCGACACGATGATCGAGCACCTCGACCTGCTGTGCGCGTGGGCCGGCGAGCACCTCGGCGTGCGCGAGTTCCGCAAGCACGCCGGCTGGTACCTGAAGGGGTATCCGGTCGGCGGCGAGATTCGCCGGGAACTCAACCAGCTCACGTCGCGCGAGGCGCTCGCGGAACGGCTCGCGCAGTTCGATCGGGCCGCGGTGATGCTGCCCAACGGTCGGCGCGCCAAACGAGGGCACCAGAACGGGCCGCGCAAGGTCGCGCTCCCCGAGCACTGGTTCGAGCGGGTCGATGACGACACGGCGCTCGACGCCGCAGCGGAATCGGCGACGAGCGGCGGATGAGACATCTCGTGCTCGCCTCGGCATCGCCTCGCCGCCGCGAGCTGATCGCCGCGCATGCCGCCCGCTGGGAAATCGACCGCCTCGATCTCGTCCCGGCCGACCTCGACGAAACCCCGCTGCCCGACGAGACGCCCGTCGACCACGTTCACCGACTGGCGATCTCGAAGGCCACGACCGTCGCCGAGGCCCACCCCGGCGTCGTGGTGCTCGGCGGCGACACCACGGTCGACCTCGGCGGGCGGATCCTCGGCAAGCCGGTCGACGACCACGATGCGGTTCGCATGCTGAGCGACTTGTCCGGGCGGACCCACCACGTGCACTCCGCCGTTGCCGTGATTCGACCCGACGCACCCGACACACCCGACCGGCCTCGCGTTCGCGCCGCCGTCGCCACCGCGGCGGTCACGTTCCGACACCTCGGAGCGAGCGAGATCGCCGGCTACGTCGCGACGGGCGAGCCACGCGACAAGGCCGGGGCCTACGCGATCCAGCTCGGCGGCGGTGCGTTCGTCGCCTCGGTGGAGGGCGAACGCGCGGCGATCATCGGCCTCCCCGAGGGGCTCACCGACGAGCTGTTGGGGTGGGCGTTCAGCGGCCGGTGATCACAATGCGCGTGCTGAGCAGGTCGCGCGACGTGGGCACCGCGGCGTTGATCGCCGAGCGGAACTGGTTGCCGGTCATCGACACTCGACCGGCCGAGCCCGTCACGGTGACGGTGGCCTTGTCGACCCGGCCCGACGCGCCGATGTTGCCGCTGAAGACGACCTGGGTGACCGACCCGACCGACCCGCGGCCCGCAGCCTTGAGGTACGACCCGAGCTCGGCGCCGGTGAAGGTGCGGCTCCAGTTCGCCGCCGTGTTGCCGGTGGCCGCGTCGAAGGGATCGGCGGCGGCGACGAGATACGGCAGTGCCGAGGACCAGACGTACTCGCTCCGTTCGGAGAACCCGCCGTTCGACGACGAGTAGGTCGCCAGGATCGGCGTGCCGCCCGAGGTGAGGATGCTGCCCGACGTCGCCGACACGGCGTCGCGCCATCGCTGGCCTGTGGAACCGACCGTCTGGGACGTGCCGATGAACGACTGATCGACGATCCCGGAGTCGAGGTCGTAGGTGGTCGACCGCGGTGCCGCGATCTTGGTGGCGGCGAAGGTTCGGCCTGCGATCGCCTGCGCCTTGAGCGCCTCCACCGGCCACGAGGAGGGCACCTCGCCGAGCCCGTTCAGATAGTCATCCATGGTCATCGTGTCGAGAACGAACTCGATCGATGATCCCGATGGCTGGGCGACGAGGCGACCGCGGTCGTAGCTGCGGCCAGCCGCCGACACGCCGAGCAGACCGCCCACGGCCCATCCCACGTAGACGGGCTTCCCCGACGCTCCCACGATCTTCGCTCCGGTCGCTGCCGTGACCACGATCGACGATCCCGACCGGGCGATCGTGACGCCCTGGCCGGCACCGCCCACGGTCCGGTAGCCCGCCCCGTCGGTCGACACGTTGAGCGGACCCGATGTCACCGTCACGGCCGACGACGATGCGGTCGCCACGCGCACCCTCGGGCCGCCGATCGGGGTGTGCGTCAGCGACGCGCCCGGGTAGTACGCGTCGAGGATCTGCTGCACCGACTGACCGGCGTCGGCCCGACCGCGGGCCCCGTACTGGCTCATGCCCACACCGTGGCCGAAACCGGCCCCGGCGATCGTGAAGGTCGTGCCGACCGCCGACCCGCCCCCGAAGCCGGCGGGCGTCGACGCGTCGCACGCGGTCGTCAGCGCGACGATCGCTGCGAGCCCACCGGCCCAGCGGCGAAGGCCGGAACGGCGCGGCATCTTGGCGAACGGAGAATCAACGGCCATGCGTGACTCATCGACCGCTGACGCCGACGCCCTGAGCAATCCCCGACGTCGGCAACTGTTCCGCCGCGACGAGCGCACCGCGGGCGAGCGCGATCACCATCTCGCTCGGAGGGATCGGCGGTCCGATCAGGTACCCCTGGATCTGGTCGACGCCGAGCGATCGAAGCACCGCCTCCTGGTGCGGGGTCTCGACGCCCTCGGCGATCACCACGCATCCCAGGAGATGTCCGGTCTCGACGATCAACTTGATGAGGGTGCGGTCGTCGAAGCGATCGATGTTCGACACGAAGCTCCGGTCGATTTTCAAGATGTCGATCGGCAGCCCACGCAGATGCGCGATGGAGGTGTACCCCGTGCCGAAGTCGTCGATCGCGACGCACACGCCCATCGCACGAAGCTGCCCGAGCGTCTCGGCCGCCGCTTCCAGGTCGTTGAGGAGCGCCGACTCGGTGACCTCGATGATGAGCCGCGACGGGTCGACGCGATGCCGAGCGAGTGCGCTGCGGATCTGCCCGACCAACGACCGAGCGAGCACGTGCCGCGACGACAGGTTGACCGCGAATGTCAGGTGGCCGAGTCGCGGCTCGTTCGCCCAGCGCGCCGCCTGGGCGACCGCCGCGTCGAGGACCCACCGATCGAGTTCGAGGATGAGTTCGCTGCGCTCCGCGATCGGAATGAAAAGGTCGGGCGGCACGAGCGTGGCCCCGTCTCGCCAACGCACGAGCGCCTCGACGCCGAGCGTCGCGCCGGTCGCGCCGTCAACCACCTGCTGGTAATGCAGCTCCAAATGGTCGTCGCGAATCGCATCGTGCAGCCGAGACTCCACGACCGTGAGCCGATTCACCTCGTCGCGCAGTTGGTCGTCGCACAGCACGACACCGAGTTCGGGGTCTTCCTTCGCCCGGTACAACGCCAGGTCGGCGTCGCGGAGCAGGTCGTTCAGCTCGCTCGATGCGAACGACGACATATCGCCACCCGAGAGCGCCACCCCCACGGAACAGCCGGGGCGCACCTCGAAGTCGTCGATGACCACCGGCCGAGCGATCGCGGCGCACCCGGTCGGCGATCACGAGCGCCTCGTCGGCGTCGGCGACCGAGTTGAGCACGACCACGAATTCGTCGCCGCCGAGCCTCCCGACCCGATCACCATGGCGCACCGACGCGACCAGTCGTTCGGCCACAGCCTTCAGCAGCACGTCGCCTGCGGCGTGACCGTGCAGATCGTTGACCGCCTTGAACGAGTCGAGGTCGACCATCAGCACCGCGAGCGTGCGGTCGTGTTCGCGAACCCGCACGAGCGCGTCGTCGAGATGCGTGATGAGCGCCGCTCGGTTCGCGAGCCCGGTCAGGCTGTCGTGGGTCGCTTCGTGCGACAGGCGCCGGCGGAGCTGCTCGCGCTCGACCATCACGGCTGCCAGGCGGCTGACCGCGCCATGCAGCGAAGTCCCGAGACGTCCGGCGGCGCGTTGCACGAGGCTCTCGTCGTCGAGGCGGCCGCGTGCGAGGGCCTCCGCCTGCCGCTCCACCAGGCGGAGCTGCGCCGCCGCCTCGTTGAGCGCCCGAGCCGCGATGCGCATCTCCCGCGGCCCTCGCGCCGGGGCGGTCACGTCGAGGTCGCCGTCGCGCATCTCCGACGCCGCGGCAGCCAAGCTCCGCGACGCCGAGATCATCCAACGGCTCGCCAGCACCAACGATGAGATCGCTGCCGCGAGCATCGTGAGCGCAGCGATCACGGCGTGGCGCTGCTCGCCCGATGCCAGTCGGCCGGCGATCGTCGCGCGTGCAGCGAGCTGACCGGCCGCAGCGTCCACCACCGGCAGGGTCTCGGATGCGCCCTTCAGCGCCCGATCGAACGCATCGGCGCTCACCTGGAGATCGCTCAGACCGGCGAGCGACACCCCGTCGCTCGGCGCGGCCGCCGCCGAGGTGGCCATCGTCGCCTCGACAAAGGCTTCGAGCCAGGCCGAGTCGTCATCGGCCCGGAACCGATCCCATGACCGATCGAACCCTCGGTCGTTGCCGACGGACCGGTCCACGATCGAAACCAGGTGCTGATAGAGCGCGTAGGCCGAGGCGACCGACACCAGCGTCGAGTCGGTGCCGTCGATCGGCACGCGGTACGCGAAGGACACCTCGGGCAGCGCGAAGGCCGCCGCGCGCAGGTCGGCCGTCGCCTTCACCAACCGGACAGAACGCGACAGCGCCGTCGGCGTGGTCGACGCTCCGGCCCACACGTCGAGGAGTTCCAGCCGGGTATCGATCTGCGAACGGACCCGGGCGGTCGCCTCCGCGTAGGCGCGCCCAACGTCGCGCGGGCCGACCATCGAGGCCGTGGTGAGCCGCAACTCGTGGAGCTCGTCCGCCTCGCGCTCGTAGCCCAGTCGGCGGTACTCCCGATCGATCGATGTCATGGCGGTGCGCACCCGCAGGACCAGCTCGTCGCCGAGGAGCAAGGTCACCAGACCCTCGTCGAGGCCCGCCGCACGCACGCTCACCTGGGCGCGTGCCCAGTAGGACTCGATCGCGAGATCGCTCTCGATCGTCACCAGTGTGCGCACCTCGCGGCTGAGCCGGCCGACCTCGCTACTGGCCCGGAGGCGGTTCGACGCGTTCACCACCGAGCCGGTTGCGAGGGCACCGATCGAGAGCACCGGCACCAGAGCCACGAGCACGAACACGGCGCGGACGCTCAACGCTCGGCGGAGTCGGCGGGCCAGGGGATGCACGCTGCTTCATCGACACATCGGCAACCGACCTGAACCGTTCAGCGATGGCCCCGCAGATGCGCGCTATACGGCCGCCGGAACCGGAGCGATCGGAGGCGCGAGCGGAGCGACCTCGCCGAGTTGATCGACGAGCGTCATGGTCTTGGCCACGACGTCGGCGGACGCTCCCCATCCGACGAACAGATCACACATCAGCAGATGCGCGAGCGCGACGCCGTCGAAGAGGTCCGCGTCGTATCGGTCGAGCCGCGACAGCACGAGCACCCCGGTCACCGACGCGGCGAAGATCACCACGCGCTTCATCGAGTCGGCATCGCTCACCGCTCCCACCGCCATCGCCGCCTCGATGCAGTCGTACGCGCGTCCCAGCAGGTGCAACGCAGAGGGCAGCACACGCATGCCTTCCTCGAGCGGGAGGAGGATGCGGTAGTCGCTGATGAGCATTTGCAGCAGCTGGAACTCCTGCGGGTAGTCGACCGACGTGCGACACAGGAAGCGACCGAAGTAGACGAGCCGCGCGACCGCGAGTTCCTCGCCGCTCAAGGCCGCGTCGGCGAAGAACCGATCGCTGCGCTCGCGTCCCAGGAGATAGCTCGATGTGAGCCGTTCGATCGCCTCCCGCTGCACCTCGGCGACGAGCGCTCCCTTCGACGGGAAGTAGCGATAGACCGCGCCGATCGCCGCGTCGAGATCAGACGCCAGGCGCGCCATGGTCAGCGCATCGAACCCCTCGTTGGTCACGATGGACATAGCGGTGTCGATGAACAGCTTCGACCGCGCCAGCCGGTTCGTCTCCCGTTTCGTGGGTGGCTTCAACACCTCGCCCATCCGATCGCTCCTTCTCCCCTCGCCGCATGCCCGGCGGCTACACCACCGCTCCACGCTTTCACACCATCGGCGGAGATGTCGGCTCAACCGACATCGGGCGGATGCCGCGGCCGGGTATCGGTGGGCTGGCAGAATGGCCAACGCATGGCGCCGTCGTCCCGAACTCCCGGAGGTGCTCGACCGCGCCGACCCGCTGGTGGTTCGGCGCCGACCCGTCGCGCGCCCTCGCGCTCCTCCTCCCGCGCGCCCTCGCGCTCCTCCTCCCGCGCTCGCCCCTCCCGCGCGCCCTCGCGCGGTGCGTCGCGTACGCCGGCTCGGTCGCCCGGCCGATCCTCCGGAGCGCGCGGTCGACCGGCGCCTCGCCGGTCAGCGCAATGGTCGCAGCGGCGCATCATGCGGCTCGCACGCACCGTCGGCGTCGTGTTGGTGATCGTCGTGCTGTTCTGGTCGTGCTCCGGCAGCGACGAGTGCACGTGCGTGAGGTCGACGACCACGACCACGGAGAAGTCAGTGTCGCCCACCACGAAGGTCGCCCAGGTCGCGCTGCCCACGACCGCCAGCTCGGCCTCGCTCAACAATGGCCTCGGCGCGGCGCGATCGCAGACCGCCGCGGCAGCGCTCGGCTCGGAGATCATCGTTCCGGGCGGGCTCGACGCCGACCTGTCGTCCACCGCGACCATCTGGTCGTTCGACCCGACGACGGGCAAATCGTCGGAGTTCGGCGAACTCCCGAACGCGGTGCACGACGCAGCCGTTGCCGCGCTCGACGGCGCCGTGTTCGTCTTCGGCGGGGCGAAGGGCAACACGGTGTACGGCGAGGTGTCGAAGATCACGCCCGACGGCAAGGTCGCGACGGTTGGCCGCCTTCCCGAGCCTCGAACCGGCGCCACGGCGGTGCGCTCGTCGGACGGCAGGGCGATCTACATCTTCGGCGGGTTCAGCGGAAAGGACCCGATGAACGACGTGCTCAAGACCACGGACGGGTCGAATTTCGAAACGGTCGCCGAGCTCAACGCGCCCGCGCGCAACGCGGCCGTCGCGATCGTGGGCGAGACCGCGTGGGTCGTCGGTGGCGAGTGGGAGCAGGCGCCGCTCACCGCGGTGCAGCGGGTCGAGCTGGCGACAGGAACCGTCACCGGCGTCGCCAACCTCGGCACGCCGCTCAACCGGGCCGTCGCGTTCTCGCTCGGCGGCGCGGTGTTCGTCGCCGGCGGCCGCTCTGGTGACAGCCGGACGGCCACGATCATGCGGATCAACCCGATCGACAACACGTTCACCGATGTGGGCAAGCTTCCCAAAGCGCTGTCCGACGCCGCCGTTGCGGTCATCGGCGACACGGCGTACGTAGTGGGTGGCGCGACCCCGACGGCCTCGGCCGCCGTCGTTGCCGTGACCGCCGCCTGACGAAGGGACTTGGTGAATCAGTGACCATCGAGGAACACCGGCTCAACTCGGACGGCTT
The DNA here is from genome assembly GCA_016703525.1 of Actinomycetota bacterium. Classification (GTDB taxonomy): domain Bacteria; phylum Actinomycetota; class Acidimicrobiia; order Acidimicrobiales; family Microtrichaceae; genus JADJBW01. The sequence goes on along the minus strand of JADJBW010000002.1, from coordinate 301,315 downwards.
CGCCGTTGCCGCCGCCCGCCTCATGGCGGGGTCGATCCGCACATCGGTCGAGACCCGCGGGACCTGCCACCTGGCGCTGTCGGGCGGGAAGACGCCCTGGCTGGTGCTTCACCAGCTGGCCGACCATCCCCTCGATTGGTCCCGGGTCCACCTGTGGCAGGTCGACGAGCGGGTCGCCCCCGATGGGCACCCCGACCGCAATGCCACCGGACTCCAGGCCTCGCTGATCGCCCACGCCCACCTTCCGTCCGATCACGTGCACCTCATGGACGTCACCTCCGATGACCTCGATGCCGCGGCCGCCCGGTACGCAGCGAGCCTGCAGGATCTCTGCGGCGGCGTACTCGACATCGTCCACCTCGGATTGGGTTCCGACGGGCACACCGCGAGCTGGCACAGCGGCGACCCGTTGATGGACGTGACCGACCGCGACGTAGCACTCAGCGAACCGTTCGACGGTCGGCGCCGCATGACCCTCACGGTGCCGTGCATCAATCGCGCGCGGCAACGCATCTTTCTGGTCACCGGAGCCGGCAAGTCCAACGCGCTCGAGGCGCTCCGCAGCCCCACCGGGACCATTCCCGCGAACCGAGTGAGCGACCGATCCACCGTGCTGATCTGGTCGAACTCTGAGTGAGAACACCCGGTGACGGGCAGAGGAGCCATCGGTACATTGGGGCGCAGTGGCACGGCTTCAGCGACTGAGCGACGAAACGGGACGCGAGATCAGCGTCGACGACGCGGTCGTCACGATCGGCCGCGCCGGCGACAACGACGTTGTGATCGACCTCACGGAGGTCAGCCGAGCGCATGCCCGACTCGAACGAGAGGCCGGCACCTGGCGGCTGGTCGACCTCGGGTCGACCAACGGCACCGCGATCGACATCACGTCGCTCCGGCCGTGGCAGCCCCACCCGCTCGAGCACGGCTCGGTGATCGATCTGGGCGGAGCGGCGCAGTACCGGTTCCTCCTCGATCCCGAGGAGATCGAGCCGAGCGAGCCGACGGTTCGCCGCGTTGTCGAGCGCAGCGTGCGGCTCACCCCCGCCGAGACCGAGGTGCTGGAGCTGCTCTTCATGCACTACGACAGCGGACGTGCGACCCCGCGGCTCGCCACGGTGAAAGAGGTTGCGGAGGCACGGTTCACCTCGGCGGCCGCGGTCAAGATGATGCTCCAACAGCTCTACGACAAGTTCGAGTTGGTCGGTACGGCGGAGCGAAACAAAGAGACACTGGCCGTCCGCGCACAGGAGTGGCGCGTTACCCGACGCCGGGCCTGACCGAGTGCTGACCGGCGACACGCCACGCTCGACCGACGCGTCCTGGCGACAGTTCAACCGGTATTGGGTCGGTCAACTGGCCTCGTTCACGGGCGACTGGTTCTCGATCGTCGCGTTCCCCCTCGCCGCACTCGCGCTCACCGACTCCGCGTTCTACGTCGGCGTCGTCGAGTTCTCCGAGTTGGTCGCGACGATGCTGCTCGGGATCTGGCTGGGCGCACTGGCCGATCGTTGGATGCCCCGGGCGACCATGATCGCCGCCGATCTCGGCCGAGCAGCGCTGCTCACCGGCACCGCTGTCTGGTTTGTCGTCGACACCCCGCCGCTGGCGCTGCTCCCCGCCGTCGGCTTCCTCCTGGGGTGCCTCCGCAATCTCCATGACGGCGCCGAGAACGTGATGGTCGCGGCGCTGCTCCCCGAGCGCCTCCGCGTCGCCGCGAACGGCCGATTCGCCGTCTCCGACGGGATCGGGCACGTGGTCGGTTCGATCATCGCCGGCGTTGCGACCGCCGTCGGTACGGGGCTCGCGCTCGGCATCGACGCGCTCTCGTTCTCGGTCGCCGCGATCGGCACCCTTGCGATGGGTCGCTTCGTGGTGCGTTCGGCCGTCGTCGACCCGACGCCCGACACCGCGAGCGCGCCCGACGACGCCGTCTCGCGGGCCGGGTCGATGACCGCGTTGTTGCGAGAGATCCGTCGCGAGAACGGCTACTGGCGAATCCTCGTCGTGATGGCGATCGCGAACCTCGTAACCGTCTGTTTCGGGAGCCAGTTCGCGCCGTACGCAACCAAGGTTCTGCACCTCTCGACCGCCGAGATCGGCCTGACGTACTCGCTCATGGGCGTCGGCGGGGTGGTCGTCGGCGCACTGCTCGGACGCGTCGAGCAGGTTCGCCCGGTCGCCGTGCTCGGCGCCACCGCCGTGATCGGAGTGGGCGTTACGACAATGGGCCTCGCGCCGTCGTGGCCGGTTGCGCTGGTGGTGTTCTTCGCCGGCGGCGGAGCGCTCGCGGTCGGAGCAAGCGTCCTCGGCGCAACACGCCACCTCGCCTTCGCCGTCGATGTCCAGGGCCGACTCTCCATGCTGACGCGACTGGTGCTCTCGGCGACGGTGCTCCCGGGCACCCTGCTCGCCGGCGTGATCGCGGCGAACGCCGGGTCCACCACGCTCTACTCGGTGTTCGGGGTCGCCGCCATCGTCGCGACGCTGCTGGGCGCGGCGTTGGGCCTGCTCACCCAGCCCGCCGCCGGCGCCGGGTCGCCTGCGGCCCCCTGAGTTCCTTCCCCCTCGGTGCAAGAACCTGGTCCCGCTCGAACTCCTCCCGAGCGGCGCCGCGGGCCGCCGAACCGCGTCCATCTGACTCGACTCCCGGCCGGATGTGCCGATTGGCTCCGCTGCGACCCGGACGGCATCCCCGAGGTGGCGTTGCGGCACGATCGGCATGCTCTTGAGCGTGCGCTACGTGGTCTCGACCGAACGGCTGGGCTGGCCGGGCAGGGAGTCTGGGCTACTCGAACGATCCGGTCGCAGACAGCGGGTGCGAGTCCGACCGCTGCGGCCCGGCGACCGTTGGTGGCCGCTTTGACGCGTGGAGAGAATACTCGAACATGTGTTGCAGCGCGAACGCACGTTCGTGTACAGTTGCGGCATGGCTGGCGGGCCCAACACCCACGACAACCGAGACGACAACCGCCGCGATGGCGGCGTGGCCGATTCGGGGTTGGTTGATTCGGGGTTGCCGGAACGGGCGCGGTTGCGGTTGGCGCCGGTCACCGACCCGGTGCTGGTCGAACTGGTCGAATGGGAAACCGAACGCCGTCGACTCGACGCCCGACGTGCCGAACTGTTGGTCGCGGCGGATCGTTCGAAGGTGTGTGACCTCGAACACGGCCACACCACCGCCGGATGGGTTGCGGCGACGTCGAAACTCGGATCCGGCCCCTCGCGGGTGCTGGTGCGAACGTCACGCCGCCTGGTCGTCGAGTTTCCCGATCTCCACGCCGCGTTGGCTCGCGGTGATATCGCCTGGCACCACGTCGAAGTGTTCCTCCGTGCCGCGAACCCGCGTATCGGCGGGCTGCTCGCCCAAGTTGTTCCCGAACTTGTTGACCTCGCGACGGTCGCGACGTTCGATGACTGGGCCCGTGCGGTGCGCCGCATCGCGGAACGCCTCGATGTCGACGGCGGTTACGACCCCGCGGCGGACCCGGCGAACAATCATCTGTCGTTCTCCACCGGGTTCGACGGGACCTTGCATCTCAACGGCCAGTTCGTCGGCGAACTCGCGTTGATCATCAAATCGGTGTTGACCGCGCACACCCAACAGATCCGTGACCGCTACGCGGCTGACGCGCGGGTGTCCGACGGTGAAATCGACATCCCTGGGAACGGTCAACTCGCCGCGGAAGCCCTCGCGGAGCTGTTCGACGCCGGCGCGGCGGCACACAAACAGGGTTCCGCCGGGGTGGTCGAACCCGAAGTCGTTGTGCTCTACAACGCGGATACCGGTGAACTCGCTGATGGCGATGGGACACCGTTGTCGGCGACGATCATCCGGTGGGTTTTGGCGGCGGGGCTGCTCCGGCCGTTCGAGGTCACCGAACGCGGTGACGTGCTGCGTGCCGGGCATCTGTTGCGGTACGCGAACCGGCATCAACGACGCGCGTTGACCGTGCGCGACGGCGGGTGTGTGTTCGACGGGTGTACCCGCAAAGCCGTCGGCACCGACGCCCACCATGTCGACGAGTGGAACACCGCGAATCCGGCTGAGGGCGGGCCGACCGATATCGAATGGCTCGCGTTGCTGTGCCGTCATCACCATCGGGTCACCCACAGGCCCGGATGGTTGATGCAACGCTGGACCGATCCGAACGAGCCCGACGCGATCGTGTTCCGATGGATCACCCCCGCCGGACGGGTGATCTACTCACAACGCCACGGCATCACCTGGACACCAGCCCAAGCCGCATAAGCCGCCATCCGGCCAGCCTCGGCCCGGGCCGAAACAGGCGAACCCAACCCGGCCGGGCCGGCCCCAACCCACAAGCGAACCGGTGTAGCCCGACCCCGTCGGGCACACCGACGCGCCCACACCCACACGCACCGCACGGGCGCACACACGCCCTCCGTTAGCGTCGCCGGGCGATGGACACAGCACCACGACCACTCGCCGGGATCCTCGTCGCCGACTTCTCCCGGGTGGTCGCCGGGCCGATGGTCGCCACGATCCTCGGCGACCTCGGCGCCACCGTGATCAAGGTCGAGCGGCCGGGGACCGGCGACGACACGCGATCGTGGGGCCCTCCATGGATCGACCTCGACGGCGAAGCCACGTCCGCTTACTACCTCGGCATCAACCGGGGAAAGCGGTCGGTGCAGCTCGATCTGCGCGACGCCGCCGACCTCGACGCCGCACAGCGGCTGGCGGATCGAGCCGATGTGCTCGTCGAGAACTTCAAGCCCGGCACGCTCGACCGCGTCGGCCTCGGCTGGCCGGCCTGCGCGGCCCGAAACCCTCGGCTCGTCTACTGCACCATCCTCGGGTTCGGCGACGAGGGGACCGCCGCCGAGATGCCGGGATACGACCTGCTCGCCCAGGCGGCGAGCGGGCTGATGTCGATCACCGGCGAGGCCGAAGGCCGTCCACTCAAGACGGGGGTTGCGGTGGTGGACGTGCTCACGGCGCTCTACGCGACGATCGGCGTCACCTCGGCGCTGGCGGCGCGTGCGGCGACCGGACACGGCGAGCGCGTACGCGTCTCGTTGATCGACGCCGCGATGGCGGCGCTGCTCAACCAGGCATCCGCTGCGGTCATGGCCGGGGTCACCCCGACCAGGGGTGGCAACGATCATCCGTCGATCGCGCCGTATTCGACCTACACGGCAGCCGACCGCGACTTCGTGATCGCATGCGGCAACGACTCCCAGTTCGCGGGCCTGGCTGCCGCGGTCTCCCCGTCGCTTGCCGACGACGAGCGGTTCGCGTCGAACGCGTCGCGGGTCGCTCACCGGCGGGAACTCGACCGTCTGCTGCACGACGCGCTCGCGACACAACCCGCCGACCACTGGATCGCCGCTCTGCGAGCAGCCGGCGTTCCCGCCGGTCCGATCAACACGATTCCCGAGGCCTTCGAACTGCTCGCTGGCCTCGGGCTCGCGCCAGTCGAGCCGACCGCGTCGGCACACGGCACCGTGGTAGCCACCGTGCGCTCGCCGATCCGCCTCGGCGACGGCAATTTCGAACCCGATCCGGGCGCGCATCCTCGCTCGGCCTCCCCACGGCTCGGCGCCGATGACGCGTGGTTCCGTGAATGGCTCGACCAGCCGCCGCCGGGCGCGCCATAGCCTGGTCCGATGATCGAAGCGCTCGGCGGCCTCGGCCTCGCATCGGCCGCCGGATTGAACGCCTACATCCCGGCGCTGGCGATTGCGGTCCTTGCCCAGTTCACGGACCGAGTCCACCTGCCGGCTGAGCTCGCCTTCCTCGACCGGACCTGGGTGCTCGTCACGTTGCTCCTGCTGCTGGTCGTGGAGGAGATCGTCGACAAGATCCCCGGGGCCGACCACCTCAACGACATCGTCCAGACCATCGTGCGGCCCGCGTCGGGCGCGGTCGTCTTCGCGGCCGGGGCACCCGACGCGTTCAACGGGAACGTGTGGGTAGCGCTCGCCGTCGGGTTCGTCATGGCCCTCACCGTGCACGGCGCCAAGGCCGCCGGTCGCGGCGTCGTGAACGTGTCGACGGCGGGCGTCGGCGCACCGGTCGTGAGCGTCGTCGAAGACCTCCTGTCCATAGCGGCGACGGTCGTCGCCATCGCGATACCGGCGCTCGTCGTGGTCGTCCTGCTCGGAGTCGCCTGGCTGGTCTGGGTGGCGATCCGTCGGCGCACCCGTCGAGCTTCGCAGGGTCGGACCGGCGGGAATACGGTGGGCGCATGACCGACTTCGCGTACTCCGAACTCCTCCCCCTCGGTGCGGACGACACGCCGTACCGCCTGCTCACCACCGACGGCGTGTCGACGTTCGAGGCCGGCGGCGAGCGATTCCTGCGCGTCGAACCGGAAGCACTGACGCTCCTGACCTCGACGGCCATGCGCGACATCGCCCACCTGCTGCGGCCCGGCCACCTGACGCAGTTGCGCTCGATTCTCGACGACCCGGAGGCGTCGGACAACGACCGCTTCGTCGCCACCGAATTGCTGCGAAACGCATGCATCGCCGCCGGCGGCGTGCTGCCCTCCTGTCAGGACACCGGGACCGCAGTCGTCAAGGGCAAGAAGGGTCAGTACGTGGTGGTGCCGGGAGGCAACGACGAAGCGGCGATCGCTCGCGGCATCTTCGACACCTACCAGACGTCAAACCTGCGCTACAGCCAGATGGCACCGCTCACCATGTGGGACGAGGTCAACACCAAGACCAACCTTCCCGCCGAGATCAAGATCGCGTCGATCGACGGCGACGCATACAAGTTCCTGTTCATGGCGAAGGGCGGCGGCTCGGCCAACAAGAGCTACCTCTACCAAGAGACGAAGGCGCTGCTGAACCCGAAGAGCCTCATGGCGTTCCTCGACAAGAACCTGCGCACGCTCGGCACGGCCGCCTGCCCGCCGTACCACCTGGCCATCGTGATCGGCGGCACCTCGGCGGAGTTCGCACTCGAAACCGCCAAGCTCGCCTCCGCTCGGTACCTCGACACGCTCCCGGCCACAGGCTCCGAGCTCGGCCACGGGTTCCGCGACCGCGACCTCGAACTCGAGGTCCTCGAGCTGACCCGTCGCTTCGGCATCGGCGCCCAGTTCGGCGGGAAGTACTTCTGCCACGACGTGCGTGTGATCCGCCTCCCCCGCCACGGCGCATCGTGCCCCGTCGCGATCGCCGTCTCGTGCTCGGCCGACCGCCAGGCGCTCGCGAAGATCACCGCCGACGGCGTGTTCCTCGAAGCACTCGAGGCCGACCCGGCGAAGTACCTGCCCGAGATCGCCGAGGGCGGGCTCGGCAACGACGTCGTACGAATCGATCTGAACCGGCCGATGGCCGAGGTGCGCGCCGAACTGACGAAGTACCCGGTGAAGACGCGCCTGTCGCTCACCGGCACGCTCGTGGTGGCCCGCGACATCGCACACGCGAAGATCGCCGAACGACTCGACGCCGGCGAGGAGATGCCGCAGTACCTGCGCGACCACGCGGTGTACTACGCCGGCCCGGCCAAGACGCCTGAGGGCTACGCGTCGGGCTCGTTCGGGCCGACCACCGCCGGGCGAATGGACTCCTACGTCGACCGCTTCCAGGCGGCCGGCGGCAGCATGGTGATGCTCGCGAAGGGGAACCGTTCGCAGGCCGTCACCGACGCGTGCCGCACACACGGCGGCTTCTACCTCGGCTCGATCGGCGGCCCCGCGGCTCGCCTCGCCCAGGACAACATTCGCAAGGTCGAGGTGCTCGACTACCCCGAGCTCGGCATGGAAGCGGTGTGGCGGATCGAGGTCGAGGACTTCCCCGCCTTCGTCGTGGTCGACGACAAGGGCAACGACTTCTTCGCCGAAGTGTCCCAGCCCGTCACCCTGCGCACCTGACGCGAATTCAGCAGAACTCGGCCGCGACCCGATCGAGCACGCGGTAGCCGGCGTCGGTGGCGCGCAGCACGGTGCCGTCGAGCTCAACGAGGCCGTCGCAACGCAGTGACTCGATCTCGGCCGCGAACTCGCGCCCGATGTCGACGCCCCACCGCAGCGACCCCTCGTCGAGGTCGACGCCGTCGCTCAGACGGAGCCCGCAGAACACGTGGTCGCCGGCGGCTTCGCGCGGGCCGAGCGCCTCCGCCTCGGGCGGCGCGCCGCCCGACCACGCCGCCATCGGCGCGTTCGCGGTGCGCACGGCGACCGCCCCGGCGGAGCGGTCTGCATCGAGCGGCGGCAGGTGACCACCGGCGGAGGGACCCAGCCCGAGCACCCAGCGGTTGCGCCAGTACGCCTGATTGTGGGTCGATCGCCTCCCGGGCCGCGCATAGTTGGACACCTCGTATCGATCGAACCCCGCCGAACCGAGCACCCGAGCGGTCCGCTCGATCGCGCCTGCCGCGCGGTCGTCGGGCACCTGCACGCCCCGCCGGGCGAAGGGCGTGCCGTCCTCGACGGTCAGCGTGTACACCGACATGTGGTGCACTCCCGAGGCGACCGCTGCGGCCAGGTCGCTGCCCAGGTTCTGGCCCCCGACAGCGGAGATGAGGTCAAGCGAGACGGTCGCCCCGGTCGCCAGGCAGCGCTCGATCGCGGTGAGGGCCGCGGCAGCGGTGTGCGCGCGACCCAGACTCGCGAGTACACGGTCGTCGAACGACTGCACCCCGACGCTCAATCGGTTGAAGCCCAGATCGCCGAGCGCCGCGACCTTCCCCTCGCCGGCATCGAGCGGATGCACCTCGATGGTCGTCTCGCCGCTCGGACGGCCGAAGACGCGTGTGATGACGTCCACGATGCGCGCCAACTCGCCGATGCGCAGATGCGAGGGCGTACCGCCGCCCAGGTACAGCGTGGTCGGCACGACGTCGAACTGCTCCGCCGCAACGACGGCCTCGGCCTCCAGGCGATCGAGATACGCGTCGACCTGCCCGGCACGGCGCTCGACCACGTCGAAGCTGCAGAACGGGCAGACCGTCGCGCAGAACGGCACGTGGACGTAGATGTGTCGCACCACCCGGTCGATCACCGCACCATCTTCGCGTGCGTGCACCACATCTCCGTCCGGCGGGTACGGTGGCGCTGTGACCGCGCGGACCCGATCGCCCCGAGGTGGCCGCGGCACCGACGGAGAGCTGAACGATCGGGAGCAGCGACGCCACGAATTGCTCGACGCGGCGGTCGCGGCGGTGCGCCGCGAAGGTCCCGACGTGTCGATGGATGCGATCGCCAAAGAGGCCGGCATCACCAAGCCGATCCTGTATTCGCACTTCGGCGACAAGGCAGGGCTCGGCTTCGCCATCGCGGAGCGGTTCGGCGCCGCGCTCGCCGCGCAGATGGCGGAGCGCAGCGCCCAGATCTCCGACCCGCGCGAACTCATGCGTGCCGCGATCGACCTCTGGCTCAGCTTCGTCGAGGCCGAGCCGGAGGTGTACCGGTTCCTGACCAACGGCTCCTTTCTGAACCACGACGGCGCCGCCGGACACCGGTTGGTCGCCGAACTCGGGGCGGCCCTCGCACGCGTACTCGGCGGCTTCCTGCGCGAACGGCGAGTCGACTCCGGCGGCGCGGAGGCCTGGGCGTTCGGCATCGTCGGCATGGTGCACCTGGCGTGCGAATGGTGGCTCGATCGCCGCACGATGTCGCGTCTCGACCTCGTCGATTACCTGTCCGAATTGCTCTGGGGCGGGCTCGCCGGCAACGGTCTGGCCGCGCCGCCCAGCGAACTGTTGTCGCCCGACGAGTCGCGCTCGACCGACCCCCACCGTTAGCCTGTCGAGCCGATGACCGAGACCACTGCCGCACAGCCCCGGATCGCCTGGGCGATCCACATCTTCACCGCGAGCGGCATCCTCGCCGGGTTCTTCGGCCTGCTCTCGGCGCTCGACGGGAGCCCACGGGCATCGCTGCTCTGGATGATGGTCGCCATGATCATCGACGGGCTCGACGGTCCCATCGCCCGCAAGTACGACGTGTCCACCGTCCTGCCCATGATCGACGGGCACGTCATGGACCTCGTCATCGACTACGTCACGTGCGTGGTGGCACCGGCGTTCTTCATCCACGAGTTCCATCTCTTGCCGGCGAAGTTCGACATCGTCGGCACCGGCCTCATCCTCCTCACGTCGCTCTACCTCTTCTCGTACACGCACATCCAGACCGAGGACTGCTACTTCAACGGCTTTCCCGCGATGTGGAACCTGGTCGTCAACATCTTGTTCGTGACGCAGTCGCGGCCGGTGGTCAACGCCGTCGTCGTCGTCCTGCTGTCGGTTCTCACGATCGTTCCGCTCAAGTTCATTCACCCGATCCGGGTCCGCGACTTCCGCAAGATCACCATTCCCGTGCTGGTCATCTGGATCGGGGCGATGATCTACCTCACCTGGATCCTCGACGACCGACTCGCCGGATGCACCGAATCCTGCCTGCCCATCGGGGCTCGCGCCGCGCAGGGGATCGTGTACCTCGGCACGATCTGGATCGTGGGCGTCGGGGTGTGGCGCACGTTCGCCGGCCGACGTGACACCCACACCCGGGCGGCAACCGCATGACCAGGAGGGCCGTCACCATGCGCTCAGCAGTCGGAGCAGTCGCCGCGATAGCCGTGCTGCTCGGGATCTCCGCCATGGCGGCCGGGGCATCCGGCACAGATCGAGCGGAGCGCCCGTCCACGGAATCCTCATCGCTGAGCAGCGCCGAGGCCGTCGTGCTCGGAGTCGTCGAGGGGGTCACCGAGTACCTTCCGGTCAGCTCCACCGGCCATCTACTGATCACCGAGCGTCTCATGGGCATCGGCACCTCCGGGGATGCCGACAAGAACGCAGCCGATAGCTACACCATCGCCATTCAGATCGGCGCGATCGTCGCCGTGCTCGGCATCTACCGGCGGCGATTCGTCACCATGATCGACGGCGTGCTGGGTCGCAGCGACGAGGGCCGCTCGGTGCTCATGAGCCTGCTCGCCGCGTTCGTGCCCGCGGCGATCATCGGCCAGATCTTCGGCGACGCGATCAAGGACCGGCTGCTCAGCCCCTGGCCGGTCGCCGCTGCGTGGTTGGTCGGCGGCGTGGGCATCCTCATCTTCGTCGGGCTCCAAAGTCGGCTGACCACCTCGATCACGTCGCTCGCCCAGATCACCCGCGTCACGCTCATCATCGGGGTCGCTCAGACCGTGGCGATGTGGCCGGGTGTCAGCCGCAGCCTGGTCACGATCATCGCCGCGCTGCTCATGGGGGTCGCGATGGACGTGGCGGTCGAGTTCAGCTTCTTGCTCGGGTTCATCACCCTCAGCGCCGCCACCGTGTACGACCTGGCCAAGCACGGCAACGAGATCCTCGACCAGTTCGGGGTCGCCACACCGTTGCTCGGCATCGTGGTCGCGGGCGTCGCCGCCTTCGCCTCGGTCAAGTTCATGATCTCGTGGCTCAGCCAGCGCGGCCTGGCGCTCTTCGGCTGGTACCGGATTGCCGCCGGCATCGCCGCCGGCGTGATGATCCTCGCCGGCACGATCTAGCCGTTCCCGATCTAGCCGTCCCCGGCCCGATCCGGTCCGGACCGAGTCCAGACCTAGTCCGGCAGCTCGCCCTCTTCGCGGAGACGGATCGGGCCGAACTGCTCGTGCTTCCAGCCGACCTTGTCGCTGTAGAACTCGCGTGCGATGTCCATGTCGGCGGCCAGATCGCCCGACGGCATGAAGATGGGCCCGAAACCCGACGTCTTCGTCGCCCGGTCGACGAACGCCAACACGATCGGCACGTCGGCGGCCTGGGCGATGCGGTAGAAGCCCGACTTCCAGTGCTCGGCCCGGCTGCGAGTTCCTTCGGCGGGTATCGCGAGGCGCAAGTCCGGATTCGCCGCGAACTCGTCGGCGAGCTGACCCACGAGTCCCTGGGGCGACGTGCGGTCCACCGGCACACCCCCGGTCGCTCGCATGACCCAGCCGAGCGGCGGCTTGAACAGCGATGCCTTGCCGAGGAACGAGAGGTTCATGTGGTTCACCCACGAAACCGCGATCATGAGCAGGTAGTCGATGTTCGAGGTGTGGGGTGCACACACGATCACGCAACCGCTGGTGGGAGCGTCACCCACCGGTCGCCAACCGATGAGGCGGAGGAACAGGCGTCCGAAGAAGGCTTTCAAGGCCCTAAACGTAGTTCAGGGACGATTGCTCATCGAATCGCGGCGCCCGGACCGACGAGACTGTGCCCACGACCATGGCTGGGGTCGAACGAGGAGATGTCCGAATGCGAAGGCAAGTCGATAGAGCACGGCGCTACGCAGCCGTCGGAATGATCGCGAGCGGGCTCGGGCTCGCGTCCGTCGTTCCACTCGGGTTCGCCGCCGACGGCGCACCCGGGACGGTGTCGGGCACGGTCTTCCGCGACCCCAACGGCAACGGCGTTCGCGATGCGGGCGAGGCAGCGCAGCCGGGCATTGTCGTCACGGCCACGTCCTCCACCGGCGCCTCGGCCTCGGCCGCGGCCGGAGCGGACGGCCGCTACTCCATCGACTTGGGCGCGCTCGGAGCCGGGCCGTTCCGCGTCGAACTCGGCGACCTCCCGGCCCCGCTGCACAAGGCTCCGGTCGGCTCGGGCGACGGCGCCTCGGCGACTTCGGTACGCGTGGTCGCCAGCGGTGGCGTCGCGAACTTCGCGGTCGCGAACCCCGCCGAGTACTGCCAGGCCAATCCTCGCCTGGTCACCGCCTGCTTCTCCTTCGGCGGGTTCCCGAGTTCGTTCGATGTGGTGTCCTTCCGCAACAACGCTGCCGGCAGCGATGCCGACACGTCGACACCCGCCAAGGAAGCGCGGACCGAGCTCGCCAACCAAAGCGAAGTCGGATCGGTCAACGGCGCCGCCTACCAGCGCGCCTCGCGCACGCAGTTCTACGCCGCGTACGTCAAGCACTACACACCGCTGGGATCGGGCGGGCCGGGCGGGATCTACCGCATCGCCCCCGGCGCCGATGGCGTCGCAGGCACAGCCGACGACGTGCCGTCGCTCTACATCGACCTCAACTCGGTCGTACCGGGGAACCCGGCCGGAACGCTCTCACGGCCCCCGATGACCACCGAACCGCAGTGGCGCAACGACCCGGTGTGGGACGAGGTCGGAAAGGTCGGCCTGGGCGACATCGAGTTCTCCGAGGACGGCCGCTACCTGTTCGTCGTCAGCCTCGGCGATCGCAAGCTGTACCGCATCGACACCCGCCTCGATCCCACGCTCGCCCCCACAGCGGCGCAGGTGCAGGGCTTCTCGATCCCCACACCCGCGAGCTGCCCGTCGGGCGACCTTCGGCCGATGGGCCTCGGCGTGAGCGAGTCCGGCGTGTATGTCGGGGCGGTGTGCAGCGGCGAGTCGAGCAATGCTCGCGCCGACCTGCGCGCCTCCGTGTTCCGCTTCGACACGGCGAGCAACACCTTCGCCGCGGCCCCGGTGCTCGATGCCTCACTCGGCTTCGAGCGCGGCTGTGCCAGCCCCTACCTGGGTACCTGCCCGTCGCCGGCGATTCAGAAGTTCTGGAACCCGTGGCGATCGAGCTTCGACCTCGCCGACTACGCCCAGCTTCCGGTGCCGATCTCGGCGATTCCGCTCACGTACCTCGCCCGCCCGACGCCGATCCTGAGCGACATCCAGTTCGCCGGCGGCTCGATGATGCTCGGATTCCGCGATCGTGCCGGCGATCAGCTCGGCTACCTGGTCAACAGTCCGTATCTCGCGACCAGCTCCGGCGACGTGCTGCGAGCCTGCCAGAGCGGCTCGGGGACCTGGCAGCTCGAGTCGAACGGCGCATCCCCCGCCGGGTGCGAGCCTGCGTTCTCGAACGCTGCGGGTGCCGGCACCGCGCAGGGCCCCGGCGGCGGCGAGTTCTACTCCGATGAACGGTCGGGCACCGCCGAGCAGGAGACGGCGCAGGGCGGCATGGTCTACCTGCCGTCGACCAACTCGCTCGCGGTCACCTCGCTCGATCCGCTGGGATCGCCCCTGCAAGGCGGCGTGCGGTGGTACGACCAGAGCTCCGGTCGCCTCGAGCGGATCGACGTGGCGACGAGCGGCGTCGGCTCCCCCGCCGGACACGCCTACCAGCTCTTCGACGCCCAGGCCGACGGGGTTCGGTTCGGCAAGGCGAACGGGCTCGGCGATCTGGAGGCGTTGTGCGACGAAGCACCGCTCGAGATCGGCAACCTCGTGTGGTTCGACGCGGACCGTGACGGCATCCAGGACCCCGACGAGGCCGGCATCCCCGGCGTCACCGTCGACCTGCTCGACGGGTCGGGCGATGTGGTCGCCACGGCGATCACCGCCGCGGACGGCACCTACCTGTTCCTGTCCGACACGGCCCCGAACCTGCCCGCGAGCCCCGACAGCCACTACGGCGTCGTTGCCGGTGGACTGGAGACCGACACGGCCTACCGGCTGCGCTTCGATCGGTCCACGGCCGACCTGAGCGGGCTGCCCGGCGTGACCGTCGATGCCCTCACCCGCACCGCCACCGACGCAGGCGCCGTCGATGCCATCGACTCCGATGCGGTCGATGACGGCGGGGCCGATGTCATCGACGTCGTGACCGGCGCAGCCGGGGCGAACGACCACACCTTCGACGTGGGCTACCACGTCGCCGAGACGACCACGACCACCTCGTCGACCTCGTCGACCTCGACCACCTCGTCGACCTCGACCTCGACCTCGACCTCGACGACCACCACGACGCCCGCGACCACGACGCCGGCGACGGTGTTGGGGTCAACGACGATCAAGGCGACGACCACGACGGTCAAGAGCTCCGGCGGCGGGTCGAGCCTTGCGACCACCGGTGCCTCATCGGTGACGCTCACCGCAGCGGGTCTTGCGCTGCTTCTCGGAGGCGTGTACCTCCTGATCGTGGGACGCCGCCTCCGCGACTAGTCGCCGGGTGACGTCCCCCGTTCCCACCGAACCCCATCGGGGAAGCTGGGGAGCTGGGGAGCGCTGCGGCCGCACCATCATGGTGCGGTCGCAGCGCAGGCTCACATCGTGCTGCGAGTCAGCGCAGCGACCGAAGGCCGGCGACCGACTTCCAGCCGAGCGCAGCGGCGGGCACGGCCAGCGCAAGCGTCGCGACGAGCCCGCCGAGGCCGAGTTCGTCGCGGAACGCTGCGGCGGTAGCGATATCGGCGCTGTCGGCGGCCGCGCTCACGGCGACCCATCGGGTGTCGGGCGGATCGTCGCGCAGTGCCGAGAGCGTTCCGGCGCCCAGCGCGACGTCGCGGACACCGAACGCCCGCAACATCCACACGGCCGGGCCGGGGGTCGAGGCGGCGTCGCGACGCAACAGCAGCTTGGGCGCGCCGACGCACAAGGCGCCGAACAGCACTCGACCGGCGGCGATCAATCGGGCGATCAGAAGGTCATCCATGCCGGGCATCGTGACACACCCCGGTACCGACGGTCAGCGCAACGAGATGCCGTCGGTGTCATCCGATCGGAGCTGGCCGAACGCGGCCATCACCGTCGCGGCGATCGGCACAGCGATGAAGGCGCCGAAGATGCCTCCGAGCACACCACCGGCGGCGACGAGCAGCAGGCTCGCCAGCGGATGGATCGAGAGCTGCCGGCTCGTGAGCCACGGGTACATCACGTTCGCGTCGAGTTGTTGAACGACCAGCACGACGCCGGCGATCACGACCGCCACCGTCGGCCCGCGCGACACCAACGCCACGAGCACGACCACCGAACCGCTCACGATGGCCCCGACGGTCGGGATGAACGCGAAGAGGAACACGAGCGCACCCAGCGCGAATGCCACCGGCAGGCCCGCGATAGCCGAGGCGATGCCGATCGCCAGCGAGTCCACGACCGCCGATGTCAACGTCACCTTCACGTACGCGATCAGGGCGTGCCACGCGGCCCTGCCGGCACGGTCGACGCGGTCGCGTTGGGGCGCCGGGGTCATGCGCAACACCGCACCCCACATCACCGCCCGGTCCTTCATGAAGAAGAGCGTGGTGACGAAGGTCAGTAGACCGCCGGCCAGCAATCCCGTGGTGGTCGACAGCACGCTGAACGTGCCGGCCAGCGCCTCGGCCGGATCGTCGCGAAGCGAGTTGAGCGCCCGATCCATCGCGCTGTCGACCCCCGTCGCGTCGACCTTGAGGGGCCCCGTCTCGAGCCAGTCGGTCACCTCGGACACGCCGTCGCGCGCCTGAGCGGCCAGCTCGTCGTAGCTGTCGTAGAACTCACTCACCACCAGCGCGAGCACCCCGGACACGCACGCGAACCCGATGACGAATGCGACGATCCACGACGCGTTCGCACTGAGACCTCGGCGCAGCAGCCGGCGCCGAATGGGCTCCAGCAACGCACAGATCATCGCGGCGACCAGGACCGGGCCGACGATCAGGCCCAGCTCGATCGCGGCGACCACCACCATCCAACTGGCGACGACGATCACGATGAGCCGCCACGACCAGTCGGATGCGGTCCTCAGCCAGCCGGGAACCGGCCCGTCAGGAGTCGTCATCGTCAAGATCCTCCCGGTCGCTCGGTTGCGCCTCCGGAGCCACCTGCGGCACCGACCGCACGAGGCCACCCGCCCGGCCGATGGGTCCGGTCCGAGCCGTCGCGAGGAACCGCCGGAACCGCACGATCCGGTCGAAGTCGGCAGCGCTGGGAGGGCCGGGCCGGCGGGTCGTCACCCTGCCGACGCTATCCCGCTCGCCGCCGCCGAGCCGCGGTTAGCCGTCCAATCCGAACAGCCGCGTGAGCTGTGGGTCCCTGCCCGCGGTGTAGCCGCCGTCGACCGGGAGCGCCACGCCCGAGATGAAGGACGCATCTCGCGACGCCAGGAAGAGGGCCGCTGCGGCGACCTCCTCGGGTTCGCCGAATCGGCCGAGCTTGTGGTCGGCGAGCATCGCGTCACGGATGGCGACCAGGTCGGGCTCGTCGGTGACGGCGCTCGTCATCGGGGTCCGGATCAGGCCCGGGCAGAGGGCGTTCACGCGGATCCCCATGCGCCCGTAGTCGATCGCCATGTTGCGCGTCAGCAGGACCACGCCGCCCTTCGACGCGTTGTAAGCGCTCCCGGCCGCCATGCCTTCGAGGCCCTCGACCGACGCGAGGTTCACGATGGTGCCGCGCTCACCCTCCACCAACGGCTGGTCCAGCATGATCGTCACGGCGGCCTTCGCGACGTGGAAGGTGCCCTTCAAGTTGACGTCGATGATCCGGTCCCACTCGCTGCCTTCGAGCATGTGGACCGGTGCGCCGCCTCCGACACCGGCGGCGTTCACCACGATGTCGATCCTCCGACGCGCCGTGGCGATCGAGGCGAACGCGGCGGCCACGGCCGCCTCGTCGGTCACGTCGACCTCGCGGTGCTCGACCCGAGTGCGCCGCGAGGTCGCGGGCACCGTCAGGTCGAGCCCGACGACATGGGCGCCTTCCCGGTGGAATCGCTCGACGCAGGCTGCGCCGATTCCCGAAGCCGCACCGGTCACCACCGCGACGTGGCCGTTGAGCCGTCCCATAGTCCATCCTCGTCTCGCTGTACGGAGCCGGGTCGACACTATCGGTGTTCACGCTGGCGCGGAGCGACCTTTCGTTCAGACAACCGCCAGCGACACGCCACCTGGGCGAGGGTCGAACCGTCGCACCGCGGCAAGCACCTGGAGCGCGACTCGTTCGCCCGCACGCCGATCGAGGGTGTCGCCCAGACCCACCTCGAGCCGAAGACCCGAATCGGTGCGTCGGACCTCGGCCCGGCACGCCGACGGATCGATGCCGAGGGCGGCGCAGCGGTCGGCCAGCGCGCCGACGGCGACGGCGGTGTGCGCCTCGGTCGCTCCGTCGATCGCCGCCCGGCAGGCGGCCACCATGTCATGGACACCGTCGGCCGAACCGGCGGCGACCGCGGCATAGGGGCCGGGCGCCGAGTGGCCGATGACGACCACGGGAATCGACGAACGCACGGCGCAACCCACGCCGTCGCCCAGAGACGGCGCACCGCCCGCCGGGATCACCGGCACCACCGCAACGTCGGGGTCCTGGTCGGCGGGACAGCCGTGGCCGGCGACCAGCGTGCACAGGGTGCCATCGGCGTTGTCGTGGCAGCGGAGCACCTGGGCGCCGCTCGCTTGGAGCGCATCGATCAACTCGGCATCGGCCGGACCACTGCTACCTGCAAACATCACTCTCACGGAACGTGCCCCCTTGACCGACCGATTCCACAGCCGCGCGAGCGCAGCGAACTGCCACCACCATCGGCCGATCCACGGTCGACGCACAGGGACAAAGGTCCCGCGCCGAGCGCCGCGCTCGACCCCCTAGCGGACGGCCCAGCCGAAGCGGTGGGTATGGGTCGCGAAGTACATGAAGCTCTCGACCGACCGCACGCCCTCCACCCGCTTCACCTGGGAGTTGATCACGTCGAGCAGCCCGGGCGAATCCTCGCAGATCACCTCGGCGAGCAGATCGAAGCTCCCCGCGGTCATCACGATGTAGATCACGCCATCGATCTCGGCGATGGCATCGGCGACAGCGACCACATCGCCGTCGACTTGGATGCCGAGCATCGCCATGACCGGGTACCCCATGGTCTGCGGATCGGTGACACCCACCACCCGCACCACCTGGTTGTCGAGCAGTCGCTGCACCCGCTGACGCGCCGCGGCGGCGGAGAGCCCGACCTTCGGCCCCAGATCGGCGTACGACACGCGACCGTCGCGCTGGAGTTCGGCGAGGATCGACTTGTCGACCTCGTCCAGGTCGACGGGTAGGCGGCGCACGGATCGCGAGTGTGGCAGATCGACTGCCAGCGGGCGATCCGCGTTCATCGCGACCACCCGTCGCGGCGCTCCATCACGCTGTTGCCACCGTCGACCACCAGCATCTGGCCCGTGACGTAGGACCGCGTCGGGCGATGCGAGGAAGGCGATGGCCGCCGCCACCTCGTCGGGCCGGCCCGACCGGCGCATCGGCGACGCGCTGCCGGCGCGGCGCTCGTCGTCGGTGGCCGACGACGTGTCGATCCACCCGGGAGCGACCGCATTGACGCAGACGCCGTGCTCCGCGAGCTCCACCGCGAGCGCTCGGGTGAGGCCCACCATCGCGGCCTTGGCGGCGTGGTACGCCACGTCGCCGGGATATGCGTTGACGGCCCCGCTCGTCGATGCGACCATCACGATCCGTCCCGCCGGCGAGGCGCACACCGCGTCGAGCGCAGCGTTGGTCACGTACCAGGCGGTGCCGAGATTGCGTTCGATGCCGCTCGACCAGGCGGCCGCGGTCAGCTCCGACGCAGTCCCGGCCGCGTCGGAGGGCTCGCCGGTCGCGGTCATGCCGGCGTTGTTCACCACCACGTCGAGGCCGCCGCCGAACTCGACGGCCGCGTCCACCAACGAACGGGCCCAATCCGGCGATCGCAGGTCGCCGACCCACCCGAGCGCGACGACGCCGTGTCGTTGCGAGATCTCCGCGGCCCGCTCGACGACCCGATCGGTGGTCGCCGCCACAATAACCACGCAGCCTGCCGCGGCGGGCCGATCGGCCGCCGCGAAGCCGATGCCACGCGGATCACCGGCGCCCGTGACGAGCGCGACCCGGCGGGCATCGCCGCGACCGGCCACGGTTGCTCAGCCCACCAACTCGTCGACGGCCGCCGCGAACACCTCGGTGTGACGGTCGACATCGGCCTGCGTGTGGCAGGGCGACATGAGCGCCATGTTGTGGAACGGGGTCAGGAGGATGCCCCGGTTGATCGCGTAGAGGTGCATGAATGCGTCGAGGTCGGGATCGACAGCGGCCGCCGCGTCGCGGCCGTTGCGCGGCGGCGGGCAGAACCAGTACTCCGCACGGCCGCCGAGGCGATTCACGCACCACGGCAGGTCGTGCCGGTCGATCGTCTTCTGCACGCCGTCGTTCCAGGCAACGGCGAGCGGGATCATGCGGTCGAAGTCCTCGGCGCGCAGCGTCGACGACAACGTCGCACGGACCGCTGCCAGGGCGAGTGCATTGCCGGTCAGCGTGCCACCCACGCCCGAGGTGTCGACACCAGGATCGGTCAGTGCGGGAAGCAGCCGCTCGGCAACCTGCTCGGTCATCCCGTAGGCCGCCGCGGGCATCCCGCCGCCGATGGTCTTGCCGATCACGAGGAAGTCGGGCCGCAGTCCCCACGCCTCGGTCGCTCCACCGGGGCCGGCACAGATGGTGTGGGTCTCGTCGATGATGAGCAAGGTCCCCGTGCGGTCGCAGAGCTCGCGAAGCGCCCTGTGGTACCCCTCGTCGGGCAGCACGATCCCGATGTTGGTCAGCGCCGGCTCGGCGAGCACGCACGCAACGTCGCCCGGCGCAAGCGCCGCTTCGAGCGCATCGAGGTCGTTGAACTGCACGACCTTGGTGGTCTCCTCCGCCGGCACGGGTGCGCCGAGAGTGCCCGGCCGCGAGCGCACGTTCCCGTCGTCGTCCAGGGTCGCAAACGCCTCGTCGACCGTGCCGTGGTAGCACCAGTCGAACACGAGCACCTTGCGGCGACCGGTGAGATGCCGAGCGAATCGCAGCACGAACCGGTTCGCGTCGGTCGCCGTCATGGCCATCTGCCAACGCGGCAATCCGAACCTCCGCGCCAGCTCGTCGGCGACCCACGGAGCATCGGCGCTCGGCAGCATCGTCGTGATGCCTCGACGCGCCTGCGCCGCCAGCGCGTCGGCAACCTGTGGGAGAGCGTGCCCGACCATCGCTCCCGTGTCGCCGAGACAGAAGTCGACGTAGGCGTGCCCGTCGATGTCGGTGAACCGGGCGCCCTGCGCGGTGTCGAACACCAGCGGGAACGAGCCGGGCCACCGCGTCATCCACGCCATCGGCACCCCGCCGAGCAGGGAGCCGGTCCGGGTCGAGGCGGCGGCCGACTGCGGATGGAGCTCGATGAACGCGGCTTCCTCGCGTTCGTGCAAGAGCGCGAGGCGCTGTCGGTCGATCATGGTCATTCCTCCACAATCAACCCTCAGGTAGCGGCGAGTCAAGTGATTCGCATGTGGACGGGCACTTGCTCAAGCGATTCGATTGCCGCCACCACCTGCACCGAGCGGTCAGCGCAGAGCCAGGCCCGCTCGAATTGCCGTGTACATCGCAACTCCCAGCAGCAGCGCCGCGAACCAGCGCAGGCTCTTCTTGGCGTCGAGGCGGTTCGCCACCCGTCCGCCCGTCACCACCCCGGCGATGGCCGCTCCCGTGAAGGGAAGCGCCACCGCCCAGTCCACCGACACCGTCGCGAACCGGGTGCCCAATGCCACGGCACAGTTGATCGCGATGATCAGCAGCGAGGTTCCGACCGCCTCGGGCATCGCCATGCCCAGCGCCAACGTCAGCGCCGGGATGATGACGAACCCACCACCGACGCCGAACAGCCCGGTCAGGAAGCCGACCACGGTGCCCGCCACGAGCACCTTGCCGAGCGCGGCGGCATCGAGACCGGCGACGGTTCGACGCGACGGGGTCGCTTCGAGCTCCGCAAGCGCACGTTCCTCCCCGGCCCGGGTGCATGTCGGGCATGCCGTCAGCATCCGCCAGGCGGCGATCACCACCAGCCCCGAGAAGCCCAGGAGCAACAGGTCGGGGTCGAGCCGACGATTCAGCGCCGACCCGGCGAGCGACCCGCCGATGCCGACGAGGCCGAAGACGACGCCGCGTGCGACATCGACGCGTCCCGCCCGCCGGTGCGTGTCCATCCCCACCAGCGACGCCATGCCGACCACCATCAACGAGGTGGTCGTGGCATCGCGGGCGCTCTGCCCGGCGACGTACACGAGCGCAGGCACGGCCAGGATCGATCCCCCGCCTCCCAGCGCACCGAGCGACAGCCCGATCAGGAATCCGAGCGGGGACGCAATCAGCGCTCGCACCGCTCAGCCCGCGGCCACGGCGTGCGGAGCGGCAAGGGCCACCCACGCGTCGTAGCCGCCGATCAGGTCGGCGACCGTGTCGAAGCCGTTCGCCGAGAGCGCCGAACTCGCGGCCGCGCTGCGGTACCCCCCGGCGCAGTACACGACGGTCGGGCGCGACGAGTCGAGCTCGTCGAGGCGGCCCATCAGCACCGGCAGCGGGATGTTGACCGCCCCCGGCAACGCGCCGGCCTCGACCTCGCCGGGGTTACGCACATCGACCACCTGCACGTCGTCGGTGGCAATCCACGCCGCCACCTCCGTGGCGTTGAGCCGGCGCAGCGGCTTCGCCAGGTCGGGCCGGGCGATCAGCACCGCCTCCACATCGTCGAGCGCACCGATCACACCGTCGAAGCCGATGCGGGCAAGCCGCACCTTCGCCTCGGTCTCACGTCCTGCGTCGGTCACCACGATCACGGACTGCCCCGGCCGGACGATGTCGCCTGCGTACTCGGCGAAGCGACCGTCGAGCCCCACGTTGATCGCACCGCGGAGATGGCCCGACGCAAACACCTCGGGCGCACGGCAGTCGACCACGACGGTGCCGTCGGCCTGCGCCGCGAGCACCTGGTCGAGCGCGAAACGCCGAGGCGGCTCGGCGTCGTCGAGCAGCTCGCGCTCACGGCGGTTCGTCGTGGCGGCGAACACGAAGTACAGCGGGGCGACCGACTGGCCCTCGGTGACCGCCGCGACGAACTCGTCCTCGGTCATCGGTGCGAGCGCGTAGTTCGAGCGTCGCTCGGCGCCGATCGTCGACGACGTCGCGTCGGAGAGGCTCTTGCCGCACGCCGACCCGGCGCCGTGGGCCGGATAGACGACCGTCTCGTCGGGCAGCGTGAGGATCTCCGTCTGCAACGAGTGGTACAGGCGGCGGGCCAGATCGTCGGCGGTCACGCCGAGCGACGTGAGCAGGTCGGGCCGCCCGACATCGCCGATGAAGAGCGTGTCACCGCTGAAGATGGCTGTCGGAACCTCGGCGTCGGCCCGCTCGTACGCGACGATGCACATCGACTCGGGCGTGTGGCCCGGCGTGTGGCGGAACTCGAGCTGGACATCACCGAGCGACAGCCGTTCGCGATTCGCCATGGTCTCGATCGCGTAGTCGGCGATCGCGCTCGGCCCGTAGAGGATCCGGGCGCCGGTCGCCGACGCGAGCTCCAGGTGGCCCGACACGAAGTCGGCATGGAAGTGGGTCTCGATGACCGCCTCGATCGTCAGGCCTTCGGCCGCGGCCTCGGCGAGGTAGATGGAGATGTCTCGCTGCGGGTCGATCACGACCGCGCGCCCGGTACTCGGGTCTGCGACCAGATAGCTGAACAGCGACAGGCATTCGAGCTGGTATTGGCGGATGATCATGGTTGGTGTGCTCCGTGGGTCAGGGCAACCCGCCGCAATGGGTATGGGCGACGAGAAGCGGTGGTGGGGAGAGCGCTGGCGCCGTTGGCGTCAGGAGAGCTTGGCGTGTCAGGAGAGCTTGAGGAACATCTTCTGCACCTCGTCGAGTCCGAGGCCCTCGGCCGCCGACGCATCGGGGTTCGCGAGGCACCAGCTGAGTCCTGCCGCCACCAGCAAGAAGCCGGTCTGTTCGAGCGCACGGGTGGCCGCCGAGATCTGCGTCACCACATCGCGACAGTCACGCTGCTCGCCGAGCATGGTGTGGATGCCGCGCACCTGGCCCTCGATCCGCCGGAGCCGCCGCTGGAGGTCCGCAACCGTGTCCTCGGGGATGTCCATGCGTGCATCATATACCCCCTGGGGTATGGATCAACCCCTCGGAGCGACCAGGTTCGCCACGGGCGCCCCGAGCACGTCTGCGCCCTCGGCGTCGACCGCTACCAGCGCCATCAGCGCCGCGCGGGCGACCTCGATCTGGGCGTCATCGGGCAACCGCGTCGTGAAGCGCTGGAGGAAGAGGCCGGGCGCGGCCATCGACCGCGCCAGCACGCCGTGCCCGTGCCCGCCGCCGATCCGCAGGATCTCGTAGGAGATCCCGACGGTCACCGGGGCCAGCGCCACGCGCGAGATCAGGAGCCACACCGCCGGAAGCGCCCCCACCGCCGCGAACACCACGATCGACACCGCGAAGATCAGCAGGAAGAAGTCGGTCCCGCACCGCGGATGGCGCGGGCTGTGGCACCGCGCTTGGTCGATCGTGGGCATCGCGCCGTGCTCGTAGGCCGCGATCACCATGTGTTCGGCACCGTGGTATTCGAGCGTTCGGCGAATACCCGGCAGCCCGGACAACAGCCACAGATACCCGACGAACAGGGCAAGGCGCACCAACCCCTCCGCAACGGAAGCGGCCACCCCGCGACCGATCAGCGGGGCCATCGCCGCGGCCCCCACCACCGGCACGAACAGGAACACCGACACGACCCCAGCCACCACCAGCCCCACGACGGCCCGTTCGCGGGCAGTCGGAGCGGTCGGAGCGCCCGACTCGGCCGACTCCCGGCGGGACCACTCCATGGCCGACAACCCGATCCGAACCGAGTCGATCAAGGCGCCGACACCGCGGAGAACGGGCACCCGGCGGGTCCGGGGCAGCGCCAGGCGCGCGGTTTGCAGCGTCGTCGCGATCGAGCCGTCGGCACGGCGGGCCGCCGCGCCCCAACGATCGCCGCGGCGCACCATCACGCCTTCCACCAACGCCTGCCCGCCCACCAGATCCGCTGCCATGCAGGGCACGGTACCGAGCGGTCCGAGCGATCCCACCCGGCCTGGGCTGGCGGACTGCGCCCCGGATCGGACAGGATCGCGCCTGTGAAGTGGGTCGTGATCTACGAAAGCCGCACCGGAACGACGGCACGAGCCGCCACGGTGATCGCGGCGCAACTCGATGCCGCCGGACACGACGTGGCGGTCTTCCCGACGAAGACGATCGACCTCAAGGCCGTCGCCGAGGCCGACGCAGTGGTCGTGGGCACGTGGACCGACGGTGCGATCCTGTTCGGGCAGCGCCCAGGCGGGGCCGGCAACCTGGCCCGTCACCTCCCGATGATGTGGGACAAGCCGACGTACGCGTACGCCACGTATGCGATCCGGGCCGGGGGCGTGCTGCGCGGTGTCACCAAGCTGCTCGCCTCGAAGGGTGCGACGTGCGCGGGGCGCTCGAGTTGCACCGCCGCCACATCGACACCGACGCGGCCGATTTCGCCGACGCCGTCGTCGCAGCCTTCACTCCCGCACGCTGAGCTGCGGTCAGGCGAACTTCGCCAGCGCGGCGGCCACCGAAGCCGCAAGCGGCGCCGTCGGTGCCGTGTTCGTATCGGGGATCGCCGGCAGCGCCGCCAGCCGGAGCGGGATCTCGCCGGACCACACGTCCGGATCGAGATCCTCCGGCTCGTCGACCGGGCCGCCCGAGCGCGTCTTGATCGACGCCTCGTCGATCATCACGGCGAACACCGCCGTCTGGCGCAGCTCGACGCGATTCGGCGGCCGCGTCTCGTCGCAGCGGCCGGGCAGCGTGTGGTCGACGATCCGCTCGAGCGCCCGTTCCGCCTCGTCATCGAGAAGCCGGCGCGCCCGACCGAGCACGACGATCGACCGGAAGTTCATCGAGTGATGGAACTGCGACTTCGCCGCGACCAGCCCGTCGAGCAGCGTCACCGTCACGCACACCGCAGCGCCCTCGCCCATGACCCGCGCCAGGCGCGTCGCAACCGAACCGTGGAGGAACAGCTCGTCGCCGGAGCGGCCGTACGCCATCGGCACGACGAACGGCTGCCCGTCGACCGTAATGCCAACGTGAGCGATCGCACCCTCGTCGAGAATCTCGTACGCCAGCGCACGGTCGTACGCCGAACGCTCGGCGCGCCGCGGCGTGGTGCGATCGGTCCGGCGAAGCGGTCGCGTCGGGTCGGCAGCGTGGTCGTCCATCGCCGCAGTCTCGCGAACCCGGGGCCATCCGATGCGGTGAATTCGCGACGCCAGTCGGCCCAGCCCGGTTCACGTTCGACCCTCTAAGGTGCCCGACCACGAGGATCCACTCGCGTTGATCGACGACTCCAGGGGGCACTGCCATGCGCGGCACGATGATGGACTTTCCGCTCACTCTCACCCATCTCTTCGACCGGGCGGAGCGCCTCTTTCCCACCAAGGAAATCGTGACGGCCTCACCGACCGGCATCGAGCGGCGCACGTACGGCCAGTGGGCCGAGCGCACGCGCCGGCTCGGCACCGTGCTCGACCAGCTCGGCATCTCGGCCGACGGCCGCGTCGCCACGTTCGCGTGGAACTCGGCCCGGCACCTCGAGCTGTACTTCGCCCCGCCGTGCACCGGCCGGGTAGCGCATACCCTCAACCTCCGGCTGTTCCCCGATCAGCTCACCTACATCGCGAACCATGCGGAAGACGAGGTGATCTTCGTCGACAACTCGATCGTGCCGTTGCTGTGGCCGACGATCGACACCTTCGAGACGGTGCGCCACATCGTCGTCATGAACGACACGGGCGGCGCGCTCCCGACCGAGGCGCCCAACGGCATCGAGATCCACGACTACGAGACGCTGCTCGCCGGCGCCGAGCCGCGTGAGTTCCACATCGGCGACGAGAACCTCGCGGCGTCGATGATGTACACCTCGGGCACGACCGGGAACCCCAAGGGCGTGGTGTACACGCACCGGTCGATCACCCTGCACACCTTCGGCGCCATGATGGCCGACTCCCTCGGAGCATCCGAACGCGACATCATCTTGCCGGTGGTGCCCATGTTCCACGCCAACGCGTGGGGGCTTGCACACGCGGGAGTCGCGTCCGGCGCGACGCTCGTGATGCCCGGACCCGACCTCTCCCCCGGCGCCCTGCTCACCCTGATCGAGACCGAGCGAGTCACCGTTGCGGCGGGCGTTCCGACAATCTGGATGGCGGTGCTCGCCGAGATCGACGGCCGCGACGTGTCATCGCTGCGGGCCATCCCGTGTGGCGGCAGCGCCGTGCCCCCGGCGCTCAGCGAGGGGTTCCGCTCCAAGATCGGCATGCCGATCTTCCAGGCGTGGGGCATGACCGAAACGTCGCCGATCGCCGCCGCCTGCCATATCAAGAGCTACCTCGACGACACGCCGGAACGGCGAGCCACCGTGGGCCTCGTCGTGCCCGGCGTGGAGTTCCGCACGGTCGTTCCCAACACCACCGACGAGGTGCCGTGGGACGGCGAGACCACCGGCGAGCTGCAGGTGCGCGGGCCGTGGGTGACGGGCACCTACTACAACGACGAGCGCGCCGCCGACTCGTTCACCGCGGACGGATGGCTGCGCACCGGCGACGTCGCAGTCGTCGACGACGAGGCCTACATCCGCCTGGTGGACCGAACGAAGGACCTCGTGAAGTCGGGCGGCGAGTGGATCAGCTCGGTCGACCTCGAGAACGAGATCATGGCCCACCCCGAGGTGGCCGAGGCCGCCGTGATCGGCATTCCCCACCCTCGTTGGGACGAGCGTCCCCTCGCCTGCGTGGTGCGCTCCGAGGGCTCCGAGCTCAGCCGCCAGGACGTGCTCGACTGGCTCACGCCGCGAGTGGCCAAGTGGTGGCTGCCCGACGATGTCGTCTTCATCGAATCCGTCCCGAAGACCAGCGTCGGCAAGTTCTCCAAGAAGACCCTGCGGGAACAGTTCGCCGACTACGCCTGGCCCACCGGATCGGACTGACGCCCGGCGCCGGCGGGGCGCATCCGGTCGATCGCGGCAACGATCGCTCCGACCATCATCGGGGCGGCGTGGACCGCGTCGACGATGCCGGCGTCGCGGAGCTCGATCGCGCTGACCTGCTGGAGCTCGGCGAGTTCGGCTGCGTGGGTCGGGTCGCGGTGCAGGATGACCGAACCGGCCTCGGGTGCGATCGGAGCGACGAACGAGTCGGGCGTCGCCAGGACGGTGTCCGCAGCCATCCAGGCGATCGCCGCGCCGCCCGCTCCCTGCCCGTCGACGACGGCGACCGTCGGCACGACGAGCGCACCCATGTCCTCGATCGAGCGAGCGATCTCCCCAGGGAGGCCGAGTCGCTCGGCCTCACCGGCGAGGTGCGCTCCCGCGGTGTCGACCACGGTGACGAGCGGCAGGCCGAGCTCCCCCGCGAGCCGCATCATGCGCCGGCCGAGGCGCAGCCCCGCGACCGTCGGACGAGCGGGCGCTCCGTCGACGCGGCGATGGCCCAGCACCAGCATCGGACGACCGGCAACACGCATGAGCAGCGCGGCGACCGACGGATCGGTGCCACCGGAGCGATCGCCCGACAGTTCCACACACACGTCGGCGGTCGACGCCAGCCCGTCGATGACCGGCGTGCGATCGGGGGCCCGCGAGGCCACAACGGCGTCCCATCCGGTGGGGCCGATCGCCACCTCGGGCCCGGCCGCTGGCGGGAGGGAGGGATCGGCCGGTGCGAGCGCCGAGAGGATGTGCCCGATCCGGTCACGGAGATCGTGGACGACGCAGATGGCATCGACGTGTCCCGCAGCGAGGTACCCCTCTGCGGTCTGCACCTCGGGCGGTTCGATCGGCTCACCGATCATCGCAGCCACGCGCGGCCCGGTGAAACCGAGCGTCGCGCCCGGCTCCGCGGTGAGGAACTGTGCGGCCGAGGCCCACGACGCGAGCACACCGCCCGTGGTCGGGTGCGCGAGGTGGACGATCACCGGGAGTCCGGCCCGTCGCACCCGGGTCACCGCCGCGAGCGTGGGGAGCATCTGCATGAAGGCTCGGGTGCCCTCTTGCATGCGCGCGCCGCCCGAGTTTGCGATCGCCACCACCGGGCGTCGTTCCGCCACCGCCAGGTCGAGGGCGGTGCAGAAACGATCGCCGGCCGCGAGGCTCAGCGTTCCGGCGGCCACCTCGAAGCGGCACCACACCAACATGACCGGGTGCCCCGCGATCGTGGCCCGGCCCGCATCCAGCGAGTCCGCCTCGCCTGAAAGGCGGGTGAACGAGCCATGGTCTGCGAGAAGATCGGGCCAGTCGAACACGCGGCGACTGTAGCGGCGACCGTCGCGACGCCGACAAGCCGGCGCCCCACCCGCGCCGCGCCCGCCGACGCCCCCATGCGCCCGCGCCCGACGGTCGCGAGCAGTTGAACGCGGCGATCAATCCTGCAAGCATCACGCACGACAACTTCTTCTGGCGGGAGAACTCACATGAAACCGATCCACGCGGCTCTTGCCGCGGCGACCATCGCGGCGACCCTCGCAACCGGTACCGCAGCGCTCTCCGAACCCAACGACCTGCCGTCGTGGCAACAGGGTGAAAACCGCATCGGCAACCGCGTCTTCAACGACCTCAACGGCAACGGCATCGCCGACCCCGACGAACCCGGAATCGCAGACGTCACCGTCATCCTCGACAAGGACTACGCCGAAGCCGGAGCAAACGGGCCGAACTGGGTCACCATCGCCAGCGGTGAGTCCTCCGACGGCGGATGGTGGAGCTACGACCACCTCAACGACGGCTGCTACCGCATCGGTGTCATACCACCCGACGGCGCACACCCAACCTGGGAAACCCCCACCCTCCAGCAGTGGTTCGACCACGACAACAACGACATCGACCCCCTCACCAACCACTCCCGACGCTTCTGCCTCGACGCCACCACCCGCACCGACAGCCACTACCGCTGGAAGATCGGCCTCACCCTCCCCACCGACCACGCCTACACCCAGATCGCCGCCGGCTATGCCGAACTTGCGGCCTGCTCGCCGGCCATCGGGTCGCCTGCTGGGGTTCCGGGCAGGGCGATCTGAGCGCCTCCTCGGTTCCGAAGTCCCCGGCCATCGTCCCAGGCATCACCAACCCCCGCCATCGCTGTCGGCTCGGGCCGCTGCGCGGTCCTCGCCGACGGCACAGTCAGGTGCTGGGGACGCAACGATCGGGGCGAGCTCGGCGACGGCACCACCAACTCGGCAACACCGGTCGAGGTCACCGGCATCACCAGCGCCACGGCCGCCAGTGCCGGCGCATACTACTCGTGCGCAGCTCCTCACCGACGGCACCATCTGGTGCTGGGGACACAACAGGTAGGCCACCTCGGCGACGGCCACCCCGGCGACTCGAAACACCGGTTAAGGTCACCGGCATCACCAACGCCGCCGGTCTCCGCCGGCGCCCACACCTGCGCAGTCCTCGCCGACGGCACCGTCGCGTGCTGGGGACGGCGCTTCGACGGGGAGCTCGGGGACGGCAACGAACCCGGGGTCGCACACACCGGTCAAGGTCACCGGCATCACCAACGCCACAGCCATCGTCGTCGGCGGATACCCCTCGTGCGCGGTCCTCGCTGACGGCACGGTCCGGTGCTGGGGATACAACCGCGAGCGACCATCGGCGATGGCACCACCAACCACTCGACAACACCGGTGAAGGTCCCCGGCATCATCAATGCCATCGCCGCCGCCGCCGGGTAGAGCCACACATGCGCGGCTCCTCGCCGACGGAACTGCCAAGTGCTGGGGGCCAACGGATTCGGCCAACTCGGCGACGGCGCCGACCGGGCTCGTATGTGACCAGTGAGGTCGCCGGAATCACCAACGCCACCGCCGCCGCCACCGGCGTAACCACACGTGCGCTCTCCTCGAAGACGGAACGGCCACGTGCTGGGGGCAAACCGGTTCGGCCAGCTCGGCAACGGCACCAGGGCCAACTCGGCAACACCGGTGCCGGTGTCGCGGGCGATCCGGGCGGGCTACCCGCCAATCTGACCGCGACCTTCCCGACCTGACCGGCCGTCCGCACGTGCGGACGGCCGGGTCCGGACGGCCGACTGTCAGAAGCCGAGGGGCGGAACGACAGCCTCGATGAGTGACGGGCCGGGCGTCGCGAGCGCCGCGGCAAGTTGCTCCGCGAACTCCTCGGCGGTGGTCGCTCGCGTGGCGCCCACGCCCATGCCCTGGGCCAGGGACACGAAAGCGAGCTCCGGCCCGTGCAGGTCGAGCATCGACAGCGCCTTCGGCCCCACCTGCGCGGCGCCGACCCGCTGGAGCTCCATGTTGAGCACCGCGTAGCTGTGGTTGGCGAAGATCACCGTGGTGACATCGAGCGACTCGCGCACCATCGTCCACAACGCCTGCAGCGTGTACATCGCCGATCCGTCCGCCTGCAGCGCCAGCACGGGGCGATCGGGGCAGGCAACCGCCGCGCCGACGGCGAGGGGCAGGCCCACACCGATCGAGCCGCCGGTCAGGCAGAGCCAGTCGTGTCGCGGCGCACCGGCGGTGGCCGCAGGGATGAACAACCCCGACGTGTTCGCTTCGTCCACCACGATGGCGCGCTCGGGCAGCAGGGCACCGATGACCGCCGCGGCGCCGTCAGTGGTCAGCGGGCCGGACGGCAACTCGGGGCGGGACGCCTCGGCGACCGCCACCTCCGCCGGGGCGTCCAGCGCCTCGGCGAGCGCCTCGAGAAACGCGACGGGGTCGACCGAGCGGGGAACCTGATGGATGGCGCACCCCTCGGGCGTCAGCACCGAAGCCTTCCCCGGGTAGGCGAAGAACGAGACCGGCGCCGCCGCGTCGACGACGACGACGTGCTCGGCACCGTCGAGCTGCATCTGCGCGAACTCGGCGAGGTACGCGAGCCGGTCGACCGGAGGCAGCCCCGCTCCGCGCTCGTGACGAGCGGGGAAGGTCTCGGCGAACAGCCGGGCGCCGGCCGCTGTGGCCACGCGGGCCGCTGCGGTCACGCCATCGGCGAGCATCGCACGCCCACCGATCAGCACCACGCTCGATGCGTCGCCGCGCAGCACCGCTGCGATCTCGGCGACCAACGCCGGGTCGGGAGCACTCGCCGGCTCCGGCGTCGACGGTCCGACTGCGCCGGGGGCGTCGAGCCAGCACACGTCCGCGGGCAGCACCAGGGTGGCGATCCGGGCGGGGGAAGCGAGCGCGGCCGCGACCGCGTCGGCGGCATCCTGCGCGACCTCGTCGGGCGACATCGAGCGCCGGAACCATCCCTCGCACGCAGCGGCGATCGAATCGATGTCGCTCTCCAGCGGCGCGTCGTACTGCTTGTGATAGGTCGCGTGGTCCCCGACGATGTTCACGATCGGCGAGTGGGCCCGACGCGCATTGTGCAGGTTCGCCATGGCGTTCCCGAGCCCGGGGCCGAGGTGGAGCAGCGTTGCGGCCAGGCCGACCCGACATGCGAGCGAAGCCGTCCGCGGCGCCGGACGCGACGCCTTCGAACAGGCACAGCACACCGCGCATGCCCGGCACGTCGTCGAGCGCAGCGACGAAGTGCATCTCGGACGTGCCCGGGTTGGAGAAGCACACGTCGACGTCGGCCGCGACGAGCGTCTCGATCAAGGCGCGAGCGCCATTTCCGGACGGGTTGGCCTGGCCGGACGGTTGGTGGCGGATGGGTTGGTCTCGTCGGTCACAGGACTGCTCCGGGGTTGAGGATGCCGTTGGGGTCGAACGCCGCCTTGATGCGGCGCATCAGGTCGATCTTCGCGGGGTCTTCGAGTTCGAGGAAGTAGGACCGCTTCTCGGTGCCGAGCCCGTGCTCGCCCGATATCGCACCGCCCAACTCCATCCCGGCCCGGTACAACCCCATCATCACCGTGTGCAGCGCATCGGGGTCGCTCTGGAACACGCCGAGGTGCACGTTGCCATCGCCTGCGTGGCCGCACCCGGCGATCCACGATCCGGTTTCGGATGCGAGCGCCGACACGCGCTCCATGAACTCCGGGATCGACGCCCGGGGGACCACCACGTCGACCACGTCGTTCGCACCGTTCGCCTTCGCCAGCCAGAAGGCCTTCTCGCGTGCGTCGATGAGTTGCGCCGCTGCCCCACCGGGCAGCACGTACACGTCCATCGCGTCGAGCTCGCCGAGCAGCCCGGCCAGCGCCTCGACATCGGCGTCTAGGCGGTCCGCGTGCGCGCTCTCGAGCACCACGACGAGGTACGCGAGCGCCGAGTCCTTCACGTCCTGCGGGATGCCCAGGTCGAGCGAACCCGACGATGTCATGACCGACATCGTCAGCAGGTCGATGTACTCGAGGATCTGCGGCCCGAGCCCCGACGCGACGACCCGCGGCACGGCGCCCGTCACCCCGTCGAGCGTCGCGAACGGCGCCAGGATCGTGGTGGAGAACGGCAGCCGCGGCTGCAACTTGAGCGTCGCCTCGGTCACCACGGCCAGCGTGCCTTCCGAGCCGATGATCAGCTGCGTCAGGTCGTAGCCCGTGGAGATCTTGACGATCTTGCCGCCAGCCCGGATGACCTCGCCGGTGGCGAGCACGGCCTCGACACCGAGCACGTGGTGGCGTGTCACGCCGTACTTGACCGCACGCATGCCACCGGCATTGGTGTTGACGTTGCCGCCCAGGCTCGCCGAGTACTCGCCGGGGAACACCGGGTAGACGAGACCGAGCGGCGCGAGCGCTGCGTCGAGCTGATCGAGCGTGACGCCCGGCTGCACGACGGCGATGTGGTTCTCGGTGTCGATCTCCAGAATCCGGTTCATCTTGTCGAACGAGATCAACACCCCACCGGACCGTGCGACGCACGCGCCCGACAGGCCGGTTCCCGCGCCGCGGGCCGTGACCGGAATGCGGTGATCGTTCGCGTGGGCCACGACCGCGGCGACCGCTGCGGTCGACTCCGGCCACACCACTACATCGGGACGGTGCGGCTCGACGCCCAACCCCTCGTCGTGGGTCAGGTCGTCGCTGATGGCGTCGCCGGACGCCACATTGGCAGCCCCGACGATGCTCGCGAGCACCTCGTGCGTGTCCGACATCATCAACCCCCTCGACGGCGTGCGGACGTTCTAGCAAGGCAACGGGAGCCTCACCAACGAACGAATGGACCGCGGGTAGGTTGGCCAGATGCTCAGCGACCCCGATCCCGGCGCCGAACGATTGGCCGCCGGCACGCGAGTGCTAGCGGGTAACCGCCTCGTCGAGATCGACGCGGCGCTCGCCGATGCGTACCGGCCCGGCGACGAACTGCTCGCAATCGACGGCCGGCTCGTGCACCTGAGCGCCGCCGACCTCGATGCCGGCCGAGGCGCCGTCGCACGCGCGCACGATGCGTTTCTGCAACTCGCCGGGGTCACCGACGAGTCGATCGACCGCTTCTTCCACGGATTCGCCGACCGCCTCGCCGACGACGCTGCGGTCGCGCCGATTCTCGAGGCCAACGCGGCCGACGTGGCCCGAGCCCGCGACGCCGGTCGTTCGACCACCCGGCTCGTGCTCTCGCCGCAGATGCGCACCGACATGGTCGCCGGATTGCGCACCTGGGCCGCCCAACCGTCGGGCCGGGGCGAGATCGTGCGCACCATCGAGCACGACGGGTGGACCGTCGAGCTGGTCCGTGCCGGGCTCGGCGTGGTCGGCTTCGTCTTCGAAGGGCGCCCGAACGTGTTCGCCGACGCATGTGGCGTGCTGCGCTCCGGCAACACCGTCGCGTTCCGGATCGGGTCGGACGCGCTCGGCACGGCACGGGCGATCATGGAGCACGCGCTCCGACCTGCGCTCGCCGAGGCCGGGCTCCCACTCGACGCCGCGTCGCTGGTCGATTCGCGCTCGCACGGCGCCGGCCACGCCATGTTCTCCGACCCGCGACTCGCGCTCGCCGTCGCCCGCGGCTCCGGCCCCGCGGTGGCGCAACTCGGCGCTGTCGCGCGGCAGGCAGGCGTCGCCGTCAGCCTCCACGGGACGGGCGGCGCGTGGATCGTCGCGGGGGAACCGACGGCCGATACCGCGTTCGCCGACGCCGTGCGCTGGTCGCTCGATCGCAAGGTGTGCAACACGCTCAACACGTGCTGCATCCCTCTGGCCCACGCCGACCGTCTCGTGCCGGTGTTCCTCGAATCGCTCGACGCCGCCGCGGCGGCCCGCGGCACCGAGGCGAAGCTGCACCTGTGCGGCGAACACGCCGCGATCGGTCCGGACCGCATTGCGCAACGCACGATCATCCGCGCCGAGGGCGCGTCCGTCGAGCCGGGTTGCGAGACGATCGACGAGTCCCAGCTCGGCCGCGAATGGGAGTGGGAGGAGTCGCCCGAGGTCACGCTTGTCATCGTCGACGACCTCGACCACGCCATCGACCTCTTCAACGCCAGGTCGCCACGCTTCGTGGCGTCGCTCGTGTCGAGCAACCCCGAGGAGCACGCCCGGTTCTGGAACCGGATCGACGCGCCGTTCGTCGGCAACGGCTTCACGCGTTGGGTCGACGGCCAGTACGCCCTCGATGCGCCCGAACTCGGCCTGTCGAACTGGCACGGCGGACGCCTGCTCGCCCGCGGCGGCATCCTCTCGGGCGATTCGGTGTTCACCGTGCGCACCCGCGTGCGCCAGACGCGCTCCGACGTCCACCGGTGACCGTGCCGCTCACGCCGAGCGATCGGATCGCGGCGGTGGACTCGGTCATCCGCGGGCGGCGGACCTGCCTGCAGGTCGACCCCGATCGTCGCGTGGAACGCGACGTCGTCGCCGAGCTCTGCGATCTGGCGACCTGGGCCCCGAACCACCGGCGCACCGAGCCGTGGCGGTTCGCCGCGTTCGACGGCGACGGTCGAGAGCGCCTCGGCGACTGCCTCGCCGACGCCCTGGCCGCGCGGGGCGCACCACCCGAGCGGGTCACAAAGACCCGACGGAAGTACCTGCGCGCGCCAGTCGTGGTCGTGGTCGCCACGTCGCTCGGCGTCGATGAGGTCGACACCGCCGAGCGACGCGACGCCGTGGCGGCCGGCGTCCAAAACCTGCTGCTCGCGGCCACCGCACGGGGGCTCGCCTCGTTCTGGAGCTCGGTGCCCGTACCCGATGCGTCCGAGCTGCTCGACCTCTGTGGATTCGAGTCCGGAGCGCGCGCCATCGCTGCGATCTACCTCGGTCACCCGACGGGCGAGTGCCCGCCTCCTCCCCGGCGTCGCGCCGCGGTCGGCTGGATCTCGTGACCGCCGAACCCGAACGCGCCGAACCCGAACGCGCCGAACCCGAACGCGCCGAACCCGAAGGCGCGGCCGATGCATCCTCGCGTCCCGCGATCTCGCCCGACTTTCCGGCGCTGATCGGCACGCTGATCGGCACCGCGGGGCTGGCGATATGGGCCGTGAGCGGCTGGCTCAACGCGAGCGCCGGACTGGATCTCACCGACGAGGGCTTCTATCTCCTGTCGTACCGGTGGTGGTCGACGGAGTACCGCAACTTCACCGGCGCCCAGTTCATCTACGGGCCGATCTTCGAATCGCTCGGCTGGAACATCGGCGACTTCCGCCGCGTCGGCCTGGTCGTCGCAATAGCCCTGCACCTCGCGTTCGGCCTCGCGTTCGCTCGCTGGCTGCGGGCGCATCGCCCCCACCTCCGGCGGTCGCGATGGACGACGGCGGCGATCACCACCCTCGTGGCGGCATCCGGTGCGATGTCGGCCGCATGGCTTCCCGCGAGCCCCTCGTACAACACGCTGTCGTTGCACGGCACGATCGCGGCCACGACTGCGCTGCTGGTGCAGCTTCGTCGTGCCGAGGCCTCGGCGCGGTGGCTTCCGGTGGCGCCGGCGATGCTCGGTGCCGCGATGATGGTGGCGGGCCTCGCCAAGTGGCCCTCGACGCTGCTCACGGCACCGGTGCTGCTCGTCGT
Organism: Actinomycetota bacterium; assembly: GCA_016703525.1. Lineage (GTDB taxonomy): Bacteria > Actinomycetota > Acidimicrobiia > Acidimicrobiales > Microtrichaceae > JADJBW01. Next base: position 264,880 of record JADJBW010000002.1, on the reverse strand, counting down.
GCTCGTGCTTGCCCGCAGCGATCGGTGGTGGAAGCGGGCCCTCGACGTGGCCGCGTCGGCGGCAGGCGCCGCGGTCGTGTGGGGCTGGCTGAGCGCCGCGATCGACCTGCCCCGATTTCTCGACGAATTCGGCGAAGTGACCACGGCTATCAACCGTGGGACCAACGATCCGCTGACGCTGTGGCGCTTCTACCTCAACGGCATCCGCTACATCGCGACCACGAACAGCGGGCTGGTGATCGCGTTCCTCGGCGCCTGCGTGCTCGTGGGGGTTGCCCGCTGGCTGCGCGTGCCGCTCGCGCTCATCACCGTGGTGATCGGCGCGATGGCCGTGCGGTCGCTGACCGACATCATCCTTCCCTCGTTCCGAGCGCAGTTCCTGGTGGCGGCGATCGGCCTGCCACCACTCGTGTATGCGGCATCGACCGCCTTCGCCCGCCGTTGGCTTGCCGCTGCGCCCGGCACCGGCACCGGCACCGGCACCGGCACCAAGCCAGAGCCAGAACCAGAACCAGAACCAGAGCCAGAATCCACGGACCTCGAGCCCACGGGCGATCAGGGTGTGGCACCCGCTGGCGCCCGATGGCACACGTGGCCGGTCGGACTCGCCCTCGCCGCGCTTCCCGCCACCTTCGCCGCGGGCACCGGAAACGCCATCCTCGTCCTCGCATCGGCCGCCTTCGCCTTCTGGGGAGCGCTCGGCCTGTTGGCCCTGTCGGCGGCCCCGCCCGACGGCGTGGCCCAAACCGCCACGAGCGCCGCGCTCGTGGGAGCAATCGCGTTCGTGCCCGCCTGGGCCGCCGCCGACGGGCTGCTCCGCCACCCCTATCGGGTCGATCCGGTCGAGGACTCGACGGTCGAGGTGTCGAGCCTGCCGCCGCTCGCCGGCCTGCGGTTCGGCGAGGACACCGCCGACGGGCTGCAGCGCTTCGGCGAGGCGCTCGCGCCGCTGGTGCAGGAGCCGGGCCGTCGGGTGCTCGCCTACGACGAGAGCGCGGGGCTCGTGCTCGCGCTCGGCGGCCGCAGCGTGGGCGAGCCCTGGTACTCGTTCATCGACCACCGGCGAACGGCCGACGGGATCCGATCGGCATGCCCCGACCGTCGCCCCCCGTGGGGCTCCCGGCCTCCGATCCTGCTGCTTCGACGCAACCTCACCACGGTCGACACCGCCGCCCTGCGGTACTGCGGCATCGACCTCTGGCGCGACTACGTTTCACTCGTGCCACGCGGAGACGACTGGGACGAGCTGACGGTGTTGGTGCACCGACGCGACGCCGACCGTCTGCTCGATGCCGGCACGATCCGGTCGACGTACGCGGCCCGCTGACCGTCGAGGGAGCCACGATGAACCCCAAGAAGCCACCCGACGAGCGCCGTCGTCGCGTGACGATCCTGGTCCCAGCGTTCAACGAGGCGGCAACGGTCGACGGCCTGCTCGAACGATTCCGTGGACTCCGAGACGCACACTCCGATATCGAGCTCGATCTGCTGCTCGTGGACGACGGCTCCAGCGACGGAACCGTCGATCGGCTGATCGAACTCGCACTCCCCGACGACGCCGTGCGAGCGGTCGAGCTGTCGCGGAACTTCGGGTCGCACTACGCGATCACCGCCGGGTTCCACCACGTCGAGACCGACGCGGTGATCGTGCTAGGCGCCGACCTGCAGGAACCGCCGGAGTTGGTTGCTCGCTTCCTCGCCGAGTGGCGCGGCGGCGCCGACGTGGTGTGGGGTATTCGTTCGGTTCGTGCGCAGCGGTCGAAGGTCTACGACGCGGCGTCCACGGCCTTCTCCCGCCTGTTCAGCCGCACTGCCGGGCTGGCCAACTACCCCGCCGAGGGTCCGTCGGGGGTGCTGGTCGACCGGGCCGTCGTCGACACGGTCGTGGCCATGCCCGAACACAATCGCAACGTGCTGGCGCTCATCGCATGGGTCGGCTTCACCCAGACCCGCGTCGCCTACGAGCAGGCGCCCCGGGCGCACGGCGAGAGCCGTTGGACCCGGGCGAAGATCCTGCGCCTCGCCGTGGACTCGATGGTGCAGTTCTCGTCGGCCCCCCTGCGCGCATGTTCGACCCTCGGAGCCCTCGCCGCAACGCTCGGCGTGCTCTACGCACTGGTCTTGATCGTCCGCTCGCTCGTCGGCGTGACCACGCCGTCGGGCTGGCCCACCGCGATCGTCGTGACGCTCATCATGGGCGGCCTGCAGCTGCTCACGCTCGGCGTGATCGGCGAGTACCTCTGGCGGGGCGTCGACGAAACCCGCGGGCGGCCGCTGTTCGTCGTCCGACGCGTCCGCCGTCCCGGCGACGCGATCGCCGCCATCACCCCCACCCCGTCCGACGCTGCTGAGGAGACACACCAATGAGATCCCGCGAGAGCACCGTGCTCGTGACCGGAGGGCTCGGCTACATCGGCTCGTATGTGGTGACGCGACTGGTCGACGCCGGATGGAAGGTCCGAATCGCCGACAATCGGTATCGATCCGACCCAGCGGTCGAGGCGCGACTGGCGCAGCTCGACGGCGTCGAGATCCACGAGGTCGACGTTCGATACCGCGGTGCGGTCGACCGCGTGATGCAGGGCTGCGAGGCGGTCGTGCACCTCGCAGCGGTGTGCCTGAACAAGAGCATCTCCGATCCGACGGAGAGCTTCGACGTGAACCTCATGGGCACGCAGCACGTGGTGGAATCCGCTGTAGCACACGGCGTCCGCCGGGTGATCTATGCCTCGTCCGCCTCGGTGTACGGCAACCCGACCCGCCTCCCCATGGCCGAGACCGACCTGCCTGCGCCGATCACGCCGTACTGCATAGCGAAGCTCGCGGGCGAGCACCTGCTCGGCTTCCACGCGGCGCGTTCGGGCCTGTCGTGGCTCGGCCTTCGGTTCTTCAACGTGTACGGCCCGGGGCAGCCGACCGACGCCTACTACACCTCGGTCGTGCTCACCTTCCTTCGACGCCTCGCCCAGGGCGACGCACCCGTCATCGACGGCAAGGGCGAGCAGTCGATGGACTTCGTTCATGTCGACGACGTCGCGCGGGCCGTGATCGCCGCGCTCGAGTCCGATGCCACGGGGCAGGTGCTCAATGTGGGCACCGGAACGCAAACGACGGTGAAGCAGCTCGCCGAGCTGTTGATCGACGCTGTGGGCGCCGAGGTGACCCCGCAGTTCCGGCCACGCGAAGTGCTCGTGACCCAGCGCGAGGCCGACATCTCGCGCATCACCGAGGTGTTGGGATGGACGCCGATGGTGCCGATCGACACCGGTATCGCGGAGGTCGTCGAACACACGGTTCGTGCCGAATCGCCCGACGTCGCCGGGGCATGAACCGGTGACGGCCGGTTCGGGCGCCGCGGCGGACGGCAGCATCTTCCCCGACAATCCGTACCATCGCCTCGCGTGGATCATCGGGGAGCCGACGATCGGCGCCGGCACCTGGATCGGGCCGTTCACGCTCATCGACGGCTCCGGCGGCCTGTCGATCGGCGCCGGCTGCGACATCTCGGCAGGCGTGCACATCTACACCCACTCGACCGCGCGTCGATGCGTGACGGGCCGCGCCGTCGACACCGACCGAGCGGCGGTGACCATCGGCGACCGCACCTTCATCGGCGCGAACGCCGTGGTCTTGGCGGGTGTCCGCATCGGCTCCGGGTGCATCATCGGGGCCGGCGCCGTCGTGACCCGCGATGTCGATGACGCCACCGCCGTGGCGGGCAATCCCGCTCGGCTCCTGGGCCATGTCGACCCGCTCACCGGACGCACGGTTCCCGCCACCGGGACCGATCGGCGCTAGCCGAGCACCCGTCGCAGCGCTGCAATGACACGATCCTGATCGGCCTCGCTGATCTCGGCCGACATGGGAAGCGCGAGGTGTCGCTCGGCGAAGCGCGCGGAGTTCGGACAGGATGCCGTCGCGCCATAGACCGGCTGCGTGTGCTGCGCGTAGGTGCCGATCGTCGACTGCACCCCAAGTTCTCGCAACGAAGCGATCACGGCGTCGCGGTCGGCCTCGAGGATCTCGACCGCGTAGGTCTGCCAAGTTGGCTCGCGGTCGTCGGGAACCTGTGGTGCTCGCACCCCGTCGATGTCCGCGAGCGCGGCGGCGTAATACGCAGCGGCGCGCCGTCGGTGCGCGAGGAGGGTGCCGAGGCGCCCAACCTGCACCGTTGCGATCGCGGCGAGGATGTCGGCCAGCTTGTAGTTGTAGCCCAGCTCCGTGAAACGCGGCAGCGACGAACCGGCGGACCCTTGACGCGCGTACGCGCTCTCCATCCCGAAGCACACCAGCGGTCGAACGCGCTCCGCCAGTTCCGCCGAATCGGTGGCGATCACGCCGCCCTCGCCGCACGTGATGCCCTTGCGGGCGTGCAGCGAGAAGGCCGCGACGTCACCGAAGCTGCCGCACGCTCGGCCTCGGTAGGTGCCACCAGCGGCGCACGCAGCGTCCTCGACGAGCGCCAGTCCGTTGGTGCGTGCGATGTCGCTCAGCTCGTCCCAGTCGGCCGGGACGCCGAGCGCATCGATGCCGATGATCGCCCGGGTCGCAGGCGAGATCGCCGCGTCGACGAGCCGCGGATCGATCGTGGCGGTGTCCGACCGGACATCGACAAACACGGGCCTTGCGCCCGTGAAGCACACCGTGCGCTGTGGCGGGAAAGGAATAGTCCCCGACGATCACCTCGTCGCCCGCGCCGATTCCCAGGCCCAGCAACGCGAGATGCAGGCCGGCGGTGCAGTTGTTGACCGCGATCGTGTGGGCGACGCCGGTCAGATCCCGAAACGCGTCTTCGAGTTCGGCCGATCGGGGGCCCTGCCCGGCGAGCCAGCCCGAGTCGAAGACCGCGGCGACCGCAGCGAGCTCGGCGGCTCCGACGGAGGGCTTCGTCAGGGGGACCACCGACGGGGCGGCGGACGGCGATAGGTTGGCGGGCTGTGACACGGGAGCCAGGCTACGACGAGGCCGCCGTGCCACCGACACGCTTCGCCGGCGCCATGCGCTTCCTGCGCTACTCGGTCATCTCGCTCATCACGGTGCCCGTCGGGTACACGCTCCTGGTGCTGGCGCGAGCCCGGTGGAACGTGAACGCCGGGCTGCTGAACCTCGCCGTCGGCACGGTGCTCACGCCACCGTCGTTCGTGCTGTACCGACTGGTCGTGTGGCGCGACCATCCTCGCGATCGGCTGCACGCCGAGATCCTGCAGTTCTGGTTGAGCGTGGTCGCCGGCGCGATGTGTTCGAGCCTGCTCATCGCGTTCGTCGACGAGCTCGCGCCCCGAACGCCGTGGCTCATCGTGCTTGCGGGGCTCGCCGGCCAGGGGATCGTGTTCGTCGCCCGCTTCCTGTGGCTCGACCGGGTGACGTTCGCTCCCGCGACCGACGGGACTTCCGACCCTGCCGCTCCGTAGCTCGTCGGAGGAGCATCAGGTCGGGAACTGAGTTCCCACCCACCGGACCGAGGAGATGCCATGGCAGCAACGGCAACGGCAAAGAAGACTCCAGCGAAGAAGGCTTCAGCGAAGAAGGCTTCGGTGAAGAAGACCGCACCCAAGCTCGGCACGGCCGCTCACGTCGAGGCCGAGGTCGTCAAGTCCCTGCGACGGGAGATGGCGGAACTGCAGCGACTCGCCGGTTCGCTCGAACGCGACCTTCGCGCGGCGCTGCGACGCCTCGACCGCGCGGTCGACAAGGCGTCGGCCGCGGCGAAGAAAAAGGCCGACGCAGCCGTGAAGGCGACGGCGGCATCGGCCAAGAAGGCGACGGGGACGAAGGCGGGCGCGCCCAAGGCGAGCGCCAAGGCTTCGGGGTCGAAGTCGACCACGAAGGTCAAGGCGAAGGCGAAGGCCAAACCGTCGGCGAAGTCCGGCGGCAAGAAGTCGGCGAAATAGCCCGCCGAGCGATCCCCGACGTGGCAGCAGCGGCGGGCGGCGTGCGATCATCTGACGCCCCATCAGGCACCTGATCGCCGGCGCCGCCGGCAGCTTCGGAGGATCGAGTCATGCCCAGCGACGTCGTCATCGTCAGCGCCACCCGCACCCCCATCGCCACGGCGTACAAGGGATCCCTCGGTGGGGTCGACGCCTTCACACTCGCCGAACTGGCGATCGGCGCCGCGATCGAACGGTCCGGCATCCCGATCTCGGAGATCCAGGACATGGGCATCGGCGAGTCGTACCAGGGCGGCGGCAACATCGGCCGCAACGTTGCCGTTCGCCTCGGGATGAACCAGGTGCCCGCGGTCGCGACGCAACGCTGGTGCGCCTCGGCGATGGCCGGCACGCAGTGGATCGCCGCCAACATCGCCGCCGGAATGATCGATGTCGGCGTCGGCGGCGGCACCGAATCGATGTCGACCGCCCCGGGCGTGTCGAGGCCCGGTCCGGACGGTGTGCCCGGATTCTGGTTGTCACCCGCCAACGAGCCGACCGAGGTGGCTCCGCCGCTGAACATGGCGCTGACGGTCGGCGACAACACGTCGCGCCTGGCGGGCGTCACCCGTGAGGAGGCCGATGACTGGGCGTTCGAATCGCACCAGCGTGCGATCCGGGCGATCGACGAGGGTCGCTTCGACAACGAACTCGTCGCGGTGCCGCTGCCCGGCGGCGGCACGTTCGAGGTCGACGAGCACCCGCGCCGCAACGGCACCCGCGAGAAGCTCGCGTCGCTGCCGGTGTTGAACCCACAGCTCGACTGGGCGACAACCACGGCGGGCAACTCGTCGGGCCTCAACGACGCTGCCGCCGCGCTCGTGATGTGCTCGCGCGAGTTCGCCGAGGCCAACGGCCTTACGCCCCTCGCCGTGGTCCGCGGCTGGGCGTCCGCAGCGCTCGCTCCCGAGGAGACCGGCCTGGCCCCGCAGGCGGCGCTTCCGCTCGCGCTGCAGCGCGCCGGCATCTCGGTCGGCGATCTGCAGTCGGTCGAGATCAACGAGGCGTTCGCGTCGGTGTCGGTGGCCTTCACCCGCAAGCTCGGCCTCGACCACTCGATCGTCAACGTCAACGGCTCCGGCTGTTCGCTCGGTCACCCGATCGGCTGCACGGGCGCCCGGATGATCGTGACGATGGTCAACGAGCTGATCCGAACCGACGCTCAGTGGGGCGCCGTTGCGATGTGCGCCGCCGGCGGCATGGGTTCCGCCACCGTCATCGAGCGCGTGTGATCTCGTAGAACGCCACAGCGGCCGCGGCCCCGACGTTCAGCGAGTCCACTCGCCCGGACAGCGGAATCCGAACTCGTTCGGGACATGCGGCGAGCGCCTCGTCGCTCAGGCCCGGCCCTTCTGAACCGAAGACCAATGCGACCCGATCGGTCGGCCTCAGCTCGAGGTCACCGATCGGTGTCGCGTCGGGAGTCGGTGTCAGAGCCAGCAGACGGAACCCGGCGTCGACGAGGATCGTCAAGGCGCCTGGCAGCTGATCGAGGCGCGCCCACGGAAGGTCGAAGACCTCCCCCATCGCCACGCGCGAGGCCCGTCGGTACAGCGGATCGACCGACGATCGGTCCAGAAGGAGGGCGTCGATTCCGAACGCTGCGGCGCTGCGGGCGATCACTCCCAGGTTGACGGGATTGACGACTCGCTCCAGCACGACGACCCGGTGCGCCGTGGCGAGGAGCGATGCGGGGGACGGCTCGTCGGGACGGTCAAACACGCCGATGCAACCGCGATGCACCCCGAACCCCGTGATGGCGAACAACACCTGTGGTCCCGCGGCGTAGATCGCAGCATCGCTCGGAAGCCAGGCCGGGAGCGGACCCGGTCGCTCGGCGTCGATGAGCAGCTCGCGCAGCCGGTAGCCAGCGCGCACCGCACGTTCGACCACCGGGTCGCCCTCGGCGACGAACACAGCGGGACGCGGGTCGGCCGCGCCCGCCCGCGTCCGGAGCTCTCGATCTCGAAGGCCGATGAAGTCGGCAATCCTCGGATCGGCGGGGTCGTCGACGCGGACAGGGTCGCTCATGGCGGCCGATGATAAGTTCCGTCCGCCCCGGGTCCTGCCCTTGCCTGGGAGCGACGCCGTGTCGAGAGGTTCACCTGCAGATGGCGCCGACCCCACCGACCGACCCAACACGCGACGTCGCCGCGTGGGTGCGCGGCCTCGTGATCGTGGCGCTCGGCATCTCGATCGGCGCGCGATTCGCGACATCGAGCCCGCTGTGGCTCGACGAGGCGCTCAGCGCCAACATCGCGAGCTTGCCGCTGAATGGCATTGCTTCGGCGCTCCGGGCCGACGGCCATCCACCGCTGTACTACTTCCTGCTGCACATCTGGACCATGGCGTTCGGCTCGGGCGATCTGGCCGTCCGCTCGCTATCGGGCGTGCTGAGCCTCGTGGCGGTCGTCCCGGCATGGTTCGTGGGGCGCCGCGTCGGCGGCCGTCGCCTCGCTCTCGCCATCGTGGTGGTGCTCCTGCTGAACCCGTTCGTGTTCCACTACGGCAGCGAGACCCGAATGTATGCGCTCGTGATGGCGCTCGTGTGGGTCGGGATGCTCGCACTGCTTCGGCTCTACGAATCGCCGAATGCGGCACGGGCCGCTGCGGTCGCGCTCGTCGCGTCGGCGCTGCTCTGGTCGCACTACTGGTCGATGTGGCTCGTCGCCGGCACCGGGCTGGGCCTCGCCGCGACCTGCGCCGGGCGCCGCATTCGGATCCGCCTGCGGCCCGAGGATCGAGCCGAGCTCGCGAGCCGATGCCGAGCGACGATCTGGGCTCTGGGCGCGCTGCTCCTCGGCGGGTTGAGCTTCCTGCCATGGCTCCCCACGCTGCTCTACCAGGCACAGCACACGGGCACCCCGTGGGCTCCCTCCTTCCGCCCCGCCACGCTCGTGGTGATGACGACGCTGTGGTTCTCGGGCGGGCAGAGCTCCGAGGCACAGGTCGGCGCCTACTGGTTCGCGACGCTCATGGTGCTCGGCGTTGTCACGCTGCGCATCTCGCCCGGAGGCGAGGAGCGCGAGCGCGGCGTGCTCACCTGGCGGTTCGCGTCGGACGCCGCCCCCTTCTCGGTCACGCTGGCCACGACCATCGCGATCGCAGCTGCGTTCGGGCTCATCAGCGGCACCGGGTTCGCCCCTCGGTACGCCGCCGTCATCGTCCCGCTGATGGTGATGTTGGTCGCCCTGGGCATCACCCGGTTCGCCCCGGGACGGTCCACCGACGTGGTGCTCGCGATCACGGTCGTCACCTCGATCATCGGCGTCGGCCTCGTGTTCACCGACGGGCGCAGCCAGGTTGGCGAGGCGGCCGACGCCATCCGCCGCGCACCGGCCGACGCGCTCGTCGTCGTGTGCCCCGACCAGATGGGACCGCCGCTCACGCGAGCGCTCGGACGCACCGATGTCGTGACGTATCCCGCGACCGACGACCCGCGCTTCGTCGACTGGGTCGACTACCGCGACCGTCTCGCCGCACAGACCCCCGAGGACGCGGCCGCCGCGATCCTGCGCCGGGCCACGGGGCGCCCCATCGTGGTCGTGGCGAACGACACCTACCTGCTCCTCGAGACGGCGTGCCCCCGCCTGCAGGCCGCCATCACGGCCGCTCGGCCACAACCCCAGCGACTCCTCGAACGCGAGAAGGACCGCTTCTTCGAGGCGATGTGGGTCGACCTCTACCCTGAGGCCCCGTGACACAGCGGAACGAACCGATCGAGATCGACGAATCGGTTCCGGGGGAACTGGCGCAGATGATCGGCGAGCTGTCGGAAGCCGGATCGGGCTGGTTGAACGTGCTACCGATCATCCCCGACGGTGTCGACGTGCCCGCCACGCCGAACGCGCTCGCCGTGTTCTCCAAGCGGGGACCCTTCGTGCCCCTCGCGACGTGGACCCCGGCTCGCGTTCGCCGCGGCGCGGTCGTCGAGCCCAGTCAGATCGGCTTGCAGCACGGCCAGGGGGCACCGGCCGCCCCGCTCCTTGCCGACAGCCGCGCACCGGTCCCGCCCGAATGGCGGGTGCTCACCGATCATCCGCGCCGAGGGTTCGTCGTCGCCCTGCCGGCGAATGCCGAGCCGGAGGCGACGGCGCGCTGGATCTTCGCCGCCCTCGGCCGCCTGTGCGTGCCGCCTCGGACCCCGCGGTTCATCGTGCACCGATACCGATGACGGCAGCGGAGGCCCCGCCGCAGGACGCACTCCGCGACGTGCTGGCGCATCGCCCGGCGATGCTCGCACTCGCGACGCTGACCGTGGGCTCGCTCGGCGCCGCGGCGCAGGCGACGGCGCTGGGGTACCGCGTGTTCGAACTCACGCGCCGCGAACTCGATCTCGGCTGGCTGGGGCTCGCCGAGTTCCTCCCGTCGGTGCTGCTCGTCGCCGTGTCGGGTCCGATCGCCGACCGGCTCGACCGACGCAAGGTCGTGGCGGCGTCGTTCGTCGGCGAGATCCTGTGTGCCGCCGCCCTCGCGGTGCTGGCCCGGTCCGGTGCGGGGGCCCTCCCCGCGATCTTCGCAGTGGTGGCCCTCTTCGGCGCGGCGCGCTCGCTCGGCGCCCCGGCCGCCCGAGCGCTGATCCCCGATGTGGTGCCGCCAGCGTTGCTCCCCCGCGTGGTCGCACTCCAGTCGGCCACCTGGCAGGGCGCACGCATCGTCGGTCCCGTGATCGGCGGAGCGCTGGCCGCATGGTCGCCCTCGGCGGCGTACATCTTCACGGCCGCCGCAGCCGGGGCCGCGGCGCTCATGATCGGCGCGGTCCGGGTTCACACCGAGACGGGGTATCGAGCGGCGACGCGTGCCGACGCAGCGGAACACGGCACCCATCGTTCGGGCCGTACGGGCTCGGCCGTTCACGAGGCGTTCGCCGGGTTGCGCGAAGTCCGCCGACTGCCGGTGCTCCTCGGAGCCATCTCGCTCGACCTCTTCGCGGTGCTGTTCGGGGGCGCGGTCGCGCTGCTTCCGGCACTCGCCCGCGAGCGCCTCGGCCTGGGTGCCACCGGGCTCGGATGGCTCCACGCGGCCGGCGGGATCGGCGCAGCAGCGGTCACGCTCGTGCTGGCCGGACGGCCGATCCGGCGCCATATCGGCGGCTGGCTCTATGCCTCGGTCGCGGTGTTCGGGGCAGCGACGGTCCTGCTCGGCGCCACCCGCACCGCCGCCGTCGCCGTGGTCGCCATGGTGGTGTTGTCGGCCGCCGATTCGGTCAGCGTGTTCATCCGGGCCACCCTCGTTCCGCTCGTCACGCCACCGGGCGTGCGCGGTCGCGTGATGGCGGTCGAGTCGGTGTTCATCGGCGCCTCGAATGAACTGGGGGCGTTCGAGTCGGGCGTGGTCGGCAACCTGCTCGGCGCGTCCCGAACCGTCGTCGTCGGCGGCGCCGCGACGATCGCTGTGGTCGCGATCTGGGCGTGGCGGTTCCCGACGCTGCGACGAGTCGACCGCTTCCCCGCTGCGCCCCCAACGGACTGACGGCACGCGCCGGTAGCCTCGCGATATCGACGAGCCACCCCTCCCCCTCGATGGCCTGCGGGTCGAGCGCATCGAAATCCATCGGGTCGCGATCCCCCTGCGCACGCCGTGGCGCTCGGGCGCCGGCAGCTTCGCGACCCGAGACACGGTCCTGGTGCGGGTCGACGCCGAGGGGTTGGTCGGCTGGGGCGAGGCCCCAGCGCTCCCCGAGCCGACGTACACCGCAGAGTACGCGGCCGGCGCCGCGGCGGTGCTCGCCGACCACTTGGTCCCGCGCTGGTTCCGCACGCAACGCGAACGCCCGGCCGGCGACCTGCTCGAGCGGATCGACCGCGCATTCGCCGACATCGAGGGCCACCGAATGGCGCGCTCCGGGCTGATCACGGCCTTGCTCGACGCGCACCTTCGAGGCGCCGAACGTTCCCTCGCCGCGTTCCTCGGCGCGTCGACCGAACAGGTCGACGCGGGCCTGGCGCTCGGCCTCGCGGACAACGTCGACCGGCTCGTCGGGAGCATCGGCGACGCGCAGGCCGCGGGGTATCGGCGTGTGAAGTTCAAGGTCGCTCCGGGCCGCGAGCCGTGGGTGATCGCCGTTCGCGACGCCTTTCCCGGGCTCAACATCGCCGTCGACGCCAACGGCGCGTACGACGCGTCCAGGGACGGTGTCGATGCCCTGCGGTCGCTCGATCCGCTCGGACTCGACTACATCGAACAGCCCCTTGCGGCCGACGATCTGGCCGGGCACGCCCGCGTCGCCGAGCGACTCCGAACCCCGCTGTGTCTCGACGAGGCCGTTGAAACGACCGCCGATCTCGACACGGTCGCAGCGCTCTCCGCTGCCCGGGTGCTGAATGTGAAGGCCGCTCGCTGCGGCGGTCCCGTCGCCGCCCTCCGGCTCGCGCGCCGCGCTCGCGCCGGCGGGCTCGGCGTGTTCTGCGGCGGGATGGTCGAGACCGGCGTCGGACGAGCGGCGAGCGTCGCGCTCGCGGCGACACCTCCGTTCACCCTCACCGGCGATCTCACGCCGACGAGCCGGTTCTTCGACATCGACGTGGTCGACGACGGCTTCGTGATCCGCGACGGAACGATCGCGGTGCCGTCACGCCCCGGGCTGGGCGTCGAGGTCGACGACGGTGCCGTGCGCCGGTTCGCCACCTCCTCGGTCGCCGTCCGCTCCGGCGACTGACGCTCGCTCGCGGCGCCGACCGCCCGCGGCCAAGACGTTCGCCACGAACACGATCCCGATCGCCGCCCACTCGCGGCCGCCGAGGCGTTCACCGAGGACGATCCCACCGGCGAGCGCGCCGGAGGCCGGCTCCAGGCTCATCAGCAACCCGAAGGTGGAGGGGTGGATCCAGCGCAGGGCCTCGAGCTCGAGCGCGTAGGGCAGCGCTGATGACAGCACCGCGACCGCGGCGCCCGTCGCGATCCACTTCGGAGCGAACATCGCCTGGCCCGATGTCGCCACCGCCGGTATCACCGTGAGCAACGACGCGACCCCGAGAGCGAGGGCGAGCCCGCTGGCGCCGGCGAAGGCCGCTCCCACCCGCGCGCTCAACACGATGTAGGCCGCCCAGCACGCTCCGGCGGTCAAGGCGAGCAGCGCTCCCAGCGGGTCGATCGAGCCGCCGCCGAGCGGACTGAGCAACACCACCCCCACCGCCGCCACGCCTGCCGCCGCGACGTGGATCGGCGACCGCCACCGCCCGAACACCGCGACGCCGAGCGGACCCGCGAACTCGATGGTGACCGCCACGCCGATCGGCAGCCGTTGCAGCGAGGCGTAATACGCCACGTTCATCCCCGCAAGCGCGATCCCGAAGAACACGATGGTGCGCCACTCGTCGGCGCCGCGCCCACGCCAGCGGGGCCGGCTCACCGCAGCGATGAGCACGGCTGCGATCGTCACCCGCCAGAACACGACTCCGAACGGGCCGATCTCGCGCACCGCACCCTTGGCGATGGCCGCGCCGAACTGCACCACCACGATCGCCACCAGCACGAGCGGGATGCCACGAGCCTCGAACGGGCCGGCCGACGCACCACCCCACCGCCGCAGTCCCGATCGCATTCGGCTCTGGCTACCGGGTGTGGAGCGAGGCCGTCAATCCGTCGTCACAGCGCCGCCGATTGCAGCAGGACGCCGATGTTCCATCCCGTGATCAACACGTAGATCACCACCACGAGCGTGACTGCGACATCGGCGAAGCGAGAGCGAACCGGGGCCGCCAGCAGCAGCGCACCCACGCCGAGGGACACGATCACCTTGATCGCGACGGGGCTCACGGCGTGGCCGATGACGGGCCGCATGATCGGATTGGCCTCGACGCCGCCGCGGGCCAGGATCGCCTTCGTCAGGTACACGTCGGCCACGTTCATCACCAGGAGGAAGCCGGCCATCAGCCACCGATAGATCGGGATGCCCGCAGCCGCGTTCGGTCCGCGCGGGCCGAGGTCCTCGGGGTCATTCTCGTCGCGGGCTCCATCGTCGAGGGTGGGGCTCGTTCGGCGCACGGCGCTCATCCGTGGATCATCAGCAGGGAGTTCCAGCCGACGACCACCGAGTAGAAGGCCGCTCCCGCGATCAGCAGCACGTCGGCCACACGAGATCGGACCGGGCACCGCATCGCGGCAGCCCACAGCGCACCGATCACGACCGCCTTCACCAGGATCGGCCCCCACCAGGCCCCGCCCACCACCGGCTGCATCACCGGGTTGGATTCCACCCCGCCCAGCGCCAGCACCACAGCGGTCGTCACGACATCGAGGGCGTTGAGCGCAGCGATCAGCAGCACTCGAAACGCCCGGTCCTCGTGCACCCGTTCGAACAGCCCGACGGACTCGTGCAGACGCAGAACCGCCCGACCGACGTCGTCCCGCTGGCGGCCGGTCATCATCGGGACAGTTGCGTATCGGGGTGCCATGAGATGCGACGGTACGCACCGAGGTCGGGCCCGGCCAGTGAGTCGAACGACCTACCCGCGGGGTCGGAGAAGCCGCGCCAGCAGATCGTCGACCTGCTGGGACCCGAGCATGGAGCCGCCGTCGATGATCAGGTTCTGACCGGTGAGATAGGAGGACTCCGGGCCGAGCAGGAACTCGATCGCCGACGCCACCTCGTCGGCGTCACCCAATCGAGCGAGCGGGGTGCCGGCTTCGACCTCCGAGCGCATGGTCGGGTCGTCGGCAATCACCGAGTTGAGCGGCGTCACCACGAATCCGGGCGACACGCAGTTCACCCGGATGCTCGGTGCCCACTCGAGCGCTGCCGATTGCGTGAGGGCGACCACCGCTGCCTTCGCGGCGCTGTAGGGCCCCTCGCCGCGGGTCGGCCGCACACCCGACACCGACGCGACGGTGACGACCGAGGCGGCTTCGGACGCGACGAGGTGCCGATGGGCGGCGCGCAGCACGTGGAAGGTGCCGGTGAGGTTCACCGCGACGATGCGGTCGAACTCGCGATCCGTCACATCCTCCAGCCGCTTCAACAGACCGACACCTGCGCAGGCGACCACGCCGTCGATCCCACCCATCACGGCGACGGCGTGCGCGACCGCGACGTCGACCTCCGACGACGCCGCCACGTTCGCCACAATCATGGTCGCGCCCGTGTCGGCCGCAACTCGGGCGCCGCCCTCGGCGTTGCGATCGACGATCACCACCTCGTCGCCCGCCGCCCGCAACCGACGCACGACGGCCTCGCCGATGCCCGAGGCGCCACCGCTCACAAGAACTCGACGGCGACGCGTCCCCGCCCCTGGCGCTCCACCGGCCGCACCACCGACCTCGGCTCCGGGCACGTCGCCCGGCGCGACGGTCATGCCCGTCTCTCGACCCGCCGAAGGTCCGCAGAAGTAGGCTGCGGCCCGTGAGCAAGAAGTCCGACCTGCTGGCGTCGCTGCGAGGGCTCTCGATCTTCGCGCACTGCACCGACGACGAACTCGCCGAGATCGACCGCATGGCCGACGAGGTGCACGTGGCGGCGGGGCGAACTCTGGTGCGCCAAGGCGAGGTCGGCCACGAGTTCGTGGTGATCATGCAGGGCCGTGCAACGGTCGAGCGCGACGGCGTCGGTATCGCGCAGCTCGGACCGGGCGATCACTTCGGTGAGCTCGCGTTGCTCGATGAGCACTTGCGCAACGCGTCGGTGGTCGCCGAGAGCGAGCTGACGGTGCAGGTCGTCGACCGACGAGCGTTCTCGACGCTGCTCGAGGACTCGCCGCACCTCGCGACCAACCTTCTGCGATCCCTCGCGCGCCGGCTCTCCGAGGTCGACGAGGAGAACGCAGCGCTCCGCGCCCGCCTCGAGTCGTGAGGTGATCGCGGCGCTCACGCTCCCTCCACCAGCGGCCAGACCTCTGCGCCGAACCGCTCGACCTGCTCGACCAACTCATCCGCCGAGCGAGCGAGCAGCCGGACCTGCCACTGGTTGACACCGAGCGCCGCGTAGCGAGCGAGCCGCCCGGCGATCGCTCCCGGCTCTCCCGAGAGCGCGTACGGCGGCAGGTCCCAGGTGGGGTCGCCCACATGGACCGGCTCGCAGTTGATGCCGAGATCGATCGCCGAGCCGCCTCCCATCGCCCGTTCGCGCTCGGCACGGATGCACTCGATCGCTGCACGCATGCCCATCTTGGGCGGACCTTGCGGAAGCCACCCATCCGCGGTTGCGGCTCGGCGGATCGCCGGCGGCGACGAGCCACCGACCCAAATCGGCGGTCCGCTCGCCCGTGACGCACGGGGCTCCACGAGGGCGCCGCCGTGGGCGCCGGTCTCGAACACCTCGCGCAGCACCCGGAGCGCGTCGTCGACCGCTCGCCCCCGCGACGCGAAGTCGGCCCCGATCAGGTCGAACTCACCCTCGACGTGACCGGCGCCCACCCCGAGGATCGCGCGCCCTCCGGTGAGCAGGTCGAGCGTCGCAAAGGCCTTGGCCGTGAGGAGCGGCGACCGGTACGGCACGACGTACACGTGGCTCAACAGGTGCACGCGCTCGGTCTGGGCGCCCAGCCACGCGAGCGTCGCAACCGTGTCGTACCAGACCGCACCCATCGTCTCCGCTGCCTCGGCCGGGATGGCGGCGTGGTCGCACACCGCCACGTAGCCGGCGCCGGCACGATCCGCCGCCTGCGCCACGGCGAGCAGTTCGCTCGGACCCGCCTCGGTCTCCCACGGTGCCACGAAGATCGTGCTCTGCGACTGGATGGGGAGCTGCATGCCCCACATGCGCTCCCCCGGCCCCAACAGTGCGGTCATCTCCCACCCCCGCCCGAATCGGGCGCGCTCAGCCCGACGGCGTCGGCGCCCCGGGCCATCGAGTCCAACAGTGCACCGAGGTCCTCACCGCCGGTTCCGACGAGCACGCGATGCGCTCCGGCACGCCGCAAGGCTTCGATGCGCTCGGTCGTGAGGTCGCCGAGCGCGCAGCCGAGCGTCACCTCGATCGACGCCGGATCGCGTCCGGCACCATCCGCCGCCGAGCGCATCTCCGCCAGCCGCACCGCCAGCAGGTCGGGGGCGAGCCCGATCGGCTGATAGCCGTCCCCAAGGCGACCCGCCCGCTGGGCGGCGGCCCGGCTGTGCCCGCCGATGTGGATCGGAACGCCCGCGACGCCGCCGCAGCGCTGCGCCGGCTTCGGGTGCGACCGCACATCGTCGAACCGGAAGAAGTCGCCGTGGTGCGTCGCTACCTCGTCACGCCACACGGCGCGCATCGCCGGGATCAGGTCGTCGAGGCGGCGGCCCCGCGTGGAGGGGTCCACCCCGGTGGCCTCCAGTTCCTCGCGCATCCACCCGACGCCGAGCCCCGCCTGCAGGCGGCCGCCCGACAGCCGGTCGAGCGTCGCGAGCCGCTTGGCGAGCACGAGGGGATGGTGGTGCGGGCCGATCAACACGCCGGTGCCCAGCCGAAGGGTGGTGGTCGAGGCCGCCAGGTACGCGAGGAGTTCGAGCGGGTCGGGAAGCTCGCAGTCCTCGGGCAGCGGCATGCGGCCCGTGTCGGAGTACGGATACCTGGTCGTGTAGCCCGCCGCCACGACGACGTGTTCGACCGTGTAGATCGACTCGAAACCGCAGGCCTCGGCATGGCGGGCGAAGCGAACCATCGACTCGGCGTCGGACGCGATCCCCGAGCGATAGGGCGGAAGAATGCCGACGAGCATGGTCGAGACCCTAGACCGACAGCGCGAAGACCGACCCGTGGTCAGCATCGTGGCGAGAGGGCCACGGTGTGTGCCAACGTGGCCGACGATGACCCCGCGCCGAGATTCTCCCGATGCCGATGGGGCCGCCGCGGGCACGTCTCACGCCGACCGCCTGGCGGACTGGTTTCGTCGCTTCGCCGAGGTGGAGTGCCCGGATCTCCCGCTCTACCGGGCCCTTTGCCTGATCGTCGCCGAGCATCCCGGCCTGCTCTCGGTGGTGCTCGACGCACGCCCCGGCCAGTGGCGGCCGAACATCCTGCTCGCCGCCGTGCATCTACTGGTGCGCCGCGATCCCGACGCCCGGCTCGCCGCGTACTTCCCGACCGCGTCGTCGACGCCGCGACCCCCCGACGACGCGCTGGCGAGCGCCCTCGCCGAGTTCATCGAGCGTCACGCCGACGAGATCGCCGAGCTGGTGTCGACCCGATCGACGCAGACGAACGAGGTCAACCGCTCGTGCCTGTGGTTCGTCGCGTGGCACGAGGAGCAGCGCGCCGCGAACGCCCAGCTCGCGGTGATCGAGGTGGGTGCGTCGGCGGGGCTCAACCTGATGGTGGAGCGCTACTCCTACGACTTCGGCGACGGACTTCTCCGAGGTGACCGCGCGTCGTCCGTGCGGCTCGGCTGTGCGCTCTCCGGCGTGCGCGACCTACCGGCCGACGCACCGCAACCCGTGTGGCGGCTCGGCATCGACCGGGAGCCGATCGACCTGGCCGACGCCGACAAGCGCGACTGGCTCCAGGCATGCATCTGGCCTGAGCAGCCCGAACGCCACGCCCGCTACGTCGCCGCCGCCGCGTCAGCCCTCGAAGCGACTCCGCCGGTGATCCGGGGCGATGCGGTCGGCTCGATCTCCGCAGCCGCCGCGGCCGCGCCCGACGACGCGCACCTGGTGATCGTCACGTCGTGGGTGCTCACCTACCTGCGCCGCGACGATCGTGTCGCACTGCGCGCGGCGCTCGATGCCATCGGCGAACGGCGCGACCTCACGTGGCTCAGCGCCGAGGGCGCCGGCGTGGTCCCCGGCCTCCGCACGGTCGACGCGTGGCGCAACGACACGTTGGTTCATCGGGTGCGCTGGCGCGGCGGGCACGTCGACGAGCAGCTTGTCGCCCGGTGCCATCCCCATCTGCGCTGGCTGGAGTGGCTCGATGGGTCGCCGCCCGCATGAGCACGGTGCATCGCCTCAGGATCGCCGCTGCGGCGGTCGTCGCGGTCATCGCGGCCGGAACCGTCGGCTACGTGGCATTCGGGTTCGGCTGGGTCGATGCGCTGTATCAAACGGTGACGACGGTGACGACGGTCGGTTTCCGCGAGGTCGAGCCGTTCGGCCCGGCCGAGCAGTTCTTCACAATGGCCCTCATCCTGTGCGGGGTCGGAACCGTGCTGTACGCGTTCGGCGTCGTGCTGGAGGCGATCGTCGAGGGCCGCGTTCTCGCGGTGTTGGGAAGGAGACGGATGGAACGCGAGCTTGCATCGCTCAACGGCCACACCATCATCTGCGGTTGGGGGCGCGTCGGCCGCACGATCGCGCAGTACTCCGCCGGCGTCGGCGAGCCGATCGTGGTCATCGACCGCGACGCTGAGCGTCTCGCCTCGTGCCCGCATCCATACGTGGTGGGCGATGCCACCGACGACGACGTGCTCGACGCCGCCGGGGTGGCCCGGGCTCGGGCCGTGGTTGCCGCGGTCGAGGCCGATGCCGACAACCTGTTCATCGTGGTGAGCGCCCGGGCGTTGCGCCCCGAACTGTTCATCGTCGCCCGGGTCCGGTCCGAGGCCAACGAACCCAAGATGCGGCGCGCCGGAGCCGACCGCGTGGTCAACCCGCAACGCATCGGCGGGGCGCGCATGGCGGCGTTCGTGGTGCATCCCCATGTCGCCGAGTTCCTCGATGTGGTGATGCACGACGGCACGCTCGAGTTCCGCCTCGCCGAGGTCGTGGTCGGCGCCGCGAGTCCTCACACCGGGGCGACGTTGCGGGAGTCGCGGCTGCGCGAGGCGACGGGTGCGCTCGTGCTGGCCGTGCGCGAGCACGACGGCACCTTCCGCACGAACCCGCCGCCCGACACTCGACTCACCCCGGGCGAGGTGCTGATCGCCGTGGGCACCGCCGATCAGCTTGACGCGCTCACCAAGGAGCTCGCCTGATCGGCCACCTTCTCGACCGGACCGCGTCTCCCTCTCCACCGTTGATCCGTGGAGAAACCTGATGCCCGGCTCGCCCACATTCTCCACAGTTGATCCGTGGAGATACCCGGCGCCCGGCTCGCCCACATTCTCCACAGTTGATCCGTGGAGATACCCGGCGCCCGGCCCGCCGCCCACATTCTCCACAGTTGATCCGTGGAGATACCTGGTGCCCGGCTCGCCCACATTCTCCACAGTTGATCCGTGGAGATACCTGGCGCCCGGCCCGCCCACATTCTCCACAGTTGATCCGTGGAGATCGGGATGGCGCTCCGCCGACCGTGCTCCGCCGGCGGGCCGGCCCGGGTCAGCCCAGCGCGTTACCGAAGATGCCGACGAAGCTCACCATCTCGCCGGGGTACCCGCCCAGGTTGTGGGTGAGGGCGAGCCCGCGATCGGCGGTGGTGATGCGTCGGTCCTCGGGCGCCTCGCCGCGCAGCTGGAGCCACGCCTCGAACAGCATCCGGAGCCCGGAGGCTCTGACGGGGTGACCGAAGCTCTTGAGGCCACCGTCGGGATTGACGGGCAGGTCGCCGGCCAGGTCGAACACGCCCGCCTCGACATCGCGCCACCCCTCGCCCCGAGCGGAGAACCCGAGGTCCTCCATGAGGACGAGCTCGGTCGGCGTGAAGCAATCGTGCACCTCGGCCATCGCGAGTTCGCGACGCGGGTCGGTGATGCCTGCCTGGGCGTAGGCGTCGCGCGCTGCAGCCTCGCACTCACGGAAGGTCGTGTAGTCGTACGACGGGTCGAGCACACCCGAGCCGTTGCCCGCCACGAACGACAGCGCCTTCACGTACAGCGGCTTGTCGGTGTAGCGATGTGAATCCTCGGCGCGGCACACGATCGCGGCGGCCGATCCGTCGGCGACACCGGCACAGTCCATGACCGACAACCGCCCGGCGACGGAGGGCATCGCGCAGATCGCGTCGACGTCCATCTCGCGACGGAACTGCGCTCGGGGATTGTGCGCGCCGTTGGCGTGGTTCTTCGACGCGATGCGGGCGACCGTGCGGCGCAACGCGTCGGGGTCGACCCCGTACTTCTCGGCGTACGCGGGGAGCACCAGGCTGAACATCGCCGCTGCCGTGAGCGTTCGGTTCGTGCCGTCGTTCGGGATCGGGAAGGCGTTGAGGCCTTGGAAGCCCGAGTCCTTGACCTTCTCTACGCCGATCGCCATGGCGGTGTCGTACGCGCCCGAGGCGACGGCGTAGCAGGCCTGGCGAAGCGCTTCGGAGCCGGTGGCGCAGAAGTTCTCGACGCGGCTGACCGGCTTGTTCTCGAGCTTGAGCGCCGCGGCGAGCGGCACGCCCGACATGGCCGACTGCGCGGTGCCGAACCAATAGGCGTCGATGTCGCCCTTGCTCACGCCCGCCGAAGCGAAGGTGTCGCCCGCGGCGTCGACGAGCAGATCGTCGGTGCCGCGATCCCAGTGCTCCTTGAACGGCGTGCACCCCATGCCGATGATCGCGACGCGATCCCGAATCCCATGCGAGCCCATCTCAGCCCTCCTCGTTCGCTGCGGAAGATGCGGCGCCACGAATCGGGCGCGCCTTCCAGAAGTAGTTGGCGATGCCGTCGGCGGTGTTCAGCCGACGGAACGTCATCTCGACCCGCCCGCCGACGGTGATGTCCTCGGCGGTCACGTCGCACACCTCAACGGGGAGCCGACCGCCGCCGTCGAAGTCGACCACTGCGAAGATCACG
The DNA here is from genome assembly GCA_016703525.1 of Actinomycetota bacterium. Lineage (GTDB taxonomy): Bacteria > Actinomycetota > Acidimicrobiia > Acidimicrobiales > Microtrichaceae > JADJBW01. The sequence goes on along the minus strand of JADJBW010000002.1, from coordinate 243,381 downwards.
GGCGGGCTCGGCGAATACGCGAGCCGATCGACGGTGAAGGTCACGATCGTGCCCGTGGCTTCGGCCATGGGGAGCGGGTCCATCTCGTCGACGGCGCCGCCCACGAAGCTCACGCGCGCCGGGGGCATGTGCACAGCGCCGGTCGAACGGTCGACCGAGCCGACGAAACCGAACTTCCAGTCGATGCTGCGACCGGCGGCAGATGCCGACGAGCGCGCTGGCTCGGGGCGATTCGGGGGATTGATCGGCATCACCCCACGCCACGACAGGAACTTGGCGTACGGCAACGAGGCGTTTCCGGCCTCGATCTGGTCGACGATCCGACGTTGGGGCCGACGAGCCTCGACGCCCTCGGTGGTGCGGAACACGAGCACGTCGGCTCCGTCGCACAGGCCGATCAGCGCCACGGTCTGACCCGGAGCTGCAGTTTCGAGATACGCGGCGAGCAGCAGTGCAGCCTCGGCCGTGCCGGTGTTGCCGACGGTGTCGCCGAGCGTCACGGCGTTGGGTCGACCGAGCTTCTTCAGGAACGAGTTGACGGCGCGCCCGTGCGGGCCGGCCACGAGCACGGCATCGACCGAGGCTGCATCGAGGCCGACGTTCGCGAGAGCGGCGGCCCACGCCTTCTGGCCGAGCGCGACGAGCTGTGTCTCGCCAAACCGCTCCTCCCACTGCTTGGTGCGCACGTCGCCGGGCGCCCGCCAGCGATCGAGGAACTCGCGAGTGGCCGAGGCCCCGCCGAGGTATTCGGCCACAAGCGTCTCGGCGTCGCCCGAGCCGGCCACGATGGCGGCGCCGGCATCGCCGCCGGCCGACTCGTCCGGCGAGTTCGCGAGACCGCCACGGATGTCGGAGGTCACCACGAGGGTCGCCGGGTCGGCTGAGTGCAGCGCGTTGCGCAGCGCCGCGATCCCCGACCGCACCGCCCCGCCCGCATCGACCGCCAGCGTCGACGGATCAAGCCGGAGGGCCGCGTGGACAACGGTCGCGTTCGTCTTCTCGAGGTACGTCGGCGCCGCGGTGGCGAACCACAGGGTCGACGGCGGGTGCGGCGACGCCGCGAGCGCGAGTCGACCTGCCTCGACGGCGAGCGTGGTGGTGTCTTCGTCGAACGACGCCACGGAGCGGGAGCCGCGACCGCGGCCGCCATGGAACGCCGCGATTGCGGCGCGGTCGAGCCGCCAGTAGGGCACGTAGCCCGCGGCACTGATGATTCCTCGCATGCACGGAGTGTAGGTGTTTCTGACGGGTCGTCAGATCTTCCCGGACGGCCCAGCGGTAGTCTCGCCGCCGATGAAACTCGGTGACGTCGCCAATCCGCAGCCCCCCGAGTGGCCCCGTCCGCTCGCCGGCATCACGGTCCTCGCTGCGGAGCAGATGCAGGCGTTGCCGTACGCGACCCAGCTGCTCGGCCGGCTCGGCGCCGACATCATCAAGGTCGAGCACCCCACTTCGGGCGACTCGGGGCGTGGCGCGCTTCCGGCCATGACCGACCCCGAGGGCCGGCCGGTGGGGGCCACCTTCCTGCGCAACAACCTCGGAAAGCGTTCGGTCGGACTCGATCTCAAGTCGGCGCGTGGCCGCGAGCTCTTCGTCGAACTCGCGGGCACGGTTGACGTGGTCGCCGAGAATTTCAAGGCGGGCACGATGGCGCGCCTCGGGCTCGGCTACGACGACCTCGCCGAGCGGTACCCGACGCTGGTGTACGTGTCGGTGTCCGGCTTCGGCAACCTCGGCGACTCGCCCTATGCGGATTGGCCCGCCTACGCCATGGTCCCCGAGGCGATGTCGGGGCTGTACGACTTCTCCCGCCGCGGCGACGAGCCACCTCGGGTGATCCCTGCCGGCGGTCTCGGCGACATCGGTTCTGGGCTGTTCGCCGTGATCGGGATCCTGACCGCGCTGCGCCATCGCGACGTCACCGGAACGGGCCAGCACGTGGACATCGCGATGCTCGATGCGATGGTGTCCATGGCCGACATCGTCCCGAACCTCTGGTCGCTCGGCCAACGCCCGACCGACGACCCCTCGGGAGTGATGGGCAGCTTCCGGGCTGCGGACGGTTGGTTCGTGATGCAGGTGGTGCGCGAGCACCAGTTCACCGCCCTCGCCAACCTCATCGGCGTGCCCGGGTGGCTGACCGACGAGCGGCTGTCGTCGCGCGCCGGGTGGGGACGACACCTCGAATCGGTCATCCGGCCCGCCGTCGAGTCCTGGGCGGCCGGGCGCACCCGAGTCGAAGTGTGCGACGCCATCGGCCGCGCCGGCATCCCCGCCGGTCCCGTCTACACGGCACCCGAGGTGATCGCCGACCCGCATGTCGAGGCTCGCCACATGATCGTCGAGATGCCGCGCAGCGACGACGTCGACACGCCGGTGCTCATCCCGGGCAACCCCGTCAAGATGTCGCGCCTGCAAGAGGGACCCGAAACGCGGGTGCCGTGGGTGGGAGAGCACACCGACGAGGTGCTCCGCGAACGGCTCGGCCTCGACGAACACGAGCTGTCCGCGCTCCGCGGGGCGGGTGTGACACCCGCTTAAGCCCAATCGGCCCCCGACGGCCGAACCCGCGACGTTCGCTCTTGCCGTTCGTGCGCAGCGCTGCTCAGCCCTGCCCGAAGCTGGTGAGGAACTGGATGCCGGTCGAGCGGTCGGTGTAGGTGATGTCCGGCGGACGGGATCCCGACAGGAAGGGCGTCAGGTCGGCGAACGAGATGGACCCGTAGGTCGCCTTGGTCGCCTCGCCGTTCATCGCGGCGACCATCGATGTCGGCGTGTGCGTGGGGACTCGATCGAAGGCATCGAACCAGGCGAAGCGGTAGTCCTCCTCGACCGGCGGCACGAAATCTCCGTTCTCGGTCACCAGGTACTCGTTCCAGTTCGTGATCACGCCGTTCGGCGGATCGACCGCCCACGCCTGCTGCGAGACGGGCACGCGGAGCACGTCGGGGTCGGCGACGGGCTTGGAGTCGGCGGGCGAGGTGACACACGAACACGTGCGGAACGCCGCGATGTGCGCGGCGTCGATGTACCCGACGTTGAATGACTGCGGTGTGCGCTGCAAGGCGGACCGAAACGCCTGGGGTCCGGCGACCGCACCATCGTTGATGCCGCGGAACGCGACGAGTTCGAGGTAGTCCTGCCCGACCGAGGGGTTCTGGTAGATCACCACCTCGCCGCTGTCGCCGTAGAACCCGAACGGACCGAAGCCGACCGCGCCGTACTCGGAGCTCACCAGGTCGACCTGCTGGGCGGGCTCGAACGGATTCAACAGCGATCCGAGGGCGCCGACGCGCGTACGGCTGACCGCGTGGCACACCCCGTCGAGCTCGAAGCCACGGATGGTGGGCGACAGCGCGGCGCCGGAGGGATCACACATCGGCACGACGTAGCCAACGGAGGTCTGCGCGCCCGTGACGTTCAAGGTCCACGAGAAGTCGCGGCCTCGTCCGATGAACACATACCCCGGATACGACGGCGCGGTCAGCCCTCGCATGGCGATGGACGGTGACTGAATATCGACCTCGAACGGGATCGCCGGGTACATGTAGCCGATCTGTGGGCCGCCGATCATCAGCGGATGGCCGGTCGCCGAGCGGTCGCCCGACACGAGCGCGAAGTTCGACGCGTTGCGTACCTCGTTGGGCCGATACGCCGGAATGCCGTGCGGATCGTCGGGCCGATGCGGGCTCGGCCCCGACTCGGCCGCCCGCGCCACCGACTCGGCGGCCGGCGCACCCCCGGGGAATACGTACTCGGCGCTTCCGCCACCCCACCAGTCCGACTTGAACGCGGCGAGGGCCACCACATCGCGCGGCGTCCACCGAGGCAGAAGCGACGCCGTCGCGTCGAGCTGTGCGTTGTACCCGGCGACGAACGAACGAAGGTCGGCCAGGACCGCCTCGCCCTCCGACCCCATCGCGGCGAGCGCTGCGAGCTGGTCATCGAGCGCTCGCTCCGCGGCGGCGGTCGAGGTCAACACGCTGAAGCTGGTGGTGAGCCCGAAGACATCGAGGTCGGGCACCCGCAGCGCGGCGAGGCGGGCGTTTCGGCGGGCCGCCTCGTACATGAGCGGAGCGTGCGAGGCCGACAGCCAGCCGACCGCCCATCGGGCATCGAGGTCGGTCGAGGCGGTCACATAGGGCACGTTGAATCGGTCGCGGCGAATGAGCACGCCGGCCTTCGGCCGTTCGATCTGCCGCGGCGTTTCACCCGCCGGGAACCCGAGCTTCGCCGCCTTGAACCCGGCAGCGACATCGGCGTCGGTGACGTTGGCGCCGAGCGGCGTGAGCGAGTCGTACATGCGCGCCTCGGCCCCCACGTCGCCGGCGTACGGCGGGGCGAACGAGCCGGCCGGCACGACGTCGAGCGCAACCACGGCGGGATCGACGACCGGCGGCAGCTGCGGATCGGGCGGCACGCAGCCGACCCCAACCAATGCCACCACCGTTCCGCCCACGATCCAACGTGCGAACCGGCCCATGTTCCCTCCCAATCGACGACTCCGCGTCACCTCGTGCGGAGTACGTGCACGCTACCAACGTGGTGTGACAGCGGGATGCGGAAGGACGGTCGCAGCGGCGACGGTCCGGTGGTGACGGTCAGGCGGCGGTGTTGTCGAGCACCGCTGCGGCCACGATGTCCTCGCAGCGCCGCGTGTCGTTCCAGCTGATCTGCAGCTGCTTCGCCCGACGGAAGTAGAGCTGGATCTCGTACTCGAGCGTGAAGCCGACGCCGCCGAAGATCTGCTGGGCCATCGCGGTGGTGTCGCGGTACCCGTTGCACGCGAACAGCTTGGACATGGCTGCCAGTTTCGCCGCCTGCGGAGCGCCGTTCGATCGGGCCCAGGCGGCCTCGTAGTTGAGCACCTTCGAGCCGTCGAGCACGGTCTTGGCGTCGGCCATGTTGTGCGACAACGCCTGGAACTCGGCGAGCGCCTTGCCGAACTGCTCGCGGTCCTTCGAGTACTGGACGGTGATGTCGAGCGCGTGTTCACAGCCGCCGTTCGCCTGCGCTGCGGCCAGGATCATCCCGTCGACCATCGCCGACTCCCACGTCGACCAGCCGCTCCCGGCGGCGCCGAGCCGCTGGTCGGCCGACACGGCGACCGACTCGAAATCGACTCGGTACTGCGTGTCGGAACTGATCGACATCTTCTGGGTCAGCGTGACGCCCGCTGCGTCGGTGGGAACCAGGAACAGGTCGACGTCGGTCGGGGCATCGCCGGTGCGGGCGAGCACGAGCAGGGCCGCCGCCGAGGAGGCGAAGTACACGTGCTGCTTGGTGCCGCTCACCACGAACCCGCCGTCGGTCGCCTCCGCTCGAACTTGCACGCCCTTCGGGCCGAAGCCATTGTTCGGCTCGAGCCACGCCGGGGTCACGATGCGCTCACCCCGCGGCGATCGCCGGCAGCCATTCGTCACGCTGTGCGTCGCTTCCCCCGGCCTCGATGGCGCGGGCCGACACCACCGCGCTCACGAAATGCGGAAGCGGCGCGAGCGCTCGGCCGAACTCCTCGTAGACAATCACGGCGTCGAGCATCGACATCGCCGAGCCGCCGTGCGACTCGGGAATCGTCAGCCCGAGGATGCCGAGCTCGCCGAGTTGCGCCCACATCTCGGTGGAGTATCCGACGGGATCGTCCTCCATCGCCCGCACGCCCTCGATCGACGCGTACTGGGCGCACAGCCCGCTCACCATCTCGCGGAGCATCCGCTGCTCGTCGGTGAAGTCCAGGTCCAGCATCTTCGGCCTTTCAGGGGCGCCACGCGTCGCCGCGGCGTGCCCAGGGGTTGTCATCGGGATCGGTGGGGAGTGCGACTCGCGCCGTGCAGGTGCTGCACGTGCGGTCGCCGACTGCGAGGGTGATGTCGACGGTGGCCCAGCCGCAGCCGGCCTCGTCGACGGCGACGGCGCTGACCGTTCCGCTGAAGACCATGCGGTCGTCGGGGAAGATCGAGTCGCGCATGCGGAAGGTCATCGAGCCGACGCGGCCGTGGGGGCCGCTCCAGTCGGTCAGGTACCGCTCGAACCAGGCCGCCTGGTTCGGGGTGTTGAGGAAGATGTCGCGCACGCCGTTGCGTTCGGTCGCGAACTTGTAGTCGTGGTGCATCGGCCGCCAGTCGCGACTGGCGATCGCACCGAGCACCACGGTGGTGGCGGTCACGTCGACCGCCAGCTCGGGAAGGGTCGAGCCGACGGCGACCGAGCCGAGGGTGAGCGTTGGGGTCGGTGCGGTCATGACGCCCTCCGGTAGCCGAAGCCGGTGTAGCGCTCGACACCCACGAGCACGTCGTGCTGATTGCGGAACTCGACGTCGATCACCCAGAAGCGACCCGATCCGAGCTTGGTGGTCTTGGGGGGGCTGACGGAACGGAGGACCTGCGCGTGGCTGATGCGATCGCCGGGGCGGACCGGCTCGTGGAAGGTGATCGTGTTGTCGGTCATCACCGCCTCCGGCAGGTCGAATGTGGCCTTGAGGTCGAAGTGCACCTGGAGCGCAACCTGCTCGCCGGCGGCGCCCGGCTGCCAGTAGTGGGGGCGCATCCACAGCGAGATCGTGGTCGGCGGCATGATCGGCCCGTCGGCGAGATCGGCAGCGACGTCGTCGTCCCACAGCAGCGGGTTGGCGTTCTGCGTGGCGGCCAGCGTGTTGTATGCGTACGACCGCTCGACGTCGAAGTCGGCAGTCACGGGGTACTGCGGCTGGTCGATGAGCGCAACGACCGACGCGGGCAACTCGTCGTGGGGATCGGATGCGGGGTCGGTCATTCGGGACGGGCTCCGGGTTTCTGATGGGTCGTCAGATTCTACGTGCCGTCCGCGGATGCCTGCCATCGCTGCCGCGGCGGCCTTCTCGCGGCGCCGCCGTCAGCTCGTCGTCGGAGAACCCGACGCGGCGGCGAGCATCGACGTTCACGGGCGGCGCGAGGTGCAGCCGCCGCTCCCGGAGCAGCCTCAGGTACGTCTGGGTCGGATCGAGCCCGACCTCGCTGCATGCCCAGCGGAACCATCGATCGCCGAGCGCCACGTGCGGTTCCTCCTCGACGGTGATGCGGCGGACGATCGCGGCGCTCTCGGCGTCGCCCGATCCCTCGAACGCATCGGCCATCGGTGGGCCCACGTCAAGGCCGCGCGCCTCGAGGAACCGAGGCACGAGCGCCATCCGTTCCACCAGATCGTGCGCGGTGCTGCGCGCCATCGACCACAGTCCGTCGTGGCCGGCGAGGTCGCCGTACGCGACGCCGAACTCGCGCAGCCGGCCCTCCACCCAGCGAAAGTGCCGCACCTCGTCGACGGCGACACCCAGCCAGTCGCCCGCGAAACCGACGGGGACCGCATCGAAGCGATGCACCGCGTCGAGCGCCAGGTTCACCGCGTTCGCCTCGATGTGCGCCAGCGCGTGCAGCACGGCGGCGCGCCCCGCAACGCTCCCGTACCGGCGCGGCGGGAGCTCGCAGACCGACCAGCTCCGGCCGGTCTGGGCGGCCGACCGCGTCGACGTGCACGAGCCGCTCCGCCGGTCCCGCGCCGAGTTCGCCCGCCTGCCAACGCCGAGCCACGTCGGCCACCATCGCGAACTTCGCATCGAGGTTCGGTTCCGCGAGCGCCGCGCCTGCCAGCGTTCGCACCGACGGCGCCGCCACGGAGGAGACGGCGCCGCGGGAGGTCGCATACCGGGAGACCGCGATCGGGTCTGTCGGGGACACGCCGCGGACGATACCCAAGCGGTGGGACTTCGCCCCACCCGCGCTCTCCACGGATCAACTGTGGAGAAGATCTGTCCGCCGAGCACCAATCTTCTCCGCGGATCAACCGTGGAGAAGGTTTGCCCGCCGAGCACCGAGCACGGTGGTTCTCCACGGATCAACTGTGGAGAAGATCTGTCCGCCGAGCACCAATCTTCTCCGCGGATCAGCAGAAGGTTGCCCGCCGAGCACGAGCACGGTGGTTCTCCAGGATCAACTGTGGAGAAGATCTGTCCGCCGAGCACCAATCTTCTCCGTGGATCAACCGTGGAGAACCGACTGCGGCCGTCGTGCGTTTCACCTCGATGGTGCACAGTGGTGCGATGCGTGCTTCACGGGTCGCGGCGGGATGGCTCGTTGCCGTCGTCGTCGCCGTCGCCCGCGCGGACGGGCGCCGTTCGGCCCCTCGCCGGAGCGGTCGGAGGTGGCTGAGCGGCGGCTTCGCGGTCGCGCAGCGACGACAGCCCGGCGACAGCACCCGGAGCAGCGAGGCGGGCGTTGGTTGCCGATCTGCCCCGCTGACCACGTCGACAGGACTGCTCGCTCAAGCGCCAGCCGTACAAGGCCGACGCGGACCCACCCATGTGGGCGGACCGTGGAGCTGGTGCCGCTGACGACGGCGGGTCAGCGCGTCGATCCCTCGGCCTCGATTAGCGCGGCGAGCGCCCGCTTGTGGCCGTTCGCACCCGATCCCATCACACCTCCGGTCCGGGCCTTGTGCACGGCATCCTCCAGCGCTTCCAGCAACGCGGAGATGTCGTCACGAGGCCCGGCGTGTTCGAGGCGGGCAAGCGCCGTCCGGATCGGTTCGAACCCCTTCCGGACATCGGCGAACTCGTGGTCGAGATGCTCTCGTGCCTTCGTGACGTCGTCGCTCATGGGCGAAGCGTAGGCGTCAGGCAACCGCTCCGTCGGCGAGCAACGACTCGATCTCAGCGGGATCGAAACCGACGGCGGCGAGGAGCTCCGCCGTGTCGGTGGTTGCGCCGTCGCGAATCTCGTACGGCCCGTCCGGCGCCACGGTGCCCGCCCACACCGGCGCCGACTGGCGGAACGGGCCTTCGCTCACGTGCACGGCCTCGGCCACCAGGCCCCGACTCACGTACTGCTCGTCGTCCACCGCTTCGGCGACGGTGTTCACCGGCGCCACACACGTGTCGGCCGGGCCGAGCAGGGCGACCCACTCGTCACGACCCCGCGTACGGAACACCTGCGCCATCGCTGCGGCGATCTCGGGCTGTGCCTCGTCGTCGAGTTGGCGGCCGGCGTAGCGATCAAGCCCGAGCAGGCCGCACAGGTTGCGCCAGAACTGCGGCTCGATCGCGCCCACCGAGACATACCGCCCGTCCGCGCATTCGTAGATCTCGTAGCAGGCGTATCGGCCGGTGAGGATGTAGTGCCCAGGGCCCGGTTCGGTGCCCGTCGCCAGGTACTCGTCGACGTAGAGCGACATGAGCGCGAACGCGCCGTCGGCGATGGACACATCGAGATACGCGCCCTCGCCGGTACGGGCGCGACCCACCAGGGCCGCCATGATCGACATCGTCGCCTGCATCCCCCCGGCCGCGATGTCGGCGACGGTGGCTCCGGGCAGCGCTGGGCGGCCATCGCCACGCCGGCCCGTGCAGTCGAGGAACCCGGAGGTCGCCAGGTAGTTGACATCGTGTCCCGCCCACGTCGACCGCGGCCCGTTCTGCCCGAAGCCGCTCGTCGAGCAGTAGACGATGCCCGGATTGATCGAGCGTACGGCGTCGAAGCCGATGCCGAGACGGTCGACGACGCCGGGGCGAAACGACTCGATGATCACGTCCGCGCGTTCCGCCAATCGCAGGAAGGCGCCGCGGCCGGCATCGGCCTTCAGGTCGAACAGCGCCCGTTGCATGCCCCGATTGCCCGAGTACGCGTAGAACGGCGGCACGATCTGCACCGAGCCGGCACGGGGCACCGCGCCAACCTTCACCACCGAAGCGCCGTAGTCGGCGAGTGCACGTGAAGCCCGCGCTGCCGGACCGACCGAGGCCAGGTCCAACACGGTGATTCCATCCAGTGCTGCGGTCGCCACGATGCCTCGCCTCCTCCGACGTGCCGTCGCCGTGACGGACCGCCAGATCCTACGGTCCGACGCGATCGAGCCGGTTCGCCACCCACTCGTCCACCTGCCGCCACTCGCGATGCAACCACTCGCTCAGTTGCTCGCGATCGGTCGGCACCTCGGAGCGCGGCACCCGACGCAGCTCCACGTCCACCGGCCTCGCGAGCGGCAACGAGCGCAGCGCATCGCTCAAACCGGTGAACCCCTCCAGACCGCTGTGCATCAGGATCACGACATCAGCGGTCGGGTTCCCGCCGAGCAGTGCGGCGGTTCCGGCGGTCCTGGGCGGCATCGTGGCGCGCCGGGTTGAGGCGGCATCCGCAGCTTCGGGATCGGACTGGCGCAACCGTTCGACGAGCCGCTCCTGGCGGGTCGGCGACCATCGGGTGCCTTCCGGGAAGATGACGACCGCGTCGCTCGTTCCGGCCCCTGCGGCGAGGGCATCGAGCGCCCGGAGTTCGGCGGCGGTGTTCGACCCCGACCGATCGACGAAGTGGTTGGGCAAGCGGTGGCCGAACAGGTCGAGCGCCGGGTCCCACAAGAGATCCGACTTCAGCACGTAGCGCACACGCATTCCGCGCTCAGCGGCAAGCGTGGCCGGGATGAGCGTGTCGATGAGGCTGGTGTGCCGGCACAGAACGATCACTGGGCCCGGCGGCATCAGATCCGCGCCGGCGATCGAGATCCGAAGGCCCAACACACGCCCCGCGGCCGCGACCAGCCATGCCACCCAGCGCGCCTGTGCGGCCGAATGCAGCCGTTGCGACCAGGCCGACTTCACCGCGAGGCCGCAACCGCTCGCCACCCACAGCACCGAGGCCGAGACGATCGCGAAGATCTCGGCCGACAGGTACACGATGCCGTACGCGCCGAGACGAAGGATCGGCAGCGGCCGTCGACGCACCGCATCGGCCACCACCGCGATGGGCATCCACACCGGCGCCCCGAGCGTGAGGACGCACCACGCCCCCGCTACCGCCGGGATCGTGACGAGTCGCCGCTCCCACGTCGATCTGTTGATGTCTGCCACGTCACCCCGTCTGCCGGAACCATGCTCTCCAGCACGTTGTTCGAGCCGAGAGCGGGTTTCGGATGCACGGTTGGTCCCGTCGCCGCGAACGTGGCCGTTGAGGCCGCCGCCGCGGCGAGTATCGAAACCACGACGGTCCCGGCCGACACCAGCGCCACGAACGCGATCGGCGCTTGGGGCCACGCGGTCGAACTCCACGGAGCGCGGCCACGGGCCGATGCCCACTCCGCGGCCTTCCAGCCGCCCACGCCGAGCGATGCGACGACCGAGGCGATCGCCGCGCGGGCGCCCAGCCGTCGCTCCGTCGATGGCGAACTCCGGTCGAGCGCCACGGCCGACACGACGACCAGTCCGACCGCCACGGGCGACACGTATCGACCCTGCCACGCCTGCTCCACATGTCCTCCGCTCACGAGTTGCAGCAGCGCCGGTCCGATCAACACGGCCGCAGCCAACGCGACCACGCCCACCCGCGCCGACCGGGGCTCGGCCGTGCGCGACGCATGCGCCGCGAGCACGATCCACCCGGCGGCCGCGACCACGCCGATGAGGGTCAGCGAGTACCCCCAATCGACCGATCCGAACATCTGCGCCGCCCAGATCGGCACCATCGACAGGCCGTCCACGACCAGCTGGGCCGGACCGGGCCGATCATGAGTGTCGAGCGAGCGGTAGTGGCCGGCGATCACGATCCATCCCGAGGCGAGCGCGGTCGCCACCGCGGCTCGACCGACTGCGCGGCGCACGCGGGTGGCCGCCCACCAGCGCTTCGGGAGCAGACCGCACCACGTGGAGAACGCGACGATGGCCAACGCGATGGCCGGGCCCAATGATCGGACTGCGGCAGCGGCGGTCAGCGACACCATGAACGACGCCACGGAGTCCGCACCGACGTTGCGTCCCGCTCGCAACTCAGCGCCGATCGCCGCGGCCGCGCACCAAGCAGCGAACGCGGCGCCGATCTCGAATCCGTTCGGGTTGATCGCACCCCCGAGCGCGAGCGTCGTCGGGGTGGCCGCGACCACCACGGCGACGAACGCTGATCGATCCGACACGGCGCGCCGCAAGAAGGACCATCCCCACACCATGAGCGTCGCGAACCACGCCGACGAGATGAGGCGGATGACCAACACGCACGGCGCCCCGGCAATCCAGCGCGTGGGCCAACCCACCGCCGCGTAGTACAAGGGCGGGTACGGGCCGGCCGTTGTCGATGCGCGGACAAGGCGCCGGTCGGTTCCGGGATCGGGCAGACACGTCGGATCATCGCCCGCAGCGAAGCAGTCGTGGCCGGCCACTCGACCGACCCATGCCGGCACCGTCACGTCCGTCGTCTCTCGACGCACGCCGTCGTCGCCGACCGCGCTGCGATGCTCACCGAGCAACTGGCCCTGCCAAACCGCGGCCGCCTTCACGAGGTGAGCGGGTTCGTCCCATGTTCCGCCCACGGGAACGACGAACGCCCACCAGGCGGCCGGCATCGCGACGACCAGCCAGACGAACCACCATCGCCGAACCATGGGCCCCTATCGGCAGCTGCGGTCTCGGATCGAGCACCGCACGGGGCGGACCCGCCGCTGCGTCGCGATCGTTGGTGTCAGCCAGGCCTGGTGGTCGACGTGGCGACCGACGTGGCGACCGACGTGGCGGTCGACGTGGTGGTCGGGCCGGAGTTGGCTGGCGCCGTAGTGGGCGGCGCGATCTTCGCCGCCTCGGCCCGATAGCGCTCCGCCGATGCCGAGTCGCCCGCCTCAGCCGACATCTCAGCGAGGTTCAGCAGGGATGGGCGGCTCTGTCGATCGGTGAGGTCGAGCACCGCCTTGAACCGAGCGATCGCCTCGTCGCGCCGCCCCGCAGCGCGGTACAACGTGCCGAGGTTGTAGATCGGCTCGACGAACGTGTCGTCCAGCTTGACAGCCGCGAGGTAGTGGGACTCGGCTGCGGCGGTGTTCCCGCTGTTCTGCTCGATGACGCCGGCGTTGAAGTAGGCGAACTTCGCCCGCGCCGGGGGCAGCGTGAACCCTGACTCGTATGCACGGAGCGCGCCCGCGTCATCCCCCTCGCCCTGCAGGACCCGCCCTCGTCCAACCGCGTCGAGCTCGATGGTCGTGGCGACGCTCCGCTGGAGCGGCGGCCGCTGTTCGAGACCGCACGCTCCAAGCGCGCCGACGAGCACCAGCCCGCCTGCCAGGCGAACGGCGCGACGCCGCACAACGGCGGTTCCCCTCATGACCGCTCCTCGCCGATCGACACCTCGGCCGGCGGGTCCAACGTCGCGGGCGAGGGGCTGGACGCCGCCACCGGTATCTCGGCGCCGTCCGCCGACGCGTTGCCGGCGCGCTCGGACCGGCCGGCCATCCAGGCGGGCCGCACCCGGACCAGCCGAGAACGCAATCGTCGCTCGAGCGGCTCGAACACACCGGCGAGCCACATGAAGGCGAACGCGGCAAGCACCATCAGCGGCAGGTACCACGCGAACGGCTGGTACTCGAAGCTGACGGAGTGCACGCCCTTCGACACCGGCACCGCGATGAAACCCGGAGCGACCATCACCGTATCGACGGCGCGGCCGTCGACCTCGGCGCGCCACCACGGGTGGTACGACTCCTTCAGGACCACGTATGCATCGCGGCTCATCTCGACATTGGCTCGGAACTTGCCGGCTGTCCCCTCCGCCGCCTGTTTGGAGAAGGTGGCGGTCAGCGGCTCGACCTCAACGCTTGTCGGTCGTGCCTTCACGCCCGCGCCCAGGTCAACCTGCGGGTACAGCTTCGACGCCGGCCCCGCGCCCTTGAGGAACCCGATCGACGCCTGCCCCAGGTCGAGCGCCGTCGTCGTGATGACCTTCCCGCTCAGGTCGATGGCGTCCATCCAGCCTGTGGTCGGAACCTCCCACAACGTGAACCGGCCCGAGGAGGCCAACCACTTCGCGTGGAGCGCCTCGCTGGGCGATCCCACCGATGCATCCGAGAGCCAATACCGCACGTTGAATAGGTTGAAGTGCGCTGGGTCGGTGTCGTCGAACCGCGGCTCGCTGTCGGTGGTCAGCGACTGCGTTCGAATGTTGAACCCGATCACATCGGCATTCGCGCGAAGCACCCACGAGTAGAGGGGTGCCTGAGCGACCCGGTTCTGCGGCCCCCAGGTGTTCATCAGGCCGGCGTACACCCGGCCGGGTCCACGGGCGTGAGCTGCTTCGAGCAGAGCAGCGACCGCTGCGCCATCGGTAGAGCTCGACCGTACGTTGTCCGCAGCGGACTGCTCCTCGATCCAGATCCGGTTCTGGTTCAGGTAGGTACGTGTGTCGCGGAGCCCGGGGAAGGCTGCGAGCCCGAGGACGACCACCATCGCAACCGAGATGGTGGCCTTCGGGGCTGTCGGCCAGCCCCGCGCTGCCGACGCCTTGAGGAACTCGGCGAGCCGCCCGCCGCCCGCCGCTGCCAAGAGCAGCAGCCCCATCTGTGCAGCGAGGACGAAGCGGTGGAAGATCATCGCATCGCCACCCGGAAGCCAGCCGGCGCTCGGGCCCCAGAACTCGGGCCCGAACCAGAGGCACAGCCCAACGGCGGTCACGATGACCGCCATGCGATAGGTCTCGGCGTGAGGGTCGGATTCGACGGGCGAGCCGCCCGCGACGGCGACACGAGGAAGGCGAGGATTGCGCGCTCTTGCGACGGCGCGAGCAAACCAGCGAGGCAGCCACGGCCATCCGTACTTCAGGGCCACGCCGAACCCAAGGAACGCGAAGAGCGTGATCCATGGGAAACGGCCTGCGTCCACGATCTCGCCGGATACGAGCCAGCCGAGCACCTTCTGCAATCCGTAGGAGTCCTTGTAGAACGTGCCGACGTTGAACTCGGTCTGCCCGACGTAGCTCTGGTCGAGCAAGGTCGGGCCGAGTGTCCACAGGCTGGTCAGACCCACCCCGATCACCAGCTTGATCAGCCGCGGGAGACGCACCCTGATCTTCGAAGGGTTCGCCAGCAGCCAGAACGGCATCAGAATGAAGAGGAAGTACGCCTGGATCAGGTGGAACCAGACGGTGAGGCTGATCGCAAACACCGCCACGAGGTACCGACGGCCGTCAACCAGCGACCGCCAGCCAAGCACGATCGCCCACGGGAGGGCCATCGATGCCCAGAGTTGTGTCCACACTCCTCGGCCACGCCAGACGTAGCTCTGGATCTCCAGGCCGTGGCCGTCGGCGGAATTCATGAACGACGCGAACAACGCGCCGGTCGCGGCTGCCCATCGACCCCAACCCAGACGACAGAACGCCGCGTAGATCGACAGAGGGAACGCCGCGAGCAGCAGGTAGACCGACCACCCGACCATGTTCTGAACGCCTGTGACCACCTCGATCAATGCGGCGATCACATGGGGACGCGATTGGTAGTAGTGGAAGTGCGGAACGCCAAAACTCAGATTGGTGATCCACCCGTCAAGCGGAACGTGACCGTCTCGAATCCGTTCGGCCGCCCATCGAACCCACAACTTGTGAGCGGCCATGTCGTTCACCGGCGCGGTGTCGGCGATCTCGGGCCGCAACAACGCGAGCAGAACGCTGCTCGGCACAACAGCAAACAGCAGCGGCAGGAGCCGCTCGCCGAGCGGCGCTCCGTCGCTTGCCAGCTCGGGCCCTTCGATGGCGTTCCAGATTCGTCGACGCCAGCCGGTCGGGTTCATGCGTCCGCGCTCCTCATCCGCCGATAGATGTTGACTGCGGCGATCAGCACCAGCCCGCCTGCAAGCGCTCCGTGATACCAACGAAACCCGTTCGACGCCGCGTCCTTGCGTTCGGGCGGCGCCACAACCACCTTGGTAGGAGGCTGCTCGTCGGTTTCCGATGCGCCGACAACCTTGGCCTTCCCCTCGGCGACCTCGAACTCAACCGACCGGGCGGTCGCCACCGGCACCACCCCGCGTTCGGCCGAGAGCGTCCCCCAACCGTTGTCAGTCGTGGGAACCGCCCCACGAAAGCCGGTGATCCACAGCGTTGACGCTCCAGGCGCAACCAGCGTCCGCTTGATCTTGCACGTGACCGATTCCTCCGGCGCGAGTCGATCCCCAAACGGAGTCTCAAACGCACATCGAGCGACTCGGAAACCGCCACGCTCGACCAACGACGTGTCCGACACGTTCTCGGCGACCGGCAATTCCGCAGCAACGGGTCCGCCCCACGGCGTGTCGCCTGTGTTGGTCACAGTGATGATCAAGTCCTCGGGACCCAGCACCACGTCAACCGCCGCCTCGGTATCCGGGCAGTCGGTCACGACTCGTAGCGGCGGCTTGTCGGACAGGCAGATCTGCTCCGCTCGCATCGACGCTGATGCACCGAGGCTCGCCATCCAGCCAAGGGACAGGGCACAACCCGTGACCATGACCGTCAGCCTTCTCATGAGTCTCATTCGCGCATCCTTTGCTTCGTCGATGCTCGCAACGCGACGGAAGCCGGAGCCCTAATTGTGAGGGCCCCGGCCTCCGCAGCCTATGTCAGCTCAATTCACGCTGACGTTGCCTTCAGTGTCAGTGATGCCACCACGCGTGATGGAACAGCCAGTGGAACAGGAACAGCGTCACACCAAGCACGATGATCGTGCACAGGCAGTTGCTGCCGCCGCCATGACCGCCGCCTGAGCCACCACCACCGGTCGAGCCGGTGGCACCAGTCGCACCAGTCGAGCCGGTGGCACCCGTGGCACCAGTCGAGCCGGTGGCACCAGTCGAGCCGGTGGCACCAGTCGAGCCGGTGGCACCAGTCGAGCCAGTCGCACCAGTCGAGCCAGTCGCACCAGTCGAACCAGTCGCACCAGTCGCACCAGTCGCACCAGTCGCACCAGTCGCACCAGTTGCGCCCGTGGCACCAGTCGCACCAGTTGCGCCTGTGGCACCAGTAGCGCCGGTGGCACCAGTCGCACCACCAGTCGAGCCGGTGGCACCAGTTGCGCCAGTCGCACCCGTGGCACCCGTCGCACCAGTCGAGCCGGTGGCACCAGTTGCGCCCGTGGCACCAGTCGCACCAGTCGCACCCGGTCGCACCAGTTGCGCCAGTCGCACCAGTCGCACCAGTCGCACCAGTAGCGCCGGTGGCACCAGTTGCGCCCGTGGCACCGGTCACACCAGTCGAGCCGGTGGCACCAGTTGCACCGGTGGCACCGGTGGCACCAGTTGCGCCCGTGGCACCAGTCGCACCAGTCGAGCCGGTGGCACCAGTTGCGCCCGTGGCACCAGTCGCACCAGTCGAGCCGGTGGCACCAGTTGCGCCCGTGGCACCAGTCGCGCCAGTCGAGCCGGTGGCACCCGTGGCACCAGTCGCACCCGTGGCACCAGTCGCACCAGTCGAGCCGGTGGCACCAGTTGCGCCCGTGGCACCAGTCGCACCAGTCGAGCCGGTGGCACCAGTTGCGCCCGTGGCACCAGTAGCGCCGGTAGCGCCGGTGGCACCAGTCGCACCAGTAGCGCCGGTGGCACCAGTTGCGCCCGTGGCACCGGTCTCACCAGTGGCACCCGTGGCACCCGTCGCACCAGTGGCACCCGTCGCACCAGTAGCGCCGGTGGCACCAGTAGCGCCGGTCTCACCAGTGCACCAGTAGCGCCGGTCTCACCAGTCACACCCGTGGCACCAGTCGCGCCCGTCTCACCAGTGGCACCCGTGGCACCAGTAGCGCCGGTCTCACCCGTGGCACCAGTAGCGCCGGTCTCACCAGTCGCACCAGTAGCGCCGGTCTCACCAGTCGCACCAGTAGCACCAGTAGCGCCGGTCTCACCAGTGGCACCCGTGGCACCAGTAGCGCCGGTCTCACCAGTCGCACCAGTAGCGCCGGTCTCACCAGTCGCACCAGTAGCGCCGGTCTCACCAGTCGCACCAGTCGCACCAGTAGCGCCGGTCTCACCAGTGGCACCAGTAGCGCCGGTCTCACCAGTCGCACCAGTAGCGCCGGTCTCACCAGTCGCACCAGTCGCACCAGTCGCGCCGGTCTCACCCGTGGCACCCGTAGCGCCGGTCTCACCAGTCGCACCAGTAGCGCCGGTCTCACCAGTCGCACCAGTCGCACCAGTCGCGCCGGTCTCACCAGTGGCACCCGTGGCACCAGTAGCGCCGGTCTCACCAGTCGCACCCGTGGCGCCGGTCTCACCAGTGGCACCCGTGGCACCAGTAGCGCCGGTCTCACCAGTCGCACCAGTAGCGCCGGTCTCACCAGTCGCACCAGTAGCACCAGTAGCGCCGGTCTCACCAGTGGCACCAGTAGCGCCGGTCTCACCAGTGACACCAGTAGCGCCGGTCTCACCAGTGACACCAGTAGCGCCGGTCTCACCAGTGACCAGTCCAGTCGCACCGGTCTCACCAGTGGCCGGTCTCACCAGTCGCACCAGTCGCGCCGGTCTCACCAGTGGCACCAGTAGCGCCGGTCTCACCAGTGGCACCAGTCCAGTCGCCGGTCCACCAGTCGCACCAGTCGCGCCGGTCTCACCAGTCGCACCAGTCGCGCCGGTCTCACCAGTGGCACCAGTAGCGCCGGTCTCACCAGTCGCACCAGTTGCGCCGTTCTCACCAGTCGCACCAGTCGCGCCGGTCTCCCGGTGGCACCCGTCGCACCCGTGGCACCAGTAGCGCCGGTCTCACCAGTCGCACCAGTGCGCCGGGCTCACCAGTAGCGCCGGTCTCACCAGTCGCACCAGTAGCGCCGGTCTCACCAGTCGCACCAGTCGCGCCGGTCTCACCAGTGGCACCAGTCGCACCGGTCTCACCAGTCACACCAGTCACACCAGTCGCGCCGGTCTCACCAGTCACACCAGTCGCACCAGTCGCACCAGTCGCACCGGTCTCACCAGTCACACCAGTAGCACCAGTAGCGCCGGTCTCACCAGTCACACCAGTCGCACCAGTAGCGCCGGTCTCACCAGTCACACCAGTCGCACCAGTAGCGCCGGTCTCACCAGTCACACCAGTCGCACCAGTAGCGCCGGTCTCACCAGTCACACCAGTCGCACCAGTAGCGCCGGTCTCACCAGTCACACCCGTCGCACCAGTAGCGCCGGTCTCACCAGTCACACCAGTCGCACCAGTAGCGCCGGTCTCACCAGTCACACCAGTCGCACCAGTAGCGCCGGTCTCACCAGTCACACCAGTCGCACCAGTAGCGCCAGTCGCACCAGTCGGGCCGGTCACGCCTTCGGCACATCCGGCAGCGCCATCCGAGACGACAAGCACCGTGGCGCCAGCCTGATCCGGCTGCTCGGCACCGACGAAACGCGTGTCCTGGGCGGAAGCCGTGTTGCTCACCAGCGAGCCCGGCACAAGGCAGTCAGTGCCCGAATCCGCGAGGTCAACCACCCAGGTGGCAACGATCGTCTCGCCAGCGGCGAGATCACCGTTGCAGGGAATGAAGGTGTCTCCAGCCGAAACGGCGCAATCAGCCCCAGCAGCCGAGTTCGGCGCGCCCGTCCCGGACAGCGTCGGACCGGAGGTGATCGTCATGGCACCGGCAGGCAAGCTCTGCAGACCGGAGTCGACGATCATCGGGATGTTGCCTGCGGCCACCGGATCGATGGCGGTGAGCGTCACCGTCCAGGTGATCTGCCCGCCCTGCACCACGGTCGACGAACCTGCCGTCTTCGTGAGCTTGGTATCGGGGCCGGTCACGCAGGTCACTCGGTCAGGAGTGTCGTCGTTCGCCGCGTTCGCCGCATTCGAGCGCTCCGTCGGTGAACCGGTATTCGCGCCGCCGCCGGCCAAGGCCGCTCCGGCGATCTGAGCATCGTTCGCGTAGCACGTCCCAATCGGCGTCGACGCCGGAACCGCGTAGGTCACGACGATCTCGGTGAAGTTCGTCGCACTCCCACTCGGGTTCTGCGTGGACGTCACGGCCGGAATGTCGAAGCACGTCACCGGGAACAGACCGCCCGTCGAGCGGCAATTCGCCGGCAACGTGGTGATCGTATAGCCCGACGGCAGGTCGGTGTCGGCCACAACGACGGTGTCGCGGTCGGCGGGAATGCCTGCCGGCGCTGCCGCTGTGTTCCCGGACATGTTGTCGGGACCGTTGTTCGTTACCCGGATCGTCCACTGCACGGATCCACCGGGCACAACCGACACCTTGTTGACCGACTTGGTCACACCGAGTTCGTAGTTGCACGGAATCCAGGTGATCGTCGCGCCCACGTTCGTGTCGAGCGCGTTCGTTCCTCCAGCGTTCGCCGTCGCAGCGATGTTGGCAGTTGACGTTGCCGGACACCTCGAGACGGGAGCCGACGATCGGGCTGCCGGTGATGATCGACGAGCCACCGCCGCCACCGCCCGCGATTGCGCCGCTGACCAACTCGTCGTCGGAGGCTCCACCGCCGCCACCGCCGAAGAGGCCGGCGCCGCCGGAACCACCGTCTCCGGGGCTTCCGACGATTCCGGGGTCCTCCTCGCCAGCGCCACCGATGCCGCCGAAGCTGCCCGACCCTGACGCGCCGTCGCCTGACTCGTCACCTTCGCCGCCTCCACCGGAGACGTACAGGCCTGGCCCGGTACCGGTACCACCATTGCCGCCGTTGCCGTCCTGCGTGGTATCTCCCGTACCACCGAGGTTCAGCCCGGAGCCGGTAGGTCCGTTGCCACCGCCGCTCGTGCCACCTTGACCAACCGCGGCAACGCCCGAGGCGGTCGGAAGGCCGGCATTGCCGCCCTTGCCGAAGGCGGGACCGTCGGGGAAGTCCTGCGAGTTGTTGCCACCACCACCGCCGCCGCCGGCAGAACACGCGGCGAGTGCCAGCGATCAGCACCTCGATTGCGTCACCCCCGGCGCCACCGTCGTTGTCCCCTGCGGTCTGCGACGGAGCACCCGAGTATCGATTCGCCGTGACGTTCTGGCCCGGGAGCACGTCGTATGTCGCGGTCAGGATCGCACCGTCGCCACCGCCGCCGGTCGTGCCGGCGTACTGGCCGTTACCGCCGCGCGCTTGCACGGTCGCCCGGCAGACTCCGGCCGGCACGGTGACGGCCGAATTGGTCGTCGCCCCGGTGCCGGGATTGCCCGGCGCCAGGTTGCTCGGTGCCGGAGCGGGGCTGATCGGTGCCGCTCCGGCTGGCGTCGCAAACGTGGGCCCGGCGATCGCGAGCAACGCTCCGACCACACTCACCGACGTTGCAACCGCCGCCTTTCTCATGCGACTGCGGCCTGGCGGCGCAGACGCGGGTACTGCTCTGACGTGTTTCACCATCGTCCCTCCCGGTGGTTGGCGCGGTCGGCCAACGGTGGGACTATATGCCATTCAGCATCACGCGCACAGACCCGGGGTCGCCCAACGGACGAATCTCCCCAGGCATGCGTGACACTTCAATTGCATTTGTGTTGTATCAGCACATCACGCGCTGGGCAGGTGCCAATACAACAGCAATACAACAGCTGCATGGATGGCGTACCCGTGTTGTATTACCACCGAGTCAGGGCGGTCAGGACCGGTGCAGGGCCAACCGCTCGACGTCAGAAGTTCTTGGGGAGCCCGAGCCCGCGTCGGGCGATGATGTTCTTCTGGATCTCCGACGCGCCGCCGCCGATCGTGTCGATCACGGTGTAGCGGTAGGTCGATTCCGAACGGCCGGTCATCGCCGCGTCCTCGGTGCGCACCCGAAGCTGGGTTCCCGGTCCGCCGATGTCCATCGACGCCGACGCGAGACGCTTCGACAGTTCGGTTGCGAACAGCTTGTACTCCGAGGCAACCACGGTTGGTGGCTGGAACGGCTTGCCGGCGCGTGCGGCGTGCTCGACCTTCACGGCCTCGGCCACGAACTTGAGACCCATCACACGAGCAACCTCTGCCTCGGTATGGAGATTCGCCATCTTGGACCGCACGATCGGGTCGTCCTTGAGCGCGTCACCGTCGCGCACCGTTTCGGTCACATAGTCCGTCAGCACGTCGAGTCGCTGCCGAATCGGCGAATACGTGAACATCGTGAAACGCTCGAGGTCGAGCGCCTGGCTGATGTAGCGGAAACCATGATTGACCTCGCCGACCACGTACTCGTCGGGCACGAACACGTTGTCGAGCCACACCTCGTTGGTGCGCTCGTCGCCCATGGTCCAGATGCCGTTGATGGTGATGCCCGGATCGTTCATCGGAATCAGCATCAACGTGATGCCCATGTGCTTGTTGTCGGGGTCGGTACGCACCCCGCACCAGTACCAGTCGGCGAAGTGGGCGGACGTGGTCCACGTCTTCTGGCCGTTGACGAGCCAGCCCTCGCGGCCATCCTCGGTCGTGTGCTTGACGCCCTTGACCCGCATGGACGCGGCGTCGGAGCCGGCGTTGGGCTCGGAGTATCCCACGGCGAACTCAACGTCGTTCTCGAGGATCATCGGAAGGAACTTGTCCTTCAGGAAGTCCGAGCCGTGAGCGATCAGGGTCTTGCCGATGATGCCAACGCCCTTACCGATCTGCGGACCACCACGACCGGCGAGCTCCTCGTTGAGGATGTACTCGTACACACCCTCGCCCTCGTCGCCGCCGTACTCCTTCGGCCACGTGATGCCGAGCCAGCCCTGGTGCCCGACCTCCTTCATGAAGGCGCGGCGCTTCGGCGTGTCGACGATCTGCGCCATGTTCTCCCGGGTGACATCGAAGATGTCCAGATCGTCGTGCGCGTCGCAGAACTCGATGACCTGTTGACGAAACGAAAGCTGCTCGGGCGAGAACTCGAAATCCACGGTGACTCCCCATCTGACGGACCGTCAGATTCTAGGCGACACCCCGGTCAGTCGTCGCACGCCCGCAGCTGTGCGACGACCTCCGCGAAGTGCCGCGGGTCCGGCGCGCGGTTGTTCACCAGACTCACGTGGTCGGTGATGCCGCCGAGGCGGCGCCGCAGCTGCTGCGCGATCTCATGCGGCTCCCCGACCACCGCGACCTCAGCGAGGAACTCGTCGTCGATGAGTTCCGACATCGCCGACCACTCGCCCGCCGCGCCCCGCCGCTTCAGCTCGACGTGCAGGTCGCCGCGCCCCGACAACTCGAAGACCGGGCGGTACGCGGGAGTGGTCCCATAGAACGCGAGCTGTTCACGAACCGCTTCACGCGAGCGAACGAATTCCTCCTCGCTACGACCCGTCACCACGATCGTGACCGCCGTGATCTCGATATCGCTTCGCGACCGACCGGCTCGCGCGAGACCCTCCGCGATCGCCGGCATCGTCAGCTGCTCCAGCGACCGCCGAGTATTGAGCGGATGGACCAGGAAGCCGTCGGCGCACTCGCCGGCCAACGCCGTCATCTGCGGCCCGAAACCCGCGGTCAGGATGCGAGGCGCGCCGAACGGGCTCGGTCCGGGGTCGAAAGCGGGGATCATCCGGGTATGCGTGTAGTAGCGGCCGGCGAAGCTGAGACGCTCGCCGGTCTCCCATGACCGCCAGATCGCCCGAATCGCGGCGACCATCTCGCGCAACCGGGCAACCGGCTCGGACCATGGCATCGAGAACCGCTGGGTGATGTGCGGCGCGATCTGGGTGCCAAGCCCCAGGACGAAGCGGCCGCCGGTCAGCGCCTGGAGATCCCAACCGATGTTCGCCAAGGTCATCGGGGTTCGAGCGAAGGCGATCGCGATCGCCGTGCCGAGCTCGAGACGCGACGTATGTTCCGCCGCGACGGCGAGCGGGAGAAAGGGGTCGTGCTTGGCCTCAAACGAGAAGGCCCGGTCGTAGCCGACCGCCTCGATCTCGGGATAGATCGATCGGGTCAGTGAGAGGTCGTCGGTGGGAACGGTGATCGAGATGTGCACGACCTGCTCAACGGTCTCAGAAGTCCAACAGCGGCAGGTCGAGCGGGGGCCGCTTCGTGCGCTTCAGCTCCGAGAACGTCGACATCGACGCGAGCGTGGCGACGGCGTCGTACAACGCGAGCGCCTCGTCGTCCGACGGGATCGTCGAGATCACCGGGCCGAAGAACGAGTTGCCATCGGGCGGGCCGAACGTGAGGATCGGCGTGCCCACGTCGGGCCCGGTCCGCGAGAAGGCAAGAGCCGTCTCCGGACCGCAACACGTCGTCCCACGACCCGTCATCGGCCGCAGCGGCCAGCGCCGGATCCAGCCCGAGCCCGATCAGGATTCCCTCGACATCGACCTCGTTCGACAGCGCCGCCATCACGCCGCTGAACGACGTCTCGGAGGGCCGACGCGACCAGAGCTCGTTGCCGAACGCCTCGTACATGGCCCCGATCGGCTCGGGTCCGACGGCCTCGCGCACCGCCGCGCAGACGCGGAGCAGGGAGCGGCCTCGACCGTGCGCCTCCTCGTAATTCGGCGGGAACTCGGCGGCGTAGTCGCGGTCCTCGTTGATGATGCGCAGGCAGATGAATCTCCAGTTGACGTTGAGGGTCCGGAGTTCCGCGACGCGCCGCAACCAGCGCGACGTCTGCCACGCGAACGGACACACGGGATCGAAGAAGAAGTCGACGTCCCAATCGGTGTCGCTCATGCCGGTGCCTTCTTTCCTGTCACGGCGGTATAGAGGATGCGCGCCATCGCGGTACGCAGCGAATCGGCGCTGATGCCGTGAGCCTCGAAGCCGTACCGATGGGCGGCGACGTGGGACAGCATCGACACGAGCACGCCGGCCGTCGCGAGCAATTCGGCCGGCGCTTCGCGGTCGGAGCGCTTCGCCTCGTCGTCCATGACCGCGGCGAGGGCGACCATGAACCGGTTGAGGAGCATGGTGCGGATGGCCCGGAACCGGCCGTCGCCCTCCTCGGCAGTCAGGTCGATCACGCGCATGAGACCGCTGTTGTCTTCCCAGAAGCGGATGTACGCGTCGGCGATCGACTCGGCCGTTCGGTACCCACCCGCCCCCTTCCAGGAGCCGGTGGTCACGATCGCGGTCAGGCGCAGGTCGCCCTCGGCCGCCATCTCCTCGGCGAGCGCCAGGATCGCCGCCTCGACGTCGGGGAAGTACTGGTAGAAGGTCGCCGGGGACGTGCCCGCCTCACGGGCGATGTCGACCACGCGCAACTCGCGGTAGGTCTCCTCCTCGAGCAATCGAGACGTGCAATCGAGCAGCCGCTGGCGCGTCTGACGACCGCGACGCCCAGGCACTCGGCCGTCTGCCGCCCGGGGCTCCTCCTCGCCCTCGTGAGTCCCGCCGGTCGCCTCGTCAGCCATACCCGACCATCATCGCAGAGGCGCGATCCACTGTTCGCCATACGACGTGACGCATTCGATCGCCTCGTCCAACAAGGTCGGGACCCCGCGGCGCTGGGCGATCCACGCGGAGGTCATGATCGTGCTCACGCCCATCGACTCCAGCCGTTCGACGGTTCGAGCGTCGGGCACCGCCAGGGGCGAGGCGACGATCTCGAAGGGCGCCGCGCTCATGCCGGCCTCCGATCGCAGGCCGTGGATGATCGTGCAGTACTCCTCGAGCTGATCGAGGGTGTAGTTCACGCCGATCCAACCGTCGTTGCGAGCCGCTCGCCGCAACGCGACCGATGAGTGTCCGCCCACCAGCACCGGCATCGCGCCGTTCGGGAACCGGCCGCATCGCAAGGGCTAAAGCAGATCGATCTGGTCGCCGTGGTACTCCACCGACCCGTCGGTCCACAGCGAGCGCAGCACGTCGATCGTCTCGTCCATCCTGCGGCCGCGCGCCTCGAACGACTGGCCCAGCGCCTCGAACTCCTCGCGCATCCAGCCCGCTCCGACACCGAGCAGGACCCGCCCGCCCGACAGCACCGCCGCCGTGCCGACGGCCTTGGCCACCACGAGCGGATTGCGCGCCGGCAGGACGTACACGTTGGTGACGAACTGCAGCCGAGAGGTCGCCGAGGCCATCGCACCGACCGTCACCCAGCAGTCCGGGAAGTCCCATTCGGGTTCGTACTGCGGCTTGCCGTCCGGCGTGTAGGGGTAGTTCGACGCCAACGATTCGGGATGGATCACGTGATCGCTCAGGCCGACCATGTCGAAGCCCGCGGCTTCGGCGGCGACGGAGACCGGCACGTACCACTCGGCCGGCAATCCGATGAGCGCTTGGCAGAACTTCATGAGGAGGATCCTTTGGCGAGCGTTGCGACGGCGCGGTCGCGGAGTTCGAATCGCATGACCTTGCCCCCGGCATTCGTCGGCAACTCGTCGACGATCTCGACGTGGCGGGGCACCTTGTAGTTGGCCATCTCGTCGCGGGACCACGAGATGATCTCGGCGGAATCGGCGGCGGTTCCGGTGCGGGCGATCACATACGCGTAGCCGACCTCGCCCATCCGTTCGTCGGGCACTCCGACCACAGCTGCCTGCGCGATGTGGGGGTGAGCGACGAGCATCGACTCGATCTCGGCCGGGTAGGCGTTGAACCCGCCCACGATGAACATGTCCTTCTTGCGGTCGGTGATGCGGATGTAGCCGCGTGGGTCCATCTCGCCGATGTCACCCGTGTGGAGCCAGCCCTCGGGGTCGATCGTCTCGGCCGTCTGCTCGGGATCCTCGAAGTACCCGACCATCACGTTGTACCCCCGGACCACGATCTCGCCCGGCTCGCCCCGCGGCACCTCGGCGCCGTCGTCGTCGATCACGCGCAGCTCGACGCCCGGGATCGCACGGCCCGAGAACCGCGCGATCGTCTCGGGGTCGTCGTCATGTCGACACATCGCGGCGATGCCGCACGCCTCGGTGAGGCCGTAGCCGGTGATGACCGTCTGAAAGCCCAGCACGTCGCGCATCTGACGGATCAACTCCACGGGCACCACCGCCGCGCCGGTCACCGCGAGCCGCAGCGACGGGAACCGGCCGACGCCGACATCGGGATGGTTGATGATCGTCTGGTAGATCGTCGGCGGGCCGGGGATCATCGAGATCTGCTCCCGATCGATCGTGTCCATGATGGCCGGCACGTCGAACACCGCCTGGGTGACCATTGCGCAGCCCTTCGTCATCGACGCAACGAGGCCGGCCTTGTACCCGAAGGCGTGGAAGAAGGGGTTCACGATCAGGTAGCGGTCGTCGGCCTGCAGGCCCACGACCGTCGACCACGCATCGAAGGCCCGCACCACCTGGCCGTGCGTACACATCACGCCTTTCGGCGCACCCGTCGTTCCCGAGGTGAACAGGATGTCCGAGAGCGAATCGGGACCGAGCGCCGCCACCCGCTCGGCGACCGCGCGGTCGAGCGACTCGCGATGCGCAGGATCGTCGAGCTGCATGAACCGGTCGCACGTCGTGGAGCTGCCGGCCGGTTCGCCCCGCAGTACCACGATCCGCTCCAGGGCCGCGACGTCGTGCCCATCGAGCATCGTGACGTACTCGTTGCCGAGAAACCCCTGCACGCAGAACAGCAGCTTCGCTCGACTCCGATTGAGGATGTAGGCGGCCTCGTTCCCCTTGTAGCGGGTGTTGAGCGGAACCAGGACGGCACCGGCGAGCTGCAGGCCGAGCACCGTGACCGGCCACTCCCAAATGTTCGGCGCCCAGATCGCGACCCGGTCGCCCGGCTCGATCCCCGCGGCGACCAGCGCCCGGGCGAGCGCGTGGGCGCGTTCCGACAGGTCGGCCCAGGTGAGGCGCACCTCGCCCTCCGGCGGTGTCGAATCGACGAGCGCCTCGCGCTCGCCGTGCCGCGCCACCACATCTGCCAGCAGCTGCGGGGTGGTTCCGATCGTCTGCGCTGCGTCGTCCACTCGGCCCCCTTGATGCGAGACCTGACGCGCCGTCAGGTCGGGTGCGGCGAGTGTAATTGAGGGCCGCGGGCGACCAACTCGACGAGGAGCCGAACGCCGATCTCGATCGCGTCTTCCGCCACGTCGAACGAACCCGAGTGCAAGTCGTGGCGCTCGGTTCCCCAGGCCGGGTCGTGAACCCCCAGCCGCACGTAGCACCCCGGAACCCGTTCGAGATACCAGGCGAAACTGTCGCCGCCGTAGCTCCTCGGCGTGTCGACCACGCCAGCGGGGCCGAGCACCGACACTGCGACCGCCTCGAACGCGGCGACCGCCGCCGCGTCGTTCACGACGGGCGGGATGCCTCGCCGATACTCGATCTCGATCTCGGCACCGGTACCGGCCACAAGATCGGCGACAAGGCCGGTCACCAGCGACTCGGCGCGGTCCCACAGCCCGCGGTCCGGCACGCGGACGCTGCCGCGCAGTTCGGCATGCACCGGTATGACATTGGGAGCATCGCCGGCGTGGATCGCGCCGAACACGAGCCGGATCTCGCCGCCGGCCCGTTGCGCCGCGTCGGCGACGCGGCGCGGAAGCTCGACCGCGACGTGCGACGCGACCGCGACGAGATCGACCGTGAGCTGTGGCCGGGCCGTGTGACCGCCCGGTCCGCGCAGGTGGATGGTGACCGCGTCGGTCGCGGCCGTGAGCGCCCCCACGCGTAGCCCGACCCGGCCCACATCGATCTTGGGATCACAATGGAAGCCGAAGACCGCGCCGATGTTGTCGAGCGCGCCCTGCTCGATCAGGTCAACCGCGCCCCCCGGCACCGCCTCCTCGGCGGGTTCGAACAGCAGGCGTACGCCGCGCCGGCCTGAGCGCAGGCCCTGCGCTGCGAGCGCGAGCCCGGCACCGAGCACGATCGAGGTGTGCACGTCGTGGCCGCAAGCGTGCGCACACCCGGCAACCCGCGACCGGTACGACACCGTCTTGAGATCGTCCATCGCGAGCGCGTCGAGATCGGCACGCAGCGCGATCCCCGGCGAGTCGGGCGACATGTCGCCGATGTCGCAGCACAGCCCGACCCCGCCCGCCAGCTCCTTGGGTGCGAGCCCTGCAGCGCGGAGCCGCTCGGCGACCAACTCAGTGGTCTGCAGCTCGCGCCGCTCAGCTCGGGAAAGGCGTGCAGATGGCGGCGGAACGCGACGAGTTCGTCGCGGTGCGCGTCGAGGAACGACTCGAGCCACTCGTTCGACGAACCGACACCCATCTATCGCAAGGTAGCGCCGTCGAACTCGGCCACGAGCAGATCGACCACATCGTGCAGCGATCCGCCGTTCGCCACGACCGCCCGCTGCCGGGTGCTCGATGTCCCGCGCTCGACGATGCCGAGCACCGCGCCCAGCTCATCGGCGCATCCGAGTGCCTCCGTCGGCATCAGCTCCGCCACCAGGTCGACGATCACGTCGACGATCGGCCGGCGCGTGCCGGCATCGTCGAGGATCATGTCGGCCGCCAGCCCGTGACGAGCCGCGAGCCACTTGTTCTCGCGCACCACCCACTCGCGCGCACCGGGCAACCGCTCGCCGGCCTGAGCTCGCGCTGTCAGGTGGGCAACCAGGCTCTGGGCCAGCGCTCCGACCGCGCAGATCTCGTCCAGGTTGGTCATGCCGTCGCACATCCGCAGTTCGACGGTGCCGAAGTCGGGGTGCGGTCGCACATCCCACCAGACCTCACGAATCGTCGCGATGGCTCCGGCGCTCACGAGCGTATCCATGTACTGCTCGAACTCGGCCCAGCCCGAGAGCTGCGGTGGCAGACCCGCCGTCGGCAGCCCCTCGAAGATCTTCGTGCGAGCCGACGCCAAGCCGGTGTCGCGTCCGTGCCAGAACGGGCTCGACGATGACAGCGCGAGGAAGAGGGCAGCGAGTAGGCCAGCGAGTTCACCACCGGGATCGCGACCTGCGCCTCGGGCACGCCCCACGTGGTAGTGGATGCCGTAGATGGCCAACCTGCGTGCTTAAGCCAGCCGAGCGAGTTGACGAGCCGCTCGTAGCGCTCCTTTGTCGTCACCTGCAGCGCCGCCCAATCCGTGAATGGATGGGTGCCCGCGCACATGACTTCGGCGCCGCGGCTCCGAGCCCGCTGCCGCACCTCGGTGATCGTCGCAGCGAGGTCGTCGCGGGCATCGGCAACCGTCGCGCAGATGCCCGTGATCACCTCGATCGTGCAGTCGAACAGTTCGGGCTTGGCCTTGGGGTGCTCGCCACCGTGATCGGCTCCGAGCTCATCGAGCACGGCGCCGGCGATCGACGACAGCGCGCGGCTTTCGGCGTCGACCAGGCAGGTTTCGACCTCGATACCGAGCGTCGGGCGCGGCGACGAGTGGAACTCGATCTGCACGCGCCGGACGCTACCGGAATCGCCTCAACCGAGCGCCCCCGACGAGCGGAGCGCCGCAAGCCGTTCGTCGTCGTAGCCGAGCAACGAGCGCAACACCTCATCGGTGTGCTGGCCGACGGTCGGCGCCTTCGTGGGCATGGGCAGTTCGGTGTCGACCAACTTCAACGGCGTGGGCAGCTGATCGGCGCCGAGTTCCGATGCGGGCAACCACGGCAGCCGGTCTTGGAACTGGGGGTCCTCAGCGATCGTCTTCGGCGTGTTGACCGCGGCGATCGGCGTGTTGTGTTCGTTGCCGAACGCGATCCACTCCACCGCCGTGCGGGTCAGGAACACATCGCGCAGTATCGCCTGCAACTCGCGGTTCCCCTTGGCGTGGTCGCCGTACTGGCTGCCCGGCCAGCGCTCGAACACCTCGGGCCGACCGATGCCTTCACAGAAGTTCTTCCAGAACTCCTGCTCGGACGCCATGAACAGCACGTGGCGATCGTCGGAGGTTGCGTAGAACTGGTACCGCACGCCGTCGCGCATGCCGGCGGTGCCGGGGGCACGGCGCTCGAAGTTGTCGCTGGCGTTGCCCGTCACTTCGTCGTCGGGCCGCTCGTACGCCTTCCATGTCTCCGAACGAAGCCAGTCCATGCTGGCCGCCACGTCGGACTGAGCGATCTCCATCTGGTAGCCGACGCCCGTCTCGCGCGCACCGATCACACCGGCGAGCACGCCCAGGGCGCCGAACACCGGGGCGGCGTTGATACCGGTGGAAGGATGCTCCGGGATGTAGCAGAAGCCCTCGTCATCGGTCTCGGGCTTCACGAGTCCCGCCCAGGTGTCGTACGCGATCCCGTGCGATGGCATGTCCTTGTACGGCCCCGTCATGCCGTATCCCGAGATGGTGCACCACACCAGCCGCGGGTTGATCTCCTTGAGGTTGGCATAGCCGAGACCACGCTTTGCGAGGCCACCGGGGCGCATCGCCTCGATCACGACATCCGCGTCTCGGACCAGATCGCGGAACACGTCGGCACCCTCGGGGGTACGAAGATCGAGCACCACCGACCGCTTGCCCCGATTGATGTGCAGGTGCATCAACGACACGCCCTCGACGATCGGCCAGGTCATCCGGCGGATGTAGTCGCCGGCCGGCGACTCGACCTTGATCACGTCCGCACCGAGGTCGGCGAGATGTGTCGTGATCGCGGCCGGACCGAGCATCGAGCATTCGACGACGCGGACACCGGCGAGCGGCGACCGAGCGGGCGATGCGGGCATGACGTGCCTCCTGTGGCTGGACCGACGAAGATCGGGACCTGACGCCCCGTCAGATTCGGCAAACGGTAGCGGACCGCACGACACCGGCCCCGCGCGACAGAATGCCGCTGCCATCCGAGACCGCGGAACCGAGGAGCACCCCATGAAGATCGTCACGACGCACACCTTCGACGCACCGATTGCCGACTGCTGGGCGATGTTCCACGACCCGGCGAGCCACATCAAGAAGTTCAACGAGATGGGCCACATCGGCGTCGAGGTCGTGAGCCAGGAACTCAGCGACGACCAGCTGCGCATCGTGATCACCCGAGAGGTCGAACTCGACGGCATCCCCGGCTTCGCGAAGAAGTTCATCAACCCGCGCAACACGTTGGTCAGTACCGACGAATGGAACGACTTCGGCGACGGAACCTACGGCGGCACGTTCGAACTCGACACCAAGGGCACCCCGATCAAGATGAAGGGTGCGACCCTGCTCGAGCCCGACGGCGATCAGACGCAGTACACGGTCACACTCGACATCAAGGTCAACGTGCCGCTCGTCGGGGGCAAGCTCGAGGGATTCGCGAAGGGGATCGCTGAACGTCAACTCCAAGAGGAGTTCTCGATCGGCGACACCTGGATTGCCGAGCACTGAGGTCCGTCGATCTGGCCGGGCCCGTCGCCGCCGAAGGCGCGACGACCGGGACCATCGTTCAGCGAGTCGACACGACCGCACCACCATCGCATCGAAGGAGCGGACGCGTGCCGTCAACCAGCGGCGACGCGAGCCCGGCGAAGTACGACCCCGCCCAGACGACCAGCCCGGCCGTGGCCATCAGGCCTCGGCGCCCGACCTCGGCGTCGCCGCCGGCGACCGCAGCGAGATCCGTCAGCATCGCGGCTTGCGTGACCTCGAGGAACCCGACCGAAAGGTCGATGATCGCGTCGTACGACGACTCGTTGAATCCGGCATGGCTCAGCAGCGTCGTCCAGACGCCGCTCCCGCCGCTCACCGATGCCGCACCGATCCCGTTCACGACGTCCGCCCACGCGGCCCACACCGCATCCGGTGGTGCGGCGAGGGCACGGCGTTGCGCGTCCAGCCCGTCGAGGGCCGCCAACGGCAGCACGTCGCTGCGACAGTCGAAGAACGACCGGCAGTCCAAGCGAGCCGGATCCACGGCGACGCCCGGGGGCGGGTTCGCTATCGCCACCTCGAGGTAGCCCCGGTTGTAGCCCTGGATCGCCGCGAGCACCACCGCCCACGCGCCCGCCGCCGTCCGGACCTCGTCGTCCGTGCCGCTCCGAGCGACGCGGGTCAGGCCGGCCGCGATCTCATCGATCGAGGCCAGAGCGCCACCGCCGAGCGAGGCAAGCGCCCCCGCGATCGGCGTCTGATCCGGCGCAGGGCGACCCGCGCCCACCGAGGCCAGTTCGCCGCGCAGATAGATGCCACCGAAGTACCCGGACACGAACAGGTTGCCGAGCGCCGGCGTCGGCAGCGCTGCCGACCCGTCGCCCCACTTCCCTGCGAGGATGGCGTCGATCGACTGGAGCGGGAGGTCGCCGGAGAAGAACCGCGCCTCGTCGGGTGCCTGTCCCGCAGAACAGGCTTGGCACGCGACGGCGTCGAGCGCCGCCGCGGAGATCTCGATCGCCGTGAGCCGAGGCAACGGCACCGCGGGGATCTCGACGTAGGCGGTTCGCGTGGGGCCAGACGTCTGAACCGGGGCACACGCGGACGACCCCACCATCGTGATCGCCACGAGCATCGCCGCGGACATGGCCGGGAAGCGACGGTAACGTGAACCGCCAATGACCAGCGATCGACGGCTCGTAGCATCCCGAGCAAGGCGACGCGCTCGCGCGGTCTGCGCGATGTTTGCCGTCACGTCGCTCGCGGGAGCTGCCTGCAGCGGATCGTCGACAACGTCAGGCACCGGTGCCCCCTCGGGTCCCTCCACGTCCGACCAGACCCGGATGAATCAGATCCAGGCCATCGGGACGCACAACAGCTATCACATCGCGCCCGAGGCGGCCTTCTTCACCGCGCTCAGCTCCGCGTTCGAGGCACTCGGTTCGGTGGCGAGCGACTTCGGCGATGTGCAGTCCCTCGCCTACACCGCGGCACCGCTGGACGAGCAGCTCGACGGCGGAGTCCGAGCGCTCGAGCTCGACCTCTACGCCGACCCGAACGGCGACCTGTTCAGCCACCCCGCCGGACCGACCTTTCTCCAGGTCGAGGGCGTCACCATTCCGCACGGCCTCGACCAGCCGGGGTTCAAGGTGCTGCACATCCCCGACATCGACTTCGAGTCGCGCTGCCCGACCTTTGTGGGCTGCCTCCAACAGATCCGCGATTGGTCCGACGCCCACCCGGCGCACGTGCCGATCGCGATCCAGCTCGAGCTCAAGACCGACGGGCTCCCGCCACCCCTCGACGTGACCAAGCCTCTCCCTTACGACGCGGCGCGGCTCGACGAGCTCGACGCCGAGATCCGCTCGGTGTTCTCGCAGGAGCATCTCGTCACACCCGACCTCGTGCGAGGCACGTCGCCCACCCTGCGCGAAGCGGTGAAGGTCACCGGGTGGCCGGAGTTGGCCGACGTGCGCGGGCGCGTGTGGTTCTACCTCGACAACGGCGGCGAGATACGCGACACCTATCTGAAGGGTCATCCCTCGCTGAAGGGTCGGGTCGCGTTCACGAGCACCGGTCGCGACCAGCCCGATGGAGCCGTACTCGTGATCAACGATCCCGACGACGGCGTGCAGGCGGCCATCCGCGACGGGTACATCGTGAGGACTCGGGCCGACAGCGACCCCGCCGTGGTCGCCAAGGACGCGACCGCGGCCGCCGCCGACCGCGACGCCGCGCTCGCGACCGGAGCGCAGATCGTGTCGACCGACTACCCGCCGGTCACGCCCGCGTCGAACGGCTACCGGGTCGGCGTCGGCCCGGGAGCGCAGGTCCGGTGCAACCCGATCGAGCGATCGGCCACCTGCCAGCGACCGTCGCTCGAACGCTGATCGTCCTCCAACCCGAAGCGCACCGCTCGCCGCCCGCCGCCCGCCGGTCAGGTCAGGTCACAGGGAGTAGCTGTCGTCGGCGAGTCGACGGCGCCACCCCGACGCAGCAAACGTGCCACCGTCCACATGGATTGTCGAGCCGGTCACGAACCGAGCGAGGTCGGTGAGCAGATAGCAGATCGCATGTGCCACGTCCTCGGGTTGGCCGGGACCGTCGAGGGGTTGAGGCGAGTACGCGTCGTCGAGCAACGCTCCCGAATCCGCCGCGAGCCCCTCGTCGCCGGGAGTCGGAATCATGTCGGGCGCCACGCAGTTCACGCGGATGCCCCGCGCCGCCAGTTCGAGCGCCAGCGACTTCGAGAGGTTCTCGACAGCGGCCTTCATGGCCGAATAGAGCGCGAATCCCGGCCCGGCGCGGTGCGCCTCGATCGACGTGACGTTCACGATGCTCGCACCGCGACCCAGGTGGGGAAGCGCCGCTCGCACCACGTGCGTCACCTGCGTGAAGTTCTCATCGACCAGCGCCGCCTGCCCCTTCGCCGACACGCGCTCGAACGGCGCCCAGAACCCGCCGCCGGCGTTGTTGACCACCCCATCGATCCGCCCGAATCGCCCGATCGCGAGATCGACCGTCGCCTCGACGGTTGCCGGATCCCGAACGTCGCCGACCACCGTGGCCACATGTCCCCCGGAGAGCGCGATCGACGCAGCGGTATGCGAGAGCACATCGCCGAGGCGATCCACGAGCACCACCGCCGCACCCATCGCCGCAGCGGCGGACGCTGTCGCCGCGCCGATACCCCTCGCCCCTCCGGTCACGAGCACGACCCGACCGTCCAGGGTCCACGGGAATGGCTGATTCGCTGATGTCACGCTGGCATGCTAGAGCCGCGAAGTACGCTGACTGCGTGGGTACCGACCGGCATCGAGCAGGTGACGGCGCAGCGCTGCGCCACCGAACGAACGCTCCGTCGGTCGCCACCACGGATCAGATTCGACAGTTGGCCGACGACGGCTGGCTCGTGGTTCGTGGCGCCTTCGATGTCGAGCTGATCGACCGCCTCATCGAGGAGACGCATTCGCTCGTCCCCACACCCGACCACGGCGTCGTCCGCGGCGCCTGCGCCGGCTCGTCGTTCGTCTGCGGCGTCGCCGCTCATCCGCTGCTCGGAGGCCTGCTGCGCGACCTGCTCGGACCTGAGGTGTGGGCCGTCGCCGACCTGCTCGTCGACCTCGCCCACGGGCCGGCGGTCGAGGCAACACCGGCGATCCCCGCGGCTATCGACCTCGGTCCGTCGATCGATCTCCTGTGCGGCATTCCACTGACCCCATGGCCCGGCGACGCCGCCGGTGTGCGACTCGGCGGCGCGGCGGTGGCGCTCTCGCCCGGGGACCTCGCGATCCTCACACCGACGACACCCGTCAGCGCCGGTGCGAGTCACGGCGAACACCCGCGCCGGGCGATCGTCGTCGCCTTCTCCCGACACCCCGGCGATGGGCCCTTCGA
Source organism: Actinomycetota bacterium (assembly GCA_016703525.1). GTDB lineage: Bacteria > Actinomycetota > Acidimicrobiia > Acidimicrobiales > Microtrichaceae > JADJBW01. The sequence continues at coordinate 207,702 of JADJBW010000002.1, read as the reverse complement.
CGTTCGCGTCGTCGAGCACGGCCGCCTCGTGGGGCCACGCTGAGCGATGCTCGCGCGAATCCTGCACGGAGCGGCGCAGCGCTTCGGTGATCGTCCGGCCATCGTGCGCCCTGACGGCGCGCCGTGCGGCTTTGCCGAACTCGAGGAGCGGGTCGAAGCCCGCGCCAATGCACTCGCATCGGTCGACGTTGTCGAGGGGTCGCGCGTCGCCCTCGCCATCGCCTCCGACCTCGACTACGTCGTGACGTATCTGGCAGCGGCGCGTCTCGGTGCGACGACCGCCGGCATCAATCCGAGCCTGGCCGTGCCCGAGCAGGAACGCCTGGTTGCCCACCTCGCCCCGACGCTCCTCGTCGCCGACCATCCGATCGACGCCGCCGGATGCGGACGCACGACGCCGGAGAACCTGGCGCGCCTCGACGACCACAGCACGCCGCCGCGCGAGCTCGACGAGGATCCCGAGCGCGCCGTGGCGATCGTGTACACATCGGGCACGACCGGCACGCCAAAGGGCGCCGTCTTTCGCAACCGCCAGTTCCGGGCGATCTGCGACATCGACCTCGGCGAGGGCTGGGAGTCCAACCCGCCGATCGGCGGTCCACTCGTTGCATCGACCCAGCTCGCCCATGTCGGGATGATGACGAAGCTCGCCTGGTACCTCCACACCGGCTGCACGCTCCACCTCATCTCGCGCTGGCGGGCCGACGACGTGCTCCGGCTCGTGGCGGCGGAACGCATCTCGACGCTGGGCGTCATCGCACCGCAGCTCGCACTCATGCTGCGGTCCGCGCTCATGGACGAGCTCGACCTGCGCTGCGTCGAGCGGATCATCGCCGGCGGCGCGGCGTCGCCTCCGGCCCTCGTGCGCGAGGCACGAGAGCGGTTCGGCGCCCGCTACTCGATTCGCTACTCGTCCACCGAGTCCGGCGGCGTCGGGCTCGCAACCTCGTGGGACGCACCCGACGACGAGGCCCTGTGGACGATCGGGCGACCCCGCCCGGGGGTCGAGGCGAGAATCGTCGATTCCGACGGAGCCGACGTCGCTGCGGGCCGAGTGGGCGAGCTCGTCCTTCGCAGCGCAGCCACCTGCGACGGCTACTGGAACGACCCGGCCGCCACCGACGAGGTGCTGCGCGACGGGTGGCTACACACGGCCGATCTGGCCCGGTTCGACGCGGCCGGATGCGTTCGCCTCGCCGGCCGTCGGCGCGAGATGTACATCCGCGGCGGGTACAACGTCGCCCCGGCCGACGTCGAGGCCGTCCTCGGCGACCATCCGGCGGTGGCGTCGATCGCCATCGCGCCTCGGCCGGACCCGGTGATGGGCGAGATCGGCGTCGCTGTCGTGGTGGCGCAGAGCGACGAGCGGCCGACGCTCGCGTCGCTGCGGGCGTTCGGCGCGGAGCGCCTTGCTCGGTGGAAGCTGCCCGAGGATCTGGTGGTGGTGGACGAGCTCCCCCTCACGCCGATGCACAAGCCCGACCGGCGTCGCCTCGCCGAGCTCGCGAACGCGAACGCGAACGCGAACGCGAACGCGAACGCGAACGCGAACGCGAACGCGAACGGCGACGATGTCGGCCGCGCCGACTCCGCCTGAGTGGCGCGACGTCCCGATACCCTCGCTGAGATGAGCGTCGAGGAAGTCCGGCCGAGCGCCGCTCACGACCGGCGAGCAATCGCCGACCTCGTGGAGTGTGGCGCCGACCTGACGCTCGAGCGGCCCTTCCGACACTTCCTGACCGCACCGAATCGACGATCCGCGGCCATCATCGCACGTCAGATCTCCGAGGCCGGCTACGACACCTCGTCCGTCCCGTCCGCGGCCATGGACGCATGGATCGTGGTCGCCGAGCGACTGGCCATCGTCGACGACACCGCGGTTCGCCTCGCGAGGTCGTTCATGGAACTCATCGCCTCGCGCCACGCCGGAGCGGCATACGACCGCTGGGACGCCGAGCTGACCGACGACGACGGCGACGTCGAACTCGGCGCACTCCCATGGCTTGATGCGGCCGGTCGACGTGCCGATGGAACAGGGTGTCGACCTCCCTCGCGCTCCCCCACCTCGCCTCCGTCCGCCCGGCCCACACCGTCGGCGTCGACGCGTTGACATCCCCGGCGCTGCCCGGGGTGATCGTGTGGGCGCTGCTCGCCGGGAGCGCAGCCGCGTGGCTCGTCCACCGCTACCGAGCCTCAGCCGACGAGGAGTTCGCTGAGCTCGGTGACGCGACCTGCGATCGGTGCCACGCCGTCGCGCGGCCGATCGACGCCGCACCGGGCCGAGCTCTGCGGTGCCCCAATTGCCATGCGCTTCGGCCGGCGACGTGGGCGCTGACACAGGCGTCGGTGTTGCTCGGCTCGCTGGCGATGCTCGCCACCTGGGGCCCCCGGCTCGCACTCCTCCCGTTCCTGTGGCTCGTGCCCGTCGTGGTCGTCGCAGCCATGATCGACCTGCGCACGATGCTCATTCCCGCACGGGTCGTGTGGGTTGGTTTCGGGGTGGGACTCACGGCGATCGCCGCTGTCGCGCTCTGGTCGGACAACGTCGGCTCGCTCGTGCGGGCGCTCGTCGGCGCCGTTGGACTGTTCGTCTTCCTGTTCGTCACCCACACGATCAGCCCACGCGGCATGGGATTCGGCGACGTGCGGTTTGCGGCGGTCCTCGGGCTCTACCTCGGCTGGATCGACATTCGACTGCCGCTGATCGGCCTGGTGCTCGGCAACCTCGTGTACCTCGCCTACGCGATTCCGAGTCGCCTCCGACGCGGCGCCGCCAAGCACTCGCCGTTCGGTCCCGGGCTCGCAGCGGGGACGCTCATCGCCGTCTTCTTCTGGCAGACGCTCGCCCCACCCTTGACCTGAGAAGCCTCGACAACCCTGACGCTCCAAACGCTCCCGGGGTCGGGCGTCGGGCGTCACAGCCGGAAAACGGCGACCGCCCTCGACTCCGGAATCCGGGACCGTCGAGGGCGGACAACCCTGGTGGAGGTGATGGGAGTCGAACCCACGACCTCCTCGATGCGACCGAGGCGCTCTAGCCAGCTGAGCTACACCCCCAGGGGTAGCGACACAATAGTCGCTCCGCGCACCGCCCGCGAACCGTTGCGCCGACGAGTCACACGCCGGCGGCTGATTCAGCCGACGACGCCAACTCGAGAGCGAGCTGCAGGCGACGCTGCAGCGTGGTCGTCGTCAGGTCGGAGCGGGTCCGTTCGATCACGGCACGCAGCGCGTCGAGCGTGCGCCGCAATCCCCCGGTCACCACGTCGGGGAAGTCCACCGTCATCAGCGCGTCGTACACGTCTTCCATCGCAGCGAACAGCTCGTCGGCCCGCTCCGGATCATCGGCCCGCAGCCGATCGAGCAGATGACGACGCAATTCGCTCGCGGCCTCGGCCAGACCGCGCAGCCATGCCGACGCGCTGATCCCCAAGTCGCCCGCGTCGGGGATCGGCTCGTTCGCCACGATCGCGACGAGGCAACGCGCCTCGGCGTACTCCTTCTCGGCGTCGGAGAGGAACCCGGCGTGGGCGATGATCGGCTGGTCCGCAACCGCTGCATGGGCCCGCACGAGTTCGGCCCCGGCCTCGGCCAGGTACCGCTGCGCGGCGTCGCCATCGAGTCGATGCACCGCCTTGATCGCGCTTCCGCAACGCTGGATCACCAGGCGAGCCGCCGGAAGCGCCGTCTCGCGGGCACGGTTCGTGTCGCCGAGCGCGTCGGCCGCGCCATCGACCAACACCTCGACGCGGCGACGGAGGCAGCCCCGGTCAGTCACCGGGATCGACGCGGCAAGGGAATCAGCGAGCGACGCGCTGGCGGGCAGCCGACATCGCAACCGGGCGGTACGGATCGGCACGGTAGGCGTCGGCACCGTACGGGCTGGACTCGGCAGCAACCGAGCGGACTCGTTCGCGCTTGGTCACCGTCAGGAGCAGGCCGAGGTAGGCGACCAGCAGCACGTCGACGGCCACATGAACCGCCATGAACACGCCGCCCAGACTCATCGCCCCGAGGAAGGTCAGCAGCGCTGCGGCGCCGAGCGCGGCCAGAACGTCTTGCCGACGACGCTGCGCCGCCGTGCGGGTCATGCGCGGGGCGCCCGAACGGGAAGCTGCCGAGCGCGTGTCCACGGGGGCCTGGCGCAGCGGCACCACCGTGGCTGCCGAGCGCGAACGCGGCGTGCGCTGCAGCGTCGAGAGGTGGCGGGAGAAGTCGCCGATGGAATCGGCGCGGCGGTTCGCCGAGGTTCGGCGGACGAAGTCGGGCACGAGCACGATGGCCCAAACGATGCCGAGGAGGAACAGCAGAATCCATGAGGGCACGGTCTGTTTACTCATCCTTTCTTCACCGGGAAGCCGTAGCAGGGCGGCGCCGGTGTGGGCGGACATGACGACAGGATTACGTTTGACAAATCACATCGCTGTGATCGCTCGACAATCTAGTGCGTTGTCGAGCTTTCGTCGAGCAGAACCACCCATCGGGTGGATCAATCCATGACGATAGCGTTACGGAAGGCGCCACGTCAGTGACACATGACCGCAACACGGCGGCGTCCGATGCCCGTCTCCGAGACGGCGAGATCCCGCTCGGCTACGCGTCGAACTCGTCCGCGAACGGATCGCCGTCTCGCCGGTAGGTGCCGGATCGCCCGCCCGTCTTCTCCCACAACGTCACGTCGCCGATGACCATCGACCGGTCGACCGCCTTGCACATGTCGTAGATGGTGAGGCAGGCGACGGTGCACGCCGTGAGCGCCTCCATCTCCACGCCGGTGCGGTCGACGGTTTCGACGGAGGCCTCGACCTCGACGAAACGATCCTCGATCCGAAAATTCACCAGCACCGCTCCCACCAGCAGCGGGTGGCAGAGCGGGATCAGGTCGGACGCTCGCTTCGCTGCCTGGATACCGGCGACGCGGGCCACGGCGAGCACATCACCCTTCGATATCGAACCGCGAGTGATCATCGACGTGGTCTCGGGGGTCATCACCACGCGCCCACGAGCGACGGCGCGGCGGTGACTCGGGTCTTTCGGCGTCACGTCAACCATTCGGGCGCGTCCGAGCGGATCGAGATGGGTGAAGGCGCGGTCGGGCATGGGGCGACTCTACGGCGCGTCCCCGACCCGGCACACCCGGGCACGAACGACCGCGCCCGGCGGTGCGCTACCCGCCGATCTGACTCATCGACCGGGCGGGCCGGATGAAGTTCACGTTCCCGATCCCATGACCCGCCCACTTGGCCGACACGCAGCGTTGCACCACGGCGCAGAGGGCCTCGTCGTCGGCGCCGGAGCGCAGCGGCGACCGCAGGTCGAACTCGTCCACCGCGAACAGGCAGTTGCGGAGCTTGCCCTCCGAGGTGAGGCGGATGCGATCACAGGCGCCGCAGAACGCGTCGGTCACCGCCGGGATCACACCGAACATGCCGCCACCGTCGAGGTAGCGGTACCGCGTCGCCGGAGCCGATCCGACGCCTCCGTGCTGCCGCTCCACCGGGAACTCGCCGGCGACCCGCTCCACGATCTCGCGGGCGGGCACAACGCCGTCCTGCGCCCATCGGCGATCGGCGTCGAGCGGCATGTACTCGATGAAGCGCATCTCCACGCCCGCGTCCCGACCGAACCGGGCGAGGTCGACAAGTTCGTCGTCGTTCACGCCGCGCATCACCACGCAGTTGACCTTCACGGGTACGAAACCCGCGGCCACCGCTGCGTCGATGCCCACGAGCACCCGGTGGAACTCGTTGCGGCGCGTGATCGCCTCGAAACGATCCGAGCGGAGGGTGTCGAGCGAGATGTTGACTCGATGCAGCCCGGCAGCGCGCAGCGGCGCCGCCTGCGCGTCGAGCAACACGCCGTTCGTCGTCATCGCCAGGTCGACCCGTCGCCCTCGATCATCGGTGAGCGCTCCCAGCCGGGCGACCAGGTCCGGGAGACCGGCGCGGACCGTCGGCTCGCCACCCGTCAAACGAATCGACTCCATCCCGAATTCGCCCACCAACAGTCTCGCGACCCGCTCGATCTCCTCGAAGGTGAGGAGCTGTTCGCGCGGGGTCCACGCCAGGCCCTCCTCGGGCATGCAGTACCGGCACCGGAAGTTGCAGCGATCCGTCACGGAGATGCGCAGGTCCCGGTGGACTCGACCGAATCCGTCGACGAGCGAACGTGCCATGCCGCGAGCGTACGACGCGACGCTCCGCGGCGGACTCGGCCGGGCGAAGGATTCGCTCAACCTGCGGTCCGCCTACACCGATATCGGTGGGATGCGCCCCACGACTCGACATGCACTCACGACCGCAGCGGTGTTGCTCTGCGCAGTGGCCGGCACCGCCTGCCGGCCCGACTGGGCGCAGTACCGCATCGAGGCGGGCCAGCATGTTGCGTCGGTTCACGCGGCCGCGAACGGCGATCTGCCGCGCTCGGGGTTCTCGACCGCGACCGGGCGGTTCTACACCTTCGTTCTCGACGCCTCCGCTGCATACCAGCTGACGAATCCGACCCAGCCGGACGACCAGTTCGACTGGAACAAGCTCCCGGGGCTCAGCGACTGCGGCGACATCGACCTTTCGCGCAACGGCGCCATGTTCGCGTGGCGATGGCGCTCCGCCCTCGACCCACAGCGCCTGGAAGTCACCGCGTACGCCAACGCAAACGGCGTGCACCAGACACCCGACGAGCCGCTGTTCACGCTCACTGCCGACGAGCTCGCCGCCGAACCGGAGATCACCTACCTCTTCGGTCTCGACGGCGACCAGTATCGCTTCGCGGCGACCGGCACCGTCGGGGATCGGCGGATCGACGCGACAGCCAACCTTCCCCGCTCGTGCCCAGGGGTGGCTGCGTCGACACTCAAGTGGGCCTCGGGGCTCTATTTCGGCGGGACCTCGACCGCGCCGCAGGTGGTGACCGGCTGGATACGCGAACCCTGATTCGCCCCGACGGCGCCCTCACGCCCGCCGGGCACCACGCCGTGCGCCACGCCCCCGGTCAGTACGAGCGCAGCAGCACGACCTCGACGCGTTCGCCGGATTCGACGCCGTCGCCGTCGGGCAGCACGGCCAGCCCGTCCGCCCGGGCCATAGCGGCCATGTGATGGGACCCCTGCTGCGATGCCGCCGTCGCCACGAGTTCAGTGCCGCTCCGGTCGAGTGCGACGCGAGCGAAGTGGGTCTTGCCGTCCCGACGACGCCGGAGCGGCGCCGACGCGACAGCGGGCACCACGAGCGGAGCGACATCGGCCCGGCCCGCCATCGACCGCAAGGCGGGAGCGGCGAGCAGTTCGAAGCTCACGAGCGACGACACCGGGTTGCCCGGCAGGCCGAATACCGGCACCGACCGCCCGCCGTGGGCGATCACGCCAAACGCGAACGGCTTCGCCGGGCGAATCGCGATCTGCATCCAGCGCATGTCGCCGATTCGGTCGAGGACGACCTTCACGTAGTCGTAGTCGCCCATGCTCACGCCGCCCGACGTCACCAGGGCATCGCATGACGCCACGCCGTGCAGGATCGCCGCCTCGATCGCCGCCTCGTCGTCGGGCGCGCAACCCAGGTCGACTGCGTCGAACCCTCGCTCGCGGATCAACGCGCAGAGCGCCGGACGGTTCGAATCACGGATCTGGCCCGGACCGGGTGTCGACGCGGGATCGACGAGCTCGTCGCCCGTCGACAGCACGCCGACGACCGGTCGCCGGACGACCGGTACCACCGTGCGCCCCAGCGTCGCGAGCAACCCAACCGCCCCCGGACCGATCCACGCTCCCGCGTCGAGGACCCGATCACCCGGCGCCATGTCATCGCCGGCAGCGCGAACGTTGCGCCCCGAGCCCAGCGCCTCCGACAGTTCCACGAGATCGCCACGGACGTCGCACTGCTCGACCATCGCGACCGCGTCGGCGCCCGGCGGAATCGGCGCCCCGGTCATGATGCGGATCGCCTCGCCCGGGCCGACGGCGGGAAGGCGCGACGCGCCGGCAGCGACCATCCCGATGATGCGGAGTGTGATGCCGGGGACCGTCGCGTCCTCCGAGCGCACGGCGAACCCATCGACCGCCGAATTCGCGAACGGCGGGATCAGCGCATCGGCGACCACCGCATCGGCCAGGACCCGGCCCGCAGACTCGCTCAGCGACACGTCGACCGCGTCGAGCCGGTGCACCGACGACAGCACGTGGGCTTGGGCATCGGGCAGCGGAATCATCGCGGCGAAACTACCGGACCCGTGGCGTTGCCCGACCGACCGGGCACATCCGCGCCGGCTCAGCTGATGCCGTGGCGGCGCACGATCTCGCGCAACACCTCAGCGAACTCCGGGCCGAGATCGGGTCGCTCCAGTGCCAGTTCCACGGTCGCTCGCAAGTAGTCGATCTTCTTGCCGATATCGAAGCGGCCCTCCTCGAAGATCAACCCCATGACCGGCTCCTCTTTCAGCAGGAGCGCTATCGCGTCGGTCAACTGGATCTCGCCGCCGACGCCGGCCTCGACGTGATCGAGCGCCTCGAAGATCGTCGGCGTGAAGAGGTAGCGACCCACGATGGCGAGGTTCGACGGAGCATCCTCGGGCTGTGGCTTCTCGACCACATCGACGATCGTGCATCGATTGCCGTCGCGAGTCGATGGCGCCGCGCAGCCGTACGACTTGATGTCGGCGGGTTCCACCTCCATCAGGGCGACGGTGGAGGCTCCGGTCTCCTCGTAGTTCGAGATCATGTCCCGGAGCAGATGGGTGTCGTGATGCATGATGTCGTCGCCCAGGAGCACGACGAACGGGTTGTCGCCCACGTGTTTGCGAGCCACCGACACTGCGTGGCCGAGCCCGAGTGGCTCGCCTTGGCGAACGAAGTGGATGTCGGCAAGGTCGGCCAGTTCGATCACGTCGGCCAACTCGTCGGTCTTCCCGGTCCGGTTGCGGTGGTGCTCCAACTCGAAGTTGCGATCGAAGTGATCTTCGAGGCTGCGCTTGTTCCGCCCCGTGATGATGAGGATGTCATCGATACCGGCCTTCACGGCCTCCTCGACGACGTACTGGATGGACGGGCGATCGACGACCGGCAACATCTCCTTCGGCTGGGCCTTTGTCGCCGGAAGGAACCGCGTTCCGAGTCCCGCCGCCGGGATGACCGCCTTCGTTACCACTCGTTCTGCCACGGCTGCTCCTCCGTCGACCACGTCTGCCCACGTCCCAACGGCCGACAATCGACCGCGGAGCCGTCAGTTTCTCCCGCCGCGCCCGGTGGCACCACACGCAATTCCACCCACGCGCCCTCTCAAGGGTAGGCCGGTCCCACCCAACGCGGTGCCGCGCGAGAGGCGGCGAATCGACCCATCACACGCGCGCGGTATCGTTGGCACTCACGCTGCGAGAGTGCCAACGACGTGGAGATCACATGCCTACCTATCACTACCGTTGCCGGACCTGTTCGCATGAGTTCGAGATCCAGCAGTCGTTTTCCGACGACGCACTGAGCGTGTGCCCGGAGTGCCAGGGCGATCTGCGCAAGGTCTTCAGCCCCGTCGGCATCACGTTCAAGGGTTCGGGCTTCTACAAGACCGACAGCCGCGGCTCTGGCTCGTCTTCGCGAACCGGCGCGTCGTCGGAGTCGGGCTCGTCCACCTCGACCACGTCGACCACGTCGTCGAACGCCGAGTCGACGGCCGGGTCGTCGGGCTCATTCGCAGGATCGTCCGACTCCTCCGGCGGTTCCTCCGGAGGATCGAGCGGTGGCGGATCCGGCAGCGGGACCCCGAGCAGCACATCGACCGGCACGGCGTCGTAGGCTCACGACCTATGGCCAAACGCCGTCGCCCCACGATCACACTCGACGCACCGCCGTCTCCGCCGGTGCGTCCGGGGATCGTGTCGCCGCGGCGCACCGTGCCCGCGGCGATCGAGCGCCCCGACTACGCCGCCACGGGCCAGCCGTCGAGCCGAGGCTCGCGCGCGGTCCGCACCGCCGACGAGATCGACGCCATGCGAATCGCCGGCCGAATCGCCGCCGAGGTGCTCATCGATGTGGGCAAGGCCATCGCCCCCGGAGTCACGACCGACGAACTCGATCGGGTCGGTCACGAGGCGTGCATCTCCCGCGGTGCCTACCCGAGCCCGCTCAACTACCGCGGCTTCCCCAAGTCGATCTGCAGCTCGGTGAACGAGATCATCTGTCACGGGATCCCCGACAGTCGGCGTCTCGCTGACGGTGACATCGTCAACATCGACGTGACGTCCTTCATCGGCGGCGTCCACGGCGACACCAACGCCACGTTCCTCGTCGGCGAGGTCGACCCCGTGTCGCGCGACCTCGTTCGCGCCACCAACGCCGCCCTGCACGCCGGCATCGGCGCCGTGCGCCCCGGCAGCCGGGTCAACGAGATCGGCCGAGCGATCGAGGCTTCGGTTCGCGGCGGCCGCTACGGCGTGGTTCGCGAGTTCATCGGCCACGGCATCGGCGACCAATTCCACACGAGCCTGCAGATCCCGCACTACTACGACGCCCGGCACCGAACGGTCATGGAACCCGGCATGACGTTCACGATCGAGCCGATGATCACCGTCGGCCCGGCCGATCTCTACGTGTGGGACGACGACTGGACCGCGGCGACCATCAGCGGACAGCGATGCGCGCAGTTCGAGCACACGCTCCTCGTGACCGACGACGGCGTCGAGATCCTCACCCTGCCCATCGGCACCCCCCCTGCCGAGGTGTTGTTCGCGCCCTGAGGCGCCGCACATGTTGCGAGGCCTCTCGCAACCGACAGCCAGCGAGGACCGATGGTTCGCCGTCGACGCCCCGTCCACCAACCGCTCCTGCTTCGTGCCCGCACCCGCCTGCGAACGCCGGCGGCCTCCTGGGCGCTCGCCGTCTTGCTGGGCGGGCTCACGTTCGCGTTCGGCCGCCAGACGTTGTCGGGCGCCCCTGCCTCCGAGGCATGGGGAACGCCGCGCGCTGTGGTCGTCGCGACCCACCCCATCGCGGTAAGCGATCCGATCGCCGAGGGCGACCTGGCGGTGCGCGAGCTTCCCGCCGATGCCATCGCTCGCGGGGTCGTCCCCGCCGGCGAGATCGCATCGGTCGTCGGGTCGGTGGCCCGGTCGCCGATTGCGGCGGACGAGCCGGTGCTCGCCAACCGAGTCGGTACGGCGACCGACCAAGGAGCCACCACCGGCGCCTCGCCGCGCGCCGTCAGGGTTGTCAGCCTCCCGGCGGGCGGCCTGGTCCCGTCGTTACGACGCGGCGACCGCGTCGACGTGATCGGGCCATCCAGCGCGGGAACGACGGAGCGCCTCGCTGCGGCGGCTCGGGTCGTGGCGATCGACGACGACCGGGTGACCGTGGCCGTCGACGAGCGATCCGTCGACGCCGTGGCCGAGGCAAGCCTTGCGGGGCTGGTGGTGATCGCCCGAATCGACGCCGAGCCGTGACGGTCCGTCGGGCCCGATCACGAGCCGCTGAGCGCCACGTCACCGATCGCGAGGGTGGGCGATGCGTCGCCGGAGGGGAGCCACTCCAGGTCGTCGCCCACCGCGAGCACCTGGGCCAGCATGCGCTGGATCGTCGAAGCGAGCGTGAACTCGCGGACAGGCCGGCCGATGGATCCGCCGGCGATCATCAGCCCGTCGGCACCGACCGAGAAGTCGCCCGACACCGAGTTCACTCCCGAGTGCAGCCCCTGCAACGACGTGACGAAGACGCCGTCGTCGAGGCCCGCAATCAACTCGTCGACCGGCGTCGTGCCCGGCTGCACGATCAGTACCTGGGCGCCAACGCCGGGTAGCGACCGGGCACTGCGCAGCGCAGAGGCGGTCGAGCGGGTGGCCGTACGACGCGCCGTGTAGGAGTTCTGCAGGAACGGACCGAGCACACCCCCGCCGAGCAGCGGATTCGGCCGGCACGCCAGGCCCTCCCCGTCGAAGCTCGACGCAGCGATCGACCTCCGATCCGTCGGGTCGTCGAGCAGCGTCAGCAACGGAGATGCGACGGTCTCGCCCGATCGGTCGGCGAACGGCGATCGACCCTTCAGCACGGACTCACCGTCGACCATGCCGGCGAAGATGCCGAGCAGCGTCATCGCGAGCCGAGGCTCGAGCACGATCGTGGTGCGACACGACGACGGCTTCGTTGCACCGAAGAGCCGTGTGGCCCGCTCGACGGCGCGATCCACGATTCGCGCGTCGTCCAGATCGGCGCTGCGTCGAGCAGCGTCACCGGCGGCGCCGGTCTGCGGCTCGGTGCCGTCGTGCGCCAGCACCTGCAGTCCGACCGAACACGACGCACCACGCTCGGACACGGCCAGGCCACGACTCGTCGCGTACGCCGTCTCACCGCTGACATCGCTCCACGTCGCGGTGCGAACACCCGTCACGCGCGGATCGGCAGCGAGCGCCCGGGCCTCCAGCGCCCGAGCGCGCTCGATCTTCTCGTCGGCCGACATCGATACCAACGCATCGTCCCAATGGTCGTGCTCGACCGCAGCGACGCCGTCCGGCTCGGCAAGGCCGAAGCAGTCGTCGCGTTCCCCGAAGCGCACGTTGTCGCGCGCCTCCGCGAGCGTCTCGGCGATCACGTCGGGGTCGATCGAGCCCGCTGCGGCAAAGCCCTGGCGATGGTCGGAGATCACGCGGATGCCGATGGCGAAGGACTCGGCAGACGTGAACGACTCGACCTCACCGCCGTGCACCCGAACAATGGTGGAACGTCCCGTCGACACCATCACGTCGACGTCTTCGCCTCGCTCCGCCCGCTCCGCGACCGAACGAGCGACACCGGCGAGATCGCGCGCCGCGCTCATGAGCCCGACAACGTGACGTCGCCGATCACCAACGTGACGCCGGCGGCGTTCATCGGCAGCGCGACGAGCGTGTCGCCCACCTCGACGATCTCCGCCAGCATCCGCTGCAGCGTCGATGCGATCGTGACTTCGCGCACCGGTTCGGCCAGCTCGCCTCCCCGGATCAGGCGACCCTCGATGCCCGTGGAGAAGTCGCCCGATACCGGATTCACGCCTGAGTGGAGACCCTGCACGTCGGACACCCACAGCCCGTTGCCGACCGACGCGATAAGCGCGGCGTCGTCGAGGTGGCCCGGGGTGGGCACGACCGACCGAGCGCCGGCCGACGGCGTCGACCGAAAGCCCGACCGCACGGCCGAGCCGGTCGAGGCCGCGCCCAGAGCCCGTGCCGAGTAGGCGTCGTGGACGAAGCCGCGGACGACGCCGCCGTCGAACAACTCGACACGGCGCGACGCCATGCCCTCATCGTCCACGGCGGATGCGCCCATCCATCGTTGGTCGGTCGGGTCCTCGGCGAGGGTGAATTTCGGCGACGCGACCGTCTCTCCGACGCGATCCGCCAAGAAGGACCGGCCACGGAACACCTCAGTGCCCGAGAACGCGTCGGCGACGATCCCGAGGAACTGCGCGCTCACCCAGGGGTCGAACACCACCGTGAGCCGCTGCGACGGTGCGCGCTGGGCGCCGAGCATCTGGGTCGCTCGGCGAGTCGCGTCGGCGACCACCACGTCGAGGTCGAGCTCGCCCGGGTGACGCCCGAGCGAGAACCCGAATCCGGTCGCGACGTCGTCGCCATCGCCGGCCAGGTTGTACACCGCCGCGCTGCACCCCGACGTGCGTGATACCGCCCGAATACCGGTTGTCGAGAGCACGACCGTCGTATCGACCGAATCGGCGAACTCGACCGACTCGACACCGACGATGCGCGGATCGGCCGCGAGCACGCGGCGTTCCAACTCGAGCACGAGATCGATCTTCGACTCGGTCGCGAAGTCGACCAGTCGCTGGTCGAACAACGCGAGCTCCACCGGCGCGACGCCGTCGGGTTCGGCCAGGGCGACGAACGGGTCGACCGAGGCGAACCGCAGGTTGTCGCGAGCATCGGCAAGGACCTCGGCCAGCACCTCGCGATCGAGGGTTCCGGCAGAGGCGAATCCCTGCCGGCCGTCGCGCACGACTCGGATGCCCACGCCATACGTGTCGGCCGAGGAGAAGGACTCCACCTCGCCCTCGTACGCGCGCACTTCGGTATCGGTGGAGTGCGCCGTGACGACTTCGATCTGCTCGCCCGACTTGGCTCGCGCCAGGACGGACTCGGCGATCGTCACCAGTTCGTCGGAAGTCACGCCGCTGTTCCGCCGATCGTGAGCCCGTGCACTCGCAAGGTCGGTACGCCGTCGCCCACCGGGACGCCCTGGCCGTCCTTGCCGCAGGTCCCAGGCGGGCCCATCGCGAAATCGTTGCCCACCGCATCGATGTTCAGGAGCACCTCGGGACCGTTGCCGATGAGGTTGCCCTCTCGCAGCGGCTCCGTGATGCGGCCGCTCTCGATCAGGTACGCCTCGGTCATGCCGAAGACGAAGTCACCGGTGGCGGTGTTCACCTGGCCACCACCGAGGTGGGCGATGTACACCCCATCGGCGGTGTCGGCGATGATCTCCTCCGGCGTGCTCTCGCCGCCGAGCAGGTACGTGTTCGTCATCCGCACCATCGGCAGGTGCTGGTAGCTCTGGCGGCGACCGTTTCCCGACGACGGTCGGCCCTCGCGCCGAGCACGCAGGCCGTCCCACATGTAGTCGACGAGCACACCCTCGGAGATGAGCGTGTTGCGCTGCGCCGGACGTCCCTCGTCGTCGACGGCGAAGCACCCCCACTCGCCGCCCATCGTGCCGTCGTCGACCAGCGTGACCAGCGGCGACGCGACCTGCTCTCCGATCCGATCCCGGAACACCGACGCACCCTTCGCCACCAGATCGGCTTCGAGGCCGTGCCCGCACGCCTCATGGAACATCACACCGCCGCCGCCCGAACCGATGACCACCGTCATCTGCCCGCTTGGCGCCGGACGTGCCAAGAGCTTGGTGATCGCACGCTCTGCGGAGCGGCGCGCGAGCTCTTCGACGTCGTAGCGATCGAACAGCTCGAATCCCACCGTGTGCCCAACGGCCTCACGGCCGGTCTGTAGACCGGTATCGCCGCTCGCGACCGACACGATCGAGAACACGGTTCGCACCTGGTCGTCGGTCGCAAGGGTGCCATCGGTGTTGGCGACGAGGATGCGCCGACGGCCGTCGGAATACCGCGCCGTCACCTGCGAGATCGACGAGCCGGCCGCTCTGGCCGCAGCGTCCGCCCGACCGAGCAGCTCGACCTTGCGCGCCTTGTCGACATCGCCCGGCAGCACCTCGATCGCGTTCGGCCGCGCGGCATCGACCCGGCGCAACTCCCTCGGCGCGAGCGCTCCACCGCCGCCTCGCGCTGCCGCCGCAGCGATCTCGGCCGTGGCGAGAAGGCCCGCCTCGCTGAGATCCGAGGTGTGGGCGAACCCCGTCGAGTTGCCGACCACCACGCGAATTCCGGCGCCGCGATCGCGCCCCGAGGTGAGTTCCTCGACCTTGGCATCGTCGAGCACCGCGCTGGACGAGCGCCGATCCTCAGCGAAGACCTCGGCGAACTCCGCGCCACGGCCCGACGCCGCCTCGAGGACCTTGGCGATGACGTCGTCATCGATGAGTGGGCCGGTGTCGGTCACTGATCGCCTTTCTCAAAGAAGCGACGCCGATACGACCACGGAAGTGCGGGCGGCCGGACCGCCTCGGACCACCGGCCTAGCGGCGGGCTCGGGGAGTCCTTATCGTATCGGCCGTGACGATCGAAACTGGGCTCACCGCCGCCCTGACGTTGTGCGTGAGCGAGGCCGACACCGCACTGGCGTGGCGATCCGGCGATGTACCCGTGCTCGGGACGCCGCGCCTCATCGCGTTGTGCGAGGAAGCGGCGATCACCGCCCTGGCCGGGCACCTCGTCGAGGGGACGACCACGGTTGGCCTGTCGGTCCGTTTGGATCACCTCCACCCGGTCGCAATCGGGTCGACGGTCAAGGCCGAGGCGAGCCTCGACCGGATCGAGGGGCGCCGTCTCGTGTACACGGTCACGGCACACGACGATCGAGGCATCGTCGCCGCCGGGAAGGTCACCCGGGTGGTCATCGACCGAGAGGCCTTCCTCGCGAAGTCCACGGCGTAGCACCGGCGACGGGAACGGTTTCCCCCGCACCGACAGCCACGTTGATCGCTCAAGCACCCGGGGAGACGCGCCGAAGCAGACGTGCATGTCCGGAATCTCGCGTCGCGCCGTCACGGCCGCCCTGATGTCGTACGGCTCCGCCGCCACCTTCGGCGGGGGCATGGCCATCGTGTGTTCGTTCCAGGGTCCCGGCATTGCCGTCGCCGGAGCGGCGACCACCATCACGGGGGTCGGAGCGCTCAGCACCGCCCTCCGTCGAGCGGGTCGCGATCGGCGGTCGCACGTCCGCTCGGCGCCGATGCCGCGCCGTCGCAACGCACTGTTCGCCGTCACGCCACGGCGTGAGCATCGGCCGCAGTGGCACCGCCCCTCCCCCGGCCGCACCGGAGAACGAGAGCGTGTCGTGCTCTGGCCTGTTCCCGCAGAGCTCCCGGCCGGCCGACGGTAGACGCCCCCGGGCCGCTGTCCACGGCGACGCCGATGGCGGCGATCGCCCCACCCGAAAGCCGATTCGGCGCCGCAGCCGCAGCGCGATGAGACTTGAGGGATGCCCCTGCTGCGCGCCCGACGGGTCACGAAGGCCTACCGCACCGGATACCAAACCGTGCACGCCCTCCGGTCGGTCGACCTCGATATCGAGGCCGGCGAATTCGTCACCGTGATGGGACCCTCCGGCCACGGCAAGACCACCCTGTTGAACTGCCTGTCCGGGCTCGACACGGTCGACAGCGGATCGATAGAGCTCGACGGCGACGACCTCGTGACGATGTCCGATGCCGAACGAACCACGCGCCGCGGCGCCGCGATGGGATTCGTCTTCCAGAGCTTCAACCTGCTGACCGTGTTCACCGCAGTCGAGAACGTCGAGGTGCCGTTGCTGGTCGCAGGCGTTCGCGCCGCGACGGCTCGGCGCCTCGCCACCGACATGCTCGAACGCGTCGGGCTCGCCGAGCGCATGCGGCACCGGCCGAACGAGCTGTCGGGTGGGGAACAACAGCGCGTGGCCATCGCTCGGGCCCTCGTCGCCGAACCGCGAATCGTGTGGGCGGACGAGCCGACGGGCAATCTGGATGGCGAGACGGCGGCGTCGGTCCTCGACCTGCTCAGCGAACTCAACCAGGCCGGTCAGACCCTGATCGTGGTCACGCACGATCCCACCATCGGCGCCGCCGGCACTCGACGCATCCACGTTCGCGACGGGCGAGTCGGAGACGGCTCCGACACCGGCGCATCGGTGGACTCGGTCAGCGGCGCGCCCTCGCCGTCGTGACGACCGCCGTCGCCGCACTCGCTGCGGTCTCACTCGCCGTCACCGTGCTCGGGCTCGCTCGGCGACCACTCGTGCGTCGCCTCGCAGCGCGTCACCTCGCACATCGGCCGAGCGAGACCGCGTTGATCGTGCTGGGCGCGATGTTCGGCGCAGCCACGATCACCGCGGCGCTCGTCGTCGGCGATTCGTTCGACGCGTCGCTACGAGACATCGCTCGAACGAACTTCGGCCCGCTCGACGTGATGGTCACGGTCACCCCACCCGCGGACGTGAGTCGCGAGCTCCACCACATCGAGGACGTGGTAGCGCATGCAGGGCTTCCTCACGTCGACGGCATGATGACCGCGGTGACCGCCGGCGCCACCTTGACCCTGCCGTCGGCCAACGAGCCCGACGCCACACCGAAGGTCCTCCCGCGATCGTGCGTTGCCGAGATCGAGTTCGCGTCGGCACGCCACTTCGGCCCGGACCGCTCGATCGGGGGGTTCGCGGCCGCGGGCTCGACGCCCACAAACGACGCTGCGGCGGTGAACGAGCGGACCGCCGCCCGTCTCGGTGCCGGAGTCGGCGACGAGATCACCGTGCATGCCGTCGGCACCTCGTGGTCCGCCCGGATCGATCGAGTGCTTCCGACCGTGGGGCTCGCGGGGTACTGCGACATCCTGGTGGCACCCGGCACGCTGCAGACCCGAGCGGGGCAGACCGCCGGCTCGGCAACGCCGGCTACACGGGTCGCGACACCGCCGACCGGAGCGCTGCTCATCTCGCTCGACGGGGGCGTCTTCAACACCGACCGCTATGCCAAACAGGTCGTTCGACAGCTTCGCGCCCTCACCCGCGACGATTCGAAGGACCTGCGACTGCGCACCCAGGTCAGCGCCCCCAAACGCGACGTCATCGAGCGAGCGACGCGCACCGGCGATCGCCTCCGAACCATCTTTCTCGGCATCGGCGGTTTCAGCATCGCCGCCGGCATCCTCCTGCTCGTGAACCTGGTCGTGATGCTCGCCGAGGAGCGCCGACGCGAGCTCGGCGTGCTGCGAGCGCTCGGCCTGCGCCGGAGTGGCGTCGTCACCGCATTCGTGGTCGAGGGGTCGATCACTGCCGCTGTGGCCGCGATCGTCGGCACCGCGCTCGGCGCCGCGCTCGCCGGGCTCGTCGTTGCTGCCGCGCGCGGCATCGTGGCCGATCCCGGATCGTCGCTGCGTATCACGACGCACGCCGAGTGGAGCACCCTCGTCGCGGCGGCGACCAGCGGGTACGTCGTGTCGATGGGGCCCTGACGATTGCGACTGCACGGATCTCGCGGTTCGACGTCGTCGCCGCGGTCCGGGACTCACCGACCCGGCGCAGGCGCGGCGCCTCCGCCATCGGGCCACCACCGGCGGCGCAGCGATCACGCTCGTGGGCGTCGCGCTGACATGGTGGGGATTCAACGGTACCGAGGGGATCGGCGTGCTCGCCGGACCTGTCGTCGCGGCGGCGGGGATCGAGCAACTCGTGGCGCCACACCGGCGTCGGCCGGCTCGCCTGATGGGTGGCGTCGCATCCCTGGTCTGGCTGCTCGGTGCGTTCTCGTGGTGGCCCGATCAACTCCGGGGATCAGGCATCGCGGTCTTCCTGACCCTCGGGATCCTGTCGGTCGGCGCCGCCGTCGTCGCGCTGCTCGCACTCGCGCCGGCGCTGCGCAGCATCACCGACCATCTGGGGCGATTCGCCCTGACCGCGCGTTTGGGCCTGGCCTCGCCGCTCGCGCATCTCGGGCGCACCGGACTGGTCGTCACGATGTTCTCGCTCGTGGTGTTCAGCCTCGGCTTCCTCGCCACCCTCGCCACCACGATCGGCACAGCGGTCGAAGGCGCTCCGGCGCAGATCTCCGCCGGGTTCGACCTGGTGGTCGATGTCGAGGCGGCGAGCACGGTGTCGGCACAGGTGCTCGAGCAGAGCACCGGCGTGAGCCGGATCGCACCGCTGACGCGGGCGCGGGTCGAGTTCCGCACGACCGAGTTTCCGCAGGGCCGAGAGGGCCGGCTCACCGGATTCGACGACCGCCTCCTCGCCTTCGGCGCCCCCGAACTGTCGGCACGCCTCGGCACCTTCGCCGACGACCGTTCGGCCTTCGCCGCCGTGGCGGCATCCGCCGACCTGGCGATCGTGCCCGACCCGTTCCTCGCCGATGGCACCACCGAGACCGTCAGGTCGCTCCGCCCGGGCGACGTGATCGAGATCGGCACCGCCGCCGGCGGACACCGCAGCGTCACCGTCGCCGGCGTGCTCGCGTCGGGCTTCGTGCGCCACGGGGCGCTGGTGGGCCCCGACCTGTTCGCCGAGGTCGCCCCTCAGGCCCAGGCCCGCCCCACGCGCTACTTCGTGCGCGCCGATCGAGGCTGGACCCCCAACCGCCTGGCCGCACATCTCGGGGCCGACCTGGCCGCCCGAGGGGGTGAGGCAACCACCTTCGTTCAAATCGTCGACGACGAGCAGGCGCAAACTCGAGGCTTCCTCGGCCTGCTCCAGGCGTACCTGGCGGCAGGACTCGTCATCGGGATCGCCGGGCTCGGCGTCGTGCTGGTTCGCAGCGGGCGCGAGCGTCGCCGCGAATTCGCGACGCTGCGTGCGCTCGGGGTCGGCACTGGGCCGATCGCGTGGTCGTTCCTGGTGGAGGCGGCGCTCGTCGCCGTGCTCGCCAGCGGGATCGGCGTGTCGCTCGCAGTCATAACCGCCAAGCGGCTCGTGGTGGACTCCACCACGTTCGCCCTCGTGGCGTCGCGCCTCGCGGTTCCCTGGGCACGACTCTCGCTCGTCGTCGGCGCGCGGTGGTCGCAGCGCTTGTCGCCGCGCTCGTGCCGGCGGTCAGCGCCGCACGAATCTCCGCGGCCGATGCGCTGCGCCGCGACGACTGAGCGCACCGCTCGCAGCGAGGTCTGCGACGGCCAACGACCTCAGGGTGTGCCAGGAAGGAACCGGTCGAACGATGCGCGCCACGCGTCGGTCGCCTCGAACTGCGGGCAGTGGCCCCCGAGTGGCAGCACGTCGAGCGTCGCGGCGGGGATCCGCTCGGCGATCCGCTTCGACGCGTCGAGGAAGGGAGCGTCCAACTCGCCCACCATCACCAGCGCCGGGCAGCCGATCGCGCTGAGCCGGTCGAGGCGATCCTCGGTCGACGCGAGCTGGGCGAGCATCGACGCGTACATCACCGCCGAACAGCGCAGCATCTTCGCGTCGGACCACTCCTCGTAGCCCGGACGCTCGCGACACGCGGTCATGTGCGGGATTCGTCAGCGGGTCTCGGCCCATCTTGAGAACAGCCTGGATCACCGCGAGGCCCTCGGTGCGGGCCACGTGGACGCCGAGGGCGATGATGTCGGGATCGAGATCGGGAACCACACCATGGTGGGTGTCCATCAGGACCAAGCGGTGCACGCGATCGGGCCGGGCGAGCACCATCACCTGGGCGATCATCCCACCCATCGAGTGGCCGAGCAGGTGGAACCGGTCCCAGCCGACGGCGTCGGCGAGTGCCCACATGTCATCGGCGAACACCGCCAGCGAGTAGTCCGCCTCGTCGCCAGGTTGGTCGCTCGATCCGTGGCCGCGCAGGTCGGGGGCGACCACGTGAAAGCCACGCGCGGCCAGCCGCTCCATCTCGTCGCCGAAGTCCTCCTTGGAGCCCGTAAAGCCATGCACGAGCAGCAACGGCTCGCCTCCGGCGCCCGCCTGGACCACCGCCAACTCGACGTCGCCCGCGACGACGCGCGACTCGCTTACCTCGATCGACATCCCGACAGGGTACGGCGACGCCGGGTGGCCGACGCGACCGACCCAGGTGACACAATGGCGAATCGACGAGTTCTCCCACCCCGCTCCCACCCGTCGCAGATCGCGGTGGAACATCGTCGGTCGGATCACCGTCAGCCTCGCGATGTTGGCGTTGCTCATGTGGCGCCTCCCCGACGTGCACTGGCGCGACCTCGGCCCACGATGGAGCGCCGCCACACCCTGGTGGCTCGTCGGTGCCGCTGGCATGCTGCTGGCGGCTCAGGTCGCCTCCGCGATGCGATGGCGAGCGGTGCTGGTGCCGATGCTCGGCGCCGGACAGAAGGCCCCAGCGCCGCGCTCCATGATCTCGCACACGCTTGCGGGGCAGTTCGTGTCGAACGTGCTGCCGACGGCCTTCGGCGGCGACGTCGTCCGGATCTCCCGGCTGGGGCGCGAACTCGACGATCGGCCGAGAGCGTTCGCGTCGGTCACGCTCGACCGCCTGACGGGCTGGCTGGTCCTACCCGCCATCTCCCTCACCGCCCTCGCCGTGCAGCCGAGCCTGCACCACCTCGGTGGCGCGACCACCACCACCATCGCCACGGCGATCGTCACCCTCGCCGCGCTCTGCGGAACGATCCTCGCGGCCTCCAACCGCCGCTTCGCGCGCCACGCCGACGGCGCCACCGGATGGCGCGCCTTCCTCGTGGCGGTTCACCTCGCGATCGATGCCCTGCGCACCAAGCCGAGTGCGATCGTCGCGTTGCTCGGTTCGGGGTTCGGATTCCAGCTGGCCCAATGCGTATCGGTGTGGATGGTCGCACGCGCCATCGGCCTCGACGAAGCCGCGATCGGCCCCGTGCTGGTGTTCTTCCGCCCGGCGTGCTGCAGAACATCCCGCTCGGCCTCGGTGGTCTCGGGGTCCGGGAGAGCGCGTTCGCGCTGTTCTTCGGTGCGCTCGGCGCGCCCCGAGCACTCGCAGTCACGCTCGGACTCATCGTGTTCCTCCTGACGATCCTGACGAGCGCTGCCGGCGCGCCGAGTTTCGTCGTCGGGCCCGCGGTGGAGGCCCGAAGCAGACGGCCTCGGCCACGAGCCGATCGCGACTCCATCGACACATCGTCGTAACTTGGTGCCAGACCGGTCCCTGGAGGTGACCTCGCTGATGCTGTTGGACAAGATCACCGGCCCCGCCGATCTCCGTCGTTTGGACGATGCATCGATGTCGGAGCTGGCCACCGAGATCCGTGAGCGGATCGTCGAAGTCGTCAACAAGAACGGTGGCCACCTCGGCTCGAACCTCGGAGCCGTCGAACTGACGCTGGCGCTCCACCGGGTGTTCGACTCCCCCAACGACATCATCCTGTGGGACACCGGCCACCAGGCCTACGTGCACAAGTTGGTCACCGGCCGCATCCAGCAGTTTCCGTCGCTTCGCCAACCGGGCGGCCTCTCGGGCTACCCCTCGCGTGCCGAGTCCCCCCATGACTGGATCGAGAACTCCCACGCGTCGACCGTCCTGTCGTACGCGCACGGGCTCGCCGTCGCACAGGAACTCCACGGCGACCCCAAGCGCCGAATCGTCGCGGTGATCGGCGACGGCTCCCTCACGGGCGGCATGGCGTACGAGGGCCTCAACAACCTCGGACACTCCCAAAGCAACGTCATCGTGATCCTGAACGACAACGGCCGCAGCTACGCCCCGACGGTGTCGCGTCTCGGCGAGTCGCTCTCGCGGTTGCGGTCGAACCCGACGTACCGGCGCCAGCAGGCTCGACTCGAGCGGATGCTCGGTGAAATGCCCATGGTCGGCGGCTATCTCGAGCGAGGGGTCGAAGGCGCCAAGGCCGCCATCCGCGAGATTCTCGAACCCCCCGCCTTCTTCGAGAACCTCGGCGTTCGCTACATCGGACCCTTCGACGGCCACGATCTACCGAGCCTGGAGAGAGCGCTGTCGAACGCCGCGGCGACCGAGGGCCCGGTCGTGGTCCACGTCATGACCCAGAAGGGACGGGGCTACGGCCCGGCCGAGAATGACCCGATCAAGAACCTGCACGATCTGTCGGAACTGAAGGACGGCTCGTTTACCGCCGCCTTTTCCGACGCGATGCTCGTCGAGGGCGCCCGTCGCCCCGAGCTCGTTGCGCTGACCGCCGCCATGCCCGACTCCACGGGCCTGCTCCCATTCGGCCAACGCTTCCCCGGCCGGCTCATCGATGTCGGAATCGCCGAGCAGCACGCCGTCACCTCAGCTGCGGGCATGGCGATGGGCGGGCTTCGACCCGTGTTCGCCGTGTACTCCACGTTCCTGACGCGGGCATTCGACCAGGTGAACCTCGACGTCGGGCTGCACCGCCAGCCGGTCGTGTTCGTGCTCGACCGCGCGGGCATCACCGGCGACGACGGAGCGTCGCACCATGGTGTGCTCGACATGGTGCTCCTGACCAAGGTGCCGGACATGACCGTGTTCGCCCCCTCGTCCTACGGCGAGGTCGGACAGATGCTCCACGACGCGCTCGACCTGTGTACCGGCCCGGCGGCGATCCGATTCCCGAAGACCATGCCGCCGGCGTCCACCGACGGCGATGTCGGCTCGGGACCTGTCGGCGCGGCGGGTTCGTGAGGGCGACGGCGGCGTCTGCATCATCGGAGTCGGCAAGATGCTCACCGCGGCCCGCGCCGCGGCCGACCTCTTGGGAGCGAGCTCGGTGGACGTCACCGTGTGGGACCCGCGGGTCGTGAAGCCCCTCGACGCGGAGATGCTCGCGGATGCAGCCCGCCACCGGCTCGTGGTCACGATCGAGGACGGCCTGCGCGACGGCGGGGTCGGCTCTGCGATCGCCGACGCGCTCCGCGATCTGGCGCCGACCGACGGACCCTCGGTGCGCGTCCTCGGCGTTCCGTCCGCGTACTTCCACCACGAGAAGCCCGACGTGTTGCTCTCGCGGCTGGGCCTCGACGCCGACGGCGTGGTCGCCGAGGTGTCCGCGTGGCTTCGTTCGGCCGCCGAGGCCTAACGGCGGCCTAGATCTGTTGCGGTAGCCGCGGGCGTTTGGTTGCCCGCCGACCGACCTGCCCGCATGCGCTCGTCAACCGCGCCGACGGCTGGCCGCGAGATGCTCCCACGGCGTCTGCCTGGGACCCGGCGCGCGGGCGGGGCAGATCAGCGGTAAAACGGATTCTCGCCTGCGGTGTGGTCCGTCGCGTCGATCACCTCGGTGACGCCCGGAATGGCATCGAGAATCTGGCGTTGGATCCCCTGAGCGAGCGTCATGCGGCTCATGGAACACCCTTGGCATCCGCCGCCGAGCGTCACGTACACCTTCGAGTCGTCGTCGACCCCGACCAACTGTGCGAAGCCGCCGTGTGCCGCAAGCGACGGGTTGATGGCCTGCTCCAACAGCTGTTCGACCTGCTCGGCCATCGTCCCCTCCAAGTTGAGCGTGACTCCTTCCAGCGGGTCGGGCCGATTGGGGTTCCGGATGACCAGGCCGCCCTGCCCCTCGACCCGCGGCAGGTCGAGCACCGACCCTCGAAGGCGCTCCACCGTGGCGGCCGGAACGATGACCGGGACGCCGCCTGCCTCAACGATCAGGTCGTCGGCATCGGCGAGGGCGAGCTCGTCGAAGCTCAGGTCGTACACGAACTCGGGGCCGCGAGACCCGGTGATCTCGATCCGCAACGCGAGCGCATCGGGATCGTCCTCGGCGTTGCGAACGTCGAGCACCATCTCGAGCGCCGACGAGGTGAGTTCGATCACCGGGACCTCCGTGGCGAACGGGCTCACATGGTCGGGCGGATGAACCGTCATGGTGCGCAGATCTCCTCGCTGGTGAGCCGCGGCGGATCCCAGGACTCCGGGGTCGGCGCGATACGGCTCGGACGTGTCGTTTCCAACCCCGATCGTCGCACGAACCTTCCCGGTGCTCAGGTCGACGCGGGCGGCGGGGGCGGCGCGATGCCAGCGGGAGGCGGCGGAGGCGCAACCTGGCCCACCGACGCCGGGGGCGGGGGCGGCGGCGGGGGCGGCGCGATGCCAGCGGGAGGCGGCGGCGGCGCGACCTGGCCCACCGACGCCGGGGGCGGGGGCGGCGCCTGCGCCGCCATCTGCGCGGCTGCTCCTGGGGGAGGCGGCGCGGCCTGGGCGTGCGCGGTCGCCGTGGCGAGCCTGCCTCCGGCCTGCGCCTCCAACGACCGGAGCGCGTCGAGCACCCGCGCGATCTCGGCCTCGTTCCGCTCGTCGGATCTCCCCTGCTCCCGATCGAACACCAGACCGCCCAACTCGCGAAAGAGCGGTTCCGCCGATCGGTTCGGCGTCGGCGCGTCGAGCGAGTTGATGGCCTGCTCGGCCTTCGACGCCAGTTCCTTCGCCTTGTCCATGAATCCCATAGCAACCTCCGCGGGCCCAAACAGCCCGTGATCGCGTCGGCCACCGGCCCATCGGCGGCCTGCTTCGAGAGTACCGCCACGTTCGCCCGTTCCGGCCCCGGCATGGCGGCGATAACCTCGCTAGCCATGTCGGACTTCGTACGAACCACCATCCACGGCGACGTGCACGTCATCGACCTCGACGACGGCAAGGCCAACGCGCTGTCGTTCGCCGTGATCGACGGACTCAACGCTGCCCTTGACGCTTCGGAATCCTCGGCCGGCGCCGTGGCCATCATCGGACGCGACGGGAAGTTCTCGGCCGGATTCGACCTGAAGGTCATGACGAGCTCGATCGACGACGCGCGGCGGTTGCTCCGCGCCGGCGCCGAACTCGCGCTGCGGGTCTACATGTCGCCCATCCCGATCGTGCTGGGCATCACCGGCCACGCGCTCGCTATGGGCGGGATCCTCGCAACCACAGCCGACTACAGGATCGGGGCGGACGGTCCGTTCAAGCTCGGGCTGAACGAGGTTGCGATCGGGATGCCGGTGCCGACGTTCGGTGTGGAACTGTGCCGTGACCGGCTCACACACACCTGGTTCACCCGCTGCGTCCAGCACGCACACCTCTGCACGCCCACCGAGGCCGTCGCCGCCGGATTCCTCGACGAGTTGGTCGCGCCGGCGGACGTGCGCGACGGCGCCATCGAGCGCGCCGCCCACCTTGCCGCATCGCTCCACCGAGGACCGTTCCGCCTCACCCGCAACACCATGCGGGCAGCGACCGCCGCGGCACTGCGCGACTCGCTCGACGCCGACATGGCGCTGTTCGAGGTGACCGGATGACCAGCGACGGCGCGGGCGCCACGCCGGACGCGCCCGTCGACGCAGTCGAGTTCTACTGGCGACCGGGCTGCATGTTCTGCAAGCACCTCGAATGGCGCCTTCGCCGGGCGCGGGTGCCGCTGCGGCACCACAACATTTGGGAAGACCCCGATGCTGCGGCGATCGTCCGCTCGATCGCTTCGGGAAACGAGACCGTCCCGACGGTCGTCGTGGGCACGGAACGCTTCGTCAACCCATCGACGCGCGAGGTGCTCGACGCGCTCCGTCGCCAGGCGCCCCAACTCGACGTGGCGGCCGACGCCGACCTCGACGAGTGACCGATTCCGATCGTCAGGCGAGGAAGCGTCCGCAGACGGGCCACGGACGGGCTCCGCGCTGCGAGTACAGGACCTTCGCCCGAAGGTCCTGTTCGTAGGGCGGTGCGGCAGCGGGATCGCCCGTTCCGCCGAGGCCAGCCCAGGTGCGTCGGTCGAACTGGTATGCGCCTCGGTACGCCCCGCTCGGGCTGATGGCGCGGTAGTTCCCACCAGACTCGCACTTGCGAAGCGCAGCCCACTTGTCCTCCGACGGGAGGCCCTCCGGCTCGGCCGGCAGCGGGCCCGACGGAGCATCCGACGGGGTGACGGTTCGCGGGTTGGCCGCTGGCGCCGACGTGGTGACCGCCGGAACCTTGCTGCCGGTCCCGGATCCCACCGAGGGTGGCTGAGGCGGCGCCGTGGTGGCGCTCTGACGTGCCTGCGCTGCGCGTTGCGCCGCCTCGCGCTCAGCCTGCGCCGCCGCCTCCCGCGCGGCAGCGGCGGCCACCTCGCGTTCAGCATCGGCCTCGTGAGCGCCTGCCTGCAGCACCGCCGACTCCGCCTGTTCGACGGCGACGGAGAGCCGATCGGCTCTGGCCGACAGTGCGACGAGCTTCGGATCGTTGTCGGCCTTCAGCTGTGCGAGCCGCTCAACGATCTCACTCGTGTCGGCCGCGCTGGCCCGCGAGGGTCATCCGGCTCGACTGCTCCGCAAGATCGCCGGCGCCCATGAACGCGAGCCACTGCTGCTCGTCGCCACCCGCCAGATACGCCGCAACCGCGGCTGACCGCAGCTCGCGCTCGGTCGCCGCGAGATCGCTCGCCACCTGCGCAGCCCCCTCAGACAACTCGGCCAGTTCAGCCGACACCGCCGCCTGCTCTGTCCGCAGCTGATCGAGCCGACGTTCGGCCGCAACGCGAGCGCTGTGAGCCGCTGTCAGCGTCGCCGCCGGGTCGGCCGACGGCGACGCGTCGGAGCTGATCGCGCCCAGACCCAACGTCACGACCATCACCGTGCTGAGCGCCATCGCCCGTCGAAGTGCTGCCCCTACCGGGTGTACGCGTGACATCGTCAACAAACCGTAACAAGCCGCCAGCGGTGTTGTCACCATCCCCGGCCGCGCCGTGCGCGATCAGGCGAGCGTGTCCAGGATCTCGTCGATGATCTCCAGGGTCGTCTCGGGGTGCAGGATCGCGAACCGGAGGATCGGTTCGCCCTGCCATCGGGACGGCAGCACGAGACCGATGCCGTCGGCGAGCAGCTGGTCGGACCATGCGTGGTACCGATCGAGATCCCACCCGCGCCTGCGGAACATGACCACCGAGAGGTCCGGTTGGGCCATCAGTTCGAGGTGCGGCATCGTGCGGATCCGGTCCGCTACCGAGCGCGCGGTTGCCAGCGATCGCTCGATCGCCTCGGAGTACGCGTCGAGCCCGTGGACGGCCATCGAGAACCAGGTGGCAAGCCCGCGGGCCCGCCGCGTGAGGTGATACGCGAAGTCGGTCGGATTCCACTCGTCGTCGTGGTCGTGGATCGAGTCGAGGTACGCGGCGTTCTGGGTGTGCACGCCCTTCGCCAGCATCGGCGAGCGATACACCAGTGCCGCACAGTCGAACGGGGCGAACAGCCACTTGTGCGGGTCGACCACGAGCGAGTCGGCGAGTTCGATGCCGTCGAAGCGCCGACGGACGCTCGGCGCGAATAGCGCCGCTCCACCGTAAGCACCGTCCACGTGGAACCACAGGCCGCGGTCGCGGGCGACCTCGCCGATGCCGGCGAGATCGTCGATGATCCCGGCGTTGGTGGTGCCGGCCGTGGCCACGACCGCAACGACCGTCGATGGCTCCGGATCGAGCGCGAGGGCCGCATCGAGTCCTGCCCCCGACATCCGCCCGTTTACGGTGTCGACCAACAGCAGATCGCAATCGAGCATGTGAGCGGTATTCGCCACCGACGAGTGCGTCTCGCGACTGGCCGCTATACGCAGCCGCGTCCTATCGCCGCGCCGATGGCGAGCCACGTCACGCGCCACCACCAACGCCGACAGGTTCGCCGCCGAGCCGCCGGACACGAAACAGCCGCCCGCGCTCGCCGGGAGCCCTGCGGCATCCGCGATCACCCGGAGCACCTGATTTTCGACGTGGATCGCCCCCGCGCCCTCCAGCCACGAGGTCCCGTTCAGAGAGGACGCGGAAACCACCATGTCGAACAGGCACGCCAACTTGGTCGGCGCCGCGGGGATGAAGGACAGGAACCGCGGGCTGTCGGTGGACAGCACGCTCGGGGCGAGCACCGATGTGTACTGATCCCACACCTCTGCAACGGACCGCGGGCCGCGGCCGATCAAGCTGGGCGCTCGCTCGGCGAGGTCCGCGGGCGACGAGTGGTGATCGAGCGGGACGTCCGCGACGGCCAATCGCTCACGCACGAACTGGACGACGAGTTCGAAGGTCTCCGCCGCCGTGTCGTCGAAGCGGTGCATCGAGTAGGTCGGTCAGCTCGGCCGAAGCGCGTCGGCGACCCGGGCGTAGAGCACGTTCATGTCGTCGATCGGCACCCGGTTAGCACCCAGGGTCCGCGACACGATTGCACCGAACATCCAGCTCGCGAAGAGGTGGCGCAACGCGTCACGCGACAGCGACGGATCGATGACCCCGGATTCCACCGCCGCGCTCACCTGCTCGAACAGCCCGTCGAGGAACACGTTCATGGAGCTCGACAGCACCTCCGCTGCCTCCGGTGACCTGGCCGCCAGGGCGAACGCCTCGAGCAGCAGTCGGTCGAACCGACTCGACTCGGCCGTCGACAGCTCCGTGAGCGCCCGCGCCGCACGCCCCCCACCGGGCGTGATCTGCGCCACGGAACTCGCGAGCCGGGCGACGATCCCGTGCCCCTCGCGCAGAATCGCCTCGGCGAGCAGGGCGGTACGGCTCGGGAAGTGGACGTAGACGGCGCCGGACGTGACGCCCGCCAGGTTGGCGACGTCTTGCACGCGCGTGCCGCCATACCCCTTCTCCAGAAAGACCTCGATCGCAGCGCGTACCAAACGGTCGCGAGTGTCGGCATCGAGTGCCGGGGATCCGGCCGACCCGACCGGTGGCTGAGGTTCGCCGTGTGTGCCCGGCGCGGCGGAACCGGATTCGTTCGGTGCAGTCATATCGTCTCCCGAGTTCTCCGTCGACAGGGCGGGCCGCGGAGTACGCAAATCGTACTCCCAAGACGGTCGTACCGGCGGAAGCGCACCTACCGGGATGCGGCCGCCGTGCAACGATTCGGGAATGCCCGAGCTTCCGGAAGTCGAGACGATCCGACGACAGCTCGTCGCGCGGCTCCCAGGGGACCCCATCGTCGCCGCATGGAGCCACCCTTCACCCAAGTTCGCCGATGCACCACTCGCGATCGGAAGCTCGATCGTCGAGCTCGACCGCCGGGGCAAGTACCTCATCGCACGGCTCGACGATGGTCGCGACCTCATCGTCCACCTCGGGATGACCGGCTCGCTCGCGGTCCACCCGCAGGCCGTAACCCCGACGGACGCGGATCCACACCTGCGGGCATCGTGGACCTTCGGATCGGGACCGCAACTCCGCTTCCGGGATGTGCGCCGATTCGGACGGATCGCGGTGACCGAGCGCGACGATCACCGTTCGCTGCCGACCCTCGCCACGCTCGGACCGGAGCCACTCGGACCGGGGTTCACCGGCGAGCATCTGCATCGCGCGCTCGCTCTCAGCTCCCGTGCGGTCAAGACCCAGCTGCTTTCGCAGCGTCCCGTCGCTGGGGTGGGAAACATCTACGCCGACGAAGCGCTGTGGGCAGCGCGGGTGCATCCGGCGTCGACCCAGGTGACCCGGCCGCAGGCCGAGCGCCTCGCGTCGATGATCCGCCATGTGCTGTCCGAGGGGCTCGATCACGTTGGCACCACGCTGCGCGACTACGTCGACGGCAACGGCGAGCGGGGCGGTCATCAGCTGCATCTGTCGTGCTACGGCCGCGGCGGCGAGCCGTGCGAGCGGTGCGGACAGCCTCTCGTGCGCGGAGTGCTCGACGGCCGCACCACCACATGGTGCAGCTCCTGCCAGCGCAGGCCACGCCGTCGAACATGACCCCGGATGTGACCGGGTGCCGCGAACATCGCGCCATCCCCTGTTACGATCGTGTGACGAAGCGCTGGGCCATAGGGTTCCCGGCTCCACACCATATGGATTCTCGCCCGAACCTCACCGCCCCCAGCGACCGCAGCCGACCTGCAGGCTTCGCCCGCGTCGCCGCAGCGGTCGTCGCCGCCGGGCTCCTGTCGACCACAGCCGGGGCGTCCCCGACGGCCCCGGCCGGCGACAAGACGCTCCAGGAGCTCCAGCGACAACGGGAGGCTGTGCGGTCGAAGCGAGCCCAGGCCGCAGCGCAGGTCGACGCGACGAAGGCCTCCGACGCCCAGGTCAACGCCGCCCTCGCCGACCTCAACGCGAACATCTCCAGCCAGGTATCTCTCCTCGAGGACGCCCGGCGGGCGGTCGCCGAGGCCGATCAGGCGCAGAAGGACGCGGCAGCCGCCGAGGCCGCTGCCGCAGCCGAGCTCGCCAAGGTCAAGGACGACCTGGTCGAGCAGACGAAGAAGGCGTTCGTCGAGAACGAGGGCGACGCGACGATCGACGTATTGTCCGCGGACTCGCTGGCCGACGCCGCAGTCCGGCGGACGCTCATCCGAAGCGCCAACGACCGCAAGCTCGACACCACCGAGCGCTACCGCACGGTCCAGGCCGACTTGGCCGACGCACGCGCCCGGTCCCAGGCCGCGGCCCAGGCCGCTGAGTCGCGTCGCCGCCAGGTCGACGAGCGCCTCGACAGCCTCCAGGCAGCTCAGGAGCAGGCCGAGCAGTTCGCTGCCGAGATCGAAAGCCGCATGGAGGCCCAGCTCGCCGAGGCCGACTCGCTGGCCACGCTCGACAACCAGCTCGCCTCCGACATCAACAACCGCCAGTCGCAGCTCGCGGCCCAGCTCGCGGCCCAGCGGGCAGCGGCAGCCGACCGAGCGTCCAAGGCCGGCGCACGATCGACGTCGTCGTCGGGTCGTTCCGGATCGAGCTCCGGCGGCGGCGCCCGCACCCTCCCCTCGTCGGGTGGCAACGGGATCGTGTCGGTGCGGGGCATCCGCGTCGACCAATCCATCGCATCATCGCTCGAGTCGATGCTGGCGGCCGCCGAGGCCGACGGCGTCCAGATGTCGGGGGGCGGCTACCGCGACCCGGCGGCCCAGATCGCCGTGCGACGAAACAACTGCGGCTCCAGCGACTACGCGATCTACCAAGCGCCGGCGTCGTCGTGTCATCCGCCGACCGCTCGACCCGGCCAGTCGATGCACGAACAGGGCCTGGCGATCGACTTCACGCAGAACGGACGGACCCTCACGCGTGGCAGTTCAGCGTTCTCGTGGCTCAAGGCCAACGCAGCCCGGTTCGGGTTCTTCAACCTGCCGTCCGAGCCCTGGCACTGGAGCACCAACGGGCGATAGCCGCCGTGTGCGTGGCTAGTGGAACACCTCGGCGGCAAGATCGCGATCGGCGATCACCACCCGGTCGCGGCCGTTCTCCTTGGCCATCATGAGTCCGGCGTCGGCGATGCGAACCAGGCCGTCGACGGTGTCACCGGCCGATGAATGGCACACGCCAAAGCTGCAGGTGAACGGCGGGAACTCGGCACGGGCGATGGCGTCGGCCAAGCGAGTGCGCAGGCGTTCGATCACCTCCACCGATTGGCGGATCGAGATCTCCGGGTACGCGAACACGAACTCCTCCCCGCCGAATCGAGCCACGGTGTCCTGCGGCCGGGCGTTGCCCTGGACGACCTCGGCGAAGAGCTGCAGCGCCCGATCCCCGAACTCGTGGCCATA
Organism: Actinomycetota bacterium; assembly: GCA_016703525.1. Classification (GTDB taxonomy): domain Bacteria; phylum Actinomycetota; class Acidimicrobiia; order Acidimicrobiales; family Microtrichaceae; genus JADJBW01. The sequence continues at coordinate 175,235 of JADJBW010000002.1, read as the reverse complement.
GGTGTCGTTCATCGCCTTGAAGCGGTCGAGGTCGGCAACCACGAGGACGAAGGGTGTCCCACGCCCGAGCAGGTCGGACGCCCGCTGCTCGAACGCACGCCGGTTCGGAAGCCCGGTCAGCACGTCGGTGCGCGCTTGACGAATCGTCGACTCGAGCGTCCGAATCGCGTCGACCCGACCCCCGACCTGACCCGCGAGCGCGAGCAGTTCGTCGACCACCTCGGCAGGAGGTGGCTCGTGCGGCGCGCCGGTCACGTGGACGACGCCCACCGAGCGGCCCGACAGCGTCACGGGCACGCAGACAGCCGAGCAGCGATTCCCACGATCGGCGAGCATCGGGCAGGCACTGGCCTGCGTCGAGTCATCGAACACAGCCGGTCGGCCGCGTCGCATGACCACGCACTCGGCACGCGCGCTCAGGTCGCCATCACCGAACCGCCGGATCACACGGCCGAGCCCACGCGAAACCGCCGTCACCCAGGCGATCAAGGCGTGCGACCGCCACGCCGCCCACACCACCGCACCCAGCACCAGTGCGACCAGCACCGCCAACACCTGGGCGTCGACTCGGTTCGCCCGTTCGATGAGTGCGCTGCCTCCGCGGTCGAGCCGCGAGTCGAGTCGCGTGAGCCGACCGAGAGCCGCAGAGCGCATTGCCGCGAGACGCAGCGGCGACTCGCCGCGAGCGACGGCCGACTCGAAGCGTTCGATCGCCGCCGACGCGTCGCCGATATCAACCGGGTCGAGCAGGCTGACGTTGAGCGATGGCAGGCGGTCGAGCCGCGCGACCGCGCGAGCAACCGGCGCCACGATCGCAGGCGGCTCCGCCGTGCGCGGATCGGCGGAGTCCAGATCCGCGATCGCTTGCGCCAGCACGCGCCGCGCCGACTGAACTGCGATGGCATCGCGCACCAGCCCGGTCGAACGGTGCACTGCGGCGGACCCAAGCGCGGCAACCGCGACAAGCACCACGAGCACCGGCCAGACCGTGACGTGCAGGTGACGGCGAACGGACCATCGCTGCCGCCGAACGCCATCGGACACACCGCGTGAAGCGGTCGACCTCGCCGGTCCGGCCGGGTCGGAGGCGCCGGCTGGCGTCTCGGGCAGCGCCGAGCGAACCTCAACCGTTCGATGGGCGGCTGGAGCTGCGTCGCGCCGGCTCGGGTTCGGCGGACCCGTGTTGCCGGATGCGTCGATGACCCGGCCGGGTGCTTCCCGTCGCGGATCGGGCATCGGGACGATCGTGATCGCAGGACGCGCCTCGCGGTTGACCGAGCGCGAGCCGTGGACCGGTCCGCCCTCGCCTCCCACTCCATGCCGTTGCACCCGCGCCACGAGTGAGATGCTACCAAACCTCACGAAATCGGGTGGGAGCGTCTCGTCGACCGGTCGGCGGTAGCGTTCACCCGTGCCCGAACTGGTCGAGATCCTCGGACCCGACGGAACGATTGTCGGCGTGGTGGGTCGCCCATCCATGCGGCGGAACCGGCTCCGACACCGCGCCGCGTTCGTCGCGGTCGTCGACCGGTCCAACCGGCTGCTCGTCCACCGACGCAGCGACGACAAAGACGTCTGGCCCGGCCGATGGGACATCGCCGCAGGCGGCGTCTGCAACGTGGGCGAAGCCTGGCAGGCGGCCGCCGAACGAGAACTCCTGGAGGAGTTGGGGCTGTGCGTGCCACTGGAGCACCTGGCGGTCGGGGCGTTCGCCGACGATGCGGTCGACGTCGTTGGCGTGGCGTTCCTGGCACGCTCCGATGGCCCCGTGCACTTCGGCGACGGCGAGGTTGTCGAGGCCCGCTGGGTCGATGCCGCCGAACTCACCGCGCTTCGCGCCACCGAGGTGTTCTGCCCGGATTCGATCGCGATCGTGCTCCCGGCGCTGATCGAGGGAGGACTGCCCGCCTGACGTCCTTCGCGGCCGAGCGTCGCCGAGCGCGACCACCGGGCGGAAGTGGCCCGATCTCAGCGGCGTCGGCGAGCGCGGAACCGCAGCACGACCACGCCGCCGAGCAGGCACGCGAAGCCCGCGCCGACCAGGCGCCACGACGACGCTCCGGTGTACGCAATCGACCCCCAGCCATCTGCTGAGGCGTCGGCGAACCGATCCGATCCGGGGACGACCGACCGGCGTCCGTTGGACACCTGCGTTCGACCCGCAACGTCGGCAACATCGACCGTGGCCGAGGAGCGGTTGTCCCCCGTTCCCGGATCGCTGGTGGGCGAGTTCGCGACGACCGAGTTGGTCAACGAGCCGGCCGAGTACCCCCGGGCAATCGTCGTGACGACCGAGACCGTCGACGAGCTCACCGCGGCGAGCCGGTCGCGTCGGCACGTCACCTCACGCCGTGCGGCGTTGAACGAACACGTCCAGTCCGCACCCAGCCAGCCTTCGTAGATCAACGGTGCGGGCAGCCGGTCGACCACGACGACGTCGCGCGCGTCGGACGGCCCCGCGCTCGTGACCTCGAGCGTGTACACCAGACGGGATCCGGCCACCGCCGTCGCCGACGTTCGCTTCTTGACGCCGATCGCCGCCGACGCCGTCGTCGCGAGGTCCATCACGTCCGCGTTGTTGGCCAACTCCGGATCGTCGTTCGAGCCGCGCACCGACGCCTCGATGCGCTGCGGGCCCAACACCGACGGTGCGAGATCGACCGTGATCGCCGTGAGCACCTGTCCGGGAGACGCGACCGCCTGCAGCTCACACAGACGGAATCGCCGACCATCGCACACCCCGGGCCGGCGACGAACGACACGCCGTCGGGAAGGCGGATGGACACGGTGGCGTCAGGCGAATCGGACGGGCCGGCATTCGTCACGATCACATCGAACGTGACGCGCAACCCCGCCACGCCGACCGCTCGGCGGTCCGACAGCGAGATCGTCAGGTCCGAGCGCACCATCGACGATGCGACGTCGGTGTCGCTGTCGTTGCCGGGATCCGGGTCGGCGGTCTCGCTGCGCACACTCGCCGTGTTCTCGACATCCTGCGGGACCGTCCCGGCGACCGACACCAGGATCGACGCGACCCGTGATTCCGCCGGAGCGAACGATCCCACGTCGCACGTGACGCGCCGCCCGGCATACTCCGCCCGGCATCCCGCTCCCGACACGAATCGAAGCCCATCGGGCAGCAGATCGGTGACGGTCGCGCCGTAGGCCGTCGAGGGCCCGGCGTTGGCCACCTCGAACTCGTAGCGCAGGGTCGAGCCCGGGATCAGCGTTCCGACCGACCGCTTGTCGATCGACAGGTCGGCGATGCGTTCGACCCGGACCGTGTCGGTCGCCGTGTTGGTCGAACCCACGAGCGATGACGGTTCGTTCTGTGCCGCCACCGTGACGCGGTTGACCAACGACCCGGCGACGTCGGGGTCGAGCTGCACCCGCAGTCGCACGGTGCTCCGGGCGGCGATGCCGGGCCCAAGCGTCGCGAGCGTGCAGCGGACCGCCGTCGCCCCGGTGCACTCCCACCCGTCGCCATCGAAGCCGACGAGCGCTGTGCCGGCGGGGAGGGTGTCGGTCACGACGACGTTGCGAGCGACCGACGGCCCTGCATTGGCGACGCGGATCCACCAGATCGCCTCGGACCCGGCCACGAAGTCGTCGACATGGCCCTTCGTCACCGAGAGATCGGAGCGGGTTGAGCCGACCGCCCGGTCGACCCAGGAGTTGTTGGATACGTCGGGATCCTCCGTCGGCGAGGCGACGGTCACCTCGTTGTCGACCGCTGCGCCGTCGAGGATCGCCGGGTCGATCGAGGCGGTCAGCGTGAACGTCGCGGCCGCGTCGGGCCCGACCCCAACCGGGCCGTCGAGCCGACATGACACCACCTGCGGCGCTGCCGGATCGGCAGCGGCACAGGTCGCGCCGGACGCGCCGCGGAAGGTCAGGCCTGCCGGGAGCCGATCGGTGATGGTCACAGGACCGTCCGCGGTCGACGGCCCCAGATTGGTGACGGCGATCGTGTACCGCGCGGTCGTCCCGCCGACGATCTGCCCGGCGTGCGTCTTGTCGACCGACACGTCCGCCGATCGACGAATGGGCGAACGCGCCGACGCTGTGTTGTCACCCACGAGATCGGCCGGCTCGTTGTCGGCCGCGACCTCGACCTCGTTCGTGATCGAACCTGCGGCGTTCGCAGCGAGGTCGGCACCGAACCGGAGCGACGAGGCGCCGCTCGGAAGCGGGCGGTCGAGGATGCACCGCACCACCTGGCCGTCCGCCGAACAGTTCCACCCATCACCGACCACCGAGCCGTCCGCATAGGTGAGACCCGAGGGAAGTCGGTCGGTCACGACGACCCCGCGGGCGGCCGACGGACCGGCGTTCGCCACGTCGAGGCGGTAGGTCACCCGCGATCCGGCGACCACATCGCCGTCGACCGCCTTCGATATCGACACGTCCGACGCCTCACCGATCTCGGTGGGATCCTCGGCGGGGAGATCGACGCTGGTCACGGTCACGACGTTGACCACCGTCCCCGACGCTGCATCCGCCGGAATCGCGGCGCGGATGCGAAGCTCCGAACTGGCGCCCACCTCGAGCGCGCTCGAGCGCCGGCATCGCACGGTGCCGCCATCGGGCAGACACTCCCATCCCGGCGCATCGACGGCGAGGAACTGCAGCGGCGCCGGCAGTTCGTCGACCAGATCGATCGTGCGAAGCGGCCGGACCGCCGTTGGTCACCACCACCGAGTAGGTCACGTCGCGGCCGGCAACGGCGCGTCCGACGTGCGACTTGGTCACCGACAGGTCCGTCGCCAGGCCCGTCACGACCGCTGTCGCCGAGTTGTTCGACACGACACGATCGGGCTGGTCGGCAACGACCGTCGCACCGTTGGCGATCGCGCCCAGCGCGCGCACGCGAACGCCGATGTCCAACTCGGCGGTCTCGCCCGCATCGAGATCGCCGATGCGCCATTCGCCGACGGCCGGGTCATAGACACCCGGCGGCAGCGCCTCGACGAGGTCGAGCCCCGCGGGCAGGCGATCGGTCACCACGACGCCCGTCGCAAACGACGGTCCGTTGTTGGTGACGCGGACCGTGAAGCGAGCGACGTCCCCGATCGGGACCTCGGCAGGAGCCACCGACTTGGCGATGGCCAAGTCGGTGACGTCCACCAACTCGACCACGTCGGTCGCCGAGATCGGCCCGCCATTGGTCGAGGTCACCTCGGCCGTGTTCGAGATGAGCGAGGGCGATGCTGCAGTGGTCGGCGTGATCACGGTGATCGACCATTGCTCGCCCGGCAAGAGGTCGCGAGGGCCGCATCGCAGCGCGCCGCCGGAGATCTCACACCCTGTCGGCGTGCCGACCGTGCGCCATGCCAGCCCGTCGCCGGCCGGCAACACGTCGAGGATCCGTAGCCCGCGCGAAGCGCCGGTGCCCTGGTTCGCGACGGTCACCGTGAACGCCGCGTCCGAGCCGACGTCGACGCGATGGTCCACGGCGACCTTCGACACGACGAGCGCCGGCCGAAGGACGGTGATCGACGCGGCCGCTTCAACGGGGGCGAGCGCGTTCGCTGCGTCCAAGGTCGCCAGGTTGTCGATCGTGGCGGGGGTCAGCACGCCGGTCTGCGCCGCCACGACCACCTGCGCCGAGGCGCCTGGAGCGAGGTCACCGAGTTCGCAACGCAGGTTCTGCCCGCCGGTGACCACGCAACCAGCCGCCGAACCGACCACCGCCCACGCCGCACCGATTTCGGGCAGCGTGTCGACGAGGACCGCCCCTCGAGCGACGCCGGCGCCCGAGTTGGACGCGTCGAGCACGAACGCCGCGGCGTCGCCCGCCACCACGGCCGGCGGGAAGGCGGTCTTGGTGAGTTGGAGCACCGGCTTGGCCACCAAAACCATCGCGGTGGCGTTGGCCGATCCCGACGCACGGGTGGTGACCGCTGCGGTGTTGACGATCGGCGACACGGTGGCAGCCGACGTGGTCGAGGTGACCACCGCTCGAACGGTCTCCCCCGGCGGCAGCGCCGCCCGCGTGCACCGCAACTGCTGGCCCTCGCCCAGATCGGAGACGGCGCATCCCGCGCTCTCGCCCGAGAGCTGCCACCGCAGCCCCGGACCCGAGGGCAGCGGGTCGGTGACCACGACATCTCGGGCGGCGACCGGGCCCGTGTTGCCGACCTCGATCTCGAAGCCCAGATCGTCACCCGCGCTCACGGTGCCTGAGCCGACCGGCCGCTTCGCGATCGTGATGTTGCCGGACACCAGACGGATTCGGCCGTCATCGACCGCGGTGGAGGCATTGTCCGCCGTTGCGCGGGCCGCCGGATTCACGATGCTGCGCGGCGACACCGGCGTGGTCGGCGCCGACACCGTGACGGTGTACGACGCCGCGACCGGCAGATCGGTCGCGTCGCAGGTGAGGCGGGTCACCGTGATCGAACACACCGGCGCACCGACGCCGCTCGATGAGACCGAAGCGACCGACCAGTCGAACGCCACGGGCAGAGCGTCATCGAGCCGCACCGCCCGGGCCGGGCCGCCGTCGGTCGCTCCGTCGTTCGAGACGGTGATCGAGAAGACCGCATCGTCGCCGATCGGCACGAGGCCATCGTCGGGCGTCTTCACCACGGAGAGGTGGGGGTGTCGCACCAGCGTCTGGGCGCTCGCCGTCACGTCGGGCGAATTCGCCGCCGATGCCACCGCCGTGTTCTCGACCAGCGACGGAGGCTCCGATGCGGTCGCCGCGGAGGTCGGCGATACCACGTGCACCGCAATGGCATCGCCCGGAGCAAGGTCGCGCTCCGTGCAGCGCAGGGTCGAACCGGCGATCGCACACCCCTCCACCGGTGGTTCGACACGCCAGGCGGTCCCGGGCAAGGCCGGCAACACGTCGACGATAGCGACCGATCGAGCGGTGCCACCGTCCGGCCCGTTGGCCGCGGTCACGGTGAATCCGACGTCGTCGCCCGCCACGATCGAGGCCGCGTCGGCGACCTTGGTGAGCGACAGATCCGGAGCGCCCACGACGAGCGCTGTCACCGTGGGCGACGTCTCCACCAGCGCGGCCGGCAGACCGACCTGACCGAGCGGGCGGTACCGGAGTTCGGCGCGGTTCTGGATGAGGTCGCCGGCCGCCGCCGCGTCGGTCACACGCACGCGGAACGACACCGACATCTGGCAGGTCCGGCCCACGGCGCACACGCCGTTCGCGCTCGCGCCCAGCGCACCGCCGACGGTTGCGTTGGCGCCGTCGCCCAAGCGGAACACCGCGGAGCCCCCGACGAACGCTCCTGTACCGCCCGTGCCGGGCGGCAGATTCGGTTCGACGGCGTCCGCCGCGTCGGTGAGCGTTGCGTAGCCGCCGGCGGGGAGGTTGCGGGTCTCGTCGCGCACCTGCATCGACCCGGCGACATATTCGGTCCCGGCGGGGATCACGTCGCTGAGCGTCACGCGGTCGAGGCCGATGCTGCCGGCGGTGCGTACTCCCAACCGATAGGTGATGACGTCGCCTCGCTCGACGCTCGCCACGTCGCCGGGGGCCACGGCGACGTCGTTGACCTCCTGGGTCTTGGTGATCGAGGCGAAGCACCGCACCGGGAACGACGTGGCGAACATGCCCGCGTAGAAGTTGTCCTGCGAGGTCGAGAACGTCACGTCGACCGACGCTGTGCCGGGAGGGATCGAGGGCCCGACGACCGTCTTGGCGTCGATGCCCAGCGAGTTCACGTAGTTCGGCTGCTGGGGATCGCCGTCGGTCGCGCCGTTGAAGAAGTTGTCGGATGCGCTCTCGACGCCGTCGGAGGCCGGCCCGCTGAGCAACGTGGACCCCAGTTGCATCGAGTCGCCGGGCAGCGCCCGGTCGCCCTCCCAGGCGAGGACCCCGACGCGGACGGGCCCGCCCTCGGTGACGAACCCCGACAGCGTGGTGCGAGTCGACGGACTGCGGTCGGTCTGGCGCAGCAGGCCGTCGTAGATCGAGATCGCCCGGTAACTCGACGAGGTGCAGGTGCCGGGAAACGAGTACACGACGGCGATCGACCAGCCCGCGTGGCAATTGGTCGCACCGACCGCTGTGCGCACCCCGCCGACCGTCACGGGAACCGTGCCGGCAGCGCCCACGAAGAGGTCGGTCACGTCGACCCGACCCTGATAGACGCTGGGGGTCACCGAGTCCTGCCAGAACCGGAACCCGTTCGTCGCCGAGCCCACGTCGGCGATCGCTCCGCTTCCCACCCGGATCTGAGCGCGTCGCGCAGCGGTGAGGTCGACCGATCGGGGCGCTGCGTCGTCGGTACAGCTCGTCCCACGGCGGCCGCCCAGGTTGGCGCCCCAATACATGTAGGCACGATCGACCGTGGCTCCGCCCGGCAGCGTGAGGGTGGCGGTGGTCGAGTCCTCACGGAACCCGGCGCCGGGCCCGACTCGTACGAGCTCGACGTCCTGGTTGTGGTAGCGCACACCCGACTGCGCCGGACCGCATCGGGGGTCGGAGGATCGACAGGTCAGGAGCGTGTTGCCGATCACGAGGAAGTCGCCGTTGGTGTTCTGCGAGTACACCGGCAGCGACAAGTCGCCGAAATCGGCCGCCGCGGGTGGGGCCAGAATGATCGGAACTGCGCCGAGGATCACCGTGAGTGCCGCAAGAACCACCGACAGCGGACCGCGAGGTGGAAGCCGCTGCCACCCACGACGCGGCGGGATCACGACCGCGACTCCCTCTCCAGACACGACACCACAGCACAGCCTAGGCGCAACTACCCAGAGACGCTCGCCACCGAGTGGGCCGTACGACCCATCGCGCCGATTCGTCACGCCAGACTGTCGGTGCCTCCTGCGATGCTGCGAACATGCGTACGACGACATCTCCCCGGCTCCCCCTCCGCCCGGCCCGCGCGACCATCCGGCTCGACGCACCGCTGCGGCGCGACCGTCGCGCCGCAGCCGCCTGGGCGCTCGCGCACGGCCGACCGCTCGATCTCGATGCCCTCACGGTCCTGTTGGCCGTGGTCGAGGAATCAGCGCGCATCGAGCAACGGCCCGCCGATCGATGGACGCCGAACACGGTGTTGAACCTGCTGTTCGGCGCCGCGGTCGAATGGTGTCGGCGCCAATCGGTCGAGCTGCCCGCGTCGATGGGCGAATCGCTCTACACCTATCTCCGCTTCCTCCACGACCGCCAGAGGTTCGGCGACGGGTCCGCCCCGATCACCGAACTGTGCACCACCACCATCGAGCTCGCCGGGCTCACCGGCGACGGCCGAATCCGGCACCGGTCGCCGACCTTCCGAACCACCCCCGGCACGTTGGCCGGGTCGCGTTCGGCGCATCCCGGAGGCTCGAATCTGCGTCAGCTGCGAATCTGACGGGGCGTCAGGTAACGTCGATCACTCCGATCGATGACCAACGGACGACCCGTCCGGAGACGAGCAGGAGGACATCGTGCAGTTGGGCGACAGCCACGCCGATGCCGCGTTTCGCGACGAGATCCGAACCTGGATGCACGAGCATCTCACCGGCGAGTTCGCTCAGCTCCGGTTCCGCGGGGGACCGGGCGACGAGCACATGTTCGTCGAGGAGCGAATGGCGTGGGAACGGGAACTCGCCGCCGGCGGGTGGACCTGCGTCGGTTGGCCGACCTGGGCGGGCGGCCGCGGGCTGCCCATCAACCAAGAGGTCATCTTTCACGAGGAATACGCCCGCGCCGGTGGTCCGGGGCGCGCCGGCCTGATCGGCGAGGGCCTGCTCGGCCCGACGATCATTCACTTCGCCAGCGAGCATCAGCAGCAGCAGTTTCTCCCCGGAATCGTCGCCGGCACCGAGTACTGGTGCCAGGGCTACTCCGAGCCGAACGCAGGTTCCGACCTCGCGAACGTGACCACGACCGCCCGCCTGGACGGCGAGGGCGACGACGCCGAGTGGGTCATCAACGGCCAGAAGGTGTGGACCTCGCTCGCACAGTGGGCCGACTGGTGCTTCGTGGTGTGCCGAACCGAGGCCGGCAGCCAGCGCCACCACGGATTGTCGTACCTGCTCATCCGCATGGACAGCCCGGGCATCGAGGTGCGGCCCATCCGCCAGATCACCGGCACCGCCGAGTTCAACGAGGTGTTCTTCACCGACGCCCGCACGCCCGCCAACTGCATCGTCGGAGCCCCCGGCGAGGGATGGCGGGTCGCGATGGGCACGCTTGCCTTCGAGCGGGGCGTGCTCACGCTCGGCCAGCAGATGGCCTTCCAGCGCGAACTCGACGAGATCATCCAACACGCCCGCCACCCCGTTCGCCCCGCCGACGCCATTCTCCGACACCGGCTGACCAGCCTGTGGATCCGCCTCCGTCTGATGCGCACCACGGCGCTTCGAACGCTGTCGATCGACGCGGCGGAACTCGGCCGCGAGGCAATGATCGGCAAGCTCTTCTGGGCAAACCTCCACCGGGACATGGGCGAGGTGGCGATGGACGTGCTCGGCGCCGACGCCATGATCATCCGCGACCGATACGACGCGCACGAACCGCTCGATGCCTTCCATCGGCTCTTCATGTTCACCCGATCCGACACCATCTACGGCGGGTCCGACCAGATCCAACGCAACGTGATCGGCGAGCGGGCGCTGGGCCTGCCGCGCGAGCCACGCTGAGCCGGAGCCCGGCCCCGCCACCACGACCCCCACCCCGCCTCGCCAGACTGACACGACCCAGGAGCGCACACGTGCCGACCCCACCGTCCTACCCATCCGCGCACGGCCTGCTGAACGAGCAGAACGTGGTGATCACGGCCGCGGCCGGCACCGGCATCGGGTTCGCCCTCGCCCGTCGCTGCATCGAAGAGGGCGCCAACGTGCTGATCTCCGACGTGCACGAGCGGCGTCTCGGTGAGGCCGCCGACCGGATCGAGGCCGAGACGGGCCGGCGACCCCGCACCCAAATCTGCGACGTGACCAGCGAGGACGACGTTCGAGCGCTCGTCGCCGCGGGCATCGAGCAGCTCGGCCACATCGACGTCTGGATGAACAACGCGGGGCTCGGCGGCAACGCACCGATCGTCGAGATGACCGACGATGCGTGGGCGAAGGTGCTCGACATCACGCTCACCGGCACGTTCCGCTGTCTTCGCGCCGTGCTTCCCCACATGTATGAGCGCGGGAGCGGCGCCGTGGTGAACAACGCGTCCGTGCTCGGCTGGCGGGCGCAGGAACTGCAATCGCACTACGCGGCCGCCAAGGCCGGGGTCATGGCGCTCACACGCTGCGCCGCCATGGAGGCCGCCGCGCACAACGTCCGCATCAACGCGGTGTCGCCGAGCCTCGCCATGCACCCGTTCCTGGCCAAGGTCACCCCCGACGGCCTGCTCGAAGAACTCGAGGCGCGCGAGGCCTTCGGCCGCGCTGCCGAGCCGTGGGAGGTGGCCAACGTCATGGTCATGCTGGCGAGCGACTACACGACCTACATGACCGGCGAAGTCGTGGCGGTGTCGAGCCAGCACGCCTGACAACACCCGCCCTCGGCGCTGTCCCGCCGCGACGGCCCCGCATCGGCTCGGCACGAACTCGGCCGAAGCCCGTGTCGCGACCGCTACCCTGAGTGCTCGCGTCGAAAGGACCCGCGATGTCACGCTCCCGCCACCTGGCCACCTCAGCGATCCTGGCCGCCGTGCCGTTCCTCGGCACCCTGTCGGGGTGCGGCGGAACCGACGTTCCCGACCGAGCGGAGTTCATCGAGAAGACCCTCGACTCGGTCGATTCCGGCATCGGCGACCAGCTCGAGGGATCGGGTGTCAGCAGCGCCCAGGTGCGCAAGCTGCTCGGCGACTACGCCGGCTGCGCCTACGATCAGCTCGCCAAGAAGGACGGGGAGCTCGAAAAGCTGTTCGCCCTCGAAGACCAGAACGAGGTCGCCGCGAAGCTCGGTGCCCAGGCGCCGGAGTGCGCCGCCGAACTCCAGAAGTCGATCACCGAGCAGATCGCCGGCGCAGCGGGCGGCTGATACCCAAGGGGGCCACATGACCACGACCACCACGCCGGATGCGCTCCTCGGAATGGTCGGGTCGGCCCTCGGTCCGACCGATTGGATCGCCGTCGAGCAGGACCGCATCGACCTGTTCGCCGACGCCACCGGTGACCACCAGTGGATCCATACCGACGTCGCTCGCGCCGTGGCCGAGAGTCCATTCGGAGGGCCGATCGCGCACGGCTACCTGACACTGTCGCTGGTCAACCTCTTCCTTCCGCAACTCCTCACGGTCGAGCCGATTTCCATGGGGGTCAACGTCGGCCTCGACAAGGTGCGGTTCCCGGCCCCGGTTCCCGCAGGTTCTCGCCTACGAGCGGCGGGCGAGATCGTGTCGGCCGAGCCGATCGGCGAGGGCATTCAGGTGGTCGTCCGCGTGGCGGTCGAGATCGAGGGTGGCACCAAGCCTGCGTGCGTCGCCGACACGGTGAGCCGCTTCTTCCCCTGATTCGGATCGGGCCCCGGAGCGCGGCTACCACCCATCGCGATCCACGGGTGTTGCACGGAGTTACCGGTGAGTAACATCTGCGATCACCACTCGTAGAGCGCAGGAGAACCACGTGCCTGAAGCCGTTATCGTCGCCACCGCCCGTACCGCCATCGGGCGGGCCATGAAAGGTTCGTTGACCACGATCCGTCCGGACGACCTCACCGCCCAGGTGGTCGAGGCCGTGTTCGCCAAGGTCCCGCAGCTCGACCGCAACCTCGTGGAGGACCTCGTTCTCGGCTGCGGTCAGCCGGCCGGCGAGTCGGGCGTGAACCTTGCCCGCGTCGTCGCGGTCCTGGCCGACATGCCCAACGTTCCCGGCGTCACCATCAACCGCTACTGCTCGTCGTCGCTGCAGGCGATCCGCATGTCGGCGCACGCCATCAAGGCCGGCGAGGGCGACATCTTCCTCGCCGCCGGCGTCGAGACCGTCAGCCGGTTCATCAACGGCATGGCCGACGACGGTCCGGCGAACGAGCGCTTCAACGACGCCCGTGCACGCACCGCCGCTCGCCAGGCCGGCGACCAGGGCGCATGGACGCCGCCGGTCGGCCTGCCCGACGTGTACATGGGCATGGGCGACACCGCCGAGAACGTCGCCGAGATCGAGAACGTGAGCCGCGAGGACCAGGACGCCTTCGCCGCTCGTTCGCAGCAGCTCGCCACCGAGAACCTCGAGTCGGGCTTCTGGGAGGCGGAGATCACCCCCGTGACGTTGCCCGATGGCACCGTCGTTGCGACCGACGACGGCATCCGCCCCGGCACGACGGTCGAGAAGCTTGCCGGCCTCAACCCGGTGTTCCGGCCCGGCGGCTCGGTCACCGCGGGCAACGCCTGCCCGCTGAACGACGGCGCGGCGGCCGTCATTGTCATGAGCGACACCAAGGCCAAGGAACTCGGCCTCACCCCGCTGGCGCGGATCGTCGCCTCGGGCGTGTCGGGCCTGAACCCCGAGATCATGGGCCTCGGCCCGGTCGAGGCCTGCCGCCAGGCCCTCGGCCGCGCCGGCATGACCATCGACAACGTCGACCTCGTCGAGATCAACGAGGCCTTTGCGGCGCAGGTGCTGCCGTCGGCCCGCCACCTGGGGATCCCGCTCGAGAAGCTCAACACCCGCGGCGGGGGCATCGCTCTCGGTCACCCCTTTGGCATGACCGGTGCCCGCATCATGACCACGCTGATCCACAACCTCCAGGAGTCCGACAAGACGATCGGCATGGAGACGATGTGCGTCGGCGGCGGTCAGGGCATGTCGATGATCATCGAGCGCCTGTAGGCCCATCGGGCTCGCGGCGCTCGCTCGCGCGCCGGGCGGCGCCGTCCGCCCGGTCGCGATCGACCGTGTCACCCGGCGCCAAGCCGTCGGCGGCGACAACCGGCACGGAGCGAAGAATCGCGCAGACCTCGAGGTACCGATCGCTCAGATCGGCCCGGTCATAGGGCGCATGAGTCGGGGCCGACACGTGGAAACACGTGTCGGCCTCTTCCGCGAGTGCGGCGCGACCGTCCGGATCGTCGACGACGCGGGCCACGCGAGCGATCGACTCCATGAGCCGGATGGTGACCGCCGGGTTGTCGACACCGCTCTGGCGAATCTTCTCGTAGGCCGAGTGCACGATGCCGGCGAACGAATGCGGCCGCTCCACCAGGCGAATGGACCCTGACTCGTCGCCGAATCGTGTGAGATCGAGCGGCGTTCTCGCCAGGGTGACGAGCGCGTCGGAGAGCCAGTCGAGACAGGTCAGCCCCGTGAAGGTGTCGTTGATCGCCGGCGAAAGCGCCCGCAACGCCATCTCCACGACCTGGTCGACGGCCATCTGCAGGTCCTGATCGAGCGTTCGATGCCGGCCCACATCGATGTGGTGTGCGCAGACCGAGGCCAAGGCGCCGAGCGCACTCCCCGGGTAGACGCGAGCAATCATCTCTCCGCACACGACGAAGTCACCCGGGCGCACGAGCACCTCGACGACGGCGTTCGCGCCGGTCGCCGCTCGGACGATCTGGTCTCGCTCGATGAGCTGGACATACCCGCTCGATCCGGTCACGAGCGCAGCCCCGTCGGACTCGACCGACGAACGAACCTCCTCCCACTGCTGGGCGAACGCCGCCGCATGCGCCCCGCTCCCGGCGACCAGCGCATCGCGGCGGATCTCCTCGACCGCCGCGTGCATGTCGGCGACGACCGCGGCGACGACCGACGGCAATTGGATCGACGACGCGATGTCCTCGACGTACCAGACCAGACAACCGACGGCGACCAGCGCACCGACCAGCACGAGCGAACCCCCCACCGAGGGAACGTACGCCTCGCCCTCGCCGGAGACGCTCGAGGTCGAGTCGAGCACGAGGAGCGAGAAGACGAACAGCCCCGTGAACGCGCTGATCGTCCACTTGGTGGCACGGCTCCGGAGGAACGTGCGCACGAGCCGCGGACCGAACTGGGTCGATGCGATCGTCAACACGACCATGGTGAGCGAGAGCACCAGCGCCAGTGTCGAGATCGACGCGCCGGCAACGGTCCCGACGAGGGTGCGAAGGTCCTCCGCGTCGCCCCGGTCGAGGAGCGCTGGGAGGCGGCGGCCCCGGCTGCCCAGCGCCTGGTCGATCTGCCGCGTGACCAGCGCCAGCACGATGGCGCCCACCACCGCGACCGCCGGGCCGATCCACAGCGCGACACCGCGACGTGCTCGTACGGCCTGACCGGGTGAGATCGTCGTCGTGCGGGGCATTCGCCAGCAATGTACTGCCGCCCGCTCCAGCCCATGCGTTCCGTCGTCGGTTGCACTCGCCGGGCCCTCACCGGGAAATGCCGCCCAGGGGCATGCAGCACCACCGCTACCGTGGCCCCCCGTGCCGCTGCCACCATCATCGATGAGCAACCGATCCATCTGGAGCCTGCTCACCGCCGCTGCGGCCGTCTCGGCGGGCAACGGGGTGGTGTTCGCTCTCCTCGCCGAGGTCCAACGGGTGCACGGGTTCGAGACCTCGGCCCTCGGGTGGATCTCCGGCGCGTTCTTCGCGTCATCGTTGGTCGGGCTCCTGACCCTCGCGCACCTCGCCGATTCGGGGCGCGGCTTCCAACTCCTGATCGGCGGTCTCGTCGTGAGCGCGATCGCACTCTGGTGGTTTGCCGTCGCCACCGAACTCTGGCAGTTCGTCGCCGCACGAGCCCTCGGAGGGATGGCCTATTCGGCCTTCATGGCCGCAGCACGTGCGGCCGCAGCGCGGATCGACCCAACGGCCGCGGGCCACAACCTGGGGCGGGTCGGCGCCGCCGACATCGGTGGGTTCGTGCTGGGACCGGTGTTCGGCACATGGGCGAACGAGGTTGGCGGTCTCGCTGCCCCGTTCTGGGCACTCGGAGGAATCGCCGCGATCGCCGCCGCATGGCTCGCGCTCAGCGGCTCGGCGGCCTCGGCACACGCACCGTCCACGCCGACCGATGGCGCCGACACCGACGCGCAGCGTCGATGGCTGACCCTCAGCGGACTGGATCTGTTGGCCGACCGCCGGATACTCGCCGCGGCGATGTTGGCCCTCGCTCTGTATCTCCCGGTCGGGGTGTACGACTCGATGTGGGCCCGATACCTCACCGACCTCGGCGCGAGCGCCCGATTCGTCGGCACGTCGCTCACGTTGTACGGCCTCCCGATCGTGCTGCTCGCGGCACGGGGCGGGCGCCTGGTCGACAGGATCGGGCCGATCCGCGCCATGTCGTCGCGCATGATCGGCGTGGTTCCGATCACGGCCCTCTACGGGATCCTCGGCTCGGCGTGGCTCGTCGCCGGCATCGCGCTCGTCGAAGCGATCTTCCAGGCCGTCGCGAGTCCGGCGTCCCAGACGGCGATGGCCCGTGTGTGTCCACCGCACCGAACAGCGGCGGGACAGGGGCTGGGCGCCGTGCTCGGGCTCGCCGGTGCCGGGCTCGTCGGATCGGTCGCGCCGACGCTGTATGGGGCAACGAGCAGCACCGTCGTGTTCGGCGGCGTGGCCGCCGCCTGCGCGGTGATCTTCTTCGTCGCGCGTGCGCTCTACGGCCCCGACGGCGGCGGTGCCCCTGCCGAGGTGTTGTCGCCATCCTGACCGGGCGTCGCGATCACCTTGCCGGTCCGAAGGTCGAGCGTCTCCTTCTCGGCCGAGAACCGCAGCTTCATCCCCAGCACGGGCAGCTCGACAAAGCGGTAGATCGGCAGCGCCAGCGCCACGCTCGCGACGCCCACGAACGCCGTCGTGGCGACCCAGTTGAGGTCGGGAGCGACGAGCTTGACGAGGACGATCGGGACCGAGTGCCAGATGTACAACGTGTACGACAGCCGACCGAGGAAGGTCAGCGGCTTCACCGAGAACAGGCGAGGCGCCCACCAGTCGCGGTACCGCAGGATCGCGAAGATCGCCACCAGGAACAGCGCCTGGCTGAGGAAGTGGTTGAAGCGGAAGTAGTACCACCGGTCGTCGACGGGACCGTTGCCGTAGCTGTCGAGCGACCCGATCCCGGGGGCGAGTGGCCAGTAGAACCACGTTGAGATGTGGTCGCGGATCAGTGTGTGCGAGGTCTGCATCGACAGCAGCCATGCCACCAGCGCCGTCGCACCGACCGGAAGGAGCACCTTGCGGTGCCGGTCGGTGAACGACTCGGGGATGTGAGCATTCACGAGCGCCAGCGCCGAACCGACGAGAAGCGCCTCGGGGCGCGCCATCCACATCAAACGAACGAACGCCGGCGCCGTGGGGTCCATCAGCGGACCGGTGTAACCGAGGAGGCGGTGGACGTTGATTCCGAGCCAGATCGCCGCGAGCGTCGCGGCGAGCGTCTTGACGAGGTTCCGCTTCATCGCGAACACGACGAGCAGCGGCACCACCAGGTAGAAGTGCTCCTCGATCGACAGCGTCCAGAGCGGGCTGAGGACACGCTCGGCATCGTGGCCCGCCGGGACCCCCGGATGAGCTCCATCGAGACGGGAAAGAACAGGTGATACACGTACAGGAACGAGGCCGCGACGTTCTTGCCGATGTCGGTGAGGTAGTGCTTGCCGGCGAGTTCCGCGACAACGCCGACCAGGAGCCAGAACACCAGGTTGACCCAGAGCGCAGGGAGCAGGCGCACGGCACGGCGGCTGTAGAACTTCCTGAAGTCGACGCCTCCGGTAGAGCGCTGTTCCTGCAGCAGCAACGTGACGATCAGGAACCCGGACAGGATGAAGAAGCAGTCGATGATCGACAGGAAGCCCTGAATCCGGTCACCCGACGCGTGGCCCAACACGACGACTGCGATGCCGAACCCCCGGAGCCCGTCGAGAGGGGCGACGAAACCGAGTTTCGGCGCGACAGATCGAAAAGCGGGTGAGTCACGGGCCACGGACCAACGCTACAAGCGCGCGGGTCACCACGCCGACCTCTCCGCGTCACGCCACCGAATCCGAGCGTGAGATCGAGGCTGGTAGGTTGCCCGCCATGGTCAGGTCCGGATTGGGGGGAGCCGTCGACGGAACGCGGACCGACGCCTCGCAGGTGTGGCCGACCGGATCGCTGCACCCGCTGCTCGAACGCCTTTCGGCACCGCTCGCAGAGCGGCTCATCGTTACCGACGCCGCGATCGCAGCGATCACGGTAGTGATCGGTTGGGCGCTTCGCTTCACCCAGGACGACGCCTACATCACGCTCCGGTTCTCGCGGAACCTCGCCGAGGGAACCGGGCTGGTCTTCAACGCCGGCGAACGCGTCGAGGGGTACACCAACTTCCTGTGGACCTGGTTCCTCGCGCTCCCCCACCACTTCGGCGGCGACCCCGTGCTGTGGAGCGACATCGCGTCGATTGCGGCAGGGTTGTCACGGCGTTGGTCACCCTGCGGCTCGCGACGACCCTCGGCGATCGTCGGTTGGCCCTCGTTTCAGTCGGGTTGCTCGTGAGCTTCCACAGCTTCGCGATCTACCTCACGGGCGGGCTGGAGACGCAGTGGCAAACGGCGCTCGCGACCCTCGTCGTCTGGCTGCTCTCGCCGATCGCGAACGGCTCGGCCTCGCCGATGCACCTGGGCTCGGCCCGCCTGGTGGCCGCATCACTCGCGGCGGGGCTGGCCTGCCTGACGCGCTTGGATTCGATCGTGATCCTGGTCGCAATCCTTGCCGCGGCGATGTGGACCGCACGTCGCAACGGCGAGCTGGCAGCGCGGCCGTTCGCCATGCTGTTGCTGCCTGCGGCGGCGCTCGTCGTGCCGTGGGTTATCTGGAAGGTCGGCTACTACGACGCGATCCTCCCGAACACCTTCCGCGCCAAACAGACGCCGATCCTCTGGGCGCTCGTGCGCGGCACGATGTTCGGCGCGATCTTCCTGGCCGTCACGTTGCTGTTCGTCGCCATCCCGATCATTCGGCCCGGTTGGAGGCTCGCCCGCCGCCGACCGACCGTTCGACCCCTGCTGCTCGTCGCCGGGGCGTGGGTGGCCTATCTGCTCTACGTCGGCGCCGACTTCATGGAGTTCCGGTTCCTGGTGCCGATCCTGCCGATCGCCGCGGTGCTCACGACCGGCGCCGTCGCGCACCTGCCCCACCGCCGCCAACTCGCCGCCGTCGCGGTCCTGCTCATCGGCTCGGCAGCGAAGTGGGTGTTCTTCCCCGGCCTGCTGGGCATCGAGAGCGCTCGCGGGCTGAAGGGCCACGTCACCGCGGAGGGCGGCTGGCTCGAGATGGGTGAGGTGTTGCGCGACGCCTGGCCTCAAGGCGAACACGGCGGCCCGACCATCGCGGCCACGCCTGCGGGCGCGATCCCGTATGCGTCGCGGCTCAGGACGATCGACATGCTGGGGCTGACCGATGTCGACGCCAACGACGAGGCCAACCGCTGGGAGCTGACGAAGCTCAAGGCGGGCCACGAACACATCGCGACGGTCGACTATCTCGAGTCGCGGCACGTGGATCTGATCGTCGGGCTCGAACGCGACTGCGGCGAGCTCGCCGAAGGCGACCCGATCGAGGTCGTCCGCGAGCTCTACCTGACCTACCGGGTCGAGCGTGACGACCTGCCCGACGGCGCACGCCTGGTGGAGATCCCGCTACGGACAGCGAAGCGGTGCATGGTCGTGGTGCAGATCTCGAAGCGTCCCGTCGTCAACCGGGTCGTCGACGCCCGCGGCTGGGCGACCCGCGATATCTGACCGGGCACCACGAGACGCCCGCGAACCTCGTGCCCCCAGCGAACTGGGCCGATTCACCAACCGTCATGGTCGGTGAATCGGCCCAGTTCGATACGGGGAGACGGGCAATACCGGCGCCGACCCTGGCCGGCCGCCCAGTTCGATATGGGGAGGGCGCGAAGCCCCGTGCGTCAGCGCAGCAGGACGGCGCCCGGCTGATCGGCCCCATCCGCACCGCTGGCGGCCACGATCTCGCCGATGTCCTCAGCGAAGAACCCCTCGGCGGCGAGCGCCGAGAGCGCCTCGCCCGAACGGTCTGCGGTGACCGACATGAGCAGCCCGCCCGCCAACTGCGGGTCGGCCAACATCGTGACGAAATCGGCGTCGTGTCCCCCGTCGTCGACGAGCCCGCCCAGCACCTCGATCACCGCTGCCGCGCCGGCCGACCGTCCGGACATCCCCACGAGCTCCCACGCCCCCTGCGCCACGGGCACCTCGGCGGGGTCGATCGTGACGCGCACACCCGCGGCGGCGCCAAGCGCAGCGGCCGTCCCGAGCAGCCCGGCCGCCCCGACAGCGAAGACGGCGCCGGCACCCACCTGGCGGGCGACGCTCGCGGCCACCCGATCCGAGGTCATCATCGAGCCGAGAGCGGCGTCCATCGAGTCCGATGCATCGCCTCGGGCCCACGCCTCCAGCAACACTCCGGTACCGATGGGCTTGGTCAGGATGACGACGTCGCCGACCCGCGCCCGGTCGGAGGGCAGCGGGGCGCCCGACGGCGCACCGATCGCGACTAAGCCGATGCGGCTGGGGATCGCCTCACCGGGGGACTCCACCACGATCTCGCCGCCCTCGGCTCCGACGCCGACCCCGATGAGCACGTCGTCGGCATCGTCGAGCGATCCCAACGGCATCGACACCACGAGCAGCTCGGGTTCGGCTCCGACTGCGAACAACGGTGCGGTGATGTCTGCGGCGAGCAGGCGACCCATCTCGACCGGGCGAAGGCCCAGGAGCGGATAGCTGCGGGAGTACACAGCAATCGGACCGCTCGCACGACGGGAGACGGCCGCGCGTCCGGCCGGCGGGGGCAGCGGGGCGGCAACGGGCGATTCGGGCTTCGACGGGTCGACCACGGTCGTACCCTACCGACCGTCTTCACCACCCGGCGTCGTGCCGGGCGAGGCGGGTCCGATCGCACCGGCCGGCGCCACCGCGGCGACGAGCGCCGCCGCAGCGCGGCCGGGGCTCGCCAGCACGGTCGCTGCACCAGCACCGTCGAGATGAACCCACAGCCCCTCGCGGCTCGGCTCCGGATAGGCCGCCGGCGAGCCGTCGAGCACCCACCCGAGGTTCGAGCCGTCGACCGCCGGCTCGCCCAGCGCGCGACGTATCGCTGCAACGAGCGCCTCGGCGCACGGCGGGTCGGAGACTGCATCCGGGTACAGGCGGAAGGCCTCCAGGCGGGTGCCGTTGACCTTGGGACGACCGACCAGAGCGAGCGCGGGCCGGTCGATCGCGACGTCGGCCAGCGTGCGCAGCGCCGGGAGTACCGACAGCGCCAAGACGGTGCCGACCATCCACCACCACAGCCCACCGGGCGCCGCGACGGCGGGCAGCGTGACGACCGCGAGCACGAGCCGCGCAGCAATCGACGCCACGAGGCCCCTCCGGCGCACCCACCCGCGCCGCCAGGTCCGGCTGCTCAGCGGCGACGGAACTCGCCGGTAGACGCGCATGTCGAGATGTACGGAGCGCTCGGCTCAGGTGCCGTAGACGGGCGTGGGCGTCCGCGCCTCGGCGAGCAGGTCGGCCACCACAGCGCCGATCTCGGTCGGGTCCCAGCGGGAGCCCTTGTCGAAGGTTGGGCCGTGCTCCCACCCCTCGGCGATCGTGATCTTGCCGCCCTCAACCTCGAAGACGCGGCCGGTGACCGAGGCCGATTCGGCCGAGCCGAGCCACACCACGAGCGGAGCGACGTTCTCCGGCGCCATCGCGTCGAAGGTGTCGGCATCCGGGAGGGCCATCATCTCGGCGAAGGCCGCCTCGGTCATGCGAGTCCGGGCGGCCGGAGCGATCGCGTTCGCGGTCACACCGATTCGGCCGAGCTCAGCGGCCTGCACGAGGGTCATCGATGCGATCGCGCCCTTGGCCGCCGAGTAGGCGGCCTGCGCGATCGACCCCATCAGCCCGGCACCCGACGACGTGTTGATGATGCGGGCATCGACGGCCTCGCCGGCCTTGGATCTCGCCCGCCAATACGACGCCGCATGACGGGCGGGCGCCGCGTGGCCGAGCACATGAACCCGAAGCACCGCCTCCCACTCCGACTCCTCCGAGTTGACGAACATGCGGTCGCGAACGATGCCCGCGTTGTTGACGATCACGTCGAGCCCGCCGAACGTGTCGATCGCGAGCTGCACCATGTCGCCGGCCGAATCCCACGAGGCGACATCGTGCGCCGAGGCGATCGCCCGGCCGCCGGCGGCAACGATCTCGTCGACGACCTGTTGCGCCGGCGTCGCGGACGGGTCGGACCCGTCGGGTGCCACGCCGAGGTCGTTGACCACCACGCTCGCCCCGTTGCGTGCGAATTCGAGCGCATGCGCCCGACCGATCCCGCGACCGGCGCCGGTCACGATCACCACTCGTCCATCACAGAATCCACTCATGACGGAGAGTCTGAACGAAAACTGACGCTGCGTCACATTTCGCCACCGCCGCGCCGCCCCGCACCCGATCGACGCTCCCCGTCGCGTGACATCATGGCGGCACCAACGACAGTGCGAGGGTGCGATGGATCTCACGGTGCTGGCGATCCCGGTGTACTTCGGCGGGATGGGAGCGGAAGCGGTCGCACTCAGGGCGCGCCGCTCCCGCGGCGATACCACCGCCGTCGGGTACGAGCGCCGGGACACCCTGACAAGCCTGGCGATGGGCGTGGGCAGCCTGCTCCTCCCCCAGCACCTCGCGAAGATCGGACGCTACCGGCGGCCCCTCATGGCGGCCGCGGCCGCCGGCGCCGTGGCCGGCGCACCCGCGGTCACCGCCGCGGCGGGGGGCCTCGTACTGAGCACGGCATGGGCCGAGGCCACCACCGGCAACCGGTTGTTCCGACGGTCGGGTCACCGCCGCGACCTCGGCGACGGGGCGGTCGCGCTGGCGGTCGCCGTGGCCGGATGGGACTTCGTCTACTACTGGAACCATCGCTTCATGCACGAGTGGCGCCACATGTGGGCGATCCATGTGGTGCACCACTCCAGCGAGCACTACAACCTGTCGACCGCCTTGCGTCAGGCATGGACCGACGTCGCCGGCACCTTCGTGCCCTACGGCGCGCTGGCCCTTCTCGGCGTTCGGCCGAACCTGATCCTCAAGGCCCGCGGCATCAACCTGCTGTACCAGTTCTGGATTCACACCGAGCTGATCGACCGACTCGGTCCGCTTGAGGCCGTGTTCAACACCCCGTCGCACCACCGGGCGCATCACGGATCGAACCGCCAGTACCTCGACCGCAACTACGGATCGATCCTGATCGTGTGGGACCGGATCTTCGGCACGTTCGAGGTCGAAGTCGAGCCGGTCGTCTACGGGCTCACGGAGAACATCGAGACGTTCAACCCGATCCGTGTCGCGCTTCACGAACATGTCGACATGCTCCGAGACGTGAGCGAGGCGCCGAGCTGGGCGGAGCGCATCCAGTTGATGGTGCGGAGTCCCGGCTGGGCGAAGCGGTGGCGCAAGGAGCGCGCCCAGCGCACAGCGACTGGGTGAATCGCCGGGGGGACATTTCGCCGTCGCCGTGCGACAATCGGCACCATGTCGCCCGCAAACGCCGTCTCCCGCCGCGTCCATCGCCGCGGCGCCAGGGCGTTCGCGGCTCTCGCAGCGGTCGCGCTGCTCGGTACCACGGCATGCGCGCACAGCTCCACGATCGCCGACTCCAGAGGGGACGGCGACGAGGAGGTCTTCGTTGTCAACAAGGTCGGCCGCGACGGCAGTCGCCCCCGCTCCAAGACACCCGAGACCGCCGCTCCCTCCGACGCAGCGGCGTCGACGACCGCCGACGCAACGCCGGGCTCCGATTCCGGGTCCGGGTCGGAGGACGGTTCCGGCGGTACATCACCGACCGGCGCTGCGCTCGTTGCCGGTGCGACAGCATCGCGAAACAACCCCTCCGGGGCGACGCCGACAACGCCGACAACCCCGCAGGGGACCACGGCAACGACGGCACCGGCTCGGGGGAACACCACCGTTCCCCCGCAACCGACGCCTTCCACGACTAGGCCGCGAGCCACCACCACCGTGCGACCCACCACCGTGCCGCCGCCGACCGTGCCCGACGACCGCATGTACAGCGCCGCCGAGCTGGGCGTGATGCTCAACCTCACGCCGACGGCGGTGTCGCAAGGGGATGTGCAGCGACTGACCGTGACCGCGAACGCCGGAACGACCTGGAACGCCTGGATCGCGAGCGTGTGCACGGCGCCGTTCACCTCCATCGAGGACGTCACGCTCGACCTGTTCGCTTGGCTGCAGCACGCGTCGTGCACCCCGGAACGACTCCCCGATTCGGGTGCCGCCTCGCTGGTTCGCGTGGTCGATGGCGCGCCGGGGCGCTACTTCGGCTGTGTGATCCTCGCCTCGTTCCGCACCCCCGAGGTCATCCCGAGCTGCGGCCTCTACGACGTCATGTGATCGCCGTCGCCGACGCGAACGGCGATCACGGCTGGTTCGAGAACTGCTCGACCAGGGCGACCTTCATGAAGAAGTCGACAGCCCCGTCGATCGGCCACGGCCCGCTCGACTGGCCGCCACTGATCCAGGCGATCGGGGCAGATCGGGGGGCTCTCGGCAGCGACGATCGCGTTCGCACGAGCCCCACCGAGGAGCCCATCCGCGTCGCCACCGACACGAACGCGTCGAAGAGGCTCGACTCCCACTCGCTTGCGTCGTCCACCGATGACGATGCGATCGCGATGACCCCGACCGGGTGACTCGTCGCCAGCCGCCACGCGTCGCTCCAGCGGGTGAACTCGACACCCACGCCGACCCCGGCGTGAGCGAGGTCGCTGAGCGCGTGAGCGCACTCGGGATCGAGCGGACCGTCGGTCTCGGCGAGCACGATCAGCTGCTCGGGCCATTCGGTACCCGCTCCGGCTTCGATCAGTCCGTCCGCGACCTCGGGGGTCAGCAGATCGGACGGCAGGCTCAAGAGGTGTCGGTGCGGCGCCGCCATGCCGGGCCAGGAGCGCGCACGCTCCATCGACGAGCGCACCGCCGCCCGCACGACGTCTCGCGAGAATCCAAGGCGCGCCACGTCGGACGTGGCGACCCGTAGCGGCACGTCGCTCCCGCGGGTCGCGGATCCAGACCCGACCGTGCACGCCCATCGGGCGGTTCGTCGACGCATCGACCACGACGTCGTACCGGAGCTCGATCCAGCCCTGCGCGACCGCTTGATAGAGCAGAACCTCCGACTCGAAGTCACGCGGGTCGACCGGTGGCGACGCGTGGCTCGGCTCGGTGGGCACCGCCGGGGCCGACGCGCCGGGCGCCACCTCCGATGACGGTTCGTCGATGTCGTCCCCTGCGCCGACCGCCCTCTCGGAGGCACCGGGGTCGTCGCTCAGCATGCGCTCGACGATGTCGGCGGGCGACGGCTCGACGCTGCGGCGGAGCGCCGCGAGGTCGTGCAGCCGCGCCACCTCGGCCCTCGCGTCGGCGAGTTCTCGCGTGCGCATCTCGAACAACCGCTCGATGGCCGCGAGCCGCCGCTCGAGCACCGGCACCGTCGACCGCGTGCCCCCCGTTCGGGACACCATCGGTCCGCCCTGTCGGAGATCCAACACAACTTCGCGGCCCGGCGCCGCCCTCGTCCGCAGCAGGTCGACGACCTCGACGACCTCTCGGTAGGCCTCGTCGAAGCGTGCGGTTCCGGCGAACGCCATCGCCAGCGCCTCACCGATGCGTACCCGCATGCCGTCGCCGAGTCGCGCGGCGCGCGCCTCACGCAGGAACGGCAGGGCCTCGGCGAACTGCCCGTTCGACGCGAGCGCCTCGCCGCGAACGGCGGCGATGGTCGGCCGAAGCGCCGCCGAGGGCTCGTCGCCGAGGGCACGCGCCCATCGCTCCTGCGCCGCACCGAAGGACCCGGCCGCGGCCACGGCCAGCCCGGTCGCGAGCAACAGCGGTGCGTAACCCGAACGCATGGCAGATGCCGCATCGTCAACGCCGCGAGCGAGCACCGCGGCTTCGTCGACCGCCCCCGCCTCAACCGCCAACACCGTCAGCGCCGCCTGCGGCCAGGGGGTCAAGCCGGTGGCGGCGACCGCCTCGCGCAACGCTGCTTGGAGCGGCGACGCGAACGCGGCCGACGCGCCGTGGTCGAGCGCCAACAGGATGATCGCCGTCGCCGTCGCCGCCATCTCCGCCGCGTCCGTTCCGCTCGCCGAGACGGCTCCCGCCAACTCACGGGCCGCGCGCTCGATCGACCCCGAACGGGCCAGTTCGGCTGCGGTGACCCGTCGCAGCGCCCCGACGGATGCCGACCCCGGCGGCGCCACCCCAAGCTCCGCGATCTGCCGCTGGCGGTGCAGCGTCTCGATCACCCGATCGGTCGCTCCGACGGCATCCGCGGCCCGCCGCGCCACCTCGAGCAGTTCGACCGCCTCGCCTGCCCACCGCGCCGTCGGAGGATTCGGCAACGCGTCGAGGCCGGCGAACGCGACCTCCATCGCCTGATCCGGGTCGGACTCGACCAGCCGCTCGGCGTACTCGCGGCTGGCTCGGATGAACCCGTTCAGTGGACGCTGATGGGTCAAGTGGCGCCGGTACCGGCGCTCCACCTGCCGCAACTGCTCCGACTCGCCCACCTTGATGTCCTTCCCCAGACACGCGTCCCACGAACCTCAGCGAAAGGTAGCGTAATGGCACGAAGGTGCATAGCTGGGGCTACGCAGACGGCGGAAGCCAGTGCCCGCCGTTCACCGGAAGTGCCGTCCCGGTGACGCACGCGGCGAGCGGTGACGCGAAGAACACGACCGCTCCGGCGATCTCGGAGGAGTGCGGCAGGTATCCCAGGCACGTCTCGGATGCCCGATCCGCGTAGACGTCCTCCCACGTCGTTCCTTCTCCGACCTCGGTTGCCTGCCAGTCGAAGTAGATGCGGACGCTGTCACCCCAGATGTAGCCGGGATGCACGGCGTTGACCCGGATGCCATAGCCCCCGAGCTCGCGTGCGAGCGTCTTCGTCACGGCGCCGAGCGCAGCCTTCGACCCGGCGTAGGAGCCGTGGCCGGCCTCCAGGTCGTGGATCGACATGGTGTTGATCATCACGATGCGGGCATCACCGCGAGCATCGCCCGCCGCCTTGAGCGCCGGGAGCAGCGCCTGGGTGACCTGCAGCGTGCCGAAGTAGTTGACGTCGACCGGCCGTCGCCAACGGGCCAGGTCGGCCGTCTCGAATCGACCCATGTCGCCCGCGTGGAACGCCGAGTTGACCAGAATGTCCAGCGGCCCGATCGCCGCGACGCGCTCGGCGAGCGCGGCGCAGTCCGACGCCGAGGTGACATCCGCGCACACCTGCCAGGCACGCCGGCCGAGCGACTCGATCTCGGCGGCGACCGCCGGCATCACCCGCTCGCTACGCGCGACGAGCACGACGTCGGCACCGTGACGAGCCAGCTGCACGGCGATGTCGCGACCCAACCCGGGACCGACGCCCGTGACGAGCGCGACGCGACCCTCGAGCATCGGTGCGTCCTGGCGATCGCTCGCCGCCTGAGGTGGCAGCCGCACCCCGTCGCGCATCACGCCCTCCTCGACTGGGACCACGGTACGTCGTGATCCGAGGTGGGCTCGCGCGGCAACCCGAGCACCTGCTCGGCCAGGTTGTTGCGATGGACCTCCTCGGTGCCGCCACCGATGCGCGGAGCAAACTGGTTGATGCACTGGTACTGCCAGAACCCCGCGCCCTCGGCGTCCGCGTCGAGCATGCCCTCCGCACCCTCGAGATGCACGCCGAGCGTGCCGCGATGCGTGAACGATCGTGTGAAGAAGTTCTTCAGCAGGCTCCCGTGCACCGCGAGCTCGCGACGACCCGTCATGACCGCCGTCTGCGTGCGCATGCTCAGGTATCGGAGGATCTGTTCGTTCCCCCAGACCTTCGCCAGCTCCTGGCGGACGATCGGATCGTCGGTTCGACCACAGCGGCGGGCGGTACTGAGCACCGTCGCGAACGTGGTCGCCTGGCCGCCGCCGGAGATCATGGCGGACTCGTTGCGCATCGTGGTTCGGGCGACCGTCCAGCCGCCGTTCTCGTCGCCGACCATGTTGGCGGCCGGGATCCGCACGTCGCTGAGGAACACCTCGTTGAAGTGTGCGACGCCCTGCGCCTGGACCAGCGGACGAACCTCGATACCGGGCGTGCGCATGTCGACGATGAAGTACGTGATGCCGCCGTGCTTCGCCGCGTCGGGATCGGTACGGGTCAACAGGATGCCGAAGTCGGCGTGCTGGGCGCTCGACGTCCAGACCTTCTGTCCATTGACGATCCACTCGTCGCCGTCGCGGATCGCCCGCGTCGCCAACGACGCGAGGTCGCTTCCGGCTCCCGGCTCGCTGAAGAGCTGGCACCAGACCTCGTCGCCGCGCAACAGCGGCGTGAGGTGGCGTTGCTGCTGCTCCCGCGTGCCGTGGGCCATGAGCGTTGGGCCGACGAGGCCCATTCCCACGGCGAGGAACCCGCTGGTCGCATCGAACTTCGCGAGTTCCTGATTGAAGATGATCTGATCGGCTGGGGTGCCACCACGGCCGCCGAAGCCCTTCGGCCATGCGACGCCGGCCCAGCCGTTGTCGTAGAGGGTGCGTTGCCAGTGGTGGCAGCGTCGGCGATAGTCCTCGGCAACCTCGGGGTCGGTGGCCGCGCCGTTGCGACCAGTCGGACTCGTCGCCCGCCTTCGGGCGCGTGGGACGCGAGGAAATCGCGAACCTGGGCGCGAAACGCCGCCTCCGCAGGGGTGTCGTCGAAGTTCACGAACGCCGATACTAGAACAGGTTCTAGCGCCGCCTTCTGGGTGCGGCGCGGCGCCGATCAGAGACCGACGACGGGGGTCGGTACGAGGCGCCTGCTCGTCGTGCCGTCGCCGACCTGGCCACGGTCGTTGAGCCCCCAGCAGACAACCGTGCCCCCGCCTGTCAAAGCGCACGAGTTGCCATCGGCGTCGACCTCTCGCGCACCGGTCAGTCCGTCCACCGGCGTGGGGAGCGGGCGAGCCGTGGTCGTGCCGTCGCCGATCTGGCCGGCGAAGTTCTGCCCCCAGCACCGAGCGCTTCCGTCGGCGAGCCGGACGCACAGGTGGCCGAGCGATCCTCGGGCCGACACAGCCGAGTTCACACCGGGCACATCCACCGGGGTCGTGCTCCCGGCCGCAGCGCCGTTGCCGAGCATCTGCGGCGAGTTGCCCCAGCAGCGGATCGCTCCGCCGGACCGCACCGCGCATGCCCAGTGGGCTCCGCCCTGGAGCACCTGGGTGGCATCGGAGATGCCGACCACGGCTGTTGGCGTCAGGCGAGAGGTCGTCGTGCCATCACCCAACTGACCGCCGGTGTTGCCGCCCCAGCACAGCACCTGACCGGTTGCCCGGACCGCACAGGTGCTGAAGTACCCCGTCGATACTGCGACCGCGTCGGATATCCCGCTGACCGCAACCGGCGTGGAGCGAGCGGTCCGCGTCCCGTCTCCGAGTTGGCCGTCGCTGTTCGCCCCCCAGCATTTCACCGCGCCGCCCGAGACAACGGCACACGTATGCCACCACCCGACAGCGATCGAGGTCGCGTCGTTCAACCCGCTGACGGTGACCGGGGTGGACGTCGAGGCCACCGCCGTGCCGCTGCCGAGCTGTCCCGAGCTGTTGTTACCCCAACACTGCACGGTTCCGCCCGACAGGCGAGCGCACGTGTTGTAGGCGTTCGCGTCGACCTCGACCGCGTCGATCACACCGACCGCAGCGACCGGGCTCAGGTGATCTGCGGTCCCGCCATCGCCCAACACGCCGTACACGTTTCCACCCCAGCACTTCACCTGGCCCGATGCGAGCGCCGCGCAGCTGTGGAATCCGCCCGACGCCACGTCGGCGACCGATCCGGCCGGCGGAACGGTCGTGGTCGTCGTGGTCGTCGTGGTCGACGTGGTCGACGTGGTCGATGTGGTCGACGTGGTCGAGGTGGTGCCTGGCCCGGGCACACACCCTGCGGCCGCGATCGCAACCGCGATACCCACGGCGCGCACACGAGCCGCGGCAGACTTCCCCAAGCGCATCGTCATCTGATCCCTCCGGATTGTGCGTCCCCAGGCGGAACGATGCCACATAGGACCGACAACGCGGCGGCCGAATGCGCGGCGGCGCTTCGCCCGCCGGCCGGAGTGATCTACAGGCGCTCGATGATCGTGACGTTGGCCTGTCCGCCGCCCTCGCACATCGTTTGCAGGCCGAACCGACCGCCGGTGCGCTCGAGCTCGTTCAGCAGCGTGGTCATGAGGCGAACGCCGGTCGCCCCGAGCGGATGACCCAATGCGATTGCGCCGCCGTTGACGTTGACCTTCGACACGTCGGCGTCGAGCTCCTTCGCCCACGCGAGCACCACCGGAGCGAACGCCTCGTTGATCTCGACGAGATCGATGTCGTCGAGCGTCATGCCCGCCTTGCCGAGCGCGTACCGGGTTGCCGGGATGGGCGCCGAGAGCATGAAGATCGGGTCCTCGCCGCGCACCGACAGGTGGTGGATGCGCGCTCGCGGCGTGAGGTTGTGGTCCTTCACCGCCTGCTCCGAGGCGATCAGCATGGCCGCCGACGCGTCGGAGATTTGCGATGCGACCGCGGCCGTCACGCTGCCACCGGGCGTCAGCGTGGCGAGCGAGCGGATCTTCTCGACGTTCGGCTCGCGGGGACCTTCGTCGAACTCCAGGCCGTTGAGCGGCACGATCTCACGAGCGAAACGGCCCTCGGCGCGGGCCCGGATCGCCCGGGTGTGGGACTCGATCGCGAACTCCTCCATCTGCTCGCGACTGATCCCCCACTTCTCGGCGATCAGTTCGGCGCCGCGGAACTGGCTGACCTCTTGGTCGCCGTAGCGCGCCAGCCAGCCCGTCGAGGTGCGGAACGGATCGACGAAGCCCATGGGCTCGGCAACGGTCATTGCGGAGCTGATCGGGATCATCGACATGTTCTGCACGCCCGCAGCGACCACGAGGTCCTGCGTGCCCGACATGACGCCCTGAGCGGCGAAGTGCACCGCCTGCTGCGACGAGCCGCACTGGCGATCGATCGTCACACCGGGGACGTGTTCGGGGAGCCCAGCGGCGAGCCAGCAGGTACGGGCGATGTCGCCGGCCTGCGGGCCGATCGTGTCGAGGCAGCCCATCACCACATCCTCGACCGCCCCCGGGTCGATGCCCGTGCGCTCGACGAGTGCGTTCAGCGTGTGCGCACCCAAGTCGGCGGGATGAATCTGGCTCAACGAACCCCCGCGCTTGCCCACCGGCGTGCGAACGGTGTCGATGATGTATGCCTCAGCCATGCGTGGCGCCCCTTTGCCGTGCGAAACAGGAACCCGTTTCAGTTCGGGCGCACAGGCTAGCGACTCGCCTCGCACGCCGGTGAACCCGGCCCTCGACCCCAGGTCGATCGATACCGTGGCGCCATGGCTGAACACCGCGACCCCGCACCACGCGATCCGCAGATGGACTTCTGGTCGGGAGTCGGCGGCGACAACTGGGCCCACAGCGCCGATCGCTACGACCGCCAACTCGCCCCGTTCGCCGCCGCGCTCCTCGGCGCATACCCATCGGGCACGCGCCATCGCGTGCTCGACGTCGGATGCGGCGCCGGAACCACCGCGATCCGCGCCGCCGAGCGCGCCACGGACGGCGCAGTCGTCGGAGTCGACCTGTCACGGGCGATGTTGGATGTGGCGACCCGGCGGGCAACGCGGGCCGGTCTCACGAATGTGGCGTTCATCCAGGCGGACGCAGCGACGGCCCGCCCCGCGGCGCTGCCATTCGATCTCGTCATGAGCCGATTCGGCGTGATGTTCTTCGAGGATCCCGGCTCCGCGTTCGCGAACCTCGCTCGCCTCGCCGCGCCCACAGCAGAACTTCGATTCGTGTGCTGGCAGCGCGCAGCGGACAACCCCTGGTACTTGCTCCCCGAGGAGATCATCACCACGACCGCCGGGGCCGAACCGCGATGGCAAACGACCGGGCCGGGCCCGTTCTCGATGGCGGAGCCGCAGCGGATCGTCGACATCCTCGCCGCCGCGGGGTGGGCCGAGATCACGGTCGACGCGCTGACGCCCACGGTGCACCTCGGCGGCCCGGGCACGGTCGACGATGCGGTCGGCTTCGTGCTCACCCGCACGAACGCACAGCAGGCGCTCGCGCTCGCGACGCCCGAAACGAGCGAGACGACGGCTGGCGCCCTGCGGGCCGCCTTTCGGTCACTTCACGACGGCAGCGGCGTGGCGTTCCCCAGCGCCGCGTGGCTCGTCGGGGCCCGCCGATCGGCCAGCGCGGTCTGAACCCGGGACGCGACCGGGGCCGCCCGAAGGCGGCCCCGGATGCATCGATGTCGGAAACCGACGATCAGCTGGTGATCGTTCCGTTGTCCCACACGCGGTAGAGCTGGCCGTTGCTGCCGGTCTGACCGGCCGGGCCGTTCGCCCCATTGCCTGCAGTCGCACCACCGTTGGCGCCACCGCCGCCAGCGCCACCACCGGCCGCCGAGGCGAACGCTCCGCCTGCGCCACCCGATGCTGGGATGACCGGACGGGAGAAGGTGGAGCCGCTCGTGGTGAGCGTGCCGACGCCGACGTGGAACACAGCGATCGACGGACCGCCTGCGCCACCACCGGCACCGCCGCCGCCACCACCGGCACCGCCGCCGCCACCACCGCCACCGCCACCGGCGGAAACGGCAGGACTGGCTACCACCGCTGCCGCCGCCGCCACCGTTGCCGCCGCGGCCACCGGGCTGCCCGGAGCCGCCGGCACCGCCAGCGGAGGAGGTCACGATGGACGAGTTCACGTTCACGGTCGCGCCGTTGGCGTAGACCCCGAAGGAGCCACCACCGGACACGCCGGCACTGGTTCCGGCGGAGCCGCCGTTGCCACCGGCACCGCCGCCACCACCGCCGCCACCGGAGGCGCTGGCGGACTTGCCGCCGCCACCGCCACCGCCACCCGAGCCGGGCTGGCCGTTCGTGCCGGCCGAACCGTTGGTCGGCGTCCAGAGGTCGTTCGCCACCGGGGTGTTGCTGCCCGCGGCACCAGCCGAACCGGCAGAACCGGCGCCACCGGCACCGCCGCCACCGGCGTCGCTGCCGCAGCCGAAGATCGAGCCGCAGCCACCGCCACCACCACCACCGGCGGCGGGACCGCC
This sequence comes from Actinomycetota bacterium, assembly GCA_016703525.1. GTDB lineage: Bacteria > Actinomycetota > Acidimicrobiia > Acidimicrobiales > Microtrichaceae > JADJBW01. Next base: position 142,208 of record JADJBW010000002.1, on the reverse strand, counting down.
GCCACCGTTGCCGCTGCCGCCGCCACCGCTGTAGTTGCCGCCGGTGCCACCGCTACCACCGCCGTGGGTGGTGCCGCCGCCACCGCCGCCACCGCCGCCGGGGCAGCTCGGGCCGCAGGCGTTGCCGCCGCCGCCGCCACCGTTGCCGGAGGCCGCCTGACCGGGCGCCGACGCGGTACCAGCGGTACCGGCGACACCCGGCTGCGCCGTGATCTCGGACAGCGTCACGTTGACGACCGACAGGCCGAGGGCGCGCACGCCGTAGGCGCTCTTGCCCGCTCCGACCGTCGAACCGCTGTTCACCGTGGTGTTCACGACGTTGGCGAACGAACCGCCGGTGACGAGCACGCCAGTGGCGCTCGGACCGGTGCCGCCGCTCACCAGCGTGCGGGGACCGTCGGCGTCGCCGATGGCGATGCCGGTGGAGCCGCCCGTCACCAGCACGCCGACCGCGTCACCGGAGGTGCGGGTCACGCCGAGCGCGCTCACGCCGGTGACCTTCGCGTTGGTGACCCCTGTGAAGGTGACCGCCGGGCTCGTGCCGGTGCCGGTAATCGTGGTCACCTCGCTCGGGCCGTAGTCGGAGAAGTTGGCGAGCCATCCCCCGTCGATCGTGAAGCTCGACGGAACGGCGATCGGACCGGCGTAGGTGCCACCCGCGACGCGCACGATCTTGATGCCGTTCGCCAACGCGTTGGTGATGCCCTGGCTCAGCGACGCGCACGGATCGGCCTTCGGCCCGCATGCGGTGCCGCTCGAACCGCCCGGACGGACGTAGTACTTGGGGTTCGGGTCGAGGTTGACCGTGATGGTGACGCCGGGCGACAACGACGTGCCGGCGGAGTTCGCCATGGTCAGCTTGGCCGTGTAGGTGCCAACCGCCGTGTAGGTGTGCGTCGCCGAAGCGCCGCCTACGGTCGGGCTTCCGTCGCCGAAGTCCCACGAATACGTGAGGCCCGTGCCCGTGCCCGGCGTCGAGCCGGACGAGTCGAACTCGACGGTCAGCGGAGCGTCACCGATTGTCGGCGTCGCGCCGGCGATCGCAACGGGCTTGCCGGTGTCGATCGTGGTGGTCGTAGTGGTCGTGCCTGTGCCTGGATCAGGCGGACACGCCGTCAATGTCAACGCCGCAGCGCCTATTAGCGGTGTAGCGAGAAGTCGCCACGCTCCGCGCCCATTCTTGATGCGCACTCTGTTCCCTCCCATCGGACCGCCAGCCTCTGGCGGTTTGTCTGGACTATCACCGACGACTACGCCTGTCAATGGCGACATCTGACGGTGCGTCAGATAGGCTACGCGTTGTCACGTCCATCCGTGGCATGAGGGAGGGAAAGAAACCCATGCGCGAGATTGTCCGTCGTCTGCCGTCGGCAGCCCACTCAGAGCGCGGCCACCGCCGCCGAGCAGCGCGAATTGGTGCGCTCATGAGCGCACTGGCGCTCACCGGCGCGGCAACTGTCGCGTGTACTCCGCCTCCGTCGGGCCCCACGGCCCAGGAACAGTTCTGCACCTTGTGGGACAAGGTCGGCGCCGACGAGGTCGCCGCCGACAACGCCGTCCTTGTGAAGTCCGACGTCGTCGCATTTGCCGATGGCGCCGCCCAGGTCGGGTCGGCATGCGACGCCTCCGGCGCCAAGGTTGAACTCGATGCCGCGGTGCTCGCCGAGGGCAAAGAGATCGCCGAGGAGCAGGGCACATCGAGCACCGACAAGGTCGCCGCGGTCACGGGCGACGAGATCGGCGCCGCCGAGCCCGTGCTCGACAACATCGAGCTCCGCGCCCTGAACGCGCAGATCGGCGTCGGCGGCATCACGGTGACCGGCAACGTTGCTGTGCGGCTGTCCGGCACCACCTCGACCATCGGCTTCACCGGCACCGTGTCGAATCTCGACAACTGGTCGGTGAGCCTCGCGTCGAGCGGGCTGACCATTCCGGGCGTCACCACCTCGCCGGTGGTGTTCTCGGGCAAGCTCGCCGTCGCCGGCGGGGTGCCCACGCTCACCATGTCGGCCTCCGCCTCAACGGTGAAGGTCGGCGACATCACGGTGACCGGCGCTGCTGTGTCGCTCACGGCGTCGCAGAACACCGGCGTGTCGGCATCGGTGAAGGGTGCGATCAAGGTCGGCCCGAGCTCCGCCACCGGCAACGTGGCGATCTCCTTCGACGAGGCCGGCGCGCTCGTCTCGGCGAACGCCGACGTCAGCGCCCGACTCGTCGGCACGCAGGCCGGCGGCAAGAAGATCGACCTCACCGGCACCGTGCACCTCGAAGGCAACGCCACCGAGACGGCGATCTCCTTCAGCGGCTCGGGCATCCTCGGCGATCTGCAGATCAACGAGGCAGCCGGCTCGCTCGTGCTTGCCACCAACAAGGCCACCTTCGTGGGCAAGCTCGACGTGGCGCAGGGCAACACCTACGTGCGGTTCAACGGGTCGATCGTGTGGGACGGCATCACCGCCTACACGCCGTTCCTCAGCGTTGAAGGTGCCGGCGAGTTCTCCGGCACGCTCGACGATGGCACCGCCGTCGCCGTGGCCGGCAATGTGTCCACCGAGATCGTCGGCGGCCAGGTCCGCAGCGTCGTCACCGGCAACTTCAAGATCGGCACGCTCAAGGCGAACGGCACGGCCGTCGTCCAGATGAGCGGCGCAACGACCACGCTGGAGATCTCGGCCGACCTCGACACCGCCGGCTTCACCGGTCGCCTCGAAGGCGCCGTGGTGATCACCGACGGCCGCGCCGAGACGGTGCAGCTCGACGCATCGGTGTCGGGAGCGCTCACGCTCGGCGACATCACGCTGACGAACGCGAACTTCGGCATCCGCAGCAGCTACGGCAACCCGCTCGAGCTCAGCTTCGGGGGCGCCATCAAGGTCGGCAGCCGCGCCGATCTCAACGGCTCGCTCGCCGCAGCGTTCGGCCCGAACGGCACGCTCATCACCCTCGAGGGCGATGTCAACGGCTCGCTGCTGCTCGATTCGTGGGGCATCGCCAACTTCTCGGGCCACGTGCTCGTGGGCACCGAGCAGGTCGCCCTCTCGGGCACCGGCCGGGTCACCACCACCAACTTCCCGCTCGGGATCGAGTTCAACGGCACGTTCACCTCGTCCCGCACGACCCCAAGCTGGTCGCTGTCCGGCGGCGGTCGCTTCCGCATCGGCTCGATCGATGTCGCCAGCGCTCGGATGACGCTCAGCCAAGCCGCGGGCATGAAGGCGACCCGCGTCGGCTTCTACTTCTCGATCATCGGGATTCCGACCTACCTCGAAGCCGACTTCTACATGAACAGCGGCGGCGGGTGCTCGAAGGTCCAGCTCACGGGCGGCAGCTTCCTGGCTCGCCCGATCGCCTCGCTGATCCTGCCTGGCGTGGTCGGGTGCTCGGTCTACAACTGACCGCGGCGCACTGATCGTCGGCCGCCTCTGGGCGGCCGACACCACACCGTCGAGAGGGGCGGTCGGACACAGTCCGACCGCCCCTCTCGCGTTCATGGACACGTCAGGTGCCTGGTCGCGCCACGCACCGCCGGCCGCAGGAACGGGCCTGCGACGCGACCGAGGGGCCGATCAGCCGAGCAGGGCTGCCTCGACCAGGCGCCGGTGCGCCGCCGCGTCGCCGTCCTGTGCACGCAACGCCCACGACCGCTTGAGCCACAGGTGCAGGTCGCATTCGACGGTGTAACCGATGGCCCCGTGACACTGCAGGGCGGCAAGCCCAACCGTGTGCGCGGCATCGGAGGCAGCGGCCTTCGCCATGGACGCGTGCATCGACGCGCTCGGGTCTCCCGTGGAGCGCGAGAGCGCCGCACGCCACACGAGCGGCTTCGCGAATTCCAGCTCCACCAGAGCATCGGCGAGTTGATGCTTCACCGCCTGGAAGCTGCCGATCGGCACGCCGAACTGCCGGCGCTCGCTGACATAGGCGACCGTCATCGCGAGCATGGTGTCGGCAAGTCCGCACAGCTCTGCGGCGGTGGCAACCGCGGCCCGATCGCGCGCCTGCGACGCAGCGAGTTCGGCGGACGGGAGACGGGTCGCAGCGCTCGGCGTCCAGGTGACGGCGCTGAGGCGGCGCGCTCCGTCGACCGAGTCGAGCGGTTGGAGCTCGACCACGTCGGCGTCGACGAGGTGCAGGCCGTCGTCGGCCTCGAGCAGGAAGATCGCCGCATCGGCGGCGTGCAGCACGCCGACGTTGCCGGACAGGCCCACGCCGACGCGTGCGGTGCCCGCGCTGATCTCGGCGAGCCATCGCTCGGCGTCGTCGCTCTGTGCGTGGTCGCGGATGGTCGGCACGGCGACCGCTGCGGTCGCGGCCAGCGGGTCGGGAATGGCCGCCCGGCCGCCCTCGGCGAGGATCGCAACGAGGTCGACGTCGGCCATGCCGAGCCCGCCCGTACCCTCGGGGGCAAGCATGCCCAGCACGCCCATCTCGGCGAGGCGATCCCAGAGGCCGGGTACCCGTCCATCGCCGTCCCACGCGGCGCGCACGCGGGCGGCATCGCATTGGTCGGCCAACAACTCACGCACCGCATCGGCGAACGCGAGCTGATCATCGGTGAACGCAAAGCGCATCGGACCTACTTCCTCGGGAGTCCGAGCACGCGCTCGGCGATGATGTTGCGCTGGATCTCATTGGTCCCGGCGTAGATCGGACCCGACAGCGAGAACTGGTAGCCCTTGAGCCACGGGTTCTCGGTGCCGCCGATCGTCTCGAGTTCTCCCTCGCCACCCAACACGGCGAGCGCCGCGGTGTGGAGATCGACGTCGAGCTCCGACCAGAAGATCTTGTTGAGGCTCGACCGGAAGCCCGGCGAACGGCCCTCGACCATGCCGCTGACATCGGCGAGCGTGTAGAGCGAGTACGCCTCGGCCGCCATCCACGCCCGCACGATCGCCTCGCGAGTCGACGGGTCGGCCGTGTCGAGCCCACGGTCACGCACGAGTCGCACGAGCCGGGCGGCCGTCGCCTGGAACCGGCCTGGCGAGCGCAGCGTGAGGCCGCGCTCGGAGCTCGTGGTCGCCATGGCAACCGACCACCCCGATCCGACGGCACCCAGGATCAGATCGTCCGACACGAATGCCTCGTCGAAGAAGACCTCAGCGAAGCCCTCGTCGCCGTCGAGGCGGCCGAAGCCGCGCACCGTCACGCCTTCGGTCTCGAGCGGCACCATGAAGTAGGTCAGACCGTGGTGCCGAACCGAATCGGGGTCGGTGCGGAACAGCCCGAACAGGTGGGTGCAGAACGCTCCTCGGGTCGTCCAGGTCTTCTGCCCGCTCAGCCGCCACCCGCCGGCGGCTTCGTCGCGCACCGCCTTGGACGTGAGGCTCGCCAGGTCGGAGCCGGCGTTCGGCTCGGACCACCCCTGACACCACAGGTCCTCGGCCGCCGCCATGCGCGGGAGGTAGTAGTCCTGCTGGGTTCGGGTACCGAACTCGAAGATGGTCGGGGCGAGCAGGAAGATGCCGTTCTGGGTGACCCGCTGCGGCGCACCTGCCCGGTAGTACTCCTCCTCGAAGATCAGCCACTCCCACAGCGAGGCGTCACGCCCCCCGTACGCCTCCGGCCAGCTCACCACCGCCCAGCGGTCGGCGAAGAGCTGTCGCTCCCAGTCGAGATGGCGGGCGAACCCCTCGCGGGTGTCACCCGACGGCAGCGGCTCGCTGGGGACATTTCGTTGCAGCCAGGTGCGGCATTCGTCGCGGAATGCGTCCTGTTCAGGGGTCCATGTCAGATCCACCCGGAGATTCTGACGCCCCGTCAGATACGCGTGCAATCGTCGCACCCACGGGATGGCTGTCGCCTTGGCGCCAACGTGAACGCCGCGCGCGGTTATTCAACCACAATGCGGTGCGAATTCAGCCGATTCGCCACTAGCGTGATCGCATGTCCGGCGCCCCTCACGCCAGCGACGAACACGACGTCCTCGCCTCGGGACGGGCGCGGCTCGTCGAAACCTTCGAGCGACGCCTCGCCGAAGTCTCCACGAGCGCGACCGCACTCGCCGAACGCGCATGCCGCGACCTCGTCGGCGGTTTCGCCACCGATGTCGTGGTGGCGCTCATCGATCAGCGCAGCCGCACGCTGAACCTGGTCGCCGTCGCAGCCGACGGGGACGGCGCATCCGTCGGCACCCCACACGACGCCCCGATCGACGAGTCGAGCGGCTCGGCAGTTGAGCGTTCGGTCATCGATCTCCGCCACGCCGACCGACGCACCAACCCGCCCGCCACGCCGTCGCACGCGCCCGCCACCGACCTGCCCGCCACGCCGTCGCACGCGCCCGCCACGCCGTCGCACGCATCCGAACCGCCCACCGGTACCGACGATCGCATCGTGCGCGCCGCCGTCGAGCTCGCCGCGAGCGCCGCGCGCCAGGTGACGATCGGCGCGGGCGACGGCGCCGGCGTGCAGCTCATCGCCATACCGCTGCATCACAACGGCACCCTCGTCGGCGTGCTCGGACTCCGCCGGCGCATGGCCTCGTTCACCGACGCCGAGCTCCTGATCACCGAACAGCTCGCGACGGTTCTCGCCGCGCAGCTCGACGAGGCCGGGGCGTTCGAACGCCTCAGGCGGAACCTGGCGCGTGGCACCGGCATCGTCGAATCGTCACGCTCGCTGTTCCGCGCCGCATTCGAGAGCTCGCCCATGCCCACCGCCGTCGTGGGCGCCGAGGGCACTCGGATCGAGCAGGCCAACCAGGCGTTCGCGGCGCTGTGTGGCAGCGGGCCGAACCCGGCGCGAACCACCCCGTTTCTGTGGGCCGCCGTGCTCGGCCTCGTCGACCGCCTCGACATCGAAGTGGCGCCCCAGGTGGTTGTGGGCGGTATCGACGACCGGTGGTTCCGGCTCGCCGTGACCGCGGTCGATGACGAGGACGGTCTGGCCCTGCTGCAGGTGGTCGACCTGACCGAAGAGCACCGCAACCTCCGATCACTCGAGGCGGCGCTGGAGCGCGATGACCTCACCGGCCTGTACCGCTCGGGCCGCCTCATCGACGCGATCGCCCGCGATCTCGCGGCCGAGCACTACGGCGGCGCACTGCTCTATCTGGACGTCGACGAGTTCAAGCAGGTCAACGACCGCTGCGGGCACGCCGCCGGCGACGAAGTCCTCATCGAGCTGGCCCGCCGACTGCTGCAGGCGTGTCGCCCCGGCGACACCGTCTCGCGCCTCGGTGGCGACGAGTTCGCCCTCTACGCGCCGTCGACGGGTGAGGGAGCGGCCGAGGCGATGGCCGACCGCGTTCGCGCAGCGACCGAGGGGCCGGTGCTCATCGGCGAGCGCTCGCTCCCCATTCGGGTCAGCATCGGCGCCGCGACGACCTCAGCCGACACCGTGAGCGCGGTCGACATCCTCCAGGAGGCCGACCGGGCGATGTACCACGACAAGTTCCACCGGCGCCGCCAGCACCGCTGACGCTCAGGCCGAACCCAGCCGGGCCAGCGCCGCCCGCGCCTCGGCCTCGATCCGAGCGAGGAGGTCGGCGACCGTCGGCAACTCGCCGATCGCGCCGACCACCTGGCCCGTCGGCAAGATCCCGACCTCGGGACGGCCGTCCACCACGCCGGCCTTCGTCATCATCGGAGCGTTCGCCGCGAGGGCCACCTGCGCCCAGGTGAGGTTCTGCGACTGCTTCATCGCCCGCCCCGTGCGCAACAGGTCGAGCAGCGGCGTGCCCGTCAACTTCCGAAAGCGCAGCGCGTTCGCGGCGGCGCGAGGGAAGCGGACGAGCGCCGGCGTCTTCTCGAGCGCCTCGATCATCTCGGTGCGAATGACACGCTGGGGCGCTCCGTCGATCGCCTCGGTCACCACCGTGCCCGTGACCGGGGTCTGCACGTAGATGTCCTTCACGTGGTCGGGTACGTGCGATTCCCGGGTCAACAGGAATCTCGTGCCCATCGCGATACCGTCCGCGCCGTACGCGAGCGCAGCAACCAGGCCTCGACCGTCGAAGAACCCGCCCGCAGCAAGCACCGGCACACCGGTGCCGGCCGCCGCGTCGACCACCTGCGGCAGCAGCAGCGTTGTGGGGGTCGATCCGGTGTGGCCGCCGCCCTCGCCACCCTGAGCGATGAGCGCCTGCACGCCGATCCCGACCATCTTCTCGGCGTGGCGCCGCGCGCCGACCGTGACGATCGACGCGATTCCGGCGTCGTTCAGCCGAGCAACCACATCGGCCGACGGCGCACCGGCGAAGCTTGCGACCGCCACGCCTTCGCGCACCAGCAGGTCGATCCGCTCGCGCAGGTCGGGCTGGTTCGGCAACAGGTTGACGCCGAACGGAGCGCCGGGGGCCCGCTCGACGACCTTCGACATCGCGAGCCGCAGCTCGTCGATCGTCATCGTGGCCGAGGCCAGGATCCCGAGTCCGCCGGCGCGACACGTCGCCGCGGTCAGGCGAGCCCCCGACACCCACCCCATGCCGGTCTGCACGATCGGCAGGCGAATCCCGAACCGGTCGCAGACGGCCGTGTGGAGCGGATCGGGCGCCGCGGCGTGTTCGGTGGATTCAGACCCGACGCTCACGCCTTCGGCACCTCGGCGTAGCGAAGCCCCCGCGGATCGATGACCTCGCGGATGAGCCGCAGCTCCTCGCCGGTCGGCACGCGCGACTCAGCGACGTCATCGGGCACCACCAGGTCGAACCCCGTTGCCGCGACCACCTCGTCGATGGTCACGCCCGGGTGGACCGAGCGAATGCGCATGCGGTTGTCGGGCGTTTCGAAGTCGAGCACCGCCAGGTTGGTGACCACGCGGCGGATCTCGTGGAACCTCGACGCGGTCGCTCCGAGCGCTGCAGCTCGGTCGTAGCCGACGCCGCACACCACATCGACCGCTTCGACCAGCACCTTTGGATTGTGATTGGGCACCCAATACGACGTGGTGTGGTTGATGGTGTTGCCCGGCGCGCCACGGAAGCCGAGCAACTGGCTCCGAGGCTGGTGCCAGTCGCCGATGCAGGCGATGTTCTGGTTGCCGAAGCGGTCGACCTGGGTGGCGCCCATCATCACGTGGCGGCGGCCGTTCCACAGCACCGAGAACATCTGCGGGTACGGGTTCCACGCCTCGAGCACCGCACCGGCCGGGTCGGCCCCGGGCGGAAGCGGGTTGGCCGCGAAGCCACCGAACCCGTCGGTCATCACCAGATCGGGCTCGAAGGACTCGCGGGCGAGTCGTCCGCCGATCATCGGGATGATGCCGATGGGGTTGCAGAGCCGCTCGCCGTCGCCGCGGAACGCCTCGGCCACGGCGATGCAGCACACCTCGGCGCGAGTGATCGCGCCGTCGTTGTGATCGGTCTCGGTCATCGGGCCACCCCCACGAGACGCTGGTAGTCGTCTTCGCTCACGTCCAGGTACTTGGCTCGGAACGCATCCCAGGCCTCGTCGCTCTTCGCCGTCGCGGCGTACTCCTTCTGGAACGCCTCGTCACGCACATAGTCGGGCGGGCATTCGGTGAAGTGCGCGGCACCGGGCCGCTCGATCACCCCGGCGGTCATCAGCCGCGATATCCGCTGGGTGTGGAACGGCCCATGGGTCGGGAACTCCTCGGTGGGGATGATCCGCTCGCAGCTCATGAACGTGCGCTCGGCCGCCATCGCCATCAGGTCGTCCATGAACAGATCCTGGTTGAGGAACTGCCCGTTCCCGCCCCGATCGGCGCGGTTCATGTGGATCAGCGCCACATCGAGGTGAATGGCCGGCACTGCGACCAGCTCCTCGGGCTCGGCGTCGGCCGCGGCGCCATGGGACGGATACGGCGAGCGAACCATCCGGAACTCCGGCTGCAGCGCCAACAGGTCGGAGCCCATGCCGGCGCGGGTCGGCAGGAACGGCACGCGCCACGCGGCGGCCTGCAGGCCGAGGAGCAGCATGCCCTCATCGAGCTCGGTCGCCTCGATCGTGGCGTTCTGGCGGGCGGCCCGGTAGTGGGGCTCGAGCGGGATGGAGTCGAGCGACACGAAGCCCGAGATCACCCGACGCACCTTGCCCGCCCGGCACAGCAGCCCGACGTCGGGCCCGCCGTAGGCGACGATCGTGAGATCGCGCAGGTCGCTGCGCAGGATCTCGCGCACGAGCGACATCGGCTTGCGCCGCGACCCCCAGCCGCCGAGGCCGATCGTCATGCCGTCGCGCAGCTCCGCGACGACCTCCGCTTCGGTAGTCCGCTTGTCCGGTATGGCCATGGGCCGTCCCCTCGTCGTGTGCGCCGCCGGCGCAGCGCGCGCCGACCTGACGCGCCGTCAGATCGTGGGGCACGGTAGACCTTGGCTGCCGACGGCGTCGAGATCCGGGGTCCCGCGTGCCGCGCGGCGCCGCGCCGGAGCCGACGATCGGTAGGGTGAAGTCCCGCACCGCACTCGGAGGACTACGTGAACGTTCGACGCGCCGGAGGGGCCGCGCTCCTCGCCCTGACAGCACTCTGTGCACCGCTGACGGGATGCAGCGACGACAAGGCGGCGGGCACGACCACCACGACCGCCAAGGGAACGGCCCCGGTGAAAGGCGCGGAGAAGTTCACCGACAACATCGCCAAGGCCACCGAGCTGATCGACGAGGCCGGCGGCGACCCGTGCAAGCTCGTCGGCATCTCGGCCACGCTCGAACTGTCGAACCCACCGACGAAGCCCGACGAGGTGAAGGCCGCGGTCGAATTCGCCAAGAAGTGGTACGGAGCTCTGGCGTCGACCATCGAAAAGGACGAGCCTGCGGCGGCGAAGACGATCCGCGACACCGCCGACGCGCTCGCTGCCAAGGCGAAGGCGGACGGATACCCGGCGAGCGCGTTCGGTGCCGACTCGATGACCAACGAAGCCGAGTTCGCCGCTGCGATGCAGAAGCTGTCGACCACGACCGCCTGCAAGCCATCGGCGGCGACCGGGGGCTGACCGACGGCGGCCGCGCCGTCCGACAGCTACTTCGAGTAGGTGGCGTCGCGCTTCTCGACGAACGCGTCGCGCGCCTCGTCGGAGACGCCCGACAGGTTCAACTCGAAGGTGAACCCCTGCTCGAAGCGGTAGCTGCGCTTCACGTCGACCGGGTCGATCGCGTTGAGGCACTCCTTGGCCCGCCGGATCACAAAGCGCGACTTCGTACAGATCTTGGCGGCGATCTCCATGGCTGCATCACGCAGGTCGTCGCGGTCCACGACTCGCGCGACCGATCCGTACGCCGCCAGCACCGACACGTCGCAGGGCTCGGCGGTGAAGACCATCTCGCGCATCTTGTGGGCCGGCACCAGCCGGGCGAGATGCGTCGCCGCGCCGAGCGCGCCCTGGTTCACCTCGGGAAGCCCGAAGCGGGTGCCCGTCGCCGCGACGATGACGTCGGCGTTGCCAACAAGGCCGATGCCGCCGCCGAGGCAGAAGTCGTGCACCGCAGCCACGACCGGCACCTCGCACTCGTACACCGCGGCGAACGCCGCGTAGCAGCCGCGGTTCGCCCCGAGGAGCGCGTCGAAGCCCTCGGTGTTCTGCATCTCCTTGATGTCGACGCCCGCGTTGAATCCCTTCCCCTCGGCGCGCAGCACCAGCGCGCCGACCTCGGGGTTGCGGCCCGCCTCGGTGATGATCCGGGCGAGTTCGAACCAGCCCGCAACCGTGAGTGCGTTGACCGGCGGGTTGGCCATGACGACTTCGGCGATGCCGTTCTCGATCGTGCAGGTGATGGTCACGGCGCCCTCCGAGCGGTGGATGAGGCGTCAGTTTCGTTCGACCGGCTCGGCGACCGCCACCCCGAAGGCCTGCGGTGATCGACCGGGGCGCACGACTCACTACGGTGATCGGAATGGACACGATCGACTTCAGCGGCAAGGTGGTCCTCGTCACCGGGGGGACCAAGGGGATCGGCCGGACCATCTGCGAGCGTTTCCTCGGGCTCGGGGCGCAGGTGATGACCTGCGGTCGCACGGCACCCGACGAAGCGCCGAACGCGGCCGGCCGATCGGCCGAGTTCGTCGCCTGCGACGTGCGCGACCTCGACCAGATCGATGCATTCGTCGCCGCCGCCGAGTCGCGCTGGGGCCGGATCGACGTGCTCGTGAACAACGCCGGCGGCAGCCCGGCGGCCGACGCCGCGACCGCGTCGCCACGGTTCTCCGAGGCGATTCTGCGCCTCAACCTGATCGCGCCGATGAACCTCTCGCAGCGGGTCAACCGCACCATGCAGACCCAGGAGGACGGGGGCACCATCGTGAACATCGCGTCGGTGTCGGGCGTGCGGCCGTCCCCCGGAACCGCCGCCTACGGCGCCGCCAAGGCCGGGCTGCTGAGCCTCACCCAGTCGCTCGCCGTCGAGTGGGCGCCCAAGGTCCGGGTGAACGCCGTCGTATGCGGGCTCATCCAGACCGAACAGGCCGACCTGCACTACGGCGACGCGGCGGGACTCGCTGCGGTTGCCGCCACGGTTCCGCTCGGGCGCATGGGCACCCCCGCCGACGTGGCTGACGCCACGGTGCTCCTCTCGTCTCCGCTGGCGAGCTATGTGTCGGGCGCGTCGCTCCTGCTCCACGGCGGGGGCGAACGACCCGCGTTCCTCGGCGCCGCGAATGCCCCCACCCCAGGGGAACAACCCCGGTAGCCTGCCGGGCGAACCGCTCGCCCCACGCGCGTTCGGGAGCCCATGGCCAAGAACATCCGTGTCATCGTCCTTCTCGCCGTTGCGGCCGCCGTCCTTGCGGTGTGGGCGTTCGACCGCGTCACCAACCCGGACGCCGAAGTCGTCGTCGATATCGAGACCACCACGGTCGATCGCATCCGATCGCTCGTCATCGAACACTTCGAACAGGAACAGGGCACCCGTGTCGCCGAGCGATCCACCAAGGGGTCGACGACCGAGTCCGACCTGACGTTCCAGATCGATCCGACGCGCATCGAACTGGTCCTGGCGCAACTCGACGGCATCGGCAAGGTGGTCAGCCAGGAGGTCAGTATCGACGTGGCGGATCGACCCGCGAGCAGCATCGGAACGCTGCAACGGTGCCTCGATGCCGCCGGCGAGCAGGTGCGCGGCGGCAGCCTCGACGGCGCTCGCACAGCGCTCGACAACTGCAACAGCGCCGCATCGGCGACGGGTTCCGCCGCCGCAACCCGTTCCCCCGAAGACGACGACATCCGCGTGCTCGTGCGCATCCGAGAGCCCGCCGGCGCGCCGTGGACCATGCTCGTCGCGGTCGTCATCCTCGGCATCGCCGCGACCGGGCTGATCCTGCGGCGGCGGTTCCGCAGCGATGCCGAGGGAACCCCGCCCCCGGCTCAGGCCGCGCGCCCAGCCAACGAGCCGCGGGGTGAACTCAACTGATGCACGTCACGCCCCGCCGGAGCCTCAGCGGGCGACGGGGCGCTCAGGCGGCGTGGTATCGACGCAGGTAGTCCTGGAGATCGTCGAGCGAGCCGGCGGGCAAGGTGGCGCTCCACCGCCGTGCGGTCGTGAGCCAATCCACGCACGAGGGCCGATAGGCCCGGATCGCGGCGAGCACGCCGTCGCGGTCGCCCCATGGGAGGGGGCCGCACAAGGCGTCGCGCAGGTCGTCGCCGGTCCAACCTCGGGTCGCGTCGACGATGTCATCGAGCCAGTCGGTCGACTCGCCGAGCGCCGCGAGCAACTCCCAGGCGCGAAACAGCCGCGCGGGGCGATCGGGCGGGTGCACGAAGGCCGTCGCGATCGCCGCGCCGTGCGCACTCACCCAGCCGATCGAGCCACGACCTCGCCGGCCGGCCGCATCGAGGGGCAGCCTCCACGGCTCGTGGCTCGCGAGAATCAGCACCACGTCACGAGGAGCACCCTCGACGAGCGCCGAGAGTTCCCGCGGGCTCGCGTCGAGTCGGTCCGCAGCCACGATCACCGAACCCCGGTCGAGACGGTCGAGCGCGGCGGCGAGTGTGCTCGCGGCGAATCGCACCCCCGACCCCGGTGCCCCATACAGCAGCACGCTGTGCGGCACCGTTCCCCGTGGGGCGCCCTCGATCCCCGCGGTGTCGCCGATCGCGGCGCGCCACGGTGCAAGCACCGTCCTGTCGAGGCGGGCCACCAAGGCGCCCATCCCGATCACGACGTCGAGTCCCGCCTCGACGACTTGTCCGTCCATTCGGCACAAGGTAGGGACCGCAAAAGCGGATCGGCCGAGCCGGGCGACAAAGGGCCGAACGGACTAGCCCAGCGGGTTCGAGTCCCGTCTGATCCACCAACGTCGCGCTCTTCAAACCCGTGTGGCTCAACGCCCTGGTCGGCGTTGACCGTGCTCGCCTCCGGTGTAGCTACAATGTGGTCATGTCAGTGGCTATCTCGCGAGTCGAGGTCGGCGTACGCGATCTCAAGAACAACTTGAGCCGCTATCTCGACCGCGTTCGGAATGGCGAGGAGATCATCGTCACCGACCGCGGACGTCCTGTGGCGCGGTTGTCGGCGCTGGACTCCTCGATGGACCACCTGAGCGACCTGATCGCGGCGGGCGTCGTCCGTCCCGCGAAGCGTTCGTCCCGGAGGCCTCCGTCGCGACGAATCAAACCGGTCGGGTCGGTGAGCGATCTCGTGGCCGACCAGCGTCGGTGATCACCTACGTCGACACCTCGACGCTGTTGAAGCGGCTGCTGGACGAAGTCGGGTCTGCTCGTGCCGACGCGATCTGGGCGGCAGCCGATGTGCTGGTTTCGGCCGCGATGGTCGTCGTTGAGGCCCGGGCTGCGTTGGCTGCGGCCCGACGAGGGGGTCGGCTGACATACCGGGAGCACCGCGAGGCGAAGGCTGGCTTGGCCGACCTCCTCGAGGAGGTCGCCATCGTGAAGATCACAGAGGATCTCGTTGCGATAGCTGCCGATCTCGCCGAGCAGGAGGCCCTCCGGGGCTACGACGCCGTGCACCTCGCAGCCGCGTTGGCCGTCGGGGCACACGTCCTGACAAGTTCAGATTCGGCCCTCTGCGACGCCGCCGAACGGCGGGGGCTCTGCGTGGCCAACCCGATCGATGGCTGACCGATCATGCCGCCGGGTCGAGCCGTGCCGCGCTGAACGCGCAGCGACGGAGGGTCCTCCGACGCTCCAACCCGTGGGTGCCGTGCGGCGCTGAGGCCATCGGGTCACGGGTCGAACTGGCCGAGGTCGGCGCGCACCATCGGATGGACGAGCGGTGCAACCACTGGCTCTAGTCTGACGCTCCGTCAGATCGCTGGAGAGCGTGCGCGCTGTCCGACGGGAGGAAACACATGACCCACACGCGAGTGGCTGCGATCGAGGGATGGTTCACCCTCGACGACGAGCCGCATCTCCTCGGCACGCGCTGCTCGGAGAGCGGCACGTTCTACTTCCCGCCCGAGACGACCATGTCGCGTGCGCCCGGGTGTTCCGCCGCCACGCTCGAACCGGTGCAGCTCAGCCGAATCGGCCGCGTGTGGAGCTACACGAACGCGGGCTACAAGCCGCCGCCGCCCTACATCGCCATGACCGACCCTCACGTGCCGTTCGTGATCGCCGCGGTCGAACTGATCGAGGAGCGAATCGTGATCCTCGGCCAGATGGTCAGCGGCGTGACCGTCGACGACCTGGCCGTGGGCGACGAGGTGGAGGTCGTACTCGACACGCTCCATTTCGATGACGACGGCAACGAGGTCGTCGTGTGGAAGTGGAAGCCGACCGGCCGACGCGCCGAAGGAGCCCAGTGATGGTGGACGAGATCGCAATCATCGGCGCCGGGATGCACCCCTGGGGCAAGTGGGGCCGCAACTTCGTCGAGTACGGCGTCGCCGCCATCAGCGACGCGCTCACCGACGCGGCGGTCGACTACCGCGACATCCAGTTCGTGGCCGGCGCCGACACCATGCGCAACGGCTATCCCGGCTACGTCGCCGGCGCCACGTTCGCCCAGGCGATGGGATGGACCGGCATACCGGTCACGAGCGCGTACGGCGCCTGCGCGTCCGGCGCGATGGCGATCGAAGCAGCCCGCCAGCGCATCCTCGCCGGGCTCTGCGACGTGGCGCTCGTCGTCGGCGCCGACACCACCCCGAAGGGCTTCCTCGCCCCGCAGTCGGGCGAACGCTGGACCGACCCCGACTGGCTGCGTTTCCGACTCATCGGCGCAACGAACCCCACCTACTTCGGGCTCTACGCCCGCCGCCGCATCGACCTGTACGGCGCGACCGAGGACGACTTCGCAGCGGTCAAGGTGAAGAACGCCCGCCACGGTCTCAACAACCCCTACGCGCGGTACCGCAAGGAGTACACGACCGAGGAGATCATGGCGTCGCCGATCGTCGCCGACCCGCTCCGACTCCTCCACATCTGCGCGACCTCCGACGGCGGCGCCGCGCTCGTGCTCGCCTCCATGGACTGGGCCCGAGCGCACGGGCACGCGAACCCGGTGCGGATCAAGGCCGTGTCGACCATCACGCCGACCTTTCCCAACACCGTCATCGACATGCCCGGCTTCTCGACCGACTCGGCCGCAGGCGTGCCCGCACCCGAGCGCACGTTCAAGCAGGCCATCGGCGACGCGGCGTACGCCCAGGCCGGCATCGGGCCCGAAGACATCAACGTCGCCGAGGTCTACGACCTGTCGTCGGCCCTGGAGCTCGACTGGTACGAAGACCTCGGTCTGTGCGAGGTCGGCGGCGCAGAGCAGCTCCTGCGCGACGGCGACACGACGATCGGCGGGCGCGTCCCGGTGAACCCGTCGGGCGGACTGTCGTGCTTCGGCGAGGCCGTCCCGGCCCAGGCGATCGCGCAGGTGTGCGAACTCACCTGGCAGCTCCGAGGCGAGGCCACCGGCCGCCAGGTCGACAACGCGACCGCCGGCATCACCGCCAACCAGGGGCTGTTCGGCCACGGTTCCGCCGTGATCGTCAGCCGCTGAGCGCCGACCGATGACCCCCGAGGAAGCCGAACGTGCGATCGCCGGACCGGTGCAGCGGTTCGGCCAGCGCTTCATGCTCGACCCGACCTTCTACGCCCCCGCGATCGAGTCCGGCTATCAGGGCTACGACTTCTACGTGACCGGCCGCGGAGGCGTGCTCGGCGAGGTCGACGCCGACGTTGTCGAGGCCGCGTTCGGCTTCCTCCACGGCGGTTTCGTTCGAACGATGTGGGAGCAGGGCCGCGCCGTCGAACCTGTGGCCGCCGCCGCCGAGCGGTTCGCCGCCGGATGCGCCGACTGGGGGCGTGCGCACCTGGCGCCCGACGTCGACTACGCCGCGCTGTCGCCGCTGCTCGGCCGGGTCATCGCCGCTGCCCCCGTCGCCGGCATGGCGCTGTTCGCCGGCTGGCGCAACGTGGCCCTGCCCGACGACCCGATGGGCGCGGTCGCCCAGCAGATCAACGTGCTGCGCGAGTTCCGCGGCGGGGCACACATCATCGGCGTGATGGCGGCAGGGCTGTCGCCGCTCGCCGCGGTCGTGGCGAAAGGCGGCGAAGCGAACGCCGCGCTGCTCGGCCACTCGGCACCGTTGCCCGACGTGAGTGCGCTGCGCGAGGCGACCGTCCGCGCCGAGACGATCACCGACGTCATCGCGGCCCAGCCGTTCGCCGAACTCGACGAGGCCGAACTCGAACTGGTCGTGACCTCACTGCTCGCCGCACTGCTCCCCATCGGCTGAACATGGGTCGGGGACGGGTCGCCGCCCGAGCCGAGATCGACCCCTTCCTCGTGATGGAGCTCGTCGCCGCGACATCCGCGCACGAGTCGCAGCACGGCGCGGCGATCCATCTCGAAGTTGGTCAACCCGCCGGCGGTGCGCCCCGCTTGGCGACCGAGGCCGCGATCGAAGTGCTGCGCTCCGGTGATCCGCTCGGCTACACCGATGCGTGCGGGCTGCCCGCCCTCCGATCTCGCATCGCCCGCGAGTACGCGCATCGCTACGGCGTCGACATCGATGCGAGCCGGGTGATCGTGACCGTCGGCGCCTCGGGCGCGTGCCTGCTGGGTCTGCTCGCCGCGTTCGCGCCGGGCGAGCGGATCGCCGTGACCGAACCGGGGTACCCGTGCTACCGCCAGATGCTCCACGCGTTCGGGCTCGAGGCGGTCGCACTGCGAGTCGACGCCGCAACGGGCTATGCGCCCACGACGGCACACCTCGACGCGGCCGGGCCGATCGACGGGCTCCTCCTGGCGAGCCCGGCCAACCCCACCGGGGCGGTGCTGAGCGAGGGCGACTGGGGCGCGATCGGGCGGTGGTGCAACGAGCACGACGTGCAGATCGTGAGCGACGAGATCTACCACGGCATCGTCTACGGCGAGCCGGCGCACACCGCGCTGAGCGTGGCACCGGATGCGATCGTGATCGGGTCGTTCTCGAAGTATTTCGCGATGACCGGGTGGCGGCTGGGCTGGATCGTGGTGCCCGGCCACCTCGCCGAACCGGTCGACCGCCTCAGCCAGAACCTGGTGCTCGCCCCGCCCACCCTGGCCCAGCACGTCGGGCTCGCGGCATTCGACGCCACCGACGAACTCGACCGGCGAGTCGCCGGGTACCGGGCGAACCGCGACGCCCTCGCGGCAACCCTGCACGAGATCGGCGTCATCGACCTCGCCCCGAGCGACGGAGCGTTCTACCTGTACGGATCGGTCGAGCATTGGGGAGTCCCAGCGCTCGACCTCAGCCGCATCTGGCTCGACGAGCTCGGGGTCGCCGTCGCACCTGGCAACGACTTCGATCCCGTCGACGGCCACCGGTTCATGCGCTGGTCGTATGCGACATCGCCCGATGCCGTCGGCGAGGCGTGCCGGCGGTTCCGGAGCTGGGCCTCGGCGAGATCGTAGGATCGGCCCAGGTGTCAGGCCAGCAGTTCCTCCAGTGGCTTCGAACCGCCGATGCGCCCGTGCCCACCCGGGTGCGCGCCGCCCGACGGCGGATCGCACGGGCCGACGCGCGCCGGCGATCCGGTTCGATCTCGGCGTTCCTCGACGACACGGTGCGGGTCGGCGACTCCCCCGCCGTCCAACCGCACGCCTTCAGATCCCGAGGCCGAAGTCGCATCGTGGCACTCACCACCTACCCGCTGTCGCCGCGTGCCAGCGGTGGGCAGCTCCGCGGTTCCACCTGGCCCACGCGCTCGCGCGGCGAGCCGGGGTCGACGTGACAATCCTGAGCGTCTCCAACCAGGCGACCGCGCGGGCGGTCGAACGCCACGCCGACGGCGTCGTCGAATACGTGTTTCCCCTTCCCGGCGACCTGGCGCGACGCGAGACCGCGATGCGACTCGTCGCCGCGCCGGTGTCGCTGACCGACATCGCCTCGGCGCTCATGTGGGAGGCGATCCCCGAGCTCGTGTGGGAGCTCGGCGAACAGCTCGACGGGGCGGCGGCAACGCTGCTCGTGCAGCCCTACCTAGCCGCCGCGGCACTCCGGATCGCACCCGACATCCCTCTCGTGTGCGACGCCCACAACGACGAGTTCGCGCTCAAGTCCGAGATCTATCCCGACGACGAGGGCGGCCATTGGCTGCTCCGCCACATCGAGGCCACCGAGCGGTTGGCCGTGGAGAGCGCGGCAACGGTGACGGCTACCACCGACCACGACCTGGAATCGCTGTCGCGGCGCTACGACGTCGGAGGGCACACCGCGGTGGTTCCCAACGGTGTCGACACGGCCTCCGTCGCGTTCGTCACGGGGGCGGCACGGGCGCGGCGGCGGCTCGCGCTCGGCGACGCGGTCGACATCCCCGCCGGGCGGGCCGCCGCGCTGTTCGTGGGCGCCGGCCACCGTCCCAACGTCGATGCCGGCCGGGCGATACTCGCGATGGCCGAGCAACTGCCCGACGTGACGTTTCTGCTTGCCGGCGCACACTCCCGGGCGCTCGACCGGCCGAGGTTGCCGTCGAACGTTGTGCTGCTCGGCGTCGTGTCGGCCGAGCGGCTCGACCTGCTGCTCACGTCGTGCGACCTGGCGCTGAACCCGATGGCCACCGGGAGCGGCTCGAACCTGAAGCTGCTGATGTACCTCGCCGCCGGGCTGCCCATCGTGAGCACCGACATCGGGGCGCGGGGCGTCGACGCCGACGAAGCGGGGATCGCGATCGCGTCGCTCGATCGGTTCCCCGACGCGATCGTCGCCGCGCTCGGGCGGCCCGACGCAGATCGCGTCGCCGCCGGCCGCCGCTGGGTCGAGCAGCACGGCGACTGGACGGCGATCGGCCAGCGATTCGCCGAGATCGTCGTCGATCGGACACTCCCATGACCTCACCCACTGCTGATGACCGCCACCGCCACGTGTTCGTCGATGTGTCGAACACGCTGGCCGTGCCGTACCAGACCGGCTTCCAGCGCCACACACGCGAACTGCTTCGCCGGCTTCCCGGCCCCGACGACGCCGGACCGATCCGATTCATCCCCGTCCGGTGGTGCCTCGAATGCGGTACCTTCCGTCGCCTCGATCCGGGAGAGGAGGCGCAGCTCGCGACCTTCCGTGCGCCTGCGACTCCCCCACGATCGCGGCTGTCGCAGCTCGCCGACCCGCTCCCCGGTCCCGTCCGGTCGGCCCTCGCCCGAGCGATCCGACTCGGTCCGGTTCAGGCACTGCGCGACCGCGCCGCCCGGCGTCGCCGCCTCGCCGCACACCCTGCGGGCCACGGCACGCTTCGGATCGACAAATGGCCCCGCGACTCGTGGCTGTTCGACCTGGAAGCGGCCTGGCACAACGTTCCCCATCGGGCGGAGCTGCTACCGGCGATGGCGGCGTGGCGTCCGCACGGCAACGCTCATCGCCGACGTGATGCCGACGCAGTTTCCCGAGTGGTTCGACGACGGACAGATCCGGCTGTTCACCTCGTTCATCGACGCGCACCTCGACCACTCCGAACGGTTCGTGTGCATCTCGCGCTGCAGCGAACGCGACGTGGTCGAGTACTCGCGACGCCGCGGCGACGACCGGCCGCTGCGGACGTCGGTGATCACGATGGGCGCCAACTTCCGGGTCGCCGCGGCCAACCTGCCACGACCCGAGTCCGCGCCGCCGGGTCGGTTCATCCTGAGTGTCGGCACCGTCGAACCACGCAAGAACCACGCGCTGCTGCTCGACGCGTTCGATCGGCTCACCGACGAGATCCCCGACCTGTCGCTCGCCATCGTTGGGAAGGCCGGGTGGATGACCGAGGCGATCACCGAGCGGATGCGCGCCCATCCCCTGGCCGGCGGACGCCTGCGCTGGCTCGACCACGTGGACGACGACACGCTCGACGGGCTGTATCGCCACGCGTTCGTGTCGGTGCAGCCGGCGTTCTACGAGGGGTTCGGCACGCCGGTGATCGAGGCGCTCGCGAACGGGCTGCCGACGATCGCGTCGAACGGCGGCGCGCTCGTCGAGGCCGGCGGCGCACGCGCCGAGTTCTTCGACCCCACCGGCTCGACGAGCTCGTGACCCTGCTGCGACGCCACGCCACCGACGACGCCTACCACCGGGCCCGGCGCGAGGCGCTCAGCGACTACCGGCCGCCCACCTGGGAGGACGGGGCGGCAGGCATCGTCGCCGCGCTCTCCCCCGATGCGCTCACCCCCGACCCGGCCGAGCGCACCCCCGCCGCCGAATGAGGCGCCCGTGGATCGGCAGGGCGCCAGCCCTGGCCATTCTGCGTTGCGCGACAATCGTTAGACCGCGGGCGGGGACGTGGTGGGTGGGGGGACTGCGTGCCGGTGGCTCAGGTTGGGTTCGGAAGGGAGCGAGGGTTGAGTGGGTGATGGGGGGCCCGGCGATCGGCCTACGATGCGCCCGTCGTCGGGAGATCCGCTCTCGGCGCACCGAGATCCAGGGGGTCCTGTGACCGAGCCGCTTCGCTACCTGCTGACCGACGACGAGATGCCGACCGCCTGGTACAACCTCGTCGCCGATCTGCCCGAGCCGCCGCCGCCGGCACTGCATCCGGGCACGCTCGAGCCGGCCGGCCCCGACGACTTCGCCCCGCTGTTCCCGATGGACCTCATCATGCAAGAGGTCACCACCGACCGCTACATCGAGATCCCCGGCGAGGTGATGGACATCTACCGGCTGTGGCGCGCCACGCCGCTGCACCGGGCGCGCCGCCTGGAGAAGGCGCTCGGCACCCCGGCGCGGATCTACTACAAGTACGAGGGCACGAGCCCCGCCGGATCGCACAAGCCGAACACGGCCGTGCCGCAGGCCTACTACAACGCCAAGGCCGGCGTGAAGAAGCTGACCACCGAGACCGGTGCCGGCCAGTGGGGCACCGCCCTGGCCTTCGCCTGCCAGATGTTCGGCATGGAGTGCGAGGTCTGGCAGGTCCGCGCGAGCTACGACCAGAAGCCGTACCGCCGGGCGATGATGCAGGCGTTCGGCGCGACCGTGCACCCGTCGCCGTCGGATGTGACCGAGTACGGCCGCAAGCTGCTCGCCGAGGACGCGTCGAACCCGGGCTCGCTCGGCATCGCCATCTCCGAGGCCGTCGAGATTACGGCGCAGAATCCCGACATTCGCTACGCGCTCGGCTCGGTGCTCAACCACGTGCTGATGCACCAGACGGTGATCGGCGAGGAGGCACTCCTGCAGCTCGAGAAGGCGGGCGATACCCCCGACCTCATCATCGGGTGCACCGGCGGCGGCTCGAACTTCGCCGGGCTCACCTTCCCGTTCCTGCGCGAGAAGCTCGCCGGCAAGATCAACCCGACGATCCGCGCCGTTGAGCCGGCCGCCTGCCCGTCGCTCACCCGCGGCGTGTACGCGTACGACTTCGGCGACACCGCCGGCATGACCCCGCTGATGAAGATGCACACGCTGGGCCACGACTTCATCCCCGACCCCATCCACGCAGGCGGGCTCCGCTATCACGGCATGAGCCCCCTCATCAGCCACATCTACGAGCTCGGGCTGATCGAGGCCGAGGCCATCCCTCAGTCCGACTGCTTCGCCGCCGGGGTGCAGTTCGCCCGCACCGAGGGCATCGTGCCGGCGCCCGAGCCGACCCATGCCCTGGCCGCGGCGATCGACGAGGCACTGCGCTGCAAGGAGACCGGCGAGGAGAAGGTGATCCTGACCGCGCTGTGCGGTCACGGCATGCTCGACATGGCCGCCTATGACAAGTACTTCGAGGGCGGCATCGTCGACTACGACTACCCCGCCGACAAGGTGGCCGAGGCGCTCGCACACCTGCCCGTCGTCGGCAACTGAGCCCAGCCAGCGATCTCCGGACACGCCCGCGGCTCCGACCGGTCAGGTTCGCTCCCCCCGAGGATCGGACCTGACCGGCGAAGCACCGGTCGCGACCACCCATGAAGCGCCGCGACCAGTGCCCGCGCCGGCGACGGCACGCGCGTGGCGACCGAGCTTCGTGAGAGAGCACAACCCCACAATGAAGGTCGCCGACCCTCGGACTCTACGTTGTTCTCTCCGGACGGTGACCCAGCGAGCACGCGCCGCGTGTGGGGCATCACCATGGAGTCGACACCAGGCCGCCGCATGCGACCTCGCGCTCTACGCCCGCGAGGCGTTCGCCGACGACGTCGTCGCAGCGACCGACCGCTCGCTGCGATTCACGGCCGATGACCTGATCCACTAGCAACGACCGACTCGCCCCTCGCGAGACCGAAGGTGGCCGCAAGGTGACGGTAGGGTGACACTCGGTCGTCGTTCAGGTGACGACCGAGTGTCAAGGGGGCAGCCGTGGACCGTCGACAGTTTCTCTCCGGCCTTGCCGTCGCAGGGCTCACCACGGCGTGCGCAACGTCGTCGAAGAAGTCGTCGGGCGGGGCGCCGTCGACCGCGGCACAGCCGGTCGAGACCGCTGTGCCCACCACACCGTCGACACCGCTGCCCGACGGCATCTTCTCGCTCGGAGTCGCGAGCGGCGATCCGACCGACAGCGCCGTCGTGTTGTGGACCCGCCTCGCCTCGGCCGCGACGACACCCGACGGCGGCCCGCCCACGGGCGACGTGCAGGTGGCATTCGACGTGGCCCGCGACGAAGCGTTCAAGGAGCTCGTCGCATCGGACATCGCGGTCGCTCGCCCCGACCTCGGCCACTCGATCCACGTCGATGTCACGAACCTCGATCCCGACAGCTGGTACTTCTACCGCTTCCGCGTCGACGGGCAGACCTC
Organism: Actinomycetota bacterium; assembly: GCA_016703525.1. Classification (GTDB taxonomy): domain Bacteria; phylum Actinomycetota; class Acidimicrobiia; order Acidimicrobiales; family Microtrichaceae; genus JADJBW01. The sequence continues at coordinate 118,173 of JADJBW010000002.1, read as the reverse complement.
GCCGGTCGGCCGCACCCGCACCTTCCCCGCCCCGTCGGCGAAGGCCGATCACTTCCGGTTCATCTTCGCCTCCTGCCAGGACTACCAGTGGGGCACCTACGTGCTCTGGAAGCACGCGGCAGCCGAGAATCCCGACGCCGTGGTGTTCCTCGGCGACTACATCTACGAGCTCAGCCTCGGCGACCTATCACCAGCCCAGGACGGATCGCGCGTGTGGGCGAGCCCGCCTCCCACCGACCTGGCGACCTACCGGGCCCGCTACGCGCAGACAAAATCGGATCCTCATCTCCAGGCCGCGCACGCCGCCGCTCCGTGGATCATCACCTTCGACGACCACGAGGTCGCCAACAACTACGCCGGTGATGTCGGCCAGGGCGATGTCGATCAGCCCCGCAGCCGCGACCGACGGCTCGCCGCCTACCAGGCGTTCTACGAGCATCAGCCGATCCGCGTGACGCCGGAGCCAGACTCGTTCGAATCGCTCGAACTGCAGCGCTCGTTGCGCTTCGGCACGCTCGCCGACCTCGCAGTGATCGAGACCCGCCAGTACGCGGATGCCCCCGCGTGCCGCACCGATGCGTCGCTGATCTCGGACGAGGGTCCGTCGTGCGCGGCGCTCGAAGACCCCAAGCGGACGAACCTGGGTGCAGCGCAGGAGTCGTGGCTGGCCGACACCATCGCGGCGTCGAAGGGCACCTGGTTCGTGCTGTGCAATCCCGTGATGTTCGCGTCGATCAACACCGGCACGGCCGAGGCGCCCACCTACACCCGCGACGTCTGGGACGGGTACCCCGCAGCGCGCCAACGCGTGATCGACGCGATCACCACGGCCAAGGTGCCCAATCCGGTGGTGGTGACCGGCGACTGGCATGCGAGCTTCGTGAACGATGTCGCCGCGAGCGCTGGCGGCCCGACCGTGATGCCCGAGTTCGTCGGCAGCTCGATCTCGACGGTGATCTTCGGCACCGACTACCGGGCCGCGAACCCCCACATCCGCTACTTCCTCGGGGAGCACTGCTACGCCAGCGTCACCGTGACACCCAAGTCGTTCACGTGCGCCTACGTGTACGTCGAGAACATCTGGGACGAGAACGCCGATCAGCCACACCGACACGTGGTCGGTCACCGCCGGTTCCCACGAGGCCACGCAGGACTGAACGGCCACGGTCACGGTCGCCAGCCGGGACCGGCGAAGGTGTAGCCCAGGCGTTCGCGCCAGGTGCGCGCCCGACGCACGTCGCGCCAGATCGCCGCGTACTCGTGGGCGAACACGGTCCAGAGCACGAACGTGTCGATGTTCTTCGTAAGGCCGTAGACGACGCGCTCGCGCTCCGGTTCGAACGTGCCGAACAGGCGATCCCACACGATGAGGATGCCGGCGTGGTTGCGGTCGAGGTATTGCCGGTTCGAGCCGTGGTGCACGCGGTGATGCGACGGCGTGTTGAACACGAACTCGAACCATCGGGGCATCCGGTCGATCGCCTCGGTGTGCACCCAGAACTGGTAGATCAGGTTGAGCCCGCCGCAGGTCATCATGATCCACGGACGCACGCCCAGCAGCACGATCGGCGGCATGATCGCCAGCAGGAGCAGCGGCGTCCACGGCTGCCGGAGCGCTGTCGAGAGGTTGTAGTACTCGCTCGAATGATGGTTGACGTGGGACGCCCAGAAGAACCGGCACTCGTGCTCCCACCGATGGAACCAGTAGTAGGCGAAATCCCAGGCGAGCATGCCGACCGCCCAGGCGAGGACACCGTTGCCGAGGTCGGTGACTCGCCACTGCCACAGCCACTTCGCGAGCGCGTACACGCCGAGGTTCAAGACGCCGACGGTCAGGATCGACACCATGCCCATCTTGAGGCTCGCCCACATGTCGGCGCGGCGGAATCCGCGCAGGTCGTCGCCCGCCGATCGCCTGCGGGTGACGATGCGCCGTTCCCAGAGCATCGCCACGATGTAGATCGGAGCGGCGACGATTGCGGGATCGATGTGGTCGAACACGGTGAGAACCTCCGGGTGCTGGGGGTAACAGGACTGGCGGCGAGCGCTATCGGCCGAGGCGCTGCCGCTCGAAGTCGACGATCGCTGCGATCTCGTCGTCGGTCAACGCTTCCCCGAACGCCGGCATCTGCGTGCCCGTTCCGCGGTGCACGATCTCGAGGTGGCGCTCCTCGGTGACGCGCTCGGCGATCGTGCGCAACTCGGGACCGACGCCGCCCTGGCCGGTTGCCCCATGGCAGGCGCTGCAGTGCCGGGTGTACAGCTCGGCACCGCGATCCCCGGCGGACGCCGATTCGGGATGGTCGTGCGCATCGTCGGTGGCCCCTCCGCCGCCCGACGCCCCGGTAGCGCCGGCCGACCCCGCGTCGGCCGACCCCGCGCCGAACGCGAACACGCCGCCGGCGGGCTCGCCCCGCGAGAACAGCGCGTAGCCGTACCCCCAATAGATGACCCCGTCGACCACCGAGGCACCCGAGCCGACCTGATCGGGCGCGGCGATCCGCCACGCCTCGGAGCCGTCGTCGAGCCGCAGCGCGACGAACGATCCGCCGACCGTCCCCACCAACGCCACGTCATCGGTGACCGTGACCGGGGCGAAGACCGTGGAGTCCAGGTCGGCCGCCCATCGGATCGTGCCGTCGCCGCGGTCGAGCGACACCACCCTGGAGGTCGACCCGGGAGCGTTGGCGTCACCCCCGACGTTGGACGCGACCACGATCGAGTCGCCGCTGAGCGCTGCGGTGCCGATCACGCCACCGAGCACGCTGCCCGGCGTCAGCGTCGTCTCCCACACCACGTCGCCCGTCGAGCGGTCGAGCGCGTGGTAGCTGCCGGCCTTGTCGCCAGCGCCGACAAGGTCGCGCCCGTCGGCGGTCCACAGGTTGGGGCCCGCACCGACATCTGCGTCGAGCCCGCCGGCGTGCGCCGTGCTCCAGACATCGGGGTAGGTGAACTGGCGATGCCACCGCACCTCGCCCGTCGCAGCATCGAGCGCCACCAGGCTGTCCGACATCGGCGCTGCGGGCGGCTCGTAGGTGTTGCCCGTGCCGACGAACAGCAGGCCGCGCTCCGGGTCGAACGACGGCGTCGACCAGATGCCCACCCCGTTGCCCTCCGCGGCGTCGCCGGAGGTGAACCAACGACGCCATGCCGGCGCGCCCGTGGCGAGATCGAAGGCAGCGAGGCTGCCGCGGAACGTGTAGTCGTCGACCGGCACCATCAGCTCGCCGCTGGCCGTGCCGATCACGACGAGCCCGTCGGCCACGACCGGGGATGCCGGCGTGATCGCGATCGGATGGTCGCTGATCTCGGCTCGCCAGCGCTCCGTGCCCGTCGCACGATCGAGGCACACCAACGTGGATCCGTTCGCCACCAGCACCGCGTCATCGGTCAGCGTCGGCGACGACATGACCGCGCCGCCGAGCTCGAAGGTCCACCGGTCCTCGCCCGTCGAGGCCTCGGCCGAGTGGACCGTGCCACCCCAGTCGGCGAACACCACCTCGTCGCCGTCGACCATCGGCGTGGACGACATGCCGACACCGAGGTCGCGGTGCCAGCGCGGCGCCGGGGCTTCGGCCGTGCCCACCCGCTCGCCCGCCGCCCGGCGAGCGTTGTCCGGGCCGGCACCGAAGGTGGTCCAGGTCGCCGCCGGTCGACCGGTGCCGGTGCGGGTGCCGGTGGACGATGCGGACTCCCGTGTGCCACCGCCGTCGCTGCACCCTGCGAGCAGCGCGCAGAGTCCCACCGACACGAGCGTTCGTCGCCACACCATGGCGGCGAACGCTACACGGCCGCCCGGCGACCTCCCCGGGCCGAGGCCGCCCGGTGACGGTGCCCGGTGTGGACCGCCACCCGATGGATACTGGAGCGGTGACGACCGGCACCCGACCACGCAAGGCGGCCACCGCTCGCTCGTGGATCGAGCGGGCCGCGCCGAGCGTGGTGGGCGGATGGCTCGCGGCCCGGCTCGCGCTGATCGTGTCGTTCGTGCTCGCCGAGGCCCTCGCACCCCACGTCACGCTGCCGTACGGCCGAGCCAAGCTCGACGAGGGCCTCATGGCGTGGGACGGCCAGTACTACCGGGCGATCGCGGAGTTGGGCTATGCCCACGCCGACCCCGACGCCGTGCGCTTTTTTCCCGCCTACCCGCTGCTCGGCCGATGGCTCTCGGCGCTGATGGGGCACCGCACCGACATCGCCCTGCTGCTCATCGCGAATCTCGCGGCACTCGGCGCCGGATTCGCCGTGTGGCGCCTCGTGCGCGACCTCGGGTTGCCCGAACGCACCGCGGGGCGTGCGGCGGTGCTCATGGCGATCTTCCCGGCGGCTTCCGCGCTCGGCTTTGCGTACGCCGAGCCGCTGTTCCTCCTGCTGTTCTGCATTGGCGCCGCGGCGATCGTGCGCGGACAACCCGGCCGGGCGGTGCTGCCCTTCGTCGCGCTCGGGCTCCTGCGGCCGACCGGCGTGCTCGTCGCCGCCCCCGCCTTCATCGCCGCAGTCGGAGCGGCCCGGTCCTGGAAGGCGGGCCGAGTCGACGCAGTCGGCCGCGTGATCTCGTGGTGTTCCGCCGTCGCGGCGCCGCTCGTGGGGCTCGGCGCATATCTGTTGTGGCTCGAAGAGACCACCGGCGACGGCTCGGCGCCGCTGGAGTGGCAGCGGAAGTTCCGCAACGGGTTCCGCGAACCGATCACCCGCCTGTTCTCGGCCATCGGAGACATCGCCACCGGCGACTTCCGCCAGGCATACAACATCGCCCTCGCGCTGGTGCTCATCGTCGGCACGGTGCTCGCCGTGCGGCGGATCGCCTGGGCGTGGATCGGGTATGCCGCGGTCGGGCTCGCCGTGGCGCTCGCGGCGAACAACATTGACTCGCTCGGCCGCTACGGGCTGATGCTCGTGCCCGCCTGGGCGGTCGGGTACGCCGAGACGTTCCGGCGGCGCGACGTGTGGGCCGCGATCTGTGGCCTCTCGACGCTCGGCTTCGTCTGGTACACCACGCTCGTGTGGCTCGGTCAGGTCGTGCCGTGACGATCAGTTCCGGCCGCTGAGCGCCAGCCGGGCGCCAAGGCCAATCATCACGACGCCGCCGGTCGCGGTGAGTCGTTCGAGCCGACGGGGCTCGGACGCGAACCAGTGCCGAGCCGAGCCCGCCGCCAGCGCCCACAGCGTGTCGAGCACCAGCGCGATCGCGACGAACACGCCGCCCAGCACCGCCATTTGGACCGGCACGGGGCCGTGGCGGTCGACGAACTGCGGCAGGATCGCGGTGAAGAACACGATCGACTTCGGATTGGCGGCCCCGACCACCACGCCGTCGCGGAACCAACGCCGCGGCGTCGCCGCGCGCACCCCGGCACCGGCCATGCCGGCGTCGGCCAATCCTGCGTCGGCCTGAGCCGAGTCGGAGCAAGCCGCGTCGTCCACCGGCTCGTTCTGCGGCTCGGCCCCGCGTCGATGGCGGATCGCGCTCACGCCCAGCCACATCAGGTAGAGCGCGCCGACCGTCTTCACCAGGGTGAACACCGTCGCCGACCGCTCGACGATCGCACCGATCCCCGCGGCGACGGCCAGCACCTGCAGATACACGCCGACCGCGTTGCCCCACACCGTCACGACGGCGGCGCGTCGCCCCACGCTCACGGCGCGACCGATCACGAACAGCACGCTCGGGCCCGGCACCGCGATGATCACCGCGGCGACCGAGGCGAACGACACGAGCGCCGACCAGCGCGGCAGCGCAGTGAGCGACGCGAAGACGGCACTCACCTCAGATGTCCCGGAACGTCTCGATCTGCGCGCCGATCTGGTTGAGGCGATCGGCGAGATCCTCGTACCCGCGGTTGATCACGTACACGTTGCGCAGCACCGACGTTCCCTTCGCCGCGAGCATCGCCAACAGGATCACCACGGCCGGTCGCAGCGCAGGCGGGCAGCCGATTTCGGCTCCCGACCAGTGCGTCGGGCCCTCGACCTGCACCCGATGCGGATCGAGCAGGGTGACCCGCGCCCCGAGCCGCCCGAGGTCGGTCAGGTAGATCGCACGGTTCTCGTACACCCAGTCGTGAATGAGCGTCGTGCCGTGCGCTGCCGCAGCGATGCCGGCGAAGAAGGGCAGGTTGTCGATGTTGAGCCCCGGGAAGGGCATCGGGTGCACCTTGTCGATCGGCGAGCGCAGTTCCGACGGCCGGATATCGAGATCGACGAGGCGCGTCTTTCCATTGACCGCGGCGTACTCCTCGCTGCGGTTGTAATCGAGGCCCATCTCCTCGAGCACAGCGAGCTCGACCTCGAGGAATTCGATCGGCGCTCGACGGATCGTGATCGCCGAGTCGGTGAGGAGGCCCGCGGTGATGAGCGACATCGCCTCCACCGGGTCCTCGGCCGGCGTGTAGTCGATGTCGCCGGTGAGCTCGCCGATGCCGTGGATCGCGAGCGTCGTGGTGCCGACTCCCTCGACCTTCACGCCGAGCAACTCCAGGAAGAAGCAGAGGTCCTGCACCATGTAGTTCGAGCTGGCGTTGCGGATGATCGTCACGCCGTCGGTGCGCGCGGCGGCCATGATCGCGTTCTCCGTCACGGTGTCGCCGCGTTCGGTCAGCACCAGCGGACGGTCGGGTCGGCGTGCCTGCACGGTCGCCGAGTACAGGCCGTCCGAGACCTCGACCGACAGCCCGAAGGGCCGCAACGCCTGGAGGTGCGGCTCAACCGTGCGGGTGCCGAGTTGGCAGCCACCGGCGTAGGGCAGCTCGAAGTGGCGGTGCCGATGCAGGAGCGGACCGAGCAGCAACAGCACGCTGCGGGTGCGGCGCGCCGCGACCACGTCGAGCGCCGACAGGTCGAGTTCGGCCGGTGGGATCAGCTCGAGGTCGCGGTCGCCGTTCAGCCAGTTCACCTCGACGCCGACGCTTCGCAGCACCTCGATGATCCGGTGCACCTCTTCGATGCGGGCGACCTTGCGCAGCGTGGTCTTGCCGGTGGTCAGCAGCGAGGCGCACAGCAGCGCCACGGTCGCGTTCTTCGATGCGAGCACGTCGATCGAGCCCCGCAGCGTCGTGCCGCCCTGCACCCGCAGATGCGTCGGCCCTGGATGGCCGAGTGTGACGATGCCCGAGTCGAGCACCTCGCCGATGCGGGCGAGCATCGCGAGGCTCACGTTCTGCTTGCCCCGCTCGATGCGGTTCACCGCCGACTGGCTTGATCCCAGCGCGCCGGCGAGCTGTTCCTGGGTCCAGCCGCGGTGCCGCCGGGCGTCGCGCACGAGGCCGCCGATTCGATCGAGAACTCCGTCAGGTTCCACGACGACACCCTATGTCACATATGAGATACGACCGGATACGGTTCCTCCCATGCACAACCCCATCGACCGCCGCGCCTTTCTCACCGCACTCGGCCTGGGAACCGGCGCCGTGGTGGTGTCGTGCGCGGACAAGGCGACCACCACCGATGCGTCCGGGAGCGGCAAGCGCCGCGACGCCGCAACACCCGACGACCCGACCGACGCGGCGACCTCGACGACCGCCGCTGTGGTGGAGACCCCGCAGTCACCCCTGACGAGCGATCCGTTCGTGCTCGGCGTCGCGTCGGGCGACCCGACACCCACGTCGGTCATCCTGTGGACCCGGCTCATCACCGAACTGACCGCGCCGGTCGACGTGAAGTGGGAGGTCGCCGCCGACCGTTCGTTCAGCCGACCGGTCGCCTCGGGGATCGTGACGGCCGCGCCCGAATGGGCACACTCGCTCCACCTCGACGCAACGGGGCTCGACCCCGACACCGAGTACTGGTACCGCTTCTCGTCGGCCGCGTTCACCTCCGCTGTCGGCCGCGCCCGCACCACGCCGAAGCCCGATGCCTCGCCGAAGCAGCTCCGCCTCGGATTCGCCTCGTGCCAGGACTACACCGAGGGGTACTACGCCGCCCACCGAGCACTCGCCGCCGACGAACTCGACCTCGTCTTCTTCCTCGGGGACTACATCTACGAATACCCGTCCACCCCGACGTCGGTCCGCCAGGTTTCAGACGGCATCCTCACGACGCTCGACGAATACCGTCGTCGGTACGAGACCTACACCCGCGACGCCGACCTCCGGGCAAGTCGGGCATCGTGCCCGTGGGTGGTCACGTGGGACGACCACGAGGTCGAGAACAACTACGCCGATCTCGCCGACAACGGCGACATGGAGGACGCCGAGTTCGCAACCCGCCGCGCGGCCGCGTACCAGGCGTACTACGAGCACATGCCGATGCGTCTGGATCCGCCCAGCGGTCCGGACTGGCGGATCTACCGCAGCGTTCGCTTCGGCGACCTCGCGGAGTTCTTCGTGCTCGACGGGCGCCAGTACCGATCCGACCAGGCGTGCAACTCGCGCCTCGATGCGATCGTGAGCCGGGCGTCGTGCGACGGGATGGACGCCGACGAGCGCACGATGCTCGGCCCGGAACAGGAGCGCTGGCTGGCCGACGGCCTCTCGGACAGCGACGCCCGATGGAAGGTGATCGCGCAGCAGACGGTCATGTCGTCCCTCGTGCTCGGCGACCTGATCCTGAACGTCGATCAGTGGGATGGCTACCCCTCCGCGCGGCGACGCCTGCTCGAGTTCATCCGCGACCACGAGATCGGCGACGTGGTGGGGCTGACCGGCGACATCCATTCCGCCGGTGCGGGCTCGCTCGCGATCGAGACCGGGAACGGCGAGCGCCTGCCGGTCGCCGTGGAGTTCGTCGGCACCTCCATCACCTCGTCGAGCCTGGTCGACCTCGTGCCGGGCGGCGCCGAGCTCGTGACACCCGAGAACTTCCCCGGCATCGCCTACCTGAACGTCAAGCTGCACGGGTACGGACGATGCACCGTGACCCCGAGCGAGTGGCGAACCGAGTTCGTGGTGGTCGACGACGTTCGAAATCCCGATGCGCCGCCGCGCGTCGACGCGACGTGCGTGACGCCCGCCGGAACGCCATCGGTCACCCGGGTGTGAGCGACCAGTCGAAGGTCACCGTCGACGGGCGGTGGTCGCTGAGCGGCGTGCCGTCGGGCCGCGAGAAGCGCGCCCCAGGCACGTCCCAACCGCGTGGCTCCAGGTGCACCGTCGCCGATGAGCGATAGAGGAACCGGTCGATCGTGTCGGGGTCGACCGAACACTGCGTGACCCGGCACACATCGGTCACGCCCGCGTCGACCTGGAACTGCGCAAGCACCGCAGCGTCGTCTGCCTCGTCGGGGTGCAGGTTGTAGTCGCCCGCGACGATGACGGCGTGGCCGGCGGAGTGCTCATCGATGTACTCGGCGAGAAAGCGGTAGTCCTCGGCGGAGAGTCGGTTGTCCTCGGCGGTCGATCCGGCCTCGCCGTGGAGGTCGTACACGTCGACCGTCACGCCTGCGGCGAGGGTGTGCGTCGCAACCGAGAACCCCTTCTGCGACAGGCAGTCGGCCGCGCCCGGGGGCAGGATGCCGCCGAAGCACCCCGGCCAGCGCACCTGCCGGTACCCCGTGAACGGCGAGCGTGAGTACCGCTCGAGGCCGCTGCCGACGATCGCGTCCGGCCGCGTCGGATCAGTGCCCCACACCACGCTCTGCGGGTCGGAGCCGAAGGGATGCGACAACGCGCCGGCGATGTGGTCGGGATAGAAGAAGTCCTCCTGCACCAGCACGAGGTCGTAGTCGTTCAGCAGCGGGCTGATGAGCGAGCTGTGCGTTGCGGGCAACGACCCGCTGATCGGTTCGGGCAGCCCGGCCACGTTGTAGGTGATCGCCCGGAGCGAACCTGACGACGCCTCCGGCACGGCCGGCGGCGCCGGGGCCGCGACGGTGCCGTCGCTCACCGACCACGCGAGCCGGAACGGGCGGAGCTCGATGAACTTCCAGGCGCGGAACCAGTCGATCGTGCCCGAGATCGAACCCCCGTCGAGGCGTACCGGCGAGGCCAGCGCCCCGAAGGGCACCCGAAGGCCGGCCGCCGGATCGACCAGTTCGCCCGAGCCCGACGCCAGCCCGAGCACCGTGTCGATGGTGAGGTCGAGGGTGAGGCGCGCCGCGTCGGCGCCGCGCCCGGGAATCGACACGGTTCCGGAGACCCCGGTCACCGCCCCGTCGACGGCCCGCGTCACCTGCAGGTTCGGGCCCTGCGGTGATCCCGAGGTGGCGTAGGTGTACGCACCGGACAGGTGGACCGCGACCACCTGGCCGTCTCCCGAAGGTCCGAGCGTCGCCGGGTCGGGGCCGACCGGGGGCACGCACGACGCGGCGCCCACCAGCGCCACCGAGGCCAGGACGGTCAGTGCGACCCGGAGCGAACGTCGCGGTGCTGCCCCGCGCGCATCCCGGCCCTCGGCCTCGGTCGACACCATCTGGTCACCCCCCGTTACCCGCCACGACGACGGCCGTACACATTGCCACGAGGTTGGCGACAAATGCGTCGTGGCTCAAGTTGGGGGTCGAGCCATCGTCGATCCGCCGCGCCCGCTCGGCAATCGACGACGTCATCAGCATGATCAGCGCTACCACCCGCTCGCGCGCGATGTCCGGGTCGGGCGACGCGCGTTGCTCGATCGCGTCGAGGATGCGGGCCAGGTGATGCGTGGTCGCCGCGTCGGACTCGACGCGCCACGACGCGAATCGGCCGCGCAGCTGCGCGACGATCCGCAGGTACGAGCGACCCGACGCGGAGCCGAGCAGCTCGCCGAACGGTTCCACGAGACACGCGACCAGGTCGGCCACCATCGGCTCGTCACCGAGCTCGTCCCGCCTGCGGCCCCGCTCGTCGTCGACGGGGCCGCCGCGGCGGGCGAGCAGCGCCAACAACAGGCCTTGGCGCGAACCGAAGTGATAGGAGATCGCCGACGCATTGCGCTGGCGCGCCGCGTCGACGATCTCCCGGGTGGTCACACCGTCGACGCCCTTGAGGGCGAAGAGCCGTTCGGCCTCGTCGAGCAGGCGCTCGCGAGTCGCGTCACCCGAGGGGGCCAGCTCAGCCCTCCAGTGGCAGCAGCGAGTTGGCCGGAATCACGGTCGGCGCCCGCAACCCGTCGGGCAGCTTGGAGTACTCCGGGTGCTTGCGCTGGGCGGTCGCGCGGGCCTTGGCCGTGCGGTGGACCGGATCCTTGTCGTACTCGGGGATGACGTGCTTGCCGAAGAGCTCGATCATCTCGAGCACCTCTTCGTGTTCGAAGCCCTCGTTCGGGATGCCGAACACGAGCTGGTCGGTACCGACCGCCTGGTACTTGTCGATCTGCTCGAGCACCTGGTCGGGCGTGCCGCACAGGAGGTAGCCGGCCTCGATCGCATAGTCGAGCTCGGACTCGTCCCGGAGGCCGCGCGGCGTGTCGGGCCAGATGATCGCGCCGGGCATCTTGGGCATCGTCGAGTGGTACAGCGAGACCATCGAGTTGAGGTAGCCGCGGCCCGGCGACATCGCGATCTCGCGGGCGCGCTTGCCGTCGGCCAGGCAGATGACCGCGTTGGTCATCAGCACGTTGTCGTTCACGAACTCGCCGAGCGGCTCGGTGCAGTTCGAGATGCCCTCCTTGTACGCGTCGATCCGGCCCTTCAGGTTCATGACGGGTTCGAAGTTGAACGCGATCGCGCCGATGCCCAGCTCGCCGGCCTTGCTGAACGTGCCGGGGTTGCCACAGCCGACCCAGATCGGGGGATGGCCGACGCCGTACGGCTTCGGGAGGATGTTGTGCGGGTCGGGCACCCGGAAGAACTGGCCCTCGAACTCGTAGTCGCGGGTTTCCCACATGCGGATGAGCTCGGGGGCGACCTCGTCCCACATCTCCTTGGTCTCGGAGGTGTGCAGGTCGAAGGTCTGCATCTCGTGCTCGCCGGCGCCACGGCCGGTGCCGAACTCGAATCGACCGCCGGTGACGTGGTCGAGCATCGCAACGCGCTCGGCGTTGCGGGTCGGCTGGTTGACCTTCGGCGACAGGTTGATGATGGCCGAGCCGAGGTGGATGCGCTCGGTGCGGGCGGCGACGTATGGGATGGTCACCTCGGGCGCCGACATGTGCGAGTACTCGGTGAGTGCGTGGTGCTCGCCGAACCATGCGTACTTCCAGTTGTACGAGTCGGCGTGGATCGCGTACTGCAGCTCACGCATCAGCATCGCGTGCTCGGCGTCGCGGTCATGCGCCGCCGGGCCGGGCAGGTAGCCGTTGAGAAACAGGCCGAACTCCATGGATGAGCCTCCAGATGACGAGCACCGCGGTGCAAAACGAGAACAGGTTCTAATGTAGTGCATTAGAACCTGTCGTGGGAAGTCCGTGTTTCGTCCGGCCTCCGTCCGGGCGAGGGCCGCGTACGATGCAGCGACGATGTCGGAGCACTCCACCAACCAGGTCGAAATCGGTGTCCGGATCGAGTTCTGAGCCGACCGGCCGCACGCTCGCCGTCACCGGCGGGACCGGATTCCTCGGTTCGCACGTCGTCGCGACCGCGCGGGCGCGTGGTCACCGCGTGCGCATGCTGGTGCGCGATCCGGCCAAGGCGATACGGGTTCGCCGCATGTTCGGGCTCGACCACGACGACGGGATCGAGGTGGTGAGCGCCGTGCTCACCGACCCCGTGTCCGTGGGTGCCGCCATCGCCGGCTGCGACGCGATCGTGCACGTCGCTGCGCTCTTCTCGCTCGACCCGCGCCACGGCGACGAGATGCTGCGGGTCAACCCGGCGATGAGCCGAGCCATCATCACCGCGTCGATCGACGCCGAGCTCGACGCCATCGTGTGCGTCTCCACCCTCGGTGTGTACCAGCCGCCTCCCGCGCCGTTCGTCGATGCCTCCATGCCGCCGTCGGCCGGAGTCGGCCCATACAGCCACTCGAAGATCGCCGCCGAGGCGATCGCACGCGAGGCGCAGGACGCCGGGCACCCGGTGGTCACCGTGTACCCGGGCGGCATCTTCGGACCGAACGATCCGAACCCGACGCTGTCCGACTCCGTCGCCGTGGTGCGCGACATCCTCCGTTGGCGTCTCCCCACCATCCCGCAGGGCGCGGTCATGCCCTTCATCGACGTGCGCGACGTGGCGGCGCTCTGCGTGTCAGCCACCGCGCCCGGGCGCGGCCCGCGCCGGTATCTCGCTGCCGGATGGCCCACCGAACTGCGCGACGTCGTTCGAATGTGCGCCGCGCTCACCGGGCGCTGGTTGCCGATTCTGCCTGTGTCTCGCGGGGTGCTCGACGCCACCGGACGGCTCGCCGACGCCGTGGCGCTGCGGACCAACCGGCAGCTTCCCGTGTCGGCCGAGACGGTCGCCTTCATGGCGGTCGGCCTCGACCACCCCGACGCCCGCTACGACCAGCGGCCCGCAACCGACGACTTCGGGGTGCCGAGCATCGAACTGCGCACCACACTGCGCGACACGATCCTGTGGCTCGCCGAAGCCGGCCACCTGACCCAGCGCCACCTGGGCGCGCTCGGCGTCGAGGCGACGCACTGAACATGGCACCGCCGCTGCGCCACGACCTCGACTTCGATCCGCCGACGGGCGTGATCGAGCGACTTTCCCCACTCGTGCGTCGAGTGGTGTGCCCGAACCCGAGTCCGTTCACTTTTCGTGGCACCGCGACGTTCATCGTGGGACACGGCGACGTTGCCGTGATCGATCCGGGGCCGCCGTCGGCCGCGCACCTCGAGGCCCTGCTCGCCGGGCTCGACGCGGGTGAACGGGTGCGCTGGATCGCCGTCACCCACACCCACTCCGACCATTCCCTCGGCTCGTCGATGCTGGTGGAACGCACGGGCGCGACCACGTTCGGGTTCGGCCCGCACGTCGAGCGGGCATCGGAGGCGGGGATCGAGGACGGGCTCGAACACCTGGACTTCGGCGAGCACATCAGCCCCGACGACATCGATCGGTTCCGCGCCGAGCTCGACGCCGTGCCCGACGAGTTCCGCCACGAGGCACACGACGTGGGTTTCGCTCCCGACGTGACGCTGAGCGATGGCGATTCGATCCGTGGCGACGGCTGGACGCTCGACGCCGTGCACACGCCCGGCCACTGTTCCAACCATCTCAGCTATGGCCTTCCCGAGGAATCGACGCTGTTCTCGGGCGACCATGTGATGGCATGGGCCACCTCGGTGATCTCGCCGCCGGACGGGTCGATGGGCGACTACCTCCGCTCGCTCGACCGGGTTCTCCGCCGCAACGACCGGGTGCTTCGCCCCACGCACGGGCCGGCCATCGAGTCACCGCGGAACTACCTCGCAGCGCTCGCCGCGCATCGGCTCGACCGGGAACGCCAGGTGCTCGACGCCGTCACCTCGGGTTGCCCCCGCATCACCGACATCGTCCCGGTGCTGTATGCGGCGTACGACAAGCGGCTGTGGTTCCCCGCCGCAGCGTCGGTGCTCGCCCATCTCGAGAAGCTCGTCGAGGACGGACGCGTCGCCACCACCGACGGCGCCGCACCCGCGCTGTCGTCTGCGTTCGCCGTCGCCTGATCACCTGGCCTCCGCTCGGCTGGCCCGATCGCCCGATCGGCGCGAGGGTCCCAGACGGGCTCAGGCGCGACGACGGAGGACCGCGGTCAGATCGGCACGAGCCCCGCACCCGACCGTTCGACCGCGACCTGGTCGTCGCCGAGGTACGACGCGATCACCGCGGGGTGCGACAACACCTCGTCGGGGGTGCCCTGCGCGATCACGGTGCCGGATGCCATCGCGACCAGGCGATCGCACACCGACCGCAGGAGGGGCATGTCGTGCTCGACGATGACCACGGCCGCGCCGGTCTGGTCGCGCACCCGCCGCAGCAACGGCACCAACGCCTCGCTCTCGCGCTGGGCGACACCCGCCGACGGTTCATCGAGCAGCAGCACGGATGCCTCGGAGGCCAGCAGGCACGCCATCTCCACGACCCGGCGCGTGCCGGTCGACAACACCGTCGTGTACTCGTCGCGGTAGCGGTCGAGACCCAACTCGTCGAGCAACCGCTCTACGACCTCGGCCGTCTCCGCCTCGGCCGACCACGAGCGCGGCTGGCGGAAGGCATCGGCGAACATGGACCGATTCGCGACGTGGCGTTCGCGGGCGATCGAGACGGTCTCCGCGACCGTCAGCGCGGGAAACAGGCGGGCGTCCTGGAACGACCGGCCGATACCCGCGAGCGCCCGCTCCCACGACGACCACGCCGTCACATCCCGGCCCCGCAACTCGACCGAACCGCCGTCGATCGGCTGGAACCCCCCGAGGCAGTCGAGCAGGGTCGACTTCCCCGCCCCGTTCTGCCCGATCAGCCCGACGATCTCGCCCGGCCGGACATCGAGGTCCACGTCGTGCAGCGCAAGAAGCCCGCCGAACCGCTTGGTGACACCCCGGCAGGCGATCCCCGCGGCCTCGATCCCCCGCTGCCTGGACAGCTCGGGTGTCGTGGGCGTCTCGGCCGGATGCGCGGGGCTCGGCCGGGACCACCACACGGGAGACCGGCGGCGACGCGGCCGAGTCGTCGGCGTCGCTCGCGGCGAAGAAGATCGATCGGAGCAGGTCCGGCCGCTCCGCCAGTTCTTTCGTGGGTCCGGTGAATCGCACCTGTCCCTTCTCCATGAACACCGCTCGGTCGGCGAGCGCCGTCGCGACGTTGACGGACTGCTCCACGATCACGATCGTCGTGCCCTCGTCGTGGAGCCGCCGCAGCACGGCGATCAGTTCGCCCACGATCGAGGGCGCGAGCCCCAACGACAGCTCGTCGATCAGGAGCACCCGAGGACACAGCAGCAGCGCCTGGGCGAGGGCGAGCTGCTGCTGTTCGCCGCCCGACAAGTTGCCCGCCGCGCTGTCGTGGCGCCGGGCGAGCGCGGGAAATCGTTCGAGCATCGAGGCAACGTTGTCGGCGTGCGCGGCCGGGTCGTGGCGACGGGTCCAGCCGGCGAGCCGCAGGTGCTCGTCGACCGTGAGCTCCGCGAAGGTCGACGCGCCGCCCATCATGAGCGCGACACCCGATCGGACCATCGCCTCGGGCACCGGCGAGACCCGCTCGCCGCCGACGGCGATCGTGCCACTCGACGGAACCAGGCCCATCACCGCCTTCAACCACGTCGACTTGCCCGCCCCGTTCGTGCCGAGCAGCGCCAACAGCTCGCCCTCGGCAACGGTGATGTCCACGTCGAAGAGCACCTGCAACCGCCCGAAGGCCACATCGAGCCCGGCCGAGGCGAGCGCAGCATCGGTCGTGCCCGCCGTCGCCACCGGCGTCGTGCCCGCCGTCGGGGCAGCGTCGCGTCCGCCGCGGCGGAGCCATCCAGGCCACGCCTTCGGCAAGCCCGATGACACGAGTGCCGCGAGTCCACCGGGAACAAGCCACAGCACGAGCAACACGCCGACACCCATCGTCACGAGCCGCACCTCGGCCGACATGGCGTCGGAGGCGGCCCGCAGACCGAACGTCGCGAGCACCGATCCCCACAGCGAGGTGAGCCCGCCGATCGTGGTCGACGCGAAGCTCTCCACCGAGACCGCCGGGCGATACGTGCCGACGCGCACACCGCGCAGCAACAGCACATGGAGCGCTCCCGCCACACCCGTGATCGCGCCGGAGAGGACGAATCCCTTCAACGCGGCGATACGCGAGCTGGCTCCTTGCGCCGCCAGTGCGTTCGGGTTGTCTCGGGCTGCGAGGAGATGGCGCCCCGAGCGTGAGCGACGCACGCTCGCAGCGGCGACCACCGCCCCGACCAGCGCAACGAGCGTGACCGCGAGCAGGTTCTGCTCCGACTCCAGGGTCCAACGACCGAGAAGCACCGGCCGGTCGAGGCTGTCGGGCAGCAGGTCGGGGAAGTAGTTCGGGTTGAGGAGGTAGCTGTCGACCGCGAGCGCGAACGCGAGCGTCGCGATACCGAGGAACGGGCCGCGAATCCGCAGCGCCGGCAACCCGACCACCGCTGCGGCGACCATGCCCGTCGCCGCCGCCACGGCGACCACGACGAAGAAGTCGACGCGGCGCTCCACCAGGTTTCCGGCCACCGTCGCGGCGAGCCCAACGAACGCGAACTGGCCGAGCGACAGCTGCCCCGTCCATCCGGTGACCACCACCGTGCTGACCGCAACCATCGCCCAGACCGCGGCGATCGCCAACGTGTACGCCCAGGAATCGCCGATCACTCGGGGGATCGCGACCGCGGCGACGAGCGCGCACCCGACGGCACCCACCTGCGCGGCGCCGAGGAGTTCGGGCGACCAGCGCCGCTCGGTGCGCCGGCGAGGCGGAAGGATGCGCATGCCGCCGTCGTCGATGGTGCGCGCCTGGCGACCTCGGCGAGTCGACAAGGCGAGCAGGATCACGCCGAGGATCACCACATCCGACAGCGCCGGGGTACGCGTGGCGTTCCAGCGGACAACCTGGTCGAGCGCACCGAGGCCGATCGCCGAGCCGAAGGCCACCGGGATCGACTCCAGCCGCGCCACCAACGCCGCGGCCAAGGGAATCATCAGGGCCGTCGGCCCCGCCGTCGCCTGGGGCGACGTGCCGACGAACGGCGCCTGGAGGAGATAGGTCGCGGCGGCGAACGCCCCGGCCACCGACCACACGGCGAGCGACAGCTTGGCCACGTCGATACCGATCAGGCGGGCCCAGTCGCGGTTCTGCGCCGCGCCACGAATCGCGGTTCCCACGAGCGACCGTCGCAGGAACCACCACAAGGCCGCAACCATCAGGGGCGCTGCGATCGCGATCAACACGTGGTTGCCGTCGAGCAGGTGTGCGCCGACGCGGAACGTGTAGTGCGACAGCGGTGTCTCGAATCCTCCGACGGTCGGGTCGCCGGTGTTGTCGCCGAAGATCGCGGGCGGCGCCAGCAACTCGACCCCGCCCAGCAGCTGCGCGAGGCCGAGCGTTGCGACCGTCGCGACGAGGCGGGGCGCGTTGACGAAACGCCGGATCACCGCGAACTCGACCACCACGCCGGTGACCGTGCCGGCGATCACACCGATCGCCAGAGCGACGGGGTACGGCCATCCCCAGGCCGTGTGGCCACGCCAGGGCACCGAGCACGGCCGGCAGCCATCGGGGAACCACGGCGCCGCGCAACGAGCCCGGCAGCCGATCGGCGAACGCCGTCACGTGCCGTTCACCGGGTCGCCGGTGGGGAACTGCCCCGGGAGGTAGCGCGATCGCCCGCCCGAGGGGTCGATCCACGAGCCGCGGCCACCCGCCTGGGTCGATGGCGTCGATGCCGAGTAATAGACCTCGCGCGCGTCGCCGGTCGCCGTGTAGTCGCCCGATCCGAAGGTCCAGGTGCCGGCCGGGCCCGACCGGGTGGGGTACTTGAACATGCCCGCTTCGAACGTCTCCGGTGTGAGCTTCGGCCCCGCCATCTGCACGCCGACAGCGAACACCTGCAGCTGGTGGAAGAGCGCCTCCACCGTCTTCGACGGCACCTTGCCGGGCCGGGTGCTCGCGAACGCCCGGGCACCCGGCCCGGAGTTCGCGGCCGGCGGCGCACCGGCGAACGAGATGCCGAACGCGCCGTCCCAGTTGGACTGCTCGAAGAGCTGCGCGACCGGGTCTTGGTCGACGAAGGCGAGCCCCGTCGACACCCATTCCGGCTGATAGCCCTGCTCTCGCGCCTTGCCGGTGAGGAACATCAACATGAGCGGGTCGCACGCGCATACGACGGTCGTGACCTTGCGCGACACCAGTTGCGGGATGATCGAGTACGCCTGCGGCGCCATGGCGTTGATGTCGAGGCGGTAGGTGAAGGCGTCGTCCTGCGCCTCCCCGGCGAAGCCGGCGGCGCGCACCCGCTCGGGTCCGGCGGCCACACAGTCCTGGAACCAGTCGGAGTCGGGAGCGACCAACGCCATTCGGCGCGGTTGGCCCTTGAGCGCCCCACCGGCGAGGTTCGCCGGGCGACCGGCGAGCCGCGCGATGTAATAGCTCGTCGACATGTCGACCAGCGTGTTGCAGTCAGCGAACCAGCTCCACTCATACGGTCGTCGGGCCTGGAACCAGCTCTTGGACATGTACGGCGCTCCGACCGCGATCACCTTCTGTCGGGCCAGCGCATCCGCATAGGGCGGCGACACGCCGCTCAGGTCCGCGAACGCCTTGATCTCGTTCGCGACGGTGATCGCGTCGGCCTGCGCGCGTTCTTGAGAGCCGCCCAGAACCTCCTCGATCAGCTCTCCCTTCCCGTTGAAGAACTGCAGGTCGAGCTTGCGTCCGTAGAACTGGTAGTTCGCGTTGAAGTAGTCGACGAGGCCTCGAAACGTCTCCTTGATGAGCTCGGGCGTTTCGCCCGCGAGGTAGTTCGACGCGCCGTTGCGCATCGCAGCGCGCGACATGGCATCGATCACGCCCTTGTCGAAGGTGCCGTCGCGAATCGTGATCGTGATCGTGTCGGCGGTCACACCGCGGGCCGTCGCCCCGCCGTTGTCGCCGCCGCCCCAGAGGTAGCACGGCGGCGAGTAGGGATCGCCCTTCACCTGGACGTCGCCACACGACTTCACCGTGCCCGGCGCCACGCCCGGTGCGCCCTGGCTCCCCGTTCTCGCCGCTCCGCCGGGCCCGGCCACGGTCGGATCCAGGCCCGACGTGCCACTCGGCCCCGTCGACCCAGCCACACCGGTCGGTCCGTCGAGAGCGATCGTGGTCTCCGACGCGACCGCGGCGCGTCCGTTGCCGCGAGCGAGGGCGGACTGTCCGATGTCGGGATCGGCGGCGGTCGACACGCGCTCGGTCGACACGCTCGGGACATAGATCGACACGAGCGCGAGCGCGAGGCCGACCAACACCGCCGGGCCGTACCCACCGAGCGCTCGCGGTGTGCGTGGGGTGCTCACACCATCCTCCTTCGACGGCGACGCTGCGCCCATCGCTCGGCGCCGACCGCCATCGCCGCTGCGGTCGTGAGCGCGATGCCGATCGGCGTCGCCGGGCCGCCCGTTCGGCCGGGAACCTTCACCGTCGGTCGCACAGCGCTCGACGCGAACTGGATCACGTCGTCGTCGGCGATCTCGTCGGGCGTCATCGCAACGTTCGTTGTGGACGGATCGATCGGAGCGAACGACGGCCCGTCGGATCCTCCCGATCCGATGCCCGATCCGATGCCCCCGCTACCGAACGCCGATCCGACAGGCCCGGATCCCGAACCCGATCCGGAGCGATCGCTCGCGGCGGAAGTCGACGGCGGGGCGTCGGTCGCCGGCGGGGCGAAGGTCACCGGTGGCGGCGGCGGGGTGTCGTCGGTGGTGGCCGATGCCCCGCCGACCGAGATGGCCGCGGTCCCGACCCCGCGAAGGACCTGGAGCACGAGCACGATGATCTGCGCCAGCCGTTTGTTGTTGCACGTCTCCGCCGAAGCTCGATCGAGTTCCCGCTGCAGGAGCGCCTCGATCGTGTCGCCCTGCGGCAGTTGCAGGCTCATCAGCGGTGCGACAACCGCGGCTCCGAGCGGAGAATCGGCGACGCCGAGACGCAGCGGCGAGATCTCGGCGACCCCGTCCTCGACCGACGCGGCGGGGACGTCGAGCCGGATGCCGACGAACCCGACGAGGTTCTTGATGAGGTCGGCCCAGCCCCTGAGGTCGCGCACCGACTCGGCGGCGGTCCGGGGTTGGCCGAACAGCGTGCCGCCCTTGGTGGTAAAGGTCGCCTTGGTCACCTCGGACGAACCCGACCGGGCCTCGGCACGCCAGACCGGATGATCGAGGGTGACCACGCCGCCCAGCAGCACCAGCTTGTCGGCGCGCGACTCCGCCACCGCGACCCGGGTGCCGGCATCGACCTTCACCTCGGTCTCGCTCACGGGATTCGCCACCGACACCAGACCGACGTCGACCACCGGGATGGTGGTGCTCGCACGCGCCGACGGAGCGGCGGCGGCCGCAGCGGTGCCACGCCCCACCGGACCCGACGGAGTCGCACCGTAGAGCCCGGGGTACGAGGACTCGCCCTCCGCGCTGCCGCCGCCGGCGCCCTGCAACGAGTTGGCCTCGAACGCCGCCGGGAGCGACGCGGCGGGCAACGCCACGGGCCCGGTCTCGCCGATGCAGCGCGAGCCCTCACCGAACAGCACGGTCAGCAGCCCGAGATCGAGCGGCTTCGCCGCTGAACTCGCGTAGCTGTCTCGATAGCTCGCCGAGGTGACGCCGAAGGTGAAGCCGATGGTGCCGGTGCCACCCTGCGTCGCCGTCAGCGATACCGACTCGGCGCCCGCGCTCGCTCCCCCGACGGTGAAGTCCTGCGCGCGTGCGGCCGGCGCCACCACCACAGACGCCGCGATCGACGAGACCGCCGCCCACACGGCCGCAGCTGCGACCGCACTGTGCCCCCCTCGCCGCATCGCCAACCCCACACCCCTTTGCGCACCGTGACCAATTCGCAGCCACCCCCCGGAGGCCGCTGGCCCATTCTTGTCACATCCCCCGAGATGGCGCCTTGAAAAGTGCGACAGCCCCGCCGAGCGCGAACGCCATTCACGCGACGGGGTCCGGATGCAACCCCACCCGACGCGCCGAACGCCGACGTCAGAGCGCAGAACGCCGACGTCAGAGCTGCCAGCGTCAGAGCTGCCAGAGACCGGCGTTGAGCGAATCCACCTCGTCGGCGACCGTGACGGTGGTGCCGCCCAGGAACTCGCCGGACCCGTCGGGCGAGCCGGGCTGCCCGTCCGCACGCTCGTCGAAACGATGCCGGAGTGGCGACAGGAAACGGCTGAGCGGGGCGTAGGAATGGCGATCGCCCGTGCCTCGGGTGTGGTGGTACCGCAGCGGCACGTACACGTTCAGCACGTCCCGCGCGCGGGTGAGCGCCACGTACATCAGGCGCCGCTCCTCCTCCAGCCCGTCCTTCGTCGACAGCGCCATGTCGGCCGGGAAACACCCATCGGCCGCGTGGATCAGATGCACTGCCGCCCATTCGCAGCCCTTCGCCGAATGCACGGTCGACAGCGTGAGCACGTCGTCATCGGCATGGGGCTCGTCGGCCAGGTCGCCCGTCGAGGCGGGCGGTTCGAGGGTGAGTTCGGTGAGGAAACGGCTGCGCGAGGTGTACCCCGCCGCCGAGACCTGGAGCTGATGCAGATCGCCGGCGCATCTCCGGACGGTCGTAACGCCGGTCGAACGCCGACTCGCACCAGTGCCCGAGCTGTTCGACCTGCGCGGCGACGTCCGGCTCATCGCCTCCCTCGCCGCGGCAGGTCCGCAGCGCATCGCGCAGCGAGTCGGCCTCGTCGCGGGCGGCCGACGGCAGCGGTATCTCGGCGTCGAGGAATCGCGTCAGCGGGTCGATGATCGCCGGGGCGCGCTCGTCGTCGTCGCCGAGGCCCATCGCGGCGAATGCGTTGCGCACCGACGCCGGCCCGACGCCGCTCAGCATCCGGAGCACACGGTTCCACGCCAGCTCGTCCCACGGGTTGTCGAGCACCCGCAGCAGCGAGACCAGGTCCTTCACGTGCGCCGCCTCGAGGAACTTCAGCCCGCCCCACTTGACGAACGGGATATCGCGGCGGCCGAGTTCGAGCTCCAGGAGGTCGGCGTGATACCCGGTGCGGAACAGCACCGCCTGCTCCGCCAGTGCAAGCCCCTCCTCGCGGAGCTCGAGGATGGTGTCGGCGACGACACGCGCCTGCGCCATCTCGTCGTGGGCAACCGTCAGCGTCGGACGCCGCTCGCCACGGCGCACCGGGCGAAGCACCTTGTCGAAGTGCTGATCGGACTGCGCCAGCACGTCGTTGGCGACGTCGAGGATCGGCCCGATCGACCGATAGTTGTCTTCGAGCGTGACGCGAGCCGAGTCGGGTCGGCGCTCCTCGAAGGTCCACATGTTGGCAACCGTCGCGGCCCGGAACCCGTAGATCGACTGCGCGTCGTCGCCGACCGCGGTGACAACGCAGCCGTGATCCCCGAGCAGGTGGATGATGTCCGCCTGGATCGGATCGGTGTCCTGGAACTCGTCGACCAACACGTGGTCGAACCGGCCGGCGACCTCACCGCCGATCTCCGGCGAGGCGAGCATTCCGCGCCAGAACAGCAAGAGGTCGGTGTAGTCGAGCACCCGTCGGGTCCGCTTGCGGCGCGTGTAGTCCTCGAAGATCGGTGGCAGCGCCTCGAGTTGGCCCACGACCCACGGGAACTCGGCCCGGACCACGTCGCCGAGCGGCCGTTGCGTTCCCACGACCCGGTCGTAGATGGCAGCGATCGTCTCCTTCTTCGGGAACCTCACGCCCGACGTATCGACGCGGTTCGCACGAACGAGCCCGAACAGCTCGACGGCGTCGGCCTGATCGATCACCGTGAACGCCGGATCGAGGCCGACGCCGCGCCCGTGCATGCGCAGCAGGCGGTTGGCCACCGAGTGGAACGTTCCGCCCCACACCTTGTCGGTCTCGGGTCCGCTACCCAACTGTCCGGCGCGGGTCAACAGCTCCTGCGCCGCCCGCCGCGTGAACGTGAGAAGCAGGATGCGAGAGGGTGCGATCCCGTCGTCGATCAGGCGGGCGACTCGCGCCGCAAGCGTGCCCGTCTTGCCGGTGCCCGCGCCGGCGACGATGAGCAGCGATCCCTCGGCGTGCGACGCCGCGGCGAGCTGGCTCGGGTTGAGCGAACGCGCCCATCGAGGCGTGCGTTCGCTGTCGATGCCTGGCTCGACGAACACGAGTTCGGACTCTACCGTCCCCCGCCGCCTCGATCCACCCCACCCCGCCGGAACTCCCCTCGACCCGCGCCCAACCCCCTTCCCGAACTGGGCCCAATCACCGACCCAGCGCGTACGTAGATCGGCCCAGTTCAGCCGCGCCCAACCCACTACTCCCGAACCGGGCCCAATCACCGACCCAGCGCGTACGCAGATCGGCCCAGTTCGGACGAGAGGCGAGAGGCGATCACACGCCGAAGCCCATCGGCGCACCCGAACAGATCGTTCGCGAGGTGCTCGTGCAAGAAGCGGATCGTCAGGACGCCAACCTGCGCCGCGGCGAAGTCGCGCTCCCGATCCCGCTTCATGTCGGCCTGGCGTTGGTGCCAGCGCCGCCCGTCAGCCTCGATGATGACCTGTGGTGCCGGGAGGAAGACATCGACGGTGCCCGACACCGCGCCGATCGAGGGGAGCGGATGCTGCCGGAGAGCGTCCGCACCGATCCGTGGACCGACGAGACGCATCAGTTCTCCCAAGTGATGCTCGAGCTGCGATGCCGACAACGGATCGCCGCAACGACCGTCGAGCAACCCTGGCGAGCGTCCCGCTCCCGCGACGACCGCGCCCACCGACGCGGAGGAGCACCTCGCCGACCTCCGGATAGCGGGCAAGCCCACCGAAGTGCGCCGAGTCGAGGATCACGGCCAACCGTCCGACTGAGCACTCACCGGCGAGATCGACCACCGTCCGGGCGGGCGATGTGAACGGCAGTCCGTCGATCCGCCGGATGTCGGACTCGGTCGAACGCCGCGTCCGCCGAGCGATCACGCCGACCGGCGACGAGCCGCGCCGATGCGGGATCGTGACCATCGGTTCGCTCGGACGAACCCCATCCAGGCCGTACTGCTCTGCGGCCGACCAATGCGAGACGACTGACGATTCACCCGCACGCAGGTGGGCGACCCACAGTTGTTGCCAGCGGGTCGCCGGCGAACCGTTGGCGATGTAGGTGCCGTGGCCAGCGGTCCGCAGCCGGCCCGAGGCGACCGCGCACCAGACCTCACGCTCGGTCACCCCCTCCGCGAGGAGCTGCCGCCACGCGACGGCACCGGCTTGGGTGGACGCGACCTCATGAATGATCCGTGTGATGTTCCCCATGACCCGCAGACGGTACGGAGGAGCACCGACACCGACACCGAGCCCGCCGCCGAGCCCGCCACCTAGGCCCGACGACCACCGCCGAACTGGGCCGATCCACATACCCCACGGGTCGGCAATTCGGCCCAGTTCGGGGAGGAGGGTCCCGCACCGCCGAACTGGGCCGATCCACCTACCCCACGGGTCCGCAATTCGGCCCAGTTCGGGGAGGAGGGCGAGGCGAGGGAGGGTGCGGTCAGGGTGATGGGTGCGGTCAGGGTGATTCGCCGAAGGTGATGCCAAGGTCGCGCGCCGCGAGCAGGATGTCGCTGTCGAGAGGGACGCAGCGCATTCGGTGGGTCGCCTCCGCGAGCGGCACGTACTTCACGTGAGGCGGATCGAGAGCGACCATCATCCCGTGCTGACCCTCCTCGAGCGCTCGCACGGCGGCCGCACCCAGCCGCAGCCCGAGCAGGCGGTCGAACGCCGTGGGAGATCCACCACGCAGCAGATGACCGAGCACCACGGTGCGCGCCTCTTTGCCGGTGCGCTCCTCGAGTTCCGTCGCGACCCGAGCGCCGATGCCTCCGAGCCGTTCGGCCTGCCCAATCGACTTGCCGATCACCGACCGCTCCCCACCGGCGGGCGCTGCGCCCTCGGCCACGACGACGATCGAGAACTTGGCCCCACGCGCCTCGCGCTCCCGCACCAGATCGGCGACGACGTCGATGTCGTACGGGATCTCCGGAATGAGGATGGCGTGCACGCCCGATGCCATGCCCGCACTCAACGCGATCCACCCTGCGTAGCGGCCCATCACCTCGACCACAAGGACGCGCCCGTGTGAGGACGCTGTCGAGAACAGCCGATCGATGCACTCCGTAGCGAAGGACACGGCCGTGTCGAAGCCGAACGTGACGTCGGTCTGATCGAGGTCGTTGTCGATCGTCTTCGGCACCCCGATCACCCGGAGCCCGTGCTCGTGGAGGTGGTTGGCGATGCCGAGCGATCCGTCACCGCCGATCGAGATCAGCGCGTCGATCTCGGTGACCGCGAACCGACCGAGCAATTCGGTGGTTCGATCGACCTCGAGGTACGAGCCGTCGGGCTGGCGAACCGGGAACCGCGTCGGGTTCCCGCGGTTGGTGGTGCCGAGGATGGTGCCACCGTCGCCGAGGATCCCGCGCACCTTCTCGCGGGACAGGTCGATCAGGCCGCCGTCGGGGTAGCGCTCGGGGCTCAGCAGACCGTTGAAGCCGTCGCGGACGCCCACGACCTCCCACCCGCGGGCGTGCGCGGCGAGGGTGGCGGCGAAGATCACAGCGTTGAGCCCGGGGGCGTCACCGCCACCGGTTGAGATCGCGATACGGCGGATCGGCTCGTTCATCCGACCAGCCTAGGTGGGCGATTCGCCCCTCGAACGCGCCCTACCGGCCCGGGAATCCACCGCCGAACCCTGCGTCTGGAACCGGGTCGAGCCGTTCGCGACCGAGCATCGATAGAGTCGCCACTGGCTCGTTCACCGGGAATTCGACCACCGTTCGCCGGCCGCCGTTCTCCCGTTTCGCCCGCCGTTCCCGAGTAGGCACCTTGTCTTCGACACCCGCTGAAGTGCCCGATGCCGCGGTCGGCGCCCGACCCGGCGCCCGCGGCGACGAGCCGGTCGCTCGATCGACCATTGCGTTCCTGGCGTTCCTCGGGGTGGCGATGGCGGTCGGGGTCGACATTGCGCTGCCCGCCTTTCACCGGATCGCGGATGGGCTGTCGATCGCCGACCCGAGCCGGGTGTCGCTCGTGGGCACCACCTACTTCCTCGGGATGGCCACCGGCCAGCTCGTGTTCGGGCCCGCGTCCGACCGGTTCGGCCGCACACGCACGTTGCGCGTCGGCCTCGCGCTCGCCACGGTCGGCGCGCTCGCCTCGATGGTGGCACCGCGATTCGGCGTGCTCCTCGCGGCGCGAGCGGCGTGGGGACTCGGCGCGGCAGCGCCGGCGGTGCTGCGATTCGCGATCGCCCGCGACCTGTTCGACGGCGATCGGATGGCGCGGGTGGTCACGACCGTCCAGGCGGTCTTCCTGCTCGGCCCGATCGTCGTCCCGCTCATCGGCCAGGCGGTGCTCGCGGCCGGTCCGTGGCGAGCGGTCTTCGGCGCCGCGACCCTGGTCACCGCGACGGCGTTCGCGTGGACCACCCGGTTTCCCGAGACGCTCGACCCGGAGCATCGCCGGCCGCTCGATGTGTCGGCGCTCGGTAGAGCGTTCGTGACGGTCGCCAAGACGCGCACGGCGGTCGGCCACATGGCGGCGCAGACCTTCACCACCGGCGCGTTCATCATCTTCCTGGGGAGTTCGCAGCGAATCGTCGACCGCGTCTACGGCCGCGCCTCCCTGTTCGGCGTGATCTTCGCCGGGGCGGGCACGATCCTTGCGGTCAGCCTCACGATCAACGCCCGGCTGATCCGCCGATTCGGTGCCCGCACGATGGTGTTGGTCGCATCGTGCGCCGCGCTCGCGCTCGCCGCAACGGGCCTCGCTGCCTTCAGCGCCACCGGCGGCCGGCCACCGCTGCTCGTCTGGTTCGTCTGGGTGGCGTTCTCGAACACGATGTTCAGCCTGATGACGCCCATGTGCCAGGCCCTCGCGCTCGAACCCATGGGCGCGCTCGCCGGCTCGGCATCGGCGATTCACGGCTTCGTCACCATGGCCGGCGGCGCGCTGCTGGCCTCGATCTTCGACTCGTTGATCGATCGGTCGGTCACTCCGATGGCGGTCGGCTACACGCTCTACTCCGGCCTCGCGCTCCTCAGCCTCGTCTGGGCGCGACGACCGCAGCCATCACCGCGCTGACCACGAGGATCACCGCGACCACCACCAGCGAGGCCGACAGGCCGTCCATGAACGCGACGCGCACCGGCTTCGCCAGCACGCCTTCGAATGGCCCGAGCCGCTTGGACACGGCGATGCCTGCGGCCGGTGAATGCCGGATCGCTTCGGCGACCTCGTGGTACTTCGGGTTGCCGTCGAGCAGGCGAAGGCCCTTCGGCAGCGACGCGCGGTAGTGGCTGCCGAACACCGAGCCCATCACGGCGATGCCGATGGCCGAACCCACCTCTCGGGTCGTGTCGTTCATGGCGGACGCCACCCCCTGTTGGTCGGGGCCGAGCGATCCGACCACGGCTGCGGTTGACGTGGAACTCGCGAGGCCGACCCCGGAGCCGACCACCACCAGCCCGACGAGGAACGGCACGTAGCCGGAGTCCACCACCAGCCGGGAAAGCAGGGCCACGCCTGCGGCCATGAGCCCGAGCCCCACGGTCAGCACGGCAGCCAAGCCGAAGCGGCGCGACAGCATCGGCGTGATCTGCGAGATGGGCAGCACCACGGCGGCGACGGGCACCAAGGCGACGGCGCTCTTCAGCGGGCTGTAATCGAGGACCAGCTGCAGGTACTGCAGCCCCACGAAGAAGAACCCGAACACCGCCAGGAACTGCACGACGATCGCCATGCCGCCGACGCTGAATCCGCGGAGCCGAAACAACCGCGGGTCGAGCAGCGGCGCGGCGCTGCGGAGCCCGGCCACCACATAGGTCACCAACCCCGCGGCCGCGAGCACCATCGCGGCGACCGTCGGCGTCGCCGTGAACCCGCTCTCGTTGCCTTCGATGATGGCGAAGACGAGGCCGCCGACGAACGACGCCAACGCGACCGAGCCGACGACGTCGAAGCGGCCGGCGGCGTCGTGTTCCTTCGTTTCCGGCGACAGCAGGAGCGCGGCTCCTCCGGCAGCGACCGCGACGATCGCGCTCGCGACGAAGATCGACTCCCATCCCCATCGCTCGAGCAGCGCCCCTGCCACCAAGAGCCCGATGATCGCGCCCGCTGCCGCGAACCCCGACCACGTCGCCACGCCGCGCGCCCGCTGGTCTTCGGGGAAGGCCGAGGTGATCGTGCTGAGCGTGCCCGGCATGATCATCGCCGCGCCGACTCCCATCACGAGGCGCCAACCGATGAGCACGCCGGTCGTCGAGGAGAACGCTGCCGCCAGCGCCGCGGCGCCGAACACGAGCGACCCGGCGATGAGCACCTTGCGCCGCCCGATGCGATCGCCGAGCGCACCGAGCGGAAGTACCAGGGCGGCGAGGGCGACCGTGTAGCCGTCCGCGATCCAGGTCAGCGCGCCGTTCGACGCCTTGAGCGTCACGGCAAGGTCGGGCATCGCCAGATTGATCGCCGACACCGTCGCCACGACCAGCACCAGGTTGAGGCACATCGAGAACAGAATGCCCGTCCTTCGGTAGCTCTCGGCCGGCCGGTTGATGAGTGAGGAAGCCATGTGAGACATCTTGTCTCAACTTTCCCGCTGAGACAAGATGTCTCATACGCTGAATTCATGACAACGGACTCGGGACGATCCGCACGCTCGCGAGAACACATCCTCGTGGCGGTTGCCGCACTCCTCCAGGAACAGGGCGCATCCGCGATCACGTTTCAGAACGTGGCCGAGGCGGCGGGCGTCGGACGGGCGACGATGTACCGGCATTGGACCGATCCGGCCGCCCTCATGCGCGACGCGCTCGGGCACATCTCCATCCCATTTCTCGACGGCCCCGCGCGCCCCATCCACGTATGGCTCCGCGACGACCTGAAGCGCATCGACGATGAACTCGCAGAGCCGCTCGCACGGTCGCTCCTGTTGACCGTGCTCAGCGAGGCACAGCACGATCCGGGCATGCGCGAGATCCGCGACCGCCTCGCGGCTCGCGCGGTGCGGCGCCTGTCGTCAGCCTTCACGCGAGCGGTCACAGCGGGCGAGCTGTCGACCCGCCCCGATGACGTCAGCGCGATGTTCGACCGACTCGTCGGCCCCGTCGTGGCGTCGCGCATTCTGCGCGGGCGGGCCACCTCGGCCGTCCGGATCGCGCACCTCGTCGACGACGCGCTCGCACCGCTCGCACCGCTCGCGACCCGACCGGGGCCGGCGATCAGCCCTGCATCTGTGTCATCTCGGGGCTCAGTGCGAGCACGCTGAACGTGGCTCCCTGCGGGTCGGCCACAACGGCGAACCTGCCCGGAGCGATGTCGGTCGGCGCCACGCACACCTCGCCGCCGAGCTCTGCCACCGTTGTGGCCGCGGCGTCGCAGTCGTCGACCGCGAAGTAGACCATCCAATGTGGCGGAACCTCGGCCGGCCACGTGTCGTCCATCCGCATGAGCCCGCCCACCGAACGATCGCCGAGGCTGAACTCGGTGTAGGTCATCCCCTCCGATGACACGACGTTCGTGGCCGCGGTCCAGCCGAACACGCTGGTGTAAAACGCGATCGCTGCGTCAGCATCGCGAACGCTCAGCTCGTTCCAGCACAGCGTTCCTGCCTCGTTGACCAGCTCGGCGCCGATGTGTCCGAGCGGCTGCCACAGCGAACAGAACGCTCCAGCCGGATCCTGGAAGATCGCCATGCGTCCGGCATCCATCACGTCCATCGCCGGCATCACGATCGTGCCGCCCGCCTCGACCACCGCAGCGAGCGTGGCATCGAGGCTGTCGACCGTGATGTAGGTGGTCCACAACGGCGGGCCGGGGTTCATCTTCGGACCCAAGCCGGCGACCGCCTTCCCTCGCAAGCGGCACATCGTGTAGCCGCCCGCCTCCGGCCGGGGGTCGGTTTCGGCGGCCCATCCGAAGAGGCCGCCGTAGAACGATTTCGCCGCCTCCACGTCGGGGGTCCCCAGGTCGATCCAGCTCGGCGTTCCGGCTGCGTGGGACGAGACCTCCATCACGAACCTCCTCTGGTCGTCTACGCGCGGATCCTAGAGCCGTACGTGTCGCTTGCACCGGCCGGCACGGGGGGAGTTCGCCGCTACGATCGCCGGTGCCGCGTCGCCGCCCGACGCGCTCGAGGCCTGTGGTGGGTACCCCATGTTGATCGTGATCTCCCCTGCGAAATCGCTCGACTTCGACTCGCCGTTGGCCACGCGGCGCCACACCGAGCCCGAGCTGCTCGACCGGTCGGCCGAACTGGTCGAGGTGATGGCCACCCGCTCGCCCGACGAGATCAGTGAGCTGATGCACATCTCGCCCGCGCTCGGCGAGCTGAACCACGAGCGGTTCCTCGACTGGCACCGGCCCTTCGACCTGCGCAATGCGCGGCAGGCGGTCCTCGCGTTCGCCGGCGACACCTACATCGGCCTCGACGCGGCGAACCGCTTCGACACCCGCGACTTCACCCACGCGAGCAAGGTGCTCCGCATCCTCTCCGGCCTCTACGGCGTGCTGCGACCGCTCGATCTGATTCAGCCCTACCGGCTCGAGATGGGCACGCAACTCCGCACCGAGCGGGGACACGACCTCTACGAGTTCTGGGGCTCGACCATTACCGACACGCTCAACGAGGCGCTCGCCACCAGTCCCGGCTCGAACGTCTTGGTGAATCTGGCGTCGAAGGAGTACTTCGGTGCGGTGCGCACCGACGAGCTCGTCGCTCCGGTGGTGACGCCGACATTCCTCGATCCCGACCGCTCCGGCGAGCTGCGAACCATCTCGTTCTTCGCCAAACGTGCCCGCGGCGCGATGGCCGGTTGGATCGTGGCGAATCGCGTGCGCTCAACTCGCTCGTTGCGCGAGTTCACCGAACTCGACTACCGATACGACCCGACTCGGTCGACGCCGGCGAAGCCGGTGTTCGTCCGCTGATTCCGACTCCAGCAGGGGGAACCGACATGCTCGTCCACGGCGGCGTGGAGACACTGACCATCACCGATGCAACACCCGGCACTCGGGTCGCTGTTCACGACCAGGAAGGCACGCCGTTGGTGACCCTCGTCGCCGACGAGCAGGGCAACGCGCACCTGATCTTCCTCCCCGACGAGCACACGGTCTTCGACTCGATCGACGCGATCGCCGCCGCCCTCTCGGGCGGACGCACCCTGCCTCCCGGGCGGTACCGGCTGGTACCCGACGGGGGCGAACCCACCGAGGTCGACGTGCTCGGGGTCCACGACGTGCCCGACCCCGACGCCTACGACCAGGAACTCTCCGAGGGCTACGGCTACATCACCATGCGCGATGGCGTGAAGCTGTCGATGATGGTGCGGTTCCCGGTCGAGGCGATGTACGGCGAGGGGCCCTGGCCCACCGTGATCGACTACTCGGGCTACACGCCGTCGTGCCCCGGCGTTCCCGAGGCCGGGGCGCTGCTGGCCAACCTGCTCGGCTTTGCGGTCGTCGGGGTGAACATGCGCGGGAGCGGTTGCTCAGGCGGCGTGTTCGACGTGTTCAGCCCGGCACAGGCCGCCGACGGCTACGACATCGTCGAGACCGTGGCCCGTCAGCCGTGGGTATTGCACGGCCGCCCGGGCATGGTCGGCCTGTCGTACCCGGGCATCAGCCAGCTCTACGTCGCGGCAACGCAGCCGCCGAGCCTGTCCGCCATCACGCCCCTCTCGGTCATCGACGACCTGTGGCATCAGCAATGGCCGGGCGGCATCTACAACTCCGGCTTCACCCGCGCCTGGCTGGCGATGCGCGATCAGGCGGTCGCGCAGGGCGGGCAGGCCTGGGATCAGGCCCGCATCGACGAGGGCGACGAGATCGCCCGCGAGAACCAGCGGGTGCGCAGTCAGAACCTCGACTTCGAACGCTTCGGCCGGGCGATCGACACCTTCCGGCCGTCGCTCGAACCGCGACGCATCTCCACCCTCGTCGACCGCATCAACGTGCCCGTGTACCTGACGGGCGCCTGGCAGGACGAGCAGACCGGCAGCCGGTTCGCCACCATGCTCGAACGCTTCACCTCCTCCCCGGTGTTCCGGGCGACCGTGTTCAACGGGCACCATCCCGACGGCTATAGCCCGATGCTGATCGTGCGGTGGTTCGAGTTCCTCTCGTTCTTCGTCGCCAAGCGCGTGCCGAAGGTCAACGAGTTGGTCCGGATGTTCGCCCCGGCGCAGTTCGCCGAGGTGTTCGGCTTCTCCCCCGAGCTCGAAGCGGACCGCTTCGCCGAGTTCGGCGACGACTACGACGCGGCCCTGGCGCAATACCTCACCGAGGACCCGATCCGGATCCTCTTCGACAACGGGGCTGGCAACGAGGTGCTCACGGCGACGGCGCACCGTCACGAGATCCACACCACGTCGTTTCCTCCGCCGGGCACGGTGGCCCGCAGCTGGTATCTCGCCGGCGACGGCCGCCTGACCGACACGGCGGACGCGACCGAGAGTGCCGATCGCTACGTGGACGACCCCGAGGCAGGCGAGCTGGCCTACTCGATGGAGCTGCTGAGCGACCTGAATCGGTTCATCCTCCCCGACGTTCCGATCGCCTGGACCCGCTTCGCCGATGAGGCCGCCGCCCGCTACGAGACCGACCCGCTGACCGACCCGCTGATCATCGCCGGATCGGGCCATCTGGTGCTGTGGATCCGACCGGGCACGGCCGACACCGCGGTGCAGGTCACCCTCACCGAGATCCGCTCGGACGGACACGAGCAGCGCGTGCAGAGCGGCTGGCACCGGCTGTTGCATCGGCGCGAAGACCCCACGCTCAGCGGCGACCTTCGGGTGGAGTACACGTTCACGCCCGAGGATCGTGACGCGCTCGTTCCCGGCGAGTGGATGCGGACCCGTGTGCCGATCCACCCGTTCGCACACGTCTTCCGTGCCGGATCACGGCTGCGCATCTCGATCTCGACGCCGGGCCGCGACCACCCGTTCTGGTGCTTCGAGGCGCCGGTGGAGGCCAGCGCCTCGCACGATGTCGGCCACGGGGGCGCGCACGCGTCGGCCCTGGTGCTCCCCCTCTGGCCGGCCGACCTGGACCATCCCGAGGACTACCCCCCCGCCGGTTCGCTGCGCGGCCAGCCCGCACGCGACGCGCTGCCGATTCGCAACACCGCTGCCGGCTGAGCGCCGGTTCGAGCTGACGCCATGTCGGTCGTGCTGGTTGCGCTCGCGCTCGGCGTCGGCGTGCTCGGCACGCTCGTGCCGATACTGCCCGGCCTCCTGCTGTGCTGGGCGGCCGTGGTCGCGTACGGGCTCGTCGAAGGCTTCGGCCCACTCGGGTGGTTCGCCGTTGCCGTCGCGACGGCGCTCACGGCGCTGGGCACCTACCTCGGCATCCGCATTCCGCAGCGGGATGCGGCGGGCGTCGGGCTCACGCGCGTCGAGCTGCTGTTCGCGCTGGTGCTCGGCATCGGCGGCATGGTGATCCTGCCGGTCATCGGCCTACCGATCGGGTTCGCGATGGGGATCTTCGCGACCCGCATCCGCACGACACACGACGCATCGGCCGCGTGGCGTTCGACGCTGACCGTCCTGCGCTCGATGGCGCGCGCATCGCTGGTGCAGACGGCGTGCGCGCTGGGCATCGCCGGGGTCTGGGTCGTGTGGGCCGTCGCCGGATAGCGCCTCCGCGGTGTCCGCGGGGCAATCGCGGTCTCCACAGTTGAACCGTGGAGAAGACCGGCGAGCCGAGCACCAGCATTCTCCACAGTTGAACCGTGGAGGCCGGGGGGGGGCCCCCCCCCCCCCCCCCCCCCCCCCCCCCCCCCCCCCCCCCCCCCCCCCCCCCCCCCCCCCCCCCCCCCCCCCCCCCCCCCCCCCCCCCCCCCCCCCCCCCCCCCCCCCCCCCCCCCCCCCCCGCCCCCCCCCCCCCCCCCCCCCGCCCCCGCCCCCGCCGCCGCGGCCCCCCCCCCCCCCCCCCCCCGCCCCCCCCCCCCCCCCCCCCCCCCCCCGCCCGCCCCCCCCCCCGCCCCCCCGCCCCCCCCCCCCCCCCCCCCCCCGCCCCCCCCGCCCCCCCCCCCCCCCCCGGCGCCCGCGCCGCCCGCGCCCGCCCCGCCCCCGCCCCCGCCCCCCGCGCCGCGCCGCCCCCCCCGCCCCCCCCCCCCCCCCCCCCGCCGGCCCCGCCCCCCGCGCCGCGCGGCGCCCGCCCCGCGCCCCCCCCCCCCCCCCCCCGCCCCCCCCCCCCCGGGCCGGCCGGCCCCCCCCGCCCCCCCGCCCCGCCGCCGCTCCCCCGCCCCCCCCGCGGCCAGCCCCCCCCCCCGGGCCCCCCCCCCCCCGCCCGGCCCCCCGGGCCCCCGCCGGGGGCCCCCCGGTGGGGGGGGGGCCCGGGGTGGGGTCGGGGGGCGCGCCCGGGGCCCCCCCCCCCCCCCCCCCCCCCCCCCCCCCGCCCCCCCCCCGGCCCCGGCCCCCCCCCCAACGCCCCCCCCGCCCACCCCCCCGCCCCCCCCCCCCCCCCCCCCCCCCCCCCCCCCCCCCCCCCCCCCCCCCCCCCCCGCCCCCCCCCCCCCCCCCCACAACCCCCCCCCCGCCCCCCCCCCCCCCCCCCCCCCGGGGCCCCGGGGCCCCCGGGGCCCCCCGTGGCGCGCCGGCCCCCCCCCCCCCCGGCGCCCGGGGCCCGCGCGCACGACCCCCGCCCGGGCCCCGCCCCGGGGGACAAGTCCTTCGTGGGGGACCCCCCCCCCGCCCCGGCCCCGCCGCCCCCCCCCCCCCCCCCCCCCTCGCCCCCCCCCCGCCGCCCGCGGGGAAGGAGGGGGCCCGCGCCCCGCCCCCCGCCCCCGCCCCCGCCCCCCGCCCGCCCCCGGCCCGCGCGCCGGGCCCGCCCCCGGGGCGCGGTGCGCCGCCCCCGCGACCCCCCCCCCCCCCACCCGGGAACGCGCCCCCGGGCCCCGCCCCCCGCCCCCCCCCCCGCCCCCCCCCCCCGGGGGCCCCGCGGTTCCCGGGGCCCTGGGCCAGGCCCCCCCCCCCCCCCCGCCCCGCCCCTTGGCCGCGGCCCCGGCGCGCCCCCCCCCCCCCGGGGGGGGGCCCCCCCCCCCCCCCCGCGGGCGGCCCCCCGGGGGGGGGGGCGGGGGAAAAACCCCCCCCCCGGCCCCCCCGGGGCCCCCCGGGCCCCCCGCGGCGCCCGGGGGGGGGCGGCGAAAAGGTGCAGGGCGCATCGGTTCACGATAGGACTCATGGCAGCGGATTCGGCGCTTCCCGGTGCGCCATCAGCGATGGTCGCGACGCGGCGGGCGCGGGACGAGCACCGGGGTGGAGTCGCGGTACGCGCGGTAGGAGGGGTCGTCGCCCCAGCGTCGATCGGCACGACGTTCGAGGAGGGGAACGCCGCTCACCTTGGTGAGGAGCAACGCCACGAAGGCCGGCGACACCAGCGTGGCGAACTGCGCACCGCTCAGCGACGGAGCGGCGGCCACGGCGACCCCGATCCAGAGCACGATCCCACCGAAGTAGTTGGGGTGACGCGACCACGCCCACACGCCGGTGACGATGAACCGTCCGGCGTGCGCCGGGTCGTTCCGAAAGGCCGACTTCTGGGCGTCGGCGACCACCTCGATCGCGAACCCGATGACCCAGATCGCCACTCCGACAATCAGCGCCGGGTCGACCGTCCGCTCCGTGCCACCGGCGATGGCCGCCAGCGCGGCGCCCGCCGTCATCACGACCCACAGGGCCTGCAGGGTCCACGTCGCGAGGAACGCGAGCGGCACCGGGATGATCGCGTCGAACCGGCCGTCGCCACCGGTGCGGCGAATGCGCGAGAAGAGGAACGTGCCCAACCGGGCGGCCCAGGCGACGACGAGCGCGGCGAGCACCGCGTGGGCGGCGGTCACGTGCGAGGCCACGGCCGCTCCGGCCACGGCGAAGGCCGTGACACCCAGATACGTCCCGCTCCCGATGAGGTCGTAGTAGCGCTCGGTGCGGGCGCGAACCGCGTGGATCCAGGCGGCCCAATTGAGGGCGAACGCACCGAGCGCACACCACGCGAAGACGGGCACGCCGACGAGGCGAGCACCGCCGCTCCCACCGGCGAAGGCCGCTGCGGATGCGAGGAGCACCGCGACCGCAATCGTGAGCACGTGACGCGCATGAGCCGGATCGGTAGCCATCGGCGGGGACAACGGCGGCCGGGGATTGAATATTCCTACCATGGGTTGTAATAATGCATCCGTGACGCCGACCGCTGAACGAACGATCCCCGTGCGCCGGGTCGACATCGACTTCGACTCCGCCTCCATCCCTCGTCACTACATGGCTGACGGCATGGTCGCGAGCCACGTCGTGACCGTGCTGTCGTGCCTGTTCCCCTCCGGCGAGGACTTCTTCGTCGACTCGGTGCGCCACTACCGCGACCGCGTGACCGACCCCGAGTTGCGCCGCCAGGTCACGGCCTTCGTCGGCCAGGAGGCGATCCACTCCCGCGAGCACCGAGCGGTCAACGATGCGCTCGGTCGCCTCGGGTATCCCACCGCGACCATCGACCGCAACGTCACCGTCGCGCTGCGCACCCTGCGACGGCTCCTGCCGCCACCGATGCGCCTCGCTGTGACCGCCGCGCTCGAGCACTACACCGCCACCCTCGCCTACCTCCTGTTGTCGGATCCGGCGGTTGAGGGCATGGCGCTGGCACCCGAGATCCGCGCGATCTTCACCTGGCACGCGATCGAGGAGTTCGAGCACAAGGCGGTCGCATTCGACGTGTACCAACTCGTCAGCGGCAACCACGCGCTGCGCAGCATCACGATGCGACTGACCACCGTCGGCTTCCTCATCGCCGTCGCGGTCGGCACCGTGCAATCGCTCCTGAGCGATCCCGACGCGCGCCACCCGCGCGCGCTCCTCGCGAGCCTGCGCGCGTCGAGGTCATCGCCCTTCGTGTCGCGGGCGCTGTGGAGCCGGATCCGCGACTACCACCGACGCGACTTCCACCCCGACGATCACGACGATCCCGAACTGCTCGAGCGGTGGGTGGATCGGCTCTTCGGCCCCGCCGGAGAGATGGTCGGCTCCCTCCGGTGACCGGACGCCGCGGGCGCGGCCGCCCGCGCAAGTCCGCCGCTGATCGCAACGACCAGCGGCGTCGCATCGTCGAGTCGGCGCGAACCACCATCGGTGCCCACGGCCCGTCCACCTCGATCGGCGACATCGCCGCCGCAGCCGGGGTCTCCAAGCCGCTGATCTACGAGACCTTCGGCGACAAGGCGGGGCTCGCCGACGCGATCGCCGCCGACCTCGTGGCCGAACTGATCGACGACATGCACGACCTGTCGACCGGCATCGACCGGTTCACGCAGTTCATGGTCGCCGAGCCCCGGCTCTACCGATTCCTCGTCCAGGCGATCCGGTCGGGCGACACCGAATTGACGCAGGTTCCGCTCGTCACCGCACTTGCGTCGCATGTCACCGCCGAACTGCGCACAGCCTTCCCCGACGCCGACGACGCAGCGGTACACATCGCCGCCTACGGGTTGCTCGGCATGGTCTTCGCTGCCGGCGACGCGTGGCTGCAACACGCGTCGTTTCCGCGCGAGCAGCTTGTGGACACCCTCACGAGCCTCTACGTCGACGGCGCCGCTCGCTTGGCCATGCCCTCGACCACCCGGACCAGCGCCACGAACACCACGGCCAGTCCCGACACGACCGCAACTGACACATAGATCCGGTTGTTCACATCGCTCCCGGACTGGATGGCGTGGACGATGCTCGCGACGTAGACCACCACGCTGCTCCAGTGCACCCACCGCCAGACGGAACGCGACAGCCGACGCCGAAGCCACGACGTCACCTGGATCGCGACGATCAGCCATCCGCCGACGATCCCCCACGCCACCGCGCCGGTTCGCCACGCGCTTGCGCCCGGAACCATCACGTCGGCGAGGTCGAACGACACGTTGGAATCTGCGACGAGCGCACCCACATGCAACATGAGCAACGCGAGCGTGAGGCTGCCCAGGAAGCGATGGAGGTCGAGCAGCCACCGCGGAAGCGACCGTCGCCGGATGAGTCGCGTCGACAACAGCAAGCCCCACAGGATCGTCGCGGTGACGCAGACGAGCAGCACCAGACCCGACGAGCGGGCGAGATACCACCACAGATGAGTCGTGCTCACGCGGCCACCACCTCCACGTTGCACGCATGCGCGCGGGCCTCGTCGAACCAGCCGTCGCCCCGCGATCGCGAAACGAGGGCTGCGGTTGCGACCGCCTCGGCCCACCAACCCTCGCCGGCGACGATCGTCACCGGGCCGACCGGCCGTACCGGCGTTCCGTCGAGCGGGTCGATGACATGGCGGATGCGCCGGCTGCCAACCGTCCACGTCCGCACGTCGGGATCCGATGTCGCAACCGCGCCGTCGAGGAGTTCGATTCGCACCGCGCCACCATCGCTTCGTTCGGCCTCGACCACCCATGGGCCGCCGTCGGGCGCCCAGCCTCGGGTCACCACGTCGCCGCCCACCTCGACCAGCGCACCGTGCGCACCGGCGTCCATCGCGCGGCCGGCGGTGAGGTCGGCGGCGAATCCCTTGCCGAGGCCTCCCGGGTCGAAGCAGGCGAACGGACGATGAGCGTCCTCGGAGACGATCGACAGCGCGGGAAGGCGTTCGCTCGGCAACTCGCGGTAGGTGCGGTCATAGCCGAGCGCCACCATCCGGTCGGCGACCCAGGCGTCGAAGCGCCCCTCGGTCAGCCGGCGCGCCTCGCCGGCCCTCGCCACGAGCGAACGCGTATCGGCCGACCACCCGCGTTCGACCCCGGCCCGGTCGTCGGGCAGGCGAGCGCTGTTCCACCGCGAGATCTCGCTGTCGGGGAGAAATCGACTCCATCGCCGCTCCAGCGCCGCCAACCACGAGGCGAGTTCGCCGGCCTCGACCGAACCGCCATGCACGATCACCGAGGCGGTCGTACCCATCACGCGACCCGACCACGCGTCGGCCCGGCCGTTCACCCTCCGCTCCCCGACGTTTTGGCGTGAGCCGCAGGTGCAGGCGCTTGCGTGACCGGCGGCGACGCTCGGGTAACCGGCGGCGACGCACTCGCCGCCTGTGACGATGGACGAGACGCCTGTGACGCCGCTCGAGGAGCGGCCGACTTGGCCGGCTCGGACGCACGGGGAGCGACCGTGGTGACCACGACGATCCGAACGATGGTTGGCGGCGGCGGTGGCGGTGCGAGCGTTGTGCTCACGACGGTGGTCGGGTCCGCGGCCGCAGCGGGACCGGTGGGAACGGCGGCGTGCTTGGCCACGGCCTCGCGGGCGGACACCGACTCGTCCCACTGCAGGTACGAGGTGACGACCAAGGTCGCCGAGGCGGCGACGCCGACCGAGAGCACGCGCCCTCCGAGCGCAGGATGACCGCGTCGCGCCGGCCGGGACCTTCCTCGCCTCGGCGATTCGGCACGGCGTGCATTCGCCGGCTCAGTCATCGTCGAGATCCCCATCGGAATCGTGTTGGTCGGAATCGTGTTCGTCGGAATCGTGTTCGTCGGAATCGTGGTCGTCGGAATCGTGCCCGGAAGAACCCAGCGTCGTCGGAACCGGCGCCGTCGAACCGAGGGTGGACGGCGCCGGGTTCGATGAACCCGAGCTCGACGAACGCGGAGTGGGCGAGCCCGTACCGTTGCCGCTTCGGGCCGCAGCTGTGGCAGGCACGACCGGGGGCGCGGTCGTCACCGAGGCGGGGTCCGGAACGGGGTTGCCGTTCTCGTCGACGTACATGGTGACGACAACGGGGTCGGCCACCGTCGTCGGGACGGCGACGGTGGATGTTGAGGTTGTCGTCGCGACCGGGTCGAAGGTGCCGGGCCCACTCTGCGCGTCGCTCTTCATGATTCCGAGGTTCAGGCCGACCGCCAGGGTGGTCGCGGCGACGGTCGCAGTGACTCCGCCGGCAATGGCCATCGCTGTGTTGCGCTTCATGACGTCCTCCAGTGGTTGAGGTACTGGTCACGGTAGGGTCACCCGGGTTCGGCGACGGTCCGCGGGCTGCAAAGTGTCGGCAAAGGTTCCCGCCCGCGCCTCTGCGATACGGCAAGGTGTGTCACGTGCGGCTCCTCCTCATCGAAGACGACCCCTCGATCGCCCGCCCGTTGGCCGATGGCCTCGCCCGAGCCGGCTTCTCGATCGACGTGGCGGGCACCGGAGCCGACGGGCTCCGGGAGGCCGACGGGGCCGACCTGGTGTTGCTCGACCTCGGGCTCCCCGACATGGACGGCGTCGAGGTATGCCGCAGGCTGCGCGCATCGTCGGAGGTTCCGGTGATCGTCATCAGCGCCCGGGGCGAGGAGGTCGACCGCGTGGTGCTGCTCGAGATGGGCGCGGATGACTACCTGGTGAAGCCATTCGGGGTACGCGAACTGGTCGCCCGGATTCGTGCGGTGGCGCGACGCAGCGGCGGCTCGGGCGACTCCGCAGCGGAGCCCGCCACGCGCAGCTTCGGGCAGCTCGTGATCGACATCGCCGGTCACCGGGTGACCGTCGACGGTGTCGACGTCGAGCTGACGCCCAAGGAGTTCGCGCTCATCGAACACCTCTCGGCCGCGCCCGGCGCCGCCCATCGCCGGCGCGACATCCTCGAGTCCGTGTGGGACGCGCACTGGTACGGACCGACGAAGACGCTCGACGTGCACATGGCCGCGCTGCGACGCAAGCTGGGGCACGGCGAGTGGATCGAAACCGTGCGCGGCGTGGGGTATCGATTCGTTCCACCGGCATGACCCGTCGACTCATTGCCGGGTGCCTCGCGGTGACGGCGTTCGTCATGCTGCTGCTCGAAGTACCGCTGGGAATCGCGCTCGTCGCGCAGGAGCACGACCGACTGGTCGCCGCCATTGAACGCGATGCCCGCGTGCTCGCCGCGTCGGTCGACGACGCGTTCGAGAACCATCCGCTCGACGACAGGCTGACGGTCGAGGACATCCAGCACTTCGCCACAGCGTTCGCGAGCCAAACGGGGGGACGCGCCGTCGTCGTCGATGAGACCGGCCACGCGATCGCCGACTCGGCGGGGCGCGCCACCGCCTCGGCGCCGATCGACCGCCGGGATTTCTCGAATCGGCCCGAGATCGCCGCGGCGCTCCGGGGGCGGTCGCTCGCCGGCACCCGGACCTCGACGACCCTCGGGGCTCGTTTGGTCTACGTCGCCGCGCCGATCATCCACGAGAACACCACGCTCGGGGCTGTCCGCGTGACGTATCCCGCCGCGTCGATCGACGCGCGAGCGCGCTCGGTCTGGGGTCGGCTCCTGGCGCTCGATGCGATCGTGGCGATGCTCGCCGCACTCGTCTCGTGGTTCATCGCCTCGGGGATCAATCGCCCGCTCCGCAAGCTCGGCGACGTGGCGGATGCGCTCGCGGCCGGCGACCTGACGGCCCGAACGCCCGCATCGGAAGGTCCCCCCGAGGTCCGCCGACTGGCCGGACAATTCGACGCGATGGCCGAGCGCATCGAACGGCTCGTGTCGCTCCAGCGGGCGTTCGTGGCGGACGCATCGCACCAGTTGCGCACGCCGCTCATGGCGCTGCGCCTCCGCCTCGACGCACTCGCGGACAGCGAGCACGCGCACCGGCACGGATCCTCAGGGGGCCATGTCCACGGGGACGACGCCGGAGACATCGACGCCGCACTGGCCGAGGTCGATCGGCTCAATGCGCTGGTCGACGGATTGCTCGCGATGGCGCGGATCGAGTCCGGCACCGCGACCGCGGTACCCGTCGACCTGGATGCCGCTGCCGCCGAGCGAGTGCGTACCTGGTCGGCGCTCGCCGAGGAACGCGGCATCACGCTCTCGACGCACGGGATCGCCGGGTGCGCGCTCGCCGTGAACGGGGCGGTCGAGCAGATCCTCGACAACCTCATCTCGAACGCTCTCGACGCCTCGCCCGACGGCGGCTCGATCCGCGTCGAACTGGCGGGGGGACACACGTCCAAGGGCCGCCCGTCGGCGACGCTGAGGGTCGACGACGACGGGCCCGGCTTCACCGCCGAACAGGCCGAGCGGGCCTTCGACCGGTTCTGGCGCGGTGCGGGTGCACCGGCTGGGGGAACCGGGCTGGGACTGGCGATCGTCCGCGAACTCGCGGTGACATCCGGCGGCGATGCGTCGGTCCGTGTCGACGCCGACGGCGGATCGGTGATCGTGACCCTACCCGTGCCCGCCGGCACCAATCCGGGCGATTCGACGCCGCGGCGAACGACATGACCGACGCAGGTTCCGGCGGCGCCGGACCGTCTGCGCCACCTGCCGCTCGGCTCCGGCGCGACCTCAGCCACTACGCGCTCGTCTCCATCGCCGCGGCGCTCACCACGATGGCGCTCAAGGGAGTCGCCGCGGGGCTGACCGGTTCGGTCGGGCTGCTGTCGGACGCACTCGAGTCGGGCGTCAATCTCGTGGCCGCGGTACTCGCTTTCGTCGCGCTGCGCGCCGCGGCGAAGGAGCCGGACGACGACTACCCGTATGGCCGCGAGAAGGCCGAGTACCTGTCCGCGGGCATCGAAGGAACGATGATCCTCGTCGCCGCGGGGTCGATCGCCATCACCGCGGTGCGGCGCCTGATCGACCCGACGCCGGTGGAACAGCTCGGGGTCGGCCTGGCCGTGTCGGTCGTCGCGGCGGCCGTCAACGGGGCGGTCGCGTGGGTGCTCCTCCGGGCCGGGAGATCGCACCGGTCGATCACGTTGCAGGCCGACGCACGCCATCTGCTCACCGACGTCTGGACCTCGGTCGGTGTGCTCGTCGGGGTCGGCCTGGTCGCGGTGACCGGCTGGGAATGGCTCGATCCGCTGGTGGCGCTCGGCGTCGCTGCCAACATCGTGGTCGCCGGAATCGTGCTGATCCGACGCTCGGTGCAGGGGTTGCTCGACGCGTCGCTCCCACCCGACGAGCTCGCCGCCGTGCAGCGTGTGCTCACCGGCCATACCAACGATTCGGTCCGGTTCCACGAGCTTCGCAGCCGACGCTCGGGCCGACGCGGATTCGTGTCGTTCCACCTGCTCGTACCGGGCGACATGACCGTGCAGGCATCGCACGATCTGGCCGAGGCGCTCGAGGCGGAGCTGCGCGCCGTCGTCGCCGATCTCGTGGTGGTGATCCACGTCGAGCCGCTCGACGACCCACGCTCGTTCGGCGACGGGCTCTGAGCCCGGACGCGCCGGTGGGGGCAACCGGCGTTGCCGCCGGCCACCCCCACCGCGGGTTGGAGGGACCCGATCCGCTGGCCCGAACGCACGCTGGTGCGCCGAACTGCGCCCGATCTCAGTGTCGAACGACGACCTTCATCGGCGCGGAGTAGTTGTTGTCGAGATCGACCGCTCGCACCTCGAGCGTGACGTCTCCGACTGCCGTCAGCGGCTGCACGAACGTCATCTGCTCGATCCCGTCACGCGGCAGCGCCGGGTTCTTCGGGACGAACGAGCGGAACTCGCCGTTCTCGTGAATCAGGTATCCGCTGATGCCGATGCCCGTGTCGGCCGGAAGATCGGTCGACGTGGTCCAGGTGACGGTGGCCGAATCGCCGGCGACCGTTGCGCTCACTGCGGTCGGCGCGTTGGGTGCCGTGGTGTCGTGATCACCGACCCGGAATCGGATTCTCGGCGACGGCTGGGAGATGTTCTCCGACAGGTCGATCGCACGGACCTCGTAGCGGTAGAGCCCGGGCGCGGCGTTGTCGGTGTAGGTCGTCGTGCCGGCGGGCACGAAGGCGAGGAACTCCCAGTTGCGATGGATCAGGTAGCCGCTCAGGCCCGACGGCTCCCCGCCACCCGTCAACGACGTGTCCTCGACCGGCGACCATTTCAGGGTGACCGACGTCGTGTCGGCGGTACCCGTCACGTTCTCGGGCGTCGGCGGCGCCAGCGTGTCGGCGGCGAGCACCGCGGCGGCCGGGGCCGCCGCTCCC
Source organism: Actinomycetota bacterium (assembly GCA_016703525.1). Taxonomy (GTDB): domain Bacteria; phylum Actinomycetota; class Acidimicrobiia; order Acidimicrobiales; family Microtrichaceae; genus JADJBW01. The sequence continues at coordinate 73,804 of JADJBW010000002.1, read as the reverse complement.
GCCGGGTCATTGGCGGCGTCGGCGGCGGGCACCACATCGGCCGCGGCACCCTGGGCGGGGGCCTGACTCCACGCCAAGGTGCCGCCTGCCAGGCCGCCCATGAACACGCCAACCGCACCGGCCGACGCCACAAGTCGCGTACGACTTCTCGTCATCTCAACATCTCCCGCTTGTTGTGCGCGCCCAAGACCGCCTTCGGCGCAGCAGCCGCCTCCGCTCCCCCCTGCACACCGCCTCGTACGCAGAATGGGGTGACGACCAAGGGCGACGGTACCAGTGACGTCGGCGACGATCAACCGGCCGATGACGGTGTTCCGCGTCGCCGGATGAACCCCTCGACATGCTTGCGTGAACATCTTTCGCCACCGACCCGCACTCAGAGCGCCTCGACAGACGCGCGGCGTAGCAGATACGCTCCCTGCGGTCGTCTGGCGGCGAGCGACGCGTTCGCAACTCGGGGGAGACACGACGGGGGGCCGGCCGGGCGATTTGGCCGGGCCCTCGCCGCGCCTACGGTGAGGCCATGCGCCTCATGGTCACCAACGACGACGGCATCACCTCCGAAGGTCTCCAAACGCTCGTCCGCCATCTCGCCCGCACCGAACACGACGTGGTCGTGATCGCCCCCGACAGCGACTGGAGCGGCGCCGGCGCATCCCTCCAGGGGTGGGACGCCATCGCCGATGTGCGATCCGAACTCGTGACCATCGACGGAGCGCCGGGCGTCGAGGCCTGGGCGGTCAGCGGTTCACCCGCGCTGACCGTGATGCTCGGTCGGCTGGGCGCCTTCGGCCCTGCGTTCGACCTGATCGTGTCGGGCATCAACGCCGGCGCCAACACCGGCAACTCGATCCTGCACTCCGGGACCGTCGGCGCTGCGCTGACCGCACAGAACTTCGGCGGATCGGGGCTCGCCGTCTCGGTGGCCGCGACCTCCGGCAACGAGTGGGTGCCGCCCGGAACGGATGTCACGTGGTTCTGGGACGCCGCGGCCGAACTGGCGGTGGAACTGCTGCCGCTCGTTGTCGAGGCTCCCGAGCGAACCGTCCTGAACCTCAATGTTCCGGCGCGGCCGCGCAACGAGATCGAGGTGCGATGGGCCCGCCTCGCGACGTTCGGCCAGACCCGCGCCGCGATCCAGCGCGGCGACGACGGTCGCCTGAACTTCGACGTCGAGGCCGACGAGCCCGAGTTCGCACCCGACAGCGACAAGACGCTCCTGCGCGCCGGGTTCGCGACCATCACCAGCCTCGTGGGGCTCGCCGAGGCGTGGAGCGAACACCCACCGGCCGTCGAACGCGACGCCGCCGCGGGCACACCGCATCTGCACACGCGGATCGTTCCCGGCGCGAGCCTGCACGAGGTCCATCGCATTCCCGACGCATCACGGTCGCTGCGCAGCGCGTTCCTGGTCGACACGCCGACCGTCGCCGTCGACCCGTCCGCGGATCCGTCGTGACCGCAATCTCGGGTTCGACCGCCGCAATCACCGGCGCGGGCAGCGGCATCGGACGTGCCACCGCGCTCGCCCTGGCCCGCCGAGGGGCGCGCCTGGCCCTCGCCGATGTCAACGAGGCCGGGCTGGCCGAGACCGCCCGCCTCGCCCGATCGCACCTGTGCGACGACGACCACGTGTCGACCCACCTGTGCGACGTGTCGCGCCGCGGGGACATCGAGGGATACGCCGCCGATGCCGCCGCGCACCACGGAGCGATCCACCTGCTGGTGAACAACGCCGGGGTCACCAGCGCCGGACGCTTCGAGGACGAGCCGATCGACGACCTGGAGTGGATCGTCTCCATCAACGTGTGGGGCGTGGTGCACGGCTGCCGCACGTTCCTTCCCCACATCCGCGCCGCCGGCCGGGGCCACATCGTGAACCTGTCGAGCATGGCCGGACTGCTCGGCCTACCGCGCAACGTGATCTACAGCATGAGCAAGGGCGCCGTCCGCACCTTCAGCGAAGGGCTGCGGGCCGAGCTTCGATCGAGTGGGATAGGCGTGACGATGGTGCACCCCGGGGCGATCAACACCAACATCGCGAAGGCCGCCCGGGGAGCCGAGGCCGAGCGACTGCAGCGGCTCGGCGCCCTCCAGGACGGCGTGCTCGGCCGGATCGTGATGCGTCCGCCCGAGGCGGTCGCGAAGGCGATCGTGCGCGGCATCGAACACGACCGGGCACGCGTGCTCGTGGGCCCCGATGCCCGGCTCGTCGACGCATGGGCGCGCCTCGTGCCCTCGCGCTCCGGCCTCATCGGCCGGGCCATCGACCGCATCTCCTGAGCGGGCCGGATCGGCGACCAACCTGACCATTCGCTCAGGCTTCGGCGCGGGCCGGCCTCCGGGGGAACAGACTGTGGGGGTCCCACTCACCTCTTCCCTCGGAGGTTCCCATGATCGGTGCGATCATCCTTGGCCTGCTCGCCGGGCTCGGCGGACGGTTCCTCGTCCCCGGCGACACGATCAAAGGCTTCATCCCGACCCTCGCGCTCGGCCTCGCCGGTTCGCTTGTCGGATGGCTCATCTTCACGAAAGTCTTCGGCATCGGCGACACCGAGGTGCTCGACCTGGGCGGTTTGCCCGGGGCGATCATCGGCTCGGCGCTCGTGCTCGGCGGGTTCACCCTTGCCCAACGCAAGGGGCTCACGAAGAAGCGCTGAGCCGGAGGATCGACCGGGCCAGTCAGACCTCGGGGAAGGAGTCGGCGAGTTCGCGCAGCTCCTTCTTCGAGATCTTGCCCAGCTCGGCGGTCGGGAACTCCTGCACGAAATACACGGCCCGCGGGACCTTGAAGTCGGCGAGATTCTGGCGGCAGGCGTCGATGATCGCCGGACCCATCTCGTCCTCCGGCGCGCCGAACGCGTTCCGAATCACGAACGCGACGGGCACCATGTCGAGCATCGGGTGCGCCTTCGCGACCACCGCGATGTCGTCGATGCCGGGCACGGTGCGGCACACGTCCTCGACCTCGCGAGCCGAGACGTTCTCGCCGCCGACCTTGAGCGCGTCCTTGTCGCGGTCGCAGTAGAAGACGTTGCCGCCGGCTTCGAGCCGCACGATGTCGCCGGTGCGGCACCAGCCGTCGTCGGTGAACATCTTCTCGTTCGCCTCGGGATTGTTGAGGTACTCGAGGAACACCGAGATGCCCCGCACCCCGCGAATCCACACCTCGCCCATCTCCCCGGGCCCGGCGAGCGTGCCGTCTTCGGTCACCACGAGCATCTCGTAGCCGGGCGCGACCTTGCCCATCGCCAGGTCGGGGTACGACTCGTTGGGGTTGGAGCGGACGCAATGCGTCACCAGCTCGGTCATGCCGTAGGCGGCGATGACCTTCATCTGCATCATCTGATCGAGCACCGGCATGATCAGGCCGAACACGCCCACCTTCACCGTGTGGTTCTCGGGGATGCCCTGCTCGAACGCGGCCTTGATGACGAACGGGATGAGCGAGATGTGGGTGACCGAGTGCTTCTCGATGACGGGCCACAAGCGGCTCGCCGAGAACTTCGGCTGCATCACGACCGTGCCGCCCGTGCCCAGTACCGTCCAGATCGCCCAGCCCTGGGTGTTGACGTGGAAGAACGGCAGATAGCAGAGGTAGCGGTCGTCGGCACCGAACTCGATGTTGGTGGGGTTGACCTTGGCTGCCCAGAGCACGTTGCCATGGGTGTGCACCACCGCCTTCGGCTTCGATGTCGTGCCCGAGGTGAACAGGATGCCGACCGGGCGCAGCGGGTCGGGGGCGACCGACGGTGCATCCGCGGGATCGCCCGCCACGTCGGCGAACGGCACCAGCGACGCGGCCGCACCGGCCTCGTCGTCGCTCGGCGCGTCGCCGGAGTTGTCGGCGGTCGTGACGACGAACCGCAGGCCGGGTCCGGCCTCGGCGACGATCGCCGCGAACTTCGGCTGCGTCAGCGCCGCGACCGCGCCGGAATGCTCGATGAAGTAGGTGAGTTCGGCGGCAACGCTGCGCGTGTTCGTGGTGACGCTCACGCCGCCGACCCGGGCGACGGCGTACCACATGACCACGGCCTCGGGGCAGTTCTCGGCGTGGATGAGCACGGTGTCGCCCTCGCCGATCCCCCGCGCGGCCAGGCCGGCGGCGACCGCCTTGGTCTGCTCGACGAACGCGGCGTAGGTCCAGGTGACGTCGTCGCCCGAACGCGGTTCCCACACCAGGAAGGGATGGTCGCCGCGGTGCTCAGCGCGGTGATCGAGCAGCCACGAGACATCCTGGCCGTGGAACTGGTACCGGGCCACCTCGGCCGAATCGAACGTGGTCATGGAACGTCGCCTCCCCCGTTGTGGTGCTCAGAGCGTCCGCCGATGCTACCGGTTCTGACGGGTCGTCAGGTCGGGGTGACAGGGCCGTCGACTACCGTTCGCCCCCATGAGTGCCGTGCCGAATCACCCCGTCACCACGCGCCCGAGCGAGTGGGTGCACACCGCTCCGCTCGTGATCCAAGCGACCCGCGTGCTGCCGGCATCGGCGGCCGATGTGTTCCGCCATGTCGCCGCGCACGAGGACTGGCCGCGCTGGTTCACCGACGTCGTGTCCGTCGAGGTCACCGGCGAACGGAGCGGCGTCGGCGGCAAGCGGCGAGTCGCGCTGCGCGGCCTCGTGGTCGACGAGATCTTCACCGCGTGGGAGGACGACCGGCTGTTCGCCTTCACGGTCGAATCCGCGACGCGACCCGTTCTCCGCTCGCTCAACGAGCAGCTCGCACTCGAGCCGATCGACGAACGATCGTGCCGAGCCGTGTACACCCAGGGCTGGGACCTTCCGCCGTGGCTGGCGCCCGTGTTCCGCCTGCTGTCCCGCCCGATCGCGGGCCGGATCACCAAGGCGCTCGACAACCTGGGCGCTCTCGCCGCCGGCTGATTCGCGCCGATGGGCGGCTCAGCCGCCCTCGGCTCCTTCGGCAGGATCGGCCGGCTGCTCCGAGCCGTCAGGCTGGCCCGGCTCGTCAGGCTGTTCCGGGTCGGCGCCTCGACGCCGAGCGAGCAACAGCCCGGCCACCGTCGTGAGGGCGCCGGCGCCGATCGCGACGATCGGAATCCAGGTACCGTCCGACGGCGACCCGTCTCCCGATCGGCCGCCGTTCCCGCCACCCGAGCCGACCGGAGGGTTCGGGTTCGACGCGCCGCCCCCCTCGCCCGAACCCGCCGCTCCGCTCGCGCCGTCGGCGCCTGATTCCGACGACGGCGCGCCGGACGAGCCGTCCGCACCGGCACCGGCGCCGTTCCCGGCGGATCCGCCGCGGCCCGTGGCGCCGCCGCTCCCGGACCGGTCGGACCGCGCCGGCGCGGTCGCGTCGCCCGAGGCGGGCACGCGCCGCGTGGTCGACGTTCCCGTCCCGGCGCCGTCGACGCGACGCGTCGTCGCCTCGATCGCCGTGGCCGCCCCGTTGACCGCCGCCTCGCCCACGTTCGTGAATCGCCCACGAGCCGGGTCGGAGATGGTCGATCGACCCGACAGCCGCACGAGTGAGCCCTCGCCGACGCTGGTGACCACGGCTCGCGCTTGCGTACCGGAACACACAACCGACACTCGCGCCCGGTCGACCTCGGTCGGGGCCACCGGTTCGTGGAACGCGTCGAGGCGGCCGCTCGAGGTGACCACGACCGAGGCGCAGTCGAGGACCGACCCCGGACCGGGCGTGTCGGTGAGCACGACCGTGCTCGACCCCGCCGGCGTGACCGGTGAATCGACGCCCCACACCAACGCCGCCTGCGACGCGTCCTCCCACAGCTGGTACTTGTGCACGGCGGAGCGACTCGGTAGGCCCGAGCTCTCCACCCGAACCGCGTCGGAGTAGGACGTCCCCCCGGCGACGAACACCAGCTCGACGGTCGAGTCGGGTGCCACCGTCGACCGGTCGAGCCGGGCCTCGAAGTACGCGCTGCCAGCGACGCCGGCGTTCGCATCCACATACGGGGCGAGCGCGAAGGTCCACACGTCGTTCACCACCACGGCGGTGGCGATCGTCGAGCCGTCGGCCGCGGCGATCCGCAGGCCGGTGGTCAGACTGTCGAGCTGTGGCGGCAGCGCGAGCGTGAAGGTGTCGCCGGAGCGGGCCGAACGGGGGACCTCGAACCGCAGGTCGACGCGCATCCACTCGTAGGGTCCGACGGCCTTCTGGCGCACCGACACCGAGGTGATGATGTCGGGGATCGTCCCCGCGCCGGCGGGCGGTGAGGCGCTCGGCGTCGCTGCCAACAGTCCGGCACCCGCTGCGAGCAGCGCCGCGCAGCGACGGAGGGCGCGACGCGCCCCGTTCCACCGGTTGACCTCGTGCGCGCGCCTACCCACACAGTCAGGGTAGGCAACGCCCACCCGAATCCGACGCTCAACCACCCCGGCAGGACGGCGACGACCCGTCGAAATGGGTGGTGAACGTCCGGTCCGGGTTCAGCTCGATCCAGCCGTCGCCACTCATGCCGCCGGCGAGGGAGAACACGGCACGCGTTCCGCACATCCGCGGAGGCGATGCGGGCGCGCCGATCGTCGACGTCAACCCGGTCGTCGAGCGTTCGATTCTCTGCAGAACGGCGCCCGCGATGTGCACGGGGGTCGCGCCGTCGACCGGCATCATGAGTGCCGACCACCCAGACGCGATGCTCCACAGGTCGAGCGACCACGCAGCATCGCTCCAGCCGTGAACATGGCCTTTCGGGCACCCGAACTGCTGCAGGCGTTCACGCCGATAGGTGGCCCGGAACCGCTCGACGACCGATGCCGGGACTCCCTCGTCGCCGGCGATCATCACGGCGCAGTCAGCGCGTGCCGAGGGGTTTGCGCAGTCGACCGCGCCGCGCACCGCGAGCGGCGCCAGTTCCACGGCAGTCACCGGCTCCTCGACCAGCGCGTTCGGCCCGGTCAGCAAGCAATCGCGGACGTCGCCTGTCGGCACCCACCAGCGTCCACCCGACTCGTCCACCCACCACTGGGTGGCGCCTGTCGGGTCCTTCACCAGTGACCGAGGCTCGATCGACGGCGCCACCTCGGCGGGCCACGGCGAGAAGCTAACCGTGGGGCGGGCCTCGGCGTCGACCCCAACGAGCGCGAAGCGCCCTCCCTCGAAGTCCTGGATCGTCGCGCCGGGAACGATCGGTCCGCCCAGGTTGCCGAGTGGGTACCCCCGAACCTCGAACGGCACGGCCGCCTCGATCCACGACGACAGGAAGTAGGCCGGCACGTCGGGGCGCTGGGCGACCAACCATCCTTCGGTCAGCGGGTAGTCGGTCGAGAGTTTGGACCACACCGACCCGTCGTCGTGGATCGTCATCTCGCTCGGGAAACCGAGCGGGAAGAGGCGGTTGAGCGAGAGCCACGCGTCGAACGTCGGGCCCGGCACGAACGTCGGCGAGTCGCTTTGCGTCGCGAACACCGCACCGTTGAATCCCCAGCGATCGCGGTAGCGCTCGACCGCAACGCGAGCCGACCCGGGCCGCGCCCTGACCCGCGGGTCCTCCGTCAGCCCGATCCACTCCGGGACGCCCGTGCGACAGGCCACGCCCGCCGCTCGACCCTGTTGCGCGACCCACGCTCGAATCGAGCGAGCGATCGTGGCCAGTTCCTGATCCGGGAGGTCCAGGTCGCCGTCACCCTCGCGGCACCCTCCGTCGACTCGGCGTTCGCTCCCGGTCAACGCTCTGCCGGGCAGTGCCGTTGCGCTCGAACGCCGGAAGGCCAGGCCCGCTGCCAGCGTCGCTCCAAGCACGCAGAGCGCAATCCCGACGACAACGACCCGTCGAAAGGTCGTGCGCTGTCGGGTTGATGGGGCACCACGGGGCTGTCCCTTCTCAGGATCAGGATCGGCCGCGGGCTCAGGATCGGTCGTGGGCTCAGGATCGGGATCGGGATCGGCCGCGGGCTCGGCCGCGGGCTCGGGCTCGGGATCGGGATCGGGATCGGCCGCGGGCTCGGCCGCGGGCTCGGGCTCGGATGCGCTCCGATCGCTGGCCGCGACGACGTCCCCGGCTTCCACGAACTCGGCGAGCTCGGAGAGGAGCCGATACTCGTGCGACTTGGTCGCGTCCCCGCCCGGCCGATAGCGAAGTGCCGCCTCGGTGTATCCGATCCTGGCGGCGGCGTCGGATCGACGGGCGGTGATCGTCCGGCGATCATGACCGAACAACTCCTCGAAATAGATCGCCAGAGCGTCTCGCCGATCCGGCGCCGGCACAGCGGCGATCGCCTCCTTGATGATCGAGGCAACCGATCGACCGCAGCGATCGGCGATCGTCTGCAGTAGCGGCGTATCCGGCGACGGTGCGGAGCGTCCGCGGGTCGCCCACGCGACGAACTCCGCTGCCAGACCGGCCCGGGGGTCCGATGCATGAGCAGCCATAGTTCAGGGGGAGCCAGACAGCGCTAGGTCCGCCGAGCGCTGTGCGGCACGGCGAATGTACCACCCGGTCGACCTCGCAGTTTGCGCATTCAGCTCCCCGCTTCAGCCGTTTGCGGGATCTTCTCGGACGCTGCGCAGATTCGCACTGCTCGCGTCGACCCGCTCGGAGCATCTCGGATAGCCAGAGGAACACACCTACCGGCTTCCGCAGGCTCGACACTCATGTTCAAACGAATCGCACCAATCGAAGTGTCGGACGAACTCGCGGTTCCCGGCAGGCGACCGTGGGCGTCCGCTCTGCGGGCTCGGTGCGTCATGCCGCCACTCACCGTGTGCGTCGCTCCCGTCGGGATCACACCGCCCGCCGACGGGGGCACGCCACGTCGTTCCCCACAACGCACCTGGATGTGGGGAACGAGCTCCTCGGTCGCGCTCGTCGTCGACTGCGCGCCTCGGTCGTATCGGAACCCCGGCGAGTTCGAGCTCACCGTCTCCCTGCTCTGCTCGCTGGGGTTCCGTGCGTTGGCCGACGGAGCCGCCCTGGCGGTGATCGCACGCGGGCGAGCGTTCACAATCGGCAACGAAGTGGACCTGGTCGACCTTGCAGCGCGGCTCGACCTCGATGCGTTCGACCGCGAGATCTTCCCCGAACTGCATCGACGCACCGCATCGTTGCGCCCCGCACTCACAGTCCTCACCGGCTCCCGCTCAGCGCTCGCGCCGCTCGCAAGGCAACTCGCCGCGATCCCGAACCGTGGCGAACTCGCCATCGTCCGCAGCGAGCCCGACGCTGTCTCCACGCTCGCCACAATCGGCGGGATGACCGTCGCGATCGTCTCTGGGATCGACCCCATGAACGAGTTCGTGGACCGCGCTCCCCAGCCGGACGCCCTCGTCGACCTGTCCGAGTCGGCCGCGGCCGCTCCGATCGACCTCGCCGCCCGGCGCAGGCAGCGGGAACGACGGTCGGGATGAAGCCGGCGAGCCCGCCGGCAGCCCCACCGCGCTACTCGAAGCGCAGGCCGATGTCGCGCAGGAGCCCCATGAGGTTCACCGGAGCGTCCGGCGCGGGCTCGCCCGGTTCGATCGTCACGCGGTCGAGGGCACCCGAGTAGCGATTCGCACCGAACCGCTCGAACAGCTCCCACACCACCGGCGAGCGCGGATCGCGCCCCACCGAGAGCCCCTCGAACGGCGCCATGCCATAGAGCAACGGCACCCCCTCGATCTCGCCGCGGGGCTCCCCCGCGACTTCGAGCGCGACCGTCCACGAGCCGCCGCCCGGCGCGACCGTGCGGCACACCACCTCGCGCGCGCCCGACGGCACCGGTCCCCCGTCGAGGTGGCGCAGCCGCCCACGCCCGTCGTTGTGCACGTAGTGGACGCGACCGTTGTCGATGTGCACCAGGTAACCGCCGCCCTGATCTCCATGGGCGAACAACACGCCGCGATCGCCCGGCGAGTACCCACCGTCACCCAAACGCACCCGGTAGGTCGCGCCGCGGAACCAGATGAGCTGCACCGACCGCCAGCGCTCCAGGGTCGGCGTGCCCGCGAGGATCGTCACCGGCTCGCTGTACGCCGCCGAACGCAAGGGCCGCACCAGATACTTGAGGCCGGTTCCCTCGTCCAACGGGTAGATCTGGTTCTCGGCGGCAAGCTCCTCCCACCGCGCCGCCATGGCCGCAAGCCGGTCGGGCTCGGCCTCCGCCCGGTTGTCGAGCTCGGTTCGATCGTCGGCCAGGTGGTACAGCTCCCACTCGTGATCGCCGAAGGGCGTCATCGGCTGGTGAAGGCTCACGATCTCCCAGCCGTCGCGATACAGCCCGCGGTGGCCCTGGGTCTCGTACACCTGCTCGTCGTGCCCACTCGGCGCCGCCCCGTCGTACAGGGTCGCGGCCGCGGAGCGGCCCGACCGCCCCGACATCACGTCGTCCGGCGTCTCGATCCCCGCGAGTTCGCACAACGTCGCGAGCACTTGGGTCACGTGCGTGTATTGGTGGCGCAGCTCGCCGCGCCGCTCGCCCAGCCCGGCGGGCCAACGGACCACCAGCGGGGCGGTGTGCCCGCCCGCATGGGTGTTGATCTTGTAGAGCCGGAACGGCGTGTTGCCGAGCATCGCCCAGCCGCGCGGCATGTGGGGGGTGGTCGTCGGCCCGCCGATCTCATCGAGACGGGCGCGGTCGGCATCGATGTCGTCGCCCATCAGGAGATGCACGTAGTACGCAGTGGTGCCGACGAGTTCACCCTCGCGCGACGAGCCGTTGTCGGACGTGAACAGGAACACGGTGTTGTCGAGCTCGCCGAGCCGGTCGAGCGTGTCGACGAGCCGGCCGACGTTGTGGTCGATGCGCTCGACCATCGCTGCAAACACCTCCTGGTACCGGGCGAAGAGCGCACGTTCGCCTGCCGGCACGTCGTCCCAGGCCTGCACATCGTTGTTCAGCTCGGCGTTGCGCGGAGCGAGCCGGGTCTCGGGATCGACGATGCCCAACTCGATCTGGCGCCGGTAGCGGCGCTCGCGCAGCGCATCCCATCCCTCGTCGAATCGGCCGCGGTTGGCCTCGATGTCTTCGGCGCGGGCATGCAGCGGTGCGTGCACAGCGCCGTGAGCGACGTAGAGCAGGAACGGCTGGTGCGGGTGCGACGCCCGAAGCTCGGTGACCATGTCGATCGCCCGATCGGTGATGTCGTCGGTGAAGTAGTAGCCCTCGGGGTACTCCTCGATCTCGACGGGGCTGTTGTCGCGCACCAGACGATGCGGGTGATGCAGATTGGTGAAGGCGTCGAGCACGCCGTAGTAGCGGTCGAAGCCGCGCTGACACGGCCACGAGTGGCGCGGTCCGGCCGCGGACTGGTCGGAGTCTTTGGACAGGTGCCACTTGCCGACCATGAACGTGGCGTACCCGGCCGAGCGGAACACCTCGGGCATGGTCGACACGTCGGGGCGAAGCTCCATCGCGTAGCCGGGATAGCCCGAGTCGGAGTGAGCGACGTGGCCGACTCCGGCCAGGTGCGGGTTGAGGCCGGTCAGCAACGACGCCCGCGTCGGGGAGCACATGGGGGTCACGTGGAAGTTCGTGTAACGCAGGCCTTCGGCGGCGAGGCGGTCGACGTGCGGCGTGCGCAGCTCCGAGCCGAAGCATGCGAGGTCGCTGTAGCCCAGGTCGTCGACCATCACGATGACGACGTTCGGCGCGCCCTCCGGAGCCTCGGCGCGCGGTGGCCACCAGGGCTCACCGCCCGCGAATGTTCGACCGACCGTGCCGTGGAACTCGCTGCGTTCGACCATCGCCGCAGTCTGTCATTCCCGCCTCGCCGATTCGGCGCTCCGCAGATTCGCCGCCTCGCCCGATTCACGGCGACCTCCGACCGACGGAATACCCCCAGGGGTATGATGGTTGCAGCTGAGCATCCGGCACTCGGAACGCCGGACCGAAAGGAACCGACCATGACTGTGACCCAACTCACCGGCGACACCTTCGAATCCACGATCTCGGGCGACGGCATCGTGCTGGTCGACTGGTGGGCGTCGTGGTGCGGACCGTGCCGCATGTTCGCTCCTATCTTCGAGGCCGCCGCCGGCGCCCACCCCGACGTCACGTTCGCCAAGGTCGACACCGAGGCGAACCAGGAACTCTCGGGTGCCGCCGGAATCATGTCGATCCCGACACTCATGGCCTTCCGCGACGGCATCCTCGTGTTCAATCAGGCCGGAGCGCTCCCCGCAGCGGCGCTCGACGACCTGATCTCGCAGGTCCAGGCACTCGACATGGACAAGGTGCGCGAATCCGTCGCCGCTCGCTGATGCGCTGATGCGCTGATGCGTGGTCCGTCACGGGTCGAGCCCGCACGCCCGACGGATCGCCGCGAACAGCGCCGGGCGATCCGCGTCAGGAATCGTCAGGTCCACCCCCACGGGCGCACCGCCACCGATGCGAACCTGCGCCTGGAAGCGGAAGGTCTGCTTCGACTCTCCCAATGCATGGCCGTCGCACCGTCCGGACGGCGTGACCGCCAGCGGTGCCGAGCCGGCGGCCTCCCCCGGATCGAGCACGACCGTCGACCGCAGGTCGGTCGTCAACAGCACGGACCCGTCGACGCTCTCCACGGCGAGCCGGAGCGCAGACGCGCCGCGCGTCACCTGCAGCGTGCCCACGAGCCTGTTCCCCGAGCCCCCGTTTGCGGGTTCGACCCAGGGCCCGGCGAGATCGAGGTGCACCTGCTCCGCGAGCCGGCGGGCGGCACACTCCGCGGCGGCGACGCGGTCGAGCACCGCCGCACCCTCGCGATCCACGCCAACCTCGAACGTGGCACCGCCCACCGCTCGCACGCGAACGATCGCCGGATCGCGCTCGCCTCGGCACGTCGCCCCCGGCCACGGGACCGCGATGTCGACGATTCGCCTCGGCGTAAGGGGCAGCGGATGGTCGACCGGAGCGGCCGCGTTGACGCCCGTCCAATCGAGCTCGACCGAGGCGACGTCGATCGTCCCCGTCCCACCGCGCAGCTCGATCTGCACCACGCCGGCCGCCTCATCCTCGCGGAACTGTCGGATCGACGCGCCCAGCACCTGCAGGCTCGGGGCCGACGTCGGGGCCGACGCGGACGCGGACCGATTGGCCGGGGTGGGCTTGCCCGCGCACGCACTGAGCCCCGTCACCGCCAGCGCCAACGCCCCCGCGATCACCACCCCTCTCCGCACCGACACGGCGGGGGCGAAGGGGAACGCGACGGCGGCTCGGGCCATCGCTCCAGTGTTTCACTGCCTCGCAACGCTCGGGCCCCGTATGATCGCCCGAATGCCAGGTATACACCGTTCACCCGACCGAGGCCCGATGCTCGACCGTCGCGGCGCACTCACGCTCGCCGCACGGCTCGGACTCGCATCGACCGGCATGCTCGCCGCGTGCAGCGACACCACCTCGGACGCCGGGCGCGGCTCGACCACCACGGCACGCCCTGGTTCGCGACGCCCGCTCGGGGCCGCAGGCACGAACGCCGCTGCCACCGTCGCCGCGTACGACCCGGCGGTGGCGTTCTGGAAACAGGGCAACTTCGCGCCGGTGCTGGCGGAGACCACCGCGACCGACCTGGAGGTGAGCGGCTCGCTCCCACCCGAGCTCGACGGGCTGTACGCGCGCAACGGGTCGAACGCCCCGGCGAACGACGCGACGCACTGGTTCCTCGGCGACGGCATGGTCCACGGCATTCGCTTCGAACACGGAACGGCGACCTGGTACCGCAACCGGTACGTCGACACCCCGAACCACCGCAGCGGCGGCGGGCTGCTCGGCGGCGGCGTCCCCGGCGGCGCCGTGACCCTCTCGAACGTCAGCGTCGTGCACCACGGCGGCCGGCTGCTCTCGCTCGGGGAGATCGGCTACCCGTACGAGATCTCGACCGATGACCTCGCCACGGTCGGCGTCCACGACTTCGCGGGTGCGCTCACCACCTCGATGACGGCGCACCCGAAGATCGACCCGGCGACCGGGCGCATGCACTCCTTCGGATACAGCTTCGCTCCGCCGTACCTGACCTACCACGTGATCGAGCCCGACGGGCGGCTCGTCTCGGCCGAGGAGGTGGCCGTCGCCGGCTCGACCATGATGCACGACTTCGCGATTACCGAGCGTTACGTCGTGTTCTGGGAGGGCCCAGTCGTGTTCGACACTGCGGCCATCTCGACGGGAATGCCATACCGGTGGTCACCCGAGTACGGCGCCAGGGTCGGCGTCATGCCGCTCGGCGGCCCGACCTCGATGATTCGCTGGGCCGAGATCGACCCGTGCTTCGTGTTCCACGGCGTCAACGCGTTCGAGGACGGCGACGATGTGGTGATCGACGTGTGCCAGCTCCCCGAGGCGTTCGGGCCCAAGGGCTTCCTGCAGCCGTCGCACCTGCACCGGTGGCGGGTGTCGGGGGCCGGCGATCCGACAGGATCGTTGCGGGTCACCGTCGAGCAGCGCGACGACACCGCACTCGACCTTCCGACGATCGACCGGCGACTCACCGGCCGCGCAGCGCGCCACGCGTGGCTCGCTTCGACGGTCGAGGACGGGCCGGCCGGGTTCGAACTGGCCGGCGTGAGCCACTACGACCTCACCGCCAACCGCCAGCAGCACTGGAACCCGGGCGACCACTACCGGGCCGGCGAGGTCACCTTCGTCCCGCGCCCCGGCACCGACGCCGACCCGAACGGCGCCGATGGGTGGGTCGTCTGCTTCGCCTACGACCGAACGACCGATCGCAGCGATCTCGTGGTACTCGATGCGTTGCACATCGACCGCGGTCCCGTGGCGCAGGTCCACCTGCCGGTGCGGGTGCCGTTCGGCTTCCACGGCTGCTGGATCGCGGCCGACCAACTCGCCTAGCCCCGCGCCCCGCACCCCGCGCCGCGCACCGCCGCACCCGCGCACCCGCGCACCCCGCGCCGCGCACCGCCGCACCCGCGCACCCGCGGCACCCGCACAGCATCTCCACAGATCAACCGCGGAGAAGATCGGCTCTCCGAGCACCAAGTATCTCCACGGATCAACCGTGGAGACGATCGGCTCACCGGCATCCCGCGTCTCCACGGATCAACCGTGGAGAAGATCGGCTCACCGGCATCCCGCGTCTCCACGGATCAACCGTGGAGAAGATCGGCTCTCCGAGCACCAAGTATCTCCACGGATCAACCGTGGAGACGGGCACGCCCGCCGCCGCCGCAGCGCTCGCAGCGTCCCTACGGCAACGAGAAAGAATCTCGAAAACTCTCGCGGTCAGGCCCACAATGGTCGCCCGATTCGTCAGACTGGCGACTCGTGGAGATCATCGTGACCGGCGGAGCCGGGTTCATCGGGTCGCACATCGTCGACGCCCTGTGCGCCCGCGGCGATCGCGTCACCGTCGTCGACAACCTCGACCCGGCCGCCCACAGCGGACCGCCATCGTGGCTGCACCCCGACGCCCAATACCACTGGGCCGACGTCGGTGATGCGGCCATCTGGCCCGATCTGTTGGGCCGCTGCGACGCGATCTGCCACCAGGCGGCGAAGGTCGGACTCGGTGTCGATCCGGGCGATCTCACCGCGTACGTCGGGTCGAACGACCTCGCGACCGCCGCGATGCTGCAGGCATGCCACCACGCGCGCTGGTCGGGGCGAGTCGTGCTCGCATCGTCGATGGTCGTGTACGGCGAAGGTCGATACCGGTGTGCCGAGCACGGCGTGGTGGTGCCCGGCCCGCGCCGAGTCGACGACCTCGACCGCGGCAGCTTCGAACCACGGTGCCCGCGCTGCGAGCGTGCACTGGTCACCGAGCTGGTCCCCGAGGACGCACCCGTCAACCCCCGCAACGTGTACGCAGCGACCAAGCTGCACCAGGAACACCTGTGCTCGGCCTGGGCTCGGTACTGCGGGGCGACCGTGGTCGCGCTGCGATATCACAACGTGTACGGCGCACGGATGCCGCGGGACACGCCGTATGCGGGGGTCGCCTCGATCTTCCGAAGCCAGCTCGAGGCGGGGTCCGACCCCCGGGTTTTCGAGGACGGCGGGCAACAGCGCGACTTCGTCCACGTGAGCGATGTCGCCCGAGCCAACGTCGCGGCGCTGAGCGGCGATGACGTCGCCGGCGCCTACAACGTTGCCTCGGGCCATCCGATCACGCTCGGCGAAATGGCCCGCATCCTCGCCGAGGCGCACGGCAGCGGACACTCGCCGGTGGTGACCGGCGAGTACCGGCTGGGCGACGTCCGCCACGTGGTCGCCGATCCGGCGCGGGCCCAACGCGACCTCCGGCTCGTCCACACCGTCGAGCCGGTCGCAGGACTGACCCGCTTCGCCGACGAGCCGCTGCGCGGCGCCCCGCGGCAGACGTGACCCACCACGGCGCGCCGGCACGCCGCTCCGACCGGCTCGCGCTCGCGGCGGTCGCACTCGTCGGCGGACTCACGCTGCTCGTCGCACGGTGGGGCCAGGATCTGATCGCCGCGGGCACGCGGCTCTCGGCGAACGCCGCGCCGTTTCACGGACGATGGCGTGACACGGTTGCGTCGCCCATCGAGGCCGCGGCGGTCGTTCCGCCGGTCGTGGGAGCCGTCGTCGTGGTCGTGTCCTGGCCGCTCGTGGCGAGGCGCCTGCACCAGCGGGCGATGCCGTGGGCGGCCGCGCTCGTGTCGTTGTGGTGGGCGGTCCAGCTCGCCGCCGTGCCCGGGGTGGCGCGCGTCTGGGAACCGCTCACGTCGCGCTACGAATACCTGCGCCTCGCCCGGTCGGTGGACGACCTCGGCCGGTTCCTCTCGACCTACGTCGATCGCCTGCCGGGATACCCGACCCACGTACGCGGCCATCCTCCCGGCGCCGTCGTCGGGTTCTGGGTGTTGGACCGCCTCGGTTTCGACGCACGCGCCGTCGGATTCACCGTGTTCGCGATCGCCGCATCGAGCGCCGCGGCGGTCGTCATCACGCTCGCTCGGCTGGGTGGGGCCGCGGTGGCCCGGCGGGGCGCGGTCATCGCCGGGCTCACGCCGTCGTTGGTGTGGTGGAGCGCCGCTGATGCGGTCTTCATGGCGCTCGCCGCGTGGTCGGTCGCCTTCGCCGCGGTCGCGGCCACCGCATCGGGCCCGGCGCGGCGCCGGGCTGCGTACGCCGCGGCCGGCGCGTGCGCCGGGCTGCTCGTCATCTCGACCTACGGCGCGGCTCCGCTGCTCGCACCGCTCGCCGCGGTGCTCGGGTGGGGACTGTGGTCGCGGCGGACCCACCGCGGAGCCTGCGCGCTCGACCTCGCGGCGCTGGCCATCGCGGCGTCGGCGCCCGTCGTTGCCCTCGGTCTCGCGGGGTTCTCCTGGTTCGACGGGTTCGCCGCGACCCGCGCCGAGTACTGGGCGGGCGCAGCCGCGAACCGGCCCTTCGGCTACTTCGCGATCGCCAACGTCGTGCTCGTGCTCACCGCGGCGGGCCCGGCGGCGATCGGCGGGCTCGCTCGATGCGCGATCGGCATGCGACGGTGGCCCGTGCGCGTACCGGCCTGGTCGATCGCGACGCTCGGCGCGATCGCCGGCGTCGCGATCGCCGACATGTCGGGCTACTCCAAGGGCGAGGTGGAACGCATCTGGTTGCCGCTCGTACCGTGGCTCGCGGTCGCCGGCTCGGCGCTCATGACGCGCACGAGCGCGGCGCGACTCTGGCTCGGAGCGCAACTCGCGACCGGGCTCGCACTCCAGATCTGGTTGGGAACACCGTGGTAGACGACACGACTTCGCCCGCATCGGTCGATCTGATCCTGCCGGTGCTCAACGAGGAGGAGGCCCTCCACTGGGTGCTCCCGCGGGTGCCGTCCGGGGCCCGCGCCATCGTCGTCGACAACGGGTCGACCGACGCGAGCGCTGCCGTCGCGGCAGCGGCGGGGGCCACCGTGGTGAGCGAACCCCGGCCGGGTTTCGGCAGCGCCTGCTGGGCGGGGCTGTGCGCCGCGAGTGCGGATGTCGTCGTGTTCTGCGATGCGGACGCCAGCATCGACCCCGGTGACCTGTGGCTCGTTGCGACACCGGTGATCGAGGGTCAACTCGACCTGGCGATGGGGGCCAGGCGCACGCACCGCTCGGCCGACTGGCCACCACACGCCCGGGCGGCCAACCGGTATCTCGCCCGGCTGGTGGGGCGGCGCACCGGCGTCTCGTTGACCGACCTCGGGCCGTTGCGCGCCGCACGACGCGAGCCGCTGCTGCGCCTCGGCATCGAGGACCGCCGGTTCGGCTGGCCGCTCGAGATGGTGTTCCGAGCTGCGAACGACAGCTGGAGGATCGGCGAGATCCCGGTCGACTATCGGGCCCGGATCGGCACGTCGAAGGTGACGGGAACCGTGCGCGGCACGGCCCGAGCGGTGCGCGACATGCGACGGGTGATCCGAGACGATTCGTTCGGCGGGCCGCGCGACTCAGCCCGCGCCGAATGGCGCAACGCCGGGGAGCCGCCCGGTTGACCGAAGCGCTGCGACCAGCGCCGCCGTCCGCGTCTGTGGCGCCGCCTCGGCGGCGGCGGCGAGGTCGTCGGCCCGGTCGATGTCGCGCAGATTCGGGGCGAGCATCACGCGGGCCCCGGCGGCCCGCAGCGCGACGAGCTGTCGCGTCCCGGTGTCGACCGCGCTCATCGGCACCCCGTCGAAAATGCCCGGACGGTGACGCCGCTGGGCGAGCGCCCACCAGCCGCCGTCGTCCGCCGGCCCGAGCACCGTGTCGGCGCCGTCAGCCCCTGCATCGAGCAGTTCGACCACCCGGTCCAGCAGGGCCGCGGTGACCTGCGGCGTGTCCATGCCGATCTGCAGCGCCGGCCCGCGGGCGTGACTCCACGCGCCTTCGAGCCGAGCCGCGAACGAGCCGGTCTCCTGCGCCACGATCTCCACGCCCGGCGGGCACCACGGACCGGGCGTTCCGTCGAGCACCACGACCACGCGGTCCGCGGTCGCCGCACACGCGGCCTCGATGGTGTCGCACAGCGCCGCCTCGGCGACCGCCGCGGCCTCCGCCGGTTCGAGCGGTGGACAGAGCCGGGTCTTCACCCGGCCGGGGACAGGCGACTTCGCCAGGATCAGGAGGTCCATGCCCCCACGACGCTAGGCGGGCGCGCCGCCGATCACGTCACGCGATAGCGGACCGGCAGGTGCTTCACACCGCCGACGAACGGCGCGTGCGCCCACTCGGCCGAGCCGGCGAGTTCCAGGTCGGTGATCCGGTCGAACATTTTCGGCAGAAGGGTGCGGATCTCGCGCCGGGCGAACTGCGAGCCGAGGCAGTAGTGGGCACCGACGCCGAACGAGATGAGCTCGCCGACGTCTTGGCGGCGGATGTCGAAGGTCATCGAGTTCGCGAACACCGACTCGTCGCGGTTTGCCGACGGGTACGACAGGAGCACGCGGTCGCCCTTCGCGAACTCCTGGCCGGCCAGCGAGGTGTCCTCCTGCGCGTACCGCAGGAAGTGGCGCACCGGCGCCGTCCAGCGGATCATCTCCTCCGCAGCATTCGCGGCGAGCGACGGGTCCGCCGCGAGCGCATCGCGCTGCTCGGGGTCGCGCAGGAGCGCCTCCACCCCACCGGAGAGCCCGTACGAGGTGGTGTCGTGGCCGGCGGTCGCCACGATGATGTAGTACCAGAGCTCGGCGTGCTCGTTGAGCGGGCAGCCATCGATCGCGCCGTTCGCGATCACGGTCGCCAGGTCGTTGGTCGGGTTGTTTCGGCGGTCCGCCGAGATGCGGCCGAAGTACTCGCCGAACTCGCGAATCGCGCTCGTGCCGAGCGCCGAAGGGTCGGACATGTCGCCCAGGTACTCGGGGTCGGCGGCGCCGAAGATGCCCTGGGTGAGGCGCAGCATCAACGCCTCGTCCTGCTCGGGCACGCCGAAGATGGTCATGATCACCCGGAGGGTGAAGGGGACCGCGAGGTCCTGCGCGAAGTCGCACTCGCCGTCGAGGTCGACCATGCGCTGGACGAACTGGTCGGCGATCGCCTCGATATCGGCCTGACGGTGGCGCACGGCGGCCGGCTTGAACCAGTCGTTCGCGACCTGGCGGTGGTCGCGGTGCTCAACCCCGTCCATATGGATGAGCGTCTTGGGATCGATGCCGAGCGAGAGGATGAACATCCACAACCAGTCCGGCATCAGCATGGATCGCTGCGTGTTGTGCCAAATATCGGATCGTCGCGACACCTCGAAGACCTCGGCGTGACGCGTCAGGGCCGTGAACGCCTCGTATCCCTCGGCCTCGACGCGCAGGATCGGCGCGTCGTTGCGCAGCTCGCGAGCGACCTCGTGCCAGTGGTCCATGTCGGCGAACGCGACCGGGTCGAGGAAGATCCGGCCCCGCGGGTCGGTGCTGAGGTTGAACTCGAACATGGGCAACACGGCGATCCACCTTTCGTCCGGTCCGCAGCGGCCGGTCGATGGGCGACCGGCGAGAGACCCGCGGCGTCACGCTACTGTTCCGACCAGAACCGTTGCATTGGATGCCGACCGTGAACGGCGCTCACCGAGGGTCGTCGAGCGGGATGCGCACCTCGATCACCGTGCCGCGATCGCTCGGCACGCAGCGCACGTCGCCGCCGTGCTCCTCCACGAGCGTCGCGACGATCGCCAGGCCCAACCCGGCTCCCCCACCGGCCGAGGAGCGGAAGAACCGCTCGAAGAGCCGAGCCTGCGCGTTCGCCGGAATGCCCGGACCGTCATCGGCCACGGTCAGCACCGCCGCGTCGCCATCGAGCGACAGCGACACCACGGTCGCCGTCCCGGCCGGCGTGTGGGCCCGCACGTTCGCCAGCAGGTTCGCAACGACCTGGGCGAGCTGCGCCTCGTCGCCCGACACCCTCACGCCATCCTCGATCCGGGCGGTGTACCCGCGGTCGCGATCGATGGCGTTCGCGTCCTCGACGGCGTCGGTCACGACCCCCGAGAGGTTCACGGTTCGGTGCGGACGGCGGTGTCCCGTGTCGTGCGATGCCAGGATCAGCAGATCGTCGACGAGGCGTTGCATGCGTGCCGTCTCCGAGCGAATCCGACCGAGCGATCGGCCGGCCGTCTCGTCGTCGAGCGCTCCCGACGACAAGAGCTCGGCGTGCCCCGCGACCGCAGCGACCGGGGTCCGGAGTTCGTGCGACGCGTCCGCGAGAAACTGGCTCAGCGCCCCCTGCGCGGCGACCTCGGCAGCGCGAGCGCCCTCGAGCCGGTCGAGCATGGAGTTGATCGACGAGCCGAGCAGGCGCATCTCCTCGGGCCGCTCCGGCGCGGGCACGCGCAGGTCGAGCGCCCCGTCACCGATACGGGCGACGGTCTCGACTGTGCGTTCCACCGGCGCCAGCGCTCGGCGCACCGTCCACCACGTGAGGAGCGCCCCGGCGATGAGTGCGACGCACGCCGCGGCGAAGGCAGCGAGGCGCAGCCGGTCCACCGTCGCCTCCACGGTGTCGAGCGGCGACGCGAACACGTGCACGACGCGAGCTTCGGGGTCGATCGCCTCGGTCGCGCCGCCCCCGAAGTCGAAGCCAGATCCGCTCGTCACCACCACCACCGCTCGGTAGTTGACCGAACCGTCGGCCGCGCTCAGATCGACGAGGCGCCACGAGCGCTCCTCCATGCCCGAGGCGATCGAGGCGGACACGACGGGAACGGGGTCGGGGTCCGACTCGAAACCGGACGCGAAGCGAGCATCGAGTTCGCCGTCGACGAATCGGAACGTCGCGAGATCGCGACCCTCCGGACGGGGCGAGTCCGACGAGGTGCTCGACGATGGAGGGGTCGGGCGGACCGGCGGTTGGGGGCGAGCCGACGAGCCGGTGAACTGGCGACCCAGCTCGCTCAAGCGCTGGTCGATCGGGTCGAGCAGCGCCTCGTGCACCGACTGCGACAACACGATGCCGACCGCGCCGAGTGCCACGGCCAGGATGACCGCAGCCGTCGCCGCGAGCCGTGAACGCAGCGTCATTCGCCGCCCCGCATCGAGTAGCCGACGCCCCGAACCGTCACCACGAGTTCTCCCGCATCGCCGAGCTTGCGGCGCAGGTACGAGATGTAGCGCTCGGCGATCGACGGGTCGCCGTCGAACTGGGCGTACCAGACGTAATCCAGGATCTGTTGACGTGACACCACACGTCCCTGGTTGAGCAGCAGGTAGTGCAACAGCCGGAACTCGGTGGGCGACAGCTCGACGGGCTCGCCGTCGACACGCACCGCATGCGCGTCGTCATCGAGTTCGACCGGCCCGCATCGCAACGCGGCATCGACGTCGGCCCCGAGCGCGGCGCTGCGGCGCAGCAGCGCTTCGACCCGCAATGCCAGCTCCTCCAACCGGAACGGCTTCATGAGGTAGTCGTCGCCGCCGCCGATGAATCCGCTGCGCAGATCGGCCGGGTCGGTGCGCGCCGTCAGGAAGATGATGGGGAGTCGATCGTGCGACGACCGGAGCCGGCGGCACACCTCGAACCCGTCGAGATCGCCCAGGTTCACGTCGAGCACCACGAGGTCCGGCGCGGCCTGCGTGACGGCGTCGAGAGCGGCGAAGCCGCTGGAGGCAACGCGCGTCTCGTGGCCGGCGAGGCGGAGACCCGTCGCGACCAGATCGGACAGGGCGGCCTCGTCGTCGACCACCAAAATGTCGGCCACTGCGCCACCTCCTCGACATCGCTTCGGCGCGAGCCGCCGCAGCGACCGGCCCGTACGAACAGTCAACACGGTCTCGCGGAGAACTCCCGGAGAACACGGCCCGCACTCTCCGGAATCTCTCCGGATGCTCTCCGCGTGATCTCCACGCCGACCCGTACGTTCGACGGCAGACCCATCAACTCCGACCCGAGGTTCCGCCATGTCCATCCGATCCGTCCTCACCCTGCGTCGCCTGGCTGCGCCGCTGACCTGCGCGACGCTCGCACTCGCAGGATGCGGGTCCGACTCGACGACGAAGGCCGACGTGCCGAGCCTGAATGGAAGCGACGCTTCGTCAGAGGCGACCACCACCACCACGATCGATCCCGAGGAGGCCGCGCAGAACTTCGTGGCCTGCCTGCGCGAGCAGGGCATCGAGGTCGCCGACCCCAAGGTCGACAGCGACGGCCAGATCGACATGCGGTCGATCTTCGACAGCGCCGGGATCAACCCCGGCGACGACTCGATGCGCACGGCCATGGACTCGTGCCGCGACGAGCTCGCCAATGCCGGCTTCGGCCCGTCCGAGGAGGACAGCGAGGCACGCCAGGAGGCGATGCTCGCCTTCACGTCGTGCCTGCGCGACGAAGGGCTCGACGTCGGCGACATCACCTTCGACGGCCCCGGACAGGGCGGCCCGCCCTCCGGTGCTGCGGGAGCGAGCGGAAGCGACGCGTCGGGAGCGACCGGTGCGACCGGCGCCGGAGGGCAACGCCCCCCGAGCGTCCCGACGGGCCGATGAGCGAAGAGGACCGCACGGAGCGCCTCGCCGAGCAGCTCGGGCTCGATGCCAGCGATGCCTCGGTCACGAAGGCGTTCGATGCGTGCAGCGATGAGCTGAGCGCCATGACCGCCGGAGGCCCCGGCGGCGGCAACGGCGGCTCGACGACGACAACGGAGGGATGATGACGCCGAGGACCCTCGCAGCGGCAGCGCTCTGCCTCGCAGTCGGCGCCGGCGGCGGGTTCGCCGGCGGCCGGCTGTCGGCGAACAGCTCGACGACCGACGACTCGACGACCCGCCGACCACCGAGAACATCGCCGTCGAGCGGCGCAGCTTGGCCGTGAACGAAACGACGACCGGCGAACTCGCCGCCTCGAGCACGACCGAGCTCACCACCATCGGATCGGGCACGATCACGACCGCGTCGACGATCGGCGCGACCGTCGACCGGGGTGGCGTGCTCGCTCGGGTCGACGACCGACCGGTCGTCGTGATGATCGGCGACGAGCCCGTCTGGCGGGCCTTCACCGCCGACATGACCGACGGGACCGACGTGGAACAGCTCGAAGCCAACCTCGACGCCCTCGGGTTCGACCCCGGCGACATCGACGGCACCTTCGACAGCGACACCGAGTCGGCGATCGAGGACTGGGAGGACTCGCTGGAGATCTCCGACCCCGACGGCACCGTCGACGCGGGTCAGATCATCTTCGTGAAGGCGCCGGTTCAGGTCACCGACGCGACCGCAGCGGGAACCCGGCTGAGCGCCGGCGACACGGTCGCAACCGTGCGCTCGATCGACGGCAGCGGACTGTCGCTGACCTTCACGGTGGCCGAGGACGCCGAGCGCTACCAGCCCGGCCAACCGGTCACGATCGTCACGACCGACGCGGCGACGCATCCCGCCACGATCCTCGCGTTCACCCGCGCCGCGAGCGGCGGGCAGGGGGGCGGCGGCAGTTCCTCCGCGAGTTACACCGTCACCGCGGTGCCCGCCGACGCAACCAACCTTGCCCCCGGCCCCGTCAGCGTGGAGATCCCCACCGAGTCGGCGACCGATGTGCTCGCCGTGCCGAGCCGGGCGTTGGTCGCCGTGCTCGAGGGCGGGCAGGCCGTGCAGCTCGCATCGGGCGACTACGTCGCGGTCGAGGTCGGCGTATTCGCCGACGGATGGGTCGAGGTGAGCGGCGAAGGGCTGAAGGAAGGCGCGAAGGTGGTGGTGCCGACATGAGCGCGCTCGCTCCAACCCGCCCGGTGCCACCGGCGCTCGAACTCGTCGCAGTCGGCAAGGAGTACGCCGGCTCGCCGCCCGTGCGGGTGCTCCACGGAGTCGACCTGCGCGTTGACGACGGCGACTTCGTGACCATCGTCGGCCAGTCCGGGTCGGGCAAATCGACCCTGCTCCATGTCGCCGGCACCCTCGATCGACCAACCTCGGGCCGGGTGCTCGTCGCCGGTGTCGACACCACCGAGCTCAGCGACGACCAGCTCGCCGCGGTGCGCTCCCGACACCTCGGCTTCGTGTTCCAGCAGTTCTTCCTGCTCGAGGATCTGAGCGCCCTCGACAACGTTGCGCTGGCGCTCGCCTACCAGGGCGTCGGCATGGCCGAGCGGCGAACGCGGGCCGGGGCGCTGCTCGACCGGGTCGGGCTCTCGCACCGGGTGCACCACCTCCCGCGGGAGTTGTCGGGCGGCGAGCGCCAGCGCGTCGCCATCGCCCGAGCGCTGGTGACCGACCCATCGCTCCTGCTCGCCGACGAACCGACCGGAAACCTCGACTCGCAGTCGACCCGGTCGATCCTCGACCTGTTGCACGAACTCCACGACGAGGGCGTCACGATCCTCGTCATCACCCACGACACGAGCGTCGCCGCGCTCGCACCCCATCAGATCACCGTCGCTGACGGCCGGATCACGGCGGATCGACGATGAACCACACCATCTCACCAGCTGACCAAGTCACCGACACGGAAGCCATCCGCCACGTCGCATCGAGTCGGTTCCGATTCGGCGACATCCTGGCGGCCGGCGTCGGCTCGATGACCCGGCGGGGTGCGCGCAGCGTGCTCTCTGCCCTCGGCGTTTCGATCGGCATCGCGGCGCTCGTCGCAGTGCTCGGCCTCAGCGACTCCTCGCGTGCCGAGCTGTCCGATCGCCTCGACCGGCTCGGCACGAACCTTCTGGTGGTCACCGCCGGGCAGGGCTTCGGCACCGAGACGGCCTCGCTCGACACCGATGCCGCGGCGCGGATCAGCCACATCGGCGCTGTCAACGAGGCCGCCGCGGTCATCTCGACCGACCTGACGCTGCTGCGTAACGAGTGGATGAGCACGAACGACACCCGCGGCCTCGGCGTCGTCGGTGCCGATGCCACGCTGCTCGACACGCTCAACGGCACGATCGCCGATGGCGAATGGCCCGGCGATCACTGGAGCACCGCACCGGTCGCGGTCGTCGGCGCCGAGGCGGCCCGCCGCCTCGGGATCACGAGCGTCGCCGACGGGCCGACCGTGCACGTGGGCAACCGCGATGTCACGGTGGTGGCGATCCTCGACCCGCTCAGCCTGGCCGAGGATCTCGACCGCGCCGTGATCGTGAGCCGGCCGATGGCCGAGCAGATCGCCGCTGCCGACCTGAGCCCGACGGCCATCTACATCCGCACCGGGGCCGCGACCGTCGATGCCGTGCGCGGTCTGCTCCCGGCGACCGTCTCGCCGCTTGCTCCCGAGGAGGTCGAGGTGACGCGCCCCTCCGATGCGCTCTCGGCAAAGGAGTCGGCCGAGGAGACC
This sequence comes from Actinomycetota bacterium, assembly GCA_016703525.1. Classification (GTDB taxonomy): domain Bacteria; phylum Actinomycetota; class Acidimicrobiia; order Acidimicrobiales; family Microtrichaceae; genus JADJBW01. The sequence goes on along the minus strand of JADJBW010000002.1, from coordinate 47,764 downwards.
TTCACGGCGCTGTTCCTCGGCCTGGGTGCCGTGGCGCTGCTCGTCGGCGGCATCGGCATCGCCAACGTGATGATCATCTCGGTCATCGAGCGGCGAACCGAGATCGGTCTGCGCCGCGCGCTCGGCGCACGGCGGCGCGACATCCGACGCCAGTTCCTCTCCGAGTCGGTCGCCCTCGGGCTCGCCGGCGGTATCGCCGGGGTGCTCATGGGGTCGGTTGCGACGGTCGTGTTCGCCCGAACCCAGGGCTGGCGAGTCGTCATTCCGCCGGCGGCTGGCGTCGTCGGCATCGTCGGCGCCGTCCTGATCGGGGCGATCGCCGGCCTGTACCCAGCCGTTCGAGCCGCACGGCTCGCACCAACCGACGCCCTGCGAGGTGCGTGATGCCCACTCCCCCGACCCCTCCCTCACCCGACTCGTCGCCGGAGGCCGCGCACCGCGGGCCGCGCACACGGCCGCCCTACGGCCCGATCGCGCTCGGCATCGTCGCACTCGCGGCGATCGGCGTGATCATCTGGGGCATCCGCTCCGGCGGCCCGGCCCAGATCGAGAAGGCCGCCGCGCCCGAGGTCAACACCTCCGCGATCCAGCTGGGCACGCTGGTCGAGACCACGAAGATCTCGTCCACCGTCTCACGCGGCGAGATCGTGTCGCTCAGCGCGCCGAGCGCCCCGGTGACAACCACGACGACAACGACGACCACGACGACCACCGTTCCCGCTACGGGATTCGCCGCGCCGACAGGAACGACGGGAACCAGCGGCACCGCTGGAACCACCGCAGCGACGGACGCCGCCGCGGCGACGGACGCCGGCGCGGCTGCCGACACCACCGCAGCGAACCCGACGGCGGCAGCCGCCGGGACGCCGGCGACCGGAGGCGCCACGTCGACGCGATCGCGAGTCGTCACCGCTCTCGCGTCGGTCGGCGCCGAGGTCGGGTTCGGCGATGTGATCTATCGGCTCGACGGCCGTCCCACCGTCGTCGTGCCGGGCACGATCTCGGCATGGCGGGCGATCGATGAAGACACCAGCGATGGCATCGACGTGCTCCAACTCGAGACGTTTCTCGGCAGTGCCGGCTTCGACGCTGACGGCGACCTCGATGTCGACTCGACCGTCGATGATGCGACGATCGAAGCGATCGAGGATTGGCAGACATCGCTCGGCATCGAGCCGACCGGACGCATCGAGTTCGGCGAGGTCGTCTTCCTGCCCGACAAGGTCACGGTGGTCGCGACCGATGTGAAGGTCGGGGCGGTGCTCGAGTCGGGCGACGCGGTCCTCGACGTTCGGACGGGCACGCCCTATGTCGATGTCGACACCGACGCATCGTGGGTGTCGCTGGGTTCGGAGGTCTCCGTGAGCCTCGACGGCCAGTCGACGAAGGGAACGGTCACCACGTTCAGCGGCGGCATCGCACGCGTCAGCCTGCCCGCGACCACAACCGCCCGCGACGGGTCGACCGCGACGGTCACGCTGCAACGAACCAAGGTCGACGGCGCGCTGCTCGTCCCGGCCTCGGCGATCCTGCGGGCCGACACGGCGGGGCCGACGGTGCAGGTTCGCCGCGACGACACGTGGAAAACCGTGCGGGTCGAGGTACTGGCGGCGGCGAACGGTACGGCAGCGATCAAGGCGACCTCGGGCGGCGAGCTCGCCGAGGGTGAAGAGGTCCTTCGCTACTGATGCCGGAGCGACCGCTCCTACGATGACGCGATGGCCATGATCGAATCCGCCACCGACGCGGCGACCGGCACCACGCCGCTTCCCGCGAGCCTCACGAACGACGTGCGCACCCGGCTCATCTCCCGTGTGCGCACGTCGGGCGATGCGCCGACGGTCACCACCCACGCGCCCTTCAGCGGCGACCCGATCGTCGAGTTGCCACAGTGCACCCCCGCCGATGTCGAGGCGGCAGCGGCCTCGGCTCGCGCGGCGCAGCGGGAGTGGGCGGCGCGGCCCCTCGCGGACCGGGCGAAGGTCTTCCTCCGCCTCCACGACCTCGTGCTCGATCACCGCAAGGAGCTGATGGACGTCGTCCAGGCCGAGAACGGGAAGTCGCGCCGCGACGCGTTCCTGGAGGTCGGCGACATCGCGATCACGTGCCGCTACTACGCGCGCACCGCAGCGTCGGCGCTCGCGCCGAAGCGGCGCACGGGCCTGATCCCCGGCCTGACCTCGGTGGAGGAGCTTCGCCACCCCAAGGGGCTCGTGACGATCGTTTCCCCCTGGAACTACCCGCTGAGCCTGGGCGCCGGCGACACGATCCCCGCGCTCATCGCGGGGAACGCCGTGCTCCAGAAGCCCGACAACCAGACTGCGCTCACCGCGCTGGCCGCCCACGACCTGGCGATCCGAGCCGGGCTTCCAGAAGACGTGTGGCAAATCGTGTTGGGCCGCGGGTCGTCGATCGGCGACACGCTGCTCGACGCGGCCGACTACGTGATGTTCACCGGTTCGACCGAGTCGGGGCGGCGCATCGCCGCCGAGGCGGGACGGCGCCTCGTCGACTGCTCGCTCGAGCTCGGCGGCAAAAACGCCATGCTCGTGCTCGACGATGCCGATCTCGACCGGGCGGTGGAGGGCGCCGTTCGGGCCTGCTTCTCGTCGAGCGGGCAGCTGTGCATCTCGATCGAGCGCATGTACGTGGCCGACGGCATCTACGACGAGTTCGTCCCGCGTTTCGTGGAGGCCACGAAGGCGCTCAAGCTGGGCGCGGCCTACGACTTCAGCGCCGAGATGGGTTCGCTCACGTCGGCCGATCAGGTGGAGGCGACCGACCGTCACGTGCGCGACGCGGTCGCCGCCGGGGCCACGGTGCTCGCCGGCGGCCGCGCCCGCCCCGACCTCGGCCCGTTCTTCTACGAGCCGACCGTGCTCACCGGTGTCACCGACTCGGCGAAGTGCTTCGGGGAGGAAACCTTCGGCCCGCTCGTGTCGATCTACCGCTTCGCAACCGACGACGATGCGGTCGCCGCAGCGAACGCGACCGAGTACGGCCTGAACGCGAGCGTGTGGAGCCGGTCGTCGCGGGGCCGAGCGGTCGCGGCCCGTCTGCACGCCGGCACGGTCAACGTGAACGAGGCGTACGCCGCGGCGTGGGGCAGCATCGACGCGCCCATGGGGGGCATGGGCATCTCCGGCCAGGGGCGGCGACACGGAGCGGTCGGCATCACCAAGTACACCGAGGTGCAGACCGTCGCGCAGCAGCGGCTGATGAACCTCGCCCCGCCGATGCGCCGCCTCGGCGACCAGGGCTTCGCGGAGACCCTGACGGCCTCGCTTCGGCTGCTGAAGAAGGTCGGCTGGCGGTAGCCCCGGCCGGCCCGACCGGCAAGACCAATAGTGTGTCGTCCCGTCACCGGACCAAGGGGAGAGTCGCGATGGGTGCAATCGTGGTGTTGGGCGGCGCCGGGGGGGTGGGGCGCGTCGCTGTCGAGGCGCTGACCCACATCGACGCGGTCGACGAGGTTGTCGTCACGGACCTGCGGGCCGAGGCGGCCAAGGCCGTGGTGGCCGAGCTCGGATCGCCCAAGCTGCGCGCCGCGGCCGTCGACGTGGGCGACCCGGGCGCCCTCGATGCGCTGATCGGCGACGCGTCGGTCGTGCTCAACTGCGTCGGGCCGTTCTACCGGTTCGGCCCGCCCACCCTCGAGGCGGCGATCCGCTGCGGCGTCGGCTACGTCGACATCTGCGACGACCTCGATGCCACGCAGGCGCTGCTCGCGCTCGACGACCGCGCGAAGGCTGCCGGCGTCACGGCGCTGATCGGCATGGGGAACTCGCCGGGCCTGGCGAACATCTTCGTTCGGCTGTGCGCCGACGGGCTGCTCGACGAGGTCCGCTCCGCCGACATCTGCCACATCCACGGCGGCGAGCCGTCCGAGGGTGCCGCGGTGCTCAAGCACCGCATTCACGCGATGGTGAACGACGTGCCGTTGTTCATCGACGGCGAGATGATCGCGGTGCGCCAACTCGAAGCGAGCGGCGCCGAGCACACCCGGGAGATCGACTTCGCCGGGGTCGGAACGTTCCCGGCCTTCCCGTATCCGCATCCCGAGACCATCACGCTGCCCACGGTGTTCCCGACGTTGCGCCGGGCCACCAACCTCGGCGTGGTGTACCCGCTCCCCTACTTCGAGATGACCCAGCAACTCGTGCGCGCCGGGATGGGCCTCGAGACGCCGATCGCCGTCGGCGACGTCGAGGTGGCGCCGATCGACGTGATGGTCGCGCTGCTCCAGCACCACCGACCGGCGCTGCTCGCCGAAGCAGCGGTGACCGAGCCGGGCGGGTGCCTGCGCGTCGAGGTCGGTGGCATCAAGGACGGCGAGGAGCACACCTATGTGTGTTCGCTCACCTCGGCCGGGTCCGGCGCCGGCGAGGGCACCGGCATCCCCGCGGCGCTCGGCGCGGCGCTCCACCTGCAAGGTGCGATCCCCGACCGGCCCGGCGTGTGGCCGCCCGAGGCGATCGTGCCGGTCGACCGCCTGCTCGGGCTCGCCGGCGAGGTCGTCGGCCGAATGTCGATCGGCGACGGGGGCGGGATTCCGCTCACGGTGGAACACATCCTCCCCGACGGCAGCCGTGAGATCATCCCGATGGCGCTGGGTGGGCAAGGCTGATGGGCACACGGACCGACTCCGCCGACGACGCCGTCGTGCTGGCCGTCGACCTGGGAACCGGCGGACCGAAGACGGCGCTCGTCCGCCTGGACGGCACGATCGTCGCCTCGGCGCACGAGCGGATCGAACCGACGGTCGGGGCCGACGGGAGCGCCACGCAGGAGCCGCAACAGTGGTGGGACGCCGTGTGCGCCGGCGCGACGTCGATCACGTCCGCCCACCCCGACGCCGCGCAGCGGGTGATCGCCGTCGCCGTCACCGGGCAGTGGGGATCGACGGTGCCGGTCGATCGCGACGGCACCGCTGTCGGCGACTGCCTGTTGTGGATGGACTCCCGCGGCGGCGAGCTGGCGCGGAATCAGATCGGCGGACCGGTCGAAGGATTCGCTCCGAGGGCGATCATCGAGTTCCTGCGGCGCACGGGCGGCGCGCCGAGCCTGGCCGGCAACGATCCGCTGGGGCACCGGCTCTGGATCCTGAACCACGAACCGGCCGTCGCGGCGCGCACCGCGCACTTCATCGAGCCGCTCGACTACCTCAACGCACGCTTCTGCGGTCGCATCGCTGCCTCGCAGACGTCGATGTTGTTGTCGTGGCTCACCGACAATCGCTCGACCGGCGTCACGACCTACGACCCGGCGCTGGTCGCGATGGCCGGCATCACCACCGACCAGCTCCCACCGTTGGTGCCGACCGGATCGGTCGTCGGCACCGTGCTCGACTCGGCGGCCGCGGCGACCGGCATCCCTGCGGGCGTGCCCGTGGTCACGGCGCTTCCCGATCTGCTGTCGGCCACGCTCGGCTCGGGGGCGATCGCCGCGTACGAGGGCCACATGGCGATCAGCACCTCGTCCTGGGTGAGCTGCCATGTGCCGGGCAAGAAGACCTCGATCGGCAAGCAGATGGCCTCGATCCCCTCGGCGCTCGACGACTACTACGTGCTGGCAAACAACCACGACACCTCCGGGGTGTGCGTCGAGTGGGCCCGCAACCTGCTGGTCACCGCCGATGACGGCCTCACCACGCCGGCCAAGGCGTCCTTCGCCGATCTCGATGCCGTGGCCGCCACCGCGTCGTCCGGCAGTGGCGGCGTGTTGTTCGCTCCCTGGCTCAAGGGCGAGCGCTCCCCGGTGGCCGACGCCGACCTCCGTGGCGGCTTCCACGGCATGTCGCTCTCGACGACCCGCGCCGACATCGTGCGCGCGGTGCTCGAAGGCGTTGCCCACAACAACCGCTGGCTCCTCGAGGAGAGCGAGTCGGTGTTGCGGCACTCGCTCGGCGAACTCCGGGTGCTCGGCGGCGGCGCCGTGTCCGACGTGTGGTGCCAGATCCACGCCGACGTGTTCGGCCGACGCATCCATCGAGTCGAAGCGCCGCTGTACACGAACGTTCGCGGTGCGGCCTTCTTCGCCGGGCTCTGCCTCGGGATGCTGCAACGCGACCAGATCCCCGCCCGCGTCGCCATCGAGCGAACGTTCCGGCCTGACCCCGCGGCACGAGCGATCCACGACGGGATGCACCGCGAATTCACGCAGCTGCACAAGATCGAGCGCAAGATGTACCACCGCATCGCAAAGCTCCTGCGGTAACCGCCGCGGCGCCATCCGACTCCCTAGGCTCGGCGGCTATGGACCCTCAAGACAAGAAGGTGGCGCTGAGCGCCATTACCTACGGCCTGTACGTGATGACCTCGAGCGACGGCGAGAACGTCGGCGCGGGCGGCGTGAACTGGTTGACCCAGGCGTCGTTCGAACCGCCCCTCGTCGCCGCCGGCGTGAAGGCCGACAGCGGGCTGTGCGCCGTCATCGGCACCACGGGCACCTTCGCGGTGAACGTGTTGGCCGATGACCAACTCGATATCGCCAAGGCGTTCTTCCGTTCGACGACGGTCGAGGGCGACCTGGTAAACGGCCATCGCTTCGAGCGCGGCGCCATCAGCGGCGCACCGATCCTCAACGAGGTGCCGTACTGGTTCGAGTGCCGGGTGACCGACACGATCGACCGAGGCGACCACACGGTGTTCGTCGCCGAGGTTGTGAACGCCGGGGTTCGCGACGCGGCACGCGTGCCGCTCAACCTGCGCTCGACCGGCATGAACTACGGCGGCTGAGCCGAACCGGGCCGACGACTACTGCTGCGCCATCGCCGCACGCTCGTCCGCCGCATCCCCCTTGCGGGATCGGCGGGCGGCGAGCTGGATGTCGACACGGTGCAGCGTCCCCTCGAACGCGAACGGGGCGTCGTAGCGTTCGCTCACCGCGGAACCGTGGTCGTATCCGACGCTCGGACCGATGCTCGACATGATGAACATGGCGAACGGCACGTCGACCGAGCCGACCTCCTCGCCGTCGACAACGAGCGTCGCCGTGGCGCCTCGGCCCGAGCGGGCGAACCTGACGCCGAGCGACGAGGCGCCGACGGGCAGGGCGATCGTCGACTCGGCGGCATGGTGCTCGCCGAAGCAGTTGTAGTCGAACACCAGCCGGTCGTCCTGCACGAAGAGGGTAAGGCCCGAGTTCTCGTTGCCCGACGCGAAGAGCACGCCGCCGTCGCCGACCGACCGCTCGACCGATGCGACCAGCTCCCAGTCGCGCCCGCCGAGCGGCGCCGCGGCTTGGGCCGGCAGTGGCGTCATCGGCGGGTAGTACGTGTAGTGGCGGCTCGTGGGGTGGGCGGAGTGGTCGCGGAATCGCGTGCCGAACAGCTCGATCGTGCGGTCGTCGAGCGGAAGCACCCCGTGACGCTCGGCCTCCTCCCACCACCGGGCGATCAGCTCGTCGAGCTTGGCCGGGTGGTGTGCGGCGAGGTCGTGGCACTCCGAGCGGTCGACGTCGAGGTGGTACAGCTCCCACTGGTCGTCCTCGAAGGGCACTCCGGCGGTGTGCCGGGTCACCGCCTTCCACCCGTCCTCGTAGAGCGCCCGATGGCCCATCATCTCGAAGTACTGGGAGCGTCGCGGCGGAGAGGCGGCGGGGTCGGTCACCGAGTCGAGGAAGGACGATCCGCTGATCGGCATCTGCGCTCGACCCCGATACAGCTCGGGTGCGGTGATGCCGAGCGCGTCGTAGATCGTCGGCACGATGTCGATCACGTGGCAGAACTGGTCGCGTGTGGCACCGGGGTCGGCGACGCGGCCGGGCCACCGAATGATGAGCGGCACGTGCACGCCTCCCTCGTGCGTGTTCTGCTTGTACCACTTGAACGGGGTGTTGCCCGCCTGCGCCCACCCCCACGGATAGTTGGTGTGGCTGTGCGGGCCGCCGATGTCGTCGATGCGCTCGATGGCCTCCTCGGGCGACTCGAGGATGAAGTTGAAGAACTTCATCTCGTGCATCACCCCGAAGGGACCGCCCTCCTGGCTCGCGCCGTTGTCGGACATGAACACGATCATCGTGTCGTCGGTAAGGCCGAGCCGGTCGAGGGCGTCGAAGAACCGGCCGAGCTGCACGTCGGTGTGATCGAGGAAGGCGGCGAATGCCTCCTGGAGGCGTGCCGCGAGCCGGCGTTGCACCTCGGGCAGCGACTCCCACGGCTCCACACCGGGGTTCCGGGGCGCCAACTCGGTTCCCTCGGGCAGGAGGCCCAGGTCCTGTTGGTTCGCGAACCACTTGGCCCGCTCGACGTCCCATCCCTCGTCGAACCGGCCGCGGTACTTCGCGAGGTACGCCTCGGGCGCCTGATGCGGGGCGTGCATCGCGCCGAGCGCCAGGTAGAGGAAGAAGGGCCGATCGGGCCGCACCGATACCGAGTCGGAAATGAAGCCGACCGCCCGATCAACGAGATCCTCGGTCAGGTGATAGCCGTCCTCTGCGGACCGTGGCGGGTCCACGTGGTGGTTGTCGTACACGAGGTCGGGATGGAACTGGTCGGTCTCGCCCTCGAGGAACCCGTAGTAGCGGTCGAACCCGCGCTGACAGGGCCACTGATCGAACGGGCCGGCCGCCGACGCGTCCTCCATGGGCGTGAGGTGCCACTTGCCCACGCAGAACGTGGCGTACCCTCGTCGCGCAGCACCTCGGCGACCGTGGCCGCGTGGTGTGAGATATGCCCGCGCATGTGCGGATAGCCGCTGGAGAAGTTCGAGATGGAGCGCATGCCCACCTCGTGGTGGTTGCGCCCGGTGAGCAGCGACGCGCGTGTGGGCGAGCACAGCGGCGTGACGTGGAAGTTCGTGTACCGCAGCCCATCCGCGGCGAGCCGGTCGATGTTCGGGGTGTTGAGGTCGGATCCGAAGCAGCCGAGCTGTGCGAAGCCGGTGTCGTCGAGGAGGATGACCACGACGTTCGGCGCATCGGGGCCGGGGTGAGCGGGGGTCGGCCACCAGGGGGTCGATTCCGCCTGCGTCCTGCCGATATGACCTTCGAACGGCTCGTACGACACCAACGCACCCCCATCTCGCGCGAGCGGTTCACGCGTGATTCACCTCTCGATGGCATCGTAGGAGCATCCGCCCTGCGCGCCACGGCTCCGCTCGAACAAGGCACCCACCATGACTTCCTCCCGACTCCTCGCGACCGGCCCGGTTCCCCCCGAGGCGGTCCTCGACCATCTGGTTCCCGGCACCCATGTGATCGTGCCGCTCGCCAACGGCGAGCCGAGGACGGTGCTGTCGGCGATGGATGCGCACTCGGGGGAGCTGGAGCGCGTCAGCGTCCACCAGATGCATGCGCTCTACGACCACGCGTACCTGCATGGGAACGCGGCGGGTCGACTCGACCACATCTCGTACTTCCTGTCGCCGGTGACCCGTCGCGCGTTCCATGCCGGAACGATCGACCTGGTGCCCTGCCACTTCAGCGAGGTTCCGCTGCTGTTGCGCCAGCTCAACGGGCCGAAGCTCGTGCTCGCGTCGGTGTCGCCCCCCGATGCCCACGGCTATTTCACCCTCGGCACGAACGCCGACTACACGGCCTCGTTCATCGGTCAGGTGCCGTTCTTCGTCGAGGTCAACGCTCGCATGCCGCGCACCCAGGGACGAAACGAACTGCACGTCAGCCACGTGGTTGGGTGGACCGAGACCGACTACGCGCTGATCGATGCACCTCCGCCGACACCGAACACACTCGACCATCGGATCGCCGCGCTGGTAGCGGAGCGCGTCCCGGACGGGGCAACGATTCAGACCGGCATCGGCTCGACGCCGACGGCGGTCCTGCAGCAACTGAGCGGCCATCGTGACCTCGGCGTCCACACCGAGGTGATCTCGGACCCGATCGTCGACCTGATCGAGTCGGGCGTCGTGACCGGGGTGCACAAGACCAAGCGGCCACTCAAGGTCGTCACGACCTTCGCTCTCGGCACACGGCGGCTCTACGACTTCCTCGACGAGCACCCCGCGATCGAGCTCCTGCCGGTGGACTGGGTGAACGACCCGCGGGTCATCGCCCAGCAGCCGAACATGGTGTCGATCAACGCGACGGTCGAGGTGGACTTCCTCGGCCAGTGCGCGTCGGAGACGGTGGGAGGACGGTACTGGTCGGGGTCCGGCGGCCAGGCCGATTTCGCTCGCGGGGCCATGTACTCCGAGGGCGGGCAGGGGTTCGTGGTGCTGCACTCGACGGCGGTTGAGGGGACCGTGTCGAGGATCGTGCCTCGCCTCACCGCCGGCTCCGCGGTGACCACCATGAAAAACACCGTCGACAAGGTCGTGACCGAGTTCGGCGTCGCCGAACTGCGGGGCAAGGGCATCCGCCAGCGCACGAGGGCGCTGATCGCGATCGCGCATCCAGACTTCCGCGACTCCCTGATCGAGGAGGCGGTCGCGCTCGGCTACTGGTAGCCACGGGTGGTAGGAACCGGTCATGGCTTCCGCTCGAATCGCGCTCCTGTCCAACGCCTCGTCGTACGTCGGTCCGGCGATGGCCCGTGAATGGGCCCGCCGCGGCCACGACCTCGTGCTCGGTGATCCCACCGACGAACTCGTCGCCGAGCTCCAGGGGCTCGGGGTACAGGTCGAGGCTGTCACCGGCGTTCGCAATCTCGCCCGGCCCGGGGCGGCGCAGCGGCTGGTCGACGCGGCGATGGCGCGGTTCGGCCGCATCGATGCCGCCGCCGCGTTCAGCGGCCAGATCATCGGCGGGAAGTTCCTCGACACCACCCTCGACGACCTCCGCACCGCGGTCGAGGGGAACCTCGAGGCCCCGTATGCCTTCCTTCGAGCGGTGCTGCCGCCGATGGTCGAGGCGGGGGCCGGGCAGGTGGTGGTGATCACCAGCGCCGCCGGTGCCCGACCGACGCCCGGCGTTCCCCTCTACTCGGCCACCCGCGCCGGAGCGAACATGCTCGTGAAGAACGTCGCGATGGAGATCGCCCGCACGGGGGTGCAGGTCAACGCGCTCGGCACGAACTTCATGGATTTCCCCGAGTTCCACGCCGCCGCCGGCACCGACGACCCTGCGGTGCGCGCCCAGGTCGAGGCGATGGTGCCGATGAAGCGCATGGGCTCCTGCGAGGAGTTCGCCGCCTTCTCGATGGCGTTCCTCGACGGAACGAGCGGATTCACCACCGGGCAGTTCGTGGCGTACGCCGGCGGCTGGGCCTGAGCCCGACCAGCGCCGAGCGAGCGCTCAGAACGGCAGCTTGTCGGCCTGCAAGGCCCGGAGCTCGTCGAACATCGCTCGGCACGAGGCCTCGTCGGGCGGTGAACACGGGTCCTCCAGCACCGCGCGAAAGGCGAGGTCGGCGTCGCCGCTGATCGCGGCGTCGACCACCAGGTTCTGCAGTTCCACCTGGGTGTCGATCCACCCGGCGATCGGGTCGCCGACGGGCGGCATCACGTCGGGATGCAGTCCCTGCGCGTCGACGGTCGCGCCGACCTCGACGATCGCCCCGGGCGCAACGTCGGGCAGGTAGCCGTCGTTGGGCACGTTGGTGGCCATGATCCACGTCGGCCGGTCGTTCCACATCGCATCGACGATGTTGACGACCTCCTCGGGCGAGTGGCCGGCGCGGCCCAACGGGAGCGGGAGCTTGGTGTCGGCGGCGAACGCTGCCGCCTTCTCGGCGATCACCATGACCGGCTCGTGGAAGTCGAGCGGGATGGGCATCCAGTCAGCCGTGTCGAGCGCGAACGGCAGGTATTCGCCGATGTGGCTGTCGACCGAGCACGGCACGACGCCGTAGGTCCGCACCACGTGAGCCACGAGTGGCACATAGTGGAATTCGGTCCAGAGCCGACCGAGCATCGTGTGGTCGGCCAGGCGCGTGAGCTGCTGGGTGCGCCGGGTGAAGTCGAAGTACGGCTTCGCGTAGTAGTCGCGGATGCGCGGCAACAGGTCCTCGCCCGTCCGGGTGTCGCGGAACTCGGTATAGAAGGTGAAGTGGTTGATGCCCGATGCCTTGGCGGCGATGTAGCGCCTGGGGATGCCGAGGCGGCTGGCAAGCCGGGCGATGCCGCCGGGCATCTCGTGGCACATCCCCACGTTGCGGACCTTCGTCGCCCGGTTGATGGCGAGCGTCACGCGGCTCATCGGGTTGGTCAGGTTGATGAGGAACGCGTCGGGCGAGTGCCGCTCGATATCGGCGCAGATGGCGAGGGTGTTGCCGATGGAGCGGAGCGAGTGGAACACCGCGCCCGGGCCGCCGTTCTCGCCGTTGATGTGACGCGCCCCGTACTTCTTGGGCACCTCGTAGTCCTCGCGCCAGTGCCGGAACCGCCCGAACTCGGCGCTCGCCATCACGAAGTCGGCGCCCTCGTACGCTTCGGCGGGCTCGGTCGTGCGCTCGACGCGCACCCGCGATCCGGTGGCGTCGTTCAGCTTGACCGCGAACCGGTAGGCACGTTCGAGACGTTCGGCGTTGACGTCGTGCAACACGAGCCGCGAGTCGGCGAGCGACGGCGTGTGACACACGTCGTTGACCATCGACGGGCCGAAGGACATGCCCCCGGCGCCGACCATCGTGATCTTCGGTCCAGCCATTCCGGTCCTCCACCTCGTTCGCACCGCGGGCCGTCGCTGATCGTAGCGCTCGCCCGCGACGGCCCAAAGACCGATCTTTGATGCGGTGCGCCCCGTTCCGCCCGGGTTTGGCCGGACCGTCGTCCGGCCACCAATCTCGGTCCATGTCCTCGACCTTTGATGACGAGCGATTCCTCGGACTGACGACCGGGGATGACGGCCGAACCGAGGTCACGCTGACCGACGAGCTCTGCCGACTCGACGGCCGCCTCTACGGGGGCACCGCCATCGCCGTGTCGTGCGCGACTGCCCGCGCCGCGACCGGCCGGCCGCCGACCTGGATCACCACCCAATTCATCGCCGGCGCACCCCGGGGTGCGCGGCTGTCGGTGCAAGCGACCGAGTTGGCTCGGGGTGGTCGGACCAGCCAGATCCGAGTCGACGCAACCGCCGAGGACGGATCGCTCGTCTTCACCTCGATGGGCGCCGCGTGCATTCCGCGGCCGAACGGCCTGACCGCGACCTTCGAACGGATGCCCGACGTTGCGCCGCCCTCGTCGTCGGAGGCACCGGGCAACCCGTTCGCCCCCCTCGCCCGGTCGGTCGGCTACAGCGGCACGCTTCCCGACCTGGGGGGCAAGGTCGGCTACTACCGGGTGCTCGAGTACCGCACCCCCGACCTGCTCGAAGACCCGTCGAACCCCGGACAGATCTGCATGTGGGTGCGCCGCCGCGACGGCGTGGCGCTGAGCCCGGCGATCGCTGCGTTCGCCGCCGACATGGTCCCGCTCGGCATCAGCCAGGGCACCCGTACGCTCGCCGTCGGCATCAGCCTCGACAACACCGTTCGGTTCGGCGAGGCGGAGCCGACCGAATGGGTCCTGATCGACGTGCGGCCCCACCTCGTGTCGCACGGGTTCGGCCACGGCAACGCCTACATGTGGAACGAACACGGCGAACTGCTGGGCGTCGCGAGCCAGATCGCATCGATGGTCGGATTCGACCCGAGCGGGTTCGGATCCCCAACGTAGGCTTCGCGCCCGTGACCGCATCGCCGTCGAGTTCCACCCCCGACCAGACCCCGCCCTACGGCCCGTCGGACCGACAGCGCCGGCGACCCTTCCGCTTCACGGTGCAGGCGTCGCACCTCGCCGACCCCGAATCGCTTCGCCCGCTCGCCCGACGAGCCGAAGACCTCGGCGCCGCGATGCTCACCGTCGCCGACCACCTCGACGATCAGCTCTCGCCCGTCGCCGCGATGATGGCCGCCGCCGACGCGACCACCACCCTTCGCATCGGCTCCCTGCTGTTCGCGAACGATTTCCGCCATCCCGCGGTCCTCGCCAAGGAGATCGCGACGATCGACCGCCTGAGCGGCGGACGGATCGAATTCGGGCTGGGTGCCGGCTGGATGGCGACCGACTACCAGCAATCCGGCGTGCCCCTCGACTCGCCGCGCGTCCGCATCGAGCGCATGGACGAGGCGCTCGGCATCATCTCGGCCTTGTGGTCGGCCGAACCGGTGACGCACCACGGCACGCACTACCGCATCGACGGGCTCTCGTGCGTGCCCCTGCCGGCCCAGCCCGGTGGACCGCCCATCTGGGTCGGCGGCGGCGGCCGCCGCGTGATCGAAGTGGCGGCGCGACGTGCGGATGTGGTCCATCTCAACCCGTCGCTGCGCGCCGGAGTGATCGACCATCGCGCCGGCCCGAGCGCCACTGCCGAGGCGACCGAGCAGAAGCTCGCCTGGGCGAAGGACGCGGCGCCGGAGCGCTTCGACGAGTTGGAGATCGGCGTTCGGGTGCACCTCGCCACGGTGACCGACGACCGCGAGTCCATCGTCGAGCTGTTCGCCGAGGTGTTCGGTCTGACCAACGACGAGGCGCGCCGGACACCGCATGCGCTGTGCGGCTCGGTCGATCAGATCGTCGAGCAACTGCTCGTGCAGCGCGAGCGGTTCGGCATCACCACGATCGGCATCTCGGCCTCGGCGCTCGACGACCTCGCTCCGGTCATCGAGCGACTCTCCGGCGCCTGACACGCCGAGCCCGTCAGATCCAGGTGCCGGGGTTGAGCAGGCCGTTCGGATCGAGCGCGGCCTTGATCCGACGCGTGAGGTCCATGACGTCCGGGCCGAGCTGGTCGGCGAGCAGATGCGACTTCAAGCGGCCGACCCCGTGCTCGCCCGTGATGGTGCCGCCCAGTGCGAGCGCCGCACGCATGATCTCGTCGAACACCGCCTGCGCCCGATCGGCCGCATCCCGATCCGCGGCGTCGAAGGTGACGAGCGGGTGGAAGTTGCCGTCGCCGGCGTGGCCGATGACCGGCACGGCGATGCCCGCCCGGTGCGAGATGCCGCGCACCGCCGCGAGCAGGTCGGGAATGCGCGGGATCGGCACGCCGACATCCTCGATCATCACCGACCCCAGCCGTTCGACACAGGGGATGGCCATCCGGCGGGCACCCATGAGCAGTTCGCCCTCGTCCGCGTCGTCGGTCGACGCCACGTAGGTCGCGCCCGCCGCCTCGAACGCCCGCACGACCGTGCCCCGATCGTCGCCCTCGACCCGCACCTGGGCCAGGAGCACGGCCTCGGCGTCGCCCAACCCCACCGAGCGAACCGCCTCCACCGCACGGATCGCGCCGGCGTCCATCAGCTCCAATGCGGAGGGCCGCAGCGCACCCACAACGGCACACACGGCGCTGCCCGCTGCGGACACATCGTCGAAAGTGGCCGCGATCGTCGCCACCGGCGGCTGCGGCGGGCGCAGGCGCAGTGTCGCCTCGGTGATCACCCCGAGCGCGCCCTCCGAGCCGACGAACAGCCGCTTCAGATCGAGGCCCGCAACGTCTTTCACGGTGCGCCCCCCGAGGCGCACCACCCGTGCGTCGGCGAGCACCACCTCGAGCGCCGCCACGTAGTCGGTGGTCACGCCGTAGCGAACACAGCACAACCCGCCGGCGTTGGTCGCGAGGTTGCCGCCGATGGAACAGATCTCGAACGACGACGGGTCGGGCGGGTACCACAGCCCGTTCGCCGCAGCCTCGCGCTTCACCTCGGCGTTGAGCGCACCGGGCTGGACCACGGCGAGCATCGACTCGCGATCGATGTGGATCGAGCGCATTCGGTCGAGCGAGAGGGTGAGCGCACCGTCCCGGGCCGCCGAGCCGCCCGACAGCCCGGTGCCGGCGCCACGCGTGATGATCGCGATGCCGTGCGCCGCGGCGACGCGTACGACGGACGCGACCTCGGCGGTCGACGCCGGGCGCACCACCGCCACCGGCGAGCCGGGCTCGACGGTCCCGGCCCGGTCGAAGCGATACCGCAGCGCGAGATCCGGGTCGGTCACGACCGCAGCGTGCCCGACCGCGGCGTACAAGTCGTCGATGAAGCCCGGCGGCGCGGCATTGCTCACGACGACCACCCTAGGCATCGACGACAATGGGCCGATGGCCGACCACCCCACCCGATTCGATCCCGACGACCCCTATCTCGTCGAGCTACGGCGGACCTGCCTGGCGCTGCCCGGGGCCGACGAGAAGACCTCGCACGGGCATCCGGTCTTCTTCACGAAGAAGATCTTCGCGATCTTCGGGGCGGTCCCCAAGGGCGACCACGGCTCCGACCTCCTCGCCCGCTCGGTGCTGGTGCTGCCCGACCCCGAGGAACGGCCGGCGCTGCTCGCCGACGAGCGGTTCTTCACCCCCGGCTACTACGGCCCCTACGGATGGGTCGGCCTCAACTTCGCCGTCGCGGAGGTCGACTGGGACGAGGTGGCCGAACTGGTCGACTCGTCGTTCCGCAACACCGCCCCGGCGCGACTCGTTCGCGAGCTCGACGCCCACCGATAGGGTTGCCCGATCCACGACCGGATCAGGGGGCAGCCATGGGTCGCGTGAGCAGGAACGGCACGGTGCGACGCGTCGCGGCGCTCGCGGGCGCGGCGGTGCTGATCGCCTCGGCTCCGGCGTGCGGATCGGGCGACGACACCGCGCATTCCGTCTCGACCACCGCGGCGGATCGAACCTCCACCGCGCCGCCAGCGGAACGACCCGCCGACGCGGCTGCCACGCCCTGGGAGCGCGTCGACGCCCCACCCGACTGCATGTGCAGCGACGGCAGCCCGTTCGCCTATTTCGTCCACCGGGCCGACCCCACAAGGTCCTGTTCTTCCTCGAGGGAGGCGGCGCCTGCTTCGACGCTGCGAGCTGCGCCCCCGACTCCGACCGGTACACCGTGAAGCTGAGCGGCGACGCTGACCGGATGGCGGCCGCCGGCACGGGCGATGGGCTCCTCGATGTGGCCGACGCCCGCAACCCGCTGCGCGATTACTCGATCGTCTACGTGCCGTACTGCACGGGCGACGTGCACATCGGCGACTCGACGACCGATTACGGCAACGGCGTGGTCATCCAGCACAAGGGGGCCGTCAATTCCCGTGCCGCCATAGCGGCGGTGAAGGAGCGATTCCCCGACGCCGATCATCTGGTGGTCGCGGGCGTCTCCGCGGGGTCGATCCCTTCACCGCTCGCCGCCGGGCTGCTGTCGGACGACTTCCCCGAGGCCACGATCACCGTGGTCGCCGACGGGTCCGGCGGCTATCCCAACGAGCCGGGACTCGTGTCGTACGTCGGTGGGCAGTGGGGCACCTTCAAGCACGTTCCCGACTGGCCCGAGACGACGGGCATGACGCCCGAGCAGTGGAACTTCGCACAGTTGTACGTGGCGTCGCATCGCCACGACCCCGACATCGTGTTCACCCGCCACGACTTCGCGTTCGACCGCACACAGATCTCCTACGCCGAGCTCGCCGGGTTCGACGCCTCGGAGCTCGACAAGGCGATGGATGCCAACGAGGCGCTCATCGAAGAGGGAGGCGTCGACCTGTTGAACTTCCTGCAACCGGGCGACGATCACACCGTCTTGACCAGAGACCGGCTCTTCGATGAGCGAGTTGGCGGCGTGAGCTACATCGAATGGCTGACCGCGATCATCGAGCGCAGCGATCCCGACGGCTCGGCGCCCGCGGATGTCCACTGCACCGCGTGCGCCGAGGGGATCGACGGCAAGTAGACCGGTCGAGGGCTACGCCTCGACCAGGATGCGGTCGGGCGCGAATGTGCCGATGCCGACGACGCCGTTGTCCATCTGCACGGTGACCGTGCCATCCGGTGATGCCGCAGTCACGGTGCCGGTCCGCCCCGCAAGCACCCCAGCCTCTTCGAGGAACTCGAGCTGGCCGGGCGCGAACTCCAGCGCCGACTCGACCCGGTCGCTGATGATGTGCTCCCACTTGCCCGCCTCGTGGTGGGCCTCGGCCCACGACAGCTTGAGCATGTCGGTCAGGAACCGCTCGGCGAGCCGAGCCTGCACGACGACCATGTCGTCCTCGCCGATTTCGTACACCGCCTCGCAGTACTCCTCGGGTGCGGGGTGCCACTCGGCCATGTGCGGGTCATAGGGCCCCTCGTTCGGAGTGCCCCCGGGCGTGCACTCGGCGGTAGCCATGTGTGGCTCCTACCGTGGGGGCCCTCTGCCGGAAAGGAAGCCCATGAGCGACACCAACGACGTGCTGGGGATCACCGACGACGGGGGTGTTCGGTTCCTCACCTTCAACCGTCCCGATGCCCTCAACGCGTTCAACCAGACGCTGTGGTTCGCCCTCACGGACGCGCTCGCGTCGGCGGCGAACGACGACGCGATCCGGTGCGTGCTGCTCACCGGCACCGGGCGGGCCTTCACCGCGGGCCAGGACCTGAGCGAGATGAGCGACCCGTCGGTGTTCGACGATCAAGAACCCGGGTACCAGCGCCTTATGCCGGTCCTCGAGGCGTTCCCCAAACCGCTCATCGCCGCCGTCAACGGCGTCGCCGTAGGTATCGGCCTCACGATGCTCCTGCACTGCGACATCGTGCTGGTGGCGCGCAGCGCGCGGCTCAAGGTGCCCTTCATCAGCCTGGGCGTGACGACCGAGGCGTCGGCCAGCCTGCTGCTGCCGCAGGTTGTCGGCTGGCAACGCTCCGCCGAGATCCTGTTCACCGAGCCGTGGATCGACGCGGACCAGGCGGTGCGCGACGGGCTCGCCCTCCGCGCGGTCGACGACGACGCGTTGCTCGCTGAGGCCGAGGCGCTCGCCCGCCGGATCGGCGCCGGGCCGGTCGAGCCGATCACCGAGACGAAGCGGCTGCTGCTTGCCGGGCGCGCGGAGGCCGTGAAGGCCGCACGGCTGCGCGAGCTCGCGGCCTTCGAGCGCCTGGTCGGAGCGATGATGGCCGGCGGCGCGGCCGAGGCCGGCCCGGCCTAGCCGGACCGGTCCTCGACCTACTCGACGTGGAGCGCGACCTCATCCGAGGTGCCGCGAGGTCCGGCCAGGAGCAGGTAGAGGAACGCGATGCCCATCATCGCGACGCCCACCCACATCGCACCGGTCCACCCGTCGACGAATGCGTGCTGCGCTGCCGAGATGATCTTGGGTCCCGCAGGCCCGGCCTTCTGGGCGACGCCGAACGCGTTGCCGATGCCCTCCGCCGCGGCCTCCGCCATCGGCTTGGGGAGCCCCGCCAGCGACGGCTCGATCGCACTCCGGTAGCCCGAGCTGAGGATCGACCCGAGGAGCGCAACACCGACCGCGCCGCCGATCTCTCGCGACGTGTCGTTGAGCGCGGAGGCGACGCCCTGCTTGTCGACCGGAAGCGACGCCGTGATCGCCTCGGTCGACGGCGTCATCGCCAGACCGTTGCCGGCACCCATGATCACCAGGCCGGGCAGGATCGACCAATAGCCGCCCTCGACCGAGGCGCGCAGCGCGAGCACGGCCAACCCGGTGGCGCCCACACCGGTGCCGATCAGCATCGTGCGGCGGCTGCCGAAGCGCTGCGCGATCTGGGGTGCGAGCGCCGACATCGGCATCATGACCACCGCCATCGGCAGCATGGACACCGCCGACTTGAGCGCCGAGTACCCGAGCACCGCCTGCAGGAAGGGGAACAGCACCAGGAAGATCCCGAACATCACACCAAAGAGCAGCATGAGCGTGAGCGCCCCCGACGACAGCCCGTGGTTGCGGAACACGCTGACGTCGAGCAACGGGTCGGCGTGGCGGCGCTCCCACACGATGAACGCGACCAGGCAGGCGAGGCCCACCCCGAGTCCGGCGACGGTCAGTGGGGACCCCCAGCCGTTCTCCGGGCCCTCGTGAATCCCCAGGACCAGGCCGCCGATCGCGAAGAACGACAGGACCGATCCGGCGATGTCGAAGGGGTGCTCGAAGTGCTCCCGCGAGTTGGGCACCGCACGGCTGGTGAGCCACAGCGACACGACCGCGAGCGCCGCGGGCAGAACGAACAGCCAGCGCCAGTTCACCATGTCGACCATGAACGACGACACGAAAAGGCCGACGAGCCCGCCGCTACCGGCGACGCCCGCCCAGATGCCGATCGCCTGGGCTCGCTCCTCTTCCGGGAACGTCGAGGTGATCACCGACAGCGTGACGGGCATGATCATCGACGCCCCGATGCCGGCGACCACGCGCGCCGCGATCATGAACGCGATCGACGGGGCGAGCGCCGCACCGACGCTCGACAGGAAGAACAGCCCGAGGCCGCTGACGAGCACCGGCTTGCGCCCCCACCGGTCGCCGATCGCGCCGAAGGGCATGAGCAGCGAGGCGAGCGCCACGGTGTAGCCGTTGATCATCCAGAGGATCGCCCCCTGCGACGCTCCGAACTCGCGGGCGAGGTCCTGCTGCGCGACGTTGAGGCCCGAGACCGATGCGACGACCCCCATCAGGGCGGTACACATCGCCGCGAGGATGAGCCGCTTGCGGCGCGGGTCGTGCACGACGACATCGGGTGACACAGGCGCGTTCGCGCCCGCCGGCGCGGTGCCGACGACCGCGGTCGGGGGAGGATTCACGGGGGGTTCCTTGTGCTGTGGGGGGGATTGAGGCGGGGGGACCGATGCCGCGAGAACGCGCCAACCGTCCCACCGGATGTAGAACGATACTGTATCGTATCGTTGATGGGAACTTTGCCGACACCGGCCCCGCCCTGCGACCCGCGCGTCGCCCGCAGCCGAGCGAAGCTGCTGGCCGCCGCCACGGAGATTCTCATCGAGACGGGGCCGAGCAGCGTGACCGTCGACGCGGTCGCCGAACGCTCGGGCGTCGCGAAGTCCACGCTGTATCGCCACTGGGAGTCGCGCTCCGCGCTCCTCGTCGACGTGCTGCGCACGCACCGCCCCGAGGTGAGCGAACCTCGCCTCGACCTCGGGTTCGAGGCGGCGCTGCGCCAACAGATCGACCACCTCGCAACCCAATTGAGCGACCCCGAATGGGGACGCATCCTGCCCGCGCTGTTCGCGCTCACCCAGCAGTTCCCCGAGGTGGCGGACCTCGAGGAGTGCGACCGCGAGGAGAAGATGGCCAGCGTGCGCACCATCCTCGACCTGGGCGTCGCCGAGGGCCGGATCGCCCCCGGCTACGACCCCACGCTCATGATGACCACCCTCGTGGGCCCGATCATGATGTGCGCGCTCATTCGCCAGAGCGACCGGGCACACGAGGTCGCGCACGCCGCGCTCGACGCGTTCTTCGCGCTCCATCCGCCCCGGGGCTGAACGGGCCGAGCGCACCCACGCCCGCCGACCCCGGCGGTCAGTGCGCTGGGGCCACCCCGCGGCGGCGCCGGACCGCCGTCGCGACCGCGACCACGACCACCCCGACGACGAGACCGACGATCGCCGAGGCGAGGGTGTTCACGCACCAACCCAGCACCCCACCGATGCCGGCGACGTCGTCGACGCCGTGCTCGAGTGAGTGCACCAGATGCTCGGGCCCCTCCCATCCGAGCTCCGCACTACCCACCACCAGGATGTGGCCGCCGACCCAGAGCATCGCGACCGTTCCGACGCTCGACAGGGTCGCGAGCACCTTGGGCATGGAGGTCACCAACCCGCGGCCGAGGCGAGCGGAGGTCGCTCCGCCGCGTTCCACCAGCCGGAGCCCCGCGTCGTCCATCTTCACGATCAACGCGACCACGCCGTAGACGATGACGGTGATGACGACCGCCACGATGGCCAGGATGATCGCCCGCGAGACGATCCCCTCGTCGAGCACCTCCTTGAGCGAGATCACCATGATCTCGGCCGACAGGATCAGGTCGGTGCGGATGGCACCCGCGATCGTGCGCTCCTCGTGCTCGGGGCCGAACGTCTGCTCGGCCTCCGCCACCGACACCTCGTCGTCGTCGGCCGGGTCGTGTGCGAAGAACCGATGATGCAGCTTCTCGGCACCCTCGAAGGCCAGGTACGTGCCACCGCACATCAGGATGATCTCCACCAGCACCGGTGCGATCGCGCTGAGCACAAGCGCGATCGGCAGGATGATCAGGATCTTGTTCCGCAACGATCCCTTGGCGATCCGCTTGATGATCGGGAGCTCCCGCTCTGCGGCGAGGCCGTGAACGTACGCGGGCGTGACGGCCGTGTCGTCGACCACGACGCCCGCCGCCTTCACGCTGGCACGGCCGGCGGCGGCGCCGACATCGTCGATCGAGGCCGCCGCCAACTTCGCCAGCGCCGCGATGTCGTCGAGCAGGCCAACGAGGCCACCAGCCATGTCCACTCCTCATGTCGATGCGGTCGATGCGATCGACCGACCACGCTAGGCGGGTCGAGGCCGATCGCCGGCTCGTGGCATACCCCACGGGGTATGCTTGGGTGAACGAGGAGGCCCGCGATGACCGCGACACCAGCAATCGAACGAACCGTTTCCCTCTCCATGGCCGACGCCGAGCAGGCCATCCGCGCCGCGCTCGCCGACCAGGGATTCGGGGTCCTGACCGAGATCGACATCGCCGCGACCCTCAAGGCCAAGATCGGCGTCGAGCGGGCGCCACTCAAGATCCTCGGCGCATGCAACCCCGGTTTCGCCGATCAGGCGCTCCGGCTCGAGCCCTCGGTCGCGCTGCTGCTGCCCTGCAACGTGGTGCTCGCCGCAACCGACAGCGGCACCCGGGTCAGCATCGCCGACCCGCGGACGATGATGAGCGATCCATCCTTCTCCGAGCTCGCGGACGGTGCTGCCGCCAAGCTCATCGCTGCGATCGAGGCGCTCCCCGACTGATCCGCTACCGTGCCCGCGTCCGATGGGGTGGATGGGGGAACGGTCGATGCGGCGAACGCACGGTTTGCGATGCACGGGAGCGGCGATCACTGTCGCCGTCGCCATGACTGCCGTGGGGTGTGTCGGCGGTGCGCCGCCCGCCGGGCGGCCGCCCTCAACGGACCACCCCGAACCCGCCCCGCCCGCCGATGATCCGGCGCTCGTCTCCCGCTCGATCATGCCCCCGGGCAACGGCAACATCTCGGGGTTCACCACGGCGCACCTCGACGATCAGCGCGCCGCCTACGACCGGTTGGAGGTGGCGCAGGCGACCGGCACGGTCACCGACGAGTCGCTGCCCGCCTACTACAAGGATGCTCGACTCGACGCGTCGGCCGCCTCGGTTCGCACCGACACGCCGACGCCCGGCGTGTCGGTGCGCTGGGACCGCTGGGGCGTCCCGACCGTGCATGGCGACACCGCCGAGCAGGTGGCCTGGGGCGCCGGATGGGTCGTCGCCGAGACCCGACTCCTCATCGCCGAGGCCGGCCGGGTTCTGGGGCGTGCGGGGACCATCGAGATGGGCGGCTCCGACATCATCGGAGCGCTTGCCCAGATCGGCTCGCTCCCGCAGGTCAACTACACCGACGCCGAGTTGGAGGCAGCGCTCGACCGCACCGTCGCCGACCACGGCCCGGAGGGTCAGCGGATGCTGGCCGCGATCGACGCGTTCGTCGACGGGATCAACTTCTGGCTGGACACCAACACCTTCCCGCAGGAGGTCGTGGACGCCGGGCTGCACTGGCGACACTGGACCCGCGCCGACGTGTTGGCCGTCGGGGTCGTCGTCGACGACATCTTCGGCGCGGGCGGCGGCGACGAGGTCGGCAACGCCACGATGCTCACGGCGCTCGAACGACGCCTCGGCGCCACGGCGGGACGCGCCACCTTCGACGACCTCCGGACCGCACACGACGACCGCTCCACCACGCACGTGAACGACCGGTTCGACGGACCGATCATGGAGGCCGCCGATGGCACGCGTTCCCACGACGCAGCCATCGATCCGGCCGCGGTCGCGATCCCAGATTCGCCCATCGCCACGCCGCCGGTTCGCGACGCGCTCATGTCGAACTACGTCGCGGTCACCGGGGCCCGCTCCGCCTCCGGGCACCCGATCCTCGTCGGCGGCCCGCAGTCGTCGTACTTCGCACCGCAGCTCCTGCTCGAGATGGGACTCCAGGGCGGCGGCTACGACAGCCGCGGCGTGACGTTCCCGGGCCTCGGCCCCTGGGTCGTGATCGGCCGGGGCCGCTCCTACGCGTGGACCGCCACGGCGGGCGGTTCGGATCTCTCCGATGCCCGCGTCGAGCGGCTGTGCGAACCCGACGGCTCGCCGCCGAGCACGACCTCGCGGTCCTACCTGTTCGAGGGCCGCTGCGTCGCCATGACGCGGCCCGACACCGCGACGATGACGGCCTGGCGAACCGTGCACGGCCCGGTGGCGGGGACGGGCACCGTGGCCGGGCAGCCCGTTGCGATCAGCCGACAACGAATGAGCCGCTTCCAGACGGCCGCCGCGACGACTGCCTTCTGGGCACTCAACCGCAACGGCGTCGCCTCGGCCGCCTCGTTCGCGGCGACCATGTCTGCGGTGCCGATGAGCTTCAACTGGCTCTACGTGGACGCGGCCGATGTCGCGTACTTCCACAGCGGCTGGTATCCGATCCGCGCCGCCGGCGTCGACCCCGACCTGCCGTCGTGGGGCACCGGTGAGTGGGAGTGGCGCGGCCGACTCGACTGGAGTCGCCAGCCCCAGCGGGTGTTGAACGACGGCGAGGTCGCGGTGAGCTGGAACAACCGGGTCGCCCCCGGCTGGCGTGAATCCGACAACGACTGGTCGTCGGGCGAGGTACAGCGGGTCGATCTGCTGGCGACGCGCGCCGCGGAGTTACACGATGCCACCCCGGCCGACGTGGTGCAGGTCGCGCAGGACGCGGCCACGGTCGATCTCCGCGGCGCTGCCGTGCTCGGCCCGGTGCTCGACGTGCTCGACAGCGGCCCGGCGCCGTCGGCCGAGCTGGCCTCGACCGTTGCCGCGTTGCGCCGCTGGCAGGACGCTGGGGCGCACCGACGCGACGTCGAGGGCGACGGGTGGTACGACGATCCGACCGTCGCAGTGATGGACGCGTGGTTCCCGAGCCTCGTCGAGGCGGTGTTCGCACCGACGCTCGGGCCCGCGTTCGACCCTCCGATTCGGCGGCCGAAGACGGTCGACCATGCGCCATCGCTCACGGGAAGCGCCTACGGCTACGGATGGCACGGCCAGCTCGCGCGCGACCTGCACCGCGTCCTCGGCGATCGGCCCACGCCGTCCGGCGTGCCGATCGCGTGTGGGGGCGGGTCGCTCGACCGGTGCCGAGCGGTGCTGTGGGCGACGCTCGACGCGGCCCGCCGATCCACCGGCGGCGCACCGAAAATGGCGCTCCTCGAGCGGATCCGGTTCATCCCGTTCCTCCCCAACGCCGACTCGATGCGTTGGGTGAACCGGCCGACGTTCCAGCAGGTGGTCGGTTTCGGCTGACCGATCAGGCGGCTGACCGCTCAGGTGGCCGACCGCTCAAGCGGCTGACCGCTCAGGTGACGGTAAACGTCGCCGTCGCGCTGTAGTTCTTCGACCAGCCCTTGGCGGTCGCCGTGACGGTGTAGGTCCCGGGCGTGGAGGGCACGGTGTACGCCGTCGCGCCGCTCCACGATCCGCCGACCATGTCGAAGGGGAAGGTCGTCACCCGGCGGGTTCCCCCCGGGTAGGTGTAGGTGACCTCGGTGAATGCAGACGGCGAGAAGATGTAGACCTTGGTGCCCGGGGCGAAGCCGGCGCCGTTGAGATTGCTCGACGACAGGCGCCACGAGTTGGTCGAGACCCGCATGGTGAAGCTCGAACCCGACGGCGGGATCGTCGTGACCGGCGGCGCGGACGAGGGCGGTGAGGTGGCCGTTGGCGCGGCCGTCGACGGTGGTGGCGCAGTCACCGCCGGGGATGCCATCGGAGCCGGCGGCTCCGGTGCGGTTCGCGCCGCCGTTGTGGGAGGCAGGGCCGGCGACGCCGCGGTGACCGCGGGCGACTCTTGCGCCCCCGCAGCGATCGAGGTGGTCGTCGTCTCGGACGCCGCACCCGAAACGGGCTCGTCTGTGGGCGTGCCTCCGGTCGGCGCCCCATCGGGCGTCGTCGACGGCACCGGCTCGGCGAGACCGCCACGGCCGCCCTCGGTCGCGCCCGACACCACGGCGGCCGATTCCGGCGGCTCGGTCGCCGCCAATTCCGTAGGCACGGTTCCGGACGCGATCGTCGAGTCGGTGCTCGGCGCGGGCACTGGCGCGACGGTCATGGCCGTCGCGGTGACGACCGCGGCGGCGGGCACCAGCACGGCACCGCCGGCGGCCCGCACCGCTTCAACCGCCGTCGGGAGCTGCGTGAGCTGCCCGATGAACGGCAGGTGCGCCAACGCGGCGATCGGCCCGCTCACCAGGCGGAGGTGGCCGAGCGAGATGTTCAGGAACGCGCGGACCACGTCGGGGTCGAAGTGCCGCCCGGCGCAACGGGTGAGCTCGGCGCGGGCCTCGGCCAGCGGCATCGACTTCTTGTAGGAGCGCACCGAGGTCATCACTTCGAACGAGTCCGCGACGGCAACGATCGCGGCGGCACGCGGAATCGAGCTGCCGCGCAGGCCCAGCGGATACCCGGATCCGTCCCACTTCTCATGATGCCCACCGATCGCATAGACCCACTCGCCCAGGTACTCGCGCAGCGGCTCGATCAGGCGCATTCCTGCGGCGGGATGCGCCTCGATCACCTTCCACTCGGCCGGGTCGGGACGGCCTCGCTTGTTGAGGATCTCGGCGGGCACCATCAGCTTGCCGAGGTCGTGGAGCAGCGCGCCCCACTGCAGCTTCTGTCGATCGTCGCTCGAGAGGTGCAGCTCCTCGCCGAGCAGGTCGGCGTAGAGGCGGACGCGCTCGGAATGGCCCCGGGTTCGACGGTCGTGGTCGCCGATCGCCCCGATCATCTCCACCACGTGACGCGCTGCGGTCCCGGGGTCGCTCGGCAGCCCGTCGGTGCGAGCCTGTTCGACCATGCGCTCGAGCCGGCGGCTGCTCCCGGCTCGAAGCGCGGCGCGGAACCGTGACGGCGCGTGGTCGGGGAAGACGAGCGACAGCCGCATCAACGCTGCGAGCGGCAGGAGCCGACGTGCGAAGCGATCGATCGCGACCACCACGAGCGTGGACGTCGCGACGATCGCGATCGTGCGCAACACCGCACTCCACGCGGAGCCCGGCAGTGGGAGCCGCCGGTTCGCGAGCACCGACGCGAGGCACCCCAGCGAGAGCGGGGCCACCAGCACTGCGGCGCGTACGGCAAACGCGACCGCCGGACGGGCGCGCCACGTTCGCTCCTCCATCGTCGCTCGGGGATCGCTTCCAGGCGCGGCCGCTTCGGGCATGGGCCAACATCGACACGCGCGTCACCGCCCTTGAGCGAAAATGCGGCATGACCGACGCCGACGCCGAGTCCGACACCGCCTACGGCGACTTCCCGCTTCGGCGGTTCCTGGCGATGGACGTATCGTCGCCGGGCGCCGGCGCCGCATCGGCGACAATCGCTGTCGGCTCCGCCCACCTGAACCCGAACGGCGTGGTGCACGGCGCCGTGCTGTTCGCACTCCTCGACACAGCGATGGGAAGCGCCGCCATGTCGGTCCTCCCCGACGGCACCTATTGCACCTCGGTCGACCTACAGACCCGCTTCATCCGCCCCGCGGCCGCCGGATCGCTCACCGCGACCGTCGAGGTGGTGAAGGCCGGCCGTCACGTCATCCATCTCGACGGGCAGGTCCGCGACGCCGACGATCGGCTGATCGCCACGGGCTCGGGGACCTTCACGACCTTCACCCTGTAGGTCGGGACCTACCGCTTGGGGCGAGCCGGAGCCTCGCCGTTGACCATGGCGGTGATCCGCGTGCGCATGTCGTCGAGTCGTTTCGTCGCCTCGTCCTGGGTGACCTTGCCATCCGCGACGGCCTGATCGAGGTGGGTCTTCGCTTCGGCCACCAGCGCATCGATGATCGTGTTCACATCGATCGATTTGGTCGTCGCGATCTCCGCGATCGACGTGCCGGACTCGAGCTGCGTGCGAAGCTCGTCGACGGTCATTCCGAGCGCCGTGGCCGCCGCATCGAGCCCGGGGCGCCCGTGTCCGCCGCCCATCCCCTGACCGCGCATCCGATCACCGCCGGGGCCTTGACCACCGGGGCCGGGGCCCGCGTCGGTGATCGCCTTCACGACAGCGTCGGCCTGGCTCTGGTTGATGGTCTTGTCCTTCACGAGCGGCGCCAGGATCTCGCCGAGGCGGGACGCCGGATCGGGCCGATCGGATCGATCGGAGCCACGACCGCGCTCACCCGTCGCACCGGTCGCGCCCGTGCTGCCCGTCGCTCCGGCCACGGCAGGCGCGCCGGCGCGGACCGTCACGGAATCTTCGGCCCCGGCTCCTGCTCCGACGACGATCGCCGTGGCTCCCAGTGTGAGTCCGGCGGCCGCCCCCAGCGTCGCGAGCTTCTTGTTCATCAGGTGTGCTCCTCGTGCGTGATCGGCAGGTCTGGCATCGATCACTGTGGCGCACCGGTCGCCGCGACCGTGCGCGGCGACCGCGAGAAGTGTGTAAGAACTCGCGGTCGCCGCCCTGCTCAGCGGTAGCGAAGCACCCCGCGGATGTTGCGGCCGTTGAGCATGTCGTCGAAGCCCTGGTTGATGTCCTCGAGGGCGTACTCGCGGGTGACCATGCCGGCCAGGTCGAGCTGGCCGCTGCGGTAGAGATGCATCAGGCGCGGGATGTCGGAGTTGGGGTTTGCCGATCCGAAGATGGTGCCGACGATCTGCTTCTCCATGAGCGTGAGGTCACACAACGAAATGCTGATCTGGCCCTCGTTGGCGGAGTGGATGTTGGTGACGACGACGCGGCCGCGCTTGGCGCAGAGCTGCATGATCGCGGCGATCTGGTCACCCTGGCCGACGCCGACGGCACACACGATCTTGTCGCACATGCGGCCCCAGGTGAGCTCTTGGATCAGCCCGAACGCCTCGCCCAGGTTCGACGCCGTGTGCGTCGCGCCGAACTTGGTGGCCTGCTCGCGCTTGAACTCGACGGGGTCGATGGCGACGATGGTGCGTGCGCCGGCGAGTCGGGCACCCTGCACCGCTGCGGCACCGATACCACCGACACCGATCACCGCCACGTTGTCGCCCGGCTTGATCTCGGCGGCGTAGACCGACGACCCCCAGCCGGTGGTGACGCCGCAGCCGACGAGGCATGCCAGCTCCAGCGGGATGTCGTCCTCGATCTTCACGCACGACATCTCGTTCACGACGGTGTGCTTGGAGAACGTGCCGAGGCAGACCATCGTCCACAGGTCGGTGCCGTCGGCTGCGTGATGACGGGTGGTGCCGTCGAGCTGGGCGCCCACGAGCAGCGCGGCGCCGTTGTCGCACAGGTTGGAGTGTCCGTCGGCGCAGCTCTGGCAGTGGCCACAGGCCGGCACGAAGCTGAACACGACGTGGTCGCCCGGGGCGACGCGCGTCACGCCCTCACCGACCTCCATCACGATGCCGGCACCCTCGTGCCCGCCGATGAGCGGGGTGATCGCAGGCAGGTCGCCGGTGCGCGCGTGGTCGTCGGAGTGGCACATGCCCGAGGCGGTCATCTCCACGAGGACCTCGCCGGCCTTGGGCGGATCGAGCGTGATCGTCTCGACGCTCCACGGTCCACCCTGCTCCCACAGCACCGCTGCCTGTGTCTCCACTGCGACTCCTCGCGATCGGCGCGGCCATCGTCGGCCGCGTGCTCGCAGAACGTACCGCACGCGGGCAACGGAGTCCGTTGACATGTGACCTGTTGGTCACCTATTGTCGATGCGTGAGCGGCGACGACGATCTCGTGTTCAAGGCGCTCGCTGATCCAACCCGGCGGCGGCTCCTCGATCGCCTCTTCGAACGCGATGGGCAGACGCTCACCGCGCTGGAGGAGGGCGCCGAGATGACGCGCTTCGGGGTCATGAAGCATCTGAAGGCCCTCGAAGAGGCGGGACTCGTGACGACCCGAAAGGTCGGGCGCGAGAAGCACCACTTCCTCAACGTCGTGCCCATTCGGCTGATTCACGACCGCTGGATCGACAAGTTCACCGAACCGCAGGCACGCGCGCTCGCGGATCTCAAACACCAACTGGAGCAGCCATGACCACGACCCAGGTACACCGCATCTACATCCGGGCGACCGCCGAGAAGATCTGGGAGGCGATCACCACCCCCGAATGGACGGCGCGTTACGGCTACCGAGGCCCGGCCCACTACGAGCTCACGGCCGGCGGGCGCTACGAGGCCGAGTCGACCAAGGAGATGCGTGACTTCGGCGCACCCGACATCGTCGTCGACGGCGAGGTCGTCGAGTGCGACCCGCCGAACAAGCTCGTGCAGACGTGGAAGATGCACTTCTCGCCGGAACTCCTGGCCGAGCCCTACACGACGCTCACCTGGGAGATCCACGAGGAGCACCCCGGCATGTGCGCTCTGACCGTCACGCACGACGTGACGGGCGCGCCCACCCACGGCGCACAGGTCGGCGGGTCGGAGGTTCCCCTCGCTCAGGGCGGCGGCGGTTGGCCGTGGATCCTCAGCGACCTCAAGACGCTGCTCGAGACCGGCTCGGCGTTCGAGGGCTGACCGACGCGCTCAGCGCGGGCAGAGCGCCCAGATGTCGAGGTCGAGCAGCACGACCGACGCGTACTTGCCGTCGTCTCCCCGCAGCGTCATCGACTCGTCGCGGCCCTTGGTCGCGACGAGTCGAAGGCGAAGCGCCCCCACACCCGGCGCTGGCGTGTCGGCCTTGTCGAGCACCTCGGACCACGCGTACACCGTGTCGCCGGCGAACGCCGGGGCGGTGTGTGCCCCCGCGTTGATCGCCGCGACGAGCTGCGCGTTCGCGAGGCCGTTGAACGACAGAGCGCGGGCCATCGAAATGACGTGACCGCCGTAGATCAGCCGCGACCCGTCGGGCCGCGCCTCGGTGTTGAAGTGGACCTTCGCCGTGTTCTGCCACAGGCGGGTCGCCATCATGTGCTCGGCGTCGGTGAGGGTGACGCCGTCGACGTGGTCGATCTTCTCGCCGACCTCGTAGTCGTCGAAGCGATGCGGTTCACCCGCCGCGGCGAAGTCGTACCCGGTGAAGTCGAGCCCGTCGGGCACGATCAGGTCCGACGCCGCGACGGCCGCCGCCAGGTCGGGCACCACCGTCGCTGGCGCCGGGGCCGAGTGATCGCGCTTGTGCACCATGACCCACCGCGCCCAGTCGATCGCCACCGCGCCGTGCTGATCGACCGCTGTCGACCGCACGTACACCACGCCCGACTTGCCGTTCGAGTTCTCCTTGAGGCCGATGACCTCGGAGCTGGTGCGCAGCGTGTCGCCCGGCGTGAGCGGCCGATGGAACCGGCACTCGGCGTAGCCGAGGTTGGCGACGGCGTTGAGCGAGATGTCGGGCACCGTCTTGCCGAACGCGATGTGGAACCCGATGAGCTCCTCGACCGGCGCACCGACGAGGCCGCACTGGGCGGCGAACGGCGCCGACGACGGGAGCGAGAAGCGGGTGGGATACAGCGAGCCGTACAGGGCACGGTCGCCCTCGGTGATCGTGCGGGGCGTCGCGTGGTCGATCGTCTGTCCGAGTTCGAAGTCCTCGAAGAAGTTGCCCGGGTTGGTCTTGCTCATGTCGGCCTCGATCAGCGTCGGCGGGATGTGAACCCGAACACGCTAGAGGCCCGACCCGGGCGCCACGCCACCCGATGGCGCTGCCTTGGGCGGCAGCCAACCCGGGCCGCTCGGCACCGCATCGGCCTCGGCCGGTCCCCATGAACCCATGGCGTACGGGTACACCGGGCCGGGGCGGTCGAGGGCCGGCTGCAGGACTCGCCACGTCTCCTCAACCATGTCCTCGCGGCCGAACCGGCGGGGGTTGCCATCGATCGCGTCGCCGAGTAGCCGCTCGTACGCCTCGGCGCGACGGCCGAGCGCGGACGCGAAGTCGACCGAGATGTCGACCGGCTGCGAATCGAGCTCGGGCCCCGGAGCCTTGGCGTTGAGCGTGAACGTCACTCCATCGTTTCGGCCCAGCACGAACCGCAACAGATTCCGCGCCGGTCCCGGCGGGCCCGACTCGTTGAAGAGCTGCTGTGGAGGTTCGCGCAGCACGACGACGGCCTCGGTTGCCGACGCGGCGAGACCCTTGCCCGCACGCACGAAGAACGGCACGCCGGCCCAGCGCCAGGAATCGATCTCGAAGCGGGCCGCCACGTAGGTCTCGGTGGTCGACCCCGGCGCTACCCCTGGTTCGTCGAGGTAGCCGGCGTACTGCCCGCGGACCAGCGACGCGCAGTCGAGCGGCCTCATCGCGGCGAACACCTTGACCTTCTCGTCGGCCAGGTGTTTCGGCTCGGGGCCGACCGGCGGTTCCATCGCCAGCAACGCGACCACCTGGAGCAGGTGATTCTGGACCACGTCGCGCAGCGCTCCGACCGAGTCGTAGAACGAGCCGCGACCCTCGACCCCGATCGACTCCGCCATCGTGATCTGCACCGACTCGACGTGGTTGCGGTTCCACAGCGGCTCGAACATCGAGTTGGTGAAGCGGAACACGAGCAGATCCTCGACCGACTCCTTGCCCAGGTAGTGGTCGATACGGAACACCTGCGACTCGTCGAGGTGAGCGTGCAGCACGCGATTGAGCTCCCGGGCCGACGCGAGGTCGCGGCCGAACGGCTTCTCGACCACGAGCCGAGACGAGGTCGTGAGCCCGGCGAGGGAGAGCGACTCGACCACGGTGGGGAACAGCGCCGGAGGGATGGCGAGGTAGTGGACCGGGAGTCGGGCGCCGTGCTCGGCCAGCGTGGTCGCGAGGGCGTCGAAGGTCGACAGCTGCCCGTAGTCGCCCGTCACGAGGTGGAGTCGGCCGCAGAGCCGGTCGAGCACCTCGGCCGGAACGTCGGGCCACGCGGCCAGCACCGCGCCGCGTGCGTGATCGCGGAACTCCTGGTCGTGCCATTCGCTGCGAGCCACCCCGATCACCGGGCACTCGAGGCGAAAACAGCTTCCGCTTCGCCAGGTCGCCGGTCGCGCCGAAGAGCACGAGCGCGTCGGCGCCGGTCGAATCGGCGGGGCGTTCCACGGCGGCGACATCGCTCATGACGCCGCCTCGGGGTGCACCTCGGCGTGTCCGCCGAACTGCTTGCGCATCATCGACAGCACCCGATCGCCGAAGTCGGCCTCGCCGCGTGAAGCGAAGCGGCTGTACAACGCGGCCGACAGCACGTGAGCGGGGACGCCCTCGTCGATCGCGGCCTGGACCGTCCAGCGCCCCTCGCCCGAGTCCGAGACGCGTCCGCTGTAGCCGCTGAGGTCGGCACCGTCCG
This sequence comes from Actinomycetota bacterium, assembly GCA_016703525.1. Classification (GTDB taxonomy): domain Bacteria; phylum Actinomycetota; class Acidimicrobiia; order Acidimicrobiales; family Microtrichaceae; genus JADJBW01. The sequence goes on along the minus strand of JADJBW010000002.1, from coordinate 14,619 downwards.
CCGCAAAACCGGCTGCCGTCAGGTCCAGCAACCACGACGACACAACCGAACCTCGACGCCACAGCTCGGTGATCGCCGGCAGATCAAGCCGGTACCCGTAGAGCTCGGGGTGTTCGAGCGGGCTCGTCTCGGCATCCTTCGCGTGGTCGGCATCGCCGACCCCGGCGTGACGGAGGATGTTGAGGCCCTCGGCGTACGCCGCCATCAACCCGTACTCGATGCCGTTGTGGACCATCTTCACGAAGTGCCCGGCTCCGGCCGGTCCGCAGTGCAACCAGCCGCGCTCCTCGGGCGTCGGATCGCCCGAACGTCCCGGTGTGCGCGGCGCCGCATCGAGCCCGGGGGCGAGGCACTCGAAGACCGGCGCCAGCCGCTCCACGGGCTCGTGCTCGCCGCCCACCATCAGGCAGTAGCCACGCTCACCGCCGAACACCCCGCCGCTGGTGCCCACGTCCACGTAGTGCAGCCCCGCCGCAGACAGCGCCTCGGATCGACGGATGTCGTCGGGGTAGTGACTGTTGCCGCCGTCGATCACCGTGTCGCCCGGCTCGAGCTCGGTCGCGAGCTCCGCGATGACCGAGTCGACGAAGGCCGAGGGCACCATGATCCACACGGCACGGGGCGCCTCGAGCGATCGCACGAGGTCGGCGATGCCGACGGCGGCGACCGATCCCGTCGCGTCCGCGACCCGCTGCGTTGTGGTGCGGTCGACGTCGTACACGACACAGCGGTGCTGCGCGCTGCGCAGTCGCCCCACCATCGCGGCGCCCATCCGGCCCAATCCGATCATTCCCAAGTCGGTCATGGGCGCAGTCTGGCTCACGGCGCCACGTAGTCCGCGAGGTGCCGCCCGGTGAGCGTGGAGCCGTCGGCCACCAGGTCGGCGGGCGTGCCCTCGAACACGATGCGCCCGCCGTCGTGACCTGCCCCGGGGCCGAGGTCGATGATCCAGTCGGCGTGGGCCATGACGGCCTGATGGTGTTCGATCACGATCACCGACTTGCCGGCCTCGACCAACCGGTCGAGCAGGCCGAGCAACTGCTCCACATCGGCGAGGTGCAGGCCGCTCGTCGGTTCGTCGAGCACGTACACGCCGCCATCCTCCGCCATGTGGACCGCGAGCTTGAGGCGCTGGCGTTCGCCGCCCGACAGCGTGGTGAGCGGCTGGCCGATGCGGAGGTAGCCCAGGCCGACGTCGAGCAACCGCTGCAGGATCCTGTGCGCCGCCGGCACCCTCGACTCGCCGTCGGCGAAGAACGCTTCGGCCTCGGCAACCGGCATCGAGAGCACCTGGCTGATGTCTCGGCCGCCGAGGTGGTAGTCGAGCACCGAGGCGTCGAAGCGGCGACCCTCGCAGTCGTCGCACGTGGTTGCGACGCCCGCCATCATCGCCAGGTCGGTGTAGATCACACCGGCGCCGTTGCAGGTCGGGCACGCGCCTTCGGAGTTCGGGCTGAACAGGGCCGGCTTGACGCCGTTCGCCTTCGCGAAGGCCTTCCGGATCGGCTCGAGCAGCCCGGTGTAGGTGGCGGGGTTGCTGCGTCGCGAGCCCTTGATCGCCGCCTGGTCGACCGCGACGACGCCGGCGCGGCCGGCGACCGAACCGTGAATCAGCGAGCTCTTGCCCGACCCGGCGACACCGGTGACGACCACCAGCACGCCGAGCGGGATGTCGACGTCGACGTCGCGGAGGTTGTGCGCCGACGCGCCCCGCACCTCGATCGCCCCGCTCGGGGCGCGCACCGACGTCTTCAACGACGCGCGGTCGTCGAGGTGTCGACCGGTGAGCGTGCCGCTCGACCGGAGCTGGGCGACCGACCCCTCGAACACGATCTCGCCGCCCGCCGAGCCGGCGCCGGGACCGATGTCGACCACATGGTCGGCGATCGCGATGGTCTCGGGCTTGTGCTCGACCACGAGCACCGTGTTGCCCTTGTCGCGCAACGCGAGCAGCAGTTCGTTCATCCGCTCGATGTCGTGGGGGTGCAGGCCGACCGTCGGCTCGTCGAAGACGTAGGTCACGTCGGTGAGCGACGAGCCGAGGTGGCGGATCATCTTGGTGCGCTGCGCCTCGCCGCCCGACAGGGTGCCAGAGGGACGGTCGAGGCTCAGGTAGCCGAGGCCGATCGCCACGAACGAGTCGAGGGTGTGGCGCAGCCCGGCGAGCAGCGGCGCAACCGACGGCTCGTCGAGCGAGGCGACCCACTCGGCCAGGTCGGTGATCTGCATCGCACACGCGTCGGCGATGCTGACCCCGCCGATCGTCGACGAGCGCGCGGCGGCGCTCAGCCGGGTCCCGTGGCATTCGGGGCAGGGGGCGAACGCGATCGCCCGGTCGACGAAGGCCCGGATGTGCGGCTGCATCGCGTCGCGGTCCTTCGACAGCATCGACTTCTGAATCGACGGAATCAGGCCGAGGTAGGTCAGGTTGATGCCGTCGATCTTGACCTTGGTGGCCTCCTTGTAGAGCAGGTCGTCGAGCTCGCGTTCGGTGAACTCCCCGACCGCCTTGTCGGGGTCGAAGAACCCGCAGCCGCGAAAGATCCGGCCCGACCAGCCCTCCATCGAGTAGCCGGGAACCGTCACCGCACCCTCGTTGAGCGACTTCGTGTCGTCGATGAGTGCGGCGAGGTCGAAGTCGGAGACACGTCCCATCCCCTCGCAGTTGGGGCACATGCCACCGGCCCGCTCGAAGGTCCGCTTCTCGACCTTCTTTCCCGCGCGGGTCTCCACGGTGATGGCACCGGCGCCGCGGACAGACGCCACGTTGAACGAGAAGGCGTTGGGCGGGCCGATGTAGGGAGCTCCCAGTCGGCTGAACAGGATCCGCAGCATGGCGTTGGCGTCGGTGGCGGTGCCGACCGTCGAGCGCACGTTCGCGCCCATGCGTTCCTGGTCGACGATGATCGCCGTGGTCAGCCCGTCGAGCACGTCCACGTCGGGTCGGCCGATCGTCGGCATGAACCCCTGGACGAACGCGCTGTAGGTCTCATTGATCAACCGCTGCGACTCGGCTGCGATCGTTCCGAATACGAGCGAGCTCTTGCCCGAGCCGGACACCCCCGTGAAGGCCGTGAGCCGTCGCTTCGGCAACACCACGCTCACGTCGCGAAGGTTGTTGACGCGGGCGCCGTGGACGCTGATCACGTCGTGGCGGTCGGCGGGGTGGCTCATCGAATCTCCTGGGGGTGCCCGGCGTTCGGGTTCGGATGGTGCGGCTCGGCGCCGATCAGGCGGCCGGGTGCTGCTGAATGCGCAACAGGTTGCCCGCCGGGTCGCGCACCGCGCAGTCACGAACCCCGTACGGCATGTCCATGGGTTCCTGCACGACCTCGACACCGGCGGCGACCAGATCGGCAAACGTCGCGTCGACATCGGGGGTCGCGAGCAGGATCCGGGCGAACGTGCCCTTCGCGACCATCTCGGTGATCTGGCGCCGCTCGTCGTCGGTGATTCCCGGGTCCGCAGCGGGCGGCTCGATCACGAGCGACACGTCCGGCTGTGTCGCCGAACCGAGCGTGATCCAGCGCATCCCCTCGTAGCCCACGTCGTTGCGGACCTCGAAGCCGAGGATGTCGCGATAGAAGGCCAGCGAGGCCTCCGGATCGAGGTGCGGGAGGAAGGTGGTGTGAATGGAGAGGTTCATGTGAACGACCCTACGAATGGGTGGGCTCCGATGCTTCTCGATTCCTGACCGGCCGCGTGATCTGCCGCGCGACACAGGCGGGCATCCCCTCGGTCGCCGACGCGTGAGCGCGGCGATACGCACTCGGCGAGACGCCGACCAGCTCGGTGAACCGGCTGCTGAACGTGCCGAGCGACGAACAGCCCACGGCGAAACACACGTCGGTCACGCTCATGTCGCCGCGCCGGAGCAGCGTCATCGCGCGCTCGATCCGGCGGGTCATCAGATAGCTGTACGGCGGCTCGCCGTAGGCGCGGCGGAACTGCCGGCTCAGGTGTCCGGCCGACATGTTCACCGCCCTGGCGAGCGCCTCGACATCAAGGGGCTGCTCGTAGTCGCGGTCGATCCGGTCGCGCACTCGGCGCAACAGCGCCAGGTCGTCGAGCGTCCTGGCCTCGCGTGCGTCACGGCCGCCGCCGGGCCCCGTCATGTCCGGCGCTCAGGTCCGCTCGACGCGCCGCAGCCCGCCGGCCGGCGACCACGATTCGATCACGAGCTTGGTGGCGCTCGGGTCGAGCGACGTGAGAACCACCGAGTCGACGTCGGCCACGAACAGGTCGCCCTCGGGCGCGGGAGCATCGGCCTCGGTATCGGCATCGCCGTCGGCATCGGCAGGACCGGGGAGCGGGCCGACGAATCGTGCTCGTCCCGAGACCTTGGCCTCGCCGGGCCATTCCGATTCGCTCCCGTCCACTGGGTGCACCGTCGGTCCGTGCAGCGCAAACCGAGGATCAGCCTGCAGGTCGGCGCCCTTGCGCGACCCGGTCATCGAGCCGAATTGCAGCTCGCCATCGACGAACGCACACTCGATCCCCGATATCCGCGGCGATCCGTCGGCCCGCAGTGTCGCGATCGTCTTGTGCCGCCCGGCGTCGAACAATCGCCGCACCCGCAGCGCCAATTCCGGAGCATCCGACTCGAACTCTCCCCACGTCGCCATGACCGCGAGCCTACGAGGTGCCGCCCCTGCAAGTCGCTAGCGTGACGGCGATGAATGAGACTCCTTCCGGTTGGTACGCCGACCCCACCGCCCGCCATGAGCAGCGATACTTCGACGGCACCACGTGGACCGACCACGTGTCGAGCAACGGCGTCCAGTCGACCGACGCCATGCAGCGATCGCTCAGCGATTCGATCGATCGAGCGCTCACCGTCGACTCCGCGCCGAACCCCGACCGCATCCGCGCGCAGGTCGCCAAGTCGGACCAGCGGTCCGGAGCGGCCGGCGCCGGATGGACCGGTCCGGGCGGGCTGTTCGGTGAGCCGGTCCTCGTCGTCAACCAGAAGGCGAAGCTGATCGAGGTCAACAGTCAGTACGCCGTATTCGACCAGCACGGTCAGCAGATCGCGGCGGTCAACCAGGTCGGCCAGAGCGCGGTCAAGAAGGCGCTGCGAGTCCTGACCTCGCTCGATCAGTTCATGACGCACCGCCTCGACATCACCGATGCGACTGGTCAACTGGTGCTGCGGCTCACCCGCCCGGGCAAGGTGTTCAAGTCGACGGTCGTCGTGTCGGACCCGTCGGACCGGGAAGTGGGGCGGATCGTCCAGGAGAACATGTTCGGCAAGATCCGGTTCGGCTTCATCGTCGATGGCCAGCGGATCGGTTCGATCAACGCCCAGAACTGGCGGGCGTGGGATTTCGCGATCCACGACGAGACCGAAACCGAGATCGCCCGCGTCACCAAGACGTGGGAGGGGCTCGCGAAGACGATGTTCACCACCGCCGACAACTACGTGCTGCGCGTCCATCGGCCCGACCTGCCCCAGCCGCTACTCTCGCTCGTTGTTGCCTCGGCATTGTCGATCGACACGGCGCTCAAGCAGGACTCGCGCGGGCTCGGCTGAGGTGACCGCTGCGAGGGGTTCGCTGGCAGACGGCCGCGTCGGCGTCCGGACGACCGTTGCATTCGCCCTCGCGGCTCTCGCGACGGCCGCCGTCCTCGCGTCGTGCTCGACGCGCGCGCCGCAGGTGGCGAGCCGGCCATCGACTACAACCGCGACCACAACCACGACATCGGCCGACGCGGCAGCGCCGTCGTCGATCCCGAACGTCTCGGCCGCCGGCTCGACGACCGAGGCGGCCGGGTCCGCGGCGCAGGCGCGGCTCAGCGACGGATGTGCCGCGCCGAACCCCGACGACACCACGCCGGGCGCGCCCGAGTCGGTCGTCACGCTCGACGTCGGTGGCACGGAGCGCTCGTATCGGCTGGCCGTGCCGGCGACCGTCGATGCCGAGCATCCCGCCGGCCTGATCCTCAACCTCCACGGTTCCGGATCGAACGCCATCCAACAGAGCGCCTACTCGCAGCTTCCCGTGCAGGGCGTGGCGCGGGGCTACATCGTCGCCACGCCCGACAGCGTCGGCGGCCAGTGGCAGATGGCGGGCGTCGGCGAGGACGACGCCTTCCTGACATCCGTCATCGACCTGCTCGGATCGTCGTACTGCATCGACCTGAAGCGGGTTCACGCCGCCGGGATCTCGCTCGGGTCCTGGAAGGCGACCATCACCGCGTGCACACACCCCGACCGCATCGCCTCGCTCGCCCTCGTCGCAGAGGAGGTGCCGCCCCGCAACTGCGCCAGACCGGTCGTCGCGTTCCACGGCACCGCCGATCGCGTCGTCCCCTACGGCGAGGGCGCCGATGCCGGTGTCGTCGTGACCGGGGCGAATGCCGGACTGCCCGGCGCCAAGGCGAACATGACCAACTGGGCCGAGAACGGTGGCTGCACCACGCCGCCGACCGTCGAACAGCTCGCCCCCGACGTGGAGCACTGGGTCTTCGCCGACTGCGACCCCGGGATCTCGGTCGAGTTCTACAGCGTCAAGGGCGGCGGACACACGTGGCCCGGCTCCCCGGTCGATGTTGATCGTCTCGGCCCCGTCACGCGCACCGTCGATGCCACCGGACTGGCCCTCGACTGGTTCGATGCCCACCCCTTGAGCTGAGGCACCCGCGGGCGCCCCGAGTCCTGGCCGATACGATCGGGCGCATGACCGCTGAGCCCGGCGAGGTCCATCACGAGGCGGAACGCCGCCTCCGCGACCAGGGACTGATCTACACCGGGGGTCGACGCGAAACCGTGGAGCTGCTGAGCGGACTCGCACGGCTTACGACGATGCCCGAGCTGATCGAGCTGCGCCCGAAGCTCACGCAGAGCTCGATGTACCGCAACATGACCGACCTGGAAGCCGCGGGCATCGTGCAGAAGGTCATCGGCACCGACGACCGGACTCGCTACGAGCTCGCCGAAGCGCTCATCGGTCACCACCACCACTCGATCTGCGTGCACTGCGGGAAGGTCGACGACTTCGTGGTTCCTCCGGCGACCGAGCACACGCTCGAGTCGGCCCTGTCCGACGCTCTCGCGTCGGCCGGGTTCCGGCCCACCGGACACCGGCTCGATGTGGTCGGTGTGTGCGCTGCGTGCGACTGAGCCTGCACGACCGACGTCGGGAGCACGACCGGCAGCGGGTGCGGAGGTGATCGCCTCGTTCTCGATCCAGGCCTCGCTCAGCGACGCTGCATCATGGCGTGCACGCGCCCGCGCCGCCGAGGACGCAGGATTCGCGTGCTTGAGCATCGCCGATCATCCCGGGTCGACCGCCGCGCCGTTCGTCGCGCTCGCCGCGGCGGCGGCCGTGACGGCTCGCATCCGCCTCGCTCCTGCTGTCGTCAATGCTGGGCTCTGGGAGCCGCTGACGCTGGCACGGGAGATTGCGACCTTGGACGTGGTCTCGGACGGGCGGGCCACGCTCGGAATCGGCGCCGGACACACGCCGGGAGAATGGCACCACGTCGGAGCTGCCCGTCCGTCGCCGGGCGCACGCATCGAACGGGTTGGCGTCGTCATCGATGCAGTCCGGCGGCTCCTCGCCGGCGAGCGAGTCACCGTCGATCGTTCGGGCGTGCACCTGCGCGGGGCACAGCTGGAACCGCCGTGGGTGCGCCCAGGGATTCCGGTGACGGTCGGGGGAAACGCAGTCGCGCTGGTTCAGCTCGCGACGGCCTGCGCAGATCGGGTCGAACTCACGGGGCTGGGCCGGACCCTTCCCGACGGACATGCGCACGAGCCGTTGTGGGACGACACCAACGTCGATCGCCGCATGCGGATCGCCACCTCGGCACGGCTCGACGTCGGCGTGCTCGTGCAGACGCTGCAACTCACCGATGACCGCCAGGGCGCTGCCGCGGCCTACCGCGACCGGCTGGCGGAGGTGCTCGACACGCAGGCCCTACCGCCGGTCGGTGACCTGCTCGCCACCCCCTTCGTGCTGGTGGGGACCTGCGCGGAGATCGCCGCCCAGCTCCAAGCGTGGCGACGGCGATGGGGCCTCGCCCACTTCACCATCCGCGAGGAGTCCTTCGACGATGGTGCACGGCTGATCCAGCACCTGCGCCGGAACCCGCCCGCCTGACCTGGGGTTGTCGGAGTCGGTGCGCCTGCGCGGGAGCGAGTGGTGCGGGCGCTTGGGCGCGCCCGGTTTGGGGGTGTGGGTCGGGGCTGATTTCGGTGTCGGGTCGGGTGCCTTGAGCGGTTTGCGGCGCCTGGCCGCCTCGTCGGTGTGGTTGGCGGGTCCGGCGACGTGGTTGGGGCCGTGTAGGGGCGCGGTCGGTGAGAGTGGTGGCGTTCGCTCTCGGGTTCGGGTGGGGTTAGGTGCAATACCGTTCAGTTAGGGTGGGAATGGTGTAGTTTGTGTCTATGCCTCGTGCTGGATGGACCAAGCCTGTGTCGGAGCGGCGGTTGTCGGATCTGGTGTCGGTGGGGGGTGTTGACTCGGACGTTCCCGCCGGAGGTTGTTGATGCGGTGGTTGCGGAGGCTGGGCGTACTGAGCAGCGGAACAGGTCGTTGCCCGCCTGGGTGATGGCCTACTTCGCGATTGGGATGGCGTTGCATTCAGAGGGCTCCTACGAAGATGTGCTCGGTCTGCTGACTGACGGTCTGGCGTGGACCGGAGCGGGGTCGAGCCAGTCAAACTGCCTTCGAAGTCGGCGATCTTTCAGGCCCGGGCGCGGTTGGGGTCCGGAGCCGCTGCGTGCCCTGTTCGAGCGGGTCGCGACGCCGTTGGCAGAGCCGGGAGCGTCTGGTTGTTGGCTGGCGGGGCGGCGCATGGTCGCGATCGATGGGACCACGCTCGACGTCGCTGACACCGACGCCAACGCTGGTCCGGTTCGGTCGACCGGGCGTAAACAAGGGTGAGAGCAGGCTGCGTTCCCGCAGGCCCGGCTGGTCGCGGTCGCTGGAGTGCGGAACCCACGCCGTGTTCGATGCTGCGGTCGGCTCTTATGGGACCGGGGAGAACACGCTTGCCGGTGAACTGATCGGGAGGCTCGAGCCCGGCATGGTGTTGCTGGCAGACCGCGGGTTCTGTGGGTACCCGTTGTGGTCAAAGGGGTTGCAGCGACCGGCGCGGACCTGTTGTGGCGGGCCATGAGCAACATGAAACCCCGCCCCATCGAGACGCTTGCCGACGGGTCCTGGTTGGCTGAACTCCGCCCGAGCGGGAACGCTGGACGAAATGCAGATCCGCTCACGATCCGCGTCGTCGACTACGAGATCGACGACGGTCGGACCAACGACAACGCCTACCGATTGTTCACCACGATCCTCGACCCCGACGAAGCTCCTGCTGAGGATCTCGCCCTCGCGCTCGCAGCGCTGGGAGATCGAGTCTGTCTTTGACGAACTCAAAGTCCATCAGCGCGGCCCGCGTATGGTGCTTCGATCCAAGTCGCCCGAGCTGGTACTCCAGGAGATCTGGGGTCACCTCTGCTGCCACTTCGCGATCCGTACCTCATGTGGGAAGCCGCTGGCCACGCCCAAGTCGACCCCGCCAGAGTCAGCTTCGTCGCTGCCCTCCGCATCGCGCGCTCCATCGCCGGAGCGCGCGCGCCCCTGAGGTCACCGATCACGGCTGGCACCACGCGATCGCCCTGCTGTGCCAACGATTGAACCCGGCCCGCCGCTACCGCAGCAACCCACGGCTCATCAAACGCAACTACGTCGGCGGCACGTCAAACGCGCCCAACACCGCGACTGGCCCCAACCCACCGGCCCGCCCGTCGCCACAATCCTGCGAACCTAACTGAACGGTATTGGGGCTAGGTGGAATCTAGCCGCGCAGATTGAGAGACGAGCCGACTGCAAAATGCACCTGCCGTAAGGACGACGCGCGAGAGGCCCTCTGGCAGCGGAGGAGGACATGCCATGATTCAGACATGATTGCCCCGGCGCCGCCACCCGAGCACGATGTTTTCATCAGCTACTCCTCCGTGGATAACGAGCTCGCACAACGACTCGCCGAACACTTGGAAGATATCGATGGTATCCGCCCGTTCGTCGACCGCTGGCACCTTGTGCCTGGTGAGACAGCCCAGGAACGCCTGGAAGAGGTGCTTGCATCCGTACCCGCCGTCGCTGTTCTGGTCGGCGACGAGGGTCTCGGCCCTTGGCAAGACGAGGAGGTAAGGGCTGCGATCAAGCGCAGAGCGGAGAAGCGCGATGTCAGGGTGATTCCGGTCCTTCTTCCAGGCGTGTCGAACAAATCGGTGGAGCTTCCAGCCTTCCTCGATCGGTATCTGCATGTTGACTTCGCCGACTCCATCGAGGAGAGAGGATGCTCTCAGCGCCTCGTTGTGGGCATTCGCGGCCGTCCACCGGGCCGTCGCTCACGCAGGAGGTCCCCCGTAAGCCACTATTTGCGACCTCCCTCAACTAACGAACTTGTCGACAACCAGCAGGGGTCAGCTGAGCGAGCCAGTTGATCCCTCCTCGCCTTACGCTCCGAACCCTGGCTCGACTGCTCGTGCAGCACCGCCCAGAAGTGACCACTAGTGATCTGCTGGACAGACTCGAGCGCGCCAGATCAGAGGTGTACGACATCAAGTACGCTCCACGCGACCGCAGCCACGACGAGCGCTTAACGTCGGCATCGGCAACGGCAACGAGTGCCCGAATCTATACCTCACTTTGAGTCCATCGTAGTGCTGATATCTCGTCCCGTTCACTTGAGTTGGCGAAAGAGAGGATGCCCTTTCTGCAAATAGAAGTGGCTGGCGCCGAGAGGCTCTCCGGAATTCCGACCAACAAGTTCGATTTGTATCTCTCGCTTCGTACCTTTCAATCGAGCTGCTCATAGAAGCAGCGTGTCTGGAGGTTGGGCGCGTACTTCGCACAACCGCCGTCGCGCTGATTTCCGTCCCCTGGGTCTACGTCGACCATGGACAGATCGCAAGGGGACTTCAGCACAGCGACACCCAGACCCTCGATCCTCACCTACCTTGGGAGATCGCTGATCGTGTCCGCAGGGGCCTTCACCTTGCGGGATTCGAGGCGTCGATCCGAGCGGGTCTATTTGAGATCTATGTCACGGGACGTCGCTAGCCCTGATTCTTCACGGGTCTGAGATGACGCGAGGGCTCTGAGACGCGACAAGTGCCCGTTCGGTGGGCTTTTCTGGTGATTACGACATCCCAGAACACTCACCGAAGGAGCACTTGACGGGTGAACGGTAACAGCACGCGGAAGGTACGTGTCGAGGCGGGCGGCACCGGTGTCGTCGCCCACGTCGGGCTACACGCGGTCGGCGCGTTTGCCGATCGGGTCGGTCTCGGTGACGCCCTGTCGGACGCGGTCCTGTATCGGGGTCGTGGCGTCCCGGTCCATGACCGCGGCAAGGTGCTGGTCCACACCGCCCTGGCACTCGCCGGCGGTGGCGACACGTGTTCCGATGTCGAAGCGCTCCGCGCCAGCAGCGCACTGTTCGGCCACGCGCCGTCCGATACAACAGTGGCCCGCACGCTCGCCGGGATCACCGAAACAGATCGGGGCCGGATCGCAGCCGCGCTCGCACCGCTCCGGGAACGTGTGTGGGCCGAAGCTGATATCGGGGCTGACGGGCCGGTGATGTTGGACATCGACGCGTCAGTCATCGAGATCCACTCCGAGAACAAAGAACACACCGCACCAACGTTCAAGGGCACCTTCGGGTTCCACCCGATGTTCTGCTTCGCTGACGCCACCGGTGAAGCGTTGGCTGCGGTCTTGCGGGCGGGCAACGCGGGTGCGAACACGGTGGCCGATCACGTGACCGTGTTGGACCAGGCGATCGGCCAGCTTCCCGCTCCGATCGGTGCCGGACACCGCTGTGGTGACAACCCCGACCTGGTGGCCCGCCAAGTGGTGGTGCGCGCCGACTCCGCTGGTTGCACCCACGGGTTCCTGGCCGCGTGCCGCCAGCGCAACGTCGGCTTCTACGTCACCGCCCGCTCCAACCCTGCTGTGACCGCAGCAATCAGCGACTCGATCGGTGTCGACGCCTGGACCCCAGCAATCGATCGCGACGGCCGACCGCGCACCGATGGTGCTGCTGTATGCGAACTCACGTCGCTCATCGACGACTCGAGACTCCCTGCCGGGACCCGACTGATCGTGCGACGCGAACCGTTACACCCCGGCGCCCAACGCTCCCTGTTCCCGTCGCTGGAATACCGATACTGGGGGTTCTACACCGACCAGGACGGTGACCCCGTCGAGTGCGACGCGACCATGCGCGCTCACGCGCATGTCGAACAACACATTCAACGGTTGAAGGACTCAGGCCTGTGCCGGTTCCCGTTCAACCGGTTCGACACCAACCAAGCGTGGCTCCAGACCGTCACCCTCGCCGCGGATCTGGTTCGCTGGTTCCAACTCGTTTGCCTCCCCGACACGTGGGCTGACGTGCGACCCAAGAAGCTCCGCTGGACCTTGTTCGGTGCGCCCGGCCGCCTCGTGCGCACCGCACGCCAAACCATCGTCAGGCTCATCGACGACTGGCCCACCGCCGGCGTCCTGGTCGGCGCCTACCAGCGCATCGCCCTCATCGCCTGACCACACACGAACCCGAACACGACCGGCACCACGCTCACAGCGCGCGCCCCAACACCAGCCCAACCCGCACCGCCTCGCCTCGCTGACCCCTCCAACACCCGCCAGCCGACCCCAAACCCGGGCCAGCCACCCGGCTGAAGCCGAAATCGGCCTCGATGCTCACCCCAAATCACCCCGTGAAAGAACAGGTCAGTGGGTCTTGGACCTCCACCCCCACACGAGCACGCCGAAAGCCGGATCGAGGCGGCGGGTTCGACGCGGCCCGGGGAGGCGGGCGCGCGGGCGCGCCGGGGCACGCATCCTCTTATGCCCGTCCGATGATGAGGGCCACCCGGGTGATCGACAGTGCCGACTGAACCGCCGCTGTATTTCATCTGCTACAGCCGCGCCCAGGCCGACTTCGTGGACAAAGTCGAAGCGAAACTGGCGGCGCGCCGGAACCGCAAGGAGCTACGGCTGTTCCGCGACACACGCAACATCGACGCTTTCGAACCCTTCGACACAGTGATCAGCGGGGGCTCTCGCCGAGGCCGCTGGCGTAATCGTGGATCGTGAGCGACGACTGGCATGCCGCCGATTACGTGCAGACGAAGGAATGGCCAGCGATCGCCCGCAAGCACGACGATACCAGTGGTGCGTTCGCCGTCTTGGCGATCGCAATCCACCGGCTGGATGATGACGACCCTTTGCGCTCCACAACTTTCGAGACGACCGCTCAAGCGAGGTGATCGTCGACTGCGACGACAACCGCCGCGACATCGTCCTCACGAAACTGGCGAACACGATCGGCAAGCACGCCAAGACCCTGGCACCCGACGAGCCGCTGCCTGCCACCGCGTCGACACCCGCCGCGACACCGCTCCCGTGCGTCGCGCCGCGTGATGAGCCGCAGAGCCTCAACCCTGGCATCCACGGCGTACCCGACCTTCCGTCCGTTCATCCCTCCGGCGGAACTGGCAGGGTTGTGCGACGCGATTCGACATGGATCCCGAGCAGGCATCGCCGGGCTGCGAGGCGAGGGGGGCACGGGCAAGTCGGTGCTGGCAGCGGCCGCTGCACGTGCGCTCGCCGACGAGTTCCCCGGCGGTGTGCACTGGGTGACCATCGGCGAACACGCAACGGAGGAGGACGTCCGGCGGCTGCAGGCCCACCTGCTGGCGAGCGTTGGCGCCCCGTTCGACGGCCAGTTGCGCGACTTCAACGAGGGCCGAGAGCAGCTCACGATCGCCCTCTCCAGCCGCCCTGCGCTCGTGGTGATCGATGACGCGTGGCGTCCTTGGCAGGCCATAGCGTTCGACGCCCTTTCCTCGAGCTCGCTGGCACGCATCCTGTTCACGACTCGCTTTCCGGAGGTGCTACCCGGGCAAACAGCCGCACTCGGCCTCGAGAGTCTCGGAGCCGCGGGCAACGCAGTTTCTCCGCGACGCAGTCGGTCTGCCCGATGAACACGACGACACCGCCGTGGCGCTCGATAGCTGCGGCGGGCTTACTACTCGCGCTTCGCGGTGGTGCTGTGGTGCGCACAACGGGCAGTTGGGACGCCGTGATGCGCGAACACTTGGGGGCTTGTCGGAGAGATTCGGGAGCGCGACGACGCGTCGTCGGCCCTCAAGCTGCTGCACGTCGCCGCTGCGACGCCGCAAGCGAGGATCGTCGTCGGCTGCACTCCCTCGGCGCGTTCCCGCCCGTGTCGACGTGCCGAGGGTGTCGCTCCTGGCCGGATTGTGGGGCACGGAGCTAGACGAAGCGGCGGCGGTTGTCAGGCGGTTCGGGACGTCAGCCTGGTCACGTCGGATGGCACGCATGTCGCGCTGCACGACCATGCACACGACTTCGTGGTGCTCGCTGCGACCGAACCGCTGCTCGCCTCCCACGTCCGGCTGTGGAACTCGCCCAACGTTGGGGCGCACCGAGGGTGGGCAGGGTTGCGTGACCGTTGCAGCTACCTGTGGGACCGGCTGACCTGGCACGCGAGCCGCGCCGCGCTCAACTCGGCGGACCTCCGGTCGATCGCCCTCGACGCCGACTGGCTCGTAGAAAGGATTCGGTTCGATGGCGT
>JADJBW010000001.1 GCA_016703525.1 Actinomycetota bacterium | reverse complement strand
CGAGGGGTATGTCGACTCCGTGGGGAGCGGTGAGGTTGAGTTCGGCGTCGAGGCGGCTCACCGATGTTGCGGGTTGATCTCCGGCCGAACGAGTCGCGGTCGGAGTGGGTCGATCGCGTCGAAGATCGCCCTCGACTCCCTACCGAGCCAGGGGCACTGCCAAAGGGCGAACCCCATTCCCCAGCTGATCTCCAGTTTGCATTGAGGGCCCTTCGAGGCGTGACCCCCAGAGTGGTGGGGCAGGCCATCGAGGGCTGCGTTCAAACGACCACGGAGGCCGTCATGATCTTTCGAGCTCAAGGAGTCGGCGCGTTTGCCATCGCCGGATTGTTGTTGATCGGAGCTACCGCATGCGGCGGTGACGAGGCGGCGTCGACCGACCTTGCCTCGCTGGATGGGAGTGCACAAGCCGCGACCGATGATGCGGCGTCGGCCGGTGCCGGCGACGGCGCCGACGGCGACGCCTCCTTACTTGAGGTGGCGGAGTGCATGCGGACCAACGGTGTGCCCGACTTTCCGGATCCTGTCGTCTCGGCCGACGGCACGGCGTCGTTCGACTTCCAAGCGATGACCGAGACCGGTGTCGACCCGCAGGACCCGGCGTTCGAGCAGGCCATCGAGGAGTGCGGTGAGTTGCTCGACGGCACGACACTCGGGGGCGGTCCGTTCGCTGACGACCCCGATGCGCAGGATCGTCTACTGGAGTTCGCCCAGTGCATGCGGGACAACGGTGTGCTTGACTTCGAGGATCCACAGATCGGCACCGGCGGTCCACCGGGGACGGTGGCGGTCGGCCGGACCGACGATCCGCCTTATCAGCGGGCGGCCTTCGAGATCTGCCAGGACCAGGTCAACCTGCCCGTGCCGGGCGGATCGGGCGATCAAGGTGCATCGACAACGCCGGGCGGTGGGTCATGAGCAGCTGGCGGCGGGTGACCGCAGCCGTGGGCCTGATCAGTCTGAGCGCCTGCACGTCGTCACCTGGACACGAGACGGCCGACCAGTCCAGCGCGTCGCTGTCTTCGGAGACAGCGGTCGAGGTGGTCCGAAAAGACCTGGCCCAATTCACAGACATCGACGGCAACCTCGAGTTGGCCGACTCCCGCACGCTGATAGCGGCGGACACAGGGACGATCGTGTCGCTCCCGGCGGAGGGGTCCGTCGTCGAACGAGGCGACACGGTGTACCTCATCAGCGATGAGCCCGATGCCACCGAGGTGGCGAAAGCCGTCTCGGACATAGCTGCGGGCGAGTCGCAGCTGGCCAAGAGCCAGTCGGACCTCGCCAAGGCGCAACGCGGCGCCGATCCGGGCGACCGGGCATCGGCGTACGCCGCGCTGGTGTCGGCCCGAACCAAACTCGACGACCTCCTCGAACCGCCGACCCGGTCCGAGCTGACCGCCTCGGAGTCCAAGGTGGCGTCAGCCCGCAAGGCGCTCGACGACCTCGAGGCGGGCGCCTCGGCGGCCGACCGAGCCGCCGCCGCGCAACAGGTCGCCCAGGCGTCCGCGACGTTGGTGAGCGCCGACAACGCCACGGTCACCACATGGACCTCGCTCCTGAGCGCACACGCCGAGTACTGCGACCTGACGGTCGTGCCGCTCGATGTGTGCGGAGCCGGCGCGCTGCCGTTGACCCGCTTCCAACTGGACCAGCTCAACGGCGCGGTCGGTGACGCGCTCGCCGCCGGCGATCCCGACACGATCGTGGCCGTCACCCAGAAGCTGATCAGCTCCCAGACCGCATCAGACAACGCCATCGCGACCAAGCGCAGCGCCGAGGCCGGTCTGGCCTCAGCAGAGGCCGCGCAGGCGAACAAGGTCGCACCGGCTTCGGACATCTCGCTCACCAAGGCACAAGCCGACCTCGCCTCGGCTGAGGCATCGCTCGACGAGTTGCTAGCGGGCGCCGAGCCCCGAGCCATCGACGAGGCAAGAGCCAGCGTCGAGTCGGCGCGAGCCAAACTCGCCGACGTGCTCGACGGGTCGACCTCCGAGGAGCTCGAGTCGGCAGAGGCATCGGCGCGCAGTTCAGGATCGCCGGTCGCCCTCGCCCGGGTCCAGTACCCCGAGTTGTTGGATTCTGCGACCGCGCCCGCGTTACTACGGCACTGAGCCGCAGGTCCGGACCTTCGGGCTGGCGACCAGGGGCAACGACGTGGCCCAGGTGCAAGCGAATCTGATCGCCCTCGGGTTCGGCGACGGGTTGTCGGTCACCTCGGCCTTCGACGGTGCGACGCAGGCCGCGGTCCGGTCCTGGCAGGCAAGCCGTTCGTTGCCCATCACCGGCGAGGTGAGGGCTCGCGATGTGGTGGTGATGCCCGGGCCGATTCAGATCGAGTCGTGGTCAACGGGCATTGAACCCGAGCGGCTATCGCCGACACCAGTCCCGCCGATCTGGCCACGGTAACGCCGATCTCAACGGTGGCTGCGGGCGTCCCAACAGCGGAGGTCACGTTGACGACGACCCAGCGGGTGATCGCGGAGCTGCCGCTCGAGGACCGGGCCAAGGTCGAGGAGGGCGCGACCGTGACGGTCGAGTTGCCCGACGACTCGACCGTTTCGGCCACCGTCTCGGTGATCGGCAGTGTGCCGGTCGAGGACAAGGAAACCGGTGATCGATGGGTCGAGGTCACCCTGGTGCCCGACGAGGCGGTCTCGGAGATCTGGATCGGCGCCTCGGTGACGGTCAAGGTCGTCGACGAACTGGCCGCCGACGTGCTGGTCGTGCCCGTCAGCTCGCTCGTGTCACTCGTCGAGGGTGGGTACGCGGTTGAAGTCGTCGACGGATCGTCGTCGAAGCTGGTGGGAGTCGAGACGGGCATGTACGCCGACGCGTTCGTCGAGATCTCCGGTGACGGGCTCGACGCCGGCCAGACGGTCGCGGTGCCGACGTGAACGCCCTGGAGCTGCGGGGCGTGGTCAAGTCGTACGCTGGCAGCCCGCCGGTGTACGCCTTGGCCGGCGTCGACCTGGCCGTCCGGCCTGGCGAGATGGTGGCGGTCGTCGGGCCTTCCGGAAGCGGAAAGTCCACCATGCTCAACATGATGGGCACCCTCGACCGCCCGACGGAAGGTACGGTGCTGGTCGACGGGGTCGACACCACCGACTTCGACGACGATGCCCTCACCCCGGTGCAAGTCGTCGCATCGGTTTCGTGTTCCAGCGGTTCTTCCTGCTCGCCGGGGTCACCACCGTCGACAACGTCGCCAACGGGCTGCTCTACGCGGGACGGCCGTTGACGGAACGGCGCGCCGCGGCGGTCCTGGCTCTCGAGCAGGTGGGGCTCGGGCATCGCCTCACCCATGTGCCCAATGAGCTGTCCGGTGGTGAGACCCAGCGGGTGGCGGTGGCTCGTGCGTTGGTCCACGAGCCGGCGGTGCTCCTGGCCGACGAACCGACCGGCAACCTCGACTCACAATCGAGCGCCGCGGTGCTGGGGGTTGTTCCATGAGTTGCACGCCGCGGGCACGACCATCGTGATCATCACCCACGACCGGTCATTGGCCCAGTCGTTGCCCCGGCAGGTGAGCGTGCTGGATGGCCGGATCGAGTTCGACTCGGCGGTTGCGCCATGACCGCGGTCGTCGACTCACCTGAGACGTCGGACCAGTCGGCGGGCGCGGCGGATCGGAGCCGACTGCGGGCCTCGGACGTGGTTCGGGTCGCGGTCGGCGGGCTGCGCGCCCGCAAGGTCCGCGCTTCACTGTCGGTTCTCGGTATTTCGATCGGCATCGCGTCGTTGGTCGGCGTGCTCGGCCTATCGGAGTCGTCGAAGTCCGACCTGTTGGACCAGCTCGATGCGCTGGGGACCAACCTGTTGACCGTCACGCCCGGGGACGGCTTCGGCGTCGGCGATTCGACCCTTCCCGATACTGCGGTCGCGATGGCGCGACGCCTGCCGACCGTCGAAGCCGTCACCGCAGTCGCCGAGCTTTCATCGGGCGTCTACCGCAACGACCTCATCCCCGACACCGAGACCGGAGCGTTGAGCGTGCTGGCGGCCGAGCCGGGCCTGCTCGACACGCTCGGCGGGTCGATGGCCGACGGACGCTCTCTCGACACCGAAGCCGACGACTACCCCGTGGCGGTGCTCGGCTCGGTCGCCGCGGAACGGTTGGGAATCAGCGAAGTGGGCGAACCACAGGTCGTCTACATCGGCGATCGGCCAGTCCAGGTCGTCGGCGTGATGGAGCCGTTCCCGCTTGCCGAGGATATCAACCGGTCGGTCCTCGTCCCGCGGGTCGCCGCGGAGGCGTACCTCGAAGACGACCTGGAGACGACCACGATGTACCTGCGAACGGCTGAGGGTGCGGTGGTCGCGACCCGTGACATCCTGCCGTCCACCATCGACCCGGAGAACCCCGAGGAGGTCGAGGTGACCCGGCCATCGGATGTGCTCGAAGCGCAGGCCGCGGCCGAGGGAGCGTTCACTTCGCTCTTCTTGGGTCTGGGTCTGGTGGCGCTGGTCGTCGGCGGGATCGGAATCGCCAACGTGATGGTGATGGGCGTGATCGAGCGGCGCGGCGAGATCGGGCTCCGGCGCTCGATCGGCGCGACCCGCCGCCACATCCGACTCCAGTTTCTGACCGAGTCGCTGGTGCTCGGCGCCATCGGCGGGGTGGTCGGCGTCTCACTCGGCGCCGCGGTCACGGCGGCGTACTCAACTGTCGAGGGTTGGCGGATCATCGTGCCGTTTGTCGCGGTGATCGGCGGGTTCGGTGCCGCGATTCTCATCGGTGCGGTCGCCGGGCTCTACCCCGCCATGCGCGCAGCGCGTTTGTCGCCGACCGAAGCGCTCCGAGCGGACTGAGGCCGAAACCGTGGCAGGCCAACCTCGGTCATCCAACGTTCGCGACGGGAACCTCGAACCAGAACGCAGAGCCGTCCGGCGACGAGGACGCGCCGCAGGTGCCGTTGTGCGCCTCGATGATCGCTGCGACGATCGACAGCCCGAGTCCGGATCCGCCGGCTTTGCGGGTGCGACCGGCATCGGCTCGGTAGAAGCGATCGAACAGATGCGGGAGGTGCCTGGGTCGATGCCGGGCGCGGTCGACGACCTCGACACGAACACGCCCGGGCACCTTCACGGCGATCAACTCGAGCGGCGTGCCCGCCGGCGTATGGCGAAGCGCGTTGGCGGTGAACGCGGCCACGGCCTGGGCAAGGCGGTGCGGGTCGCCCTCCACCACGGCGTCGTTTTCGACGGTGAGCGTCAACGGTCGGTCTGGCACGACGACCGCGATATCGGCCGCCTGGTCCCGAACGATCGCGCCCAGGTCAACCGGGGTCCGTACCAATTCCGCTGCTCGTCAAGATTGGCCAGGAGTTGGAGGTCGTCGACGATTCGGGTCATCCGCTCGGCCTCGCTGTGGATCCGGCGCAACGAGTCCCCGAGTGGCGTCCCTGCAAGATGAGCATCGCGGGCGTGCAGGGCGCTGTAGCCCTGCAGGGTGGTGAGCGGTGTGCGAAGTTCGTGGGCGGCGTCGGCGACGAACTGGCGCAGGCGGGTCTCGCTTGCTTGGGTCGCGTCGATCATCGTGTTGAGTGCGGAGCCGAGGCGGTCGGCCTCGGTCCGGGTCCTCGTGTCGGGACCCGGCGATCAGTGGCTCCGCCTGATCGCGTCCGCCGCTTCTGTCATCCGCATGATCGGTAGCAACCCCAGCCGGATCACCCACGACCAGATCAACGCCATGACCGACAACACGGCCGCGCCTGCGGCTGCCAGAGTGAGCGTGAGGCGCCCGAAAGTCTCGTCGGCCGCTCTGGTCGAGATCGCGAGGACCGCGTGGCGGCCATCGCCAAGCGGCGTTGTGAGGACCCTCATTCGAGCTGCGCTCCCGGCGGCGCTCGGTCGAGTCGCCGGCTCGGTCGGGTAGGGCAGATCGACGTTCGGCCGCAGATCGGGGTCGTTTGTCGGCGCATCCACTGTGGTCAGGGAGCTATCGAGTTCGATGATTCCGACGTACACGTCGTTGAGGACAGCCGGCGGTCCGGTCTGTGGTCCCGTCGGCGACCCGGTGGGCGGTCCCGTCCGGTCCGTCGTGCGGGCTAGCACTGCGACGGCGTTGCCCGACAGTGATTCGAGTTGGGCGTCGATCTGGCCGAACAGGTAATCGCGTTGGGTGACCGCGGTGATGCCGGCTGCACCGGCCAGGGTCAGCACCAGCGTGCCAGCGCCGATGGCGAGGCGGGCCCGTACGCTCACGCAGGCTCACGTAGGCTGTAGCCTACGCCGCGGCTGGTGTGGATCAGCTTCGGCTCGTCCCGATCGACCTTCTTGCGGAGGTTGCTGATGAACGACTCGATGATCGCGGACTCGCCGTCGAAGTCGTACTGCCAGACGTGATCGAGGATCTGGCCAGGTCGCGACCCGACCGGCGTTGGTGAGCAGACAGCGCAACAGCTTGTACTCCGTGGCCGACAGGTGGGCTTCGGTGCCATCGCGCCACACACGGTGGGCTTCGTCGTCCATCACCAAGTCGTGGACCTGGAACCGCGACGACGTGTCCAGCGCCCCGGCACGCCGCAGTGCGACCTGGACGCGGGCCACCAACTCCTCCAGGGCGAACGGCTTGACGATGTAGTCGTCGCCGCCAGCGGTGAGACCACGGACCCGATCCGCGGTGGTCGTCCGGGCGGTCAGGAACAGCACGGGAGCGTCGTTGCCGGAGTTCCGTAGCCGGCGCAACACGTCGAACCCCTCCATGTCGGGCAGCATCACGTCGAGGACGACCACGTCGGGACCGAACAACTCCGCCTCGTTCAACGCCTCGGCGCCCGATCCCGCGGTGCGCACCTCGCAGCCGTCGACCCGCAGTGCCGACGCCACCAGGAACGAGATGTTCTCCTCGTCGTCGACCACCAGGACTCGCGGGGTGCGATGGGATCCACCGGTTATGGCTTCAGCCTGCCAGTCGGTGCTGCTAAACGGCTGGATGGAACCTGGAGATTGCTTGAAGACCGATCGCACCGTGCGCTGCCTCCAGGAAACCTCCAGCCGATGCCCACGCCCCCTCCAGCCGGGGTGTCGATGCTGACGACATGCCTTTGAGCGATCAGATCGACGCGACCCCGGCGACCCCGAACGAGGCGGCCGCCGCCGCAGTCCACGCAGTGAAGGTGTACGGCGGGGGCGAGCGAGCGGTTCGAGCCCTCGACGACGTGACCGTCTCGTTCGACGCCGGACGGTTCACCGCGGTGATGTGGGCCCCGTCGGGGTCGGGCAAGTCGACCCTGCTCAACCGCGTAGCCAGGGGCTCGACCGGCTGTCGTCAGGCTCCGCGCCGATTGGGTCCACCGACCTGGCCGGACTCTCCGACAAACAGCTCACCTTGCTGCGACGAACCAAGGTCGGCTTCATCTTCCAGGGCTACAACCTGCTCCCGGCGCTCACCGTGCGAGAGAACATCACCTACCCGCTCGATCTCGACGGTCGGCGACCTGACGCGGACCGGTTCGACGAGCTGCTCGCCATGCTCGGCATCAGCGACAAGCTCGACGCGCTGCCGAGTCAGTTGTCGGGCGGCCAACAGCAGCGTGTCGCGGTGGCGCGTGCGCTCGTGGCCGAGCCCGACATCGTGTTCGCCGACGAACCCACCGGCGCCCTCGACTCGAAGAGTTCCTCGACGATGCTGGAACACCTGCGTCGCGCCGCCGACGTGTTCGGCCAGACAGTGCTGATGGTCACCCACGACCCGCACGCCGCGGCGCACACCCATCGGGTGGTGTTCATGGCCGATGGTCGGCTGGACGGTGACCTGCTCGCGCCGACGGCGGACGCCGTGCTCGATCGAATGCGATCGTTGGGCGACGACCTCGTGCGCCGAGCCGTTGCCGATTCCGGGAAGACGTCGTGATCCGCCGCGCCGCACGGTCGTTGTGGCTCGGCCGAGGCCGCTACGTGCTGACCTTCGTCGGCATTGTGTTGAGTGCCTCATTCCTGAACGCCACCCTGACCCTGGTCGAATCCGCCGGTCAGGGAAACGATGCGATCGTGGCGTCGGCCCGCGCCGGGATCGACGCCGTGGTGACCGGTGCGCCCGACCCTCAGGCCGACGGCCAGCGCACCCCGCCGGGGCTGAACCTGAACGACGGGACGCTCGACGCCTCGCTGGTCACCGCCGTGGCTGCTGCTCCCGGAGTTGCCGAGGCGGGAGCCGTCATTCGACGCGACCGGCCAGCTCGTGGCTGAGGACGGGTCGGTGATCGGCCAGGCCCGCGGGCCGGCGAACGAAGTCACCTCGTGGGTCGCCACGCCTGATCTCTCGAGCTGGGACCTCGCCGAAGGGTCGCCGCCGGTGGCCGATGACGACGTCGTGCTCGACGTAGCGACGGCTCGCGCCTTTGACGTGGAAGTGGGCGACCAGCTCCGGTTCGGGGCCGACGCCGAGCTCGTCGATGTGACCGTCGTCGGCACCGCGACCTACGGCGGCGCCGATCGCCGCCCGTCGCGCACGACAGTGCTGCTCGCCCCGTCCAACCCGGCGTTTGGGGATGGCACCACGACCAATCGAATCCTGGTCGGAGGCGAGTCCGGGTGGTCGCAATCGGAGCTCACCGAGTCGGTGCTCGGGTCGCTGGGCGACCAGGACGTCGAGATCGCGACCGGTGCGGCGGCCTCGGCCGACGAGATCGGCGCGCTCGGCACAAAGCACCATCCTCTCGATCCTGCTGAGCGTGTTCACCGGTGTGGCCACAGCAGTAGGGATCCTCACCATCGCCAACACGTTCCAGATCTCGCTGACGCAACGGCGGCGAGAGCTGGCGTTGGCGCGCGCGATCGGGGCGACGCGAGGCGAGCTGATCCGCCAGACGCTGGTCGAAGCATCGCTCCTCGGTCTGTTCAGTGCAGCGGTGTCGTGCCTGGTCGGCCGCGGCGTGGTCGAGTTGCTGCGAGCGTTGTTCCGAGCGTTCGGCATCGAGGTGTTCAACGGTGAGGTGGTGGTGACCACGACGGTGATCGTGTCGACGATGGCCGTTGGGGTGCTGACGACCATGCTCGCCGCGGTGCGCGCCGCGGTGACGGCTACCCGGGTGTCGCCGGTCGAGGCGCTGCGTTCCGCCACGGACGCGGCGACGCCCCGCGGGCGGACCCGGTGGATGGGCTGGTTGGTGCTGGTTGGGTCGGTGGCCGTCATCGTTGCCGGTGCCGGCGACGCGACGATCGTGGCGGTCGCCAGCATCGGCTTGTTGGTCGGTGCGGTGATGACCGCGCAGGACATCGTGGCGGTGCTCGGTCGGGCGGCCCGGCCGCTGTTCGCCGCGGTTGGCGGCCCCGTGGGTCGCCTCTCCGCCCGCAACGCGGTGCGTTCACCCCGGCGCGTCGCCGCCGCGTCGACCGCGGTGATGCTCAGCGTCGCCGTGATCACACTGTTCTCGGTGCTCGGGGCGACCGTCACCGCGAGCACCTCCGGTACTGCCGGCGACGATCTGCGCGCGGACGTGGTGATCACGCCCTACAACGAAATCAGCGGGTCGGTGCCCGCATCGCTCACCGCAGAGATGACCAAGGTGACAGCCGTCGAGTCGCTAGCGAGTTTGCGCATGGTAGAGGCGTCGTCGGGCGGCGAGCCGTTCACTCTGGCTACTTTTGACACGTCCGATCTGAGCGCCGCATTCGACCTCAAGGCAACGGGAGTCGCGTTCGATCAGCTTGGCGCCGGCGAGATGCTGGCCTACGTCGACGGCGACGCACCGGCCGCGGAACAGCCACAGGTCGGCGACGTGGTCGTCGTGCGAACCGGGCGAGCGGACACCAACTTGCAGGTCGTGGGGACCTACACCGCCGTGATTCCCGGCTTCGACACAACGAACGGGGTGATCTCACTCGAGACCGCCGACGGATTGGACGCTGGAGCATCGGGAGACGATCGCGGTGCGGCGGCCATGTACGTCGTGACCGACGGATCGAACGCTGCAACGCAGGCCGTCGCCGATGCCGCCAACGGGTTCGGTGAGGTGCAAACCGCCGCCGAGTACACCGCTGCGGACACGTCACCAGTGGACGACGTGTTGAACCTCATCAACGCACTCCTGGCGGTGGCGGTCGTGATCGCCCTGGTGGGCCTGGCGAACACGATGACGCTGTCGTTGCGGGAACGCTCCGGCGAGCTCGGAATCACCCGCGCCATCGGCACCACCCGGGCACAGCTGTTCGGGTCGGTCGTCGGTGAGGCCGGCTTGATGGCATTTCAGGGCGTGGTCACCGGGTTGCTCGTCGGGGTCGGCGTGGCGTTTCCGCTCATCGCACTGTTGGACTTCGATGCCGTCTCGACCCCCGTCATCGACGCGGCTGCCCTGATCACGACCGCGGTGCTCGGTCTCGTCGCCGGAGTCCTTTCCTGCGTGACTCCGGCGGCGAACGCGAGCCGCCAGCCACCGCTCGACGCGATCCGCTCGCTCTAGCTCCACCGAGCACTGCCGGCACAACGCCTGTGCCGAATCGCTCAGAACGCGTGCGGGCCGAAGCGTCCCCACGCGACGAAGACGCACAGGAGGCCGAGCACGATGGCGCCGCCGCGGCGAGTCCTTCACGGTGCCTGATGTGGACCGCGAGGGCGCCGATCATCGTGGCCGCGAGTCCGATCGCAGCGATGGGCACGAGGACGGGGGCGATGTTGAGCGCGGCGGGCAGGATGAGCCCGATGGCTCCGGCGATCTCGAGGCCGCCGACCAGCTTGACCTGGGCGTCGGTGGCGTCGGTGACCCAGGCCATCTTCTCTGCGAGGCGTTCACGGGGAACGACGAGCTTGGGGATGCCGGCCGCAGTGAAGGCCGCCGCGAGTACGCCGGCGACGATCCACAGGGCGATATTCATGAGCGTGTCTTTCGGTTGAAGGGGAGTTCGCGTTCGGGTTCGAGTTGGGCAAGCGCATAGCTGTTCTTGCCGCTGTCGCGGAGTTCGGCGCCGATGCGTCGGATCTCGGCCTCGCCCTGTTGGAGAGCGGCGCCGGAGGTGTGAACCGAGTAGTTGCCGAGCACGAGGGGGTGGGGGTGCCTCGGTGCGGAGCCGAGCACGAACTGGGTGTCGCCGTCGGCGACGAAGCTGATCTCAGATTCGCCGTTCTCGAACACCGCGACTTCGCCGCGGGTGATGCCTAAGGACGCATCGAGGGCGCCCTGGCTGATCGCGACCCAGGCGACGTCGTGGCCCGCTGGGGGTTGGTAGCTCCAGCGTTCGCCGTCTCGGAGGGTGACGACGAGGTGGGTCATGGGCGGCGAGTCGATCAGGCTGCGGAGCCCCTGATAGAGCCGAGGATGACGCGAACGGACCGGCCTCAGGGACGTCGGCGGGGTCGAGGTAGCGGCTCTGATTGGCGCATTCTCGAGGTATTCGGGGAGTGCGACCCAGAGCTGGAAGGCGCGCACCGGCCCAGGAAGCGCAGCTGCCGGTGTGCCACACACCGCCGCCGGCTCGCATCCACTCGACGGACCCGGCGCGGAGTACGCCCTTGCTGCCGGTCGTCTCCGCGTACTGGACCGCGCCGTCGAGCACGACGGACACGGTCGCGATTCCCGAGTGCGGATGCGTTGCGGCGTCGCGTTTGGCGTCCGCCTTCACAGCGCGGTAGTTCCGATCGACAAGTGCCCCGGGGTCCGGCTTACTTGCGGAGCAGGTGGGTGGCGTGGGTGAGCCACAGGTGGGGTCCGTCGGGTTGTTGCTCGATGAACGCGTTGGCGCCGGGGTCGACGGAGCCGTCGACTCGGTAGTGGCCGACTTCGCCGTCGGGCCAGAGCCAGACTGGTCCGTCGGATCCCGGGTTGCCCTCCAGCCGGAGCCGGCCGGCGGTCTCGTGGCGGAGGCGAATCTTGGCGACGCGGTTGGCGAGCCATCCGGTGAGCCCGGGGATCTGGGAGTCCTGGAGCTCGTAGCTGCCCTCGACCCGTCGCCCGAGCTCCTCCCATGCCTGGACGTGTGCGGGAGGACGGGGCGCCGGGATCGGCGCTAATCCGAGCGCGTGCTCCAACGCGGTGGCGGCGATCTCGTGGGGCACGGCCAGCGCGTAGCCGTTGGTGAGCACCACCACCCCCACGCCGTCCTCGGGTGCCAGCCAGAGCTGGGTGGCGACGCCGGGCATGTTGCCGTCGTGGCCGATGATCGTGCGGCCGCGCCAGGTCCGGACCTTGAACCCGAGCCCGTAGCCCTGTTCGAGTTCGGGGTGGTTCCGGACGCTCAACGTGGTCGCCGCGCTGAGCACCTCGGTGCTCAGGATGCGCCGACCGCCGTGTTCGCCGCCGTTGAGAACCATCTGGCCGAAGCGGGCCAGGTCCAGCACGTTCGTCGTCAGCCCGCCCATCGGGGTGGCGACCAATCGTACGCGGTTCGCCGGCTTCGGTCCACGCCCGGGGAACGATCGAACCGTGGGAGTCGCGACGCCTGGACCCACCCGATGAGGGAAACGCCGCGTCCGCCATGCCGAGGGTTCGAGCGCATGCGTTCGGGCCGCGTCCTCGAACGGCTGGCCGAACGCTCGAGCGGCGATGAAGCCCGCCACGTTGAACGCAACGTTCGAGTAGATCACCCGCTCGCCCGGCCGCTGGACGAGTCGTAGCCCGGAGATGGCGTCGGCGAGGGACCGAAGGGGCGCGGCGTTGGCAATGCGAGTGAGTGCGGGGTTGCCGAGGTCGGCGCCGCGCGCCCCGGCGGGGAGGCCGGACGTGTGCGATAGCAACGTGCGAACCCGAGACGTCGCCGGCGCCCCGTCGGCCGTGGTGATCCGAAGACCGACTGGCAGATAGCGATTAACCGGCTCATCGAGATCGATCAGCCCGGCGTCGACCGCTGTCAGCGCCAGCGTCGTCGTCAACAGCTTCGAGATCGACGCCACCCGAAACACCGTCTGCGGAGTGACGGGTTCACGCAGGCCAGGTCGGCGTAGCCGACGCCTCCGGCGAAACGGATGCCGTCGGCGTCGAAGCAGGCCAACGCCAGTCCCTGGGTGTGGCGTTCGCGGAGCCGGAGTCGGATGGTCGCGTCGAGCGCTACGGGGATCGGATCCACCCGGCGAAGGGTACGCGAGGCTCGCTGGCCCCGAGCGGTCCCGCCCTCATGACGGCCCGGCGCGGCGGCGTTGCTGCTCAGCGGTCGGTCAGCGCGACGCGACGGCCGACGACTCGGACGCGCAAGCCCTTCGGCTGTGTGTATGGCCGTGCCGTGACCTGGATGCCGGCACGGCTGGGTTCGATCCTGAGGTCGAATCGGTTGATCCAGTGCGACACCATCTCGACGGCAATGAGCTCGCCGAGCGCGGCGCCGGTGCACCGGTGGGCGCCGCTCCCGAATGGGAGGACTCGGCGCTTCAGGTCGGCCGAGCCGTCGCCGAGGAACCGGCCCGGATCGAAGTCGGTCGGGTTCGGGAAGTACTCCTCGTCGAGGTGGTCGCTGGCGATGACGACGAGGATCTCGTCGTCCTTGCGGATGGTGTGGCCCGCGAACTCGAAGTCGCGTTCGGCGAAGCGGAGGACGGCGGACCCAGGTGGGTTGAGCCGCACGGTCTCGACGAACGCGGCGCGGAGGTATCGCTGCTGCGCGGGGTCGACCGGACCGGTCGCACCGCGGGCGAGTTCCTCGTACTCGGCGCGGACCTGCGCCAGGGAATCGGGGTTCGAGAGAAGCCGGTAGACGAGGAACGAAGCGGCCGACGCGACGGTGTCGAAGCCGGCCAGGTAGGCGCCGTACGGCACCGCAACGAGGTCCTCGTTGACCCACCCTCCAGTTCGGGCGGGACCGGGAGGTCGAGGTAGCGCCCCACCAGCGTTGCGGCAGCCCGTTCGGGGTTGGCGCGGATCTCGGCGACGAGCTTCAGCAGGTGCGAGCGCATGCGCTTCTGGGCAGACCGGTACGACGGGTTGCGCAGGATCAACTTCGGAGCATGGCCGAACGTGGACCAGATGAGGTGTGGACGACCTGCGCCAGCTCCCGTTTTTGAACGGGAACGGTTCGCCGTTCAGCAGGTGGGACAAGACGTCGACCGTCTGGGTTTGGGCCTCGTGAAGCACGTCCACCCTGGCGCCGGGCTGCCAGCGGGCGGTGTGTTCGTCGAGCCAGCCCTGGATGCCCTCGCGGCGGGTCGACTCGAGGCTGTGGTTCATGAACTGGTGGTGAGCCTTGCGGAACATCTGGTGGTGCGGGCCGTCGAACATGCTGGGCGAAGCGGCTCTGCATCTCGGTGTCAGCACGTGCATCGATGAGCTCGTCCGCAGGCACGTGTCGCTCTGCAGCAACGCCAGGGCATCCGGACCGCACAGGCACGTCATCTCCAGGTTGAACATGCGGAGCCGGAATGCGTCGCCGTACGTCACCCGGCACCGGGTGAGGAACGGAAGCACGTCGCCGGTGAACGCGCGGACCGGACCGATGACGGGCGCCGACCTCACCAGCGGCGGACGGGTGGTTGCCCGCGGGCGGTGCGTCGAGCGTCGTCATGTTCGCCTCCGGGTTCGTGGCGCGTTCCGCCACCCGTCACGGTTCGGGCTTCTGGCCGACGCAATGCCAGTTGAGCGTCAGGAGCTCGGCGCGTTCGGCCTCGATGTAGGAGTGGCTGTTCTGGTTCAGACGTTGCAGGAGAGCGTCGGTCTTCTTCGGAATGACCCGCACCTTGGCGAGCGCCTTGAACACGGCTTCGTACCGGCTGAACAGGGCGACTTCCTTCTCGATCATCTCGACCGCGCTTCGCCCCACCGACGAGATCAGCTCGAAGCCGGCGTCCCGGTACGCGTCCTCCCAGTAGCGGTAGTACCAGAACCCGCCGAATACGGTGAGTTCACGGGTGTGTTGGATCAGCGTCCGGTGCCGTTCGTCGTTGCGGTCGTAGGCGTCGAGCGCGGCGACGTCGTTCATGACGAATCGGCCGCCCGGCTTCAGGACGCGGAACACTTCGGCGAACGTGAACGCGTGGTTCCGGAGGTAGGTGAGCGGCTGGATCGCATAGACCGCGTCGAAGGAGGCGTCGTCGTAGGGGAGTGGCTGATTGAAGTCGCCGACGGTGAAGTTGGCGGCCGGGAGGTTGGGGTTGCGATGCGCTTTGTCGATCTGCGACGCGTCGAGGTTGATGCCGTGGGGCGTGGCCCCGGTGAGTTCGGCGATGTGCTCGGCGATCGCGCCGCAACCGCATCCCAGGTCCAGCACCTTCTGGCGGGGTTGCAGGTGGAGGTCGTCGGCCACGATCCGCTCGAACAGGATCTGGTTCTGCAGGACCGACCTCTCGGTATCGATCACCGGCGGCATGTACATCTTCTCGACCGAACCGAGCGTGCAGAGGAGATGGATCACCTTGTAGAGCGCCTGTAGCTCGTGACTGCTGCCCTGGTCATAGCCCTGCGGCGGGATGCCGGCGTCGTAGTCGGCCTTGGTGTTCTCGGGAGAGCCGACGAACAGCTCGCCGTAGCTCCCTATGAACGCGTGGAAGTCCTCGTCGCTGATCGTCAGTAGCCCGCGTAGGGCGCCGAATCGGTCGAGCAGGGTCGTGGGCCGATGCGTGGTCATCGGCCGCTCGTCTCGGTCGAGGTGAGGCGGACCAGCAGATCGAGGCTCCGTCGGCGGTGAGCGGTCGACGCGTCGTCGGTAGCGAGCAGGCCGAACATGCCCGTGAGAAAGGTCATCGCCAGGTCGACCGGATCGACCTCCGGCGAACGCTCGGCGATCGCGCCGACCAGCATCACGCCCAACGGGTGGTCGCCGACGTCCTGGATCTGGGCGAAATCTGGGCGGAACTGGGCGGCGCAGAGGTCGCGGACGAGGCGACGGCCCAGCCTGCGCTCAGCGGCGAGAACGGCATCGATCACAGCCCCGAACACTGCCTCGAGCGGGACGCCCCGGTCGCTCACCGCCTGCGCCGCCGCGGCGATACGCCCCTCCTCGATCAGCAGGAGCTTGCGCAGCACCTCGTCCTTACCCGCGGTGGACGTAGAACGCCCCTCGCGACACCCCGACGCGCTCGGTGATCACCTCGATCTCGGTCTCGGCGAAACCCCGAGCCTTGAACTCCTTGACCGTCTCGTCGAAGAGCCGCGCCCGGGTGGCCGCCCGCTGGGCCGAACGACGGTTCCCCGCTATCGAAGCCGGTGGGTTGGTGGCCACAGAAACGTTCATGGGTCGAATGCTAACGCGCGTCACTGACGCGCGTCAGTCAGGTTCGTTCAGTTGCGACGTTTGCGATCTCAGCGCGTCAGCCGAAGAGATCACCGAGCGCTCCGAGAGACTCAATTCCGTAGCCCACCTCGTTGGCGGGCGTGCGCAATGAACAGTGCCGAACACAAGCGAAGTAGATCCCCGAGATTCAGGGGTTCTCCGGAGTCTCCGGACGCCTCGGGGGGATGGCATTCAAGTTGCATCGGTCCCATCCCATGATCGCACCGTTGCGTTCGTTCGGTCCCCCCGATCCTGAGGCGAATCGCTTTGCCCTCCTAGTCGCGGAATAGTCGCGAAGTCCGCCGTGACGGCCGGACGAGGCGCTCGTCAACCGGACGCGAGAGGGCTGTTTCGTCAACGAACTCGGGCCTTCCTGGACTGAGCGGCACCACGCAGCACCGACTTCCGGCGGCTTAAACCCCTCGGTCCCTCAGGGGACGTGTGGGTTCGAAACCCACCCCGGGCACCAAGGGCGGGTTCGCCACCAAGGCGGCGGCCGAGGAGGCCCTCGGGGACTTCATGTCAGGGTTGCGGGCCGGCACCGCCGTCGCGCCGACCTCGGTGACGCTCGATCGCTACCTGACCGAGTGGCTCCAGACGGTGAAGCCCCAGCTGCGTGAGACCACGTGGGCGAGCTACGTGGTCGCAGTGGATCGGATCACGTGGGGTCTCGGGTCCCGCAAGCTCCAGGCGCTCACGGCGATCGAGGTCGAGCGCTTCTACACCAGGCTCTTCAACGAGGGCGGCCCGGCGGGTCGAACTCCCGCCCCGAAGACGGTGCGCAACACCCACATCGTGTTGCACCGGGCGCTCGCCGATGCCGAGCGGTTGCGCCTCGTGATGCGCAATGTGGGCCCCCCCCCCCCCCCCCCCCCCGCCCCCCCCCGCGCGCGCGCGGGCCCCCCCCCCCCCCCCCCCGCCACGGCCCGCCGCTGTCCGCCCCCCCCCCCCCCCCCCCCCGCGCGCGGGGGGCGGTCTGCGGGGCGAGCGCGCCCCCCGCGGCGCCCCCGGTGACGCAGACGACACCACGGTGAACGACAAGCTCACCCCCCCCAACCGCCGCCGGCGCGACGACTCGCGACCCCCCCCCTGGCGAAGCGCTCGACCGCGGACGCTGGCTCGTTCGATCTGGTGATTTGCGACGGGACCGGCCGACCCGAGCATCCCGGCCGCTTCTCGCGTCAGTTTCAGCGGTACGTCGGCGAGACGAAATTGCCGGCGCTGCGGGGGCCTCACAATCTGCGCCACACTCGGGCGACACTCGCGCTCAATGCGGGAGTGCATCCGAAGGTCGTGTCCGATCGGTTGGGCCACGCGACCATCGCCGTCACCATCGACACCTACAGCCACGTAGCCCCCAGCCTCGACGCAGCCGCCGCCGACACCGTCGCGGCGAACATCTTCGGGACATGACGTGACAGATTTTCTCGCCTACGTGGACGAGAGCGCTCGCCCCGGGCGGTACCTGATGTGCTCCGTGCTCGTCGACCCAGCTCGGGCGGGGACACTTCGTCGCCACGTCAAGCAGCTGCTACTGCCCGGCCAGTCGCGTCTGCACTTCAGCAAGGAGGGCGCCCGACACCGTCGCCAGATCGCGTCGGCGCTCGTGGAGCTGGAAGTCGATGTCTCGATCTTCGTGTGCCGCGCCGAGCTCGGCCGCAGCGAAGCCGACATGCGACGCCTCTGCCTCGCGGCGATCGTCAGCGACCTCCAGTCTCGAGGCGAGCCCGTCTCGTTGATCCTCGAGAGTCGGCATCATCAGGACCCCGAGGACTGCCCAGTGATCGCATCGGCGCGCCGTCGACAGCCGCCGCTCAGCTACGAGCACGTCGACGGTGACCACGAGCCGCTGCTCTGGTTCCCAGATTCGTTCGCCTGGCTGTGGGGCGCCGGTGGCGAGTGGCAGCGCCGAATCGCTTCCGCCGTCAACTCGGTCACCGAGGTCGGCTGAAAAGCCGCAAACCCAGCCTTCGACCGTCCGGACGTTGGCTGGGCTCACTTCCTCAGGCCCTGGGCCCTCGGCAAGTTCCAGTATGCCACGGCAACCCAAGTTGAACACCGGCACTTACGCATCGGCCGAGGGGTCTGTGCCGGCAGTCAGTTCACGCGGCTCCCCAATTCCTTCGCTACCGTGACGGTCCCAGCGCTCAGGAGCGACCTCGTCACGACTTGTAGGCCAGACGGGTCCCGTGACCCTCGGACAGACCGGCGTCGCTGCCTTCGAGACGGTCCGGGTCCATGCCGCCCATCACGCCCGATATCTGCGAATCGAAGGTCGCCGGGCGTACGAGGTCGGGAATGGGTGCGAGACGTGCACCTTCTGGTTCACCCGACTCGAAGGCGCGAACACCAACGTCTCGGTCGACGGCATCCGAAGCCGACTCGCGGAGGGCCTCCAGTCCGTCATGGATCCAGCTGTCGAGGAGCTATCTCGCGTCCTCGCCAGCGGCAAGTACATCGTCGCCCCACTCGACATCGTGCCGCGGCTGGTCGGGCCGACCGACGCCGATGGCCACTTCGCACGTGAGCAGGTGGACCTCTGGGGAACCGACGGGTTCTGGGGGCTTCCGCACTACCCGCATTCGGAGTACTACCGATTGGACGATCGCGAGGTCACTCCGACTGTCGCTCGCCAGCTACAAGGGACCCGGGTTCCGCCAGTTGGATGCGACCACATTTTGGGGTCCACGCGGCGCCACACCGCGGGGCTGCGAGACTGCGTCAATGGAATGGACTGACGAGACCGGCGCGGTCATCGAATGGGACTGGGCTGAACCGCGTCCCGACGACTCGGGAGCGCCCACCGAGCGTTACGCGATCCGCATTCGCATTGCCGGCCGGCGCCTGCGCGGTGCCGAGGCACAGGCGTGGAAGCATCGGATCGCGAACGAGTTCCTCGGGTAGTCGCGGCGAGGCCGGACAGCGAGACGCACCCTGTACTACTCATCCACCGTCGGCGCAATCATCGAGGTACGCCCCCGGCGGCTCCCACCGCGCACGGAACCCTGGCTGCTGCGGCAGATGCCGCCGCGAGCGTCGATTCGTCGCGCCTCGGAGAGTTTCACGCCGAGAGCGCGGCCAAAGTGCCAACGGCCTCTGCAGCCGCAGCCGGACCTCGGGCCGGGTCGACTCCGAACGCACGAATGCCGCGAGCAACGAAGTTCCGCAGCAGGTAGCCGTCGTTACTTGCGACCTCCACGGCGAAGGAGCGCGACGACATGCCACGAGCCTCGATCAGTTCCGCGGATACGAACCGTGGGCTTGATCCGCGCTGGAGCGGGAGCGCGTTCGCAACCCTGTCGCCGGCGCCTGACGGGCCGTCATGCGCGAGCGATCGTGACAGAGGCCGAATGGTCGGCGACGAGCGCAGCGAGGTCGTCCGGGTCGCTCGTCAACACAATGGGGTCAGCCTGACCGACCGCGAGCGCTGCGACGATCGCGTCGGTCGCTGCGATGGTCGCAGCGCGTCCTGAGCGGGTTCGGAGCAACGCTGCATTGCGGGCGAGTTGCTCGTCGACGCCAAGGATCTGACACATCCGCAGGAGCTGGTTGACGTGGAAGTCCTGCCGGTGATCACCCGTGAGCACTTCGGTGAGCACCACAGCGGGAACCTGTGCGGGCCACAACTCCCGGCGCCGCAGCTCCGCAAGTCGTGCTCGTTGACCGGCGAGCGCGCTGACGCCACCGCTGTCGAGGATCAGCGTCACGCGGTACGCCGTCGCGAGTCCGTACGGGCAACGGACCCGGAGACCACGCCGTCGACCCACGCAGCAGCCGCAGCACGCTCCTCCGCGGAGACAGGACCAAGGTCGCGCTCCAACTCGGCCAGATAGGCATCGAGCGCATCGATCTTGCTGCGGCGGTCGAGTTCCTCGACGAGCGCCGATGTCGCGACCCTCGACACGTTCAAACCGGCGGCCCTGGCCCGCACGATGACGTCGTCCGGCACCGTGATATTCACCCGACTCATGCGCACACCATACACACAGCTGGCGGCGACGCATCGACCCCTCGTTCCGCGAGCGCGGCCCTCGTGCGCACAGCGCGAGCGGGCGGCGCACGGGCGTGTGGACCAATCGCCGATCCCCCGGAATAATAGATCAGTGCAAGTTGACTCAATTGACGCGGACTAATAGCCTCCGCGACGTGACCGATACGAGTGCAACCGACCTCCGCGCCGCCCGGCACGCGGCGCTGGGAGATCCGATCCGGTTGGCGATCGTCGACGAGCTGGCGGTGTCGGATCGGGCGCCGATCGAGCTCCGCGGCCTCTTCGGCCTGGAATCGAATCTCCTCGCCCATCACCTCGACGTGTTGGAGGACGTGGGCCTCATCACCCGGTCCCGGTCGAGCGGCGACGGCCGGCGACGATACGTGCACCTCATCCGCACCGCGCTCGACGGCCTGGCGCCCGGGCGGGCCGTGCGGGTTGGGCCCGCGTTGTTCATCTGCACGGCGAACTCGGCTCGCAGCCAGCTCGCCGCCGCTCTGTGGCAACAACTCTCCGGCGAGCTGGGAGATTCGGCCGGCACCCACCCCGCCGACAGCGTCAACCCAGGGGCGATCGCCGCAGCCAGCCGGGCCGGGCTCGATGTCGAAGGAGGGGCGCCACGCGAGCTCACGGAGAGCGAACCGCTGCCCGGCCTGGTCATCACGGTCTGCGACCGGGCACACGAGGAACTCGGCGGCGCCGCAACCTGGCTGCACTGGTCGATCCCCGACCCGGTCCCGCTCGGAACCAAGGCCGCGTTCGACGCAACCGTGGCCGAGCTGCGCGATCGGATCGAGTCGATCCTCGACGAGCGAGCGCTCGCATCATGATCGATCCGCTGCACCCCTCCGACGCCGAACTCTCGGTCCAACCCGAGACCGGCACCGGTGAACTCCGCCTCGACCTGACCCGCCGCCTCACCGCAGAGGCGCTCGGCACCGCGCTGCTGATCATCGCCGTCGTCGGCTCGGGAATCATGGCCAGCCGCCTGTCACCCAACGACGTCGGCCTCCAGCTCTTGGAGAACGCTGCCGCCACGGCCGGCGCACTCGTCGGGTTGATCCTCATCTTCGGCGCCGTCTCCGGCGCACACTTCAACCCCGTCGTCACGCTCGTCGACCGCCTCCTCGGCACCGTGACGACCCGCGACGCCGGCCTGTACGTCGTCGCCCAGACCGTCGGCGGCTGCGCCGGCACGGTTGTCGCGAACCTGATGTTCGAGCTGCCCGCCATCGAGGCGTCGACCACAACGAGGTCGTCGGGAGCGCTGTGGCTGTCGGAGGTCATCGCGACGGTCGGGCTGCTGCTGGTCATCCACGGCTGCGTCCGCACCGGCAAGGCGTCGGCCGTACCGTTCGCCGTCGGCCTGTGGATCGGCGGCGCCTACTGGTTCACGTCGTCGACCAGCTTCGCCAACCCCGCCGTCACGATCGCCCGCACACTCTCGGACACCTTCGCCGGCATCCGCCCGTCGTCGGCACCGATGTTCATCGTGATGCAACTCATCGGCGCCGGTCTCGGCTACGCGCTCATCCGCTTCATCTACCCCCACAACCTCTCGGAGACCCCCCATGGGTGACCACCGTCCCGACGTCCTGTTCGTCTGCATCCACAACGCCGGGCGCTCGCAAATGGCAGCGGCGCTGCTGGCCCACCACGGCGGCGACCGGGTCCTCGTCCGATCGGCCGGCACGGCGCCTGCCGACACGATCAACCCCGCCGTGGTCGAGGCCATGGCAGAACTCGGCATCGACCTGAACGCAACCGGTGCGTTCCCCAAGCGCCTCGACGACGCCACGGTCGAGGCATCCGACGTGGTCATCACGATGGGGTGCGGCGACACGTGCCCGTTCTATCCCGGCAAGCGCTACCTCGACTGGGTGCTCGACGACCCGGCCGGGCGCGACGTCGACGCCGTGCGTCCCATCCGCGACGAGATCGACCGCCGGGTCCGCGAACTCCTCACCGAGCTCCTGCCGGCCGCTACCCCCTGAGCCCGAACGGAACCCCATGGAGGCCGTCGCGGCCTCGACCGGGGCCGGCAGCGGCGAGCGTCATCGATCGGCGAGCAACTCCCGTACCTCCGTCGCGCTCGGGACTCGTCCGGAGAGCACGACCTCGTCGTCGATGACGAGCGCCGGGGTCGACATGACCCCCCACGACGCGATCTCGGCGGGGTCGGTGACGTGTTCGAACGCAGCATCGAGTCCCAACTCCGCGATGCCGTCTCGGGTCAGCGATTCGAGGGTCTGGCACTTCGCACAGCCCGAACCGAGAATCTTGATGTCCATGGTGTTGCCCTTCAGGTGATGAGATTGAACACGTAGCCCGTGGCGAGGATCCCGGCGGCGACCACCCCGAAGTAGGTGGCGATGAGCTGCGGCTTGAGGACCCGGCGGAGCAGGATCAGCTCGGGTGTCGAGAGCGCGACGACGCTCATCATGAAGGCCAGGACCGTGCCCATCGGCACGCCCTTGGCGTGCAGCACCTCGACGAGTGGCAGCACGCCGGCAGCGTTCGAGTACAGGGGCACACCGATGACGACCGCGAGTGGCACGCCCCACCATGACGACGACGCGTGTTCCGCGAACCAGTTGGCGGGGACCCAGCCGTGCAGCACGGCACCGAGCCCGATCCCGACGAGCAGGTAGGGCCAGATCTTGCGGAGGATCGAGACGACCTCCTCGCGACCCATAGCGAGCCGGTCGTCCCACGAGAGACCGGAGGACGGGTCGACGACCTTGCCGCGCAGACGCGTCTCGAAGACGAACGGCTCAACCCAACGCTCGAGGCGAAGCCGACCCAGGAACGAACCGGCGACGATCGCGATGACCACGCCACCGGCGACATACATCGCGGTGACCTTCCATCCGAACAGGCCGAACAGCAGCACGATCGCCACCTCGTTCACCAGCGGCGACGCGATCAAGAAGCTCAACGTCACGCCGAGCGGGACGCCGGCGGCGACGAAGCCGATGAACGCGGGCACCGCGGAGCACGAGCAGAACGGGGTCACGACACCCAGCCCGGCGGCGAGGACGTTGCCGACCCCCTCTCGCCGGCCGCCGAGCAGTGCTCGGGTGCGTTCGACCGACATGAAGCTCCGCAGCACCGTCACCACGAAGATCACTCCGGTGAGCAGCAACGCGATCTTGGTCACGTCGAAGAAGAAGAAATGCACCGAGTCGGCGACGCGTGTTCCTCGACGCAGCCCGACAGCGCTGTAGATCACCCAGTTCCACCATCGCAGGTTCAACTGGTAGGCCGACGCCCACACGACCGCGGCGACGCCGAGAACGACCCAGCGCCGAGCGCCGTGCGTGGACGCCGTCCCGGCCGCCGTTGCCGCGGTCACGACGCCACCGCCAGGGTCGGTTGCAGGCACCACGCCAGGCGCTCGATCGAGCTCGCCTCAAGCGAGTAATCGATCCACCGGCCACGTCGAACGCCGCTGATGAGACCGGCCTCGCGGAGCTGCCTTCACGTGATGCGACAGCAGCGTCGATGACACGCCCGCCACCTCGGCGAGGCGGCACCTGCGTTCCGTCGCGGGTTCGCGAACGATCGCCCAACGAACCGGATCGCCCAGCGCCCGCAATTGTTCAACGATGATTGAATCGTCCACGCTCGAAGCATGAGCCCGACGCGCCACCGCCTGTAGGGCCGAACGTCCCGCCCGATGGCTACAGGTCCACCACGAGCTCCACACCGTCCGGATCACCCGCATGTCGGCCGACGGTCAGGCGGTACGACCCCGACGGTGAGCGCCACGCGTGGGCGTCCGCATCGCGGACCGCGAGCCGGTCGAGCGGAACCCGCACCGTGAACTCGGTCTCCGCCCCGGCACCGACCTCCACCCGGGCGAACCCGCCGAGAACCGGCACCCGCCCGTCGACCTCGCGGTTCACGTACACCTGCATCACGTCCGCGCCCGCGACGGCCCCCGTGTTCCGAACGACCCCGCGCACCACCACCGCCGAGGCCTCAACCGACGCAGTCGCCGCCACCGTCGCGAAGGTCGTGTACGACAGGCCGTACCCAAACGGGAACAGCGGGGCCCGACCCAGCCGCTCGGCGTGCCACCAGCCGTGCCACTCGTCGTAGCGGATCGCCGTGGCGTCCCGATCGAAGAACGGCAGATCCGCCTCGTCGACGGGCACCGTGAACGGCAACCGCGCCGACGGATTCACCGCACCGCTCAGCACGTC
This sequence comes from Actinomycetota bacterium, assembly GCA_016703525.1. Classification (GTDB taxonomy): domain Bacteria; phylum Actinomycetota; class Acidimicrobiia; order Acidimicrobiales; family Microtrichaceae; genus JADJBW01. Next base: position 730,814 of record JADJBW010000001.1, on the reverse strand, counting down.
CGCGAGCCCCGACCCGGCGCGGCACCCGCCGTACCAACCCATCACGAGACCGGGCACCGCGCCGACCCACTCCGAACACAGCACCGCACTGCCCGACTGCACCACCACCACGGTCCTCGGGTTCGCCTCGGCGACCGACCGGATCAGCGCGATCTCGTCGTCGCGCAACCGCAGCGAGGTGCGGTCGCCACCCTGACCGAACGCATCCGAGCCGTCGCCGAGGCGGGCCGGGCGCTCCGTGTCGGGAATCGCGGCGATCTGCGCCCCGTATCTTGCGGCCAGCTCGGGGTCGTCCGCGCCGGGGAACAGCTGCATCAGCGACGGGTCGGTCGACCCGATGAACTCGCCCTCGTCGGCGAAGGTCGTGCCGACCACCACGACCGCCAGGTCGGCATCGGCAGCGTCGTCGACGATCTCGAACACCTCGGCCAACCCCTCGATCACCGGTCGCGCGTCGAGGTCCCACACGTCGCTCGACCCCCGATCCCCCAGGTTCACCTGCGCCGCCAACTCGCCGGCCACGAACACCCGATTCCCCGGCGCGACGGGCAGCAGCGGCACGCCGTCGATCGCCTCGTTGCGAAGCACCACCACCGACCGTGCCGCAACCTCGCGCGCCAGGCTGCGATGGGCCTCCGAGCCCAGCACCCCGCGATCGGCCACGGCACGCGACAACACGTCGTCGAAGCGGAGCAGCGTCGCCACCACTCGGGTCGCCGACCGGCGCGCATCGTCCCACGTCACCTCGCCCCGTTCGATCGCGGCGGGCAGGTGCTGCGCCCGGATCATGCGGTACGGCATCTCCACGTCCAAGCCGGCGGTCACCGAGGTGGCGGCGTCGCGCAATCCGAAGATCCAGTCCGAGATCACGACGCCCTCGAACCCCCACTCGTCGCGCAACACCTCCGTGAGGAGCGCGTGGTTCTCGCCGCACCAGGAGCCGTTCACCGCGTTGTACGCCGACATCACCGCGCCGGCACCCTCGTCGATGATGCGGCGGAAGTGCGGCAGATACACCTCGTGCAACGCCACCTCGTCGACCTCGACGTCCACGCTGAACCGAGCGTTCTCCATGGAGTTGACGGCGAAGTGCTTCACGCAGGCGATGACGTGGCGCTGCAACCCACGAGTCAAGGCCGCGCCGAGCTCGCCCACGTGCGTCGGGTCCTCACCGTAGGTCTCCTGAGCGCGACCCCACGCCGGATGCCGCAGCAGATTCACGCACACGGCGCCGGTCAGGTTGGCACCCACGGCGGCCAGCTCGCGTCCGATCGCCTCCCCGACCCGTTCCTCCAACTCGGGGTCCCAGGCCGCGCCGCGCGCCATCGACACCGGGAACGCCGTGGCGTTCCCCACCACGGCGCCGCGCGGTCCGTCGCTGAACGCCAGGCCCCTCACCCCCAGGCGGGGCACGACGGCTGCGTCGAAGGGCATCAGGTGATAGCCGCCCTGCCCAATGAACATGAGCCCGCCCCACGTGGGAGCATCGCCGTCGAGGCACCACAGCACCTCGTCGGGTGTCATCGCCGCGACCACCGACGCGGCCGCCTCCTCGGGCGGCGCACCATCGGCGATGAGGCATCGGGCACGGTCGAATGCGGTTGGCTCCATGGGCGGACTCTCCTCGCTGTCTGACAACATGGTCAAGACCACAGTGGGTCGCAGGCATCGATCTCGGAGGATTCATGAACCGACGGTTCCCCCATCTCGTACTCGCCGCGGCGGCGATCTCGCTCTCCCTCACGGGATGCAGCGACGACTCGAGCTCGTCCGACACCACCGCGAAGGCGAGCTCCGGCGGCGACTGCGCCACCGCGCTGAAGGCCCAGGGCAAGTTGACCGTGGCGACCGGCGAGCCGGCGTTCCCACCGTGGGTCGAGGACGACAAGCCCGAGAACGGCAAGGGCTTCGAGAGCGCCGTCGTGTACGCGGTCGCCGACCAGATGGGCATCGACAAGGCCAAGGTCTCGTGGGTTCGCACCGGCTTCGACGAGGCCGTCGCGCCCGGCGAGAAGGACTACGACTTCAACGTCCAGCAGTACTCCATTACCGACGACCGCAAGAAGGTCGTCGACTTCTCCGACTCCTACTACGAGGTCCAGCAGGCGATCATCGGCCGCGCCGACGGCCCGCTCGCCAAGGTCACGAGCCTGGCCGACCTCAAGGACGCACGCCTCGGCGCAGCCGTCGGCACGACGAGCCTCGACTACGTCGAGAACTACATCAAGCCGACCACGCAGGCACTCGTGTTCGACGACAACGCGGCGGCGAAGGCCGCGTTCGACGCCAAACAGGTCGACGGCATCGTGTTGGACGTCCCCACCGCGTACTACGTGACGGCCGCCGAGATCGAGGACGCATCCATCATCGGCATCCTCCCCTCGCAGGGCGATGCCGAACAGCTCGGCATGCTGTTCGAGAAGGGCAGCAAGCTCGTGTCGTGTGTCGACAAGGCGCTCGCCACGCTCAAGGGCGACGGCACGCTGACCGCGCTGCAGACCGAGTGGCTCAGCCAGGGCGGCGACATCCCGACCCTGACCAAGTGACGTGACGCCTCGCCGATCGGGCGTCCTCCGCGAGGAGGGCGCCCGGGGCGCGGTCGTTGCCGCGGTCAGCTCGATCGTCGTCATCGCGGCGCTCGCCGCCCTCGTCGTCGCGAGCCCGAACTGGCCCAAGGTGCGCGCCCAGTTCTTCGACTGGACGGCCTTCCGCGAGTCGTGGCCCTCGGTCCTCCACGGCTTCTGGACCGACATCGAGATGTTCGCGATTTCGATGGTGACGATCCCCCTGCTCGGCATGATCCTCGCGGTGGCGCGCAGCTTTCGCGGCCCCGCGTTCTTTCCCGTCCGGGCACTCGCGATCGTGTTCATCGACGTCATGCGCGGCATCCCGCTGATCCTGCTCATCCTGCTCCTGGGCTTCGGCGTGCCCGCCCTCCAGATCCCCGGACTCCCGAACGATGCGCTGTTCTGGGGGCTCGTCGCGCTCACCATGAGCTACGGCTCCTACACCGCCGAGATCTTCCGCTCCGGCATCGAGGCCGTGCCCGAGAGCCAGCGCGCCTCGGCCCGAGCGATCGGCCTCACACAGTGGCAGGCCCTGCGGTTCGCCATCCTGCCGCAGGCGCTGCGCAACGTCGTCCCGGCCTTCATGAACACCGTCGTGAGCTTGCAAAAGGACGTCGCCCTCATCAGCGTGCTCGGCGTTCGCGAGGCGGTTCGCGAGGCGCAGGTGATCACGGCACGCACGTTCAACTACACGTCGTACGTCGCCGCGACCGCGCTCTTCCTGCTCGTGTCCATCCCACTCGTGCGAGTCGTCGATGCCATCACGCAGCGCGATCGCGAACGGCGATCGAGGGTTCCGGCATGACCACCACCAAGCTGCGCGTCGAAGGGGTCCACAAGCGCTTCGGCGACCGGGTCGTGCTCGACGGGATCGACCTGACCGTCGACGAGCACGAGGTCGTGTGCCTCATCGGATCGAGCGGCTGCGGCAAGTCCACCCTGCTTCGCTGCATCGACCTACTCGACCCGATCGACGGCGGGCGCATCCTGCTCGACGACGACGACGTGACCGCTCCCGGATCGAACCCCAACGCCGTTCGGCGGCGCGTCGGCATCGTGTTCCAGTCGTTCAATCTGTTCCCCCACCTGCGCGTGCTCGACAACGTCACGCTCGGCCCGCGCAAGGCGCTCGGCATGGCGCGCGACCAGGCCGAGGCGCGCGGCGTCGAACTGCTCGACCGCCTCGGCCTCGCCGAGCAGGCACGCAAGTACCCCGACCAACTCTCGGGCGGCCAACAGCAGCGGGTCGCGATCGCACGGGCGCTCGTGGGTGAGCCCGAACTGCTGCTGCTCGACGAGATCACCTCGGCGCTCGACCCCGAACTCGTCGGTGAGGTGCTCGCCACCATCCGCGAACTCGCCTCGAGCGGCATGACGATGGTGCTCGCAACGCACGAGATGGGGTTCGCCCGCGACGTGGCATCGAGCGTCGCGTTCCTCCACGCAGGCAAGGTGCTCGAGATCGGCCCGCCATCGCAGGTGCTCGGCGAGCCGGAGCACGAGCGGACCCGCGGGTTCCTGAGCCGAGTGATCGAGGCCGGACGCCTGTAGGGCACGGGAACACCCCTATTGGCAACGCGTCAATACCGTGCTCTGATAGTCCCCATGGGCCGCGACCTCTCCACCCCCGTCCCCACACAGCTACCGCTGTCGAAGCGTTCGATCGCGTGGGAGGTGAACGCCGAGCCCGCAACCGTCTTCGTCGGAGGTGGCCGCGCCCTGCTGATGCAGGTGGCACACCCCAGCGTCGGCGCGGGCGTGGAGCAACACTCGAGCTACGCCCGCGACCCGTGGGGCCGCCTGTTCCGCACGCTCGACATCATGATGAAGCTCAGCTTCGGCACGCCCGAGGTGTCGGCGCGTCAGGCCCGCGTGCTGCACAACATGCACCGACGGGTGACCGGCACCACCGACACCGGCGAGCGGTACCACGCCCTCGACACCGGCCTCCAGCTCTGGGTGTGGGCGACGCTGGTCGACACGGCTGCGGCGGTCTACTCCAAGGTCCGTCGCCCCCTCTCGATCGCCGAGACCGAGCGCTTCTACCAGGAGTCGAAGCTCGTGGCCTACGGCTGCGGCGTTCCACACGGCGCGTGCCCCGACACCTGGAACGACTTCCAGGCCTACGTCCAGCAGGTGATCCGCGACGACCTCAACGTCACCCGCTCGGCGCTCTCCGTGGCCACGGCGGCGATGGTGCCGCCGCTGCCCGGCCGGCTCGGCCCCGCCGCGGGCGTACCGACCGAGTTGTTCACCGTCGGCATGCTCCCGCCGAGCCTCAGGGAACCCTTCGGCTTCGAGTGGAACGCGGCGCGCCAGCGGCGCTTCGACGCGCTCATCACGGCCATGCGGGTGTCGTCGCGCCTCACCCCGGCACCGGTCCGGCACGCTGGCGCCACCGTGACGGTCAACCGGAAGCGGGCATTGCGCGTGCCGTGGCTCCAGAAGCGCGGCGGCGAACTCACCCAACAGCGACTCCGGGCGGCGGGCCTGTCGTGACCGACCTCGCGACCTTCGTCGCCGCAGCGACCGAGTTCCTCGACGCACACCGGGCGCGTCGGCCCGAGACGGCCGCCGACTTCGTCTGGGGTGAGGGGGACGACTTCGTGGGCATCGTCGAAGAGGGCGACCCGGCGACCGAACTCGCAGGCGTGCGGCTGGCCCAGGAGTGGGCGGCGACTCGTTTCGACGCCGGATTCGGATGGATCGACGGGCCCAGAGAACTGGGCGGCGCCGGGCTCCCGACCGCGTTCGCCCGCGCCTACCGCGGCCTCGAAGCCCGCTACGAACTGCCCGACCTGTCGATCTTCACCATCGGGCTCGGCATGGTCGCACCAACGGTCGCGGCGCACGCCCGACCCGAGATCGCAGAGCGGTTCCTCCCCTCGCTGTACCGGGGCGACACGATCGCCTGCCAGCTCTTCAGCGAGCCGGGCGCCGGCTCCGACCTGGCGTCGCTGTCGTGTCGAGCCGAGCGCGACGGCGATGACTGGGTGCTCAACGGCCAGAAGGTGTGGACCTCGAACGCGCACCACGCGCACCTCGGCGAGGTGATCTGTCGCAGCGACCCAGACGGGGCGAAACACCAGGGTATGACCGCGTTTCTCGTCGACATGTCGGTGCCCGGCATCGAGGTGCGCCCGCTCCGCCAGATGACGGGTGGCGCGGGCTTCAACGAGGTCTTCTTCACCGATGCCCGCGTGCCCGACACCTACCGCCTCGGCGAGATCGGAGCGGGCTGGGGGGTCGCGCTCACAACGCTCATGAACGAGCGCGCGTCGATCGGCAGCGGCATGGGGCTCGCCCGCGGACCCGGGCCGTTCGAACGGCTCATCGCGCTCGCTCGCGTCACCGGGGCCGACAACGATCCGATCGCCCGCGACCACCTCGCCCGCCTGTACATCGACCACAAGGTCCTCGGCTACACGACGCGACGAGCGGTTGCGAACATGGCGGCCGCAGGACTACCCGGACCCGAGATGAGCGTCCTCAAGCTCGCCGGCACGAGGCACCTCATCGACATCGCCGACTACGCGGCGCGAGCGCTCGGGCCCAAGCTGACCGCGGACACCGGCGAGTGGGGCACGTTCGCGTGGACCAAGCTCGTGTGCGGCGTGCCCGGCGCGCGGCTCGGAGGCGGCACCGACGAGATCAACCGCAGCATCATCGGCGAGCGCGTGCTCGGCCTTCCCCGCGAGCCGCGTCCATAGCCGGCACCGCCCGCTGCACCAACGCCACGAGCACCGCGTGCAGCATCGCGGCGGTCTGCTCGCGGCTGACCGAGCGGGCCACCAGCCACTCGCCCGCAGCGCTGCGCGCCATGGCAGCGAACGACCGCAGGGCGCTGCGCAGCAGGTCCTCGTCGAGATCGGCAGGAAACGGGACCTCGCGAACCATGCGCTCGACCAGCCGGTCCCGGGCCCCGCTGAGCACGGCATCCACATCGCTCGTACCGGCGGGGCCGGCGTCGGACACCCACAGCGCACCGCTCGATTCGATCAGCCGCAGCCAGCCGTCGACGCACACGGCGAGCACGTCCGACAGCTCACCGTCGAGCCCAACCGGCACGATCGGCAGCCCGTCGGGGAGCCGGACCTCGGCCTCGACCACGGCGAGGTACAGCTCGCGCTTCGAACCGAAGTAGTGGTGCACCAGGCCGCGGGTGACGCCGGCCTCGGCGGCCACATCCTCGATCGACACGGCGTCGAACCCGCGCGCTCGAAACAGCCGCGTCGCCGCGTCGAGGATGAGCGCAGATCGTTCGGTGGGCGCCATCCGAGTGCGCGAACGCAGGGAGTCGCGCTGCGAATCGCCCGATGCCATCGCCGAGACGCTAGCCGTGGGCGCATCCCCAGCCCGTAGAGTTCGGGGCATGTCCGTCGTTCGCATCAACGCCATCGAAGTGCCCGAAGGAATGGGGCCCGAGCTCGAAGGCCGCTTCGCCCAACGACTCGGCGCCGTCGATCGCCAGCCGGGTTTCGAGGGGTTCGAGCTGCTCCGCCCCACCGGCCCCGACGAGACCCGCTACTTCGTCGTGACGCACTGGCGCTCGGCCGAGGACTTCACGGCGTGGGTCAACTCGGCTGCATTCGGGCACGGCCACGCCGAGCCGAGCGGCGCACCGCGCCCGCCCGTCGCCATGGGTTCGGCCATCCTCGAATTCGACGTGGTTCTCAGCTCGAGCGGCGCCGACGAGTGAACGGCGCATGACCGTCTCGACGCCGGAGCGGCGCCTGCTCACCGTCGACGTGTTCACCGAGGTCGCCACCCTGGGCAACCCCGTCGCGGTCGTCGTCGACAGCGACGGCCTGACCGACGACGTCATGCGCGCCGTCGCTGCCTGGACCAACCTGTCGGAGACGACCTTCCTGTTCCCACCCACCGATCCGGCCGCCGACTACCGGGTGCGCATCTTCACACCCGCCGAGGAGCTCCCGTTCGCCGGGCACCCAACGCTCGGCAGCGCCGCGGCCTGGCTTCGCGCGGGAGGCACGCCCCGAAGCGAGCGCGGCATCGTGCAGGAGTGCGGCGTCGGGCTCATCGATATCGCACAAGACGGATCGGGTCTTGCGTTCGCGGCCCCGCCGCTTGTTCGCTTCGGCCCGCCCGATGCCCCGACCCGCTCAGCGGTCGTCGCGTCGCTCGGCATCGCCGATCACCACGTGGTCGCCATGTCGTGGGTACACAACGGTCCGGCGTGGATCGCCGCGTTGCTCGACGAACCGTCGACCGTTGCCCGCCTCCGTCCCGCCACCGCCGCCGGCCTGATGATCGGCGCGGCCGCGTGGCACGGCGAACCGGGCACCGGCGCAGGGCCCGGCCAGACCGATCTCGAGGTCCGCGCCTTCTTCCCCGTTGGCGACGAGCTCCGGGAGGATCCCGTCACCGGCAGCCTCAACGCATCACTCGGCCAGTGGCTCACGGGCCCCGACGCTCCGCCCACGCCGTGGCCGACGCCGTCGACCTACGTCGCGCGCCAGGGGGCGGCGCTCGGGCGCGACGGCCGGGTGCGCATCGCTCGCCGCGGCGACACCGTGTGGGTCGGCGGAGACTGTCAGATCGTGGTGGAGGGAACCCTCACGCTGTAGCGGCCGCAGCATCGCGCAGCGCGCCGAGCCGGTCGCGCAACCCGTCGGGCCGGTCGATGCCGACAGTGTCGAGCAGTTCGGCGATGCGGTGCGCGATGTCGAGTTGCTCCAGAGCCCGTCGGCGGTTGGCTGCGCGCACGTCGCGCCGCCGGCCGAGCTGCACCAGCGCCTCGATCTCGTCGACCGTGGCGCCCTCGAGCGGCAGGTCCACGATGCCTTCGAGCCCGCCGTACTCGCGGTCGAACAGCTCGCCCTTGGCGTGCACACCCGCGGCGACCGCGCCCGCCGCGAGCGTCTCGGGGTAGCGCGTGCCGATCTCGGTGTAGTTCCCTCGGCGCGACTCGTCGTTGAACCGAGCGAAGTTGCACACCGACACCGCGCTCTCGGCGAACAGGCGCGCCGTGTTGCGGCGATGGAGGAACACATCGTTCGCCTCGGTCGCCCGCATCGTGTCGAAGTGGTACCAGCCGCCCGTGTCGTCGGCCCACGCCATGAGCGCGTCGTGCTGGCCCTCGGCGCGACGGCCGAGGTTGAGCACCCCGATCGGCGGCTCGGGCGACCACGGCGCGTCGAGCACGTCGATACCGATGGCCGAGTGCAGCACCGTGCGGCCGATCCGTCGTTGCAACGCGGCGGAAGCCTGCTCGAACTGGCACGCGACGACGTCGAACGCGTCGATCACCTCGAGTTGGGCGGGCCCCCACGACACGACGTCGCTCTCCCACGCCTCGTTGATCAGCAGGATCTTCCGGGTGCCGCAGTCGATCCAGTCGTCGCGGCTCATCGCGAGCAGGTTCAGGTCGCCGACGTCCTGAGGGTTGGCGAACAACACGTCGGGCTTCGGTCCACGCCGCGGGTCGACGGCGGCCCGACCGGGGATGCGTCGCGACGCCTTCAGGCCCTTCGAGAAGTGCAGGGCGGCGCGGGGCGGCACCGAGGTGGCGAGGCGCATGAGGCGCATCTCGCCCCCGAACACCTCGGTGAAGATGTCGGTGGTGCGGAACCCGTGGATCGCCCACGGGCCCAGCCGGATCTCACGGAAGCTGATCGTTTGAACGGTCGGAATCGGCACGGCGTGGGTCCTCCCAGGGCTCGGGACGCAAAGCGATGGCCGCCGGAATCACTGCGGAGACAATGATTCGTCAGGGGAGAATACTCGGCCCCTCTTCTCCTGCCGGACGGCCCACAGCAGCAGGCCCCACGCCGCCCCCGCGAAGATCACCTCCGACACGTACGTCGCGATCGCCGCGCCGATCCACCCGTGCCTCGGGATCAACACCAGGTTGGTCACGACCCCGGCGATCGACGACGTGGCGAGGATGCCCATGCGGAGCCGGTGCAGTCCCAGCCCCATCAGCGCGTTGAAGGGAAACCACACCAGCCCGCGCAGCACGACGATGCCGACGAGCACGTGGATGACGCGCAACGACGGACGGAAGTCGGAGCCGAAGACCCACACCAACAGATCGTCCACCAGGAACAGCGCCGGCACGACCAGCGCTGAATACGCCATGGTGATGCCGGTCAACCGGAGCGCCCGTTGTAGGTGCGACCGAGCGGGCCGCTCCACCGTCTCGAGGAAGCGGTGATGGGTCGCTCCCACGAGCGCCTTCACCGGCAGGGTCGCCATCTGCATCACCTTGTAGCCGGCCGCATACACGCCGACCTGCACATCCGCGCTGTCGCCGGGACGGGTGGACCGCGGTTCGTACAGACGCTTCACCAGCGGCTTGTCGAACTCCTCTTGCACCGAGAACCCGAGGTGGGTGAACGCGTACGGCAGCCCCTCGCGAACCTCGGCCCATCGCATCGCACCGAACCGCGCTGTCAGGCCGGTCATGCGGCCAACCGCGATCAGCATTCCGCCCGTCACCACCACCTGGGTGATGGTCGTGGCCGCGATGTAGTTGCCCACGGTCAGCGACCCGGTCGCCCACAGCGCCACGGCGGCGACCGGCTTGGTGAGCAGCGGCCAGTACCGCAGCCGCGCCGAGGCCGCGAAGCTGGTCGACAGGTGCAGCGCCGAGGGGATCACCCCCGCAACCCCGCTGGCGATCGCGTCGCCGGTCGCCGCCGTCGGCGCCCACCACCACGGGAGGCCATCGAGCATCAGCCACGCCAGCAGGGTCGAGATCACCACGTTGAACACGAGCGCACCGCCGCAATAGCTGAGCGCAGAGCGGAACGACGCGTGCAATTCGCGGCCACGCCGCAGGACCGACTCGAGGAACCATTGCACGATCCAGCCCGAGCTACTCAGCGCCACCATCGCCGTGATGCCGATGACGCTCGTGAGCTGGCCGTACTGCGCCACGCTCGTCGACTGCTGGATCAGCGTGAAGGTCACCAGCGACCCGACCACCGCGATCGCCTCGTAGGCTCCCGACACCGAGAAGTCGCCGAGCGCCCGACGCAAGCGTCCGGCCTGCGGCGCGTCGACCGATTCAGACATGCACGACCGCCTTCGGCATCGTGGGGACCCGCAGCCGCGACCGAACCGGTAGCTGTACCAGCGCCATCGCAAGCGTGTGCAGGATGATCACGAAGCCGAGCGCGAAGTTCGATTCAGACACCGAATCCACCACGAACACCAACAGCACCCCGCCGGCCCACAGCGCGTCACGACGCATGGAGGTGGGCAATTGGGCCGAACGTCGCCCGATCGTCGCCAGGATCCAGATGGCCACCGCAAGCCCCACGAGCCCTGCGCCGATGAACACGTCGAGGTACCCGCTGTGTGCGTTCACCACGGGGAATCCCGCCCTCCGGCTGACCTCACGCGAGATCGGGGTGCCGCCCGTCTGCTCCAGGTCGCCGTCCGGCCACACCGAGTTGAACCCGTATCCGCCCACCGGCTGCTTGGCCGCGGTCTCGATCACGGTCGACCAAATGTCGGTTCGGCCGGTCAGTGTGGGGTCGCGTCCGATCAGCCCGGTGAGGAATGGCACGTTGTTCGCCCCGACGAACAGCACCACCACCGCGAAGACCGAACCCGAGAACATGAGTGCGTTGCGCCGCCTCGGCGACGCCTGCGCTCCGAGCAGCCCGAACGCCGACAGGTACATGAGGAAGAGGATCACGAGCACCAACGAGGTCGACGACAGCGACCCGATGGTGGCGGTCAGCGAGACGAGCAGCCACAGGATTCGGGAGCGCGATCTCCGATCGAACCACGCGCACACCAGCGTGAGCACGCCGACGAAACCGAACTGGTTCTTGTGCAACGCGATCCCCGTCCAGCCGTCCGCTCCGAGCGCCTCCGGGCTCACCGCCCACGACGGGATCGCGGCGATCGTGACGAACGAAATGAGGATGGTGACCCGACCCGCCGCCCCGATGATGCGCCGGATGCGGTCGAGGCTCAGCGTCGCCCCGGCGATCACGCCGATGGCGACATAGCCGATCACGGTCACCATGCGGCTGACCGTCTGGCCGGGCTGCACGCTCCACATCACCGTCGCGCCCGTGATCCCGATCCAGGCGAAGAGCACGAACGGAACCTTGACGTGGGCCATGAACCGCGGGCTCAAGAGCATGGCGGCCACGCACAAGAACCCGACCGCGGCGATGGGCTTGCCCATCGGGGCGACGCGGCCGCCGAAGGTGCCCATCACCCCGAAGAACAGCGCGAACCGGGCGAGCCGAACCAGGTGGGGCGGCGCCTGCTCGCGCCGCGCCCCGACGTCGGTCACGCCCGCTGGCTCGGCGTGCGGACCCGGCGCTGCGCGCGATCCGGCGCCGGGTCGGGTTCGCCAGCCTCCGCGATCTCGATCTCGACCTCGACGGCGTCGCCGAGCGGTGCGATCTCGTCGACCGATGCGGAGGTGACCGGCAACAGCCGCGACGCCACCTCGCTGAGCTGCCCGGCCATCACGGCGAGCTCACCGCGATCCTGACCGTCACGCGGCAGGGTGATCACCACCGCGTCGCCATAGCGGGCCAGCTGCAGCGCGACGGCCGACTCCAGCACCGGACCGGCGTCGATGATCACCACGTGCGCCTGGCGGCGTGCCGCCTCGAGCACCTCGGCGATGTCGGCTCGCCGGAACACCGGCTGGCCGACCTTGGCGCCCAGGCCGAGGATCGTGACGTCCGCGCCGAGCGCCGTGGGTGCGAACACGCGCTGCGAACGCCGAGTCGAATCCGCGCGGCGGGCGCTCCCGCGCACCGCCTCCTTCTCGTCGATCGTCGCGCTGCGTGCGAGGAGCGCCGGAATCCCGCCGAACCCGGTGGCGCCGAACGCTCGCGTGAGCCGGCCTGCGGCCTGGTCGCCGTCGACGAGCGTGACCGTCGCCCCCTTCGCGGCGAACCGCGCCGCCATGGCGACGGCGACTCGGCTACCGCCGAGCTCCCGCTTGGCGCCCGCGACGACGATGGTGATCACCTCGGGATCGGGCGCGTTGGCCTCGGCGCGCACGCACAGCTGGTCGATCGCCTCGACGGCGCTCGCCGGGACCCCGTCGAGCAGATCGTCGAGCGACGGGTCGTACAGCGACGACGGGACCTCGGCCGCGATCGCCGCGCCGAGCGCCTCCTCGACCTCGCCCTCCACCACGACCTGCTGGGAGAAGGCCGCCTGCAGCACCAGCATGGCAGCGCCCAGCGCCGGCAGGCCGATGGCGAGCGCCGCGGCGAGCAGCTTCGCGCTGTTGGCCGCGGGAGCGGTCGGCAGCTGCGCCTTCGACACGGTGGACGACGACACGTTGCTCACGAGCGTGAGCGCGAGCTGCCCCTTGTTCTGCAGGATGGCGCTGTACTCGGCCAGCTTCTGCTGCCGCTCGGCCTCGGCGGACGCGAGCTCGGAACTTGCGGTGTTCACGGCCTGCTGCGCCGACTGGGCCCGCGCCGGATCGCCGTTGACCTGCACGAGCTGCAGCGTCGCCTGGTCGACCGCGACCCGTGCCGTCTGCGCCTTCGTCTCGATCGTGAGCAGCGAAGTCTGGATGTCGGTGAGCTGTTGGTCGAACGCCGTCGTTGCCTTGTCGGTCTGCTCACTCGCGGCCTCGCGCAAGCCCTCGATGTACAGAGCGGCGTACTGGTTGGCGATCTCCATCGCCTGCTTCGGGTCGGTGCGGTTGACGACGACCGACACGATGTCGGACTTCGGTTCCTGCTCGATCGTGCGCGACGTGACGACGTCCTGCGTTGTCAGCCCGTGCACCTTCGACGCGACGTTCGCTGCGAGCGAGATGTTGTCGAGCACGGCGACCTGGCCGATGACGTAGCGGTCGGGGTCGGCGTTCCACGACCCGATGCCGCTCGCGGAGCGCGGAGGCAAGATCTCGAGCACCGCACGCGCTTCGTAGGTCTCCGGGTAGGTCGCATACAACATCGCCCCGAGGATCACCCCGACGGCGCCGAGGGCGACCAACACACGCCAGCGGCGAGCCAGAACGGTGAAGAGATACTGGAAATCCACGAGATTCCTTCGCGTTGCCGATCGCCCGATCTTAGGGCTGACCCCGCGATCGCATCAGCGGGCGGAATCACCCACCGGGGCCGGGCGGCGGAGTTCGCGCAGGCAGGCCACCAGGAACCTCGTGTTGCCCACGAGGTAGCGCTTGAACATGCGCCGCGGCTCCTGGATGAGCCGCCACGACCATTCCATGCCGATCTTCTGCATCCAGCGCGGCGCCCGCGTGGTTTCGCCGGCGACCACATCGAAGCTCCCGCCGACGCCCATCACGAACGGCACGCCGAGCGCGTCGAGGTGCGTCGCGAGCCAGTACTCCTTGCGCGGACTCGGGATCGCCAGGAACAGGTAGTCGGGCCTGGCGTCGCGGATCGCGGCGACCACCTCGGCGTCGTCGGTCCAGAAGCCGTCGTGGAATCCGGCCACGCGCAGGTCGGGCCACCGTTGCGTGAAAATCTCGACGACGCGCTCCACCACGTGTGGCTGCGCACCCAGGAAATACACCGAGGTGCCATCGGCCGCTGCGGCGCCCACGAGGCGCTCGAAGAGATCCGCACCCGCAACGCGTTCGGGAACCGGGCGACGCGCCAGCTTCGAGAACCACACAACCGATGCCCCGTCGGCCTGGATGAAGTCGCAGCCGCGGATGATGCCGGCCAATTCGGGGTCGTCCTGCATCGCCACGACCTTGGCGGCGTTGAGCACCACGTGCTGGTGCGGTCCACCGGCAGCGACGGCCGCCCTGGCCGCGTCGACCGCCTGGTCCATCGTGACCGCATCGACCGCTGTGCCGAACAGCTCGACACGAGGGTAGGAACAGTTCATCGGGGAGGCTTCTTCGATCCGCATCACACTCTCCTCATCGGCCGGTCGACACCGGGACCGAGACTTTTCCTCCAGTCGCGCAGCGGGCGGACGGGCGGGAATCGGAGGCACGGTCAGTATGCTCGCCGTCGGACGAGGAGGGCCAAAACGTGTGCGGCATCGCAGGACAGATCAGATTCGACGGCCGCGCACCCGACCCGCTTCAGCTCTCGGCGATGACCGATCAGCTCGTCCACCGCGGGCCTGACGACGAGGGATTCGCCCACCTCGGGCCGGTCGCGTTCGGTCATCGGCGGCTGTCGATCATCGACCTCGCCGGCTCGCCGCAGCCCATGAGCACGCCCGACGGACGGTTCACGATCTGCTTCAACGGCGAGATCCTGAACTACCAGGAGTTGCGCGAACGTCACCGGCTGCCGTGCCGAACGAGTGGTGATACCGAGGTGCTCATGCTGCTGGTGAGCCAGCACGGCCCCGGCATCCTCAACGAGATCCGGGGGCAGTTCGGGTTCGCGCTGCACGACGCGAGCGACGGCAGCGTGCTGCTCGCCCGCGACCGCGCCGGGATCCTGCCGGTGTTCTGGTCGCACCAGCCGTGGGGCGTGGCGTTCGCGAGCGAGGTCAAGGCCCTGCGCCCCGCGATCGGTTCGCTCTCGCTCGACGAGGCGAGCCTGGCCGACTTCCTGCTCCAGCGATTCGTGCCCGCCCCGCACACGTTGTACGCCGGGGTCCGCAAGCTACGCCCCGGCGGATGGCTGCGGATCACCGCCGACGGATCGGTCACCGAGGGCGCGTACTGGACGCTGCACCTGCCCACGCCGCGCACCGATCTCGACGAGACCTCGGCCGTCGAGGAGCTCGACGCGCTCATGCGCACGGCCGTCGAGGAGGCGCTCGTGGCCGACGTGCCCGTCGGGGCCTACCTCAGCGGTGGCGTCGACAGCAGCGTCACCGTCTCGCTCGCCGCACAGGCGCGGCCCGGCGCCCGACTCGTGACGTTCGCCGCGGGGTTCGCCCACGCCGAGATCGACGAACGCCCCGCCGCACGCCGCGTGAGCGAACGGTGGAACACCGATCACCACGAGGTGCTCGTTTCGCCCGACAACTTCTTCGAGGAGCTCGGGCGGCTGAGCTGGTACCGGGACTTCCCGATCAGCGAACCCGCCGACCCGGCGGTCGCCGCGCTGTCGAAGCTCGCCCGCGAGCACGTGAAGGTGGTCGTGTCGGGCGAAGGCAGCGACGAGCTGTTCGGCGGTTACGCCAAGTACAAGCTGGCCGCAGCGAGCGGACTCGCTGGACGCGTGCCCACGGCCATCCGGGCGCCGCTCGCCGACGTGATGACCCGCACCATCGGCGCCCGCAAGGAACGCCTCGCCGTTCTCGGTCGATCACTCGCGGGCGACAGCGAGGCCGACCGGATTCGCGCCTGGTTCAGCCCGTTCACCCAACGCGACGTGACGGCCCTGTGCGGCCGCCCCGCTCGCCGCCTCGACGCACTCGACGGCGTACACGGCGACATGGTCGCCAAGTTCGGGATCGTCGACCTCGCCTACTGGCTGCCCGACAACCTCCTCGAACGCGGTGACCGCATGACGATGACCAGTTCGGTCGAACTGCGCCCGCCGTTCCTCGACACCCGCGTGGTCGATTTCGCACTCGCGCTTCCCAGCCGATTCAAGGTGCGCCGCGGCGACACCAAGTGGGTCGTGAAGCAAGTGGCGAAGCGCTACGTCGACGCCGACCTCATCGATCGACCCAAGATCGGGTTCGCCGTGCCAATCGACTCGTGGTTCCGCGGCCACCTCGCCGGCGAGGTACGCGACCTGTTGTGCGGTCCGGATTCCCACGTGGCCCAGTGGCTCGACGCCGCAGCGGTTCGACGACTGGTCGACGACCACATCGCCGGGGCGAAGCACGGCAAGCAGCTCTGGCCCCTCGTGAGCCTGGAGCTGTGGGCGCGCCACGCGCTCGACGCTGCAGCGCCCCCCCGATGAGCGCGGCGATCGACGCGGCCGCTCGCATCGGCTGGTACCTGAAGCGAGCGCGGCGCACGCTGCCCGGCGAACACGCCTGGCGCATAACCGACGCGGCGGCACGGGCGCGTTGGGAGCGACGCGCACCGAGCGTTCACGTCGCCGTGCGCCCCGACCGACCGCCGTTCGTGCCGCTCGGCGCCGTCGAGATCCCCTCCGCCGCCGAGGCTGCGCTGTCGGCGACCGCGGCAGAGATTCGCGACGGCCGATGGACGGTGCTCGGGTGGGACCGCTTCGACCTCGCACGGCCCGATTGGGACGCCGACGGCGCGCCCTCCGCTCTGACCGACCTCGACGGTTCGCCACCGGCGGCAACGAGCGTCAAGCACGTGTGGGAGCTGTCGCGGGGCCATCACCTCACGGTGCTCGCCGCGGCGTCCCGGTTCGACCGCGCCGGCGACGAGGAGTCCGCCGAGCGCGCCGCCGAGCTCACCCGTCAATGGTGGGAGGCATACCCCACGCCCGCCGGGATGATGTGGTCCAGCGGAGTCGAGTTGGCACTGCGACTCATGTCGTGGGTGTGGACCCGGCGGCTGCTCGACGGCTGGCCGCCCGTGCGCGCACTGTTCGACGACAACGATCTCGCGCATCGTCATCTGTGGCTTCACCAGGACGCGCTCGCGCGCTTCCCCAGCCGCTTCTCGTCGGCCAACAACCATCGCCTTGCCGAAGCGGCCGGGCTGCTGTGCGCCTCCGCGGCCTTCGACTGGTTCCCCGAGAGCGACGGCTGGCGCACCGCGGCGCTCGCGACGCTCTGCGAGGAGATCACCGCGCAGGTGGCGCCGAGCGGCGCGACGCGAGAACAGGCGACGGGCTACCACGCGTTCGTGCTCGATCTCTCGATCGTTGCGCTGGCGGAAGCGGCCGCCGCAGGACTCGTGGTCCCGGCCGGCGTGATCGACCGACTCGCGACCGGGGCGGACGCGCTCGCACTCATCGTCGGAACGTCACCGTCGGGTCCGCGCTTCGGCGACGCGGACGACTCGACGGTGGCCCGCCTCGACGGCGGCGAGCCCCACACGGTGCGACGCGCGCTCGCGCTCGCCGCCGCAACGCTGGGCCCCGCCGTCGGGTGGCCCGAGGTCGAGCCCGACGTCCGCTCCGCGACATTCGGAGCGTTCAGCGCCGGCGCCCTCGCTCGACGCGACGACGCGGAGCCCCGTCCACGGACCGACCGCGAGACGCTCGCGGCGTCGATCGGCCCTGCCGTCCTCGACGCCCACGGGGCGGCGCATCGGGCACGGGCCTGGGTACGGACCGGCCCGCTCGGCTACCTCCCGATCGCGGCTCACGCACACGCCGACCTCGGCGCCGTCGCGTTCGAGCTCGACGACGTCCCGTTGCTCGTCGACCCGGGCACCTCGGTGTACGACCACCAGCCCGAGCGGCGCCGCCACGAACGCTCGACCGCCGCACACAACACCGTGTCGATCGGGGGTGACGATCAGGCGCCGTGGTTCGGATCGTTCCTCTGGGGCGGCGAGGCCGAGGCGCGCGTCGCGGGCTACGTGGCCGAGCCGGTCGGCGATCGGCCCGCGCAGGTCACGACACGGATCGAGTGGCCCGCGCACGGCTGCGTGCACGAGCGGACCGTGTCGCTCGACGAACACCGCCTCGTCATCGAGGATCGCCTGGACGCGATGCCCGGAGCGTCGAAGGAACCCCGCCCGATCGGCGTCTGCCTCACGATCGGCTCAGGCTGGTCGATCGCAGATCGACTCCGCACGCTCGACGACGGGACCCAGGTCGCGACGATGCGCCATGACGACCTCCGGGTGCAGTTCCACCTGTCGAACGCCCTCGCCTGGGGCCTGGTCGACGCGGTCGGCAACGCCGGCGTCGGATGGGTTGCCACCGGGTTCGGACGGCTCGAACCGTCGATGGCTCTCATCGGGGCCTCGACGCTGCCGGTGGGATGCTCGACGCGGATGGTCGTGTCGTGGGAGGGGTCGACGTGACGCTGACTACGGTGAGCCCGTGCGCGCGCAACGATCTGGGGTCGGACGAGTCGGACGAGTCGGCGGAGCCGACGCCATGAGCGACGGCATCGTCTGCTTCGCCGGGCAGGACTGGTACATCCACGGCCGAGCGCACTGCGACTTTCAGGTCATGCGCGAGCTGGCCGGCGACGATCGCGTCCTCGTCGTCAACTCGATCGGCATGCGGGTACCGATCCCTGGCCGAACCGAAGCGCCGGCTCGCCGGATCGTGCGCAAGCTGCGCTCGATCCTCCGGCACTACCTGGCAAGGCCCCTCCCCGCCGTGCCGAATTTGCTGCTGATGAGCCCCGTTGCGGTCCCGGCCTTCACCACCCGGGCCGCCCGTCGCCTCAACGGCGCGGTGGTCGCGGCGCAGGTTCGCGCCGCCGCAGCGGCCCACCGGGTCCGCGATCCGTGGGTCGTCGTTGCCGTCCCCACCGCCATCGACGCGATCGAGCTCGCCGGCTGGGGCGACCGCGTCATCTACTACCGGGCCGACGACAACGCCGCGCAGCCCGACGTCGACCACCAGCTGATCCGGGCGTTCGAGGATCGCGTGATCGCGGCGGCACACCTGGTCCTGTACTCGTCGGCGACGCTGCTCGAACGAGAGCGCGAACGGGTCGGCGACAAGGGCGTGTTCTTCGATCACGGCGTCGAGGTCGACCACTTCCACGCCGCGGACCGGACCGAGCCGACCGATGTCGCGGCGATCCAGCGGCCCCGCATCGGATTCGTCGGCGCGATCGATCAGCAGAGCGTCGACCTGGACCTCATCGATCGCCTCGCGACCGAGTTCCCCGACGCGTCGATCGTGATGATCGGGCGGTCCGCCACCGACGATGCGCGGCTGACGGCGCACGCGAACGTGCACCTGCTGGGGGCGCGCGCCTACGAGGAGGTGCCCGACTACATGGCCTCCTTCGACGTGGCGATCAACCCCAAGCCGGCCACGGCGTGGGCAAGCGCCGCCAACCCGATCAAGCTCAAGGAATACCTGGCGATGGGGCTTCCGGTCGTGTCGAGCGGCTCCGACGACGTCGCCCGGTTCGCGGACGTGGTGGCGCTCGCCGCCGACCACGACGAGTTCGTCGAAGGGGTGCGCGCAGCGCTCGCCGGCGCCGCCCCCGGATCGGTCGCCGCGCGCCGCGAGTCGGTGCTGGTCGACGGGTGGAACCGGCGCGCTGAGCGCCTGCGCGAGCTCATCGCCGAGCTTCCGACTGGATCGGCGCCGCGAACGACCGACCAGAATGGTGCGGCCGGAACTCCCAACCGGCCCGGAAGGAACTGACCCATGCGAGTCATCGTCGTGGCGGGCGCGCGCCCCAATTTCATGAAGATCGCCCCAATTCTGCGGGCCGCCGATGCCGCAGGCGTCGAGGCATTGCTCGTTCACACGGGCCAGCACTACGACGCCAACATGTCCGACAGCATCTTCCGCGACCTGGGGATGCGCGAACCCGACATCAACTTCCACGTCGCGTCGGGGACCCACGCCGAGCAGACCGCCGCGGTGATGACCGCGTTCGACGCCTACCTCGTATCGGTCGACCCCGATGCCGTCGTGGTCGTCGGCGACGTCAATTCGACGATCGCGTGCAGCCTCGTCGCGGTGAAGCGCGGCGTGCCCGTCGCCCACGTCGAGGCGGGCCTTCGATCGTTCGACCGCACGATGCCCGAGGAGATCAACCGACTGGTCGTCGACTCCATCGCCGAGTGGCTCCTCACGCCCTCGGCCGACGCGGATGAGAACCTGCGCGTCGAGGGTCACCATGCGGCCAAGATCATCCGCGTCGGCAACGTCATGGTCGACAGCCTCGACGACGCCATGTCGCGCATCGACCTCGACGAGGCCACGGCTCGGCTCGGCCTGCCCGAGCGATTCGGTCTTGTCACGCTGCACCGAGCCGCACTGGTGGACGATCCCGCCCTCCTCGCCCACGTCCTCGAGACGCTCGGCCAGATCTCGGAGGATCTGCCCCTCGTGTTTCCGGTTCACCCGCGCACGCGCCATGCCATGGCGGCCGCCGGCCTCGAGCATCACCGAGGCATCACGGTGCTCGAACCGATGGGATACCTCGACTTCGTCGCCTCGCAGGCCGCCGCCAAGGTGGTCCTCACCGACTCGGGCGGGCTGCAGGAGGAGACGACGTGTCTCGGCACGCCCTGCGTGACCCTGCGCGAGCAGACCGAGCGGCCGATCACCGTGACCGAGGGCACCAACACCGTGGTCGGGTTCGACCGCGACCTGACGACCGCTGCGGTCGCGGCGGCCATGGCGCATGACGGCACGCCCCGCCGACCCGAACTGTGGGACGGCCACACCGCGGAGCGGATCATCGACGCGATCGGCACGAGGGTCGCCGATGAGGCATGGTTGCCGTACGCCTCCCGCTAGCCGCCCACCGCTTGGAGCCCCGTCATGAACCGTCCGACGCACCGCCGCGGCGTGCCCTTCCGCACCGCTGCCGCCGCGACCTTCGCCTGCGCCGCCCTCGGGCTCGGCGCCTGTAGCTCAGACGAGTCGCTGCGTTCGACGAGCACATCGACGGTCCGCGAACCGGCGGGCGCCGAGAGAACCACGACGACCGTCGCGACGGCACCGAACGGCCAGCCGTACGCCGCGTTGCCCGAGGGCTTCCTCGCGGGCGTCAACGTGCCGTGGAACGAGTTCGGCCAGGACGCCGGCTGCGGCAAGTTCGACCAGGCGTGGTTCGATCGCACCTTCGCCGACATCGCTGAGCAGGGCGTCACGTCGGTGCGCTACTGGCTCCACGCGAGCGGTGGATGCACGCCCTCGTTCGCCGCGGACGGCACACCCACCGGGCTCCCGCCGACAGCGATCCCCGAGGCCACAGCGATCCTCGACGCTGCCGAGCGAAACGGCCTGTCGGTGCTGCTGGTGCTGTTCTCGCACGACATCGGGGCCACCAACTCGACGTTCCCCTTCGGCCACCACACCGACATGGTCACGACGCCCGCGAAACGACAGGCCTACCTCGACCTGGCGCTGACGCCGCTGGTCCAAGCGCTCGACGCCCACCCCGCGCTGCTCGCCTGGGAGACGATCAACGAACCCGAGTTGATCGCCGAAGGCGTCGGTAGCGATCGCGACCGGGCGGTCGTGCCCAAGGCCGACCTGCAGGCCTTCGCCGGCTCGATCGCCGCGACGATCCACCGCAACGGCACCAAGCCGGTCACGCTGGGAGCCATGTCGGCCGAGTTCATCTCGTCGGCCAACGAACCGGTCGACCAGCAGTGGTGGACCGACGCAGCGCTGAGCGCGGCCACGGGCGACACCGACGCCTACCTCGACTTCTACCAAGTGCACTTCTACGACTACCAGGGCACGACCTCGCCGTTCGACATCGACCTCACGCAGCCGGAGTTCGCACAGGGCAAGCCGGTGGTGGTTGGCGAATTCCCGTTCGATGTGCAGCGCGGCCTCGGCGACGCGATCGCCGCCTTGCGCGACATGGGCTACCGCGGCACCTACCCGTGGGCGGTGAACGACGAGTGTTGCGGCGAGTGGAAGACAGCACGCTCCGCGATCGCTGAGCGCTACGCGGAGTAGCCACCGAGCGCGGTCGTTCCGACCGCAATGACCCCGCATCCGTCGGATTACCCACTGACAGTGGTGCCGCTTACTGGTTCACTGCGCGGCATGAAGCGACAGACAACCCATCGACTTTTCGGCGCCCTCCTGCTCAGCACCTCGGTCACGACGGCCCTGACCCTGACGACCGGCGCCGCAGGCGCCGACACGTGCACCGACATCACCTTCGACGGCCCGACGCTCGACGAGCCCAACGCCGGGTACACGCTGCCGGTCAACGTCACGATCCCGGCCGGCGTGGTCGTGCTCGTGCCCGAGGCCGTGTCCACCGACGAGGGCGACGGTCGAGCTGCGGCACCCGCGCAGACCTCGGAACGCTGGGACCTCGAGTTTCTCGACGGCTCGAACGGCGTCGCCGGCCGGTCGGGGGTGACCGAGGACCTCGCCGACGGCGTCGGGTCGGCCACTTGGACCGGCGAGTTGAACGGCGCCTTCGTCGTGAGCCCGGTGGTCGCCGTCCGCGCCCGCCACCGCCCCGACCTCGGCGACCGCACGACCAACGACGACGTGACCGCCGTATCCGTGACGCTCTGCTGGGGCGAACCGGCCACCACGACGACGAGCACGACCTCGACATCGAGCACGACATCGACCACCGAGGCACCGACGAGCACGACCTCGACCACGTCGACCACCGTCGCACCGACGAGCACGACCTCGACGACATCGACGACATCGACCACCGTCGCGACAACCAGCACCACCGTGGCACCGACCACGACGAGAGCGATCACCACAACGACCCGAGCCACGGTTGCGGGCACGTCGACGAACCGATCGCTGGCCGTGACCGGCGGGTCATCGACGCGGCTGTTCCTGCTCGGCGGGCTCACGATCGCGAGCGGAATCGGCGCACTGGCGTTGCGCCGCCGCCTCGACTGAGCCCCGCCGCATCCCCGCCGACCGCTCACCGCGAATGCCAATACACGGTGAGCGGTTGCATCGCTGAACGGCGGGTGGAATACCCCCCTGGCTTGCCGTTTACACCCATTCCATCGGCTCGTCGCCCGTGGTTGACTTGCCGCATGAGGCCAACGATGCATCGACGAATCACCGGCGCGGCGGCGATCGCACTCGCGGTCGGAAGCGGGCTCGCCTTCACGGCGCTCCCCGCATCCGCGCATGAGGATTGCTGGGACGTGACGTTCAGCGACTCGCGACTGAGCGACCCCGGCACGCCGCGGACCCCCTCGGTTCCGTGGGGCATGCAGGGAGGTGTCGGCATCCGCGTGGGTCAGGCCGTCTCCAAGGACTCGGCCTCCGGGCGCGCCTCGGGGCCGGCGCAGCCGTCGGAGCGCTGGGAGGTCGAGTTCCTCGATGCGGCCGGCAACGTCGTCGGCCGTTCCGGCGTGACCGACGATCTCCCCGATGACACCGACGATGCGACGTGGTCCGGCGAGATCGCCGGCGCGTTCGTGCAGAACGACGTCGTCGCCATCCGGGCCCATCACCGCCCGGACCTCGGCGCCGCGGGCACTGACAACGGCGTCGACGCCGTGTCGGTCCAGCTCTGCGTCGAGACCTCCTCCACCACCACCACGGCGACGAGCACGACCACCTCCACGGTGCCCAACCCCACGAGCACGACGACGGCTGTGCCGGGCACCAGCACCACGACGACGGCTGTGCCGGGCACCAGCACCACGACGACGGCCGCAACCGGGTCGACCACGAGCACCACGAGCACCACGGTCGCCAAGACGACCACCACGACCAAGGCCACCGTGGCCGGCACGACCCAGTCGAAGTCGAGCGGGTCGAAGCTTGCGACGACCGGCGGGTCCACCGCCTGGACGGTGCTGCTCGGCGTGATGTCGCTGGGCGCCGGAGCGATCGCACTCCTCCTGCGTCGACGCCTGGACTGACGACCCGGTTTCGGGTGAGCAGTTCCCCCACGCATCACCGGGGTTTCGCCGAGCCAGTATCGGCGAAACCCCGGTGAACACTGGGGTTTCAGCACGTCCGCATCGCACGACGGGACGAGCCGAGCCGGTTCGCGCTGCTTCCGTCGTTCCCGATGAGTGGCGTACCATCGAGGCGCCCGCTGGGGCATCCAGGCCCGATACGACTCGCGCCGGAGCCCCGCCCTGGGCCCGAACGGCGACGAGGCACACGTGACGGACAGGAGAGCGAAACCCGCACCGACGCCATCGACGCGTCCCCGGAGCGATCGATCGCGTGGCGCCGTGGTCCGTGCCGGGTCAAGCCTGATCGCCGTCGCCGCATTGCTCGCCGCGCTCGTCGCGCAGAACGGGCAACGGGCCACCGACGTGCGCGGCCTTCCCGGCACCGCGTGGCTGTCCGGCGAGATCCGCGGCCGCGCCGTGCTCGCGACCGCGGGAGGCGACGCCGCAAGCGTCGCGGTCAACGTGGCCGATGCCGGCGCACGACTCGACGTGGTCGATCTCGGCCGAACCGTCCTGGTCGGCAACGAGGCCGCCCACACGATCTCCCAACTCTCGGCCGCCGACGGAACCGAACTCCGCACGTTCGACGCGGTCAGTGATGACGGTTCCACGCTCGCGCTCGTGCGCGCCGGCGAGGTCGCCTACCTCGTCGATGCGGGCGCCGGGAACGTTCGACGCATCGACAGCGAGGGCCCGGCCACGGCGCCGCGCGACCTCGGCACCTTCGATCAATGGGTTGGCACGGCCAACGGCGAGCTGTGGGTGCTCAACACCCGGGTCGGCGAAGTGACCGCCTTCGATGGCGACACCACCTCGACGCAGTCGGTCGGGCGGCTCGAGACCGGAGCGACACTCACCGCCGTCGGCGACGAGCCGATCATCGCCGACCGAGGCAACGAGCGCGTTCGCTGGATCCGATCGAACGAGTCGACACCTGCTCCGGGGCTGGCCGCCGCGGCGATCGCCCAGCCCAGCGATCGGGCGGATTGCCTCGCGGTCGTCGCCGGGCAACGGCTGCGCTGCTTCGCTGTTGACGGCACGGCGACCGAGGTGGCGGGCGCGCCGAAGGTCACCGAATCGTCGGTCGTGCTCACGAACAACACCGCCGTCGTCGTGGCACAGACCGGGGGCGCCCGTGTCGACTTCCTCACGTGGTCGACCCGATCCTGGCGCAGCGCCGAACGCCAGGCGCCGTCGGGGCGTCGGCTGTCGGCGTGGTCCAGCAGCGGCCCGCTTCTCGTCGACGATCCGGGCTCGGCCTATGCGTTCACCGTCGACGAACGCGGCCTCAGCCCCCTCGACAAGTTCAGTAAGAAGACGGCGCTCAAGGGGTCCGGCGACGACGGGACCGAAGGCGAGGACGACCCGAACCCCGACGGGCCGGACCCGGCCGACGAGCCAGCCAACCAGGCGAAGCGGCTCGAGCCGACGCCCGACCTCAGCGGCCCCGACGTCCCGCCGGTGTTGCGGCCGGACCGCGTCGTCACGCGATCCGGCCGAACGGTGCTGATCGACGCGCTCGCGAACGACACCGAGCCCAACGGTCAGCCGCTCGTGATCGCATCGGCCGGGCCCGTCGATCCTGCATCCGGCAGCGTCGTCATCTCCGAGGACCAACGGGTGGTCTACGCGCCGCCCGCGGACTTCGTCGGTGAGGTGAGCTTCCCCTACACCGCCTCCGATTCGGGCCAGTTCAGCGCGTCGAGCACCATCTCGGTCCGCGTCGTCGGGCTCGACCGCAACACCGCGCCCCGCCTCACCGACGACGCCGCGACCACCGGCCGGAACACGTCGATCGCGATCGACGTGCTGGCGAACGACCGCGACGACGAGGGCGACCCCCTCGCGGTCACGGCGACCACCGCTCCCGCCCACGGCGCCGCCGAGGTTCGCGGCGGAGATGTCCGCTACGTCCCGACCTCGGGTTTCGTCGGGACCGACAGCTTCGTCTACACCGCGTCCGACGGGTACGGCGGGGAGTCGACCGCGACTGTCACCGTGACCGTGACCGAGCGTCAGGACAACCGGGCGCCCGTCGCCACCGACGACCGTGTCTCGATCAAGCCAGGTGCCCGCCGCAGCGTCGATGTCCTCGCGAACGACTCCGACCCCGACGGAGACCCGCTGCAGATCGTCGAGGTGGGAACGAGCCCCGGGCTGACCGCGGCCCTCACGCCGACCCAGGAACTCGACATCACGGTCAACTCGGGCGCCGTCGGCCCGCTGCGCTTCACCTACACCATCGCCGATCCGGCGGGCCTCCGATCGACGGCGAACGTCGTCCTCGTGATCGACACCACCGTCACGAACCGCGCACCCGTCGCCGTCGATGACCGGGCGCGTGCCAGCACGAGCGCCGTCTCGATCGACGTGTTGGCCAACGACTTCGACCCCGACGACGAGCCGCTGTCGATCGTCGGGTTCACCCAGCCGAGCGACGGCGCGATCGTGAAGTCGTCACCCCGGACCCTGCGCTTCTCACCGGCCGCCGGCGCGACCGGCCTACGCCGGTTCGACTACACCGTCGCTGACCCCGCGGGCGCCACGGCGACGGCCACCGTGACCATCGAACTCGGCGAGCCGAGCTCCGCACCACCGATCGCCCGCGACGACAACGCGACGGGAATCGCCGGTTCGACCGTGGTGATCCGGCCGCTCGACAACGACTCCGACCCCGACGGTCAACCCATCACGATCGTCGGTGAGCCCGTGGTCCGCTCGGGTTCGGCGACGGTGACCGCCGACCAGTCGATCGCCTTCCGACCCCCCGACGATCAGCCGGGCACCTTCGTCATCGGCTACACGATCCAGAACCTCGCCGGGAAGACCTCGAGCGCCAACATCCTCGTGGTGTTGGCCGCACGGTCGTCGACCAACCATCCGCCGATCGCGAACCCCGATTCGGCCGACGCGACGGCCGGGACGTCGATCTCGATCCCCGTGCTGGCGAACGACGCCGACCTCGACGGCGATCCGATCGGCATCACCGATGTCACGACACCCTCGGCGGGGACCGCGCAGGTGAACGGCCGCAACCTCGTCTACGCGGCACCGCCGGCATTCGTCGGGCAGGCCGCGTTCAAGTACACGATCAGCGACGGGCGCGGCGGCCGGGCCACGGCGGTGGTGTCGGTGCTCGTGCAGCCGCGAGCCAAGGTCGCGCCGCTCGCCGTGGACGACATCGCCGTGTCGATCGGTGGCGCTCCGGTCTCGCTCGACGTCGTCGCGAACGACCTGGACCCGGACGGGGCCAACAGTGCGCTCGCCCTCCGCAACGCGACGTCCGACTCGGTCGAACTGGTCGTCGGCGACCGGGTGATCAAGGCGACACCGCCCAGCCGTCCGGGTCAGTACGTCGTGGTCTACGTGATCGAAGACGGCGACGGGCTCACCGCGACCGCACGGCTGACGATCACCGTGCAGAACCCGCCCAACCGACCGCCCGTCGCGAACGACGACCAGGCCACCACTCCGTATGGGGCGACACTGTTACTCCCGGTGCTGGCCAACGACACCGATCCCGACGGCGGTCGCATCGTCATCTCCGACGCTTCCGTGCCCGCCGCCGCCGGCGCGGTCGCGATCGTGACGCGGGGCCTCGAGTTCCGCCCCGCCAACGGATTCAGCGGCCTGACGCTCATCAGGTACACGATCGTCGACGAGGGGGGCCTCACCGCGACCGCGAGCGTGGCCGTCACCGTCGATGCCTGCGCCGCGGTCACGCCCGTGCTGGTCGACGACGTCGCCGTCACACCGTTCGAGACGAAGGTGTCGATCAACGTGCTGGCCAACGACACGTCCGCAGTCGGCACGTTCGCGGTGCTCGCACCGCAGGCTGGCCGAACGAGCGTGACCGCGCCGGGCGTCGTGGCGTACACGCCGGCCCGGAACTTCAACGGCGTCGACCGCTTCGGCTACACCGTCACCACCGAGTGCGGGCTGGTCGTGACCGCCACGGTGACGGTCACCGTGAACCGAGCCCCGCAGGCGGTCGCCGACTCGGCCACGGTCGAAAGCGGAGCAGCGGTGAACATCCCCGTGCTCGGAAACGATGTCGATCCCGATGGCGACGCGCTGAGCATCGACTCGATCGGCGACGTCACGGGTGGGCGGGCCGACATCAGGAACGGCACGGTCCGGTTCACCGCCGACGCCGGCTTCGTGGGCGTGGCTGGTTTCACGTACACGATCTCCGATATCGGCGGCTTGACCGCGAGCGCTGCCGTCGCCGTGACGGTGACCTCCCCGAACAGCCCACCGGTCGCCCAGGATGACGCTGCGAACGCCACGGCGCCAGACCCGGTGTCGATCCCGGTGCTCGCCAACGACGACGATCCCGATGGCGACACGCTCATCATCGCGTCGGTCGCGGCGCCGCCCGCCAGCACGGGCACGGTCACCGTCTCGTCACGATCGATCGTGTTCACCCCGGCCGCAGGGTTCTCCGGCGTCGCCGTGTTCTCCTACACCGCGTCGGACCAACACGGCGGCACGGCGAGCGCCACCGTTCGGGTGTCGGTTGCGGCGGCGAACCGCGCGCCGACTGCGCGCGACGACGACGTCGCGCTCCCCGACCACTCCCCGATCGCGCTCGACGTGCTGGGCAACGACAGCGACCCCGATGGGGACGAACTCTCGATCACGTCGGTGTCCGCCCCCGTACCGGCCGAGGCCGGTACGGTCGCCAGGCTCGGTGGCATCGTGCGCTTTACTCCGGACCCCGCCTTCAGCGGAACCGCCACCATCAGCTACACCATCTCCGACGGCCGTGGGGGAACCTCGACGGCCCAGATCCGCATACAGGTTCCCGCGCCATGACCGATACCACCCGACCGAACCCCAAGCCGTCGACCCCGTCGACCCCGTCGCCGAAAGGCCAATCTCCGGCCAAGCCTCGGGCATCGGCCACCCCGCAAACGGCCGACCGCCGCGGGCTGACGCAGGTCGCCGACGCAATCCAGGCGGTGACCGACAACGTCGAACGCGTGCTGGTGGGCAAGGAGGAACAGGCCCGGCTCGCGGTGGTGTGTCTCTTCGCCGAGGGCCATCTGCTGCTCGAGGACAAGCCGGGCACCGGCAAGACCTCGTTGGCCCGAGCAATCGCGGCGTCGATCGGCGGCCGGGCGCGTCGCATCCAGTTCACGCCGGACTTGCTGCCATCGGACGTAACCGGCGTCTCGGTCTTCAAGCCCGACACCCGGACCTTCGAGTACCGCAAGGGCCCGGTGTTCGCGAACGTGGTGATCGCGGACGAGATCAACCGCGCCTCGCCCAAGACCCAGGCGGCGCTGCTCGAGGTGATGGCCGAGCGGCGGGTGAGCGCCGATGGTTCCACGTTCGAGGTACCCCGGCCGTTCATGGTCGTGGCCACACAGAACCCCATCGACTTCCAGGGCACCTACCCGCTCCCCGAGGTGCAGCTCGACCGCTTCGCGATGCGCCTGCACATCGGGTACGCCGACGCGGAGGCCGAGTTCAAGATCTTGACCGCCCGCGACGCCTCCGACCCGGTAGCGGCGCTCGACTCCGTGGTGCCTGCCGATCGGCTGAGCAAGATGATCGGCGCGATCCAGCAGATGCAGCTCAAGCCGGAGCTCATCAGGTATGTGGTCGACATCGCCGCCGCGTCGCGTTCCCACGATGACCTGCGGCTCGGGGTCAGCACCCGCGCCACCCTCACGCTGCTCGCCGTGCTGCGGGCGCACGCCGTGGGACAGGGCCGCAGCTGGGTGGACCCCGACGACGTGAAGTACCTCGCCGAGCCCGTGCTTGCGCACCGCATGCTGGTGACGCCGGCGGCGGAGCTCGACGGCGTCACGTCGGCCGACGTCCTCGCCGAAATCCTCGACAAGGTCGCGGTGCCTCGGTGAAACGCTGGCGGCTGACCCCCGCCGGCGTCGCGTTGAGCATGGGTGCGGTGCTGCTCATCGCCGCAGGGATCCCAACGTCGTACCGGGAGTTCATCGTCCTCGGCGCCGTCGCGCTCGGCGCCGTGGTGCTGGCGCTCGTGCTGCCGCGCGGCGCATCGCAGCTGACCCTGCACCGGGTGCTCTCGCGACCGATGGTGCAGCGAGGCGACCAGCTCTCGCTCCGCCTGCGCATCACCCCCGCGCATCCGCTTCCACCCACGCGGTTCATCGACCGGGTCGGCGAACACGACGTGGTCATCGAGGCACCGTCGATCGCACCCGCGGAGACACGTGCGATCAACTACCGGGTCACGATGACCTCGCGCGGGGTGTTCCGCGTCGGTCCACTCGTCGAGGAGGGCCACGACCCGTTCGATCTCGCAGCGAGGGTCGTCGACCACGACCTGCTCGACGAGGTGGTGGTGCACCCGGTCATCCACGATCTCGGGATGGGCGACGGGTTCGCCGCGATCCGCCAGCGCCAGACCACGCTCAACTCCATCAGCGACGACCCGCTGTCGGAGTTTCGCACGCTGCGCGAATATCAACCGGGCGACGACACGCGGCTCATCCACTGGCCGAGCTCCGCCCGCACCGACACGCTCGTCGTGCGCGACTTCCTCGACCTGCGCCGCATGGCGCGTGTCGTGCTGCTCGAGACCTCCGACCAGGTCACCACGGCCGTGGAGTTCGAGGAGTCGGTCGAGATCGCGGCAAGCCTGTGTGTGCAATCGCTCGAGCACGGGCTCGTCACCGTGCTGCGCACCGACGACCCCGAGCTCCCCGGGCCGCGCCGCCCCATCGACTCGGTCGACGCCGTCCTCGACCTGACGGCCCGGTCGCGCCGCATCCCCGCGTCGCATGCCCTGGCGACGACGGCGACCTTGTCGGGCGGCCTGCCGGAGGGTGTCGTGTTCCTGGTGACGGGTGAACGCTCGCGGCTCCTGCGACACCTCTCGCTCCATTCGAGCGCAGACGTGGTGGTCGTCCGGGTCTCGCGGCGGCCGCATCTCCTCGAACGCCTGGCCGTGCCGACGATCGACGTGCAGTCGGCGGCCGAGTTCGCACGGCGCTGGCGGATCGGCGCTGCGTGACGGCGCGGGCACGGACCACAGCGATCGTCGCGGTCGCGTTCTGCGCCTTGACCGCAGCGTCGTTGACGCGAGCCTTCCTCGACCGCGGCCCCGGCCTCGCGGCGGGTGCGGCGACGATCATGGCCGGGGTGACGACGATCCTCGGATGGCGGCGGACCCGCGTCGGGGTGACCGTCGGTGCCCTCACCGTCGCCGTCGTCACGGTCGCGGCGGTCGTGCTGGCCGACGGCGCCTTCCCGGGCGACGTCGTGCGAACCGTGACGAACGGAGCCGGAGACCTGCTCACCACGCGCTGGCCTGCGGCTGCGACCCCGACCGCCGTCGGTCTGGTGGTGCTGTTGGGAGCGGCGGCGGGCTGGCTGACCGCCGTCGCCGCGGCGCGGCGCACGATCGGCCCGACCATCCTGCTCCCAGGTGTCGCGCTACTCGCCGTGGGTGCATTGCTCGCCGCTCCCGCCGGGCCGCCGGGCTCGCCCATGCTCGCGGCCATGACGGCAGCGGCGCTTGCGACGCTGCGACTCGCGGCGATCGCACGGCATCCAGACGAAGGTCCGGCCACCACCGGCGACCTGCGCACCGCCCTCTCCGCCCAGCGGTTCGCCGCGCTCGGGGCGCTCGCGCTCGTCGTCGCTCCGCTCGCGGCGGCGCCGTACACCGCGGGCGGCGAGCGCTTCGACCCACGCGACTCACGCGACGACCCGACCAACCGGTTCGACGACCTGAGCCCCCTGACCGTGGTGGAGGAGCTCCGCAAGATCGATCCACCGGTCCCGGTGATCCAGGTCGACGGCAACGACGTCGGATCGTGGCGGATCGCGGCGATGAACCGGTACGACGGTCGGGCGTGGATGGCGCCCGAGGTATTCAAGCCCACGACCCTCCGGAGGGAGGACCATCGGCCGGACCGGACCGTGCGGGTGACCCTTCGCCGGCCCATCGGGCGGTGGCTGCCAGTCCCGGACGGCCACGTGCTTGCGGTCGACCGATCGGTCCGAACCGAAGCCACCAACGCCGGCCTGCTCTCGGAAAGCGCCGTGAAATCCCGCGAGCGGTACACCGTGTCGCTCGACGATCCGGCGGCGCCGACCCGCCCTGCCGCGGTCGACCCGAACCCGAAGCTGCGGCCGACCCTCAGCGGGTACGAGCCGCCCCTGCGGGTGCGCCAGCTCGCGTCGCAGGTGATCGCTCAGGCCGGGACCGATGAGCAGCGCGCCGAGGCGATCGCTCAGTTCCTTCGTCGCGAGTACCGGCTCGACGAGGAGTCGCCCGCCGGCCACTCCGCCCTGCTCATCGAGTCGTTCCTGTTCGACACCAAGCGCGGCCGGGCCGAGCAGTTCATCGGGGCATACGGGCTACTCGCCACCGCGGCCGGCCTGCCCGTACGACTCGCCGCCGGGTTCGACGTCGACCCCGGCACTCGAACCATCAGCTCCGACGATGCGGTCGCGTGGGCGGAGGTGGCGTTCCGCGGCGGCGCGTGGGTCCGGTTCAACCCCGTTCCCGATTCGGAGGCGCCACCCGCCGGCTCGACCGATGTCGCCGCGGCGCAACCCGCCGTGACCGCCGCCCCCCCTCCGGTGCCCACGACCGAGCCGCGCAACGATCCCAAGCTGGACACCCGCAAACAAAAGCGGGCGACCGATGAGCGATCGGTGCCGTGGTGGCTCGTCCTTGCCGTGGCGCTGCCCACCGCAGCCGTGGCGAGCTACGTGTATGCCGTCGTGGCGCTCAAGCGTCGACGCCGCGCCGAGCACCTCGACGTTCCGACCGATGAACGACGAGTCGTCGGGGCATTCCGGGTGTGCACCGACCGGCTCACCGACCTCGGCATCCGCCTCCAACCGTCCTCGACCGATCGCGAGCTGGTCGCCGCGGCGGCCGCACGCGTCGAGGCAGCCGGCGATCTTCACGGGCTGGCGGGCCTTGCCTCGGCCGCGACCTACGCCGACGGCGCCATCGAGCCCGCCGATGTGGAGGCCGCGCTCGCCACCATGTCCGCCTTCGAGATCGCAACGCGTCCGACGCGCTGGTGGCGGCGTCTCCGCCTGCGGCTCAGCCTCCGCTCGCTGCGGTCCGGGCTACCGCCGACGCGCGACGCCGCTTCGCCGTCATGAACCACGCGATCCAGCGGTAGGAGCCGGCGGTCTTCAGCCGATACTCGATCGGCCAGTCGTCGGCGTCGACGGTCACCCGGCCGAGTAGGTCGCCTGCGCCGTCACCGCTCGGACCGCTCGCCACGGGCTTCGGCTCGACGGTCCAGAGATGGTTGTACCCCGCGGCGACCGCCGCGGCGGCGACCTCCGGCGACCAGTCGCCGTAGGGGAAGGCGAGGTGCATCGCCGGTCCGGCGCCCAGGTTGCGGATGTCGGACAACGACCCGGCGAGCTCGGTGGCGAGCTCGTCGCCGCCGAGCGTCGACAACCGAACGTGGGTGCGCGTGTGCGAACCGATCGCGATGCTCTCCGGGAGCGCGCCGAGCCGCTCGGCGCTCATCACCGCATCGGCCGATCCGTCGGCTCCCGCCCAACGCGGGAGCGCAGCGAGCGCACCGGTGGGGACGAACACCGTGGCGGTGAGTCCGCGCCGCTGCAGTTCCGCCAGAGCGACGTCGGCCAACGTGTCGAGCGCGTCGTCGAAGGTGATGGCGAACCGGGGCGCCGCGCCGGGCGCCGTCAGCAGCTCGTCGAGCGAGACGACCTCGCCGAGCGCCACAAGCGCATCGAGCTGTCGTCCGAAGCGTTCCCGGTCGCGCTCGGGGATCGAGTGATACAACAGCACCACCCCGCGACCGTGCACCGAGGCCAGGCCGGGGATCCGCGACCGCACCCGGTCCGTCGCCCACAACAGCGATGACAGCGCCACCTTGACGGCGCGCTTCGCGTTCGAGTCAGGCATCGCGATCGCCCGCCGCGAGCAGCGCAACGAGCATTGCGGCGCGCCGGTCCCAGCCCGAATCGGCGACGGCGGCGCGGCGCCGAGCAGCCGCAGCGGCGCGAGCCTCGGGCCCGTCGGCCAGCGACGCGACCTCGGCGCGAAGTCGCACCACGAAGTCCTCGGCGTCGGCGGCGATCGACACCAGATCGCCGTAGCGATGCGCCTCCTCACACGGCGTCGACACCACCGGCAACCCGAGCGCCAGGTACTCCTTGAGCTTGATCGGGTTCGCACCGGCGATCCAGGTCGAGGTCGGCATCGGCATGATCGCGATGTCGAAGGCCCGCGCCGCGCTCGGGAGGTCCTCGTACGTGACGGGTCCGGTCATCGTGACGTTCGGTCGGGCCGCCAGACCGTGCGCGTCGACCGGCGCCGGGCCGATCAGCACGAACGAGGCCTCGGGGATCGCGTCCGCGCATCGTTCGATCAGGGGCAGGTCGACGCTCTGATGATCGATGTGGCCGAAGAAGCCGATCCGCGGATGCGGTCGGGCTGCGATCGCGGCCGGGATCGCGTCGTCATCGGAGCGATCGCGGCGGGGTCGAAAGTGCTCGAGGTCGACGCCATGATCGAAGAACACCGCGATGGCACCGGAGCGGCCCGATTCGCGTTCCATCAGCGACCTCGACGAATACAGCACTGTCGCCGCTCGCGCCATCAGGGCGTCCTCGAGCGCCGTCACACCCGCCCGGTCGACTCCGGGGTTCGCGGCGTGATCGTCCGCCCGGTAGTAGACGACCCGGCGCCACCCGAGGTGCTCGGTGACCTCCTGCGACGTCGGCAACGCCGAGACGACCCACGGGTCGCGGATGCCGAGCCGTCGCGCCGCCCGGCTCACCTGAGCGGCGATCACCCGCGTGGAGAGCCGATCGATCGAGCGGATGCCGACGGGCGGAAGACCCAGCGGTGTGAGCAGCACGAGCCCCGGCACCGACGGCAGGGGGCGCGTGACCGGATGCCGCATCGAGCGCAGCTTGCGAACGATCCGCTCGACCGGACGATCGGCGTTGCGCGGCGTGGGCAGCCGGAGGCCGGTGCTGTTGATCACCAGCACCGGCCGCGCCCGCGCCAACTGGGACATGACCTGGAAGTCGCAGTGTGCGCGCCCGTGGATCGACCAGTCCTGACCGGCGAAACACACGACCGGCGGGACCACGAGATCGTCGGGGAACCCGTCCGCGGTTCCCTCCGCGGTTCCCTCCGCGGTTCCGAGTGTCGCCCGTGCGCGGTCGACCGCCGTGTGCACCGCTCGCTCGATCGCTTCCGGCGTGTACCGCTCCTCGGACAGATCCGACGCGTTGGCGGCGAGTTCGGCGGCGCGCGCCGGGTCGCGCAGCAGCTCGATGCACGCCGCCGCGAACGGCTCCGGGCCGTCGCCGATGCGAAGGTGTTGCCCATCCGTGGCGCCGAGTCCCTCGGCCCCGACCGTGGTCGACACCACCGGGAGGCCGTACGCGAACGCCTCGAGAATCTTGATCCGCGTGCCGCCGCCGCTGAGCAGGGGCACAACACAGACGCTGGCATCGAGCAGTTCGGGCGCCATGTCGTCGACCGACCCCACCACGTCGACGCCCTCGATCTCGCCGAGCGAGGCGATCGCCTCCCCCTCGTTGCCGACGAGACGAACCCGCACGTCGGGCACCGCCGCCCGCACGAGGGGCAGCACGCGGCCCACGAGGAACTCGGCCGCCTCGGAGTTGGGCCGATACCCCATCGATCCCACGAAGAGCAGCGTCGGCCGACGGTCCGGGCGCACGGCCCACCGTTGCTCGGTGGAGGGACGCCGGTAGCCGTTGGGGACCACCGACACCGACGGCCGACCCAGCAGCGCCCGGTCGTCCTCGCTGCACACCGTGACGCCCGCCGCCCGATCGAGAATTCGCCGCTGCAACCGCGCCCAGCGGCGCTGATCGACGACATCGATCGCGGCGAAGAACCGGTCGCGACCACCGAGCGAGCCGTACTCGCGGCGAGCGGCCCTCCGCAGCGCGATCTTGCGATCCTGCAAGTCGTCGAAGTCGACGAGAACGGGGACTGCGACCGCATCGGGGAGCAGGTCCCACGCCGCGGTGTCGATCGCGACCACCGCGTCGAAGCGTTGTTCATCGAGCAGCCGCTGCACGAGCGGGCGCTGGCCGCGCCAGTCGACCTTGATCCAGGTCCAGGGTCGATGGTCCCGAGCCCACACCGCGAGCGCCGCCGGCACCGAGCGCCGGCGTGCGTGCACGACGTGCGCGGCGGCGAGTCGGACGTGGGGCGGAACCGCGGGTTCGGTCTGGTCGTCGCCGAGCACGACCACCGCGGTCACCTCGGCGAAGGCGGCGAGCGATTCCAGCAGCAGGTTGGCACGCGACTTGAAGCCGGGATACGGCGGCCAGCACGCCCGATCGCTCACGAACAGAATCCGTGGCCGAGCGTTGATCGGCGGCGAATCCACGGGCGGCATCAGCAGCCGAGTATACGAGAGCGGCCCCGCGTCACTTCCCGGCGGCCGCCACGATCGACGCTGCGATCGTCGGGGCGACCCCGGCGTGGAACAGCTCGTTGGGGTGGCCGGGAAAGCCCGGGGGGTCGAACGACACGGCGTTGAACCACGCAACCCCGCTCGGTCGGCAGATGTCGTGGCCGGTGGTCGCCGCGTCGAGGCTCACGTACGTGACGTCGTGCGCCGCTGCGACCTCGGCGATCGCTTGGTCGAACTCCGCGAGCCGCGCCCGTATGTAGTGCACATCGACGGCGAGCATCGGTGCCGTCGGCCAGCAGCCGTCACCGCTGACCCCCAGGGGGAGCCGTAGCCGGTGGCGAACACCCGAGCGTTGGGCGAGCGCCGATGAATCTCGTCGAACGCGGCCGCCAGCCGCGGCCGAGCCTCGGCGATCTTCGCCGCGATGCGGTCGATGCCGCCCTCGGTGAATCCCTCCACACACGGACGGCCGAACGGGGGTGGCCCGAGCGGCACCGGCAACAGGTTCACGCAGTCGATCGCCGAGCCGTTGAGGTCGGCGTCGTTGCCACCGATGCCGATCGTCACGAGCGTCGTGTCGGGGCGGAGCGAGTCGAACTGCGGCGGCGCGATTCCCCCGAGGTTCGCCTCGAACGGCTCGGTGAGTGCATCGATGTCGGCCCCGCCACAGCTCGCGTCGGTGAAGCTCGCCACGTCGAGCGCCTTGGCGACGAGCGTCGGCCAGTTCCGGTCCGATCGGCCGCAGTCGATCGGCGTGCCCACCTGGTTGTGGATCAGCGGCCCAGACACCCAGCTGTCGCCGAGCGCCACGTACCGGTGATGCCCGGTCGCCGTCGCGGACGGAACCCATCCCTGACTGCACCCGGCGACCGCTGCAGCCGATGCCGCGAGCGCCGCGAGCGCGGCAGTCACCCGCCGCGTTCCACCGCCACCGATCATGGTCTTCACCCCCGTTTCCACCCCGATCCACGGGGCAGGGGCGAGTGTACCGAGCGGCGCGTCACTGTCCCGCGGGCCGCGTCGTGGTCGTAGCGGGCCTCGACTCGGCGAGCTCCCGCCCGAGCCGCGTCGAGAGGTCCTCGGCCACCAATCGCACGATCAGGTCGTCGAGGCTGAGCTCCTCGTAGTCGGTCCTGGCGATGTCGCTCGAACCCCCGAGTGCCGCGCCGCCCGCGCCGTAGCTGAGGAACACGA
This sequence comes from Actinomycetota bacterium, assembly GCA_016703525.1. Taxonomy (GTDB): domain Bacteria; phylum Actinomycetota; class Acidimicrobiia; order Acidimicrobiales; family Microtrichaceae; genus JADJBW01. Next base: position 693,291 of record JADJBW010000001.1, on the reverse strand, counting down.
AGCGTCCACCGGTGAACTGGGCGAGCTGACGGAACACCACCTCGGCAGCGTCGTCCGCGTTCGACGAGGCGATCGGCAACACGCGGATCCCGCGTGTTGCGGCCGTGCGCATCGAGTCGGTGTAGGGCACTGCGACCGTCCGGTCGGCGTGCCCCGCGGCATCGCCGACGAGTACCACGAGCTGCGCAGCATCGCCCGCGGGCCGCCATCCGGGCGCGTCCAACGCTGCCGCGAGCGCCTCGTCGACCGCCTCGGGCGTATCCCCGCCGCCATCGGCGGTCACCTCGTCAAGCGCCGACGAGAAGGCTGCGACGTCGGAGGTGAACGCGTTCGTCGCCGTGACGAACGTGTCGCCCTCGTCGCGAAACACGACCATCCCGAGGCGCAGGTCGACATCACTGTCGAGCGCGTTGATGCGCTTGGCCATCGACTGCATCCCCGCCCGCAGGCGGTCGATCTCGTCGCCCATCGAGCCCGTCGCATCGATCACGAACATCAGGTCGATGGCGGCCGCCGCTGAATCCTGGCGATCGAGATCGATCGTCGCGCTCGCGCCCGGCGCGGCCGTGGCCGACCGGCCGTCCACCTCGAAGCGGTACTCGGCCGCCTCGGCGCCGTACGCGCGGGGATGGAAGCGCACCGTGCCGTCGGAGGTGGTGCGCAGGGTGACGACCTTGGCCGAGCCGTCGAAGACGCTCACCTCCGCCCCGGGCACTGGGCGCTGTCCGGCCGCCCTCACGGTGATCACGATGCGGCCGGTCGGATCGAGGCGCCGGAACGGGACACCCCCCGTGCCGATCCGCTCCAGGTAGGTGAGGAAGCCCTCGAAGTCGGTGTTGTCGTCGACGCTGCCGGCGCGGAGCGCGCCCCTGTCGGGCGGGACGGCCGCGTCGTCGGCCGACGCCTCGGCGGACAGGGAGCGCTCCGAGGCTGCGGCGCCCGGAGCGCCCGCGACCGGCGCCGCCTTCGTCGCGTCGCCGCGACTGCCGTCGAAGTCGGGCGCCCTGTTCACCCAGCCCCCGTCCGCCGGGTCGGCGCGTTCGTCACCGCTCCCGCCGCTGCCGCCACCGCACGCAGCGAGCAGCACCGCAGCCGACAGGCCAAGCGCTGCCCCGTGCCGAATCCGGTGCCCGAGTCGTCGGCGTGGTCGAGCGCTCATGATGGTCCTCCACAGGTCGTCATGCACATGTGACGACGTCGACGGCGGATCGGTTCCCGCCGCGATCGCGGCGGTAGGGTTCCGCGATGCGCACCAGTTCGGACACCATGGCCGGCGCCGGGGGCGTGCGGCTCGCCGTCACCCGCTGGACCCCGGAGGTCCCGGCCGTCGCAGCGGTGCTGCTCGTTCACGGGTACGGCGAACACAGCGGGCGGTACGAACCGGTGGCGCAGCGACTCACCGCCGCCGGCTACGCGGTGACCACGTTCGACCTGCGCGGACACGGCCGGTCGACAGGTGTCGCCCGCGGCACGGTCGACGACTTCGACCTGCTGGTCGACGACGTCGCCACGGTCGCCCGCTCCGTCGAGGGCGGCGGCGACCTCCCCTGTTCGTGTACGGGCACTCCATGGGCGGGCTGGCGGTCGTCCGGCTCGCCGAGAAGGCGGCCGCGGGCACGGTGGACGTGCCGCCGATCGCCGGGCTCGTCGTGGCCAGCGCCGCGCTCGTCGCCGCCGAGTCGATCCCGGCGCCGCTCGTTGCGGTGGCGAACGTGATCGGCAAGCTGGCGCCGAAGCTGCCGACGATACGCCTCGACGGCGAAGCGATCTCGCGCGACCCGGCGGTGCGCTCCGACTACGACGCGGACCCGCTCAACTACCGCGGCAAGCTCAGCGCCGGGACGGGCCGACAGATGAACCTGGCCATGGCGGCGGCGATGGACCGGGCGCGCACGATCACGTGCCCGGTGCTGGTGATCCACGGCGACGCCGACCGGCTGACGGCGGTCGTCGGGTCACGGCGCTTGGCGGCGACGCTCGGTTCGGACGACGTCACGCTGCGGGAGTGGCCCGGCGCCTATCACGAGCTCCACCATGAGCCCGAACGCGACGAGGTGCTCGACACGATCGTGAGCTGGATCGGCGAGCGCGTCGGCCGTGCCGACTGATCACCCCTCGCCGAGCGCAACCAGGATCGCCGGGTCGGCCGCGGCGATCGAGGTGATGCCGGTGAGGGACATGGCGACCTCGAGCTCGCTGCGCAGAATCCGCAATACGTGCTCGACGCCCGTTCGACCCCGCGCGGCAACCGCCCACGCCCAGGCGCGGCCGATGAGCACTCCGTCGGCGCCGAGCGCCAGCATCTTGAGGACGTCCAACCCCGAACGGACGCCACCGTCGACCATGATGTCGGTGCGCGTGCCGACCGCCTCGACGATCCGGCCGAGCGCCGCCGCCGTCGAGGGCACATCGTCGAGCTGACGGCCGCCGTGGTTCGACACCACCAGGCCGTCGACCCCGTGATCGAGCGCGATGCGCGCATCCTCCGCGTCGAGCACCCCCTTGATCACCACCCGTCCGTTCCACGACTCCCGGACCCACGCCAGGTCGTCCCAGGTGACCGAGTTGTCGAACTGGGCGTCGACCCACGACTTGAACTCCTGCGGCGTGCGGGCGCCGGGCACGGCGGCCTCGAGGTTGCCGAAGGTCAGGGGCTTCCCGCCGATCGCGACGTCACGGATCCACAGCGGATGCGTGGCCAGATCGAGCCCGCGACGGATCGACGCCGTCGTCGGGATCGTCCCGACCATGCCGTTGCGGGTGTCTCGGTAGCGCTCGCCGACCACCGGCAGATCGACCGTCAGCAGGAGCGTGTCGCAGCCCACGGCGTTCGCCCGCGCCATCAACGACTCGGCGTAGGTGCGATCGCGCATGACATAGAGCTGGAACCACGGTGGGACCGTGACGGCCGCCGCGACCTCCTCGATCCCGCAGATCGAGACCGTCGACTCGGTGAAGGGCACGCCGGCCGACTGTGCCGCCGTCGCGGCGGCGACCTCGGCGCGGGTGGCGAACATCCCGGCCAGACCGACCGGAGCCAGCGCGATCGGCAGGGTGCTCGAACGCCCGAACAGGGTGCACGACAGGTCGAGGCCGGACACGTCGCGCAGCACGCGTTGACGCAGACGGATCGACTGCAGGTCGTCGGTGTTGGCCCGCATCGTGGACTCCTCGTACGCGCCCCCGTCGATGTAGTCGAACATCTGCCGAGGCAGGCGACGGCGGGCGAGATCTCGGTAATCGCGCACCGCGGCCGGTGCGAGTCCGAGCGGGCGATGGACGCGGCGGAGCACAGGGCGAGCGTAACCGGCACGCCGCACGGCAGGGCGGCCCGCCGAGCGGCCGAAGCGTCGCTGAGAAATGTTCAGCCGAAATCGCGACGCGACCTGTACCTTGTGTTCCGACGCCGCTCACGGCGTCGTCCGACCAAGATCGAAGGGGAGTACCCCACAAGCCCGTCGTCGTCATCACGGGCCCCGCTCCAACCGGAAGCGAGGCCCCGGCGGCAGGCACCACGTGATGGCGATGGCAGCCCTGGGGCCGCCAGACGGTACGGCGTGGTGGGGAAGACCTTCGGTTTCGTTCACACGAAGCCGAAGGAGCAACCCATGACCCCTCGATTCCCGCGGCCCCTCAGCCGCTTCGGCCGGATCCCTGGTACACCTCCACGGGCCCAGCGCGCACACTCCAGCGGACGCGCAGGCCGTGGCAGGTGTCTCCGGACGGCGGGGACACGGCGATGACCGCAACGCCCTGGGTGCAACCGGTCGCGGATGTCGTGCGCGACCACGCGGCCGATCCGACGGCCGGGCTCTCCGCCGAGGAGGCGGCACGACGCCTCGCGTCGGTGGGCCCGAATCGGCTCGCCGATGCACCCCGAACGCCGATGTGGCGACGCTTCGTCGACCAGTTCCGCTCAGTGCTCGTCGGGGTGCTGGCCGCCGGCGCCGCGCTCGCCGGTCTGGTCGGCGACCTGAAGGACACGATCGTGATCGGCACGGTGCTGGTGATCAACGCCGTGTTGGGCATGGTGCAGGAGTTCCGCGCCGAGCGCTCGCTCGACGCACTGCGCGCCATGCTGGCCCCGCCCGCCCGCGTGCGCCGCAACGGCCAGCCCATCGAGATCGGTGCCGACGAGCTCGTGCCGGGCGACATCGTCCTCCTCGCAGCCGGTGACCGCGTCCCCGCCGACGCCCGGATCGCGCTCGCGGCCGACGCGAACACCGACGAGTCCGCGCTCACCGGCGAGTCGCTCCCGGTCGACAAGAGCGCACAACCGGTGGCCGATGCGCATGCCCCACTCGGCGATCGCACCTCGATGGTGTGGATGAACACCACCGTGACGCGCGGCCGGATCGAGGCCGTGGTCACGGCGACCGCGATGTCGACCGAGATGGGGCGTCTCGCCGCACTGCTCCATTCGGCCACCGAGACCGACACGCCGCTGCAGCAGCAACTCGAAGGGCTCGGCAAGCGACTCGCCCTCATCGCCGGTGGGGCCATGGTCGTGTACGCGACTCTGGGCCTGGCGCGCGGTGACACCCTCGGCGGTATCGCCTCCTCGGCGATCGCTCTCGCGGTCGCGGCGGTACCCGAGGGGCTTCCCGCCGTGGTCACCGTCACGCTCGCGCTGGGCGTCGGGTCGCTCGCCCGACACGGCGCGATCGTGAAGCGGCTCGGCAGCGTCGAGACGCTCGGCTCCACCTCCGTCATCTGCTCCGACAAGACCGGCACCCTCACGATGAACGCGATGTCGGCACGCGACATCACGCTGGGAGGAGACCGGTACGAGATCGAGTCGCACGGGCCGCTCCCGCTCGATGACTCCCGCCTGAGCGGCCCGCTCCTCGAGGCCCTCGTGCTGGCGTCCGACGCTGCGGTCGACGGGGACGACGCCGTCGGCGACCCGACCGAGGTCGGCCTCGTGCGCCTCGCAGCGCGCTCCGGGATCGACCTCGCCGACCTGCGCGCCGCCCGACCCCGGCGCGCCGAGCTCCCGTTCGACTCGACCCGCAAGTTCATGGCCGTCGTCGTCGACGGCGCAACCGACGGCGCGCCCGGAACCCTGCTGCTCGCCAAGGGCGCCGCCGATGTCCTGATCGAGCGGTGCGACGCCATGGCGACCGCGGAGGGCCCGCTCCCGCTCGACCCGCTCGCCGCCGATCGCATCGCATCGATGGTCGAGGCGTCCGGGCGGCTCGGGCGCCGGGTGCTCGCCGTCGCGTCGCGTCGCGTCGAACCGTCCGCTCTCGTCGACGCCGACCCGGCACAGATCGCCACGGCCTGCACGACCATGACGCTGCTCGGGTTGGTCGGCCTGGCCGATCCGCCCCGCCCCGAAGCCGCCGAGGCCATCGCGACTGCGCGCTCAGCCGGGGTCGACGTGAAGATGATCACCGGCGACCACCCCGTGACCGCGACGGCGATCGCGGCGGAACTCGGCATCGTCGGACGATCTGTCCGCGGGGCCGACCTCGACGCGATGTCCGACGCCGAGCTCGTCGACTCGGTCGAGGAGATCGGCGTGTTCGCCCGCGTCTCCCCCGAACACAAGCTCCGCATCGTGCGCGCGCTCCAGGCGCGCGGCCGCATCACCGCCATGACCGGCGACGGCGTGAACGACGCCCCGTCGCTCAAGCAGGCCGACGTCGGCGTCGCGATGGGCATCACCGGCACCGAGGTCACCAAGGAATCCGCCGACGTGGTGCTGGCGGACGACCAACTCGGCACGATCGTGCGGGCGATCGAACGCGGCCGGGCGATCTACGACAACATCGTCACGTTCGTCCGGTTCCAGGTCGCGACGAACACGGGCGCGATCTTCACGCTCGTCGGCTCGCAGCTGGCCGGGCTCCCCAAGCCCATGTCGGCGATCCAGTTGCTGTGGGTCAACATCATCATGGACGGGCCGCCCGCCATGGCCCTGGGCGTCGACCCGCCTCGCACCGGGGTGATGGATCGGCCGCCGCGATCTCCACGTCGGCCGATTCTGGACGGACCGACGCTGCGCACGCTGGTCGTGCACGGTGCCACGATGGCCACGGTCGCACTGTCGATCCTTGCGTGGGCCGAGCCGCGCCACGGCCGAGGCGTCGCGACGACCATGGCGTTCACGACGTTCGTGCTGATGCAGGTGGTCAACGCCCTCAACGTGCGCTCGACACGGACCGTGTTCACCCGCGACACCCTGCGCAATGCCCGCCTGTGGTTGGCGCTCGGTGTCGTGGTGGCGCTGCAGGTCCTGGCGGTGGAGTGGTCGTCGCTGCGAACGCTCTTCGAGACGGCCGACCTCGACCTCGCGCAATGGGGGATCGTGGTCGCGGGGGCCGCTGTGCTCGGCGTCGTCGACGAGGCGCGGCGACGGATTCAGCGCCCGTTGGGAACCGCTCGCTCGGCGACGCCGAGCAACCGCTGAAAATCGGACCTGGCGTGAAGCGGGCGGAACTCGGGTGACATGGCCAACCGGCGCGGATCGGGTCCGCGCTCGACTGCGCTCGTGAGCCACACCATGGCGTCGTCGAGCAGACCCCGATGGGCAAGCCCCTCGGCCACCACGTAGAACGCGTCGGGACGCCACCCGGCCTGGTACGACGCCATGGCCGCGGCGATCAGGTCGTCGACCGTTCCGTGGACGACGCGGGCGGCGACCGCCCGCGGTGCGAGGCCGGCCGTTGGACCCACGAACGCGAGCAGCTGTCCGACTTCGGGCCGATCGAGCCGGTCGATCTCCCAGGAATCGTCACGTCCCGCGAGTCCGTCGAGAATCGCCGACATTCGCGACGCATCAGCGCCGCTCCGCCCCGCGAGGTGCGCCTGCAGCCACGGCGAGGGGCCCGCTCCACGGGGGAAGGCTCCGGGCACGCCGGTCTCCCATCCCTGCCGCTCGGCGGCGCGGATCGCGAGCGCCCGATCCAGTGTGCGCGACGCCTGCGCGTCCTGCGGGGTCGGCGCCGCGATGCCTCCGCCGATCCGCGCCACTTGCAGGGCACGCCAGCTCTCCAGGCCCGTGAACACGGCGATGAACAGCGCCGACATCGCGAGCGCCGGCGCCGCGAGGACGTAGTGCCACACGGCCCCGAGCAAAGGGGCGGTTAGGGCCTCCGACTGCTGGCGGCTGCTGAAGCTGCGTAGCGAGCCCTCCCCGCCCGAGAACGACAGCGCAACGATCACGCCGCTCACGACCACCGAGAACTGGAGGAACGCGATCCGCCCCGACGGCCCGGCGATGCGTTCGACCAGCGAGCTCATCAGATGACCGCCGTCCAGGGGCCAGATCGGCATGAGGTTGAGCACGGCGAGCATGACGCCCGCCCAGCCGATGGCGCCGTGGAGGTCGATGTAGCGCTCGGCCGCCGCCATCGATGTCGAGGGGTCCACGAAGGCCCGAACCACCGCCAGTCCGACCACCCCCAGCACCAGTTCGGTGCCGGGCCCGGCGAACGAGATCACGTTGCGCTGCCACCGACTCAACGTGGTGCCGGGAAACGAGGTCCACCCGCCGAGGAACGACAGCCGCACCTCGGACGGCACGCCGAACGCCTTTGCCGCGAACGCGTGACCGAACTCGTGGAAGACCACGAACACGGCGATGGCGACCACGGTGTACAGCCCCCGCTGGCCACCGCCGGACAGGCTGTAGAAGATGAACAGGCCGAACGCGAACCAGAGGTCGAATCGGACCGGAATGCCGAACACGGTGAAGGCGGGGCGTGGCTGAGGCACGGCGCCACGCTACCGGCGCGGTCGCGAGCTACCAGCGCGAGCGCGACTCCTCGGCGAATCCGACCAGCCCGTCGAACGCGTGCTCCCGGCCGTCGTCGGCCACGTAGCGGCCAGCCCATCGCCCGAACACCTGATGCACCTCGGTTCCGAGCACGCCGAGCTCGGTTCGCGAATGGCGGTCGAACGTGGGCGTCAGCACCAGGTCGAGGCGGCCGTCGGGGCTGGTCACCCGCCATGGGCGCATCGGCGCATCCCACCGGTAATCCCACAGGAGCTCCTCGCCGATCTTGTCGAGCCGTCCGTCGACCAGCACGCCGTTCTCGGTGAACCCGGTGCCGACCGTCCACGTGCCGCCGAGCTGCAGCCCGATCGTCGCGCCGCCGCGTGAAGCCCCGGCGCCACCGCCCCAGTTCCAGCGGGTCCGATAGGGCCAGCGACCGCGGCCCACGTCGAGAACGCCCCATGCCGGCGACGACGAACCGAGCGCGATCGTCTCGGCGCCCACAAGCAGCGTTGCCCGAGCCGGCCGCGCCTGATGCTTGGAGGTGAACTGGAAGGTCGAGGGCGACCAGGGGATCACCACGTTGAGCGACTCGTGGCCCTCCGGCCGATCGATGACCGCCTCGATCGATGCCGAGGCGCCGTCGGCCTCGCGCCACCGAGCGCGGATCTCGGTCGCCGCCGCCTTCGACAGATCACCCGCGGCGCCGGGCGGCACGTCGCGGATCTCGATGGAGAGCTGCTCGCTGTCGAAGACGAGCGGCGCCGACCCGCTTTCCTCGGGCAGGGCGACACCGCGGGCGCCCGGCACCACGAGCGACCGGCCGCCGATGCGACCGGTCGCCAGCTCGCACCACCAGACGTCGACGATCCCGAGGTAGTCGACGTCGGCATACGTCACCGAACCCGCATGGTCGTCGGACAGGATCGCCCAGTAGTCCCAGCGCTTGGTCCGGCCCCACCGCCCCGTCAGATTCGCCCGATGCAGCGACGCACGCGACCAGCCCCGTGCGTCATCGGCGAGCCATCCGCGCTCGTCGCACAGATCGACCGCACTCGTCAGCTCGCGTTCGTGAGTCGTCACGCATCCTCCACCCCTCGGCACCGGGCACTCATGCTGCTGCGAGCGTGGGTTGCCCGTCGACTTCGCCTGCCCGGGCGAGCGCGTTCCACAGCTCGCGCCGCACCGGTTCCGCTTCGAGGGCGGCCAACCCGTTCACGACGGCGAGGCCGTCGATCAGGTCGGCCTGCACCGCGGCGAAGGGGCGGCCGACCACCCGCACCGCGACGACCGGCTCACCGCGGGGGCGGGAGACGGCGCGATCGCGGCCGGGCGTATGCGGCGGGCTCCGGAACGCGGGAACGCGCAGCCCCAACCCATGCGCGGTCGCCGAGAGCACCCGAACCGTCTCGGCGAATCGCAAGGAGGAAGAACCCATGCGGCAACTCTCGCACGGGCCACCGACACCGAGGCGTGGCGCGTCCCTACGCCTCGATGTTGGTCATGACGTGCTTGATGCGCGTGTAGTCCTCGATCGCGTACGCGGACAGATCCTTGCCGTAGCCCGAGTGCTTGAACCCGCCGTGAGGCATCTCCGCGACCAGCGGGATGTGGGTGTTGATCCACACGCAGCCGAAGTCGAGGCGCTTGGCCATCCGCATCGCCCGGCCGTGGTTCGAGGTCCACACCGACGAGGCCAGCGCGTACGGCACGCCGTTGGCCCAGGCGACCGCCTCGTCCTCGTCGCTGAAGCGCTGCACCGTGATGACCGGCCCGAAGATCTCGTTCTGGATCATCTCGTCGTCCTGGTGGAGGCCGGACACGACCGTCGGTGTGTAGAAGTAGCCGCTGTCGCCCTGCCGGGCGCCGCCGGTCTGCACCGTCGCATGGCTCGGCGCCCGATCGACGAACCCGGCGACACGCTCGAGTTGCGACGCGTTGTTGAGCGGGCCGAACAGCACGTCCTCGTCGTCGGGCAGGCCGGTGCGGGTGCCGGCGGCCTGCGCGGCGAGCGCCGCGACGAACTCGTCGTGCACGCCGGGCGACACCATCACGCGCGTCGCCGCGGTGCAGTCCTGACCGGCGTTGAAGTACCCGGCGATCGCGATCGCCTCCGCTGCGGCCTCGATATCGGCGTCGTCGAAGACCACCACGGGCGCCTTCCCGCCCAGTTCGAGGTGGCAGCGCTTGAGCGAACGGGCGGCGGCCTGGGCGACCTCCATGCCGGCGCGGACCGAGCCGGTCACCGACACGAGCTGCGGCACCTCGTGCTCCACGAGCGACCGGCCCGTGTCGCGGTCGCCACAGACCACGTTGATGACCCCGGCGGGGAGGAACTCGCCCATCAGCTCGGCCATCATCACTGCGGTCACCGGCGTGGTGTCGGAGGGCTTGAGCACGACGGCGTTCCCCGCGGCGATGGCCGGCGCCCACTTCCACACCGCCATCATCATCGGGTAGTTCCACGGCGCGACCTGCGCGCACACACCGAGCGGCTCACGCCGGATCATCGACGTGTGACCCGCCATGTACTCGCCGGCCGAGCGGCCTTCGAGCATGCGGGCGGCGCCGGCGAAGAACCGGATCTGGTCGATCATCGGCGGCACCTCCTCCGACGCGGTCAGCCCGAGCGGCTTGCCGGTGTTGCGGGATTCGGCCGCAACGAACTCATCGGCACGCGCCTCGATCGCATCGGCGATCTTCAACAGGGCGGCCTGTCGCTCGCCCGGGGTGGTGTTGCGCCACGTCTCGAACGCGTCGGCCGCGGCGCGACACGCTCGGTCGACGTCGGCGGCTCCCGATCGCGCTGCGGACGCGAACACGCTGCCGGTGCACGGGTCGATCAGCTCGGTGGTCGCGCCGTCGGCCGCGTCGACCAGCTCACCGTTGATGTAGTTGCGAACGTTCGTGTCGGTCATGGCTGGGAGCATTGCCGACGAACGTCGGACGCGCAACGGGTCCGAACCGGCGACCGCTACGAGGCCAGGTCGTCGAAGCGATAGCTCAGCGCGATGTGTTCGGCCTCGCCGACGCCGGCGAAGGTGTGCAGGCGCTCCCGGGTCGCGGCGGTCGGAAACACCAACTCGTTGGCGGCGAGCGCCTCGCCCTCGGGCCCCCGTGAGGCGACCGCGTCCTGCACCCCCGACACCGGCGAGATGTACTGCACGTACTCCGTGATCGTCGCCGCGGTCTCGACGTCGTACACGGAGTCCATGAAGGAGGCTGCGGCGCGCACGTGCGGCGACCCCTTCGGGATCATCATCGTGTCGAACCACAACATCGCACCCTCCTCGGGCACGACGAACCGCAGGTTCGGATGCTCGCGTGCGACCTGTGCGAGGTCACCCGACCATCCCATCGAGGCGATGAACTCGCCCGATATCAGCCGGTCGAGGTACTCGTTCGCCGTGAACGCGGATCTGCCCGTCGCGCGTCGCCGTCGCGAGATGATCGAGCGCGGCGTTCGCGCCGTCGATGTCGAGCACCGATGGGTCGCGTCCCTGCATGAGCATCGTCAGCCCGACGGTGTCCTCCATCTCGCTGAGCAGTCCCACCCGGCCGGCGAACTCGGGATCGAAGAGGTCCGCGAAGCTGCCGAGCTCGCGTCCCGTCGCCTCGATGTCATACGCGATCCCCGTGATGCCCGCCTGCCACGGGAGGTGATGGGTCGCGCCCTCGTCCCACGGCAGGCCGAGGTACGCCGGGTCGAGGTTCGCGCGGTTGGGAATGCGGGAGGAGGGATCTTCTCGACCCAGCCGCGGTCGACGAGGCGCGCCGCCATCCAGAACGTCGGCATCACGATGTCGGCGTCGATGGTTCGTCCCCGACCGAGGTTCGGTTCGAACACACGCACCCAGTGCTCGGCGTTGCCGTTGTAGTCGGTACGCCAGTCGACATCGAGCCCTGTCGTGTGTTGGAAGCGAGTGAGCGTCGTGTCCTTGCCGAACGGGTCGTCGTGGTCGTCGGTATCGATGTAGGCGACCCAGGTCGAGATGCGCAGATCGGCACCGTTTCGAGACGAGCCGTCGGCGCCGGCCGAGCGATCCGAGGCGCACGACGACAGCACGCCCGCCGCCATGGCGGCGCCGCCGCCGAGAAATGACCGACGCGACATCGCGCCACGACCGCGCCCGCGCTCGCTGGGCGAGGTCGCGACGCGCGACGAACCGGCCGCTGACAGGGGCACAGGGCGAGAGCGAGCGTTCACACGGGGGTTGTCGGCACGCGTCACGGCCATGCTTGAGAATCCGCCGCGACCCACCGCGAGGAATCCACCGTCACCGCCCCGGCGACGACGCCGCCACCGGATTCGCACCCACCAAGCCAATGGAACAACGAAATCCAGAGCAGCTAGCCTGTATGACAACGGATCAGCATCCCTCTCCGCCTCGCGTGGCTCGGTGATCAACGACGCCCACCGCCATCAACCGCCGGCCGGACCAACTTCCGAGGAGCACCATGAGCGAGCCGATCACCGAACGGGCCAAGGCCATCGCGGCCACCGAGATGGAGCGCCTGCTCCAGCGCACCACCGCGTCGAAGGCGCTGTACGAGCGAGCCGTGCAGTCGATGCCCGGCGGCGTTGCATCGAGCTTTCAGCTCGGCGACCCCTACCCCATCTACCTCGAGCGCGGCGTCGGCGCCGAGGTGTGGGACGTCGACGGCAACGAGTACTTCGACTTCCACAACGGCTTCGGCTCGATCGCGGTGGGCCACGCGAACCCGATCGTCGCGGAGGCCGTCGAGAAGGCCGCCCGCAGCGGCATGCACTTCGCCGTCACCGTCGAGTCGACCGTCGCGCTCGCCGAGGAGCTCTGCCGACGCTTCGACGTCGACCAGGTGCGCTTCACGAACTCGGGCACCGAGTCGAACATGACGGCCATCCGCGTGGCCCGCGCCGCCACCGGACGCGACGTGATCGCCAAGATCGAGGGTTCGTACCACGGCCACGTCGACTTCTTGATGTACTCGTGCACGCCCGGCGCCGAACAGATGGGCGGGCGCGACACACCGGCAGCAACGCCGAAGTCGAAGGGCATGCCCGCCGGGCTCGAGCAGTGGATTCGCGTGGTGCCCTTCAACGACGCCGACGCGTTCGAGCGGCTGCTCCAGGCAGAGGGCGACCAGATCGCAGCGCTCATCATGGAGCCGGTCATGATGAACGTGGGCATCGTGCTCCCGCAACCCGGCTACCTGGAGCGCATCCGCGAGCTCTGCACGCAGTACGGCGTCGTGCTCATCTTCGACGAGGTCAAGTGCGGGTGCACCATCGCCGCAGGCGGCGCGCGTGAGCGCTTCGGCGTGAAGCCCGACCTGGCGTCGTGGGCCAAGTCGATCGGCGGCGGCGCCGCGATCGGTGCCTTCGGCGGACGAGCCGACATCATGGACGAGATCAATCACGGCGCCGCGCACCAGGGCACCTACAACGGCAACCCACTCAGCGTCGCAGCCTCGCTGGCGACGCTCACCAAGGTGCTCACCCCCGACGCGTACGCCCACTTCGACTACCTCGGCAAGCGGCTCGCATCGGGCATGCAGCGCTCGATCGACGAGCACGGCATCCCGGCGAGCATCGTCGATCTCGGGTGCAAGGGCTGCGTCACCTACCGCTCTGAGCCGCTGACCAACTACCGCGACTTCCTCGAGACCAACACCGAGCTGTACCTGGCTTCGTACCCGTTCATGATCAACCGCGACGTGTTCATGACCCCCGGCGACGAGGAGCAGTGGACGCTGTCGGTGCAGCACGGCGACCGCGAGATCGACCGCTACGTCGATGCATTCGCCGAGCTCTGCCAGGCACTCGCCGGGTAGCCACGCCGGGGTAGCTGCTCCGTGGTAGCTACCCCGGGTCGATCGGGGTCGGCCGCCGCCGCTACTTGGCGCGGCGGCTCGACACGATCGAGCTCCCGACGAGCAGTGCTGCGCTCACGATCAGGATCATCGACGCCAGCACGTTCACCTGCGGCCGGAACTCGACCTTGAACGAGTCCCAGATGTGGATCGGCATCGTGTTGGTCTGGCCCTTGTTGAAGCTCGTGATGATGTAGTCGTCGATCGACAAGGCGAAGCTCAGCAGCGCCGCCGCGAAGATGCCGGGCAGGATCAGCGGGAACGTGACCCGGCTGAACGTGCGCCACGGGCCGGCGCCGAGGTCGGCCGCGGCCTCCTCGAGACGCCAGTCGAATCCTCGGATCCGCGCCTTCACCGTGAGCGCCACGAAGCTCAGGCAGAACAGCGTGTGGGCGATGATGATCGTGAACATGCCGCGATCCCAGAACGACTCCGTCGGGATGCCGGCGTCGTTGAAGTCGATGAACATCGTCAGCAGCGACGCCCCGAGCACGATCTCCGGCGTCGTCAGCGGCAGGACGAGGAAGATGTCGACGCCGGAGTTGCCGCGGAACCGGTACTTCGACAGGGCGAGCGCCATCATCGAGCCCATCACCGTCGCGAGCGTCACCGAGACCGCCGCGACCTGCAGGCTGCGCACGAACGCACTGGTCAGGTCGGCGTCGGCGAAGGGGTGCAGCCAGTTGTCGAGCGTGAAGCCCTTCCACTGGAGGTTGTACTTGCCCGTCGGCTTGTTGAACGAGAAGGCGACGATCCAGATGATCGGGGCGAACAGGTACAGGAACACCAGGGCCGTGACGACCTGGAGTACCCGCTTTCCCTTGTTCGAAACCGGCTTGCTGCTCGCTGCGCTCATGCGGCCAGACCTTCCGTGCCGAACAGCTTGGAGTACACGAGCACCGCCACCGTGATGATGCCCATCAGGATGAGCGACAGCGCCGCGGCCGACGGGTAGTCGAGCTGCACGAGGAACTGGTCCTGCACGACCGAACCGATCATGGTGGTGTCGGGGGAGCCCAGGAACCGGGCGTTGATGAAGTCGCCCGCGGCCGGGATGAACACCAGCAGGGAGCCGGCGAACACCCCGGGCAGCGACAGCGGGAAGATCACCCGCCAGAACCCGGCAACCGGCGTGGCGTAGAGGTCGCCGGCCGCCTCGGTCAGGCGAAAGTCGATCTTCTCCAACGCCACGTAGATCGGCAGGATCATGAACGGCAGGAAGTTGTAGGTCAGCCCGCCGACCACACCCCACGATCGGCCGGTGAATGTGAACCCGTCGCCCAGCACCCCGCGGGCGATCTTCGTCACGAACGACCGCTCCCCAAGGATCGAGGTCCACGCCATGGTCCGGATGAGGAACGAGGTGAAGAACGGGATCACGACGAGCCCGATCAACAGGTCCTTCCATCGGCCGCCGTACGCCGCGACGCAGTACGCCAAGGGGTACCCGATCGCGAAGGCGAGCACCGTCGCGAGCCCGGCGTACAGAAACGACCGCCCGAACTGGGCGCCGTAGTCGCTGAGCGCCGTTCCGAAGTTGCCGAAGTCCCAGCTGAACTCGGGATCCTGAAACCGCACGGGTGTCGAGAGCGCGATCTTGACCAACGCCAGGACCGGCACAAGAAAGAACAGCGCGAGCCACAGCCCGCCCGGACTGAGCAATGCCCACGGAACGAGCCGTGCGGGTTTGCGGTCTTCACCTGCCATCGCCGTCCCCTCTCGCGCGGTCGAGCCCCGTGGCTCGGCTCAGTTCCCCTGGACCTTCGAGAACGCCGCGTCGAGCGCCTCCTCGTCGGCCTCGGAGAGCGGTCCGAACGACGAGAGGTTCTTGGACGAGGCCTCGGTCGGGAAGAGCAGCTCGTTGTCGGCGAGCGCTGCCGAATCCCCACCGAGCTTGCGCAGCTCGTCCTGTACCCCCTCGACCGGCGACACGTACTGCACGTAGGCCGCGATGCGGGCGGCGTTCACCGGGTCGTACACGTAGTCCATGAACTCGGCCGCGGCCGTCACCCCGTCGGACCCCTTGGGGGATGACCATCGTGTCGGACCAGAGGGTCCCGCCCGACTCGGGGATCACGAACTTGAGCTCGGGGCTGTCCTTCGACAGCTGCGCGATGTCGCCCGACCAGCCGATGCAGGCGGCGAAGTTCCCCTGCGTCAGGTCGTCCATGTAGTCGTTGCCCGTGAACTGCTTGATCTGGCCCGAATCGACCTGCTCCTGCAGCGCATCGATCGCCTTCTGCAGCGATTTGGCCGTGGGCTTCGAGATGTCCACGCCCTCGGACAGCCCGATCAGCCCCAGCGTGTCGCGCATCTCGGACAGCACGCCGATCTTGCCCTTGAACGCCGGATCCCACAGGTCGTCGATCGAGGTCAGTGCCCGGCCCGTGACCTGCTCGTTGTAGGCGATGCCCGCGAATCCGGACTGCCACGGCAGGGAGTACTCGCCGGTCGGATCCCAGGTGGGCTTCTGCAGGGACGACCGCAGGTTCTTCGCGTTCGGGATCTTGTCCAGCGGGAGCTTGTCGACCCATCCGAGCGAGATCAGGCGGCCCGCCATCCAGAATGTCGGCGCGAGCATGTCGGGATCGATCGAGCGGCCCTTCGACAGCAGGGGCTGGATCTTCGCGAAGTACTCGTTGTTGTCGTTGTACTCCTCGGTGTACTTGAACGAGATGCCGGAGGCCTTCTCGAAGAGATCGACGGTCTCCTCGTCGATGTAGGCCGGCCAGTTCGCGAAGTACAGGTTCTTGGTGTCCTGCTTGGCCGCGCCACCGTCACCCGACGCCGAGTCCGAGTCCGAGTCGCTTCCGCAGGCGGCGAGCAGCGGGGCGAGGCCGGCGGCCCCGGCCGCGAGGCCCGACGTCCGGAGGAACCGGCGCCGGGTGAGCGCACGGGAGGTCTCGACGGCTTGGCGGAAAAGCAGTTCGTCACGCATGTGGTTCGCTCCTATCAGCGGTGTTGCCGCAGGCTGTCGCGGCCAAAGGGTCTAGGGGTGGATGGTCTCGTCATCGGTGGAGGACGTCACGCCGGCCATGTCGGCCGAGATGGGTTCATCGACGAGGAAGGCGCCGTCGGAGCGCCAGGACAGGGTGACGTTCTGGCCGACGGAGACCTGCGGCATGTCGTCGACATGCACGTGAGCCACCACGTCGGCGCCGGTCGCGGTCCGCGCCTCGCAGCGCAGGACGGGCCCCTGGAACACGACGCTGGTGAGGAGCGCCGGGATGGCGCCGCCGATGCCCACCGGCGGCTCGCCGGCCGAGATGTCGAGCCGTTCGGGCCGAACCATCAGGGTCGCCGAGTTGCCGGCGGTGTAGGTCCGCCCGGCGGTGGGAACGTGGAACTGGCTTCCCAGCGCGGAGTCGACCGTCACGATGTCGCCCGACGACGAGCGGACCGTGACCGGGAGCAGATTCGCCGTGCCGATGAAGCCGGCCACGAACACGGTCGCCGGGTGGTAGTAGATGTCGGTGGGGGTCCCGATCTGGTCGGTCCGACCCTGGGTCATGACCGCGATGCGGTCCGACATGGTGGGCGCCTCTTCCTGATCGTGGGTCACGAACACGAAGGTGATGCCGAGGTCCTGTTGGATCCGCTTGAGTTCGAGTTGCATCGACTGGCGGAGCTTCAGGTCGAGCGCGCCGAGGGGCTCGTCGAGCAGCAGCGCCTTCGGCTTGTTCACCAGCGCTCGAGCGAGCGCGACGCGCTGTTGCTGACCGCCGGAAAGCTGCGATGGCTTGCGGTCGCCGAACTCCGACAGCCGGACGACGTCGAGCATCTCCTGGGCACGGCGGCGGGCCTCCGGCTTGGGAACCTTCTTCGAACGCAGACCGAACGCGACATTGTCGAGAATGGACATGTGCGGAAAGAGGCCGTACTGCTGGAACACGGTGTTGACGTCGCGCTTGTACGGCGGGACGTTCGACACGTCGTTGCCAGCCAGACGGATCGATCCCGACGTCGGCAGCTCGAACCCGGCGATCATGCGCAGCGTGGTGGTCTTCCCGCACCCCGACGGCCCGAGCATGGAGAAGAACTCGCCCTCGATGATGTCGAAGTGCGCCTCCTCGACGGCGACGTACGAACCGAAGTGCTTCGTGACCCGATCGAGGCTGATGATGGCGTTCGCCTGCTCTACGCTCCAGTCAGACACGACGATCTCCGTGCCGCGGCGTTTCGTCGACCGTCGAAAACATCTCGCGTCCCCTTTCCAGCAACGAAATCCGTCGCCCCTGCCCCCGAGGTGAGCCATGTCTAGCCGACGCGACCAGCCGTTCCAAGTGTCTCGCCATGTCTCACTGTGGCACGCGACCGCACCAGAGCGCGGCCCGGATGCCCCCCTGTCGCACGACCGTCGGGCCGACGTCGTGATCGTCGGAGCGGGGTTCACGGGCCTGTGGACCGCACGGAGCCTGCTCGCCGCCGAGCCCGATCTCGACGTGGCCGTCATCGACGCGGCCGAGGTCGGCTTCGGGGCCTCGGGACGCAACGGTGGCTGGTGTTCTGCCCTGTTCCCGCTCGGGCACGATGCGCTGGCGCGAGCCCACGGGCACGCGGCCGCGTCCGCCATGGCCGACGCCATGCGCGGCGCGATCGACGACGTCGAATCCGCCGCTCGGGCCGACGGCATCGATTGCGACTTCGCGCGGGGCGGCACCCTCGCACTTGCCACCCACCCGGCACACGTCGAGCGAATCCGCCACGGGGTAGACGCCGCGGTCGATGAGCGCTGGCTCGACGAACAACGGCTCGCCGAGCGTGTCCGCGCCCACGGAGCGCTCGGCGCCGCGTTCACGCCGCACTGCGCGGCGATCCACCCGCTCAAGCTCGCTCGGGGACTCGCCGACAGCGTCTCGGCGCGCGGAGCCTCCATCTACGGCCGAACTCGCGCCACGGCGATCGCACCCGGGATGGTGATCACCGATCGCGGCACGCTCCGAGCCCGCCACATCCTGCGCTGCACCGAGGGCTACACCGGCACGATCCGTGGGCTCCGGCGGCGGGTCGCTCCCGTGTACTCGCTCATGATCGCGACCGAGCCGCTCCCCGATTCGGCGTGGGACGAGATCGGCCTGGCGTCGCGCGAGACCTTCACGGACGGCCGCCACCTCATCATCTACGGCCAACGCACCGCCGACGGCCGCTTCGCCTTCGGCGGACGCGGCGCGCCGTATCGCTTCGGTTCGCGCATCTCGCCCGGCCAGGACAGCGATCGGTCGACCTTCGACGAGCTCGAGTCGGTGCTGCGCGGGCTGTTCCCCCAGATCGGAGCGGCACGCATCACCCACCGGTGGGGAGGGCCGCTCGGCGTGCCCCGCGACTGGATGGCCTCGGTCGGGCTCGATCGACGCTCCGGGATCGGATGGGCGGGCGGCTACGTGGGGGACGGGGTTTCCACCACCAATCTCGCAGGGCGGACCCTCGCCGCGCTCTGCCTCGGTTCGGACGATCCGATCACCCGCCTGCCGTGGGTCGGTCACCGATCGCGCTCGTGGGAACCCGAGCCGCTGCGGTGGGCCGGGATCACCGCCGGTCAGCGGCTCGCCGCCGCAGCCGACCGGACCGAACTCGCGACCGGTCGGCCGTCGCGGGTGGCCGGCGGAGTGCTCTCGAGGTTGACCGGCGGGCACTGACCCCAACCCGCCCTGCAGCGAACTGGGCCGATCTACCGACCCGTGGGGTCGGTAGATCGGCCCAGTTCGGTGGGGGTGGAGCGCGACGGTGGGGAATTCGTCGCGATTCAGGCGCTTGGGAACGAAATCCTTGTGCATGGAGCCGATAAGACGACAGGATGCACGGATGCCGTAACACACGGTCGACGCCGTTGACGAGGTGATCATTCGCGAACTCTAGGCCGACGGCCGCCGCCCGTACACGCATCTGGCCAAGACCGTCGGGCTCTCCGAAGCGGCGATTCGCCAACGGGTCCAGCGCCTCATCGACCAGGAGGTCATGCAGGTCGTCGCCGTGACCGATCCGGTGTCGCTCGGATTCCAGCGCGCCGCGATGGTTGCGATCACCGTCGACGGCGACATGCGTCGGGTCGCACGTGCTCTCGCGGAACTCGAGGAGGTCGTGTACGTCGTGCTGGCGGCCGGATCGATCGACGTGCTCGCCGAGGTGGTCGTGGCCGACGACGAAGCGCTGCTGACCCTGCTGAACGACCGCATCCGAATGATCCCCGGCGTGCGCACCACCGAGACGTCGATCTACCTCAGCATCGAGAAGCAGACCTACCAATGGGGGACGCGATGAGCGGAACCGACCACACAGACCACACCGAGCGCCTCCGCGCCCTCGGCGAACGGCATCTCTGGATGCACTTCACGCATGGGCGGTTTTGGCGGCCGAGCCGATGAACGTGATCGAGCGCGGCGAGGGCTGCTGGGTCGTCGATTCCGCCGGCAAGCGATACCTCGACGGCCTCGCCGGGCTCTTCGTGGTGCAGGCCGGCCACGGTCGCACCGAACTGGCGGCGGCAGCGGCCCGACAGGCCGAGCAACTCGCGTACTTCCCCATCTGGGGCAACGCACACGAGCCGGCGATCGAGCTGGCGGCCCGCCTGGCAGCGCTCGCCCCCGGCGACCTGAATCGCGTCTTCTTCACCGTGTCTGGCAGCGAGGCCGTCGAGACCGCATGGAAGCTGGCGCGCCAGTACTTCCGCGCGATCGGCCAACCGGGACGAACCAAGGTGATCGCTCGCGACATCGCCTACCACGGCACCACCATGGGGGCGCTCGCGATCACCGGCATCCCCAGCCTGCGAGCCCCCTTCGAGCCGCTGACGCCCGGCGTCACCCATGTGCCGAACACCAACACCTACCGGCCGTGGATCGAGGGGCTCGACGACGAGGCCTTCGTCGAGGCGACGGCCGATGCGATCGAGCGGGCGATCGAGATGGAAGGTCCCGAGACGGTCGCCGCGGTCGTCATCGAACCGCTGCAGAACGCCGGCGGCTGCCTCGTGCCGCCGCCGGGCTATCTCCAGCGGGTCCGCGAGATCTGCGATCGCCACGGCGTGCTCCTCGTGAGCGACGAGGTCATCTGCGCGTACGGGCGCCTCGGGCACATGTTCGGCTGTGAGCGCTACGGCTATCAGCCCGACATCATCACCAGCGCCAAGGGGCTCACGTCGGGGTACGCGCCGCTCGGCGCCGCCATCGTCTCCGATCGGCTGATGGAGCCGTTCCTCGAGGACCGGGCGATGTTCTCGCACGGCATCACATTCGGCGGCCACCCCGTGAGCTGCGCGGTCGCGCTCGCCAACCTCGACATCTTCGAAGCCGAGGACCTCTGCGGACACGTCCGCGCCAACGAGGGTCGATTCCGTGACACCCTCACCGCGCTCGCCGACATCCCGATCGTCGGCGACATCCGCGGCGAGGGCTACTTCTGGGCGATCGAGCTCGTGAAGGACCGCGAGACCAAGGCCACCTTCGACGACGACGAGGCCGAACGACTGCTGCGGGGCTACCTCTCGCCCGCGCTGTTCGATGCCGGGCTCATCTGCCGCGCCGACGACCGGGGCGAGCCGGTGCTCCAGTTCTCGCCGCCGCTCATCGCCGGACCGGCCGAGTTCGAGTTCCTCGGCACCGTCTTGTACGACGTGCTGACCGAGGCGTCGCGCCGGGCCCGCGGCTGAGCGACCGCTCTTGCTCTCCGGGCTGAGCCGACTTTCGAGCCGGGCATCGGTCCCGCGGGGCACAATGCGGCCATGACCGGTGCCTTCCTCTCCGATGCCGACGCGTTCACGGTGCTCATGGAGCAGGCCCCCCTCCTGCGATCGACGATCACCGCGGTCATCACCTTCGACCGGACGCCCGACTGGGAGGGACTGCGAGGCCGCATCGACCGGGCGACCCGCCTGGCCCCCTCGTTCCGCCGCTGTCTCGACCCGGGGCGCCCGCCGCTGATCCCGCCGCGCTGGGTGGACGACCCCCATTTCGACCTCGACTGGCACCTTCGTCGCATCGCGGCGCCGTCGCCGCACACCCTCGACACCGTGCTGGACCTCGCCGAGATCGCTGCGGTCACCGCGTTCGACCCGGTTCGTCCCCGATGGGACGTCACCCTGGTGGAGGGGCTCGACGAGGGCGCCGCGGCGCTCGTGCTTCGCATCCACCACTCGCTGACCGATGGCGTCGGCGGGATCGAGCTCGCCGCGCACATCGTCGACTTCGAACGGCACCCGGCCGCGCAGCCGCCGATGCCCGACGTTCCCGCGCCACTCGACAGGCCCGCACTCGGCGCCGGCGGCGAACGCGCCTGGTCGGGCGTGCAACAGGTCGGCGGCCTGATGGCCGCCGCCGCGCACGCAGCGCCCAAGCTGATGGTCGCCGCCGCCCGTCGCCCGCTCAGCATCTGGGGTGACGCTGCGAGTCTCGTCGCCTCGATCTCGCGGATGGTGGAGCCCGCCACCACCACGTGGTCGCCCGTCATGACCGACCGCCGACTGGCGTGGCGGTTCCACGCGTTCGAGACGCCGCTCGCCACGCTGCGCGAGGTGTCGCACATGGCGGGAGGCAGCCTGAACGCGGCGTTCCTCGCCGGCATCGCGGGCGGGATGGCGCACTACCACGCCCTGCACGACTCCTCCGTCGAGCAGGTCCGAGTCACGATGCCGATCAACCTGCGCCACGGCGACGAAGGCGTCGCCGGCAACCACATCTCGCTCGTCCGCGTTGCCGTGCCGGTCGGCGACCTCGACCCGATGTCGCGGATGCTCGAGATCGACCACACCTCGCGGACCTGGCGCGAGGAGCCGGCGCTGGCCTATTCCGATGCGATCGCCGGCGCGCTCAACCTGCTCCCGTCCTCGGTCACCGGCGGCATGCTCAAGCACGTCGATCTGGTCGCCTCGAACGTGCCCGGCCTCGACGTCGACGCGTTCGTGGGCGGGGCGCGGGTCGACGGGTTCTACGCGTTCGGCCCACCGATCGGCGCCGCGGCGAACGTCACGCTCATGTCGTACCGCGACCGCTGCTGCATCGGCCTCACCACCGACCTCGGCGCGGTGCCCGACCACGACGTCTTCGAAGCGTGCATGCGGGTGGGCTTCGACGAGGTCTTGGCATTGGCCGCATCGCCGGCGGCGACGACACACGTGGGAGGACGGCGGGCATGACCGATGTGATGTCCGAGGGTTCGTTCGCGGCGCCGCACGGACTGAGCCCGGCGCAGCAGGACGTGCTCGACCGTCTGGGCGCGCCCGTGCACGAGCGCCCCCGCTTCGATCCGATGCTTCGCCACGAGGTTCGCGAACTCCTCGAGCACGGGCTCGCCGCTGCGCGAACACATCGCAGAGGGCGAGCGGCTCTTCATCTCGAAACACCGGCTCGAGAAGGTGCACGGCTGCGAGGTCAAATCGCTCGCCGACGATGCGGTGCCGTTCGAATGGAGCCCCGCCGCGGCGCGCGGCTCCGTGGCTCACAAGGCGGTGGAGCTCACCGTGACCGCACGCGGCAACCGGCCACCGCTCGACGTGGTCGACGACGCGATCGCCACGCTGCAACAGGACGGGCGCGGCGTCGGCGACTGGCTCGCTCGCGCCACCGAGGCCGAGGTGGCCGACGTGCGGGCGCAGGCGAACGCACACCTGACCGCCTTCCTCGACTGCTGGCCGCCGCTCGAACGCCGCTGGCGACCCGTCACCGAGATGAGCCTGCGGGTCGAACTGCTCGACGGGCTCGTCGTCGCGAGCGGCCGTCCCGACCTCACCCTGGGCACGGCGCAGGGCGACATCGCGGGCAAGGTCATCGTCGACTTCAAGACCGGCGCCTTCCACCTCGCTCACCGTCACGACCTGCACTTCTACGCACTCCTCGAACTCCTGCGGGTCGGCACGCCGCCGCGGCTGCTCGTGTCGTCCTACCTCGAACAGGGGCGCATCGAGTGCGAGGAGGTGACCGACGGGCTCTTCGAATCGACCGTTCGCCGCGTCGTCGCGGGCGCGACCCGAATCGTCGAACTGCAGCAGGGCGACGAACCGGTGCGGCGTCCGGGAACACCATGTCGGTGGTGCCCGGTGCTCGACGACTGTGACGTCGGGCGCCGGTTCCTCGACGACGCCGACGACCTCACTCCGTGAACGCTCGCGCCGCCGATGCGTCGGCCCGCGCCATCGCCTTCAACCGGCCGCTGAGGTGGAAGCCGACGACGACGAGGGCGAGCAACGCCCCCGCCGTGACCGTGACGGGACGGATCGCCCACCGGTCGGCGGCCCACCCCCACACGAGCAGCCCGATCGGCAACGCTCCCGTGAGACACATCACGTAGACCGCGTACGTGCGGCCGCGCATCTCCTCGAGCGCGACCAGCTGGATCGTCGTGTTCATCGCCGTCGCCATGACGAGATACGAGCCGCCGTAGAGCATCAGGCCGAACGCAGCGACCCACCAACGCGGTGCGAGGCCAACCACCGCCGTGCCTGCGGCGTGCGACAGCATGGCGCCGAGCAGCAGCCGGTCGCGCGGGATGCGGGCACCGATGGTCAAGAGCGCCGGCGACACGGCGACCGCGCCGATTCCGCCCGCCGCCCACAACAGCCCCCGCTGCCAGCCGCCGATCACGAACACCCGATCGGCATAGGTCGCCGTGACGAAGCTGAACAGGGGCGACGCGAGCCCGGCGATCGCGATGATCGCGATGCAGCAGCTGACGATCGCCGGCACGGACCGGACGTAGCGAACCCCGTCGAGCAGGTCGCGCACCGCCCCCCGGCTGGCGCGCGCCGACGGTCGACCGCGACCGGGGATGAGCGCGAGCGCTGCCAACACGCATCCGAACGACACGGCGTTCACGGCGAACACCACCGACGGCCCGCTCACGGCGATGATCAGGCCGGCGGCGAACGTGCCGAGCGCCCTCGCCGCGTTGAACTGCGCCGAGTTGAGCGTCACGGCGTTGAGCAGTGCCTCGCGCGGCACCAATTGGCCGACGAACGCCTGCCACACAGGAATGTTCAACCCGCCGGCGAGACCGCTCGCAAAGGCAAGGGCCGAGAGCCGACCTGCGGTCGCGGTGCCCGAGGCCACGAGCGCCCAGAGGGCCACCGCGAACGTGGCCTGGGCAACCTGGGTGAGGATCAGCACCCGTCGACGGTCGAACCGATCGGCGATGGAACCCCCCGCCGCGCCCATCAGCATCACCGGCAGGTACTGCCAGAACCCGGTCGCTCCCACCCCGCCGTATCGGCCGGTGAGCGCGAACGCGACGTAGGGCAGCGCGGCGTTCTGCATCCACGAACCGGTGTTGGATGCCAGGGCGGCCAGCCAGAACACGCGGAAGTCGCGGTGGGCGAACGCGGCGAGCGCGGGACGGGAACGCGGCGCTGCCATCGCCTCGCATCCAACCACACGCACCCGACCGCGATTCCATCCGCGCGTTCGACCCCTCGGGATCGGCGGGGTTCGCGCTTCCGCTCGGTACCCTCGCCAGGGTGATCTTCGCCCGCGTTGCCGCACCAATGCTCCTCGCCGCCCTCCTTACCGGGTGCGGTGGAACCGACGACGCCACCGGGGCCGACGGGACATCCACGACATCGGCCGCCTCCGGTGGAACCACCGGCGAGCGCGGCGACGGCGACGGCACCACCAGCACCGCACCCGACGCGGCCTCCTCCTCGCCCAGCACGACCGCCGCACACGACACCGACGACGGCACCGACATCGCGGCGTGCGTCGTGAACACCTGGACCCAGCTCGCCGACCAGGTTGAACACCTGTTCACCTCGACCCCCATGAGCGCGTTGCCCGGGTTCGAGGTGTCGGTCACCGGCGAAGGCACTGTCGAGATCGCCGCCGACGGCACGTACCGGTACGAGCCGCACTTCTCGATCACCGAGTCGGTCAACGGCGTGACCGGCAGCGGCGAGTGGGGCGGGACCCTTACCGGGACGTGGTCGGTCGAGGGCGATCAGTTGACGATGAGGCAGGTCGACAACGGCATCACCGGATCGATCACGATCATGGGGCAGACCGTCGCGATGCCGACGAATCGCACCTTCGACGGCACTGCGACCGTCACCGATTGCCAGCCGATGACCATCACGACACGCATCGCGACGCCGACCGGCGACTTCGAGCAGACCCTCGTCAGCGCCTGAACCGGGCGCAGCCGCTCGATCGACACCGACGGCGCAGACTCCCGGCGATGCCCGGCGACGCCCGTCCAGCTCGTTCCTCCAAGCGAAGCGGGACCCGACCTGCGGCCACCGCCGCCCGGCCGCCGACGAAGACCCGCACGCCGACGAAGACCCGCACCCGTGCGACTCAACGCGCCGTCGTCGAGGCCGAGCAGCGCAGCCGATCGGCCGAGTTGGTGCATCTCCCGAACGCCATCGACCTCGACGACGACCGCCCGGTCGAACCGCCGCCGCGCCGAGGCGACGTCGACGAGTGGGGCCGATCGGAGCACATGCGCGAGATCGCCCGCCGCGTGTACGACCCGGTGTACCGGCACTGGTTCCGGGCCGAATGGGAAGGCCTCGACAAGATCCCCAGCGAGGGCGGTGCGTTGCTCGTGTCGAACCACGCAGCGGCGATCCCTCCGATGCACCGGTCATCATGCACGGCATCGAGACCGAACTGAACCGGCCGGTCTACGGGCTCGCCGACTACTTCTTCCGACATGTCCCCGTCGTCGGCACCATGTGGTCCCGCCTCGGCGGCCTGCCCGCGCACCCGGACAACGCGTACCGGCTGCTGCGCGAGCAGGGCCAGCTCGTGCTGGTGTTCCCTGAGGGGACGAAGGGCACGTCGAAGCTGGTCGGCGAGCGATATCAGCTGCGCCGCTTCGGGCGCGGCGGCTTCGTCGAGATCGCCATGCGGGCCGGGGTGCCGGTCATCCCGATCGCCGTCGTCGGCGCCGAGGAGTCCATGCCGATCGTCGCCCGCCTCCCCACCATCGCCCGTTCGATCGGCGTGCCCTACCTGCCGATCACCGCGAACATGCTCGCGTTCGGCCCGCTCGGCGCCGGTATCTACTTTCCCGCCAAGTTCAAGCTGCGCGTCCTCGACCCTGTGCACTTCGAGGTGCCCGCCGACCAGGAGCGCTACTCCAAGAGCCGAGTCATGGACGAGTCCGAGCGCATTCGTTCGATGATCCAGGACGCGCTGTTCGACATGGTGCGCCGTCGCCGATCGGTCTGGTTCGGATGAGTCCGCACAACGTCCGCCGCGTCCTCGTGACCGGCCTGGGGTCGTTCTGGGGTGGCCGCGTTGCGCAGGCGCTCGAACGCGACCCGAACGTCGAGGTGATCGTCGGCCTCGACACCGAGGAACCCCACGTCGAACTCGAACGCACCGAGTACGTGCGCGTCGACGCGAACTACTCGATCCTCGCCAAGATCGTGCGTGCCACGCGCGTCGACACGATCGTGCACACCTTCCTGATCGTCGACCCGACGCAGATGTCGCAGCGCGCCATGCACGAGACCAACGTGATCGGCACGATGAACCTGTTCGCCGCCGCGTCGGCGCCCGACTCGACCGTGCGCAACGTCGTGGTGAAATCGGCAACCGCCGTGTACGGCTGCACGCCTGAGGACCCGACGTGGTTCACCGAAGACACGCCGCCCTCGCGCCCGCTGCGCCGCCCCGTCGAGCGGAGCCTCGACCAGGTCGAGTCGTACGTGCGCGACTTCGCCGAGGACAACCCGCACGTCGTCGTGTCGCTGCTGCGGTTCTCCAACGTGATCGGCACCGAGATCATCACACCGCTCACGCGGGCGCTCGAGCTGCCCGTCGTGCCCTCGGTGTGGGGCTTCGACCCACGGTTCCAGTTCGTGCACGAGGACGACGTCGTTCGGTCGATCCTCTACGTGCTGCGCAGCAACCTCAGCGGCGTCTACAACGTTGCCGGCGACGGGCTGCTGCCGTGGACCGAGGTCGCGACGCTGTGCGGCAAGCTCACGTTCCCGCTCCCGCCGCTCGGCACGAGCGAGTTGCTCTGGCCCTTCAAGCGAGCCGGCGTGGTCGACCTGCCCGAGGAGTACCTCAACCTGTTGCGCTTCGGCCGGGGGGTCGACAACCGCAAGCTCAAGTCGGCCGGGTTCGGGTTCAGGTACACCTCAGCGGGGGCCGTGCAGGCATTCGTCGAGGCGACGCGGCTCCGTCGAACCCTCGGCGATCACGAGCCTGCGTACCGCTACGAGCGCGACGTCGAGCAGTTCTTCCGGCACTCCCCGGCGGTCGTCCGCGATCCCGGGTAGCGCCCGCGCCTATCGGGCAAGGTCGGTGACGAGCTCGCCGATTCCGGCCTCGATCGTCGACCACCGGTATCGCTTCTCGAACCGCTCCGCAGCAGCCGCTGCGAGCCGGTCGGCCAACGCGGCATCGGCGAAGATTCGCTCGCACGCGGCGGCGAAGTCGGCGGCACGATCGGCGATGAGCAGATGCTCGCCGTTGCGCACATCGATGCCCTCGCACCCCAGCGTCGTCGACACCATCGGCACACCGTTGGCCATCGCCTCAACGACCTTCAGCCTGGTGCCGCCACCGAAGCGGATCGGGACCACCGCCAGCGCCGCGGCCCGAAGCTCGTCCGCCACGTCGTCGACCTCGCCCACGACCTCGACACCGGGGCAGTCCGCGAGCTCCGCGACCGCGTCGGCGTTTCGGCCCACGAGGCGCAGGACCGCGTCGGGCCGGCAGGCTCGCACCTTCGGCCACACCTCTCGCGCGACCCACACCGCCGCGTCGCGGTTCGGCTCGTAGCTCATCAGCCCCACGAACACCGCCACGCCCGGCCGCGGCGACCGATCGCTCGTCGCCCGCCCGGCGAGCTCGTAGCCGTTCGGGACCACGGCCATCCGCCGGTGGTGCAGGCGACGCCGATCGTCCTCGCTGCACACCACCACCGCATCGGCCGCCGCGAACGCGGCGTCGTACACGCCGTCCCAACGCCGAGCGTCGACCGCGTTCGCGACCTGCGCGGTGCCCCATCGCGCCCAGACCGCCGCCCGATCACGCACGCCGGTATCGGTGCCCACGGCGGGGCGGGCGCGGCGGGCGGCCCGCAGCAGCTCGCGCTGGTCGTCGTCGAGGTCGAGCACGACGCGGCGGCCCAACCCGTCGGGCGCCGCGGCGGCGACGTAGGCGCTCGAGAGCCACACCACGTCGTAGCCGCCGATGTCCAGCCCCGACCCCGCAAGCGACGCGAACCCGGCCCGGACCTCCGGCGTCTCGAACGGGAGCAGCCGGCGCGGTCGTCCGCTCCGCACCCAGCGGGCAACCGGCGTCGCGGCGCGCGACGGCGGCACCGGAACCTGGAAGAACCGCTCGACACCGTGCGCGAGGGCCGCCGATTCCTCGTCCGTCGCCGCCACCCCGGCCACCCCGAGGCTCACCATGTGCAGGTCGGCGACCCGCGATAGGGCCCGAGCGACCGCCGCGTTGCGCAGCCGGGTTCCATCAGTCGACGGCCACGGGGCGCTCTGTACGATGTGCACGGCTCGCATGGCCCAGCGAAGGTAGCAGCCCGATCGAACGGAGTCCGGCGTGGCATTCATCGAGACCACCACCGTCGGCCGTGTCGCCGTCGTGTCGCTCAACGATCCGAGCCGACGAAACGCGTTGAGCCTGGAGCTGTGCGGCGAACTCGCGGCGGCATTCGACCGGATCGAGGCATCGGCCGAGGTCGGCGCCGTCGTCGTGACCGGCGCCGGTTCGTCGTTCTGCGCCGGCGCCGACCTGAGCGAACTGGGCGACTCCCAGCGCGAGGGCCTCCAGGCGATCTACGCCGGCTTTCTCCGCGTCGCCGAGTCGCCCTTGCCCACGGTGGCGGCCGTGAACGGCCACGCCGTGGGCGCCGGGATGAACCTGGCGCTCGCGTGCGACGTGCGGCTCGCGGCACGGTCGGCTCGCTTCGACACCAGATTCCTCGATCTCGGCATTCACCCCGGCGGCGGTCACACCTGGATGATGCGGCGCATCGTCGGCCCGCAGGCCACCGCAGCGATGGTGCTCTTCGGCGAGGCGGCCGACGGGGCGGAGGCCGAGCGCATCGGCCTGGCGTGGCGCTGCGTCGACGACGCCGAGCTCCTCGATCGAGCGATCGCTCTGGCGCAGCGCGCCGCGGAGGGCCCGCCGGAACTGGTGGCCACCGTCAAGGCCACCATCGCCACGATGGCCACCGTCGACGATCACCGGCTCGCGGTCGAGACCGAGCTCACGCCGCAGGTCCACTCGATCAACCAACCGCACTTCGCCGAGCGCCTGGCCCGGCTCGCCGCGCGGGTCAGTACGCCCAAGCGGTGAGCAGCTCGTCGCGGCGCACCGTCCACTCCTCGGCGGTGATCGCGTAGCGCACGTGGTCCTCCCACGCGCCGTTGATCTCGAGGTAGCGCTCGGCCGTCCCCTCGTTGCGCAGCCCGAGCTTCTCGGCCACGCGGCGACTCGCGGTGTTCCGCGGGATGATCGCCACCTGCACCCGATGCAGCAGCAGGTCCTCGAACGCGT
Organism: Actinomycetota bacterium; assembly: GCA_016703525.1. Classification (GTDB taxonomy): domain Bacteria; phylum Actinomycetota; class Acidimicrobiia; order Acidimicrobiales; family Microtrichaceae; genus JADJBW01. Next base: position 663,255 of record JADJBW010000001.1, on the reverse strand, counting down.
ATCGGGCCACCAGCACCAGCGACTCGGGCACGTACCCGCGGCCGGCGCGTCGCTCGTCGATCCAGTACCCCACGTAGGCGTTCTGGAACGGGCCGCGCTGGATCGCGTTCACGTTGATCTCGCCCGCGAAATAGCCGTCGACGAAGATGCCGAACCCGTGGCCGATCCCCAGCTGGGTCTCGCGGGCCCGCGCAGCGCACCGGGCCACGAAGGCCTGCCGATCCTCGACCGCGTCGGGTGACCCAGGCACGCGACTCGGCTCCCATTTGGTCAGCCAATCGACGTTGTGGCGGCGCACCTCGCGCCACGCCGCGAAGTCGCTGGATGTCAGCGCGCGTGCGGAACACGTCCTCCGCGGCGTCCTTCGACAGGCGGAAGTGGTGGGTCGCGCTTCGGTCGTACGCCGCGAGTCCCAGCTCGACGGCCGCCACGGTCACGACGGTGCCGGCCAGCCCGACGAAGGTCGACGCGGCGCCGATCATCGGCATCGCATCGCGCACGTCGTCCCAATACAGGTCGAGCACCGAGAGGCAGGACGCGAGCTCATCGGCGCGGGGCGGATCGTGTTCCAGGAACCGTTCGGTCATTCGGACGCAGCCGACGTCGATCGAGATCGATGCCTCGACTCGCGTGGTGCCGAACGCGATCTCGGTGGATCCGCCGCCGATGTCGACCACCACGAACGGGCCGTCGCCCGGGTCGAGCTCGGCGGTCGCTCCGAGGAAGCTGAGCGCCGCCTCGTCATGGCCGGTGATCAGTTCGGGCCGCACCCCGATGATCGCCTCCGCCGGGTCGAAGAAGTCGTCCCGGTTGACCGCATCGCGCGCCGCCGACGTGGCGGTCATCCGGACCGAGCTCACGTCGTACCGGTCGAGCACGGAACGGAACTCGGCCAGCACCTCCAGGCTTCGCTCGACCGCGCCGGCATCGAGGCGGCCGGTGGCGTCGACGCCTCGGCCGAGCCGTGTGATGCGCATCAGGCGCTCGTCCGACGTCGTGGCGTCGCCGATGAGCAGCCGCAGCGAGTTGGTCCCGCAGTCGATCGCCGCGACGCGACTCATCGCAGTTCCCCTGCGACCGCGGGCGCCGTCGCGGCCGTCGCGGCCGTCGCGGCCGTCGCGGCCGTCGCGGCCGTCGCGGCCAGGCGATCGAGCACCCAGCGTCCGACCGGGTCGTCGCCACCCGCGAGCAGATGGGCGACGTGCGCGTGCAGGCACTTCACGCCGACCCGCGTCCCGCCGACGCCGCCGAACGGGCGCGGCCCCGGATGCGACGGATCGATCGACGCGTCGCGCTCGTCGGCATAGGTGCGGTGCAGCGCTTCCAGGCGATCCAACCCAAGGTCGGCCTCCGCCGCGTCGACTCCGCCCGCCGCCTCGAGCGTGCCGATCCGGCGGCTGAGGTCGGGATCGATCAACCAATAGCGCGTCGGCATGGGTGTGCCGTCGTCGAGCAGCGGCTCGTTGCGGATCACCGACGGTCGGCCGCTCGCATCACGCGCCACGACCGCGTACCGACCGCGTGGCTCGCGTCCCAGACAGCGCCGAACCCACTCGGCGTCGTCGGTCACGCGTCGGCGCCGCACCTGCGGCGACGCAGCACGAGGCCGACGATCAGCCCCACGAGCGCGAGCCCCACGGCGGGCGCAATGCGGTGCAGAAGCGGTCGTCCTGCGGTCTCCAACACGTCGGCGGTCACAGCCTGCGTGGCGTCGTTCAGCTCCATCGTGCGAGGTCCTCTTGCGTGTCGATGTCGTCGGGGTCGCCCACGATGGGGACCTCGACGACGAGTTCGGGATGGGCCGTCATCACGGCCCGGGCACCCTCGTCGCCGGTGCTCGGAAGCAGCGGCCACGTGGATGCCGACAACCGTACCGGCGGACGCCGACCCTCGGGGTACCGCGCCACCGCAATCGGCGCGTCGGCGGCGGCGACGGCGCACCAGGCGTCGGTTCCCACGCCGGGTTGATCGCCGAGCCCGACGACGGCCGCCGAGGCGCCGCGCCGCCGCGCCGCGTCGAGGCCCGCCCGAAGCGAGGTCGCCATGCCGGCAGCCCACACCGGGTTGGGGACGAGCAGCACGCCCGGCGGCACCACGTCGGTGAGATCGACCGCGCCACCCACCACGATCACGTCCGTCACGGCGCCACGCTCGGCTGCGCCGAGCGGTCCGAGCAGCGCCCACTCGATCAGGCGACGACCACGGGCGGAGGCCAGCAGCTTGTGGGTGTCTCCACCGAAGCGCCGGGCTCCGCCCGCGGCCAGCACGATCGCCGCGGGCCGCATGGTCAGACCGTGCCGATCACGGTCAGAACGAGAGCTTCGGCTCGTACCCCTGGGGCAGATTGATCGTCTTCGCCTCGAGGTAGGCGCCCAGGCCCTCCGGGCCGAGCTCGCGGCCGACACCCGAGTTCTTGAATCCACCGAAGGGAGCGCTCCACTCCATCGCGAACCCGTTGACCGTGTACGTACCCGTTCGCACCCGGCGCGCCACGTCGATGCCCGCCTCGACGTCGGAGGTCCACACCGAACCCGACAGGCCGTAGTCGCTGTCGTTGGCGATGCGAACGGCCTCGTCGGCGTCCGCGTATGCGATGACCGAGACGACCGGGCCGAAGATCTCTTCGCGGGCGATCGTCATCGAGTTGTCGACCCCGGCGAACACGGTCGGATCGACGAAGAACCCCGGAAGGTCGGGGCGGCCGCCGCCGGTCGTGACGGTCGCTCCCTCGTCACGGCCCTTGGCGATGTAGCCCTCGACTCGCTCGCGCTGACGCTCCGCAACGAGCGGGCCCACGTCGGTCGACATGTCGGTGGGGTCGCCCACGTTCATCGACGCGACGGCCGCGGTGATCGCCTCGACCGCCTCGTCGTAGCGCGAGGCCGGCGCGAGGATGCGGGTCTGAGCCACGCAGGCCTGCCCGTTGTTCATCACCGAATTGGGCAGCAGCCCCGGCAGCGCCTCGTCGAGGTTCACGTCCGGCAGCAGGATCGCAGCGGATTTACCGCCGAGTTCGAGGGTGCAGCGCCGCAGCCGCTCGCCGCAGAGGGCGCCGATCCGACGCCCGGCGAGGGTCGAGCCCGTGAAGCTCACCTTGTCGACGCCCGGCGCCGTCACCAGATGCTCGCCGACCTCGCGGCCGGCGGGAACGACGTTGAGAACGCCGGGCGGGAGCCCGGCCGACGCGGCGATCTCGGCGAGGATGAACGCATCGATCGGCGTCTCGGGCGCCGGCTTCAGCACCAGCGTCGAGCCCGACGCGAGGGTCGGCGCGAGCTTGAGCATGGTGATGAACAGCGGCACGTTCCAGGGGATGATGCCGGCGCAGACGCCGACCGGCTCGCCGCACGAGCGCCGGGCCGAGGAACCCGGGGCGCACCTCTTCGAACGGGTAGGTGCGCGTGAGGCCGACGAAGTAGTCGAGCACCATCGCGGATGCACCCACCTGGGCGAAGTGGCTGAACAGGATCGGGCTGCCCATCTCGGCGGTGATGACCTGCGCGAGCTCGTCCGCCCGGGCATAGATGCCATCGAGGAGTCGCTGCATCACCTCGGCGCGCTCCGCCGCGGGCGTCGACGGCCACGGGCCCTCGTCGAAGGCCCGGCGGGCCGCGGCGACGGCCGCATCGACGTCGGCCTCCACCGCCTCGGGCGTCGACCCGACCACCTCGAGCGTCGCCGGGTTCACGACCTCGAAACGGCGATCGCTCGCGGGCGTGACCCAGTCACCGCCGATGAAAAGCTTGTCGTAGCTGGGCACGTCGACCACGTTTGCAACCTCCGAGAACAATCCCGTCGGCTCTGACGGGTCGTCAGATCATTCCACGTTCGGCGACCACGCTCACGCCGGTGCCCACCCGAGCGGCGAGGGAGTCGCCGTCAGCGGTCCGACGGCGTCGCGGCGGTCGGCGCCGCCGCCTTCGCGAGCGCGTCCTGGACCCGGTTGAAGGGCCACACCTTCGGCAGGTTCACGATCGGCGCGGGCGGGGTCGTGAGCGTGTAGAGCTCGTCTCGCGGGTACACGAGGCCGAGCTCCTCGCGCGCCTCACGCTCGATCGCCGCGTTCGAATTGAGCTGGTCGACGCGCTTGTCGAGCGCGTCGTTGCTCCGGTCCAACGCGCTGAGCTGCGCCTCGGCCCGCGACAACTCGGCACGTTGACCGAACCAGAGGCGGCCGGGCAGCACGAGCACGCCGACGACCAGCGCTACCGCGGCAACCAGCCCGACGCGCAACAGGCGAGCGCGCCGGCTCACGGCCGGCCGGCACCCCGAGCGAGGGCACCCAGGCCGAGGAACGCGGCGTCCTCGCCGAGCAGTTCCTCGATGCGGAGGAGCTGGTTGTACTTGGCGACCCGATCCGACCGCGCCGGGGCTCCGGTCTTGATCTGCCCGCAGTTCGTCGCAACGGCCAGGTCGGCGATGGTGGTGTCCTCGGTCTCGCCGGAGCGGTGCGACATCACGGCGGTGTAGCCGGCGCGGTGCGCCATGTCGACCGAGGCGAGCGTCTCGGTGAGCGAGCCGATCTGGTTGACCTTCACGAGGATCGAGTTGGCCACGCCGGCCTCGATGCCGCGGCTGAGGCGCTCGACGTTGGTGACGAACAGATCGTCGCCCACGAGTTGCACCCGCGAGCCGACCAGGTCGGTCAGTGCCTTCCAGCCGTCCCAATCTTCCTCGGCCATGCCGTCCTCGATCGACACGATCGGGTACTTCGCGCACAGGTCACCGAGGTACCCCGCGAAGTCGGTCGGGCTGAGGCTTCGGCCCTCGCCGGCCAAGACGTATGCGCCGTCGGTGAAGAACTCGGAGCTCGCCGCGTCGAGCGCGATCGCGATCTGCTCACCCGGCGTGTACCCGGCCTGCTCGATCGCCGAGCAGAGAAGCTGCACGGCCTCCTCGTTCGAGCCGAGGTTCGGAGCGAAGCCGCCCTCGTCGCCGATCGCCGTGGACAGGCCCTTGTCGTGCAGCACCTTCTTGAGCACGTGATAGGTCTCGATACCCCAGCGCATCGCCTCGCTGAACGAGGCGGCGCCGACCGGCATGATCATGAACTCCTGCAGGTCGACGTTGTTGTCGGCGTGCTCGCCGCCGTTCAACACGTTCATCATCGGCACGGGCAGCACGTGAGCGTTGGCCCCCCCGACGTAGCGGAACAGCGGCAGGCCGACCTCTTCGGCAGCGGCACGCGCGAGCGCGAGCGACACGCCGAGGATGGCGTTGGCGCCGAGACGACCCTTGTTGTCGGTGCCGTCGAGGTCGATGAGAATGCGGTCGATCTGGCGCTGATCGAGGGCGTCGAGGCCCACGATCGCCTCGGCGATGTCGTCGTTCACGTGGGCGACGGCCTCGGTCACCCCCTTGCCGAGGAATCGCGAGCCACCGTCGCGCAGCTCGACGGCCTCGAACTGGCCGGTCGATGCGCCGGAAGGCACCGCCGCCCGCCCGGCCGCGCCGGTGGTGAGTACCACCTCGACCTCGACGGTGGGGTTGCCGCGCGAGTCGATGATCTCGCGGCCGTGGATGTGTTCGATGATGCTCATGGGCTCCGCTCCCGACGTGTGGCGGCTTCGACGATAGTCCTGGGCCCATGCGATCACAGGTACCCCCGACCGGCGAAATCGGGTCCGGTAGGGTCGGGCGATGCGACGAGGCGACAAGGCGGACCTGATCGGCACGATCCTCGACGAGCGGTACCCGGACCCGCCGATCCCGCTCGACCATCGCGACCCGTACACGCTGCTGGTTGCGGTCGCGTTGTCGGCGCAGACCACCGACAAGAAGGTCAATCAGGTCACGCCTGCGCTGTTCGAGCGGGCCGACACACCCGAGAAGATGCTCGCGCTCGGCCCCGACGAGATTCTCGGCCTGATCCGCGAGGTCGGGCTCGCGCCGACGAAGGCGAAGAACCTGTGGCTCGCCGCGGAGCGCATCGTCGAGTCCGGCGGCGAGGTCCTCCCCGACTGGGAGTTCCTCGAGTCGCTGCCGGGCGTCGGCCACAAGACGGCCAGCGTGGTGATGTCGCAGGCGTTCGGCCACCCGGCCTTCGCCGTCGACACCCACATCCACCGCCTTGCCGCCCGCTGGGGCCTCTCGAACGGCACGACCGTCGAGCGCACCGAACGCGATCTCAAGGCCGTCTTCCCGGTCGAGACGTGGAATCGCCGGCACCTGCAGATCATCTACTTCGGCCGCGAGTTCTGCCCGGCCCAGCGCCACGACCTGCTCTCGTGCCCGATCTGTTCGTGGGCCGCGACCAAGAAGCGAATCCGCGCCGAGACCGGCGGCTGACCCGCACGCCGACCGACCGCCGACGCGAGACTGTCGCGATGAGCGACCACGATCCGCACCGACCGACCGGCGACATCAGCGACGCCCAGGCTTTCGACATGCCGTGGGCCGGGCAGCTGAGCTTCGGCCGGGCGCAGACCCATCGGCGCGTCGACGAGATCGACCTGGCGATCGTCGGCGTGCCCTACGACATCGCCACGACCAATCGTCCCGGTGCCCGTTCCGGGCCGCGGGCCGTCCGCGAGCAGTCCAGCCTGAGCGCCGAGTTCTCGCAGGGGTTGTGGCCCTGGGACCACTCGCTGTTCGACCGACATCGCGTGGTCGACTACTTCGATGTGGGGTACGCGCCGGGCGATACCCAGGCGATGCTCACGAACGTCATCGACCACGTGGGCCTCCTCGTGAAGGCGGGGGCGAACGTGCTCACCCTCGGCGGCGACCACCTCATCGCCTACCCGGTGCTCACCGCCACGGCCGCCGTTCACGGCCCGTTGTCGCTCATCCACTTCGACGCGCACTCCGACACCTGGGACGCGGGCGCGGAGCTGAACCACGGAACGATGTTCCTGCGCGCCGCACGCGACGGGATCATCGTGCCCGAACGGTCGGTGCAGATCGGCATGCGCACCCCGAACGTCACCCATGGGTTCAACGTGATCCACGCCGACCGGTTCTTCGCGATCGGCATCGAGGAGACGCTGGCCGAGATCCACCGCATCGTCGGCGATCACCGCTGCTACGTCACCTTCGACATCGACTTCCTCGATCCGGCGTACGCGCCCGGCACGGGCACACCCGTCATCGGCGGCCCGACCACATGGCAGGCGCGGCAACTGCTCTGGGGCCTCGCCGACCTCGACGTGGTCGGTGCCGACCTGGTGGAGGTCGCACCCGCGTACGACGCGGTGACCCAGATCACCGCGCTGGCCGGCGCGACGCTCGCGCACGACGAGCTGTACCTGCTCGGCCTCGCCCGCGAGCGCCGACAGGCCGCGCCGCGCTGAGGTTCGGCGGATCAGGCCAATCGATCGCCGGCGTCGCGCAGGGCGGTCTCGGCGTCGAGTTGCTGCGACCGGGCGGCGAGCACGACGCCGAGCAGAAGCGACCCGAGCGAGTCGGCGTCGGGAGCGGCGGCGAAGGACTCCCACGCGCTCGGGACCGACGGGACGGCCGAATCGACGTCGACGCCCGCGGCGTGCAGCCGCTTCAGGATCTTCGAGGCCCGGAGCAGCGCCGGGAGCGCCGCTGGGATGCCCTCGGACGCGGCGGCCGGGCTCTCCCCGCGTTCTGCGGCCTCCTGCGCCTTGATGCCCTCCCACTCGGCCGAGAACTCCTCGGGTGAGTCGAACCGGGCGTCGCCGAACACGTGCGGGTGGCGGCGGTGGAGCTTGTCGTGTACCGAGCGGGCCACGTCGGCGAGCGTGAACCATCCCGACTCGGCCGCGATCGTCGAGTGGAGGTACACCTGGAACAGCACGTCGCCGAGCTCCTCCATGAAGTGCTCGATCGCGCGATCGCCGTCGTCGTACTCGGCGTCCCCGTCCGACCCGTCCGGGCCCTCCGGCGCCAACGCGGCGATCGCCTCGTCGAGCTCGAAGCACTCCTCGATCAGGTAACGGCGAAGCGACCCGTGCGTCTGCTCCCGGTCCCACGGGCATCCGACGCGCAGCTGATGGACCAGCTCGTCGAATCTGACCAGTTCGGCGCCGATCGGAGCGGTCAGCCTCGGAATGTAGAGCGAGGTCAGGTGGTCGGCCTCGCCGATGCGGTCCAGGTCGGCCCACTCGACCTGGCGAATCGATTCGTCGGGTAGCCCCAGGTGATGCACGACGGTCACCGGTTCGCACGGCCAGTCCTCGACCGCCAGCTTGATGTCGCCGAGCACGAGCGTGGAGTCGCACTGGGCCACCAGGAACGGCCCGCGCTCGCCGGCTGCCGCGGCGGCGAACTCGTGACCGTCGACCAGGCGCACCGACGCGTCGACGGGGTCGACGCCGAGGCGCGGCCAGGTGAGATCGAGGAACGACATCGCCGGCACGATCTCGACCTCCACGCCGTCGAGAGCACCGAGCAGCTGCACGGTGCGCTCGGCCACGAGGGGCGAACCGGGCACGGCGTACAGCACCTCGCCGTGCTCGCGGGCGGCCTGCGTGATGCGGTCGACGATCGCCGGGTACACGTCCCCGATGCGGGCGGCGCCCTCGTAGACGTCGTCGAGGAACGTGGGGGCCGTGCCCCCGATCGTGTCGAACACCGTGACGGCGGGATGGCGGCGCGTGCGGACGAACCGAACGGGACAAGCGGCGATCGCGTCGAACGTCGCCCTCGTGATCATGGCCTCGTCGGCCGGCCCGAGGCCGACCACCACGATGCGCGGGTTCATCGCCGGACCGGCTCAGCCGCCGGCGACGGGTGCGTCGGAAGCGGCCGCCGTTTTCTTCGAGCGGGCTTTGGCCGATTCGACGGGTGCGATCGGCACCACAAGCGTTTCGGCCGTGGGATCGAACGCCCCGTACCGGGGGTCGACGTGCGCCTCCAGGCGCGCTGCGGCTGCCTGCTGGATCCGGTTGAACTCGGTGGTCCGGAGATCCGACAGATCCTGGCTCACCGCGCTCGCGACGGTGGTGCGAACCCACTCGTTGTCGAGCCCGAGCGCGCCCCGGTCGGTGACCCGAATGATGCCGGGGAAGGTCTCGCCGGTCGATGCCGGAACATCCACCTCCGACAGCGCGTCGAGCGCTCCCGACCGGAGGACGGCACCGACCGCGTCCTCCTGCGGCGGAAGCGCCGAGCCGTCCAAGCACGGCTGATCGGTCAGCGGACCGGCGACGCCTTCGCCCGTCGTGTCGGCCGCGTTCAGTTCCTGCATCACGTCCTCGAACGATGACCCGGCCTCGAGCTTGGTCCGCGCCTCGGCTCGGATCTCGGGTGTGCGGGTGATGATGCCCTCGAAGCAGATCACGTCGGCGAACTGCGCCCGGTTCTGCTCGTAATAGTCGGAGAGCTGCGCCGCGCTCGGCTCGCTCGTTTCGCCGATCGCCCGCCGCACCGCCGCGATCGCCGCGAAGTAGTTCACGAGCACCTCCTCGGCCGCCGGCGACCCGACCGTGCCCTGCGACGCGATCTGCTCCTTCGCCGTGGAACGATCGACGGTGGTGACGCTGTCGCCCAACTCACGCAGCACCGAATCGGACAGGTACGTCCTCACGAAGATGGCGATGATCGAGCGAGGGGATACCGCCGGCACAGACCCCGGAAGTTCCTCGGTCGAGCCGGCCTGCTTCGCCAGAGCCTCCTTGACGAACGGCGAGGCCAGAAGCTCGTCGAGCTCACCACTGGTCAGGCTGTGGGACCCGACCCGGGCGACGACGTGATCGTCGGCGGATTGGCAACCCGACAACACGATGGCGGCGACCGTCAGGGCAGCGAAAAGGCGCTTCACGAATCGGGGAGGCTACCGGCCGGTCCGGGTGGTTCCAAAGGCGCGAGCTGCTCGAGCGCGTCGCGGATCCGGTCGGCCATGTCGGCTCCGCCGCGCACGGGGAGCTGGAGCTGCGCGGCATCGGCCTTGTAGACCGCCCCCTTGAAGAGCCGGGCGAGGCGCACCTGCTTGGACGCCGCCAGCGTGATCGGCGAGATCCGCGCCACGAGTGGCGGCCCGCCGAACCCGGTGGAGCGCCCCACCGACACCTCGGTGATCGACCGTTGCGCACACGCGGCACGCAGACGGCCGACAGCGAGCAGCGCGGCGGCGGGCGCGGGCACGGGGCCGAAGCGATCGAGCCATTCGGCCTCGATGTCGTCGACGTCGCTCGGCGAGCGCACCTCGGCGAGCCGGCGATAGGCGTCGAGACGCACGTCGTCGCGCGCCACGTACTCGATCGGCAGATTCGCGTCGATCGGCACCTCGATCTTGATCTCGGCGGGCACCGGTGCGGTCTCGCCGTTGAGCTCGTTGATCGCCTCGTTCACCATGGAGCAATACAGGTCGTACCCGACGGCCGCGATGTGGCCGGACTGACCGGTGCCCAGCAGGTTGCCGGCGCCGCGGATCTCCAGGTCGCGCATGGCGATGCGGAACCCCGACCCGAGCTCGGTCGATTCGCCGATCGTGCGGAGCCGCTCGTAGGCCTCCTCGGTCAGCTCGCGGTCGGGCGGGAAGAACAGGTAGGCGTAGGCGCGCATGCCGGCCCGGCCGACGCGGCCGCGCAGCTGATGGAGCTGGCCGAGACCGAGCAGGTCGGCCCGCTCGACCACGAGCGTGTTCACGGTGGGCATGTCGATGCCGGACTCGATGATCGTGGTGCACACCAGCACGTCGAAGCGGCCGTCCCAGAAGTCGACCACGACCTGCTCCAGCGAGCTCTCGTCCATCTGCCCGTGAGCGACGGCGACTCGCGCCTCGGGAACGAGGTCGCGGAGGCGTTCGGCGGCCTGTTCGATATCGGCCACCCGGTTGTGAACGAAGAAGACCTGCCCCTCGCGCAGCAGCTCGCGGCGGATGGCCTCGCCGACCGCACGCTCGTCGTATTCGCCGACGTAGGTGAGGATCGGCTGGCGCTCGGCCGGTGGTGTCTGCAGGGTCGAGAGGTCGCGGATGCCGGTGAGCGACATCTCCATGGTCCGCGGGATCGGGGTGGCGGTCAGCGTCAGCACGTCCACGTCGTGACGCAGGTGCTTGATCGCCTCCTTGTGACTGACGCCGAAGCGCTGCTCCTCGTCGATCACGAGCAGCCCGAGGTTCTTGAACGCGATCCCTTCGCCGAGGAGGCGGTGCGTGCCGATCACCACGTCGACGTCGCCGTTCGCGAGGCCCTCGGCCACCTGCCTGGCGGACTTGGCGGTGAGGAACCGGCTCAGCACCTCGACGCGCACCGGGTACGGGGCGAACCGCTCCGCGAACGTGGCGTAGTGCTGTTGGGCGAGCAGCGTGGTGGGCACGAGCACGGCCACCTGACGGCCGTCCTGCATCGCCTTGAACGCCGCGCGGATCGCGACCTCGGTCTTGCCGAACCCGACGTCGCCGATCACGAGCCGGTCCATCGGCACCGTTCGCTCCATGTCGGCCTTCACGTCGGCGATCGCACGGAGCTGGTCGGGGGTCTCCTCGAAGGGGAAGGCCGATTCCATCTCGGCCTGCCAGGGCGAGTCCTCCGCGAAGGCGTGGCCGGTCGTGTGCACCCGCTTCTGGTAGAGGACCACCAACTCCTGGGCGATCTCGGCCACCTCGGCGCGCACCTTGGCCTTGGCCTTCGCGAAGTCCGACCCGCCCATCTTGGACAGGCTCGGGGTGTCGCCGCCCGTGTAGTGACGCACCGCGTCGATCTGATCCGACGGCACGTACAGGCGGTCTTCGCCCCGGTATTCGAGCAGCAGGTAGTCGCGCTCGGCGCCGCCGATGTTGCGTCGAACCATGCCGCCGAAGCGGGCGACGCCGTGATGGTGGTGCACCACGTAGCTGCCCACGGTCAGGTCGTCGAAGAAGGTCTGGGCCTGGCGGCGGCTCGTTCTGGTCGGGCGGTGCGTCCGGCGGCGACCGGTCAGGTCGGGCTCGGCCAGGATGGCGAGCTTCACCGACGGCAGGATCACCCCTCGGCTCAGCGCTGCGACGCACACGTGGCCGCCGGGCTCGGCCAGCGGATCCCCACCGTCGGGGCGCACCGCGTAGCTCACCCCGTCCTCCCGCAACAGCCGATCGGCCCGCTCGGCCGACGCCGCGGTGTCGGCCGCAACCACGATCCGGTACCCGGTCGAGCTCAGGTCCCGGAGTTGCCCGACGAGCCGAGCGCCGTCGCCGCCCACCTGGAACCAGGCCGAGGCGGCCACCGTTTCGATGCCCGGCCCTTCGGGCGCCACGGTCATGGTCCACACCGGCGCCTCGCAGTTCGCGAGCAACCGCTCGAAGTCGAGGTGCAGGCGGGGCATCGGTTCGCCCTCGCCTACCCCCCACGTCGTTGCGAGGGTGGCCGCGAGATCGGCCTCTTCGGCCAGGATGCCGGCCGCGCGGTCGCGTAGGCGCCGCGGCTCCACCAGCACGACCTGCGCGTCGGCGCCCACCATGTCGAACAGCACGTGGCGGCCCTCGCCATCCGGCGCGAGCCATGGCAGCCACGACTCCATGCCGTCGAAGGTCTCGCCGTCGGCGAGCCGCTGCCACTGTTGGCGACCCCAGGGTGCCTCGTCGACCAAGGCCCCGGCTCGGGACCGGATGGTTTCGGTGGGCATCAGCTCGCGACACGGGAAGATCTCCGCTCGCGCCACGTCGCCGTCGGAGCGCTGATCGCCCACGGCGAAGGTGGTGAGCCGCTCCACCTCGTCGCCCCACAGATCGATGCGTACCGGCCCGTCCGCCGTCGACGGGAAGATGTCGACGATCGACCCGCGCACCGCCAGCTCGCCGCGGTGCTCCACCTGATACTCCCGGCGGTACCCGAACTCGACGAGCCGCTCCACGAGGGCGTGCTGGTCGATGATGCTCCCGGGCTCGACCGCGATCGGCTCGATGTCCTCCACGTGAGGGCTGAGCCGTTGCACCAGCGCACGCGCCGGGGCGACGACGACGCGCGGGCAGCGCTCGGGGTCGCGCAGGTGCCACATGGTGCGGAGCCGCCGACCCATCGTCTCGACCGATGGGCTGACGCGTTCGAACGGCAACGTCTCCCACGCGGGGAACACGTCGACCTCGTGCGCACCGAGGAAGGGCGCCAGGTCGGCGGCCAATCGCTCGGCGTCGGCGGATGTGGGGACCGCGACGATCAACGGGCGCCGCTTGGACAGCGTGGCGATCGCCGCGATCGTGATCGCCCGCGCCGGGTCCGGGACGGCGAACGTGGCCGACCGCAACCCCAGCGTGCCCAGCAGCGCCGGCTCGTCACGCAGCAGCGGCAACAGACTCGCGAGCGGGGGCCTGGCCGACTGGGCGGACGCGTGCGAGAGCGGGTCGGACGTCGCGGTCATCGCTGGTTGTACCGCGCCATCGCCGCCTCGATGCCCTCCGAGGCGATCAGCTCGACCGAGTCGGCGGCCTCCTGCACGCACACGGCGATCAGCTCGCGGTCGCGCGTGTTCGCCGCCGAGAGCACGTGATCGGCGCCCTTGGCGGCGCCGCCGGGCGGCTTGCCCACCCCGACCCGCACGCGCGTGAAGCCGGTGTCGTGCAGGTGGTCGCGCAGCGACCGCAACCCGTTGTGGCCGGCGAGTCCTCCGCCGACCTTCAGCTTCAGCCGGCCCGGCTCCAGGTCGAGCTCGTCGTGGATCACCACCAGGTCGCGCAGATCCTCGACGGGGTAGTGCCGCAGGAGCGGCGCGACGGCGCGGCCCGAATCGTTCATGTACGTCTGGGGGAACGCCAGCGCCACCCGCTTGGCTCCGAGACGGATTTCGGCGACGAGGGCCGAGGCCTTGGAGGCCCGAAACGATCCGTCATGGCGCCGCGCCAACTCTTCGATCACGTCGACGCCGACGTTGTGGAGCGTGTTGCGATACCGAGAACCCGGGTTCCCGAGGCCGACGACGACGAGGTCCCACGGCGTGGAGGTGAACTCCTTCGGCGCCGATCGCGCCGAGCGACGGACCCGCACCGAGGCCGACTACTTCGCGCCGGGGGCGGGTTCCTCCCCGCGAGCGGCCTGGCGCTGAGCGACCATGGCGGCGCGGGTCAATCGGGCGATCGCAACCGGCGTCGCCTCGTCGACCTCGCTGGACACGCCGTCGGGAAGGCTCATATCACCGACCGTGATCATGTCGTCGACCACCATCTCCGACTGGTCGACGACGATGTGGGTCGGGATCGAGTCGGGGCGAACCGACACCTTGAGCTGACGCAGCTTGAGCTCGATCACGCCACCGGCGGAGGTGACCTTCTTCGAGTCGCCGATCAGCTCGATCGGAACGGTCAGCAGCATCGGCTTGGCCGGATCGATGCGCTGCAGGTCGAGGTGGATCACGTCGCGGCGCACCGGGTGACGCTGAATCTCCTTGACCAACGCGTGGTCGGACTCGCCGTCGATGTCGAGGCGGATGAGCGCATTCACGCCCGCCTCGGTGGTCATCGCACGACGCAGGTCGGCACGCTCGATGGTGACCGACACCGGCTCGCGGCCCATGCCGTACACCGTGGCGGGGATCCGACCCTCCGCCCGCATCCGGCGGGACCGTGCCGAACCGGTCTCACGTCCGGTAGTGGCGGTGAGGGTGACCTCGCTCATGACAGCTTCTCCTGCGACCTCGTGTGGAACGGCGCGCCGACGACGGCACAGACCGGGTGAGCACGTTACCAGCCATCGCTCCGCGCGCCCCAAACAGCGCGCATCGCCGGGCCGCCCGAGTCGTCCGACAACCAGAACGGTCGTCCGACGGCCAGAACGTCAGTGCTGGTTCTGGCCGTCGAAGATCTCCGAAACCGACGTGTCCTCGAACACCGCATCGATCGCGTCGGCGATGATGCCGGCGGCCGACAGCACCTCGATCTTGGGGCTCTGCTTCTCGATCGGGAGCGGCAGCGTGTTGGTGATGACCACCTTCTCGAGCACCGACGCGTTGATCCGCTCGATCGCGGGCCCGCTGAGCACCCCGTGGGTCGCCGCCGCATACACCGCCCGTGCGCCCCGTTCGGCGAGCTGCTCGGCCGCCGCCACGAGCGTGCCGCCGGTGTCGATCATGTCGTCGATCAGCACGCACACGCGGCCCTCGACCTCGCCGACAACGTCCTTGGCCTCGACGGCGTTCTTCACACCCCGGATACGCCGCTTGTGCACGATTGCAAGATCGGCGTGGAGCTGGTTGGCGTAGCGCTCCGCCACCTTCACACGACCGGCGTCGGGCGACACGACGACGAGATCGCCGCCGAGTGTGCCCATCCACTCGACCAGCACCGGCATGGCGGTGAGGTGATCGACCGGTCCGTCGAAGAAGCCCTGGATCTGACCCGAGTGCAGGTCGACCGACACGAGCCGCTTGGCGCCGGCCGTCTTGAACATGTTGGCCACCAGTTTGGCCGTGATCGGCTCGCGTCCCTCGGCCTTGCGGTCCTGGCGCCCGTACCCGTAGAAGGGCGCCACCACGGTGATGCGCTTCGCTGATGCCCGACGCGCCGCGTCGACCATGATCAGCTGCTCCATGAGCGCGTCGTTGATCGACATCTCCGGCGTCGAACAGTGCCCCTGGAAGATGAAGACGTCGGCGCCCCGGATGGACTCGCCGTAGCGGCAGTGCAGTTCGCCGTTCGCGAACGCCGCGAGAGCAACGTGGCCGAGCTGCTCGCCCAGTCGTGCCGCAACCTCCTCCGCGAGCTCGCGATTGTTCCGGCCGGCCACGATGTGCAGGCGTTTCTTGGTGATCAGCTCCATGTCGGTTCTCCGTCAGCGATCAGCGGCGACCGAAGTGTAGAACGGTCCCGTGACCTGGCCGTCAGGCACCTCGGTACCCGGCGCCAGGTGGGCGTAGGGACCCACGTCCGCGTCGCTGCCGACCTGGGCTCGGCGCCCGGTCGACGCGACCACCCGCGTGCGCTCGCCGATGGCGCAGTCGACAAGCTGGGTGTTCGGGCCGATCTCGCACCCGTCACCGATCACGGTGTCGCCCTGCAGGATCGTTCCGGGAAACAGCGTCACGTCGCGGCCCACGATCACGGTCGTGTCCACGTAGGTGTTCGCCGGGTCGAGCATCGTGACACCCGACCGCAGCAGCGACTCGTTGGTGCGCGCCCGCAGTTCGGCCTCGGCCACCGCGAGCTGCAGTCGGTCGTTGACGCCCGCCGCTTCGACTGCGGTCGGAGCGACGACGCTGTCGACGGGGTGGCCCGACCTGGCGAGCACCGCGACCACGTCGGTCAGGTAGTACTCACCCTGTGCGTTGTTGGGGCTGAGCCGACGCAGGGCCGGCGCGAGCAGCGAGCGTTTCACCACGTAGATCGAGGTGTTGATCTCGTGGATCTCCAGCTCCTCGGGCGTCGCGTCTCGCTGTTCGACGATGCGCGTGACCCGGCCATCGCGCCCGCGCACGATCCGGCCGTAGCCGGTGGGGTCGTCGACCACCGCGGTGAGGACGGTCGCTGCGACCCCGGTGCTCCGGTGGCCCTCGACCAGTGCCGCGATCGTGTCGGAACGCAGCAGCGGTGCGTCGCCCGGCAGGATGATCACGTCGCCGTCCTCGGGCTCATCGCCCAGCCCGGTCAGACCGATCATCGCCGCATCGCCGGTGCCGCGCTGCACGCGCTGCTCCACGAAACTCACCGGAACGGGAGGCGATTGCTCGCCGATCGACTTGGTGACCCAATCGCCCTTGTGACCGACCACCACAACCGCGTGGTCCGCACCGCACAGCGCGAGCGAGTCGAGCACGTACATCAGCATCGGCTTGCCGCACAGCCGGTGCAGCGGCTTCGGCCGCTCCGACTTCATGCGTGATCCTTCGCCCGCGGCCAGCACCACGGCGGCGAGTGACTCGGCACGGGGCGCGCCCGCCCGCTCGGCGACGACGACCATCGTTCCTCCTACTCCACCGTCGCGACGAGGCCGCGGCGTGCTCGCGGGGCAGGGCTCGAACCTGCAACCCCCGGATTCAAAGTCCGGTGTTCTGCCAATTGAACTACCCGCGACGGTAGGCCGCCCACGGTAGCGAATGCGGCGATCACGACGCGACCGGGTTCAGCCACGACGCCGCCCGCCCTCGGGGCGGGCGCCGACCAGCAGGGCCTCCCACATGCCGATGCCGTGACCGAGGTGCATCGCCATGAACGCGAGCGGCAGCCAGCGACGCGACTCGGCCGAGTCGAGCGTGGGCGCAACGGTCGCCGTCGCCGCGGCGATCACGCCGGCGTACGGCGCGACGATCGCTGCGGCCCATCGTGGGCGAACGCAGGCGATCACCGACGCCGCGACCAGGGTCGCGACGAGCCCCGTCGGGATGAGGTGGCGGATCGCCGCCGACTCGGGATGCTTGCGCAACGTCAGGTACTTCGCTCGTCCGTAGCGGCGGTACTGCTGGAAGAACGCCTTCACCGTCTCTCGCGTCTCCCAGAAGATCACGAGTCGCGGGTCGAACAACAGCTCCTTGCCCGACTGACGAACGCGATAATCGAACTCGTAGTCCTCGTTGGTCGGGGTGTTCTCGTCCCACCCCCCGAGCTCGCGGACCACCGCCATCGGGTAGGCGCCGAACGGGATGTGATCGACCGTCTGCACCTCGGTGCCGTGGTGGTACACCGAGTTTCCGACCCCGAAGGGCGAACCGAGCGCGGCCGCTACCGCCCGGCCCTGCGCCGAGTGGGCCACGCCGTCCTTTCGGCCGCCGACGCCACCCCAGTTGCCGGTCGACAGGTGCGTCATGACCGATGCGACGTAGGTCGGTGGAACCGTGGAGTGGGCGTCGATGCGCACGATCCAGTCGGCGTCGGTGTGGGCGACGGCCGAGTTCAGCGCCGCCGGTTGGGTGCGCCGAGGGTTGTCGACGATCCGAACGCGGCCGTCGCGCCCGCCGTACTCGTCCACGATCGCGCGGGTTGCATCGGTCGAACCGCCGTCGGCCACGATCACGTCGAGGTCGGTCCAGGTTTGTGCCAACACGGCGTCGAGGCACGCGGAGATCGAGCGTTCCTCGTTGAGGGCGGGGATGACGATCGCCACGGTCGAGCGATCGGAGGCGGTCCGGCTCACCGGCGCTTCCCCAGCAGCGTCGGAATCGTGCGGAGACCGATCACGATGTCGCGCCACAGCGACCAGTTCTCGATGTACCGGTTGTCGAGACGCACCCGGGTTTCGATCGACGAATCACCCCAGAACCCGTTCACCTGCGCCCAACCGGTGATCCCCGCCGGCACACGATGACGGTACCGATATCCCTCGACCTCGGTCGTGTGCTGGTCGACCCAGTAGGGCCGCTCCGGGCGTGGACCGACGATCGACATGTCGCCGCGGAGCACGTTCAACAACTGTGGCAGCTCGTCGAGGTGGCTGTTGCGCAGAAACTTCCCGACCGGCGTGATGCGGTCGTCGTCGAGGTTCACGGCCTGCGCCCGGCGATCGAGCCGGGCCTGCTCCTCGGGGTCGGCGACGTAGCGCATCGTGCGGAACTTCAAGATGTCGAACGGCACGTCGCCGACCGAGACGCGCTCCTGGCGAAAGAAGATCGGTCCCCGGCTCGTGGCCTTCACCGCTGCGGCGCACATGAGGAACAGCGGCGCCGACACCAACAGCAGGAACGACGACACCGAAATGTCGAACGCCCGCTTGAGCGGCCACATCCGGTGGTGGCGGCCGGGTCGACCGAGCGGCGTCAGCGCCAGGCCGTCGACCTCGAAGCCCCGCGGCGACGTGGCGACTCCGAGCTCGAAGAACCGGGGCACGGCATAGAACTGCACCGGCAGATGCGAGGCCTGCCGAACGATGCCGACCACCTCCGACTCCGACGCCGCACCGAACGCGAGGATGACCTCGCTGATCCCCGTCTCCTCGAGGATCTCGACGAGGTCGTCCGGTCGTCCGAGGATCGGGTGGTCGAGCCGCTCGTCGAAGCGATCCAAGAACCCGACCGTTGCGAGGCCGCATTCGGGATTCTGATCGATCGCCTCGGCGATGGCGCAGCCGACCGGACCGGCGCCCACGATGAGCACCTCCTCCAGGTCGAACCCACGCGAACGGACCATGTGGATCACCTTGAACATGACCACCCGGCCGAGCATCACGCCGGCGAACGATCCGACCCACACGGTCATGGGAACACCGAGGTTTGCGAGGCGCTGCAGCGACTCTTTGGGCAGCTCCAACAGGTCGATCGGCTGGATCACCAGGAACTGATAGACGACAACGACGGCCAGCGCGAGCCGCGACGCGACGGTTCCCATGAGCTCGCTCGGGCGCAAGATCGTGCGACCGCGGCGATGCGTCGGCAGCAGCAGCAGCGCGGAGAGCACCGCGACCGCGGTCACGGCGGTGGTGTACTGGCCGTTTCCGGCACCGAAGAGCCACCGCGCAAGCACCCCGGTCGTCACGGCGACGATCAGCGGATCGAGCAGGACGCCCACCAGCGCGAGCATGCCTCCGACTCGGGCGCTGACGTCTCGCGGTACCGACTCGGCGGGCCCGGGCACCACCACGAAGGGCGGGCGTGGCTGCTCGTCGACCTCAAGACCCGGCGCCGGGACGCTGGACGCGACAGCGCTACTACCGCTCATCGCGCCACCGCTCCTTCCGTTCGCATCGCATCTCGTTGGCTCACCTTCGGATCGACCGCACCCGACGCCTGGACCCCAGCCATTACAGCAATCAGGACGCCGCTACTACCCGCCAGCCTCGCGCCGCGATCGGCGTTCGGACAGGGGCAATTTTCACCACTCTCGCCGGTCCATTTTCGACTCGCTCGTGAACTCCCCCACAGATTGCGTTCGAGCGTGCGCCTACCGCTGAACGAGGACCGCTCCCACGGATTCACCGGCCAACGCGCGCATCGCGTCCCCGGTATAGCGCGCATCGCGAATCGACGTTTCCCCCTCGGTCACCACCACCAGCGTCGCGTCGGCCAGCGAGAGCAGCTGTGCGCTCGGCACCGGTCCCGGCACGTCGGGCCCGTCGATCACCACGACGTAGCGACCCGACAGATCTGACAGCACCTCGGTGAGACTCGAACGCATCCGCACCAGGCCGGCGTCGCGATCCACGCCGGCGGGGAGCAGGCTGAGCGATCCAGCGGCGGGTCGAAGCCCACGCAGCGGGTCGGGCAGCGAACCCGTGGTGTCGACCATCGCTGCCTGCGCCTCGACGGCGCCGTTCAGACATTCCGCCAGGCCGCGTTCGCCGTCCTTGCCGACCAAACGGGACAAGCCACCCGACGCAAGGTTCGCATCGACGAGCGCAACGGGCTGGTCGAAATCGCGGGCGATGGCGCACCCCAGGGCGAGCACGAGCCGCGACCGCTCCTCGTCCTCGGACGGGCCGACGACGACGAGCCGGTGGATCGGACCGTCGGCGCCGAGGAGTTCGATCGCGGACAGCATCCCGAGCACGGCGTCGGACGGGCTGCCGTCGGGGTCGACACCGACGGCACGCACCCGTGCCAGCACCGGCACGTCGAGCGCATCGCTCAGGTCCCGGGCCGAGGTGATCACCGGGCGGCGGAACTGACGGAACGCCGCGACCGCCAAGGCCACCAGGAAGGCCAGGAGCCCGCCGGTGAACACGCCCGTCCACCACGGCACGAACACCTGCTCACGAACCGGATCGGCGGACATCTCGGTGACGATGGGGCCCGAGATGCGCGCCTCGACCGGCAAGGACCTCTGCCCGTTCTCGAAGATGTCCTGGAGCGTCGGAGAGATCTGCTCGGACACGGCCGTTGCGGTGGCGAGGCTCGCATCCGTGGCGCTGACCTCGATCACCGCCGACAGCACCGGACGATTCGTGCTGATCATTCCGCTGATCTCGTCGACCGTGAGATCGAGGCCCGACCGCTCCTTGAGCGTCGTGGCGAAGTGCTTTGCGCCGATGATCGACTCGAGGCTGCGAATCAGGGTGTCGTTGTCGTTCGGGTTGTTGCCCGACATCACGAGCACGCTGCGGGTGACCTGATACTTCTCGGGCATCGCCGCTGCGATCGCACCGCCGACCACAGCGGCGATGACGGTGACGAGCCCGATCACGATCCAGGTGGAACGCGGCAACCGAAACCGGATCGCCGGAGAATCGTCGAAAACCGTCGGGTGCGACGCCTTGACCAGTGTTCCAGCTTCACTCATCGGCTCATCCAATCACCATCCAGGCGTGTCGCCGCACCCTCCCGCAGCGTCTGTGGAGCTTGTCGCACCGCCCCCGAAGGCGCGATGGGCAGTTGCCCCAGCAGGGGCAGGCTACCGGTCCGATCCCCCCGACAAAAGCCACCGGTCGACCCGGCGCCATCGCCGCTCGACCCCGGGTCCGCCGATCGGCGGTTCGCACCCGAGCACCGCGCGTCGCTACAGTTCCCGACGCCATGGGTTCACTGATCAAGAAACGCCGGAAGCGCATGCGGAAAAAGAAGCACCGCAAGCTGCTTCGTCGCACACGTCACCAGCGCCGCGCCCGCGGCAAATAGCAGCGGCTCTGTCGAGCCGTCAGTGCCCGGTCACCGGGCCGACGGTTCGCACCACGCGACAGGCTTCGTGCTCGAAGGCGCCCTCGACGAACCACGTCGAGCCGCTGCCGGCGAGACGCGGCTCGAGTCCCGACAGTTCGCCGAGCACGTCGCGCCACCGGACCAGTTCCGGAGCGACGTTGAGCGCGGCGGCGGTCAGGTCGTTGCCGTCGTCGCGAGGGTCGACCGGCCCACCGAGTTCGTCCCACCGCCGATAGACCGCGGGTGTCGAACAGTGGATCGGCGGCGTGAGCAGGGTCACCGTTCGTTCCACGGCCGGTAGCGCGTCGACGCGCTCGCCGATCCCTCCGACGAGCGCGCGCCCACCGACCAAACAGAACGCCACGTCGGCGCCGAGCGCGGCCGCTGCCTGCAGGTCGTCGAAGCCGGCCCAGCGCAGAATCGCCGCTGCGTCGCTGCTTCCCCCGCCGAGCCCAGCGCCCGCGGGGACTTCCTTGTGCACCTCCACGCGGGCGGAACGGCGGGCCAGGCGCAGTGCGGCGCTCACCAGATCGCCACCGTCGCTCTCGCCGGCCAGCCGCCCCGCAGCGGGACCGCCGAACACGACGCCGCGCTCCCCCGGCGTGACCCTCAGACGGTCGAACAGGTCGACCGAGACCATCTCGGCCTCGATCAAGTGGTACCCGTCGTCGCGCACTCCCACGACGCGGAGCGACAGGGTGAGCTTGGCCGGCGCCAGGAGTTCGACAACGCTGTGTTCGATCACGCCGAGACGGTACCCCCGGGCGCCGACGGCGCCGCGACGCAGGTGGCGAGGCGACACCACGTCTCGACATCGAGCATCTCCGGCCGTTCGTCGCCGCTCAAGCCGACGGCTCCAAACCCGTCGGCGTCCACCCGCCCCGCCAGTGAACGTCGCAGCATCTTGCGACGCTGCTGGAACGCGGCGCGCACCAGATCGCCGAACGCCTTCGGCGAGGCGGTCTCGACCGGGCGATCGCGACGGATGAGCTCGACGAGCACCGAGTCGACCCGCGGCTTGGGGTGGAACACCTCGGGCGACACCCCGCCGGCGAGCCGCGCCGCCATGTGGCGGGCGAGCAGCACCGACGGAATGCCGTACACCTTGGAGCCCGGCGTCGCGACCCAGCGCTCGCCGACCTCCCGCTGCACCATTACCAGCAGCCGCTGAACGACCGGTACCTCCTCGGCGAGCCGGATCACGACCGCTGTCGCGACGTTGTACGGCAGGTTGGCCACGCCGACCCAACCGGGCTCCGTGCCGAGCACCTCCGACCAGTCGACGGCGAGCGCGTCCCCCTGCACCACCTCGGCTGCGTCGCCGAGGGTGGAGCGCAGGATCGGCACCAGCTGTGCGTCGATCTCGACGACCACGGGCCGGGTGCCGGCAGCGATCAAGCCGCGAGTCAGCGAGCCCAGCCCCGGACCGATCTCGAAGACGCGATCGCCCGGACGGACACCCGAACGCTCGACGATGCGCCGGATCGTGTTGGGATCGACGACGAAGTTCTGGCCCAGCGTTCGCCGGGGTTCGAGCCCCGAGGACTCCATCACCGACAACAGCATCGATCGAGTCAGCAGCGCCTCGGGCGGGATCGGCGGAATCGGCGAAATCGGCGGAATCGGCGACGACCCGGGCGCGAGTTCACTCACCGGCGGCGGCTTCCGGCGCGCTCGTCGCCGGCGTCGCCGTCGGAGGCGCCGCCGTCGTGGGAGCCGCCGTCGGCGGTGTCGTCGCCGGGGGCGCCGTGGCGGGCGCCGACTTGCGCACCGTCGTCGTCGTGCGCGCCACAACCGTCGTCGTTCCGCCCGCCTTGCCCTTCACCGTCGTCGCGGGCTTGGCGTCATCCTCGGGCGGCGGCGCGGTCGTCGTGGTCTGCGGCCCGAGGATCGCTGCGAGCTTCCGGAGACGGGCGGACGTCTGCTCGTCGCTCTCGGAGTAGCGGCTCGACCCTCGCGGCAGCCACTCGGGGTCGAGCGCCACCGTGACCGGGGGCGCGTCGGTTGAGGATCCCTCCGGCGCGGCCGCGTCGGCGGCCGTGGTCGACGTCGCGTTCGCCGCCGTTGTCGAGGTGGAGCCCGCCGGCGCCGCGGTGGATGTGACGGTCGCGCGTGAGGTCGACGGGCCCGACGCCGAGTCGTCGTCGCGGCCGTCGAGCAGCACGACCGGCACGATCACCAGCGTCGCGACCACCGCGATCACCAGCGGCAACCGGGAGCGCCGGGGCGGCGGAGTCGTCAGCACGAGGCGACCGCGGGATCGAGCCCGTAGAACGCGATCGCGTTGGCCGTTGTCGCCGCGGCGACCTCCGCCTCGGGCCGATCGAGCACCGCCGCGACCGCCGCGCCGACGACGCTCACGAGCGCTGGATGGTTGCGACGACCTCGATGCGGCACCGGCGCAAGATAGGGCGAATCGGTCTCCACCAGGAGCCGATCCAACGGGCAGATGCTCGCGGCGGCGCGCAGGTCGTCGGATGACGGGAACGTGACGATCCCGCTGAAGGAGAGCCGGGCGCCGAGGTCGAGGCAGCGGCGGGCCATCGCCGCGTCACCGGTGAAGCAGTGGAACACCGTGCGTTCCGGCACGCCCACCTCGTCGAGGATCCCGAACGTGTCGTCCCACGCCTCGCGCGTGTGGATCACCAGGGGGAGGTCGCGTCGAAGGGCCAGCGAGATCTGCGCAGCGAACACCTCACGCTGGGCCTCGATCGGCGAGTGCATGTAGTGGTAGTCGAGCCCGCATTCGCCCACCGCCACGACCCGCGGTGCGTCGAGCAGCGCTTCGAGGCCGTCGATGCCGTCCTTCGCGTCGTGCGGGTGCACGCCCGCGGTCGCCCAGACCGTGTCGAATCGTGCAGCGGACTCCGCCGCTCGGCGCGATCCCTCGATGTCACACCCGACGTTGACCAGCGCGACGACGCCGGCCTCGGTGGCCTCGGAGACGATGTCGGCTGCGGTCGAGTCGGCCGGCAGGTGGCAGTGATGGTCGATCCACACCGCTACAGCCTGTCTCAGGAACCGTCCCCCGCCGCAACCCACCCCGTCACCATCCCAACCGCCACCCGCTCGCACCGAAGCCGATCACCCGGTGCGGCTGGCGACGATAGGGTGCGCCGATGTCGAAGTCGGACCCCGACAACGCGTGGCTCGCGACGCCGAAGGTGCTGCTCCACGACCACCTCGATGGCGGACTCCGAGTCGCGACGATCATCGAGCTCGCCGCGGAGATCGGATACCGCGATCTCCCGACCACCGACCCCGACGACCTGGCCCGGTGGTTCCATCGCGGCGCTGCCCGGCGCAGCCTCGAGCTCTACCTCGAGACGTTCGCCCACACCGTCGCCGTCATGTCGACGCCCGAGGCGATCGAGCGAGTCGCGTTCGAATGCGGCGTCGATCTGGCAGCCGACGGCGTGGTGTACGCCGAGCCACGGGTCGCGCCCGAGTTGATGGCCTCGCCCACGATGTCGATCGATGAGGTGATCGCCGCGATCGGCCGCGGCCTGCGCGCTGCCGAGGCCGCCACCGACATCACGCTGCGACTCATTGTGTGCTCCATGCGCGACCGAGACATCAGCGAGGCCGCTGCGAGCGCTGCGGTCCGCGCCTGCGAGCACGGCGTCGTGGGATTCGACATCGCCGGAGCGGAGGCCGGGTTCCCCGCCGGTCGCCATCACCGGGCCTTCGAGATCGCCCGCGCCGGTGGGCTCGGCATCACCATCCATGCGGGCGAGGCCTTCGGCCTTGCGTCTATCGAGGAGGCGCTCCGCTGCGGCGCGACGCGCCTTGGTCACGGGGTGCGCATCATCGACGACGTCGACGGCCACGGCACGCTCGGACGGCTCGCCCGTCGGGTTCGAGACGAGGCGGTGTGTCTGGAGGTCTGCCCGACCTCGAACGTGCACACGGCCGCAGCGGGGGTGACCACGTTCGGCGAGCACCCGATCGATCGCCTGGCGGATCTCGGCTTCGCCGTCACCGTCAACACCGACAACCGCCTGATGAGCGACGTGACCGTCAGCAGCGAGTACCGAGCGCTCGCCGATCACTTCGGCTGGGACGACGACGCGTTCGCTCGCGCCAACCGCCACGCCGTCGAGGCGGCCTTCTGCGACGACGACACCCGGTGTGCGGTCAGGGCACGGCTGAATCCGCCGCCGGCCTGACGGCGGGCCTCACACCCGCGCCGGGTGCCACACGGTCTTGAGGTCGAGGAACTCGCCCGCCGTCTGCGGCCGACGCAACCCGCTGGTTGCCGCGCACCGCTTGAGGTTGCCCGCGGACCGCTCGACCAGATCGCACCGCAGCCCGTCGGGCGCGCCCGACACGTCGATCGCATCGACGTCCGCGTGGTCCGCCAGCCACGGCGCCAACTCGCCGACGTCACCCCAGAGCACGTTGGCGACGCCGCCGGGCACGTCGGAGGTGGCCAGCACCTCAGCGAAGCTGAGTGCCGCCAACGGGTGTGCCGCGCTGGCGAGCACCACCGCCGTGTTGCCGCCGCAGAGCACCGGGGCGAGCACGCCCGCCAGGTCGGCGAGCGGCCGGTCCGCGGCAACCACGCCGACGACGCCGACGGGCTCGGGCGTCGAGACGTTCAGGAACGGACCCGCGACCGGGTTGACCGAACCGAGCACCTGCGTGAGCTTGTCGGCCCATCCGGCCCACCACACCCAGGTGTCGATCGCCGCGTCCACCTCGACGGCCGCGTCGGCCTTCGACCAGCCCGACCGGACCAGCTCGTCGGCGGCGGAGGTGCGGCGGCCGTCGAGCATCTCCGCGACGCGATACAGGATCTGGCCGCGCAGGTAGGGGGTCGCCGACGCCCAGGCGGGCTGCGCGCCGCGCGCCGCGACGACCGCGTCGCGCAGGTCCTTTCGCGACGCGGTCGCGACCCGCGCCAGCACCTCGCCGTCGTCGCTCGTCACGCTCGTCACGCTCGTGACCCGACCCGACTCGGAGCGGACGAACGCGCCACCGACGTAGAGCTTGTAGGTCTTCATCTCGTTCACGACGCGGCCTCCAGGTTCACGTAGGCGTCGAGCCCTTGCCGGCCGCCCTCGCGTCCGAAGCCCGAGGCGCGCATGCCGCCGAACGGGCTTGCGGGATCGAACTGGTTGTAGGTGTTGGCCCACACCACGCCCGCCCGGAGCCGCTCCGCGGTCCACAGAATGCGGGCTCCGTCCGAGGTCCACACGCCCGCAGCGAGGCCGTACGGGGTCGAGTTCGCCTTGGCGATCGCCTCCTGCGGCGTACGGAACGTCATCACCGCGAGCACCGGACCGAAGACCTCCTCGACAGCGATGCGGTGCGACGTGTCCACCCCGGTGAAGATCGTCGGCGGGAAGAACCAGCCGCGGTCGGGCAGCGCTGCGGTTGTCTGCACGCGGCGGGCGCCCTCCGACTCAGCGATCTCGCAGAGCTCGGTGATCCGGGCGAGTTGCGCCCCGGAGTTGATGGCTCCGATGTCGGTGTTCTTGTCGAGCGGGTCGCCCACGCGCAGGCGCTGCATGCGGGCGACGAGCCGTTCGGTGAAGGCATCGGCGATGCTCTCCTGCACCAGCAGGCGGCTGCCGGCGCAGCACACGTGGCCCTGGTTGAACCAGATGCCCTGCACCGCGCCCTCGACCGCCTGGTCGAGCGGCGCGTCGTCGTAGATCACGTGCGCCGATTTCCCGCCGAGTTCGAGCGTGAGCCGGGCCCCGGTCGCGGCGGTCGCACGGCGGATCGAACGTCCGACCTCGGTCGATCCGGTGAACGCGATCTTGTCGACTCCCGGGTGCGCGGCCAGCGCCGCGCCCGCGTCGCCGCCGCCGGTGACGATGTTGACCACGCCGGCTGGCAGGCCCGCCTCGCGGAGCACCTCCACGAGCAGCAGCGCCGTCAGCGACGTGGTCTCGGCGGGCTTGAGCACGACCGTGTTGCCGGCGGCCAACGCGGGCGCCAGCTTCCACGCGGCCATGAGGAGCGGGAAGTTCCACGGGATGATCTGGCCGACCACACCGACCGGTCGGGCATGCACGCCGCCCCCGAAGGCCCAGTCGAGCTTGTCGGCCCAGCCGGCGTGGTAGAAGAAGTGCGCGGCGGCGAGGGGGACATCGACGTCTCGGGATTCGCGGATCGGCTTGCCGCCGTCGAGCGATTCGAGCACCGCGAACTCGCGGGCCCGCTCCTGCAGCAGCCGTGCGATGCGGAACAGGATGCGCGATCGCTGCGACGGCGAGGTGGCCGCCCACGGCCCATCGAACGCGGCACGGGCCGCGGCGACCGCTGCGTCGATGTCGGGCGCCGACCCTTCCGCGATTTCGGCGATCGGCTCGCCCGATGCCGGGTTCACCGTCGGGAACCATCGGCCCTCCGACGGGGGGCGCCACTCGCCACCGATCCACAGGTCGTAGCGGTCGGCAAGGGTCACGATGGAGGTCGATTCGGGAGCCGGGGCGTACCCGGCGAAGGTCTGCGCCGCGGCGAGCGGTTCGGGTTCGGCACTGCGATCGTTCATGTCAATCCACCGGCAGGTCGGAGAAGCGGGTGTAGCGGCCCGTCGCCCGGAAGCGTCGCTGGGCGATCACGTCGTTGAGGAGCCCGGACGCCCCGAACCGGAACCGGTCGGGATGGAGCCACGAGGTGCCGAGCGTCTCGTTGACGATCACGAGGTAGTGGCTGGCCTGCTTCGCGGTGCGGATGCCACCGGCCAGCTTGAGGCCGATCGATGCGCCGGTCAGGTCGCCGTACTCGCGGATCGCCTCGGCCATGCAGAGCGCGATCGGCGGGGTCGCTGCCGCGCCGATCTTGCCGGTCGAGGTCTTGATGACGTCGGAGCCCGCAGCCATCGCGAGCATCGATGCCCACCGGATCGCCTCGTACGACCCGAGTTCGCCGACCTCGAGGATCGTCTTGAGGTGGGCGGCGCCGCATGCCGCCTTGGCGGCAGCGATCTCCGCCACGACCGTGTCGGTGTCGCCGGCGAGGAACGCACCCCGGTTCATGACGATGTCGATCTCGTCGGCCCCGTCGGCGACCGCGGCGCGGATGTCGCCGAGTCGGAGTTCGAGCGAGCTCTGGCCCGACGGGAACGCACCCGCGACCGACGCGACCTTGACGGTCGAACCGGCGAGCGCCTCGACCGCGGTCGACACGAGCGACGGGTAGACGCACACCGCTGCAACCGGCGGGCACTCCGGGTCCTCGGGATCGGGGAGCCGGGCGCGGGTACACAGGCCGCGCACGCGCCCCGCGGTGTCGGACCCCTCAAGGGTCGTGAGGTCCATGCAGCGGATCGTCAGCTCGTGGGCCGCCGCCTGTGACGCCGCCTTGATGGACCGCGTCGCGAGCTCCTTGGCCCGAGCTTCGAGCGCCACGGCGTCGACGGGCCGGCGGGGAAGGTCGCGCCATGCCGGCGCGTCGATCGTCATGGCGCGCCGATCAACGCGTTGATCAGCGCGACGATCCGGTCGGTCGAACCGCGGGCCACGTCGAGCACCTCGCCGTGGCTCAGCACCCCCGCCATCCCCGCGGCCAGATTGGTCACGAGGCCAATCCCGGCGACCTCGGCTCCGAGGTGGCGCGCCGCAATCGCTTCGAGCACCGTCGACATGCCGACAAGATCGGCACCCAGGGTGCGCAACATGGAGATTTCGGCGGGCGTTTCGTAGGCGCCCCCGAGCAAGCCGGCGTACACGCCCTCGCGCAGCGACGGGTCGGCGGCGAGCGCCGCTGCGCGCAGGCGAGGCGAATAGAGGTCGGTCAGGTCGCAGAACCGGCCGGGAAACCCGGGCGGTGGCTCCGGTCCCGACATGGGGCTGCGGCCCGTGAGGTTGAGCTGATCGCAGATGAGCACCGGCGTGCCCGGCCCGTTCTCGCGCACGAGCGAGCCGCACGCGTTCGTGAGCACCACGGTGCGGCAACCGGCCGCGATCACGGTGCGCACCGTGTGCACGACCGTGTCGACGGGGTGCCCCTCGTACAGGTGATTGCGGCCGCCGAGTACGAGCACCGATCTCGAGCCCGTCTCGACACGGAGCAGGCGACCGGAATGCCCGGCGACCGTCGGCGCCGGAACGCCCGGCAGGTCGGTAAGCGGCACGTCGGCGACGATCTCGCCGAGGCCACCCGCCGCGCCGGCCCATCCCGAGCCGAGGACGACGGCGACGTCGGACCCGGTTCCCACCCGATTGTTCAGCACCTTCGCTGCGGTCGCAGCGCGGTCAAAAGGGGAGTCCATGCGGGCAGTAGAGCACACGAGGGTGACCACCGCTGGCAGACTCGACGGCCATGACGATCGACTGGGTTGGCCTCGACGCGGACGACACGCTGTGGCACAACGAGAGCTACTTCATCACGTCCTACGAGCTGTTCGCCGAGATCGTCGCGCCGTACCTCGCACCCACCGACGATCCGTACCAGGCGGCCCACGACCTGCTGATCGCCACCGAGATCCGCAACATCCCGCAGTTCGGCTACGGCATCAAGGGCGCCACGCTGTCGATGATCGAGTGCGCGTTGGAGATCTCGCACCGCACGATCCCGGCCGAGGACGTGTGGCGACTCGTCGAGCGGGCGAAGGAGATGATGGCGCACCCGGTCGAACTCCTGGACGGAGCGCTCGACGCGCTCGATGCCCTCGCGTGCCACCGGCTCATGCTCGTCACCAAGGGTGACGTGATGGACCAGCGACGCAAGATCGAGCACTCCGGTATCGCCGAGCGCTTCGACGCGATCGAGATCGTCCACGAGAAGGACCCGCAGACCTACGCTGCGGCGCTCGACCGCCACGGGGTCGATCCGCGGCGATTCGTGATGGTCGGGAACTCGTTGCGCTCCGACATCCACCCGGTACTCGCGCTCGGCGGCTGGGGCATCCACGTGCCGTACGAGACGACCTGGGCGATCGAGCACGCCGAGGCGCCCGAGGATCACCCTCGATTCCGCGTCGCACGCTCGATCACCGAGGCGGCCGAGCTCATCGCCGGGAGCGGTTCGATCGCCGCGGCCGCGGACTGATTCGCTCGATGCCGCGGCCCTCGGGCGAAGGCGGCGTTCCCGAAGGGATGCTCGAATCAGCTCAGAGCACTTCGACGCGGCAGTTGATGCCGGGGGCGCTGGCGAGGCGGGCGTCGGTGGTGAGCAGTGAGGTGGCGCCGATCATTTCGGTGAGGGCGACGTAGGTGGCGTCGTACGCGCTGAGATTGTGCCGGAGTGCCCACATCCGTGGGCGGAGCCAGTCGGCGGGGAACCGGGTGATCGTCAGTCGCGTGAAACTGGCGAACGCGTCGCCGCCTTGCTTGTCGGTGAGGGCGTTCCGGGCGACGAGGCGGCGAAAGACGTTGGTCACCTCGCTGTCGATCAGGTGGGGTGCGGCGAGTTCCTCGTCACCGAGCTCGTCAGGGTCGAGATCATTGGCAAGGAGTTCGATGACCACGCCGGCGTCGATGACTTTCAATCGCCGCGGCCTTCGCGGAGGGTAGCGAGGATCGTGCTGCGATCGACCCGACCTCGAACCTCGGCCTGAGCGTGACGAATAGTTGCGGCGTTCTCGTGGACGACTTGGGAGCGTTTGGCGAGGTGTTCGAGTTCGCGCAGCATATAGCGGGTGAGGGAAAGTCCCTGGGCCTCCGCCGCCCCGGCGAGAGCGTCGTGCACGTCATCGGGGACGTCTCGAATCTGGATCACTCTCGACATGACCGTCAAGGTAGCACCTGGTGGGTGCAAGATGCACCCACCAGGTAGTCGGGTTCGCAGTAGCCCAATAGCCAGCACCCGAAGAATGCCCACGCGCGAACCCGGAACAGAGTGAGCGTCACACGCACCCCAACGACCAGCCCACACCAAGCATCTACCAGGTGTCCCGCAGCTCACCCACCCACATCAGGGCCAGGAAGGGATGCTCGGCTCAGAGCACTTCGACGCGGCAGTTGATGCCGGGGGCGCTGGCGAGGCGGGCGTCGGTGGTGAGCAGTGAGGTGGCGCCGATCATTTCGGTGAGGGCGACGTAGGTGGCGTCGTACGCGCTGAGGTTGTGGCGAAGTGCCCACATTCGTGGGCGGAGCCAGTCGGCGGGGAACCGGGTGATCGTCAGTCGCGTGAAACTGGCGAACGCGTCGCCGCCTAGATGGTTAGTTCCAAGGGGTCAGTGGTCGTAGGCGGTGAGTGAGCGGGCTGGGCCGTCACGGCCGGTGGTTTCGTTGTGCCAGATGGCAGCGGTGAGAGCGAGGATGCGTTGCAGGATCCTCGCTCCCACGCCGGGCTTTGTGCGGCCGCCGTGGCGTTCCAGATCGAGCTGTGCTTTCAGGGTCTGGTTCACCGACTCGATGATCTGGCGGAACGCTTTGAGGTAGCGGCCGCCGGGCCGCTGCTTTTCGGATTTCAGGTTGGGTCGGATCAGTGTGATGCCGGCCTGGTTGAGTTGATGTTCGAAGCTGGCGCGCCGGTAGCCCTTGTCCGCGATGAGGGTGATGCCGGTGCTGTCGAGATCGCCGAAGGCGATCATGTCGAGGGCGGTGTCGCGTTCGTCTGCCTTGGCCCCAGCGAGCGCGTACGCGACTGGGAGGCCTGAGGGTGTGCAGATGAGGTGGAGGCGGAGGCCCCAGAACCAGCGGGAGTGTGACGCGCAGTAGCCGTAGGTCGCCCACCCGGCGAGGTCGGATCGTTTCACCGTTTCGCGGGACCGTCCGCATTCGACGGGTGTGGAGTCGACGAGCCATACGTCGTCGGTCCATGACGGGCATTGGCGTGCGAGGTGGGCGATGACGTGTTGGAAGAGTTGACCGGAGTGGCGGAGGCGTTTGTTGTAGCCGGGCCGTTCGGGTAGGTACGGGAACCAGGGGCGGAGATGGGTGTGGGCGTGGCGGAGGAACCGGGCTTCGGAGGTGAACCCGAGCAGGGCTTGGATGACAGCGAGGGTGAGGAGTTCCGCGTCGCTGAGTTTCGGGGCGATCCCGATTACGGGCCGTTCCGGCAACCACTCTGGGTGGTCGATGAGGAGGTCATCGATTGTGACGTAGAGTCGGGTTGCGGGGGTGTCCAGGTCAGGGTTCATGCGCTGTGTCCTTCGGGATCAGGGTTTGTTGAGCCCCCTGATCCTGGACACCCCCGTAACTCAGGGGGTGGATGATCGCGCGGACCGCGCGAATCCCTTGGAACTACTCATCTAGCTTGTCGGTGAGGGCGTTCCGGGCGACGAGGCGGCGAAAGACGTTGGTCACCTCGCTGTCGATCAGGTGGGGTGCGGCGAGTTCCTGGTCACCGAGCTCGTCAGGGTCGAGATCGCTGGCGAGCTGAGACCTGGAGAAGCTTCACGCCTGGCAGCATGGCCAGGGTATTGCGGCTTGCATCACCGCTGTAGACGTCGCTGCGGAATGACCCCACAGTTCGCGACGCCGGCTGGAGGGGCACGGGAGCAGCCACGGGACGGATGGCGGTCGCCGAGGCGCAGTGGCTCGGAGCTGGCCGAGCCGGCCAATCGGCGGGCGCGACATCGGCTGCGGACGAGACGAGCCTGCCGGACGTTGCTGCCCACCGCCGCAGCCGGAGCGCGATGAGGCGACGCCCGGCGCGATCGCACGAAGGCGGACCGGGGGTAGTTCGTGCGCCACTCGAGCAGGTCACGTCGTTACGACGTGAGTGCCGGCAGCGTCTGCGCAGTTCGTTCGATGATGTCGTCCCGCACGCCGTTGGCTGACGCGAGCGCCGACCACGTTCCGACAGCGTCCAGGGCGGCATCGATCATGTCGGAGACTTCAGCCGCCGCCATGCCGGCTGGCTGGTGGAGGCCGATCAAGTCGGCGCGGAGGATGTCGGTACCTTTCCCTGCGACATCGAGGTAATGCTCGCCCGGACGGTTCGCTGCGAACACGGGTCGTGGCCCCATCGAGTGGGTCAGGTCATAGGCGGGCGCGAGGTGCCATCCGTCGCCCGGCGTCCACAGGTACGAGGTGTTGCGTGCGTGGTCGTCGCGGTTGTGGGCAACCACGTTGAACACGGCGCGCCGCACGAGCTCGGCGGTGTCTTGCTGGTCGCCGGTCACGTACCGCGTCAGGCGGATGATGTCGTCGTAGCTGACGTGCTGGCCGCGCTCGGGGTACGCCTCGAGCAGGCCAGCGGCCGTGGCCATGTGAATTCGATGCGGTTGGGCGTTGGGTACTGCGCGGCGGTCGAAGCGGCGAACGGCCAGGTACCGAGTGCCCGACGGTGCATCGAGCAGTCGGTGCTCGCACGTCGTGATGCCCGCACTTCGTGCCATCTGAAGGTACGTGGCCTCGATCGCGGAGAGGTACGCGCTGTCGTCGGGGCTATGGAACTTCACCAGCCACGGCACAGCACCTGCCGGAAGGTTGCCGCTGTCGACGACCAGCTCACCGTCGACGCTGAACGCTGCGGTGATCTTCGGGCGGGCGCCACCTGCGCTCGCCCCCGCAGCCCGCGCCACCTGCGCTGCGGCGAGGTCGTGGCCGCCATCGCCACTCAGGAGCCGGAGGGCCTCGCCTTGCATTCGGTCGAGGTCCACCAAGGTGGCGGCGGGGACCTCGGGGCCTTCCACCGGTCGGAAGGTGAGCGCACCCATCGTGCGTCGTCCGAGCCAGGCGAGCATCGCAAGAGGGCCGGGGCGTTCGACCCCGTTCAGGCGCATGTCACGACGCAGCACGCTGCGCCCCCACGAGTCGGGTCCGGCGTCGGCCAGTAGCCCGGGCAGATGATCGGGGTTGGTGCCGCTGAAGCGGCGGGACCGTTCGGTGAGGGGGTGGTGCAGGGGGGCAAGGTCGGCGCCGGAGGCGAGGTGTTCGTCGGTGTATTCGACGAACACCTCGCTGCCTCGCTGCGCGACTCGACCAACGACCCAGACGCCGCCGTCACCTTCGTAGACAATCTCGATAGTGCTCATCGGCTACCGCGCTGGCGTACCGGCTCGGAGGTGGCGATGAATTGGTCGAGGGTCTCAAAAAAAGCGTCTCGATCAGCTTCTCGAGATCGCCGGAGCGCCGGAGCGCTGACAGGACCGCCAAGAAGTTGGTCAAGTTGGTGTTGTCGCCGGACTCCATGCGAGTCACGGTCAGGCGCCCCACACCGGCCCGACGACCCAAGGTGGCTTGGGACAGGTTCTGGCGCAGGCGTTCGCGGCGGATCCGAACTCCCAACTCCGCTGCCTGCTCCTGTGGACTCATCAATCTCATATCCACACCCAACCTCCATCTCGGTATCACTAATGATACCGTATGGGGCATCGCATCAGCATACTGTATCATTACTGGTACAGTATCGGGTTCGGAATCTTCGCCAAGACGTGCAGCGGTCCAGCCGGCGACACGTGATCCACGTGGGGTTGCATCGGCGGCGCAGATGCCGCAAACACCGGGTTTTCGGGCCGAAACCCGGCGAAAGTCCGCTGGGCCTGTTCAACCCGATCGGGCTGCGCCCGCCGCAAGCCGCTGAACGTAGCGAGCCCGGCCACTCGAATCGCTCGTCGTGCACGCCGGCGACGAGCCGGCGTTCTGGTACAGCGACAGCGTCGCCGACCGAACCACACGGTTCGCGCCGAGCGCGCCAGCAGGAAGATCGAACCCAATCAGGCCCTTCTCCTGCACGATCCCACCGAAGCTGAACGAACCAGAGTTGATATACGAATACGACCCGCCCGTACCGGTCGGCACCGCAGACGACACATACGAATCGCCCGAAACCGTCCCAACCGCGGCGATCGGCGGATCAACAGTCACCGGGAACACAACGTCGGAGCGATCCAACCATGCCGTATCAACACCGACACGCAACACCACGGCGTTGCCCGCCTGGGACACCAACTCGACGCTCACCGCTCCCGTCGCGTACTGCGAACCACGAGCATCGAACGCTCGACCGCCACCGAACCGGTACGACTCGCGACGGTCCTTCGCGACAAACACCACGCCATCGGACCCGTCCTGAACCGCCGACGTACCGTCCGGAACCTCGACCCGCTGCACCCACGATCCGTCCCCTGCGGAAGCCCGCGAACCGAAGCGCACCGACAGCTCAGCGCCCGACGTCATCGGGCTCACAACCAACTCGTTACCGCCGGCTCGGCCGAGCGCCACACCGTTCCCACCGGCCATCCACGAACCACGCTCAACCCGCGGCACCGCATCCGGCGAGCCCGATGCCGCCGAAACCACATCCGGGACATCGAACACGATCCCATCAACGTCAAGCGCGACACCGTCGCCCGTCGCCAAACCAACCGACCGGTCCGCCGACGCCGGAACGAAGCCGCCACGCGGCCCCGCCACCAACGTCATGTCGTAGTCAACCCACACACCCCGACTGTTCTTGAACCTCACCGGCCCCGACGCGACTTCAGCGGTTCGCGACCCATCCGGGTTCTTGAACTCCCTGTACGAACCAGTCACCGAACCCTCATCAACCACCGACCGACCGGCGACGAATCCGTCCGGCATCGCCCGTTCCTTGCCGGCCTTCGACCCGTCACGCTCGGAGCGCACCGACTCCGCAGCCACCTCGTTCGCCCCGATCATCGGCGCGCCCGCCGACGAGCCAACCACATCGAGCGAATGATCCACACCCGGACGATGCGAACCATCAGCGGACTCCAACGTCGCCACATCGGTCGGTGAACCACGCTCGACCCGCAAGACATCGGCCTGACCCGAACCGCGAAACGCCGACTCAGGCGGCGGCGCCACCTCAGCATTCGCCGCCCGCGCACCGACGGCCTCCGCTCCCGACGCGAACAACGCAAAGGCCGCCACAACCGGGACCCAACGACCCACCGTCAAACCGCGTCGAACTCGCATCGCAACACCTCGTCCCTCACACCACCCCCTCACGGGTGGAACGCCGGTCACCCCCGCGCCCCCCCCCCCCCCCCCCCCCCCCCCCCCCGCCCCGCCCCCGCCCGCCCCCCCCCCCCCAAAACCCTCCCGCCGGTCTCCCCCCGCTCCGTCGACCCCCCGGACCACAGGCAAGCGATGATCACACCAGCATCCGCGAGTCGTGGTCATTGATTCAACAACCACAGACGCACACCGTTGATAAACGGGGCGAATAGACCCGCGTCAGCGGGTGCCGTACAGCCGATCGCCGGCGTCGCCGATGCCCGGAAGGATGTACCCCGCGTCGTTGAGACCATCGTCGAGCACCGCCAAGGTGATCGGAACCTCGGGGTGACGCTCGTGCACGGCGGCCACCCCCTCGGGCGCGGCGAACAACGACAGCAGCCGGATGTGGCGGGCTCCCCGCTCCTTGAGCACGTCGATCGCGTGCACCACCGAACCCCCGGTCGCGAGCATCGGATCGACGACGAGCACCTCACGCCGCTCGATCTCGGTCGGCAGCTTCACCAGGTACTCCACGGGCCGAAGCGTGTCGTGGTCGCGGTACAGACCGATGTGACCCACCATCGCCTCGGGCAACAACGCCAGCACGGCCTCGATCATCGACAACCCGGCGCGCAACACGCCGACGATCGCAGGAGCCGGATCGAGCAGCACCTGCGCATCGGCGACAGCAAGGGGCGTCGCGACCTTCGTCGGGACGGTCGGCAGGTCGCGCAGGGCCTCGTAGGCAGCGAGCAGCGAGAGTTCGTGGATCAAGCGGCGAAACGCGTCCGGGGCAGTCGATGCGTCGCGGATCCGTGCGACCTTGTCGGCGACCAGCGGATGATCCACCACCGTGAGGCGGCCCGCGGTCATCGGGCGGCCTCCATCGACGCCGGGATGAGGTCGGCGAGCACCGCCTCCGGTCGGGCGCCCACGTGCGAGATGATCTCGGCAGCGGCGATCGAGCCGAGCCGGCCGCAATCCGCAAGGTCGAGTCCTCGCGCCAGGCCGTACAGGAACCCCGCCGCGTACAGGTCGCCCGCGCCCGTGGTGTCGACCACGTGCGCAACGGGTTCTGCGGCAACCCGCACGGTCCGGTCCGGCGTCACGATGATCGAGCCGTCCACCCCGCACGTGACCGCGACCACATCAGCGACACCACGCACCTTGTCGATGGCGAGGTCCACGTCGTCGACCTCGTAGAGCGCCAGCAGCTCGCCGGTGTTGGCGAACAGCACGTCGACATGTGCGTCGAGCAACGCCTGGAACGACGGCCGATGCCGCTCGACACAGAACGAGTCGCTGAGGGTCAGCGCCACCTTGCGACCCGCATCGTGGGCCACCGATGCGGCGTATTCGAACGCCGCCTTCGCCTCGTCCCGGTCGAACAGGTACCCCTCCAGGTAGAGGATGCGGCCCGCCGCCACGGCGTCGGCATCGACATCGCCGGGCCCGAACAGCTCGGCCGCGCCGAGGTACGTGTTCATGGTGCGCTCGCCGTCGGGGGTCACCAGAATCAGCGAACAGCCGGTTGCCGGGCCATCGGGCGCCAACGCGTTGGTGAACCCGACGCCGACGGAACGGATGTCGTGCGCGAACACGGCACCCAGCTGATCGTCGCGAACCCGTCCGAGGTAATGCGACGAGCCGCCGAACGACGCGACCCCGACGGTGGAGTTCGCGACCGACCCTCCGGAGATCTCCACGCCGGGCCCGGTCGCGGCGTACAGCGTGCGGCGACGGTCCTCGTCGATCAGGTTCATCGACCCAGGCACGATGCCCTGGGAGTCGACGAACTCGGTGGATGCGTGGCTGAGAACATCGACCAGCGCGTTGCCGATACCGACAACATCGACGGCGGGAGGTGAGGAGGCGTCACTCATGTGCGGAACCCTACGCGGCGCAACTGCTTGCGCCGCGCTGACCGTGGCACAAGAGTGGGCGCATCACTACATCGATCGGGACATTCCCGGCAGGAGGCACCACGTGACACCGACCAAGCGATTCCTCTCGGCGATCGCCATCGTCTCGACCTTTGGCTTGGTAGCCGGAGCGTGCGGGGACGACTCGTCGAGCAAGTCCGACGGCGACACCGGCGGCTCGACCGACAAGGACACCCAGCTCGTCGGCCTGGCCTTCGACACCGGCGGCGAGGGCGACAAGTCGTTCAACGACTCCGCCGTCACCGGCGTGAAGAAGGCCGAGAAGGACCTCGGCATCACCTACAAGTCGCTCGAGCCCAAGACGGCCGAGGATCGAAGCAAGAACCTCAGCCTGCTCGTCGAGGCCGGCGGCAACCCTGTGGTCGCCGTGGGCTTCGCGTTTGCCGAGGACCTTGCAAAGATCGCCCCCGAGAACCCCGACACGACCTTCGCGGTCGTCGACGGCGTGGTCGAGGAAGACAACGTCAAGAGCCTGACCTTCGCCGAGGAGCAGGGTTCGTTCCTTGTCGGGGCGGCCGCCGGCCTCAAGTCGAAGACCGGCAAGGTCGGCTTCATCGGCGGCGTCGACATGGAGCTCATCCACAAGTTCGAGGCCGGGTTCACCGCCGGCGTCAAGCAGACCAACCCCACCGCAACCGTCGAGATCAAGTACATCTCGGCCGCCGGTGACTTCAGCGGCTTCGGCGACCCCGCCAAGGCGAAGGAAATCGCCAAGGCGATGTACGACGGTGGCGCCGATGTGATCTTCCACGCCGCAGGCGGCTCGGGCAACGGCCTCTTCGAGGCTGCGACCGAGGCCGGCGATGGCAAGTGGGCCATCGGCGTCGACTCCGACCAGTACCTGACGGCCGCGACCCGACCTGCAGAAGCACATCCTCACCTCGATGCTCAAGCGCGTCGATGTCGCCGTGTACGGCGCCATCGAGGAGTTCACCAAGGGTGACACCAAGGGCGGCGTCAAGGTGTTCGACCTGGCCAAGGACGGCGTTGGCTACTCGACGTCCGGCGGCTACGTCGACGACATCAAGAGCCAGCTCGAAGATCTGAAGCAGCAGATCATCGACGGCACGATCACGGTTCCGACCGCGCCGACCGCTGGCTGACCGGCACCACGGCATGATCGACGGGTCCGGGGCTACGGTTCCGGGCCCGTCGGCGTTTTCCGCCGATTCTCCAACCTCCGAACCCGCGATTGCCGAAGGGGGCACGTGAGCGACACCACGCCCGAGCACGGCACGACCCCGCCCGCAGTAGAACTCCGCGGCATCTGGAAGCGATTCCCCGGCGTGATCGCCAATCACGACGTGAACCTGACGGTCCGAGCGGGCACCATCCACGCGATCGTCGGCGAGAACGGCGCCGGCAAGTCGACGCTGATGAACACGCTCTACGGCATGCACCGGCCCGACGAGGGCACGATCACGATCGCCGGACGCCAGGTGACCTTCCGCTCGCCGACCGACGCGATCGCCGCGGGGATCGGCATGGTCCACCAGCACTTCATGCTCGCCGACAACCTGACGGTGCTCGAGAACATCGTGCTGGGCGCCGAACCGACGCACGGCGGACGGATCGACTTCGCAGCCGCGAAACGGCGGATCGACGAGCTGAAGGACACCTACGGCATCGAGATCGAGGTCGATCAGCTCACCGAGCACCTCGGCGTGGGCGAACGACAGCGCGTCGAGATCCTCAAGGTGCTCTACCGCGGCGCACGCATCCTCATCCTCGACGAACCGACCGCCGTGCTGGTACCGCAAGAGGTCACCGAACTGTTCGAGAACGTCCGGCGCCTCGTCGACGAGGGCGTCACGGTGATCTTCATCGATCACAAGCTCGACGAGGTGCTCGAGGTCAGCGACGACATCACGGTGATCCGTTCCGGCACCACGGTCGCCACCGTCACCCCCGACGAGGTCGACGCGCGGCGCCTCGGCGAGCTGATGGTCGGGTCGGAACTCCCCACACCGGAGACGACGACGTCGACGGTGACCGATGTCGTGGAGCTCTCGGTCTCGGGCGTCACTGCACGACACGCCGCCGCGGCACGACACGGCGCCGCTGGCGGCACCGGCGGCACCGCCGGCAGCGGAGGCCGGCCGCTCCTCGACGACGTGTCCTTCGAGGTGCGCCGCGGCGAGATCGTCGGCATCGCCGGGGTCGAGGGCAACGGTCAACTCGAACTGGTCGAGGCCATCCTCGGGCTCCAACGCATCGACGCCGGGTCGATCCACCTCGCCGGCGACGACATCACGTCGCTCTCGGTGCGCAAGCGCCGCCACGCCGGAATCGGCTACATCCCCTTCGATCGCCAACGCGAGGGGCTCCTGCTCACATCCCCGCTGTGGGAGAACATGATCCTCGGCTACGACGACGCCGAGCGATACGTGCGAGGCCCGTGGATCGCAGCCGGCAAGGCCAAGACCGTGGCCGACGCCGCGATCGCCCGGTTCGGGGTCAAGACCCCGTCCAACGCGGTGCCCGCGTTCGCGCTGTCGGGCGGCAACCAGCAGAAGCTCATCGTCGCCCGCGAAATGACGGCGAACCCATCGCTGCTGATCGCAGCGCACCCGACCCGCGGGGTGGACGTGGGCGCGCAGGCGGCGATCTGGGACGAGCTCCGCGCCGCCCGTGCCGCGGGGCTCGCCGTCCTGTTGATCTCGGCCGATCTCGACGAGCTCATCGGCCTCTCCGATTCGCTGCTCGTGATGTTCCGCGGGGCGGTGACGGCGCGGCTCGACCCGGCGACCGCGACGCCGACGCAGCTCGGCATGTACATGGCCGGCGAGGTGCAATCGCAGGAGGAGGTCGCCTGATGGCGAACATCCGCGTTCCCGACCCGCGCCGCGTCGCCGCTGCGATCGCCGCGCCGCTGATCGCCGTCGCCATCGCCGGCGGGGTCTCCGCGGTGCTGTTGGTGCTGACGGGACACGACCCAGCGGTCGTGCTCAACACGCTCGGCAACCGCCTCGGCGAGACGAACACCCTGATGGACGCTGCGAACCGAGCGATCCCGCTGTACCTGTCGGGTATCGCGGTCGCGGTCGGCTTCAAGATGAACCTGTTCAACATCGGCGTGGAGGGCCAGTACAAGGTCGGTGCGCTCACGGCCGCCGTCCTCGGCGCCGCGGTCACGCTGCCCGGCCCCCTCCACGTGGTGTTCTGCCTGCTCGCCGGGCTCATCGGCGGCGCGCTGTGGGCGACGGTCCCAGCTGTGCTGAAGGTGAAGCGGGGGATCAACGAGGTCGTCTCGACGATCATGTTGAACTTCATCGCGATCAGCCTGGTTGCCTGGCTGTACACCGGCGTGTTCAAGGGTTCGGCCGCCGGCGAGCTGAACACCCGCACGAAGTACCTGCCCGAGTCGGCGTGGATGCCCGACCTGGTGTCCAACGGCTCGCATCGGGTCAACTCGTTCGCGATCGTCGCCGTGCTCGTCGGGGTCGCCTACTACCTGCTCGTGTGGAAGTCCCGGTTCGGGTTCCAGCTCCGGGCCTCGGGAGCGAACCCGTTCGCGGCCCGCACCTCCGGCGTCGACCCCACCAAGATGGTCTTTCGGGCGATGCTCATCTCGGGAGCGGCGGCCGGGCTCGTCGGGCTCCCCGAGCTCCTCGGAGACAAGCACGCCTACACCGACACGTTCAGCGTGGGGCTCGGGTTCGACGGCATCGCCGTCGCACTGCTCGGCCGCAAGCATCCGATCGGAATCGCGATCGGTGCGCTCGTGTGGGGGTTCCTCGATGCCGCCGGCCGATTCCTCGACCTCGACGGCATCCCGAGGGAGATCGTCACGATCCTGCAGGGCGTGATCGTGCTCGCCGTCGTGATCACCTACCAGGTCGCCGAACAGTTCGCGCAGCGCCGCATCACCGCCGAGACCGCCGCCAAGGCCGAGCGCCTCGACCTGGAGGTGGCGGGATGAACGTGTCCGAACGGCTCGGCTCGCTCAGCACCGCCCAGCGCACCGTGGCGACCGGCTGCTCGCTGCTGCTGCTGATCTCGATCACCCGGGTCTGGTCGGGCGCCGACGACCTGACCTCGGCGGGCACCGTGGGCGCATCGCTGCGCCTAGCGGTCCCGATCGCGATGGCGGGGCTCGGGGGCATCTACGCCGAGCGCTCCGGCGTGGTCAACATCGCGCTCGAAGGCATGCTCGTGCTCGGCACGTGGTTCGGCGCGTACGCGGCGCTCGAATGGGGCGGTTGGGCCGGCATCGCGTTCGGCATCGTCGGCGGCATGCTCGGGGCGCTGATCCATGCCGTCGCGACCATCACGTTCAAGGTCGACCACATCATCAGCGGCGTCGCGATCAACATCATGGCGCCGGGGGTCACCCGCTTCCTCACGGCGACGGTCTACGACCGACCGACCGAGACGCCCACCATCCCCACCGCCAACCGCACCGGCACGTTCACGGTGCCGCTGGTGTCGTCGGGATTGGAGTCGATCGAGCACAGGCACTGGTTCCTCGTGAGCGACGTCGCCGGGGTCGTGCGAGGCCTGACCACCGAGGTGAGCTGGGTCGCCCTCCTGGCCGTCGTGGTGCTCGTCGGGTCGTGGTTCGTGCTCTGGCGGACCCGATTCGGCCTCCGGTTGCGCTCCATCGGCGAGAACCCGTACGCCGCCGAGTCGCTCGGGGTGTCCGTGGTGCGCATGCAGTACTACGGCGTGCTCATCTCGGGCGCCTGCGCCGGTCTCGGTGGGGCGTTCCTCGCGACGGTCCAGAATTCTCAGTACAAGGAAGCGCAGACGGGCGGTCGCGGCTTCATCGGCCTCGCCACCATGATCTTCGGCAACTGGCGACCGGGCGGCCTCGCCGCGGGCGCCGGGCTGTTCGGCTTCAGCCAGGCGCTCCCGCTCCGCCAGGGCGACCTCGTCGGTCCCCTGCTGCTGCTGGTGGCGATGCTGTTGGCCGTGATCGCGATCCGTCAGGGAGCGGCCGCTCGCTGGCGACAGGCGATCGCCGCCGCCGTCGGGTCCGCGGTGTCGGCCATCGTGTATGCCCAGGTCGACGAGTTGCCCAAGCAGTTCATCCAGGCAACCCCGTACGTGGTCACGCTCGTGGTCCTCGCCACGGCGTCGCAGAAGCTCCGCCCGCCCGCTGCCGCCGGCCAGATCTACCGCCGAGGGGGCGCACACTGATGGCCTCGATCGACTGGGATGACCTGCGGGCGAGGGCGCGGGCCATGACACAGCGGTCGTACGCGCCGTACTCGAACGTGCTCGTCGGGGCCGCAGCACTGTGCGACGACGGCCGAATCGTGGAGGGATGCAACGTCGAGAACGCGTCCTTCGGGCTGACCTTGTGCGCCGAGTGCTCCATCGCGTCGGCGCTCGCCGGCTCGGGAGGAGGGCGCCTCGTGGCCCTGGCGGTCGTCGCCGGGGACGGCTCGCCGCTCGCACCGTGCGGTCGCTGCCGACAGGTGCTTTTCGAGTTCGGAGGTTCGGCCTTGCAGATCGACGGACCGGACGGGGTCATCGCCCTGGGCGACCTGCTGCCCTGGGCGTTCGGCCCCGACGACATCGCGCACCGGCACGGGTCGGGCGGCTGATCGGCCATGGCCATCGTGACCATCCTCGACGTGATCCGCACCAAGCGCGACGGCGCAGCGCTGTCCGACGAGCAGATTCGCTGGTTCATCGAGCAGTTCACCGCTCGCACCATCGCGGATGAGCAGGCGGCGTCGCTGCTCATGGCGATCGTGTGGCGCGGGCTGGACGCCCGCGAGCTCGCCACGTGGACCGCGGCGATGATCGAATCGGGCGATCGGCTCGACCTCTCCGCGGTTGGCCGACCGACGGTGGACAAGCACTCCACCGGCGGCGTCGGCGACAAGGTGTCGCTCCCGCTGTGCCCACTCGTCGCCGCGTGCGGAGTAGCCGTTCCACAACTGTCGGGCCGCGGGCTCGGCCACACCGGCGGCACGCTCGACAAGCTCGAGTCGATCACCGGCTGGCACGGTGACATGTCCAACGACGCGTTCATCGCGCAGCTGCGCGACGTCGGCACGACCATCGCGGCGGCGGGCCCTCGCCTCGCGCCGGCGGATCGCCGGATGTACGCCCTGCGAGACGTGACGGGCACCGTCGAGGCGATCCCGCTGATCGCGAGCTCGATCATGAGC
This sequence comes from Actinomycetota bacterium, assembly GCA_016703525.1. Taxonomy (GTDB): domain Bacteria; phylum Actinomycetota; class Acidimicrobiia; order Acidimicrobiales; family Microtrichaceae; genus JADJBW01. Next base: position 619,002 of record JADJBW010000001.1, on the reverse strand, counting down.
AAGAAGATCGCCGAGGGCGCCGACGGGCTGGTGCTCGACGTGAAGATCGGATCGGGCGCGTTCCTGCCCGGAATCGACCGGGCGCGGGAACTGGCCCGCACCATGGTGGGCCTCGGCGAGGCGCACGGCGTGTCGACGGTCGCGGTGCTGACCGACATGGACCAGCCGCTCGGCCGAGCGGTCGGCAATGCGCTCGAGGTCGCGGAGTCGATCGAGATCCTGGCCGGCGGAGGCCCGCCCGACGTGGTCGAGGTAACCCTCGCTCTGGCGCGGGAGATGGTGGCACTCGCCGGCGTCGACATCGACCCGGCGGAACGCCTCGCGGACGGCTCGGCGATGGACCACTGGCGGCGGATGATCGCGGCGCAGGGCGGCGACCCGGACGCTGCGCTGCCGCGCTCGACCGAGATCCACACCGTGCGGGCCGCCGCGCCGGGACATGTCGCCCGCATCGATGCCCGCAAGGTCGGCGAGGCCGCGTGGCGCCTGGGCGCCGGCCGGGCGCGCAAGGAAGACCCCGTGTCGCCGATCGCGGGAGCGGTGCTGCGCGCCGTCGCCGGCGACCGGGTGGCCGCCGGCGACCCGGTGATCGACCTCCACCTCGACGACCCCACGCGTCTTCCCGCAGCGCTCGAAGCGCTCGCCGAGGCCGTCACGATCACCGACGAGGCGCCGGCGCCGCGACGCATGGTGCACGAGCGGATCACACGCGACGACCTCGGCGGCGGACCCGCCTGACCCGGCGGACCGCGACGCCGGCACCCCGAAGGAGTACGAGATGGGCAAGGTGGATGCTGGCGGGAAGACCCTGCGGGGTCGGACCACTCCCCTGTCGGCGGGCGAGTCGAACCGGGCGCGACGGTTCATGCGCCGCGGCTCGGCTTGGAACGTGGCGCTCTACCGCCGGACGAAGGGCCGCCTCGGCGGCAAATGGCGAGTCGGACGGACGTTCCTGCGAGGCGTTCCCGTGTGCCTCGTGACCACCACCGGCCGACGAAGCGGGCTGCCGCGCACGGTTCCGCTGCTCCGCCTCCGCGACGGCGACGACGTCGTGATCGTCGCGTCGCAGGGCGGCATGCCGCGCCACCCCGACTGGTACTTCAACATCGTCGCCAACCCGGCAGTGCACATCGAGGACTTCGGCGACGACTTCGATGCGGTCGCGACCGTCGCCGACGCCGACACCCGGGCTCGCCTGTGGCCCCGCCTCGTCGATATGTATCCGGGGTTCGCGATGTACCAAGCTCGGGCCGACCGGGAGATTCCCGTGGTCGTCTGTCGCCGACAGGAGGCATCGTGAGCACCGGCCTTCGCTCCCGGTTCGAACGTGACGGTTTCGTCGTGCTCGACGCGTTCGTCGACCCGGCCGCGTGCGTGGAGCTGCGCGAGCACGCGATGGATCTCGTGGGGGCGTTCGAGCCCGACGACACGTGCCGTTCGGTGTTCTCGACCGACGAGCAGACCCGTACATCCGATGCGTACTTCCTGGGCTCGGGCGATCAGGTCCGCTACTTCTTCGAGCCGGAGGCCTTCGACGCGCAGGGTCACCTCCGCGCACCGATCACCGACTCGATCAACAAGATCGGACACGCGCAGCACGACCTCGACCCGACCTTCGGCCGGTTCTCCCGGACCGAGGACCTCGCGTCGGTCGCCGAGGCGCTCGGGGTGGGTGGCCACGTGCTCGTGCAGTCGATGTACATCTTCAAGTCGGCCAGGATCGGCGGCGAGGTCAACTGCCACGACGACCACACCTTCCTGTTCACCGACCCGGCGACATGCGTCGGCTTCTGGTTCGCGATCGACGACGCGACCGTCGACAACGGCTGCCTGTGGGCCGAGCCGGGTGGTCATCGCCATCCACCCCGCAAGCGGTTCCGCCGCTCGGCGGACGGCGGGACGGCCTTCGACGTGCTCGACCCTGACCCGTATCCCAGCGACGGGCTCGTGCCGCTGGAGGCGCCGCGCGGCACGCTCGTGGTGCTCGACGGCCTCCTGCCGCATCGATCCGGACCGAACCGCAGCGACCTGCCGCGGCACGCCTACACGCTGCACGCGATCGATCCGCGGGCGAGCTACCCGGCGGACAACTGGCTGCAGCGTCCCGACCTCCCGTTGCGCGGGTTCCGCGGATGACCGACGATGCCACCGCGCCGGAGGAGCTGGAGGGGCTCGTCGATGCCGCTCGTCGGTGGCGCGACGCCGACCCGGACCCCGAGACCCGCGACCGCACCGACGCCGCGATCGAGCGAGGAGATCCGGCTGAGCTCACGGCGCTGTTCCGCGGCCGGATCGCGTTCGGCACCGCGGGGCTGCGCGGGCCGATCGGACCGGGCCCCAACGGGCTGAACCGCCTGGTCGCCCGGCAGACCGCCGCCGGGTTGGCCGAGGTGATCCGCCGCCACCACGGCGACGCCGCGTCCGGCGCGCCCGGCGCGGTGATCGTGGGACACGACGCGCGTCACGGCTCGGCGACGTTCGCCCGCGACATCGTGGACGTCCTCACCGGGGCGGGCATTGCGGCCACGCTGGTGGACCAGCCGACCCCCACGCCCGTCGTCGCGTGGGCGATCCGCCGACTCGGCGGGGTGGCCGGCGTGGTGGTGACGGCAAGCCACAACCCACCAGCGGACAACGGCATCAAGGTGTACTGGGGCGACGGCGCGCAGATCGTGCCGCCCATCGACGCAGAGATCGCTGCCGCCATCGATCGCGCCGCCGAGCACGGCAACCCGCCGGGGGCCGGGGACCCGAGCCGAGTCGTTCGCTTCGACCCGGCGCTGCTCGACGAGTACGTCCGTCGCTGCGCCCGCCCGCCGTTCGCGCCCGACGACGCAGCGATCGGAGCGATGCGTGTCGTCACCACCTCGATGCACGGCGTCGGCCACGAGCTGTTGCACCGTGCGCTGCGCGCGGCCGGGTGTGCCGGCGTCACCGCCGTCGCGGCTCAGGCGGCGCCCGACCCCGACTTCCCGACCGTGGCGTTTCCCAATCCCGAGGAGCCCGGCGCCACCGATCTGCTCCTCGATCTGGCCCGCAGGGAGGGCGCCGATGTTGCGCTCGCCAACGACCCCGACGCCGATCGCCTCGCCGTCGGCCTGCCGGGCCGCGACGGAGCGTGGCGCATGCTTCGCGGCGACGAGGTTGGCGCCCTGTTCGCCGCCGGGCTACTCGAAGCCGACATCGAGGCCGGTCACGACCCCTCCACGGCGCTCCTCGCGTCGACCGTCGTGTCGTCACAGCTCACCGCACGCGTCGCCGCCGCGGCGGGCGCCCGGTTCGCCGAGACGCTCACCGGATTCAAGTGGCTGTGCCGCCCGGCCTTCGAGCATCCCGAGTGGCGCCAACTCGTGGCATACGAGGAGGCGCTCGGGTACGCCGTCGGGCCCGACACCTTCGACAAGGACGGCATCTCCGCTGCCGTCGCGTTCGTCGCGCTGCTCGCGCTCTGGGCGCACCGGGGTCGCACGGCCTGGGACGTGCTCGACCGACTCGCCCGCGACTTCGGAGCGCACGAGCAGCGGAACTTCTCGCTGCGAATCGAGGGGTCAGACTGGGCGGAGCGCCTGAGCGCCACCGCTGCGAGCGTGGTCGCCGACCCGCCGACGGCGCTCGGCGGCGCGGCCGTCGAGCGCGTCGACCAGCCCGCCCACGACGTGATCCGCCTGTTCCTGGTCGGCGGAGGCCGAGTGGTGATCCGGCCGTCGGGGACCGAGCCGAAGCTGAAGTGCTACTGCGAGGCGGTCGAGCCCGTCGCCCCTGACGAGTCGGTCGACGCCGCCCGCGGGCGCGCCACGGCCCGACTCGATCGGACACGCGACGAACTGGTCGGCATCCTCACCGCTCCACCGAGCTGACGGCCGCCGACGGCCCGGTCCGCCGCGGTCCGCCGGGTCAGCCGACCCGGAGTGTCCCCATGATCTGCTCCCACAGCGCCGCATCGTCGTCGGCGGGGAGGGCCGTGAAGGTAACCGTGACCAGATGATCCGACCGGACCTGCACGAGTTGATGCCCGGCCATCGTGGAACCCTGCATCGGGAGGTCGTAGCTCGTGACCAGCGATCGGAAGCCGACGACATCGCGGATATCGCTCGATTGCAGCGTGGCGTCCATGAGGTCGTACTGCGCCTGAAGCGCCGACTCCACCGATGCCACGTCCGCGATCGGTGATTCGACCACGACGATGCTGAGGTTCGTCGCGAACGAAACGTCGCTGCTGCGCAGGTCGATCGCCACGACCTCGAGCTGGTCAAGCGTCGACTCCGAGAGCTGGGCGGACAGGTCGTCGAATTGCCGTCCGACCTCTGCGATGACCTCCTCGCGCACCTTGGGATCGCGCAGCATCGCCTTGGCATCCATCCAACCCTCGGGCAGGGCGACCGATGCGGCGTCGGTGCCGATGCGTGTCCAGCCGTCGGGAAGCGCCTCGTCGTCGGCGACAGGGGCCGGATCGCCGACAGCGGGGTCGGTGACCGGCGGCGCGTCCGGCGCGGTCACCGCGCCGGGCAGGTCCGCCGGCACCGTCGACGCCGCGGGGATCGCGACGATCGCGCCCGGGTCGTCGACACAGCCCGCGGCGAACGCCGCGAGCAGCGCGGCCCCGGCGAACCGGGCAGCGCCACGGCGCCGCATCATCGCTTCGGTGCGAAGGCGGCCGCCAGGGTCGCCGAGTCGTAGGACGGCACGGGCAGCGCCACCGCGTATCGGTAGAGCGCCGTCTGGTAGACGCCGCTCAGGGCGGCCATCACGATCGTCACGGCGAGCATGCCGACGACGGCGACACCGATCATGGCGACGCCGAGCACGGCCGACGTCTGGAACAACAGCGCCCCGGACACCCCCAGCAGGAGCGCGGGGATCGCCGCCACCACACCGACCAGGCCGATTCCGCCTTGGCCGATCACGTTCTCGCCCCACGTGCTGCGCACCGCGTCCTTCGAACGACGCAGCGCCTCACCGACGCCGACTCCCTCGACCACGATCATCGGCAGCACCAGGAAGGTGACGACCGACCAGGCGAAGCCGATCACGCCGCCGACGAGGCGTCCGAGCAGCCCGCCACGCTCTTGGATCTGGCGGATCACCATCGAGACGGTGGCGGATACCAGCGACCACTGGACGATGAGCCCGATCCGCGATGCCGCCGCACCGAGTGCGCTCCCGAGGGTCGGGTCCTCGCCGTCGAAGCGCTGGTTGGCGCCGGCGACCAGCGCGGCGTTGAAGAAGATCACCAGGAACGCCGAGACGAAGTAGAACAGCGCACCCAGCACGTAGGTGAGCGCCGTCGGGTTCATCTGCGTGGTCGTGTTCCCGAACGCATCGACGGTCGACGTTTCATCGATGGTGAACCAGGCGGGCACCAGGAACGTGGCGGCGACCACGGCCGAGGTGATCGCCGACACGATCGGGAGCACGAGGAGTTCGCGGTCGGCCCGCAGCACTCCCCACGACGCCTTGGTGAGCATCCACGAACGTTGAAAGCGACTCATGCGCAAACGCTACCCGCCGGATGGCCAGATTTCGACGGTTCGTTCGTAGAGGTCGCTGCGGCGCACCCCGAGTTCGGCGGCAACCCGGCGTGCTGCGTCCCGCCGGGAGAGTCCCTCGGCGAGCGCACGCCGGAGCGCCGCGTCGACATCGTCGGCATCCGGCGGGGCGGCCGGCGGCGCGCCGGCGAGCACCACGACCACCTCGCCGCGGACGCCACCCTCCGCCCACTCGACGAGCTCCGCGAGCGGGGCGCGCCGAACCTCCTGATGCAGCTTGGTGAGCTCGCGGCACACCGCCGCCGCCCGATCGGGCCCGCACCGAACCGCGAGGTCGGCGAGGGTTCGGGCGACGCGATGCGGAGCCTCGTACAGCACGGTGGTACGAGGCTCGGCGGCGATCTCGTCGAGGCGCTCGGCCCGGGCGCGCCCCTTGCGGGGCACGAACCCCTCGAAGACGAACCGGTCGGTCGGAAGCCCGCTCACGACGAGCGCGACGATGGCCGCGGAGGCGCCGGGCAGCACGTCGATCTCGCCGCCGACGTCGATGACCGCGCGAGCGACGCGCCAGCCGGGGTCGGACACGGCCGGCGTGCCCGCGTCGGAGACGAGCACCACCCGCTCGCCGGCGTCGATCGCGGCGCACACCGCGGCGATCGCGTCGCGTTCGGTGTGGTCGTTCACCACCACGAGCCGGGGGGCGACGATGCCGAGGTGGTGCAGCAGCCGCCGGGTCACGCGGGTGTCCTCGCAGGCGATGACGGACGCGTCGGCGAGGGCCCTCCGGGAACGCTCGGTGATGTCGCCGAGATTGCCGATGGGCGTCGGCACGACCGTGAGCGCGGCGGTCATCGGACCTCGATCCGATCGCCCGCGCCAACGCCCCATGCGGCGAACGCGCCGGCGGCCGCCTCGATGGTGCTCGCTGCCCGCCACACCACCCGGCTCACGCGGTCCGGGGGCAGCGTCACGATGCGCAGCACCTCGCCGTTTCGCGCCACGAACGCCGCGTCGATCGCGAACCGCATGCCGAACGTGTGGACCGACCGCACGCCGGGCAACGCCAGCGCCCCGTCGAGGCCGTCGCGGCCGAGCAACCCCCGCCGCCGGGCCGACCGTTCCCGGGCGACCTCGCACTCGCACACCACCCGGTCGCGGTGCACGAGCACCGGCGACGGCTCAGACGTTGAAGCGGAACTCCATGACGTCACCATCGCAGACCTCGTAGTCCTTCCCCTCGACCCGAAGCTTGCCGACCTCGCGGGCCTTGGCCCATGAACCCAGTTCGAGGAGTTCGTCCCACTGGATGCACTCGGCCCGGATGAACCCGCGCTCGAAGTCGGTGTGGATCACCCCTGCCGCCTGCGGGGCCTTCGCTCCGGCGCGGAACGTCCACGCCCGGGTCTCCTTCTCGCCGGTCGTGAAGTAGGTGCGCAGCCCGAGCATGTGGAAGGCGCTGCGCACGAAGCGGGGCAGCGCACCCTCGCCAAGCCCCAGGGCGTCGAGCATTTCGGCACGTTCATCCTCGGGCAGCAGCACGGCTTCGGCCTCGAGCTGCACGCACGCAGCGACCACGTCGGAGTCGGGCCCGAGCGCCGCGGCGACGGGTGCCGCGGCGGCGTCGAGGGCGTCGAGCGAATCCTCGTCGACGTTGACGACCGCCATCGCGGGCTTGTTGGTGAGCAGGAAGAACGGGCGGAGCGCGGCACGGTGCTCGTCGCTCAACGTGCTGCGATACAGCGCAGTGCCGGCCTGGAGTTCGCCAATTGCGGCATCGATGGCGTCGACCTCGGCCTGCAGCGACTTGTCGGCCCGGGCCGCCTTGCGGCGCTTCTCGACCTGCTTCTCCAGCGCCTCGAGGTCGGCGTACACGAGCTCGACTTCGAGCGTCGACAGCTGGTCGAGCGGGTCGTCAGAGCCGGGCACGTCGGGGTCGGAGAACGCCCGCAGCACGAACACGACGGCGTCGACTTCGCGGATGTGGGCAAGGAAGCGGTTGCCCAGCCCCTCGCCCTGCGCTGCGCCCTTGACGAGTCCGGCGATGTCGACGAACTGCACCGCGGCGTGCACGAGCGTGCGGGTCTTGGCCATCTCGCCGAGCAGGTCGACCCGCCGATCGGGCACCTTGGCGACGCCAACATTGGGGTCGACGGTGGCGAACGCGTACGGCGCCGCGAGCGCCCCGCCCCCGGCGAGTGCGTTGTACAGCGACGACTTCCCGGCATTCGGTAGCCCGACGAACCCAAAACGTTCCATGGTGCGAATAACCTAGTGGCTCGACAACGACAGCCCTCCGGGGCGGGCACCCCACCCAACGTGGCGCGCCGCCGGATCGACCTGTACGAACGATGAGCCGAAGGACCGACTGCACACCATGACGAAATCGGTGATCTGGATCATCGTGATGGCGGCGCTGGTCGCCGGCGTGGGAGGGATCGCGTTGATCGCGAGCAGCTTCAGCGCCGCTGGCCGAGCGTTCGTCACCCGGGCCGTCGGCGGCGGCTCGCGCTGGCTCGTGTTCGCCTGCGCGACCGGGATGACGGCCGGAAGCCTGTATTTCTCCGAGGTCGCGCACTTCAACCCGTGTCGGCTCTGCTGGTTCCAGCGGATCTTCGCCTACCCGATCGTGATCGTGATGTTCTTCGCCGCCCGGCGCCGCGACGACAGCGGCTGGGCGCCCGCCATGACGCTCGCCGGGATCGGCTCGCTCGTGAGCGTGTACCACATCGCCATCGAGAACGGCGTGCTGGCCGAGGGCGGCTCGTGCGATCCGACCAACCCGTGCACCGTCAACTGGCTCGACACGCCCGGCGTGCCCGAGCCGATCACGATTCCGGTGCTCGCACTGTGTTGCTTCGTGTTCATCCTCGGCGTCGGGTTGCACGACCTCCACCGCCGGCGGGTGGATTCCGCCCCACACATCTCCACCGACCCCCAACCGACCGCGGCCTGAGCGCCGAGTCGACCGATCACACCAAGGCAGGACCGATGTCGAACCGTCCCAAGCGGAAGCAGCCGTCGTACGGCTACGCAGTACCGAGCGCCGATGCCGAGTCGAGCGCCAAGCCGATCGGCCTGTGGATCGGCCTCGTCGTCGTCGCGCTGGTCATCGTCGGCGGCATCGTCGCGGCAGCCATGAACGACAACTCCAGCTCGGACAACGCGAACAGCGGTGAGGCCACCCAGGACGTGACGGTCACCGGCGAGCAACTGCCGCAAATGCCCCAGGACCAGTCGAACGCCATCCCGGCCGACGACGACGCCGTGGGCCAAACGATCCCGACGATCGAAGGCAAGGACTTCGACGGCAATCCCGTCACCATCGAGCCGGGCGATCCGCAGCTCCTGGTGTTCGTCGCCCACTGGTGCCCCCACTGCCAGAAGGAAGTGCCGTTGCTCGTGCAGTGGCGCAATTCGGGCGTGATCCCCAAGGACATCAAGATGACCGCCGTCTCCACCGGCGTCGACAAGCCGCGGGGCAACTACCCGCCGAAGTCGTGGCTGATGACGGAGTCCTGGGACGACCCGGTCGTCGCCGACAACGCAGACAGCAAGGCCGCCCAGTTCTTCGGTCTGGTCTCGTACCCGTACATCGTCGCGGTCGACAAGAGCGGCAAGGTGACGGCGCGCGGCTCGGGCGAGCTCGACGAGGTCCAGCTGACCCAGCTCGTCGAATCGACCGGCGTGAAGACGAAGAGCGGTTCGTCGTCCACCACCTCGACCACCTTGGTGATCGACACCGATGCCACGGGTTCGACCGGATCGACGGGCTCGACCGGTTCGACCGGCGGCTGACGGGTGCCCACCGGCGGGAGCGGCCACGATCCGGTCGGCGAAGCGCTCGATCGGGTCGTGTACCTGCTCGACCGATCGCTGGCGCCACGGCAGAAGGTCCGAGCCTTCCGGCGGGCGATCGACATCGTGGCCGAGACCGGCCTCGACGAGATCGCCCGCCGCGCCCGCGACGGCACGCTGACCGACCTGGACGGCATCGGCCCGTCGACCGCGTCGGTCATCGCCGATGCCGCGCTCGACGGTCCGGGCGAGTACCTGGCCCAGCTCGAGCGCACCACCCGCCTCGACGTCGGCATGGGTGGCGAGCTTCGCTCGCTCCTGCGCGGGGATTGCCACAGCCACACCACGTGGTCCGACGGCGGCGCCGACATCGCGACCATGGCCCGCACCGCCATGGCCCTCGGCCACGAGTACCTGGTGATCACCGACCACAGCCCGAGACTCACGATCGCGCACGGGCTCACGCCCGAACGACTCGCCGAGCAGCTCGCCGGAATCGCCGTGCTCAACATGGAATTCGCGCCGTTCCGCATCCTGACGGGCATGGAAGTCGACATCCTCGAGGACGGCAGCCTCGATCTACCGGAGTCGATGCTCGCTCAGCTCGACGTGGTGGTCGCGTCGGTGCACTCCAAGCTGGCCATGCCCACGGCCGAGATGACCAAGCGGATGGTGATGGCCGTCGCCAGTCCGCACGTCGACATCCTCGGGCACTGCACCGGCCGGCAGATCCTCGGCACGCCACGGGCGCCGTCCACCTTCGATGCCGAGGTCGTGTTCGCTGCGTGCGCCCGCTTCGACACCGCGGTCGAGATCAACTGCCGGCCCGAGCGGCAGGACCCGCCCGACGACCTGTTGGACCTGGCGATCGAGTGGGGATGCAAGTTCGCGATCGACACCGACGCGCACGCGCCGGGCCAGCTCGAATGGCAGGTGTCGGGCACCGACAAGGCGGCGCGGCACGGCCTCGCGCCCACCTCGATCGTCAACACGTGGGCGGCGGATCAGCTCATCGAGTGGGCGGCGGCGCACCCGCGGAGTTGACCGATGCCGACGCGGACAGGTCGATGATGTGGTCGACCCCGGCGTCGACGGCGCGGCGTGCGATTGCCCGGGCAACCTCGATGTCGGCGTCGGTGGGATCGTCCACGACCAGTGCCCGGGGCCACAGACGGCGCGACGCGACGACGGATACCTCGGCGGCGTACACCAACACCTGCGCCTGCAGGTAGATGAACGACAGCAGCCCGATCACCACCGCGAACGTGCCGTAGGTCTTGTCGGCGTTGTCGACCAGCCGGCGCGTGTACCAGGTGCCGACCGAGGCCAACAGGGTCCAGCCGACGCCCCCGAAGAGCGCCCCGGGCGCCACGTCGCGCCACGTGAGCGGCTGCTCGACCATGAGCTTGAACAGCAGCGCGATCACGATCGCGTTCACCATGCCGGCGCCGACATATCCGCCGATTCGAGCCGCTGGGCCGAGCGCCGAGACGACGGAGCTGACCGCGGTGCCGGCAACGATGCCGCCGCCCAGCACGCCCAGCATCATGAGGCCGCGCAGCCGCTTCACGATGAAGTTCGGCAGGGTGCGTCGCGGCACGTTCCACACCGTGTTGAGCGCGTCCTGGGTGACCTGGGTGGCGCCCAGCCCCGACCACAGCGCCAGGACCACGCCGACTGCCAGGGCCAGCCCGCTCCCGCCGATCGACTTCGGGTCGATCCCGAGGGGGAATCGCTCGGCGAGCGTCTGCGAGATGTCGGCGCGTAGCTCGGGCTTCCCGTCGAGGACGAAGCCGAGGATCGTGAACGCCACGAGCAGCAACGGGAACATCGAGAAGAACCCGTAGTACGTGATCAGCGCCGACAGGTTCGCCCCCTTGTCGTCGCCGTACTTCTTCACGACCCCGTAGATGAACCCGAGCACCGGCTGATCGCGCTGGATCCGGTCGGCGCGAAGCTTGAGGGGAGAAGGAGGCTTCGCCATGTGGCCAGAGGGTAGTCAGCCGACCGTGACCGAGGCCGTGCCGTTCGTCGCGACCGACGCGCACCGCCTCCACGACCCGACGATCGAGGTCGCCTGGGGTGCCCCGATCGCCATGTACGAATGCGTGGAACGCGGCGACCGAATCGAGGCGGCGGTGCGATCGGCGCCGGGCTTCGAGCAACGACCGACGGCGGAACGTGACGACGCCGAGGTGGACCGAGCGATCGACGCGGTGCACGACCCCGACCTGCGCGAGTTCCTGGCGAACGGCTGGAGCCGCTTCCAACGCGAGGCGGAGCCGCGGCGCGAAGTGTTCCCCGACGTGATGCTGCACCCTGCGGTCCTGCACGGCATGGACGCGCCCCGGCGCCCCCACGACATCGCCGGCGAACTCGGGTGGTGGTGCTGGGAGACCAACACGCCGATCGTCGAGGGGACGTTCGACGCCGCACGAGCGGCCGTTGACGTCGCGCTCTCGACCATCGAACTCGTCGTCGACGGCCACCGCCTGGCATACGGGCTCTGCCGGCCGCCGGGGCACCACGCGCCGCGGGCCGCGTACGGCGGCTACTGCTACTTCAACAACGCTGCGATCGCGGCCCAGCGCGCGGTCGAGGCGGGCGTGGGCAGGGTCGCGATCATCGACGTCGACTACCACCACGGGAACGGCTCGCAGCAGATCTTCTGGGACCGCGACGACGTGACCTACGCATCGCTGCACGGCGACCCGCGGCGCGCGTACCCCTACTTCTGTGGGCACCGCGACGAGATCGGTGGATCGCAAGCGCGCGGCGCGACCATCAACCGTCCGCTCCCTGCAGGCACCGACGATGCCGCCTACGCGGCCGCGCTCGCCGAGGTGCTGGAGCGAGTCGACGACCGCAACATCGACCTGATCGTGGTGTCGCTCGGGGTGGACACCACAGCAACCGATCCGCTCGGCGACTTCCGCCTCACCCCGGCCGGCCTGCACGCCTGTGGCCGAGAGATCGCACGCCTCGGCCGTCCGATGGTCGTGCTGCAGGAGGGCGGCTACGACCTCGAGACGGTCGGTGACGACGTGGTCTCGTGGCTGGACGGAGCCAGCGGCGCGGCCTACGTCTTTCCCGACGCGCACTCCGACCGGTAGCATGGCGTTTTTATGTCGAAGCGGAGCATGAAGAAGAAGACGAACGCCCGTCGCAAGAAGGCGAACCACGGCCGCAAGCCGAACCTCGGCCGTAACAGCTGACGCCACCGGCCATCAGGCCAGCGTCGAGTCCACCTCGGGCACTGCGTAGATCATCGGCCACGCCAGGAACGAGGCGAGTCCCTTCACCACGACGTTGGCGACGATGATCTGCGTGACCGTCGACGAGGGGAAGACGCCGGCGAACGCGATCACCGTGAACAGCACGGAATCGAGTGGGATCGACACGGCGTTCGAGGCAAGCACGCGTCCGAACTGGCGTCTCGTGCCGAATCGGACCACGTACCGGTGATACACCTCGGTGTCGGCGAGTTCCGCCAGCAACTGGGCGACGATCGACGCCGCGACGATGCGCCATGTCGACCCAAGCACCGACCCGAACTCGCGTTGCGGCCCGACCCCGGGGTCGGCGGGCAGACGAGCGGCGACCCAGATCGACCCAGCGAGCAGCAGATTCGCGGCGAGAGCGACGACGATCACGACGCGCGCCATCCGGCGACCGCCCGTCTTGTGGACGAGATCGCGCAGGGTGAAGGTCAGGGGGTAGGTGAGCGTGCCCGCGTCGACGGCGAGCCCGAGCTTCACCGCCCGCACCGACAGCACATTCGCGATGAGCGAGGTTGCGACGTACAGGGTGGCGGCCACCACCAGCCATTCCATCCGGCGTTCGACCGGTTCAGCGTGCTCCGACACGGCGGCCACGGTACCCGGCCCGCCCAAGAGAGGGAGCAGGAGGAAGCGTGTCCGCCGATGACCCGACGGTGACCGCGCCGCTGCTGACCCGCATCGACCTGCCCGACCAGGCGTCGGCGTGGGAGTCGCTCGGATTCGCCGACGACGCCGGCCTCATCGAGGTCGGCACGGTCGCGCTCACCCTCGGCGCCCCGACGACCCGCCTGCGATGGAGGGGAGGAATCGAACCGCCGACGCACCTGTGCGGCATCGAATGTGCACGGGACGATCGCCCCGAGGACGAGGCCCCACGAGCCGTCGCGCCGCGTCACCCCAACGGCGTCACCTCGATCGACCACGTCGTGATCGCCGCGAACGACGCGCTGGCGACCCAGGACGACCTGGACCGCTGGGGCATGACCGTTCGCCGCCGCCGCACCGCAACCGCTGGGGGTCGAAGCGTGGAGCAGTGGTTCGTGCGCTCCGGCCCGACGGTCCTGGAGTTCGTGATCGGCAACCTGCCCGCCGGGCTGTGGGGGCTCGCGTTCGAGGCCGACGACCTCGACGCGCTGTCCACTCGTCTCGGCCATCTGGTCGGCGCCCCCAGACCGGCGGTGCAGCCGGATCGACGCATCGCGACGGCGCGCACCCGCGATCTCGCAATCTCGGTGACCGTGGCCTTCATGGGCGCCGACGTGTGAGCAATTTGACCTGCCGGTGCCCCCTGTCACACGGGGGTCATCGAGGACTAACGTGCGAATCACTGGAAACGCCTGGCATACGGGCCGGGCACACCGACCACGGTCGGAAGCACAGGGAGGGTTTCACACCATGAAGGCTCTACGCACGACCGTGCTCGGGGCAGTCGTCGCGTCGGCGGCGGTGCTTGCCACCGCTTGTCCGCCGACGCCGACGCCGCCGCCGACGCAGAACTTCACGTTCAAGGCCGACTCCGTGACGGTCAACTCGTCCAACGACAAGGGGCCGTGCCTCTTCGGCGTGTGCGTCCCGCCCGCCAAGGACGAGCCGTACGTCGTGAACATCGCGTTCAAGGTCACCATCGGCGAGGCGAACTCGGCGTCCACCACCATCGTCACCGGCGACAACCACTGGCCCGGCGCGCTCGACCAGGGGCCGGGTGAGGGCAGCAGCCACACGTTCGCCGGTGGCGAGCAGGCTGCGACCACGCTGAGCACCACGATGCTCGACGTCGCCGACCTCGCAACCAACAAGCTGCAGATCGCCGGCGTGTGGAGCTGGGGCATGGAGGCCGACCTCTACAGCCCCGGCGGCATCGAGGCCGCTGCCAACACGCTGAAGACGGCGCTCAACACGGCGCTCGGCGGGGGCACCTTGCCCAGCGACACCGGCGCGATCGTGTCGATGATCCTGAACGCCATCGGTGGCGTGAACGGCGTGTTCAGCTTCCTGGGCGCGAACCTCGGCAGCATCTTCTTCGGTGACGACGCCATCGGCTCCAAGCTGTACATCGGCGTCGGCGCTCGCGGCGCGCTGAGCAGCATCATTCAGTCGACCGCCGGAGGCGCGGCCTTCCCGAGCATCGACCTGCCGCTCGTGACGGTGCCACCGGACATCCGCGGCGGAGCGATCTTCTCGCTCGGCGCAGGCGACCGCGTGCTGTCGGGTCAGTCGATGACGAACGGCGGCGTGGCCGGCCAGCACACCTACCAGTTCTCGCTGACGGGCGCCTGACGCCTTCCAGCCTCTGAACACCGAGACGGCCCGGGTCGCACGACCCGGGCCGTCTCTGTCGCGGTACGCCTTGCCTCGAAGCGGTTACCCGTCGGTAACATCGGGGCATGTCTGCGTATCGTGCACCGGTCAAAGATGCCCTCTTCACCCTCCGCCACATCGGCGAACTCGACCGACTCGCCGCGACGGAGCGGTATGGCGCCGCCGATGCCGCGACGGTCGCCGACGTGCTCGGCGAGCACGGCCGCTTCATGCAGGAGGTGTTCGCTCCGCTGAACCGCTCCGGCGATGTCGAGGGCCTTCGGCTCGCCGACGGCGTCGTCACCACCCCGAGCGGGTTCCGCGAGGCGTACGCCAAGTTCGTCGAGGCCGGATGGCAGGGACTCAACGCCGAGGAGGAGTACGGCGGAGCCGGGTTCCCCGAGGCGGTGTTCACCGCGGCGCTCGAGTTCATGACGGCCGCGAACGGCGCGCTCACGATGTGCCCCGGCCTCACCACCGGCGCGATCGAGTGCCTCCAGGCGTGGGGTACCGAGGAGCAGAAGGAGACCTACCTTCGGCGCATGGTGACCGGTGAGTGGACCGGCACGATGAACCTCACCGAGCCGCAGGCCGGCTCCGACGTCGGCCTGTGCGCACCAAGGCCGAGCCGCAGGGTGACGGCACCTACAAGATCTTCGGCCAGAAGATCTTCATCAGCTTCGGCGAACACGACATGGCCGACAACATCGTGCACCTCGTGCTCGCCCGTCTGCCCGGGGCGCCCGCCGGCACACGTGGCATCTCGCTCTTCCTCGTGCCGAAGTTCATGGTGAACGAGGACGGCTCCCTCGGCGAGCGCAACGACGTCACCTGCGTGTCGATCGAACACAAGATGGGCATCCACGCGTCGCCGACCTGCGTGCTCAGCTACGGCGACAACGGCGGGGCGATCGGATTCCTCGTGGGCGAGGAGCACCAGGGCCTCCGGGCGATGTTCACGATGATGAACAGCGCACGCATCGCCGTGGGCGTGCAGGGCGTGGCCATCAGCGACGCCGCCTACCAGAAGGCGCTCGACTACGCGCAGGAGCGCCGCCAGGGACGCGAGATCGGCGGCGCCAGCCACGAGCCGGCGCCGATCATCGTCCATCCCGACGTGCGCCGGATGCTGCTGTCGATGCGCTCCCAGATCGAGGCGATGCGGGCTCTCGCGCTCTACAACGCCGCAGCGATCGACCTGTCGCGGGCGCTGGAGGGCGACGAGGCCGAGCAGTGGCGCGAGACCGCCGAGCTGCTGACCCCGATCACCAAGGGGTGGTGCACCGACGTCGGCGTCGAGATCACCTCGACCGCGGTGCAGGTGTTCGGCGGCATGGGCTTCATCGAGGAGTCCGGGGTCGCGCAGCACTTCCGCGACATGCGCATCGCCCCGATCTACGAGGGCACCAACGGCATCCAGGCGATGGACCTCGTCGGCCGCAAGCTGCCGGTGCGCATGGGCGGCGTGATGGGCGACCACCTCGCCAAGATCAAGGCGACCGTCGACGAGCTCAACGCCGTCGGCGGCGAACTCGGAGCCGTTGCCGCATCGCTCGCCGACGGAGTCGCCGCGGTCGAGACCGCGAACGCCTGGATCTTCGAGCACGGCCTGGCCGACCCCAAGCAGGCGATCGCCGGCGCGACCCCGTACCTGGGGCTGCTCGGCACCGTCACGGGCGGCTGGTTCTCGGCCCGGCTCGCGCTCGCGGCGCACGCCGAGCTCGCGGCCGGGTCCGACGACGTGGAATACCTGCGGGCCAAGATCGTGAACGCACGGTTCTATGCGACCCACCTGTTGCCGCGGGCCGCCGGCTATCTCCCGGGCGTGACGGCGGGCTCGGCGCTGCTCGACGAGGCGACCGTCGAAGGACTCGCGAGCGTCTGAACGACTGCCGGTAGCCTGGCGGCCTCATGCTGGACCACGTCTTCACCGACGCCATCGGCGCGTTGCGCGACGCGCTCGAACGGGCGCTCCTCGAACGGCAAGCCTTCGAGGAGCGGTTCCAGGCCGACGTGCTGCTGGGTGACCTCACCTGGGAGACCTCGTACTCGCTGCCGGGCGAGGGCGTTCCGCCGCATCCGCTGCGACGTGACCCTCGAATGGCCCACGTGGTCGCAAACCGCGTACCGCTCGTGGTACATCGACGAGGAGTTCGTCGACCCCCCGCACATCGACATCGACGTCGTGCTGCGTATCCAGCGGCTCGCCACTCCGGCGGAACCCAAGGCGGTGGTCGAGGTGCTTCCGCTCGAGAGCCCGCCGATCGGTCGCGAGCGGCTGCACCGGAGCGGGCCGACGCTCGAGGCGACGCACGGCGACGAACTCGACGACGTGGAGTACGCCATCGAGGTCTCGTACGAGGGCTCCTACGAGCTCGACGAAGCGACCCTCGCCGATGGAACGATCCTCGACGACCACTTCTCGGCGATGGGCGGCTGGATCAGCTCGACGCTGGTCCGCCTGGGTGACCTCTCGATGACGTTCCTACCGCCGCTCGACAAGGAGTAGGCGTCAGGGCTGCGTGGTGAGTTCGATCAGCGTGATCGACGCGCCCGGGAACGACCGAACTTACGACGCCTGCCCGCCGATGTCGGTGGTGGTACCCGGAGCGTCGGAGAGGTCATCGGCCGGCACGACCTTGCCGTTGAAGGTCGGCAGCGTGTCGTGGATGGCGGAACCGGCGAAGGTGTCGGCGTGCTCGCTCAGGATCGTCGCTCCGTCCACGCTGATCGAGGCCGACCGCGCCTTGTCGGTCTTGTTGAAGACCATGAGCATCGTCTTGCCGTTCTTCTCGCCGGCATAGACCGACAGCGACGCCGCCTTGTCGAAGCTGCTCGTGACGTTCTTGATGCTCGGACCGAACCGCTTCCACAGCGCCATGGCGTAGTAGGTCGGGTACCGGTAGGCGTCGGAGTAGTTCTCGTCCTTGAACCCCATCATGCCGAACTCGTTGCCGAACCACTGGTCGTAGCTCATGGTGAACTGGTTCGATCCGATGTACCGCTCGTTCACGGCCATCTGGCCGACCGAGTCACCCGTCAGCAGCGCGTTCATCATCTGGCTGATCCGCTTCCCCTCGCGCTCCTCCCATCCCGACGGGGTCAGCCCGTATTCCGACACGAGCACGGGGATCCGGCGCGACATGCCGGCCGCGAGCTCCATGCCGCGCAGCCACGAGTCGAGCGCGGTCAGCTTGGTCTGCGGGAACGCGAGGATCGTTGCGTTGCCCTCCGCGGTGTTGGGCGGCGGTTCGTACGAGTAGTACTCGTGCACGACCATGAAGTCGATCCGGTCACCCGCATACGTGATGAGCGGCTGCATCCACGGGTTGAACAGGTTGAGCTCGAGGCTGCTACCGGGAATCCCGGACGCGAACCGTCGGGTCGATCGACTTGAGCTTCGCCGTCGTCTCGGCGTAGCCGTTGTGACGCTCGGCGCCCGAACCGAGCCCGTCGTAGAACTCGACCGGGTTGCAGGTCCACGCCGTCTCCCACGCGTAGTCGAGGCAGGCCGCCGGGCCCTTGCCGCCGATGGTCTCGTTGCCGAACTCCCACAGCGTCACGTCCATCGGCTCGGTCACGCCCGCATCGACGCGCTTCTGCGCCCAGAACCCGACGGTCTGCCAGTCGACGCCGTGCTGGTCGACGCCGATGACCGTGGTGTCGGACGGACTGCCGTTGGTGAACGCAACGAGGGCTGCGTTCTCGTTCATTGTCGCGTTCGCGTTGAGCGTGATGACCAGCCGCTGCGGGCCCATCTGCTTCACCCAGCGGAAGAACTCGGAGACCTTGAGCAGCGGGTCGCTCGACAGGTCGCGCAGCTCGGCCGGGTAGCACGGGGTGCCGTACGTGACCTCACCCGGGGTCGACGACAGCTCGCACGACGCCCAGCCCCAGTCCTGCGCGGCGATCCCGCCGGGGAACCGCATGAAGCCGGTGGCCTGGCTGCCACGCGAGGCGAGCTGCTCGTTGAGAAAGCTCGGGTGCAGGAAGAACGAGGCGTTGGTTCCCCACTTCTCGGGACCGAAGTCGAGGAGCGGGCGCGAGTCGACCCGAATCGTGCCGACGGTGGGCTGCGTCTCCCCCGGCGTGCACGCTGCCGCGACGACCAAGATCGCCGTGGCGACGCCCGCGACAATACGTCGTGCGCGCATGGCACCCTCCAGTGCTTGCAGGTGCCGCCCCAGCGCGGCACACGCGGTGAACCTACTCCCGCTCTGAGCGGCTCGGGTGCTGCGCGGATGGGTAATTGGCTATCGGGCCCTCAGGGTCGTTTGCCCAGATCCTCGAACGAGGGGGTGCGCCGCTCGGCCTTCGCAGCGAACTCCTCCATCATGTCGCCCGGCTGGAACATGCCGCTCTGCCATGCGGCCATGTAGCGCAGGCTGTCGGCGACGGTGTGGTCCCGGGCGAAATTGACCACTTCCTTCGTTCCCCACACGGCCAGCGGCGAATGCGCTGCGATCCGCGCCGCGATGTCGAGCACGCCCTCGATCAGTGCGTCGTGGTCGGCGAAGACCTCGTTGACGAGCCCGACGTCTTTGGCCCGCTCGGCCGGCATCCGGTCGCCGGTGTAGGCGAGCTCGCGGGCCACGCCCTCGGGGATCAGCTTCGGCAGCCGCTGCAGCGTGCCGACATCGGCGGTCATGCCGATGTTGATCTCCTGCACGCAGAAGAACGAGTCGGCCGTGGCGTAGCGCATGTCGGCGGCGCACACGAGGTCGACCGCCCCGCCGATGCAGCCGCCCTGCACCGCTGCGAGCACGGGTTGGCGGATCGCCTCGAGCTTGGTGAACACGTCCTGCAGCTTGAGCACGGTCTGGAACAGGTGCGCCCGGCGTCGCCCCGCCTCGCTCACCCCCGGCTCGGTCAGCAGGTCGGACCCACCGGTGAACACGGCCAGGTCCATGCCCGCCGAGAAGTGGCGGCCCGTCGAGCTGAGCACGACGACCCGCGCCGAGGCGTTCCGATCGATCTCGTCGAGCAACTCGGGCAGTTCACGCCAGAAGTCCGGCGTCATCGTGTTGAGCGCATCCGGCCGGTTCAGGCGCAGATGCGCCACCCCATCGGTGACCTCGACGTCGAAACACTCGGGCATGGTCGGCCTCCTCGCGACGAACGCCGGGAGCGTACCGGACGGCGCCGTGGATCAGGGCTGCGTGGATCAGGGCTGCGTGGATCAGGGCTGCGTGGTGAGCTCGATCAGCGTGATCGACGCGCCCGGGAAGCTGCGGACATACGAGGACGCGGCCCCGATGTCGGTGGTGGTGCCCGGCGCGTCCGACAGATCGTCGGCCGGCACGACCTTGCCGTTGAAGGTCGGCAGCGTGTCGTGAATCGTCGAGCCGACGAACGTGTCGGCGCGCTCGCTCACGATCGTCGCTCCGTCCACGCTGATCGTGGCCGACTGCGGGCTGTTCGTCTTGTTGATGACCATCAGGGTCGTCTTGCCGTTCTTCTGGCCGGCATAGGCCGACAGCGTCGACGACCGGTCGAACGTGGTCGACACGTCCTTGATGCTGGTGCCGAATCGCTTCCACCGCGCCATGGCGTAGTAGGTGGGGTACCGGTAGGCGTCGGAGTAGTTCTCGTCCTTGAACCCCATCATGCCGAACTCGTTCCCGAACGAGTAGTCGTAGTACATCGTGAACTGGTTCGAGCCGATGAAGCGTTCGTTGACGCCCATCTGGCCGATGGAGTCGCTGACCATCAGCGCGTTGATCTGCTGGCTGATCCGCTGCCCTTCGCGCTCCTCCCATCCCGACGACGTGAGGCCGTACTCCGACATGAGCACCGGAATGCGCCGCGAAACGCCGGCGGCGTTTTCGGCGTTGCGCAGGTGGGTTTCGAGCGCGCTGAGCTTCGTCTGCGGGAAGGCCAGGATCGTGGCGTTGCCTTCCGGCGTGTCGGCAGGCGGCGCGTACTGGTAGTAGACGTGCATGACCAGGAAGTCGATGCTCGCGCCGGCGTGGTCGATGAGCGGCTGCGTCCACGGGTTCGAGGGTTGAGCTCGCCGTCGCTCGCCGGGATGCCCAGCTGAATGCTCGAGTCGATCGACTTGAGCAGGGACTTCGACTCGGCGTAGCCGTTGTGGCGGGCCGCGCCGGAGCCGACGCCGTCGTAGAACTCGACCGAATTGCACGTCCAGACCGTCTCCCAGCCGTAGGACACGCAGCCCGTGCCGCCCTTGCCGCCGAAGGTCTCGTTGCCGAACTCCCACAGCGTCACGTCCATCGGCTCGGCGACGCCCGCATCGACGCGCTTCTGCGCCCAGAACCCGACCGTGTGCCAGTCGACGCCGTGCTGATCGACACCGATGACCCTCGCGTCGGACGGACTGCCGTTGGTGAACGCAACGAGCGCCGCGTTCTCCTGCATGGTCGCATTCGCGTTCAGGGTGAGGACGAGCCGCTGCGGCCCCATCGTGTTGGCCCACTTGAAGAAGTCGGAGGTCTTGAGCAGCGGGTCGGTCGCGAGGTTGCGCTTGTCGGCCGGGTAGCACGGGGTGCCGTACGTGACCGCCCCCGGCGAGGCCGACAGCTCGCACGATGCCCAGCGCCAGTCCTGCGCCGCGATGCCGCCGGGGAAGCGCATGAACCCGGTCGCCTCACTGCCGCGGGCGGCGAGTTGGGCGTTGAGGTAGCTCGGGTGCAGGAAGAACGACGCGTTCGTTCCCCACTTCTCGGGACCGAAGCCCAGGTACGCGCGGGAATCGACGCGGATCGTGCCGTCGGTCGCAACCGGCGGCGCGGCCGCGGTCGCGGTCGCCGCCTTGCACCCGAGCAGCGGATTCGTGGTGCCCTCGCCCTCGTTGATGGCGTAGACGCACACCTCGTGCGAGCCGGGCGCGACCGACACGGTCAGGCCGTAGCCGCGAGTCTCGCCGGAGCCGGGGTAGAGCGCCCCGACATCGGGCCGGGCCACGGTCGTGACGCCCGACAGCCGGTACACGCCGTCGACGTACACGTGCAGCGTGGTCGGCGCCTCGCCGCGATCCTGGTCCCAGGCCCAGCCGGCGACCGTGACCGACTCGACGCCGCCGACTGCCCAGTCGACGCTGCCGATCGGGTCGACCTCGCCGCAGGCCGTGGTGAGCGTCGCCGCCAATGCCGCAACCGCACCGACCGCAAGACTCCGTCGCCGCATCCTTGATCCTCCGCCTTCGCTCGTGCCGCCCCGACGCCGACACGAAGCTCGAACGTACCAATGGTTCGCACCACGCGAGAAGCCCTGGGGAGTAGGTGATTTCCCCGCCGATTTCCCTGTCGATTCCCACCGCCTCACCCACCGTGGCGCGGCCACCCCGCTCGACGGAGGCCTCCTATGCTGACCGTCCCCGGCGCCCAGGGAGCCACGATGTCCAGCCGCCCAGATCGTCTTCCCGACGACGTTGTTCCGTCCGCCTACCGGGTCGCGCTCGAATGCGACGTCGAGGCGGGAACGTTCGGCGGGATGGTGACCATCGAGGTCGACGTGGCCGTCGCGGCCGAGACCATCGCGATGAACTCGCTCGGGCTCGGCATCGGCCGGGCCGAGGTGCGCTCGGGCGGCGCGGTCGTCCCCGCGACCGCCCTGATCGACGACGAACGCGAACAGGTTGTGCTCCACCTCGCGACCGCCATCGGGCCGGGGCCCGCAACGATCGACATCGCGTTCACCGGTCGAGTGGCGGACGACCTGCTGGGCTTCTACCGCAGCCGCACCGAGATCGACGGCGAGCCCCACTGGATCGGCGTCACCCAGTTCGAGGCAACCCACGCTCGCCGAGCCTTCCCGTGTTTCGACGAGCCGGCGTTCAAGGCGACCTTCGAGCTGACGGTCACGACAGACGCGGCGCAGCGCGTGCTCTCGAACGAGGCGGAGATCGCCGGCGAGTCGCTCGCGGATGGGCGGATCCGCCACCGCTTCGCGACCACGATGGTCATGTCGACCTACCTCGTCGCGTGGGTCATCGGCCCGTTCGAGGTGACCGAACCGGCGATCGCCGGGTCGACCGCTGTTCGTGTCGCCCACCTTCCGGGCAAGGGCGACATGAGCGCGTTCGCCCAGCGGTGCGGCGTTCACGCGGTCGAGTTCTTCGAGGACTACTACGGGATTGCATATCCCGGATCGAAGCTCGACCTCGTCGCCGTCCCCGACTTCGCGTTCGGTGCGATGGAGAACCTGGGCTGCGTCACGTTCCGCGAGACGTTGCTGCTGATCGACACCGAACGCACGAGCCGGCCCGAACAGGAGCGCGCCGCCATCACCATCGCCCACGAGATCGCCCACATGTGGTTCGGCGACCTCGTGACGATGTCGTGGTGGAACGGCATCTGGCTCAACGAGGCGTTCGCCTCGATCATGGAGCTGATCTGTGCCGACGACGACCGGCCCGACTGGGATGTGTGGACATCGTTCGGCACGGCGGCCGCCGAGGCGTTCGAGACCGACGCGCTCGGCGCCACCCGCGCCATCGAGTTCGAGGTGGCGACCCCCGAAGACGCCGAAGCGATGTTCGACGTGCTCACGTACCAGAAGGGCTGCAGCGTCCTGCGGATGTTCGAGCAGTGGGCAGGAGCTACGCGCTTTCGAGACGGGGTCCGGTCGTACCTGCGCGAGTTCTCGTACCGCAACACCGAGACCGAGGATCTGTGGCGCCACCTCGGCACCGCCACCGACGTCGAGGTCGCACCCATGCTGAACAGCTGGATCCTGCAGGGCGGCCACCCGCTGATCGAGGTGCACCCCACCGAGAGCGGCGTGCGGTTGACCCAGCAGCGCATGACGTTCGTCGGCGGCGACGCCGCGCCCGACCAACAGTGGATCGTGCCGGTGCGCCTGGCCGCGGAGGTGAACGGCACCTCGATCGAGATCGACCTGGCGTTGGCCGAAGCGAGCACCGACATCTCACTAAAAACGACACCCACGTGGGTGGACGCGAACGTGGGCGCGAGCGGGTTCTACCGCGTGATCGGCGCGGGCGGATTCGATCCGTTCTGCGGGCTTCTTGACCGGGTTTCGCAGCTCGATCCGATCGAGCGGTTCGCGATCGTCGACGGCGCTCAGAGCTTGCTGCTCGCCGGGCGCATCACCCTGGCCGACGCGGTGCGCGCCGTGCGGGCGATCGCGTCGGTCGAGACCGACGCGTCGGTGTGGCGACGACTCGCGTCGATCGTGTCGAGTTGGGTCGCGCTCGCGCCCGACGCCGACGCTGTCGACGCGCTCCGACGCCTCGCCGTCGAGATCGCGGCGGTCGACCGGCCGATCGAGGCGCTGGCCGACGCGCTCGGCCCCGACCTCGCGGCGGCCCGACTTCGGCTGGCCGGGGCGATCGGCGATCAACCCGAGGTGATCGCGGCAGCGACCGAGATGGTGCTCGCCGACCACGACCGGTCGCTGGGTGGCGATCTGTCGGCGGCGCTCACCGAGATCGCCGCCTGCAGCGGCGACGCCGCGCTCTTCGACCGACTCGACGAGCGGCGGCGTCACGCCGAGACGCCCCAGGAAGAGGTGCGGCTGCTCGTGGCGTTGTCCATGTTCGACGACCCGGTGCTGGTCGAGCGGTTCTGCACGCTGTGCGCGACCGAGGTTCGGGTGCAGACCGCGCCCCTCGCGCTCGCGGCCGGCATGACGCGACGTGGCACCGGCGCGGTCGTGTGGCGATTCGTTCGCGACCGCTGGGACGACCTCGGCGATCGATTCCCGTCACCCTTGGTGACGCGCATGCTCGGCGGGATCCGGGCCTTCACCGACGACGACACCGTCGCCGACATCGCCCGGTTCTTCGAGAACCACGAGCTCCCGCAGGCGCCGCTCGCGCTCGCGCAACACCTGGAGCGAACACGGGTGAACGCCGCGACGCGCCGACGGCTCACACCGGGGTTCGCCGAAGCGCTCCGATGAGCGGGCGATACCGCGCCGAGGCGAGCGACGGACGGCGGAGCCGCTCGGTCGACATGGAGGGGGCGGATGGTCCGGCAGCACTCACACTCGATGGGTGGGAGCCCGGCTCCGAAGTGACGATCCGGATCGTCGGTTCGGGCGGATCGCACCGCGTCCACCGCATCGCCACGCTCGCACCCCCCGGGCCCGAACTGGTGCGCATCGCGACGCTGAGCGACCTCCACCTCGGCTCGGTCAGCTTCGGCCGACCCGTGGCGCTGCGCGAGCCCGGCGTGAGCGTGCACCACCCACTGCGATGCGCGCGCCGCGCCCTCGCCGACCTGGTCGACTGGGGTGCGGCGCACCTGTTCATCAAGGGCGATCTGGTCGACTCCTCGACCCCGCTCGCCTGGGAGCAGGCCGCCACCCTGATCGACGAATCGCCGATCCCGGTCACGATCGTGTGCGGGAACCACGAGAAGAACCGGTTGAGCACCGTCGACGCGTTCAGCGAGGCGGCGCGGCACGGCATCGAGTTGTGCCGCGACGTGACCGCGATCGACCTCGACGGGCTCCGCGTGGTGTTGATCGACTCGGCTCGGCCCCATTCCGATGTCGGGCGATGGGCGCCGCTGCTCGACGCGACCCAACGGGCCGTCGATGTTGCGACGCCGGCGCTCGTGCTCAGCCACCACCAGCCGCAGCGCACGCCGATTCCCACCTACTACCCGCCGGGTGTGCCGTCGCCGATCGCGCGCCCCTTCGTGCGAGCGGTGCGCGAGGCGAACCCCGCG
This sequence comes from Actinomycetota bacterium, assembly GCA_016703525.1. Taxonomy (GTDB): domain Bacteria; phylum Actinomycetota; class Acidimicrobiia; order Acidimicrobiales; family Microtrichaceae; genus JADJBW01. The sequence continues at coordinate 593,484 of JADJBW010000001.1, read as the reverse complement.
GTGTTCGGATCGTCGGGCCACACCCATCGCCACCGGCGCCACCGCATCGACGGCGTGCCGTGGACCGAGACCGGCTCGCCCAAGGACTTCCCCGGAACCTGGACCGGCTACACCGTCCACGCCGACGGGATCGTCCAGTCGGTGCATCGGGTCAGCGGCGACGACTGCCTGCCGTGGCTCGAACGCAGCGGTGCCGCAGCGCTCGGGACCTGGCGGCGATGGTCACCGGGCCGGCTCGCCGACCGGTGCTTCGGCCACACCTGGCCGATCAGCGAGCTACCGCGAGCGACAGCACCAGCAGCACTTGCGCAAGGTGATAGGTGACCATGATCACCAGCCGGTGATTGGGCACCGGGCCCACGAAGCGCGACCACCCGATCACCGCATCGGACGTCACGAACAGCACCGCCCCGGCAGCGGCGACCGCCGGGCCCGCTCCGATCGCAGCGACTGCCATCGCTCCGATGACCGACACGTACAACGACACCGCCGGCCCGAGCTTCGCGTCGACCGACCGCGCGCCGCGGACGATGCGCGGACCGATCGTCGACAGCGCAGCGGCCGCGAGGACCGCTCCGAGGAGCGCTCGTCCGGTGGTCTGCCCGCCCACGACGAACCCGGCGATGTACGCGAGGTGACCGACGAGGAACGACCCGAGACCGGCGATGAACAGTCGCTCATCGGGATGGTCGTCGTCGATCAGCATCAGGAACACGTCGCCGGCGAGCGACAGGACCAGCGCGACCAGGAACCACACTCGCATGGCGGAATCGACCGGGTCGATCGCCCATGCGGCGGCAAGCAGCGGCACCATCGTCGCCGGCTTCGCGAGGTACTCGAGCGGCCGATTCGCCGACGCGACGGCCCACCAGTCGATGGCTGCGATGCCGAGCGTGAGCCCGATGAGCGCCCAGGCGACAGCGTTCATGCGCCCACCACGTGATCCCACGCGAGCGACTGGGTCATGCGCGTACGTGACACCACCGCGAGCCGCGGCCGGTTGCACGCGAGCACACCGGTGCAGCGGTCGCCGCGTCGAAACGCGACCGCGAACCGCTCCGCGCCGAGCTCGCCGTCGATGACGACGGCCTCGTCGTTCCCCGACGGCCGCCCGGCCATCTGGAGCTTGCGGTCGTACTGGTCGGACCAGAACCACGGCACCGACGCGAACGGCTGGGGTGCGTCGCCGCCGGCCTCGGCCAGCAGCCGCACGGCAGCAGCGCGACCCGACTCGATCGCGTGGTCCCACTGCTCCACTCGCATCCGCTCCCCGAACGTGGGGTTGAACCAGTTGGCCACGTCGCCCGCGGCGGTCACGCCGGGCGCCGCGAGCAACGTCTCGTCGCACACGACCCCGTTGCCGAGGGACAGGCCCGAGCCGGACAGCCACTCGATCGAGGGGTCGGCACCGAGCCCCGCGACCACGACCGACGCCGGAACCACCGAACCGTCGCTCAGCGTGACCGACTCGACCCGGCCGCCCGGGCCCGCGTCGATCGAGGCGAACCCGACGCCCACGCGAACGTCGACCCCGTGGTCGCGGTGGAGCTTCGCGACCGCCGCTCCGACCTCGGAGGGGAGCACACGCGCCAGCGGCTGCGGCGCCGCCTCGATCATGGTGACGTCGTGCCCCGCCGTTCGTGCGGTGGCGGCCACCTCCGCGCCGATGAACCCGGCGCCGAGCACCACCAGCGGACCGGCGGCGGTGTCGAGCTCGGCCTTCAGCGCGAGCGAATCCTCGAGCGTTCGAACCACGTGCACACCCGCCGGGAGCTCGTCGCGCGGGGCGGGCCATCGAGCGTTCGCTCCGGTCGCAACGATCACACCGTCGGCGGTGAGCTCATGATCGTTGAAGAACTTGATCCGGTGATCGTCAGCGCCGAAGCCCTCGACCCGATGACCGAGGCGAAGGTCGATGTCGAGTTCGTCGATCCGGTCGGCCAGCGGCTGACGCGCCGCGGCCGAGTCCATCGTGCCGGCGAGCACCTGCTTCGACAGCGGCGGCCGATCGGCGGGCAGTTCCATCGCGGCGTCGACCACGACGAGGTGCCCGTCCCAACCCTGTTCCCGCAGCGAGGCTGCGGCCGTCAGGCCCGCGAGCGATGCGCCGACGACGACGACGCGTTCGAGGTCCACCCTCGACGCTCAGTCCTGGATGAGGATCGCCTGCTTCGGGCAGCGCCGCGCGGCCTCCTCGACCTTGGGCCGCAGATCGTCGCCCGGGTTCTCGTCGAGCAGGTACAGCAGGTCGTCGTCGCGGACGTCGAAGACCTCGGGCGCGATCCCCATACACACGGCGTTCGACTCACACAGGTCGTAGTCGATGACGATCTTCATGATGACCCCTCTCGCTGTTGGTCCGGGCCGATCGTAGTGCGGTGAGTCGCTAGGGTCGTCGCTCGCAGAGACCGGATCGGGGGGCCGAGTGGGGATCGACGAACAGGCGATAGAGGCGCTGGAACGCCGCGTGCGCCGGGAGGTCGACGACGGCCTGGTGCCGTCGTGCCAGGCGGCGGTCGCGTACGGCGGCGAGGTGGTCGCCGAGTTCGCTGCCGGCGACGCGACCACAGGCAGCCGCTACGCGCTCTTCTCGTGCACGAAGGCACTCATCGCTGCGGTGATGTGGCAGTTGATCGGCGAGGGCCGCGTGTTCCCGACCGACACGGTGGTGACCCACTTCGAGGAGTTCGGCGCGAACGACAAGGCGGCGATCACGATCGAGCAGGTCATGACCCACACGGCCGGGTTCCCGCGGGCGCCGATGGGCCCGCCACGATGGTCGGACCGGGCCTGGCGCATCCAACGCATGGCGGACTGGCGACTCAACTGGGAGCCCGGAAGCCGGTTCGAATACCACCCGACGAGCGCCCATTGGGTGCTGGCGGAGGTGATCGCTCGCCTCGACGGCCGGGACCATCGCGACGCCGTGCGGGAGCGCGTGCTCGAACCCCTGGGGCTGTCGCGGCTCGCCCTCGGCGTGGCCCCGGCCGACCAGCACGACATCGCGGAGCTCGTCGTCGTCGGCGAGAACCCGACGCCCGCCGAGGTCGAGGCCGTGTTCGGCGCGGCGGAGATCGACCGCGGCGAGGTCACACCCGAAGTGCTGCTCGCGTTCAACGATGCCGGCGTCCGCGCCGTCGGAGTTCCCGGCGGCGGCGCCGTGTCGAACGCCGCCGACCTGGCGCTGCTCTACCAGGCGCTGCTGCACAACACGGGGCGGCTCTGGGATCCGGCGGTGCTCGAGGACGGCCGAGGCACGGTGCGCTGTCGCCTCCCCGATCCGGTGACCGGCATTCCGGCCAACCGAACCCTCGGACTCGTTGCCGCGGGCGATGACGGGCGGGCCGCACTGCGCGGTATGGGCCACACGGTGTCGCCGCGGGCGTTCGGGCACAACGGCGCCGCCGGGCAGATCGCTTGGGCCGACCCCGACAGCGGGCTGTCGTTCGTGTATCTCACGAACGGCATCGACCGGCACTTCCTTCGCGAGGCACGGCGGACCGTGTCGATCGCCAGCCGCGCCGGGTTGGTCGGCGCGGCCGACGCGTAGCGCGTCCGGCGGTCGCGACGGCCACGAGAACGTGTTCTAGTTTGTCGTCATGGGCATGCCGACCGACATTGGTGTCATCGATCTGATGCTGGGGATCCCCGATCCCGGCAAGAAGGAGCGCTGGTACGACTTCCTGAAGCCGAACCTGCGCGACGCCGAGAGCGCGACCTTCAAGTTTCCGGCGCAGTACATGTTCAAGGAGGTGCCGGAGGAGCCGAGCGAGGGCGACATGATCGCCTACACGCTCGACCAGATGGACGGCCACGGCATCGACAAGGCGCTGATCGGCGTCGGTCTCCAAGGTGGCATCCAGGACGCGGCAGCGCTCGAACACCCCGATCGCTTCCTCGCGTCGGTCTCGGTCGACCCCAACGAGGGAATGAAGGCGATCCACCGCATCGTCGAGGCGTCGCAGCGGTACGACCTGAAGGCGATCACGCTCTTTCCGGCGGGCTGCAATCCGGGCGTCCCGATCAACGACAAGCGCATGTACCCGGTGTATGCGAAGGCGTGCGAACTCGACATCCCCGTGCTGTGTTGCGTCGGCGTGCCCGGGCCGCGGGTGCCCATGGGACCACAGAAGGTCGAGCTCATCGACGAGGTGTGCTGGTTCTTCCCCGAGCTCAAGTTCGTGATGCGGCACGGGGCCGAGCCGTGGACCGAGCTCGCGGTGAAACTCATGCTGAAGTGGCCGAACCTCTACTACTCCACCTCGGCCTTCTCGCCCCGCTACTACCCCGACGAGATCGTGCGGTTCGCCAACACGCGGGGCGCCAACAAGGTGATGTACGCGGGCTACTTCCCGATGGGGCTGAGCCTCGACCGCATCTTCGGCGAACTCCCGAGCGTCGGCTTCAACGACGACGTGTGGCCCAAGTTCCTCCGCGAGAACGCCGTTCGCGTCTTCGGTCTCTGAGCTTCGGGACTGTCAGGCTGCCGGGTCCGCCTGTCGGCTCAGCCCATCGTGTCGCGCCCGCCCAGGGCGACGACGCGTTGGGCGAAGGCAGCGGGCAGGCGTGAGATCGCGTCGAACACCCGGGCGTCGGGGCCGATCAGCACGCGCCGTTTGTCGCGCTCGATCCCGTCGAGGATCACGCGGGCGGCCTTGTCGGGCTTGGTCGCCGTGACCCGATCGAACTCGCGCACCAGGTCGCGGCCGCGCACGTCCTTCGACCGTGGATCGATTCGGGCGTTGCGCACGATGTTGGTGCGGATCCCGCCCGGGTGAACCGTGGTCGCCGACACTCCCGCACGCTCCAGGTCGAGCTCGATGCGGAGGCAGTCGGTGAACCCGCGGACCGCGAACTTCGAGGCGTTGTACGCCGACTGCGACGGGATGGCCGTGAGCCCGAACACGCTCGAGATGTTGACGACGTGCCCCTCGCCGGCCGCCTTCAGGTGCGGCAGGAACGCCATCGTCCCGTGCACGACGCCCCAGAAGTTGATGCCCATGAGCCACTGCAGGTCGTCGTAGGACATCCGAGCGATCGGTGCGACCAGCGCCACGCCCGCGTTGTTGATGATGCCGTTGACCCGACCGTGATCGCCGACGACGGCGGACGCCCACGCCTCGACGGCCTCGCGATCCGCGACGTCGAGCGTGCTCGCCGTGACGGCTCGGCCGGGGGCGCGCCGTCGGCACCGCTCGACCGTGTCGGCCAGCCCTGCCTCGTCGACGTCGCTGATCGCCACGTCGGCGCCCCGGCCGACCAGCTCGATTGCGAGCTCACGCCCGATGCCCGATGCGGCGCCCGTGACCGCCACGACTCTTCCGTGGAGTTCCATCTCGATCCTCAGCTGTAGGTGAGGACGCCGTCCTCGACGTCACTGCGTTTGAGCGCCCGGTAGTCGCGCACGTAGCTCTGATACACCTGCCACGGGTAGCGAGTCCCCTGGCGGGGCAGCTCGCGTGCCGCCCGCGTGATGTAGCCCGAGGTCAGGCCCATCATGTCGCCCGCCGGCTCGGCACCATCGGTGTTGTGCGCCACCACCGACCGAAGCCCTCGGTGGTGCAGGTGGTTGAGGATCCGAGCGGTGAATCCGCAGGTCAGGTCGGACTTCAACGTCCACGAGGCGTTCGTGTAGCCGATCGCCACGGCAAGGTTCGGGACGTCCTCGAGCATCATGCCCTTGTAGGTCAGCCGGGTGGCCGGGTCGACCTTCGAACCGTCGACGACGAGGTCCATCCCACCGAGGAACAGCACTTCGAGCCCGGTGGCGGTGATCACGACATCGGCGTCGAGACGGTCGCCCAACCGGAGCCGGATGCCGGTCTCGTCGAACGAGTCGATGTGGTCGGTGACCACATCGACGCTGCCAGCGGCGATCGCGGCGAACAGGTCGCCATCGGTCACCACGCAGAGCCGCTGATCCCACGGGTCGTAGTGCGGCGTGAAGTGGGTGTCGATGTCGAAGCCGGCGGGCAGGTCGCGTTCGAGCCCTCGCCGGAGCACCCTCTTCATGAACGCGGGTCGACGGCGACTGAGCTGGTATGAGCCCTGGGTGCCGAGCGCGTGGGCCCAGCGGAGCGCGGCGCCGGCGACGCGGTCGGGCAGCACTCGCCGCAGCGCCTTGTCCACCGGGTTCACCCGTGGGAGCGACACCACGTAGGTGGGTGAGCGCTGCAGCATCACCACTCTATCGGCGACCTTGGCCAGTTCGGGGACAAGCGTGATCGCCGTGGCGCCACTGCCGATCACCACGACGCGCTTGCCGGCCAGGTCGAGGTCTTCTGGCCAGAACTGCGGGTGGACGAGCGTGCCGCCGTAGCGGTCCATTCCCTCCCACTCGGGGAGGTAGCCGCGGTCGTAGCGGTAGTAGCCGGTGCACGACATGACGAACGAGCACGTGAGCTCGACGGGCTCGACCTCGCCCGATTCCAGCGTTCGTTCGGCCGACACGTTCCAGCGATGGTCGTCGCTCGACCAGTCGAGGCGCGTCACGCGGTGACCGAACCGGATCGTGTCGAACGTGCCGTCTTCGTGGGCGGTGTCCTCGATGTAGTCCCGGATGTCGCCCCCGGAGCCGATGCCCTCGTCGGAGTTCCACGGCCGCCACGGGTACGAGAACGTGTACATGTCGGAGTCGGAACGGATGCCGGGGTATCGGAACAGGTCCCACGTGCCGCCGACCCGCTCGCGGCCCTCCAGGATCGCGAACGAGGCCCACGGGCACTCGGTCACGAGGTGGTGCGCCGCGTCGACGCCGGAGAGCCCGGCACCGATCACGATCACGTCGAGATGCTCAACCGCCGCGGCCATCACGCTGCCCCGATCAGGCGCTCGTTCAGCGCTCCGTCGGCGCCGAACATGTGGGAGCGCCAGTACGCGATCAGTTCGGAATGGTCCCGGTCGTCGGGGTGGAACCCCGGTCGGTCGTACTCGCACAGCACGTCCCACACCTCGCGGCGGAGTACGGGGCCCGAGCGGAACCGACGCCAACTGCGCCGCAGTTCACCGCGCCGGTAGGTGCGCCGGTCGCCGAGCAGCGAGGTCACCACGTGCAGGCTCGTCACCACGGCGAACCCGATTCGGGCTCCCTTCATGGTCATGATGCGCAGCCGCTCGCCGCCGCCGACCGCCCGATAGACGTCGAACGCGACGGCCTTGTGCTCGGATTCCTCCAGCGCATGCCAGGCAAAGAGATCGCGCACCACCGAGTCGCCCGGCAGCTCGAACGCCGCCGGATCGGTGAGCGCCTGCTCGGCCAGCGTTGCCGTGAAGTGCTCGAGCGCGGCGGTGAGCGCCAGGTTCGAGATCGGGCGGGCGATGCGACTACGGATCCGAAGGTTGGTGCGCACCATGCGGGAAATGCGCCGCGTCGGGTAGCCGAGCTCGGCCAGACGCTCGTTGAGCGCACGGTGCTCCCGGCCGTGCATCGATTCCTGCCCAATGAAGCCCGCCACGTCGCGCCGGAGGGCCGGATCGTCGATGCGGTCGCGGTAGTGGCGCACCGATCGGACGAAGAAGTCCTCACCGTCGGGGAACAGCGCCGACATCGCGGCCAGGAAGTGGCTGGTGACGAGGTCGTCGTTGGCGAAGTGCTGCGGCAGGTCGCCGAGCCCGTCGCGGAACGAGATCCGTCGAGTGGGCACATCCGGCGCCGTCGCGCCGGTGGTCGCAGTCGTGGTAGCCGTCGTGGGGGACATGAGCGCATACTACGAGGAATTGAGTGATTCCCTCAAGTGCTCATTTTTGATAGGCTGTGTGACGTGAGCCACACAACTCTCACAGCCAAGGGCGCCCGCACCCGCGACGCGATCCTCGCCGCGGCGATCGAACGGTTCGGCCGCGACGGCTACCGGGCCACCTCGGTCGCCGACATCGCCCGCGACGCGCAGGTCGGCGGAAGCGTCGCGTACGCGTACTTCCCGAACAAGGAGTCCCTGTTCCTCGCGGCGCTCGACGAGGACGCCGCGCAGGCGATCCGCGAGGGCGTATCGCATCTCCTCGTCGAGGGCGGGCACGAACGCTGGCACGCGTCGCTCATCCCCACGCTCGTCGAGGCCCTCAACCGCCATCCCCTCGCCCGCCGCGTGGTCACCGGGCTCGAGCCAACGGTGACCGACCGGGTGAGCGAGATACCGGCGATGGGCGAGCTGCGCCAGGCGGTCGGGGCGCGACTGCGCGCCGACCAAGCGTTGGGGCTCGTGCGTCGAGACATCGACCCGACACCCATCGGGAACGGCATCGTCACCATCACCATCGCCCTCCTCATGGGAGCGCTCCAGGTGGGCGTCGGAGCGCTCGGGGATCTCGGCGACGACGTGTGGGCGGTGTTCTCCGCCGCCCTCGAGCCGCCGGCACAGTGACGCTTCACGTGACCCCGATTGCTCAAGTGACCCCGGCGGCACCGCCGATGCACTCGCCATGCGATCCCATCGAATCGTCCGACGCCTTGCCCTTGCCGTCCTACCGCTCGCGCTCCTCGCCACCTCGGCGTGCGACGAGTCGGTCCCGTCCTCCAAGGGCGCGCTGCTCGTCCCGGCGGGTCCGCTGAAGGGTCTGCCCTACCACGTGGTCGCCTCCGGCGACACGCTGCCGAAGATCGCCGCGAAGTACGGCATCAGCGAGTCGGCGATCCAGCGGTACAACGGCATGACCACGACCGCCGTCTACAAGACCGCACGCCTGCTGCTCGCAAATCCGAACCCCGGGGTGTCGCCGCTCGGCACGGCCGGAGCGGCAGGACCGACCACCGCCGCGAATACCTACACCGTCGTCGCCGGCGACTCCTTCTCGAAGATCGCGGCGAAGACCGGGGTCGCCATGAGCTCCATCCTCTCGGCGAACGGCAAGACGGCCACGAGCATGATCCACCCGGGCGACAAGCTCACGATCCCCGGCGGGTCGGCGCCCGCCGCAGCGCCAGCGAGCATCCGCTGTCCGGTTCCGAGCGCCAAGTTCAGCTACGACTGGGGCTTCCCGCGCGGGGGCGGCACCCGGTTCCACGAAGGCAACGACCTGATGGCCCCCACGGGAACGCCGATCGTCGCCCCCGCCTCCGGCTCGATCAAGTTCGGCAACGGCACCACGTCGGGTCTGAGCTTCACGCTCACCGGCGACAACGGCTGGACCTTCTACGGCGCCCATCTCTCGGCGTACGGCCCGAAGACCGGGCGGGTCGCCGCAGGCGAGGTCATCGGGTATGTCGGCGACACCGGCAACGCCAAGGGCGGTCCGGCGCACCTGCACTTCGAGACCAAGCCCACGGGCGGCAAGCCGATGAACCCGTACCCCGCGGTGCTCGCCGCCTGCAAGCGCTGAGCCCCGACACACACGGCCATCCGGCGCAGGCGCCGCGTCGCGGCAGGACCCGCCGCCGGCTCGGGTGCACCCGAGCCGGCGGCCCGACCGACCTGAGGGTTCATTCGACCCACGGGCACCGTCAGGAGGATCGCGCCTCGATCACCTGGTTGATTCGGCCGATAGCCCGCTCGTCGAATCGGCCGGCGATTCGCAATCGAGTACGGCCCGGCCCATCAGGTTCCGCCACGAGGGTAGAGGTCTCCGTCCTCCTACCGAGGAGGGCAAGCAGGCCGAACGGGAAGAAGAGAATGCAGATCAGGGGGACCCAGGCGGGCGTGATGCCGAACCGGATGGCGAGACTGCTCGGGCCGCTACTGAGCGTCGAGTGGCCCCGGACCAAGGCGACCGCAAGCCGGATGTCGTTGAGCACTTCGTCAGGGGTCCCGCGCAGCACAACCGTGGTGCTGTGACTCTTGATCCGCCCGCCAACGGCGACGGCCACGGCCACGGCCAAGGCCGCCACCCCCAAAATGATGAGCCCCACGGTTCCCGTCATGGCCCCCCTTCCCTCTCAGCCAGTGTCGAGATTCGCCCAACCCTAGGCGGCACGTGCTCCGCACCCTCGGCCTTGCCGGAAGGCCCTTCCGGTGGCGATCTTCGGGCAGCAGGTCGATTCCGAGCGGTCAGTTGCCAGACGGACCACCCATCCGCGTGCGCCTAAGCTAGAACGCGTTCTCGTTTCCGGAGGCTCCTCGATGACCCGTTCGCCCTTTCCCGTTCCGTTCGGTTGGTTCCAGGTCGGCTGGCCGGGCGATGTCGCGCCCGGCGAGGCCAAGCCACTCCGCTTCTTCGGCGGACACCAGGTGCTGTGGCGCGACGAAGACGGCGTGGCGCACGTGCAGGATGCGTTCTGCCCGCATCTCGGTGCGCACCTCGCGCACGGCGGCAAGGTCGTGAAGTGCGAGATCGCGTGCCCGTTCCACGGCTGGCGCTTCGACGGCGAGGGCACCAACACGCTCATCCCCTATTCGGGCCGCACCAACGCAAAGGGGCGCCTGCGCACGTTCCCCACGATCGAGCGCAACGGCTTGATCATGGCCTGGTACCACCCCTTCGGCGACGAACCGAAGTGGGAGGTCCCCGAGGTCGCCGAGTTCAACGATCCCGAGCACTTCACCGCGGTCCAAACCCGCCACTACACGATCGAAGCGCCGTGGCAGGACCTCGCCGAGAACGGCGCGGACTCGGCGCAATTCCGGTTCGTGCACAACACCGAGCAGGGGCCCGAGCTGCGCGGCTACGACGTGGACGGCCCGCGCACCTCGATGCGGTCGCTGCAGAAGTTCCCCACGCCGCGAGGCGTCGTCGACGGCACCATCGACGCCGATAGCTGGGGGCCCGGGTTCTCCGTCATCCACTTCGGCGGCATCGTCGACACGGTGCTGATGGGTTGCAACACGCCCGTGAGCGCGAACTCGTGCGAGATGCGCTTCACTTTCACCGTCCGCAAGCTCGGTGACGATGCGCTCGACTCGACCGTGGGCGACGCATTCGTGAACGAGGTCCACAACCAGGTGATCCAGGACACCCCGATCTGGGAGAACAAGGCCTACCTTGCCCGTCCGGCACTGGCCGACACCGATGGCCCCTTCACCAAGTTCCGCAAGTGGGCGTCGCAGTTCTACGCGGAGGGAATCGACACCTCCGCCGAGGTCTACGAGCCCGACGGGTCGTACCCAGCGGGCGAGGTCGGGCCGACGGCGAGCCAGAAGTACGGGTCGGCTCCGATCGCCTGAGTCGGATCGGTCAGCGCGCCGGCGCACCGGTTCGCCGGTGCACCGGTCCCGCCACCTGGAGTGAGCAATAGTTCCCGGAGCGAGGCGCCGGGGCTGCCGGGTGACCAATGATGGCGGTGACCCGACCGGATCGAGTCCGGTCTCACGCCCTGGAGGTTTTCCATGATCCGTCGTCTCGTTCTTGGCGCGCTCATCGCCGCTGTGCCGCTCGCATCGTCATGTCAGGTTCCCGTCACCATGTGGGAGCCGTGCGCGCCCGCCGAGAACGGTGACATCACCGGCACCGACGGAACCTGGGTGCTGGTGTGCCAGGACGGCACCTGGGCCCCGATCATGACTGCCAGCGAGTACGTCGCGATCGCCAACGGACAGCAGGTCACCGAGTTCACCCCGCTGCCGACCCGTCCGACCACCACCACGACGTCGACCACTTCGACATCGACCACTTCGACGTCGACCACCACGACCACCGCGGTCGCGAACAAGTGCGCCGCCGAGCCGGCGTCGGGCATCGACTTCAGCACCTGCGACTTCTCGGGTCAGGACATGTCGGGCCTCGACCTGAGCTACGCGAACCTGGCCGGCGCCAACTTCGACGGCGCGAACCTTCGTGGCACGTCGTTGGCGCACGCCAACCTCACCGACGCGAGCTTCGTCGGCGCCGACATGGGGTGCGTCGATCTGACCGAGGCGATCCTCGTGAACACGGATCTCACCGACGCAAGCTTCGTGTGCGAACCGGTCTGAGGTCGGGCCGCAGCATCGTTCTCCCTTGAACGCGAGAAGGGGCGGGCCGCAAGGTCCGCCCCCTTCTCGCGTCAGTCGACGTGTCGAGATTCGGTTGAGGTTGTCGACCTGTCGACGACTCGCCGTCAGGGCTTGTCGGCGCCGACCACCCACATGGCGTAGTACTGCGCCGCACCGCCGTAGGCGTGTCCGAGCGCTCGGCGTACCCCGTCGATCTGATGGTCGCCGCACTGACCACGGACCTGCATGGCCGCCTCGCCGAAGCGGAGCATGCCCGACGCGCCGATCGGGTTGGTCGAGAGCACCCCGCCCGAGCAGTTGACCGGCAGATCACCGTCGAGCTGGGTTGCTCCCTGCTCGGTCATCTTCCAGCCCTCGCCCTCAGCAGCGAAGCCGAGGTTCTCGAGCCACATCGGCTCGTACCAGCTGAACGGCACGTACATCTCGACCACGTCGATCTCGGCCCGCGGGTCGGTCACGCCGGCCTGCGCGAACACGTCGGCGGCGCAGTCCTTTCCGGCCTGCGGCGACACCTGGTCGCGGCCCGACGCCATGGACGGCTCCGAGCGCATCGACATGCCGTGCACCCACGCGGGGCGCACGCCGGTGGCCGCCGCGGTCGCCTCGGCGACCGACTCGGACCCGAGCACCATGGCGATCGCGCCGTCGCTCGATGGACACGTCTCGCTGTATCGGATCGGCTCCCACAGCATGAACGACTCCTTCACCGAGTCGTAGGTGATGTCGGGTTCGTGCAGATGCGCGTAGGGGTTCTTCAGCGCGTTCAAGCGGTCCTTGAGGGCCACGAGAACACCGATGTCGTCCGGCGCGTTCGAGCGACGGATGTACTCGCGAATGAACGGAGCGAAGTAGCCGCCGGCGCCCGCCACCAGTTGCTGCTGGAACGGAATCGGGAACGACAGCGCCCACATCGCCTCGGAGCAGGACTGCATCTCCCAACCGATCGTGAGCACGCGCTCGGCGACCCCGGCCTCGATGTGGGAGGCGGCCACGATCGCCGTCGAGCCCCCGACCGAGCCCGCGGTGTGCACCCGGAAGAACGGCTTGCCGACGGCGCCGAGGGCCTCGGCCAGATACCCCTCGGGCATCATGATGCCCTCGAAGAAATCGGGGGCTTTGCCGATGACGATCGCGTCGATGTCGGCCATCGTCATCTGCGCGTCGTCGAGGGCGCGGTACACGGCCTCACGGATCAGACCGGGCAGCGACACGTCGCCGCGCACGGCGGCGTGCTGGGTTTGGCCGACTCCGATGACGGCAACTCGGTTCCCCATGTCAGTTCCCTTCCAGCACGGCGACGAGGTTCTGTTGCAGCAGGTGCCCGCTCGTGGCGTGCGCGACACCGCGGTTGGCCGAGCCGTCGAGAATGCGCTGGGCAACCTCGCCGAGGCGGATCAGACCCGCGGCCATCATCGGGTTCGCCGCGAGCGGTCCGCCCGACGGGTTCACGTTCGCGTCGTCGGCGAGGCCCAGCTCGCGGCGCACGATCACCTCTTGGTGGGTGAAGGGTGCGTGCACCTCGGCCACGTCGATCGGACCGTTCGCGACCCCGGCGTTCGCCGCGGCGAGGCCGATCGACGGTGCAGCGGTGAGGTCGCGGGCGCCCAGGTTGTGGCTGTCGATGCGATGGTCGATGCCGCGAATCCACGCCGGACGATCGGCCCATTGGGCCGCACGGTCGCCGGCGGCGAGCACGATCGCAACGCCGCCGTCGGTGATCGGCGCGCAGTCGTGGCGGCGCAGCGGATCGCTCAGGTGCGGGGCCGCCAGCAGGTCGTCGACCGACGCCGAACCCCGGAGCTGGGCGTACGGGTTCGACCGTGCGGCCTCGCGGCTGCGGTGAGCGATGGCGGCCATCTCGGCTTCGGTCGTGATGCCGGCGTCGAGCATCGCCCGCGCCTGCAACCCGGCGAGCGCGATCGAGTCGGGCCACAGCGGTTGGTAGTAGTAGGGGTCGAGCTGGCGGCTCAGCACGCGGGGCAGGTCGCCCGGCGAGCTCTTGCCGTAGCTGAACACCAGCGCCGTGTCGGCGTGACCGGTCTGGATCTTCACCCAGGCCTCGTACAGCGCCCAGGCGCCGTCCATCTCGACGTGCGATTCCGAGATCGGCGGCCACGGCCCGACCGCGTCGATCGTCATCACGAAGCTGAACGCCTGGCCGGCGAGGTAGTCGGAGCTTCCCGAGCAGGTGAAGTCGATCTCGCCCTTGCGGACACCGGCCTTCTGCAGCGCTTCGAGGATGACCGGCTGGATCATCTCGACCTCGTTGAGTTCGGTCGCTGCACGGCGGTGCACGGTTTGGGCGACGCTGACGATTGCGACGTCGCGCATCACATGTGTCCCTTCAACGATTCGGCGTCGACGTCGGGTTCGTCGATGGGTCGCCACCACTTGATGTTCTCGAAGCTGGTCGTGAGTGCGTCGTCGTCGGCCCACACCGGCTCGACGCGCATGCCGATGCGCACCTGGTCGTACGGGACTTCCTGGACGGGGCCGTAGACCGACACCGCCGCGCCGTCGAGCAATACGAGCGCGCTGCAGAACGGGGTGGGCGGCGCGTTCACGCCGAAGCCGATGTGCACCACGCAGAACGAGGCGACCGTTCCCTTGTGCGGGAGTTCGACCTGCTCGACCGTGGGCAGCCCGTCGATGGGCGACACGCCACGGGGCGGCACGTACACGTCGCCGGTGGTCTGGCAGCGCTCGCCGAGGATCTTCTTCTCGGCAAGGCCGCGCAAGAACCGGGTGGGTGCGAGGCCCGGGATGTAGTTGTACGAGATCGATGCCGGAATGCGAACGCGCTTGATCGTCTCGGCGTCGGTGAGGCCGTCGATCGCTGAGGTGTCGATCGCCGGTTGGGTCCAGAGTTCGCTCATGCGTCGGCTCCGATCAGTTCGAACGCGGCGATGTCGGTGATCGATCCGCTGCGCTCCTCGGCCCAACGGATGCGAACCCGGGCGCCGGTGCGCACGGCGTCGGCCGACGGGGCGTCGACCACGTGCAGCATGGCGGTGTCGGCGCCGTCGAGGCGCACGAGCGCCAGCGCGTGCGGATGATCGAGGATCTGGCCGTCGCGGACGGCGCCGACCCACGACCACGACACGATCTCGCCCTCGCTGCCGACCGGCACCATGGTGGTGAGCGGCGCGCCCGAGGTCGGGTCGTACTCGACCGGCGGGCAGATGATGCGGCCGTCCTCGCCGGTGATGCCCGTGACGATGCCGTCGCGCAACCCCGTGAGGAAGGCGCCGATCACCGGTCCGGTCGTCCGGTTGAACGGGTACTCGATGACCAGCGGTGCCGACAGCAAGCCGTCACCGGGGCCGGAGGGTTCCCCCATGGTCCAATCCTTCGTGCTCGGCCACCGGGTGGTGGCGGTCCGCGGAATAGTAGAACAGATTCTAGTTTCGCAGTTCGGCGACCAACGGGCCGAGGCGCCGCTCGCGCACGACACCGCGCCACACGCCCACGCTGTAGGCCACGTCATCCGCCACCGACAGCACCGACCATGTGACGGGGTCGAGCGGGCGGGTTCCGGGTGCGGCGCCGGGCGTGGCTCGGCCCGTCGCGCTGCCGGTGGCGCGACGGGCGGCGCGGCGCCACGAGACAAGCCGCTGGACGGCGATCGCCACGGCGAGTCGGCGCAGGCCGGCGCTGGCGCAGGGCGGTGAGCCGGCCCGGCCGCGTGAGCCCGCCCGGCCGCGTGAGCCGGCGCGATCGGCTGAGCCCGCCCGGCCGCGTGAGCCAGCGAGCCGCAGTGCGGCGCAGAGCGCGACCGTGAGCGGCCACCACGGCCGGATGAGCGCGCGGATCGCGGCGTCGATCTGAGCGAGGTGCGCGCCGATCGCCCGACGGGCCGCGCTCGCGCCCGGCAGGCCCGCTGCGCGCAGGCGGCGGGCCGAGTCGGCCACGGCGATCGCGGTCACGACGGCCCCCAACGGTGGCGACGCGACGAGGGCACCGGCCGACGCCGCGGTGCGCGTCGTGAGCCGCACCGCAGGGACCGAGCGCTGATGGCGCCGATCGAGCGCGGCCGCAGAGCCGCCGTATCCGACACGCTGGCGCCACGCCTCGCGCGTGCGGTCGGGCGGACGCGGTGGTGCACGATCACGGCGGGTTCGTAGCGCAGCCGCCAGCCCGCATCGGCGAGGCGCCACCACAGGTCGACGTCTTCACCGAAACGCAGCGACACGTCGAAGGCTCCGACCGACCGGAGCGCGTCCGCGCGGGCGACCAACGCGGCGGCAGGGACATACGCGACGCGGGTACCCGGCGCGATCGGCGCGGCAACCAGGCCGAGGTCGAGCGGCGACGACATCGCCTCGTACCGCTCGCCCCAGGTGCCCCGCTCCGCGGCGGCCGCGACGCGCGGCGCCGCGACGGCGACGCGGTCGAGACGGCACAACGCCACCAGCGGCCGCCACCAACCGGGCGACGCGACGACGTCGGAATCGAGGAACGCGACCAAGGGCGTGTCGACGTGCGCAAGCCCGGCGTTGCGCGCCGCTGCGGGGCCGCCGTTGGTCGCCAGGCGGACCACCGCGGCACCGTGCGCAGCGGCGACCGAGGCGACCGCATCGGGATCGTCCGACGCATCGTCGACGATCACGATGCGCGGCGCCTCGCGGTCAAGGGCGAGCGCTGCGAGGGCAGCATCGAGCTCATCCGCCCGGTCGCGCACCGGGATCACGACCGTCAGGTCTTCGGCCCTCCCCCATCCTTCGTCCGCCTCGGCGGGGATGGCATCGATGACAGGCACGGCGATGCCGGCGTCGATCATCCGCCACGCCAGGCGATCGACCGCACCGGGCGTGATGGATCGGATGCCTGTGCCGTCGCCCACCCACCGTGCCCCGGCCTCGGTCAAGCGCATCATCCGCAGCGGCGATCCGCCGAGCAGCAGCGTTCGACCGTCGCGGCCGGTCACGACCTCGACGCCAGCGGCGAAGCGAATCGCTCCCGGGCAGCCCGCGTTGCTCATCGCCCTGCTGTTCGCGGGACGGTTCACCGGGTCATGCCACCATCGACCGGGAGCACCGCTCCGGTGATCCCCCCGCGGGCCGGGTCGCAGAGCCACAGGATCGCCGCGGCCACCTCGGTCGGGTCGATCAGGCGACCGATCGGATGATGACCGGCGAACTCGTCGGGGTCGTCGAGGCCGTACAGCGCCGCGCTCGCATCGAGCAGCCCGGTCCGCGTCGAACCGGGGGCCACCACGTTGGCCGTCACGCCCAGCGGCGCGATCTCCAAGGCCAGCGCCTGGGTGAGCGCGACCACGCCGGCCTTCGCCGCGCCGTACCCGCCGATGCCAGCGAGCGCCCGCAGCGCCGCGGCCGACGCGACCGTGACGATCCGTCCAGAGCGCGGCTCGGCACGGGCGATCAGCGCCGACACCGCGGCGCGCACCGTGTTCCACACGCCGGTCAGGTTCACGTCGAGCCCCGCCTGCCATTCGTTCGGGTCGAGCTGCCATGTGGGCGCGCCGCCGGTGATGACCCCGGCCGCGGCGACGACGGCGTCGAGGCCCCCGAAGCGCTCGACGATCATCTCGACCGTCGAGGCAAGCGCCTCGGGTGAGCGCACGTCGGCCACCGCTTCGACGATCGCCGCGCCCGCGGCGCCCGCCGCAGCCGCCGACGCTGCAGCGGCCGAAGCCGCGAGATCGTCCCGCGTGGCGACCGGGTGGGAGATGCCCTCGATCGGCGCGCAGATGTCCGACAGCACCACGGACCAACCCGCCGCGGCGAACGCAGAGGCGGTCGCGGCGCCGATCCCCCTCGCCGCTCCCGTAATCCAGACGACCCGTTCCGACACGCCACCACGTTGCCACGTCGCGCCCATCCCACCGTTGCTCGCGCCGGGCAGGAACCGGCGCCGGTGAACCGCCTCGGGGTCGGCCGAGCCAACAGAATGGGGATCGTGGACGATCCCGCGCTGCACACCCTCGCCCAACGGATTGCGATCGCTCGCGATGAACGCGACGGCGGCGGCCCCTCCACCGGCCCAGCCGGATCCACCGGCCGGAGTGGCACAACCGACTCGACCGGCGCGAGGTCACCGATCCTGGTCGGCATCACGGGCAGCGTCGCCGTGGGCAAGAGCACGCTCGCGGCCGGGGTCGCAAGCGCGCTGCGCGACGACGGTCGGGTGGTGGAGGTCGTGTCGACCGACGGGTTCCTCTGGCCCAACGAAGAGCTGAACCGCCTGGGCCTCGCGATGCGAAAGGGCTTTCCCGAGTCGTACGACCGCGACGGGCTCGCGTCGCTGCTGCGAGCGATCGCGGCACGTGGTTGTGGGGGCATGGTGATCCCGATCTACGACCACTTCCGCTACGACGTCTCGCCGACCGAGCGGCACGTGTTGACCCGCGCCGATGTGGTGGTGATCGAGGGGCTCTGCCTGCTCGGCCCCGGAGCGGAATGCGCCAGCGGCCCGATAGCCGAGCCGCTCGACCTCACGATCTACGTGGATGCCGACGCGGCCGACATCGAGGCGTGGCACCGCGCCCGCTTCGTCGCCAACGCCCGCCGCGCCGCCGCCGAGCCCGGCGGGTTCTGGGACCTGTTCTCAGGGTTCGACGACGCGTCGCTCGACACCGCCGCGGCCTACACGTGGGACGAGATCAACGCCGAGAACCTCCGCAGCCACGTCCTTCCCGGACGAGGCGACGCCGACATCGTGGTCACCAAGGCGGCGGACCATTCGATCGTCGGCATCCACCCCAATCCCGAGCACTGAGCCGCGCCGGGCCGCGCCCGCGCTCTGCGGCCCCCACGGACCGGACCCGCGCACCGTGGGCTCGGCCCACATCCCACCCGCGCTCTCCACAGATCAATCGCGGAGAAGATCGGTCAGCCGAGCACCAGGTATCTCCACAGATCAACCGTGGAGACGGGCGGGGGGATCGACGGGGTCGGCGGGATCGACCGGGTCCACGGGATCGACCGGGTCCACGGGATCGACGAGGGCGTTGAGGGCAGCGAGGGCGGTGGCCAGCGAGCGGGCGACGAGGTCGTCGAGAAGGCTGCGGCCCTCGGCAGCGGTCGCGCCGGTGGGGTCGCCGAGCACGCCGTTGGGCGACACCGATGCCACGCCGCCAGCGAGCACGCGATCGCGCAGCTCGGGCCACCCCTCGACTGCACCGGGCTCCGCCAGATCGATCCGCACCAGGTCGGGGGCCAGCGCCAGCATCACCGACGTCTCGGTGCGACCCGCGTGCGCGTCGCCACGAGCGAACGAGCACGGAATCACCACGGGTCGCCGCCCCTCGGCCGCCAGGCGTTCGCCGGCCGCGGCGAGCGCGGCCGTGTTCCCGCCGTGGCCGTTCACGATCACGACCGCGGCGAAGTGGTCGGCCGAGCGGACCAACTCGACCACCATCTCCTCCATCACGGCCGAGCCGAACGACAGGGTGCCGGGGAACCCGGCGTGCTCCCCCGACGCGCCGATCGAGATGATCGGAGCGAGCACCGCCGGTCGGTCGGCCGCCTCGAGCCCCGCGACCAGACGCTCGGCGACCGCGGCAGCGATCACCGAGTCGGTGCCGAGCGGCAGGTGCGGTCCATGCTGCTCGCAGCTCCCGACCGCCACCACCAGCACCGGATGCGCCACGGCGACCTCGGGCCAGGTGGCGCACTCGAGTCGGCCCGCCGGCAGACCCGGAAGCGGACCCGGAGGTGGATCCGGCGGGGCCTTCACCACGTGAGTGCCCGCGCCATCGACCTCGGCGTGCGTTCGCCGGTCGCCGTTCGCCGTTCGACGGTCGGCGGGAAGATCCGGCGGGTTCACGATGGGTCGAGGTAACCCCACGCCGCGAGCTGCTCGATGATCGCGTCGGCCGCGGCGTCGGCATCATCGGCGGCGTCCACCCGCCGCGGCGGCGTGCGGGCGACGAGCGCGCCCGTGAGTTCGACGACCCGATCGAAGGCGGCGCTCCCGTTCGGGCCCGGCAGCGCACGGGCGCGAGGCCGCACCGGCTCGGTGCGGTCGAGCCGCACCGACGCGACCGCGAGCCCGACGGGGTCGATCACCTCGACCGCGGGCGCGTGCCCGGCGCGCAGCGAGCGAAGCGGCGCCCGCCGGAGCGTCGCGACCGATCCCTCGACCGACAGCACCGCGGGGGTGCGCACGCGCAGGTGCTCGCGCCGCCCACCGTCGAGGCGGCGCACCGCGCGCACCACACCCGGCGACTCGGGCGTCACCGAGATGAGGCCGAGCGCCTGCGCGGCGCCGCGCCGATGCGCGATCGACGCGGGAACCGAGCCCGACCCGACGTCGAGGCTGTAGTCGCCGCACACCACCACATCGGCATCGGCCGTCGCCGCAGCGAGCGACGCCGCGACCTGCTTGGACGACGCGCCCGACGGCAGGTCGACCCGGATCGCCCGGCTCGCACCCGCCGCGGCGAGCGAGCGGATGGCACCCTCGGCCGGTGCCGGCGCCGCGACCACCACGTCGACCTCGGCACCCCATTCGCTGCCGAGGCGCAACGCAACCTCCAGCGCGGCCGCGTCGGCGGCGGAGAAGCCGAAGCGCCGCTCGTCGGTCGAGACCCGCCCGGTGAGAGCGTCAACGCCGGGCCGTAAATCGACCCACTTGGCACACGCGGCGATGCGCAGGCCAGAACCGCTCGCGCCGGACCCGCGAGCACCGGAACGGCTCGCCGCTGAACCCTCGGCCGCGGTCACGACAGTGCGAACACGACGCCGTGTCCGCCCTCGGGATAGGTCCACGTGATGGCGCCCTCGGTGTTGCACACCAGGTAGCACGTGCCGCATTCGAAGCACTGCTCGTAGTTGAAGAGGATCCCGCCGTCGGACGTGGGCACGAACAGGTTGGCGGGGCACGCGACCACGCACCCCTGCGTGGTGCAGCCGCGGCAGGCGTCGCCGTCGACGGTGATGTGCGCCCGTTCCGACACGCGGAAGTCGACGAGCGCCATCCGCTGCTCGAATCCGATCTCCTGGTACTCGCTCATCCGAAGCTCCGCAGTCCTCGCAGGGCATCGCGGCCGAGGTCGGCCACCTTCACCCCGGCCGCCTTCAGCTCCGAGCGCACGATCGCGTTCAAGCCGGTCTTGGGCCGGGGGTTCTCGACGGTGAAGAGCCGCTCGGCCGTGTTGCACGCAACCTGCGGGTAGGCCCGTTGCATGCGCGGCGACATCATCAGCTCGGGGGCACCGGCGAGCTTGCGGTGATCGGCCAGCACGAACGTGGTCTCGAGGCGTCGGCGGTACCCGCTGAGCCCGGCGGCCGAGGTGTCGCCGCGGCGCAGCGCGTCGGCGGTTGCGAGCCCCGCTGCGTGGCCCGAGGCGATGGCGAAGTTCACGCCCTCCAGCCAGATGCCGGCGGCCAGACACATCGCCGCGGCGTCGCCAGCGACGAGCAGCCCGTCGCCGACGAGTTCGGGCATCATCGCGAGTCCGCCTTCGGGGATGACGTGTGCGCTGTACTCGCCGATCTCGCCACCCTCGAGGAACGGGGCGATCGCCGGGTGCGACTTGAGCCCGGCGAGAATCTGTTCGGGCCGCCGATCCTGTTTGGCGAGCGAGGGCAGTTCGAGGACCACGCCCACCGCAACCGTGTCGAGGTTCGTGTAGAGGAACCCGCCTCCGGGGATGCCGTTGGTGCAGCCGACGATCTCGAAGTCGGCCCCGTCGAGCCCGCGGAGACCGAAACGCTGATCGATCACGTCGCGGCCGAGGCGGATCGTCTCCTTCACCCCGACGGTGTAGTGGTGCGCCTCGACCTCGCCGTACAGGCCGGCCTCCTTGGCGACGAACGAGTTGACGCCGTCGCAGGCGATGACGGTGCGCGCCGTGAGCTCGCCGTCGGGGCGATCGGTGCGCACGCCGACGACGCGGTTGCCGTCGCGCAGGACGCCGGTGACGGTGGTGGAACAGATGAGCTCGGCGCCCGCAGCGGTCGCGTGGGTGGCGAGCCACTGGTCGAAGTCGGGGCGGTAGGCCGTGGCGCCGTTGTACGGAGGCGCACCCCAGGCGGCGGTGCGGAAGTCGACCGTCAGCGCCTGCGTGTCGGTCATCATCATGGTGGCGCGGCGGGTGACCCAACGCTGGATCGGCGCCTCCTCCCACCAGTTGGGCACGATGCCGTCGAGGATCCGGCCGTAGACCACGCCGCCGTACATGTTCTTCGAACCGGGGAACGGCCCGCGTTCGATAAGCGCGACCGAGCGGCCGGATCGGGCGAGCGCGATGGCTGCCGCGGAGCCGGCCGGGCCCGCGCCGACGACGATCGCGTCGTAGTCGACGCTCATGGTTGGCCCTCCGGATCATCGGGTCGCCCGGTTGCACCCGAAGGTACGGGCGCGTGCGGGTGTTGGGCGCCGTCTCGTTCGGCGCCGTCTCGTTCGGCGCGGTCGCTCAAACGTCGTGCGAGAGCGGCGAGTGTTGCGGGGGCGTCGGCCACCACGGCCAGGTCGGCCATGGACATCATCGGGCAGTGCGGATCGGTGTTCACCGAGATCACATGGCGCGGGTCGCCCAAGCCGGCCGTGTGTTGCACCGCTCCCGAGATGCCGAACGCGACGTACAACTCGGGGTTCACCACCACGCCGGTCGTGCCGATCTGCCGGGCGTGACTCACCGGGCCGGCGTCGGTGACCACACGGGTGGCGCCCATCGCCGCGCCGATCGAAGCGCCCACCTCAGTGAGGGCGGCGAACGTGCCATCGGGATCGTCGGTGCGCAGCAGGCCGGCGCCGCCGCCGACGATGCGCGATGCCTCGGCCAGATCGATCGTGGTCGCGTCGGCCGCCTCGATCTCGATGAGTTCGGCGTCGGCGGCCGATGCGGTGTGCGCGGCGATCGCGAGATCGAGCGTCTCGACCACGACCGCGTCGCCCATGGAACCCTCGACGCCGCGCACGCCCGGCTGGAGCGTCGCGACGAACGGGCCGTCAGGCCGGACAACCGACTGCACCAGACCGCCGTGATGCACGACCACCACGCGGTCGGCGGCGACGGTCATAGCGTTCGACAGCAGCGGCCAGTTGAGCTCTGCTGCGAGACGGGCGCCGAGATCGCGTCCGTCGGGCGAAGCCGGCAGCACCAGCGCCGTGGCGTCGGCGACCAGAGGAGCGAGCGCTGCGGCCCATGCCGCCGGGCGGAAGTCGCCGACCTCGGCCAACGAGACGGTGCGCACCAGCCCGGCGAGTGCACCGGCCGCGGTTCCGAGCACCGAGCCGATGAGGATCGTGCGCGGCTCGGTGCGCGCATCGGTGCCCGGCCCGGCCGACGTTGTTTTCGCGATCGCGGCCACCTCGGCGGCAACTTCGTGACCGCCCGCCGCAAGGACGCCGTCGCGCACTGGGATGATCGCCACTGGACCCGCTGTCATCGCCGCTCAGGTTAGAGCGTGGGCCGGCAGCGCCCGATCCGCCGCGCCCGTGGACACAGCGTCGATGCCGGGACGAAGCGGGTGGTCCAGCGCTGCGTTCTCAACTCAGGGCTTGGGCGGCGGCACACAGATCGATCGCAAGCGCCTGCGGCGACCGCCGGTCGACCGGGCCCCGGTACCGCCGAAGGAGGTCATCGCGCGCAGCTACCGGCTCGGACCGCGACCGCGCCTTCGTGCGGTCCGTCCAGACGAACAACCCGATCACCAGGACCCCCCGCCGCTCCGCGGGACTCATACCCGCCGAGCGGCCGCGTCGATGACTGTCCGGAGGTGAGCTCGCTCGACTGGCACCGGCCGACCTGATGACGGAACCGGTCAACGTGCTCCTGTTGGACGAGCCGACGAACGACCTCGCTCTGTCGAGATGCAACGTTCTGGACGACGCCTTCGGGCGTGCCCGGCACCGTGCTGATCATCAGTCACGATCGGCACCTGTTGCGCAACATATGCACCAAGGTGGTCAAGGTGCGGGACTGTCGGGCCGTGCACCACATCATTGGGGCCGAGGAGTTCCCGCACCTTCCGCCCGCCCAGGGATCGTCTCGGCCGCCCAGGTTGTGCCGAGACCGAGCGTCAACGAGGCCGGTTCGGCGCCAGCACGACCGGCCAAGGCTCAACGTCGGCCGATGGCAGCGGCCGAACGCCGGGCTCAGCAGGCCGAGCTCAACCCGATGTTCAGGACAAGCGGCTGTCAGAAAGGGCTCAGATGGCCGAACGAGAACCGGGCGTTTCGAGGCTCAATCGGCGGAGCTCACGCGCCACTTGGCGAATCGCTCAAGTCTGGGTTGTGGTTGCCGACCGTAAGGCATGGATCACCGTTGGTTGCGTGGGGTTGGGTCGGCACGGGCGTTGGGCGGGGCGGCGTTGGTGTGCCTGACGGCGTTGCCGGTCGCGGGTTCTGGTCGGGCTGGTGCGGGGCCGGTGGTCGATCCGGTCACGGTGCGGGTGTTTCGTGATCTGAACTGGAACTCGGTTCGTGATGTTGCAACCAGTGCGGGGTGGGGTGAACCCGGCCAGGCGGGTGTGCAGATTCGGGTGACCGACCGCACGGGTGTGTCAGCGAACGCAACAACTGACACGAACGGTGCCGCGGTGTTCAGTCCGGCCGTGCTCGCCGGTCTGGATGGACCGAGGCTTCGGGTGGAGGTGGTCGAATCGTCGGTGCCCGCGCATCTGAAACCGGCCCCGGCGGGTGTTGGCGCGTCGGCACGACCGTGGGTATCCACGATCGAGGTCGCTTCCGGTCCGACCACGATCGATGTCGGCATGGTCGACCCGTCTCGCTATGTGGCACCTGATGCGGCACTCGTGAATCCGCGTCAATGGGGTGGGCCGTATGAGCAGTTCAGCAATATTGGTTTGGATCTACCAGCGTTGATCGCGATTGATCGCGACGCCGGGGTGGATTCGTCGGTTGTTCCCCCCGACTTCCTCGCGCATGAGGCTCCTGCGGCAGTTCCGATGCTGCGGAACTCGGACCAGGCGGAGTTGACGCGCGTTGACGCGATTGGCTCCGTGAACGGGGTGGCCTCCGCCGCATACCCAGATCGGACATTGCTGTTCGCTGGGGCGTTTGGTCGGATGGCAGCGCCGTGGGGTCCGGGTGGTCCTGGGGCAATCTGTGCTGAACGAAACGGGCGGAGTGCTGTCGACGTTGCAGGTCCCGGGAGCCGCGCCTGCGGTGCCAACCCGGCGTGGTATCGATCCGATCCCTGCGATGGAAAGCCCGACACGATCAGACGCTCAGTCGTCAGCTATCTGCAACGATCCAGGCGTCTCCGACGATCAGTATTTCGTGCGCGACGCGTGCTTCTTCGGGCAGGTTGGCAAGGAGGGTGTCGGCGGTGTCACAGTTCATGATGGGCACCTGTACGCGATCGGATTGCATACCCGTCACGTCTACCGGTTCGATATCTCGAACCCGGACGCCATCGGCGCAGCTCAGGACTTGGGTGCCGTGCCCGACCCAGGGTGTCCGGCTGGCTCCGCTGACTGGCGACCGTTCCCGATCTCGTTCTTCGATAGCGCGATGTATGTCGGTGGCACGTGCACGGGCGAGACCCGCAACACCCATCCGAACACGGTGCGTGACAGTGACGGTGTGACATTGTGGCGCAACGACCCGGCATCGGTCGCGAACTACAACTCCGGTGATGTCGCGATCGCGGTGGTGCGTGCCGATAGTGCCGCCGCATTGGCATCCGCACAGCCCGTGATGCTGCAGCCTCTCGACTGGCAACAGGGTTTCCGCCGTGAAGGTAAATACCCCCGGGCAACCACTGGCAATGGGATCACCAACGGCCGTTCCATCTGGAACCCGTGGCTCGACGAAGCGGATGGGCAGATGATTGGCATGTATCGTGGTTCGGTCACGCTCTATCCGCAGCCCTGGTTGACGAGTTTCGATTTCGATGCTGATGGATCACTGATCTTGGGGTCGCTGACCGCACCGGCAGTCAGATCCCGAAGACGTGGGCAGGGCAAGGGCTTTCCGACTCGAACCAGTTCGACCCCGCCTGGGGATACCTGACTCAGCAGGCGGTTGATGGTGGCATCACTACGTCGCGGTACGGCGTGACCGATGGTGACGCATCGGGCGACATGTACCGGGCGTGTCGCGTGAACGATCCGGCGGGCGTAGATCTGTTCAGGGCCCAGTCTTCATGGGTGTTCGAAGGCGACCCGGGCTGCGCGACGAACGCACCAGACCCGCTCGACGCTTCATACAAATACCCGGTTGGCGATGTGCAAGAAGCCCGCGAGTATTACGTCGGCGACTGGGACTATCGGCCACTCACCGGCACACCTCGCAATACGGCAGAAGGAACCCATGGAGCAGTTGTATTCGATCCGGAGACTCGACAGGTCGCGGTGTCGTCGTTGATCAACGACTGGTCCACCGGCGTGAAGTGGTTGAACAACATCACCGGCGTACAGGAGCGTTACCACTGGAGCATTGCCGGGCTGTTGCATCAGACCGCTGGCCCCGCCTATAGCCAGCTTCGCTCGACCGAGAGCTGGGCGTGCCCGCAGCAATATGTGCGCAGAGACTCTCTTGGGCTGCCTCGAGGACCGCTCACCGCGCCGTTGAGCTACCGAATGCTGTTCCACGACGCGACAGTGGGGTTGCCGTGGCTTCCTCAGAACGCTGACCCTTCGGCGCCGTTCTATGACGCGAACGCCGTCGCTCATGGGGCGTGCAACCATGTGTCGCTATCCAAGACCGGCCCGACCGGGCAATTGGCATTTGTGGCATCGCTAGGGCCGGTTGAGATCGGCGATTTCGTGTGGCTCGACGCGGATGGTGATGGAATCCAAGATCCCGACGAGACTCCGTTGGTTGGTGCCACTATCGAGGTTGTTGATAGTGCCGGGACGGTGGCTTGGACGGGGACCACTAACACCGATGGCCGCTGGACGGCCGCAGTGCGCGGACGCTGACTACACGGTTCGGGTCAACCCGGCGACGTCAACGACGGTGTTGCCGGGAAGGAGAACGCTTGGGGAGTTGATCCCTACCAGCGAAGGGGTGGGTGCTGGGGGAACCGATTCTTCGGGCGCGAACACAGCACCACGACCAACACCGGGAGCGGCGGTGTCGTTCCCGGCGACAGCAGTTCGAGCTGGTGCCGCGAACCATACATTCGACACCGGGTTTACGTTGCCGGTATCGCTCGGTGATCATGTGTGGCTTGATCGGAACCGAAACGGAGGCCAGGATCCTGGTGAGCCTCCATTCGCGAATGTGACGGTGACGTTGTTCGCCGCGGATGGCACGACAGTTGTTGACACCACGATGACCGACAGCAACGGGTTCTATTCGTTTACCGACCTGATTCCAAACACCAACTATGTGATGGGGTTCACTAGGCCCGATGATTATCGGTTCACCCGTCACAACGCGGGCAGTGATGGTGGGGATTCCGATGCTGATCCGGCCACAGGCTTTGTTGGAGTGAGAAGTCCCGGGAGCGGAACGAACTCGTCGACGAATCCCGATAATCCGACGATTGATGCCGGGCTTGTCGCAATAGACCTGTCGGTTGCGAAGCGGTTGATCACCGACGGACCGTACGCTGTTGGTGATGTGGTCGAATTCGAGCTTGTGCCATCGAATGATGGTCCAGCCGACGCGGTTGGTGGCTGGTCGGTGACCGATGTGCTCCCGAAGGGGTATGCGGCCGTTTCGATCGCCGGGAAGGGTGGAGCCAGTTCGGGCTATTCGTGCACGCTGGTCGCGCTGTCGTGCATGTCGTCGCAACCGTTGGCTGCGCGGGGACCGGAGTTGGGGTGGTGGTGACCGCCAAGATCGTTGGTGGTGCACCCGAGGATCTGGTGAACCGGGCCTTCATTTCTCCCGCGTCGGATGATGTTGAGGAATCGAATCCGTTGAGTGTTCCCGATGGTGGGACTGATACGGACGAGTCGGGAACGAACAACGATTCGATGGTTGTGTTGCATCTTTCCGAGGAACGCGACCCATCCACGCCGGCGGTGCCTACCGAGACGCCGAAACGTCTGGCGTTCACCGGTTCGCAACAGGCTGCTGTTGTGGTTGTCGGCGGGCTGTTGCTGGTGGCGGGAGCGTGCCTTGTCCGCTTGCGCCGGCGTCGGCCTGCTGCCTTGTAGGTTTGGCCGCCGCTATACACACCGAGCGGATCGGCCTCGGCCCCCGAGGTGACGCCGTAAAGGGAGGCTTCATGCGATCGCTTGTGCGTGGCCAGAGACGTTCTCGCCGGTTCCTCCGGTCGCGTTTCGTCTGCTTCTGTGTTGTCGGCGCGTCGTCGCGGGTGTCGGGTCGGCGTGTTCGAGGTCGGAGTCGGTATCTGAATCGGAGCGGGTACCGGTCCAGACATCTACCACGCGGCCCGGCGAGATGGCCGACGCTGGGATGTTGGCACGTGCTCAGATGCAGACTCGTGATGTCGGCCCGGCACGGTTTGACGCGACCTATGAGGCAACCAATGGAGCTGAGGTGTCTGCGTCCGGCGAGGTCGACTGGATCGGGATGTCCGGAACAGCGCTGTTCGGTTCAGGCTCGAAGCTGGCGTGGGCGAACGGCCAGGTCACCACATCCGGGTCGGGTGGTCGGAGCCTCGCGGCTCCCCTCGATCCGACCAGTTCGGTCGAGCACTACATCATCGCGATTGTCGACAATCTTGGCGCGGTGTCTTCGGACAACACAGTGCTACTGCTTCAACAGGGCTTCGATGTGATCGCCGAGGACGATGACCAGATCGCCTATCGGATCGACGATCCGGTCGGAGTCACCATGGAGTTCACGGTCGATCGAAAGAGCGAAGCGATCGTTCACGCTCGAATCAGTCCACAGGGCAGAGGAACCGTCGACATCAACCTAGCCCCGACCTAGCCCACTCGCCGGCCGCCAGATAGGGGGTTGCGCTCGGTGAGAGACCGATGCCGCTGAGGCTCGGCTGCCGTCGCCGGTCAGCCGTCGATGAGGCTGGCCATGATATCGAGGGTGCGTTCGCGTTCGGGGAAGGGCACTGCGACGAACTGCATCACGGACATGGGTGACACGACTGTCGGTGCGTTCGCAACGGCCGACGCCGATCCGTTCGCGGCCTCGGTGTCGATCAGGGCTTGGATCGTCCACTGGGCGAGCTTGCGGACGGGGTCGGTGCCATTGCCGACACGGGGCGCGTCAAACAGTTCGAACAGGCAGAATCGGGTAGAGGCATCGGTGTGAATCCTCTCGGTGTGCACTTGGCGTACACACCGAACTTCACACCAGTGGCTCACCTACGGGTGGACCGCCGCTCCCCGAAATCCCACCACTCCAGCGGACTCAACCGTCAATCGCGCGGCAGATTCGACGGCGCAGGCGACTACGCCAGGTACTTCGTCGCCTCGCGCAGCGTCACGCCGGACATCCGCTCGCGATGCTCGGCGACGAAGCCGCGCACCGGGTCGGGCCACCGCCGCGACACGTCGCGCAGGATCCAGCCGATCGCCTTGCGAATGAAGAACTCCCGCTCGCCAAGCAGCGGCACGGCATACCCACAGAACCGATCCCAGTCCTCGTCGCTGGTGCGCAATGGCACGAGCAACGCCAGCATTGCAGCGCGGCGAACCCAGAACGAGTCGGGGTCGACCGCCCACCGGTCGAGCACACCCCCCACCGCACTGCGATCCGCAGCAAACACCGGCCCAACCACATGGGTCGCCAACTCATCGACGATCGCCCACGTCTCACCATCGCGAATCCACCGCTCGACCCACGAGAGATCGTCGACGCCAAGCGTCGCGACACACCGCACCAGCACCTCGACCGCGGCGCGCCGACACTCGAAGAACGGCCCGTCCCACAGCTCCGCTGCGAGCTCCGCGACATCGTCATGACGGGCGCTCCGGGGCCATCCGATTTCGCCGAGCTGCGTCCGAACGATGCGCCGTGCGGCCGGGACGCCGCACCCGACAAACCGACGATCGCTCTTTAGGTAGGCGCGCTCGCGCTCGGCGCGGGTCGGGTCGCCGGCGTCCTCGATGGCACGACGAATCGCGGCCGCCAACTCCGCAACCTCTGCAACGGCCGCTGGCTCCGACACCGCGGGCCCTGACCTCGCCGGCCTCGCCACCGCCGGCGTCGCGGCTGAGCGCTCAGATGGCGGCACCGACGCGCTCACCGTCGACAACCGCGGCGTGCGCCCGGCGGGGTGCAACGCAGTCGCCCACCCGCTCGACCCGCACCCCCGTCGCGCGCAGCGCGACATACAGGTCATCGCACGGCTGCGGCGGCACGGCCAGCACGACCCAGTCGACCTCGCGGCGTTCCATCCGCCCGGTCGGATAGTGCTGGAACGAGACCGCGTGATCCTCCACGCCCATCGGCACCAGCTCGGTCGACTGCACGATGCCCGCAGCGGTCGCCCGGATCCACCAGTTCTCCATGTCGAGGGTGATACCCAGGTCCTGGCCGACCACCATGCCGGGTGTGACCACCTCGACCTCGGCGCCGCGGCCGGCGAGCAGCTCGGCGACCGACGTCGCCTGATGGAATCCGAGCTCGTCGAGCACCAGCACGCGACCCTCTGGATGCGCTCGGCCCTCCAGCACGTCGCACGTCGACGATCCACTCCGCATCGCCCGGCGCCCACCACGGGCGATCCGGCCGCGAACCGGCAGCGATCACCACGACATCGGCTCCGCGGCGTTGCACCTCGGCAACGTCGGCCTGGATGCCGAACTCGAAGGTCACGCCGAGGCGCCGCGCCTCGTGGCTCTGGTTGCGGACAAGATCGCCGAACTCGGCGCGGCTCGGCACCGACGCCGCCAGCCGCACTTGGCCGCCGGGCTCGGCGTCGCGTTCGAGCACGGTGACGCAATGGCCGTTGCGCGCCGCAGCGACAGCCGCCTGCATGCCCGCAGGACCGGCGCCGACGATGAGAACGTTGCGCCGGACCGTCACCGAACGGGGCACCCCGACCCCCTGCGACTCGCGCCCGGTGCCGGGGTTCTCAATGCATCCGAGCCAGCGGTTGAGGCCCATCCGGCCGACGCATTCCTGGTTGCACGACAGGCACAACCGGGTGTCGTCGACGTGGCCCGATCGGGCCTTCGCCACGAAGTCGGGGTCGGCAATCTGACCGCGCACCACACCCACCAGATCGCAGTGGCCCTCGGCAAGCGCCCGCTCCGCCTGCAGCGGGTCCTTGAACCGACCGACTCCGATCACGGGCAGATCGACGGCCTTGCGGATCGCGGACGGGATGAACATGGCGTACCCGGGCGGGATGTGCATGGACGCCTCGATCATGAACAGCGAGGCGGTCGCGACGCCGATCGAGGTGTTGATGTAGTCGACGGCGCCGGTCGCCTCGACGATGCGGGCGATCTCGACGGCCTCCTCGATCGTGGTGCCGCCGTCGATCAGTTCGTCACCGCAGATCCGCACCCCGAGCGCGCGGCTGGGGCCGATCTCGGCGCGCACCGCGGCGACGATCTCCACCAGCAACCGGGCACGATTCCGCAAGGACCCGCCGTAGCCGTCGGTGCGCCGGTTCGTCGCTGGCGACAGGAATCCGCGCACGATCGAGGAGTGCGAGCACTGCAGCTCGATGCCGTCGAACCCGCCCTCGGCGCAGTGCGCCGCGACGGTCGCGTACCCGGCGACGATCTCGGCGATCTCGGCGGCCGACACCGCCTTGGGGACCTCACGAAACAGCGGGTCGGGAACCGGCGACGGCGCCCACACGGGCAACCGACTGAACATCGACGACGCCTGACCGCCGTTGTGGTTGATCTGGGCGAAGATCGGCGTGCCGTACCGGTGCACGGCGTCGGTGATCTTGCGGTAGCCGGCGATGACGGCGGGGTTGAAGCCGTGGATGAGCTTCTCGTACGGCCAGTCTGTCGGGTGTGTCGAGTGCTCCTCGGTGATGATGAGCCCGGCGCCACCGGCGGCTCGTGCGGCGTAATACGCGGCGTGCTGATCCGACGGCAGGCCGGATTGGGTCGCGTAGTTCGTGAGATGCGCCGAGAACACCACCCGGTTCGCCAGCGTCACCGGGCCGAGCCGAAGCGGCGACCACAACAGTCGTTCCACCATCGGGGCCGAGGCTACCTGTTCGCCTGAACAGGTCCCGTTCCTCGTACCCGGCGCCGCGAACCGGCCCCCGGGGCCGGAACTGGGCCGATCCGCCGACCTCAGGCGTAGGAGGATCGGCCCAGTTCGGCGGGGGTCTGTTCGCAGAGAAACGCCGTCCGTTCGCAGGACCGTGCGGTCAGTGCGCGGCGAGCGGGAACGCGACGCCGTCGCTGAGACGGCCGAACCCGTCGAGCGCCAGCGCGGCGCGGCGCCCGTCGAGCATCGCCTCGGCGATCGTGCGCGGTGCCACGGCATCGCCGGCGCGAGCCACATCAGCCCGAGTGCCAGCGAGCGCGGTGAACAGCGCGTCGCCGGGCAGACGGTGGCCGGCGTCGACGAAGGCCGCGAACCCGATGCGGCGCCGCACGCCGGAGAACCGGTCCTCCACCTCGACCTCCTCGTCGTGCACCTCCCGCAGCAACGTCCGCCGCTCGATCGCGATTCCGGCCTGCTGCACGCGGTTGTTGGCCGGAGCGAGATCGCCTGAACGCGCCAGCTCGTTCCCGACGATCTGATCGGGCGTGACGAACACGACGGTACGGCCGGCGGCCGAAAGCGATTCGGCAACGCTCACGCCGATCGGCCCGCCGATCGGATCCCACACCACGACCGCCTCGACGCCGGCGTCGTTCGCGACGGGCAGTTCCGCCCCGGCGAGCACCTCGGCCGCCGTGAACACCGACGCGACAGGCGATACGGGCACGCCGCCGGGCGTCGACGCGTACCCGACCGAGCGGCAACCGGAGCCGGTCGCGACAATCACCGGCCCGGCACCAACGCCGCCCGCGGCGCCATCCAGCGGCACGTCCACGCCGGTCTGCACGTCGACACCGAGCCGACGGCATTCGGCCGCGAGCCACTCGACCAGCAGGCCGAGCCGTGCGTGGCCGGCGCCCCGCGCCGCGACCGACACCATGCCACCCAGTTCATCGGACCGTTCGAGCAGCCGCACACGATGCCCGCCGAGCGCGGCGATTCGGGCGGCCTCGAGCCCGGCGACCCCGCCGCCGATCACCGTCACCTCGTCGGCGGCCACGCTGTCACGCGGCGCCTCGGCGTCGTGGTCGGACATCTCATGGCCGGTGCGCGGATCGACCACGCACGTCACGATCGGGTTGCGGGCGTCGCGCACCTGGCACGTCTGGTTGCACAGCAGGCACGGCCGGATGCGCTCCGACTGACCGGCGGCGAACTTCGCGGGGAGCTGCGCATCGGCAAGCAGCGCCCGGGTCATCTCCACGGCGTCGCACTGCTCGGCGTGCACCGCACGATCGGCCTGGTCGACGTCGACGATCGATCCCTGTGCAATCACCGCCACCGCGCCGCCAGAGTCGCGAGCGCCGCCGCGGGCTGCACGGACCGCCGAGCGGATCGACGCCGCGAGCTCAAGGTTGAACCCCGGCGCCTCGTGACCGTCGGGCCGCGTTGCCGAGGCCGAGTAGATCGAGCCGCGCACGACGGTGAGGTACGACACGAACTCGCTCAGCCCGGCCGCAAGCTCGGCTGCCGCCTCGGGCACGATGCCGGCCCACGGCGCCAACTCGTCGGCCGACAGCCGCAGACCGACGATCGCGCCCGGGTCGACCTCGTCGACCGCAGCACGAACCGCCGCGAGCACCGCCGCAGCAAACCGCGGGCGGTCGGCCCACTCGTCGCCGCGGTGGTTGGTCAATCCCGAGAGGAACTGGCGCACGAGCGAGAACTGGCCGGCGTTGACCTCGACCCCGTCGCAGCCCGACCGGACGGCTGCCCGTGCGGCATCGGCGAACGCGTCGACGACGGCGGCGATGTCGGACTCCTCCATCGCCTTGGGCACCTCCCGGCTGTTCACCTCGGGCACGCGCGACGGCGCCCACAACGGCGCCTGCGAGTACGCGGAGCTGCCCTGGCCGCCGGCGTGCCCGATCGCGGCGATGACGAGCGCGCCCTCCTCGTGGCATGCCGACGCGATCGCCGCCCATCCCGGCGCGGCCAAGGCGGCGAGCGGCGCCCGTTCGTAGGGCCAGTCCGACCCGTGCACCGACGCTTCCTCGACGACGACGGTGCCCACGCCGCCCGCCGCGCGGCGCCGGTAGTAGGCGACGTGGCGGTCGGACAACGCCCGTCCGTCGCCGAGATTCGTCTCGTGGGGGCCGAACACGATGCGATTGCGCGCCGTGCGGCTTCCGAGTCCGAGCGGTTCGAGCAGGTTCACGCCCCCATCTTGGCGGAAACTCGACGCAGCGACGCACTGCCCGACCGGTGCGCGGGCGCGGCGGGGGCAGCCCGGGTGCTGCTGGAGCGATCAGACCGACGGGCGGCGCCCCAAGGCATCGAGGACCCGCGCCTGCATCGACGCATCGTCGGTGAGCTCACCCGATGCACCGGAGCCGAACATGCCCGACCCGGCGAGCAGCGGAGCAACCGGCTCGACCTGCGACCAGATCGTCGCCATCAGGTCGTCGTCGAGGCGCTCGTCGGCACCGATCGAGCGGGCAAGATCCCACGTGTGGACCGCCGTGTCACGCACGCGCATCCAGATGAACTGCGACGCCGGCATGTCACGCATGGGGTGATGGCACGTGATGTCCTCCGCTCCGGGCCGAGCGAAGGCGACAGCCTGCCGGTCGCGGGCATCGACGAACGCCGCCCGCAGGTCGCCCTGGAGGTCGAGGTTGAACAGCGTCACCATGGCGTCCTGCGACGACGCGCCGTCGAGCAGCATCTCGCTCATGAGACCGCCACCGACGAGGTGCTTAACGAGATCGGCGACGGTCCACCCGTCGCACGGAGTCGGCCGTTCCCAGTCGGGGTCGGCGACGAGCGCGAGGCGCGCCTCGAACCCGGCGATCGCGAGGTCGAGTGCGGCGCGGCGTCGGTGTAGGTGGGGTCTGCATCCGCGCAGGCTAACGCCGGCTCCGAGTTCGGCCATCCCCGCATCTCGGTTGTTGATGGCCGAGCAACATTCTGCATGTAGCGGACCAGGTTGCATATGGACTGGATAGGCTGCGCTCCTCATCAGGCGAGGGAGATTCACATGCGACGCACGTTCACGTTCGCCGCCGCGGCACTGGCGTTTTCCGCCGCGGCGTGCGTACCACCGGAACCATCCACCCCCGAGTTCGAGCGGCCACGCGAGCAAACATGCGTTGCCCGAGGGATCGTCGGCACCGCGAGCGAGGCGTATTGCTGGGGCCGAAACGATGCCGGTCAGGCCGTTCCCGGCGCGCCGGACGCGGTCACTTCTCCGACCACGGTCGATCCGCTCATCAACCCCGCGGCGCCGTCCAGCGGCGGCGGTCACTCGTGCGCCATCGACCACACCGCTGCGCCCGGCGGCGTGCCCGTCACACCGCGCGTCACCTGCTGGGGCCGAAACGACCACGGACAGCTCGGCCCCGACCTGGCGATCGGTACCGACGGTGTCGGCCGCCTCGCGATCCAGGCGACATCGGTCGCCGCCGGAGCGTCGCACTCGTGCGCGCTCGCCACCGACGCGACCGTGTGGTGCTGGGGTTCCAACGCACGGCCAGATCGGCTCGGCGACCACCGCCGACCAGTCGACGCCCGTGCAGGTACCCGGCTCACCGGCGTGACGCGCGTCGTCGCCGGGTCTGACGTGACCTGCGCGATCGCTGCAGGTGCACCGAAGTGCTGGGGCCGAAACGCCGACGGCGAGCTGGGCATCGGCACGGCCGATTCCGATGTGCATCCGACGCCGACGGCGCCGCTCGGCCTCTCCACCGCCTCGCAGATCTCCGCGGGCTGGCGGACGGTCTGTGCCGTTTCGGCTGGTGCCGGCTGGTGCTGGGGCGACGACAGCTTCAACAAGCTCGCCAACACGGGCGTCGGCGCGAGTTCCGCAACGCCGGTGCCGGTCTCCCTGTCGGGCGTGGCGCTCACCTGGATCGCGGTCGGCCACGACCACGCGTGCGCGGCGGGTGTGCCCTCCGGCGCGAGCGACTCGGTCGGCTACTGCTGGGGCCGCAACAACGTCGGACAGCTCGGCTCGGCCCCTTCCGCCCCGCTCGCCCCGACGCAGGTCGAGGGTGTGGTCGGCGCCCTTCGAGTCGTTCCGTTCGACCGTCACTCGTGCGCGCTGACCGCCGCCAAGGTGTTCTGCTTCGGCCACAACACGCAGGGCCAGCTTGGCGACGGCACCACCACCTCGTCGTGGTCGCCGGTCGAGGTCGTGCCCCCGTCCTGATCGCCGCTCCCGCACGCGCGCGGACGTCAGTCCGCGTTCATCCGGCACCAGCGTCCATCCGGCACCGATCCGCAGCAGCCCGCCCTTCTCCACAGATCAATCGCGGAGAAGACTGGTCAGCCGAGCACCAGGTATCTCCACAGATCAACCGTGGAGACGCCCGGACCGCGACGCCCGGCGCCGATCCGCAGCAGCCCGAGTCTTCTCCACAGATGAATCGCGGAGAAGATCGGTCAGCCGAGCACCAGGTATCTCCACAGATCAACCGTGGAGATGCCCGAACCGCGATGCCCGGGCGCCCATCCGGCACCGATCCGCAGCAGCCCGAGTCTTCTCCACAGATCAATCGCGGAGAAGATCGGTCAGCCGAGCACCAGGTATCTCCACAGATCAACCGTGGAGACGCCGAACCGCGATGCCCGGACCGAGATGCCCGGGAACGCGATGCCCGGGAAGCGGCGCGTGCGTCAGGGCAGCGGTGGCTCGTCGAGCACCGGCGACGAGAGCCGCTCGATCTCGAGGCCCCAGAACCCGCGCGGCGCCACCAGCGCGCCGATCAGCGCCTCCATCCACGGCGCGAAATGCGACCTCAACTCGATCATGGCGTCGTAGGCCTCGCGGACCGATCGCTCATGGAGAAGCGTTCCGAGCTGCGTGCGGTAGCCCGCCTCGAACAGCTCGAACGAGATCGGATCGACCTCGACCGGCTCGACGCCGATCCGCTCGCAGAACGCCTGGATCGCCCGCACCGAGCGCCGGTATTGGCGCAAGGCCGGGCCCCGGTGATCGTCCGACGCACACAGCACCACGATGGCCGCATCGGTGACAAGCCCGAGTGCGGTCACCCAGTGCTGCCCCACGAACTGCGATCGGAACAGGCCGAGCATCGGGAACGACGCGTGGCCCTGCATCAGCTCGGCGGTCCATTCCTCCCAGTCGTCGAAGAAGTCGTCGAGCGCGGCGCGGCCACCCGCCCGTTCGTCGAGGTACGACGTCACGAGCGCCATCGGCGTGATGCGCTCGGCGGTGAAGGCATCGAGGCGGAGCAGGCGGGCCTCGCGCGCCTGATACGCACCCAGGAGGCTCGGCACGAACCCGATCACGAGCCCCATCGTCGCGAGCCCTCCGAAGGCTTCGGCGAGCGCGAGCACGCGCGTGGCGCCCGTACCGGGCAGCACGTCGCCGAACCCGACGGAGAAGTAGACGATGCCCGAGTAATAGAGGCCGTCGATCCACCCGGTGAGCGGCGAGGCGAACGAGCCGCGCAGCCCCCACCACACGAGCGACCATCCGAGGATCTGTCCGATCACCCACAACGCCAACAGCACCAGCAACGAGGCGGGGCCGAACAGCGACAGCACCGTCTCGCGCCGCGACTCCGACCGGAACCGTCGCCCGAACGCGGCCCACGGGAACCACGTCAACCGGTAGAACACCTCGGTCGGCCACCACCGCCCGCTGCGGATGCGCGTCGACACGAGCGTGTCGGCCGCGTCGACCAACGTGACCAGCACGATCGCTACGCCGGCGACGACAGCGACGACGTTCACCGCGGCCCCGTCACAGCGCCGCCACGGCCCGGTCGCAGAACGGGCACGGCCCCGTCACAGCGCCGCCACGACCCGGTCGCAGAACGGGCACGGCCCCGTCACAGCGCCGCCACGACCCGGACGCAGAACGGGCACGACCCCGTCACAGCGCCGCCACGACCCGGACGCAGAACGGGCACGACCCCGTCACGGTCGACGCGGGCCGAGCGCGACGGGGGTCGGCCCGGCGGCGCCCACCGATTCGATTGCACCCGAACGCGTGGGGCGCGAGTGGTCGGGGGTCGGGCGCGGCGGGCCGAGCGCATCGCGGTCCGCCGCCAGCGCGGCAAGGAGCGGCTCGGCCGCGCCGTGCACACACTCCGGATCGGGGTCGTCGAGTTCGAGGCCGACGAAGAACTTGGCGGCCATGCACCCCCCCTGGCAGGCGTCGTACGAGCCGCAACTCCCACACGCCCCCGGCGACGACGGTTCGCGCAGCGACCCGAACAGCGACGAGCGCCGCCACACGTCGGTGAACCCGCCGGCGTCGCCGACGTTGCCGGCCCGGAAGTCGGGGTGGATCACGAACGGGCATGCGTACACATCGCCGATCGGATCGATGAGGCACACCACGCGCCCGGCGCCACACAGGTTGAGCCCGGGCAACGCCTCGCCGTACGCCGACAGGTGGAAGAACGAATCGCCGGTGAGCACGTTCGGCCGGTCGAGCAGCCAGCGGTACAGGTCGCGCTGTTGGCCCGAGGTCGGGTGCAGGTCGTGCCACGAGTCGGCGCCCCGGCCGGCGGGGCGCAGGCGGGTCAGGCGAAGCTGCGCGCCGAACCGCTCGGCGAGCGCGGCGAACTCGTCGAGTTGTGCCACGTTGTGCCGCGTGACGACGACGCTGATCTTGAACGCACCGAACCCTGCGTCGGCCAGGTGTTCCATCGCCGCGGTCGCCGAGTGGAAGCTCCCGACGCCACGGACCGCGTCGTTGGTCGCGGCATCGGCGCCGTCGATCGAGAGCTGAATGTCGAGATAGTCCATCGATGCCAGGCGGCGGGCGGCCGCTGCATCGACGTGGGTGCCGTTCGTCGAAAACTTCACGCCCACCTGATTCGACGTGGAGTATTCGACGATGTCGAAGAAGTCGCGGCGCACCATGGGCTCGCCGCCGCCGATGTTCACGTAGAAGACCTGCAGGTCGCGCAACTCGTCGATGACGCTCCGGCATCCGGCGAGGTCGAGTTCCCTCGGGTCGCGGCGCCCCGACGACGACAGGCAGTGCACGCACGCGAGGTTGCACGCGTAGGTCAGCTCCCACGTGAGACAGATCGGCGCGTCGAGCCCACGCTTCATGTCGTCGACGAGCGTCGAGCGCTCGGGCGGCTCGGGCTGTGGATGGTGCACCGGCGCAGCGACTCGCCCCGCGGGGTCGGGCGTGGTGGCGATGCCGTCAGGCAGGTCGAACACGGATCATCTCCGAGGCGAGCAGGCGTGCGAGCGCACGACGAAACGAATGCCAGCGGCGCTCATCCACCCCGACGGCGCGGAGCGTCGCGGCGGCGGATTCGTGCTGGCCGAGTTGGCGCACCACCTCGACCACATCGGGGTGACGCAGGAAGGTGAGGCGGCGATTTCCGAAGTGGTATGCCAGCGCGCCGAACGGCTCCGGCCGGAGCGACACCTGCGGGTCGAGCTCGTAGCGCTGCGCGAGATCGAACGTGACCTCGGCGGCGTCGATCGCGTCGATCAGTAGACCCCGCACATCCCGTCGATCGAAATCTCCTCCACGAGGAGTTCGTCCTCGAGGAGTTCGATCTCGTCGGTGGCGACGATCGCGTCGTCGGCAACGGTGTCGTCGGTTCGCTCGGCAAGCTCGGTGTTCATCGGTACCCCCAGGGAGTGGAGTCGGACTGCGCAATGGTAACCACGCCGTAGTGGGCTCGGGGAACCCCGCGGGGTTCCCCGAGCTCTCAGCGCCGGTCGGTCGCCAGTCAGTCGGCGTCGGCCGCGTCGGGTGCCTCCGAGGTATCCGGAGCATCGTCGGCGAGGAGCCGGTAGGCATCGCGGCGCAGGGTGTCGAGCCGCTGGGCGATCTCGGCGATCGCTGCGTCGCTCCCTTCCCGCCCGAGCTGCTTGAGCGCCGGGATCAGCCGACCGATCGCGGAGCGCAGCTCCATGGCGGGCGACGCGTCGTCGGCGCTGACGCGGTCCCACGGCGCCGGGCCGGCGTCGCGGCGCGCCTCGGCGATTTGGCGGCCGTGCTCGGTGAGGGTGATGACGCGTCGGCCGTCGACCTCGTTGACCTCGACGAGCCCGGTCTCGGCGAGCGAGCGGACGACGGGGTAGATGGAGCCGGGGCCGGGGGTCCACTGCTCCTTGCTGAGCTCAGCGATCTCGGACATGACCTGGTAGCCGTGCTTGGGACCGTCGAGCAGACGGAGCAACACGGCGTCGCGGGTGTCGCCGCGACGCATGCGTTGCCCGCCACCGCGACCGGGGCCGAAGCCGTCGGTCGCCCACGGCGGACCGTCGGGACCGAACCCGCCGCGGCGGCCTCGGCGCCCCCGGAAGGGAGGACCGTCGCCACGCGGCGGACCCGACATGACGAAGGCGACGTGACCGGGATGGGTGAAGTGCATGGGTGACATAGGGGTCTCCTGGATTCGTGCGTGCCGCACCATGCGGCAGTCACGACGATACAACCCGATATATCGCTATGTATTCCGATAGCGCGAAATATGTCGCGCCATCGGAACGACGAGCGCTCAGCCGGCGACGTACCGGTCGGCCACGTCGAGCGCCTCGTCGATGATCGACAGGCCCGCGCGCACGTCGTCGTCGGAGATGGTGCACGGCGGCACCACGTGCAACCGGTTGAAGTGCGTGAAGGGCCACAGGCCCCGCTCCTTGCAGGCCGCGGCGACCTCGAGCATGGGCTTCGCTGCGTCGCCCGCGGCGTTGTACGGCACGAGCATCTCGCGGGTCTCCCGATCGCGGACGAGCTCGATCGCCCAGAACACGCCCAAACCGCGCACCTCCCCGACCGACGGGTGGCGGGCCGCGAGCTTCTCGAGTTC
This sequence comes from Actinomycetota bacterium, assembly GCA_016703525.1. Classification (GTDB taxonomy): domain Bacteria; phylum Actinomycetota; class Acidimicrobiia; order Acidimicrobiales; family Microtrichaceae; genus JADJBW01. Next base: position 552,803 of record JADJBW010000001.1, on the reverse strand, counting down.
GGGGCCGATCACCTCGGCGCCGAGGCGGGCGGCGCGGCCGATCACGTCTTCCTCCTTGAAGATGTTGATCGACGCGACCGCCGAGGCACACGCAAGCGGGTGCCCCGAGTACGTCAGGCCGCCGGGGTAGGCGCGCTCGTCGAACGATGCCGCGACCTCGGCGGAGATGACCACACCGCCGAGCGGCACGTAGCCCGAGTTCACGCCCTTCGCGAAACAGATGAGGTCGGGCTGCACGTCCCAATGCTGAATCGAGAACCACTCGCCGCAGCGGCCGAAGCCCGCCATCACCTCGTCGGCGATCAGCAGGATGCCGTGCCGATCGCACAGCTCGCGCACCCCGGCGAGATAGCCCGGCGGCGGCACGAGGATGCCGTTGGTGCCCACGACCGGTTCCACGATGATCGCGGCCACGTTGTGCGGACCCTCGAACATGAGCAGCTCGTCGAGGTGCGCCAACGCCCGGGCGCATTCCTCCGCCTCGTCGGCGGCGTGGAACGACGAGCGGTACGGGTACGGGCCGAAGTAGCGCACGACACCGGGGATCGACGGTTCCGCGGGCCAACGGCGCGGATCGCCCGTCAGCGTGATCGAGCCGTGCGTGGCGCCGTGGTAGCTGCGGTGCGCGGCGAACACCTTGTGGCGGCCGGTGTGCAGGCGGGCCATGCGGATCGCGTTCTCGGTGGCCTCGGCGCCGCCGTTGGTGAAGAACACCTTCGCCATATTGTCGGGCGCGACCTCGACGATCAGGCGCGCCGCCTCGGAGCGATCGGCGTTGGCGTGGAACGGCGCGATCGTGCACAGGCGGCCGGCGGCATCCTGGATCGCGGCGACCAGCTTGGGGTGCTGGTGTCCGATGTTCACGTTCATGAGCTGCGAGCTGAAGTCGAGGTAGCGCTTGCCGTCGTAGTCCCACATCCATGACCCCTCGGCGCCGGCGATGGGCAGGGGTGCGATGAGCGCCTGCGCCGACCACGAGTGGAAGACGTGGGCGTCGTTGCCGTGGGGCGTCGGGTGTGGTGATCGGACATCGGGTCAACTCCGGGGATTGCGGGGCGGAAAGGAAGGAATGGGAACGCGGTTCGAAGGTCGGCGGGCTCAGCGGTTCTGCGGGAACCCGAGGTCGACCGAACTGGTCGACGGATCGGGCCAACGCTGCGTCACCACCTTGGTGCGGGTGAAGAACTGAATGCCGTCGGGGCCGTACATGTGGTTGTCGCCGAACAGCGACGACTTCCATCCGCCGAAGCTGTAGTACGAGACGGGCACGGGGATCGGCACGTTCACGCCGACCATGCCGCACTGCACGTCGAAGGTGAACTGGCGGGCCGCGCCGCCGTCGCGGGTGTAGATCGCGCAACCGTTGCCGAACTCGTGCTCGTTGATGAGCGCGACGGCCTCGTCGTAGGTGTCGACACGGATGACCGACAGGACGGGGCCGAAGATCTCCTCGCAGTGCAGACGCGACCACGGCGTCACATGGTCGACGAGCGACAGCCCGAGGAAGAACCCGTCACCGTCGAAGGACTGCTCGCGGCCGTCACGCACCACGGTCGCACCCTCGGTACTCGCGACGTCGAGGTACGACGCGACCCGGTCGCGGTGCTCTCGGGTGATGAGCGGGCCCATCTCCGATTCGGCCTCGGTGCCGGCACCGATCGTGATGGCGTCGAGGCGGGCATGGATCGCGTCGACCAGCGGATCGGCCACGTCGCCCACCGCTACGACCACCGAGATGGCCATGCAGCGTTCACCGGCCGAGCCGTACGCGGCCGAGATCGCGGCGTCGGCCGCCATGTCGAGGTCGGCGTCGGGCAGCACGATCATGTGGTTCTTCGCGCCGCCGAGCGCCTGCACGCGCTTCCGTTGTTGGTGCCCGTGGCGTAGATCTAGCGGGCGATCGGCGTGGAACCGACGAAGCTGATCGCCGCCACGTCGGGATGGTCGAGCAGCGCCTCGACCGCCACCACATCGCCGTGCACCACGTTGAACACCCCCGCCGGCACGCCCGCCTCGTGGAGCACCTCGGCGATGAACATGGCCGCCGACGGGTCCTTCTCGGACGGCTTGAGCACGAAGGTGTTGCCGCACGCGATCGCGTTGGCGAACATCCACATGGGCACCATGGCGGGGAAGTTGAACGGCGTGATGCCGGCGACCACGCCGAGGGGCTGACGGATCGAGTAGACGTCGACGCCGGTGGCCGCCTGCTCGGAATAGCCGCCCTTGAGCAGGTTGGGGATGCCGCAGGCGAACTCGACGTTCTCGATGCCGCGCGCGATCTCGCCACCGGCGTCGCTCAGCACCTTGCCGTGCTCGGAGGTGATGATCGCTGCGAGTTCGTCCCGACGGGCCACGAGCAACTCGCGGGCACGGAACAGCACCTCGGCGCGCCGCGACAGCGACGTGGCGCGCCACGCCGGGAACGCATCGGCCGCGGTGGCGACCACCCGGCCGACCTCCTCGACCGTGGCGAGCGGCACATCTGCGGTGTGCGTTCCGGTGGCGGGGTTGAACACGGGGCTGGTGCGGCCGGACGTTCCGTCGACGGCCGCGCCGCCGATCCAATGCGAAAGCTGCTTCATGGCCCGCATCGTAACCATTACATTACCGTACAAAGATGCCGTGGGCCATGGAACTGCTCGACGACCAGCGCAGCGCACGCGGCCTGGCCGCGGCGATCGGTCGAGCGATCCGTTCCGGCGCGCTCGCCGAGGGCGATCGCCTCCCACCCGTCCGCGAGATCGCCGCGCAGCTCGCCGTGAGCCCCACCACCGTGAGCGACGCATGGAAGGAGCTGGCCGCCAGCGGGGCGATCGTCACGAGGGGCCGCAACGGCACGTTCGTCCGCAACGCCGACCCCGTGCGCGCCGCGAGGCGCTACCACCGCGTTCCCGCGCCTCCGGGTGCGCTGCCGATCGACCTGTCGCACGGCACGCCCGACCCGGCCCTGCTTCCCGATCTGGGCTGGGCGCTCGGCAAGGCGGCCCGCCAACTCGCCGACGCCCCGCGCACCTCGGCATACGCCGACGATCCCGTCGACCCCGAACTCGACGCGATCCTGCGAGAACGCTGGCCGTACCGGCCCGACTCGTTGACGGTGGTCGACGGGGCGATGGATGCGCTCGATCGCATCCTGTGCTCGCAGATCCGGCTGGGCGATCGAGTCGTCGTGGAGAACCCGACGTTTCCTCCCCTGCTCGACCTGCTCGACGTGCTGGGCGCCGAGGCCACGCCTGTCGGGGTCGATCACCAGGGGCCCCTCCCCGACGAGCTCGCCGCGGCGCTCGCACTCGGCTCGGTCCGAGCGGTGGTGCTCCAGCCTCGCGCCCACAACCCCACGGGCGCGTCGATCACCCCGGAGCGGCTCCGCCGACTCGTAGAGGTGCTCGCCGGCCACCCCGACGTGCTGGTGGTGGAGGACGATCACTCGGGCGACATCGCTTCGTCCGACGTGGTCTCGCTCGGCACCGTGCTGCCCGACCGCGTGGTGACCGTGCTCGGGTTCTCGAAGTCGCACGGGCCCGACCTGCGCCTGGCCGCGATCGGCGGCGCCGCGCCGGTCATCGATGGGGTGGCGAGCCGCCGGCTGATCGGTCCCGGCTGGTCGAGCCGGCTGCTGCAGGCCGCTCTCGTGCACCTGCTGACCGGCCGGGCCGCGCAACGCAGCGTGGAGCGGGCGCGGCAGCGCTATGCACGTCGACGCGCCGACCTCACCGATGCGCTCTCGACACGAGGCCTGGAGCTGCCCGAAGGCGACGGCTTCAACCTGTGGGTGCCGGTGGGGGACGAGTCGAACGCGCTCGTCGCGCTCGCCGCCCGCGGCATCGCTGTCGCTCCCGGCACGCCGTTTCAATGCGACCGATCGGCGCCGCACATCCGCGTCACCATCGCCACGCTCGATCACGACGTGTCACTCGTTGCCGACGCCGTCGCCGCCGCCGCCGAGCGCGCCCCGGCCCGGCGCTCGGTGTGAGCGCCGGGCCGGGGTGAACGCGCAGGCCGCGCTACGCCTTGGGCGTGAACGACTTGGTCGAGAACTCGGCGGGCGGGCCGATCACGCCGGCCGCGTCCTGCTCGATGTAGTCGACCACCGTCTGGGCGTAGTCCAAGAACGTGTCGACGCCACGGCCGTCGCGCACCGCGTCGCGCAGTGCGGTGTAGCCATCGCCCCCGGTTGCCATGAAGCTGTTCGCTGCCACGACGTACCGGCCTTCGGGGTCCAGTGGCACCCAATCGGCGGTCCCCTTGGGTCGCACCTCCAGGTTCGTGAACCGCGAACCGAACGGCTGGTTCAGGTTGAGGTCCCAACGGATTCCCGAGCCGTACGGGTAGGCGCCCGTCGAGCCCCCGGCGTCGACCACGTTCCCGATCGCCTGCTCGAGCCCGAGTTTGATCTCGGCGCCCGACAGGTCGATCTCGTAGATCGTGTTGGCGAACGGCAGCAGCGTGTACACGTCACCGATCGTGATCGGGCCCGGCGGGAGATCGATGCGCACACCGCCGGAGTTCTGCAACGCGATGTCGGCGCGGAACGCTCGGGCGAGAAAGGCATCGGTCACGAACTGCTGCGCCTGACCGCCCTGCGGGAGCTCCGCACGGGTGCACAGCGTCGACCGCCCGTCGCTGGGGAATCGGGCGTTGCAGATCTTCGCCGAGGCGCTGCCGATCACGCGTTCCGACAACGCCGTCACCTGCGTCGCGTAGTCGCTCAACACGAGCTCCGCCTGGGGATCGGGATCGACCTGGGCGACTGAACCGTTCGTCGCCGCGGTCGCCTCTGCGAGCGCTGTCGCAGGATCGACGCCGGCGGTCAACACATCGCCGAGCAGCAACGTCGGCCGTCCGCCGCAGCTCGTCACGTTGCCTGCCTGATCGAAGCCGACCGCGAGATGGCCGACGACCCACGAGTACTGCCAGGCCTGAGCGATGCACACGGCATGACCGGTCGCGTCGGTGACCTGCGTCGGGTACTCGCCCTGCGAGGTGAGCCCGACGCCGTCGAAGTCGCCGAGCAGCGAGTGCGAGTCGCCGCCGACGATCACGTCGATCCCACGCAGCCGTGCCGCGATGTCGAGATCCTTGTCGTAGCCCTGATGCGTGACTCCGACGATGTGGCGGATCCCGCGAGCCGAGAGCTGGTCGATGTAGCGCTGCAGGGTCTCGGCCTCGTCGTCGAACTCCGTCGTCTCCAACGGCGACGACGACACCTTCGTCTTCTGCGCCACGTCGATCCCGATGAAGGCGACCTGCCGACCGTCGTACTCCTTCACCACGTACGGCTGCAGATAGTCGTCGGCGGCCTCGGGCGCGAGCGGCGTGCCGAGCGCGGGGCGAATGTTGGCCGCCAACACCTCGGGCGGGCAGTCACCTGCAGCGAGGTCGTCGAGGAACTCGGCGAGCCGGGCGTCGCCGCCGTCGAACTCGTGGTTGCCGAGCTCGAAGATGTCGAAGCATGCCTCGTTCATGAGCGCCGCGTCCGCTTCCCCGCCGAACAGCGTGTAGTAGAGCGTGCCGCTGAGCGCGTCGCCGGCGTGGATCCGCACCACGTTGGCATCGGACGTTGCGAGCTCCGCCTCCAGGCGATCGAGCATCGAGACGACGCGGGGAAGCCGCCGAGCTGGAAGCTGACCGGGCCGGACGGCAGCGACAGGGTCACCGACTCCTGCTGCAGATGGCTGTGATGATCGTTGATGTGCAACACGTCGAGCCCGAATGCCTCGGGCCCGGCGCTGTCGTCGTCGTAGACGAGACCGGTCGCACGGCCACGCCCGATCGTCGCCCCCGAGATGCCGCCCGCCTCGATCGTGACCGTCTCGACCGGCTCGTTCGTGTCGTCGTCCACGACATCGACCGCAATGTCGGCGGTCGTCGAACCGGCCGGGATGGTCACCACGCCGAGCGGCAGCGTGCGGTAGTCGGCGATCCATTGGGCCGACCCGCCGAGCGCGACGGTGAAGCTCACATCGGTCGTCGTGGCGGCGCTGAGCGACGCAACAAACGTCAGGCCCTCACCACCTTCGACGGCCGTTGCGTCGGCGATCGATACGGTCGGCGCCCCAACGGGTGGGGGGACACACGCCCCGGCAGCGAGGATCGCGCCGCAGGCCAGTACGGACCATCGTCGATTCATGTGAACAGCTCCTGGGTCGAATCGGCCCGCCGATCGCTCCCGCCGTCTGCATGCTCGCACAAGCACGCGACGGCGCGCCCACGAACGCGCGGACGGTGGGTGACCGTTCGGTGACCGTCGGATGACCCGAGGCGGTCAGCGGTCGACGACGCGGAGGTGTCCGCCGCGGATCGTGAGACGCTCCACGAGAGCGGGCACCTCACCCGCGGGGAGCGGCTTCGACCACCGGTAGCCCTGCCCGGCGCTCACCCCGAGATCGATGAGCGTCTCGAGCTGGGCATCGGTCTCGATGCCCTCGGCGACGGTCGCCAGCCCGAGGGCCCGCGCCATCGCCACGATCGCCGCGACGAGCGACGACTCCGATCCGTCACCGTCGACGTTCGACACGAACGCTCGGTCGATCTTGACGATGTCGATCTTGAAGCGGTTCAGGTACGCGAGCGACGAGAACCCGGTGCCGAAATCGTCGATCGCGATCTGGGCGCCGACCGAGCGCAGCTGTTGCAGCACGGCATCCGCTGCGATCGGGTTCTCCATGAGCAGCGACTCGGTCACCTCGAGTACCAGCCGGGACGCGGGCACGTCGTGGCGATCGAGGCTCCGCTGCACCTGCAGCACGAACTCGGGGTCGCGCAACTGGCGTGGCGACACGTTCACCGACATGAGCAGGCGATTCCCACCCGGGAGCGCGTGGCGCCACGTGGCGAGCTGGCGGACCGCACGGTCGAGCACCCACGCACCGACGGGTCCGATGAGCCCGGTGTCCTCGGCGATCGGTATGAAGTCGAGCGGAGCCACCGCGCCGAGGACCGGGTGATGCCAACGCACGAGCGCCTCGAAACCGCGAATCGACTCGTCCGGCAACTGGACCAAGGGCTGGTAGTACACCTCGAGCTCGTTGCGCTCGATCGCGCCGCGTAGGTCGTGTTCGAGGCGCAGTCGTCGGACCGAGCGCTCGTGCATTCTTGCGTCGAACGCGACGACGCAATCACCGCCGCGCGCCTTGGCCTGGTACATCGCGGTGTCGGCGTCGCGCAGCAGGCGGGCGCGCTCGGAACCGCCTTCGGACGCCACGCCGATCGAGGCGGTCACGCGAAACTCGGAACCGTTCACCTCGTACCGATCGGCGAGCTTGACGCGAAGGTGCTCCAGACGCTCGAACAGCGCAGGCCCTTCGCTCGCCGCGCCGATCGCGAGGTACTGGGCACCGCCTGCGTGGCCGACGACCCAGTCGGTGCCGCACAGCCCCGCGATCCGATCGGCGACCAGGCGAATGAGCGCATCGCCCAGGTCGTGATCGAAGGTGTCGTTCACCAGCTGGAAGCGATCGACATCGATCACGGCTGCGATCATCGACGCCGCGTCGCCCTCATCGAGCAGCCGTCGACGGATCTCGCGCCGGTTCGGCAGCCCGGTCAGCTCGTCGTGGCTCGCAAGGTAGGCAAACCGCGCCTGGTGGCGCGACGCCTCGCCGAGCGCGTGGCCCATGCGCGCGGCGACGAGCACCAGCAGCAACAACACCGCCGGGCCGAGCACCCAGCGGTCGAGCGTGTCGTGTCCGGTCCACAGCACCACGATCAAGCTGGGCGCGGCGATCGCGACGGTGACGAACGCGGCCCGGCGTCGAGAGATCGAACGCACCGAACTGCGAACGCTGCCGGCCCCGGCCAGGTCGGGGTGCAACATCGCGGCGGGGAACGCAGTGAATGCCAGCAGGTAGGGCACGTCGAGCCAGCGCGCCGACACGTGAGCGATGCCCGTGTCGGCGACGAGGTAGAGCAGGTCTCCCAGCAGGCTCAGACACAGCGACACGAAGACCAGGCGAACGGTGCGCGAGTTCTGGCTGAAGGTGACGAACGCCAGCCGGGCGGCGATCGACACCATCACCACCGACGCCACGGGGTAGAGCAGCTGCAGCCCGACCGCAGTCGCCGAGACGTTCGGCCGGTGCGTCAGCGGTTCGATCACGAACACCCAGGCCAGGATGAACATCGCGACCGCGGCGGCCCCGGAATCGATGACCGCCGGAAGGCGGTCGCTGTCGGGGAGGAGCACCGCGACCAACCTGGCGAGCGCCAGCGCGCCGAGGAGATACCCCGGCAGCGTTGCCAGGTCGGGGAGGATCGACCGCGTCGACGACATGTCGCCGAGGGTCCCGCACATCACCCGCAGCACACCCCCGGCCATGAAGCACACCATCGCGACGGCGATGCCCAGCCACGGGCTCATGGGTTTGGGCCGGTGGAGCGCAATGCCGGTGATCATGCCGCCCAACCCGACCAGCGACACGAGCGGTGCCGCAGCGTCGCCGAGGACACCGACCATCACCCCGACCGCGACGAGGCCACCGGTCGCGAGCCAGGCGGTGGCGAGCCGCTCGGCGCGGCGATGGAGGGCGGACTGGTCCATGGGGACTCGATCAGGAGGTGGGGCGGATTGCCTACCCATCTCCATCGGCGCGCTCGCAACCGACTTGAGTATGACCCGGCGCGCCGAACGCGATATCCCTATCGTCTCGGCGTGCAACGTGAGGGGACCCGACAGTGACGCTCGACACCGACACGATGATCGACTCGCTCGTGGACGGGGCGAAGCCATCGCAACCGTTCGCGCTCTTCGCGCTCGCCGCCGACGATGAGCGCAGCGAACTGGCCCGCCGCGTCGAGGCCGCCGTGTTCCTCGACGCGTTCGGCGACACACGGCAGCTCCTCGCCGAGGAGTACGGCCCGTACGAGTCCTCGACCGTGTTCCTCGTCGCCGTCGATCTCCTCCGATGCCGACCGGTGGGCGCGGTGCGGGCCATCAGCGGAGCCGGAGGGCCGCCGAAGCTCTTCTCCGACCTCGAACGGGATTGGGGCCGGTCGTGGGACCAGGTTGCCGCAGCCCTCGACGAACCGCTCGATCCCCGCCGCTCGTGGGAACTCGCGACGTGGTCGGTCGATCCGAGCTACCGCTCCTCGTCCGCCGAAGGACTCATCGGCGGGCTCCTCGGCGCCGCGTTCGTGGCGCTCGCCAACCGAGCCGCGGCGGAGTGGATGGTTGCGATCATCGATGTCGGCGTGGTCGGCCGCGTCGAGGAGCTGCTGTCGACCCCGAGCCGACACTTCCCCGGTTGCCCGCCGATCCCCTTCCTCGGCTCCGGCGCATCGGTGCCCCTGTGGGCCAACATCCCACGCTGCATCGCACGGCTCGACGAGGACGACCCGGCGCGGGCACGCCTGCTGCGGGGACTCGAAGGCTTCGAGCCGGTCGTCTACGCGCCCGATTGGACGGCGCTCGCCGACGCCCACCGGGTCGGCGCGTGAGTGAACCCCGTACTTCGATCACCACGAGAGGAACCACCCCATGACCGACAACCCCTGGTCCGGCGACGCATGCAGCCTGGTCGACGCGTTTCGCTCGGGTGACCACGACCCCGTCTCCGAGCTCCGCGCGACGCTCGCAGCGATCGACGATTCGACGCTGAATGCGTTCTCGTTCCTCGACCCCGACGGCGCGCTCGCCGCGGCCGAACACGCCGAGGTCACCCTCCCGTTCGGCGGCGTGCCACTCGCGGTGAAGGAGCTCGACCAGGTTGCGGGCTGGCCCGACACCGAGGCGTCGGTGCCGTTGCGCGACCGGGTCGCGAGCCACACGCTCACGCACATCGAGCGGCTGCGCGACACCGGCGGGGCGGTGCCGTTCGGGCTCACGACGGCCAGCGAGTTCGGCGGCGTCAACCTGACCCGCACGGTGCTCAACGGGGTGACGCACAACCCATGGCAGCACGGGCGAACCCCCGGCGGCTCGTCGGGTGGATCGGCCGCCGCCGTTGCGGGTGGCATCGTCACGCTCGCCACGGGCGGCGACGGTGGCGGATCGATTCGCATCCCCGCCGGGTTCTGCGGACTGGTCGGCCTCAAGACCACATACGGCCGGATCCCCCGCGGCCCGCAGTTCGAGGTCGGGGCGCTCACCGTCACGATCGGCGGACTCACGCGATCGGTGCGCGACACGGCCCGCTGGCTCGACGTCGCCAACGGGTACGACCGACACGACCCGCACTCGCTGCCCCGGGTGGACGGTTGGGAGGCGGGCCTCGGCTCGCACCTCGACGATCTTCGCGGCATGCGCGTCGCGATCATCGACGACTTCGCCGGCGCGGTCGTGTCGCCCGCGACCGCCGCGCTGGTCCGGACCGCGGCCGAGGCCGCCGTCGCCGACCTCGGGCTGCGCCTCGTGGACGTCGATGCAGCGATCCCCAACGTGGGCACGGCGTGGTCGCTCGCGAACCTGGCCGGCATGTACGCCGCGCTCGGCGACGCGTGGCCGAGCTGCGCCGACGACATGACACCCGAGATGGCCATGGCCATGCGCTGGGGCGACGCCAAGGGCTACAACCGCGACAGTCGCATCATCCTCGAACGGCGGCGAACCGCGCTGTTCGAGGCGATGGCGAACCTGTTCGACCAGACCGACCTGGTGATCACGTCGTCGAACCCCGATGTCGCCTTCGCCGCCGACGGGCCACTTCCGGGCGTGTTCGGCGGGGTGCAGGACACGCCGGCGAACAACGGGCGCCTGACCATCCCCTCCAACCTGTACGGCAACCCGGCGATCTCGATCCCGGTCGGCCAAAGCGACGGCCTGCCCGTCGGTATGCAGGTGTTGGCGCCGCATCATCGCGAGGCGCTGTTGCTCGACGTGGCGTGGGTATGCGAACGCGAGCGGCCCTGGCCACTCGTGGCGTCGTCGCCCGGCTGACGCCAAAGCCGTTGACGGGCGGCGCCGGGCGCGGCCGACGCGCCGGCCCTGCCCGGTTCAGCCAGTTCAGCCGGCCGCGACCGGTTCCTCGTCGCCCGACAGCCGGATGGCGACCGAGCGCACCTGACCGATGCCCTTCAGGTCGGTCAGCCGATGAATGCGCCGGACCCGGTCGCCCCACCGCTCGATGAGCGGGTCGGCGTCGACGCGCGGCACGACGAGCGTTCCCGGGCGGGCGACCGACGTGAGGCGAGCGGCCAGGTTCACGGTCGGCCCGAACACGTCGCCGCCGACGTTCACGGCAGGGCCGTAGGCCGCGCCGCAGTGGATCGGCGGCATGTCGTCGTTGGCCGCGACCCGCTCCGCGATCCCCATGGTGATCTCGGCCGCCACCATGATGTCCGGCGCGACAAAGAGCACCTCGTCGCCGATCAGCTTGATCACCCGCCCGCCGAGCGAGGTCACGGCGTCGAATACGGCGGCCTCGAACGCGTCGATCAACCGAGCGATCGCACCCGTGCCGAGCGAGCGGCTGAGCCGGGAGAAGCCGGTCATGTCGGCGAACCCCACCGCCTGATCCACCGCACCCTCTTCGCGCACGAGTGCCCGCGTGAGCGCCGCAAGCAGATGGTGGGTCCACAGGTAGGTGACCGCCTCGCCCATCGCCTCGATCGCGGCCGGCAGGACGTCGTCTTGATGCTCGGGCGGGTGGGCACCGCTGAGCTCCACCCGGATGGCCGCGGCGAGCAGCTCGACCTGGGCGTCGGTGACGCGGCTCAACGCGACGCCCATGGTGCGGGCGAGCCGCAGCACGTCGTCCTCGGTCAGCACCGACGCATCGACGAACGAGTCGATCCGGCGCAGGATCTCGATCTCGGCGGGACCGAACGCGACCGCCTCGTCGCCCACCTCGGGGGAACCCCATGGCACGCCACCAACGCACCGAACGCTCGCTCGGAATGCCCGTGGCGAGAGCGACGTCGGCGCGGCGCAGCGTGGGCGGGCCGAGTCCGAGCAGGGCGCGCAGCCGCTCGACGACCGCGTCCTCGAGCCGGTCCGGCGTGTTGGTTCCCTCCGCGCCCACGGCGCCAGTTCACCACATCTCGCGGTGCCCCCGAGCCACCCTCGCGGCGGCCGTTTGCCCGGTCCGACCCATGGTGCGGCCCAGGCGTGCCGTCGGCGGGATCGCGCCGTAGTGTGAGCGCCGGTGGCGGGGGCCCGCCGCACGTGCATCAACCGAGGGGGTTTCGTGAAGAGTCGCGCAGCAGTGCTCTGGCAGGTCGGCGAAGAGTGGACGATCGAAGACATCGAGATCGATGACCCCGGCCCCGGCGAGGTCATCGTGAAGACCAAGGTCGCCGGCATGTGCCACTCCGACGAGCACATGTCGAGCGGTGCACTGCCCATGCCGCACTACCCCTGCATCGGCGGCCACGAGGGCGCCGGCGAGGTCATCCGTGTGGGTGAGGGCGTCACGAGCGTGGCGGTCGGCGACCACGTCGCCATGTCGTTCATCCCCTCGTGCGGACGCTGCAAGTGGTGTGTCTCGGGTCGACAGAACCTGTGCGACCTCGGCATGCACCTCATGTCGCCGGGCATGATCTCCGACGGCCGCATGGCGCACCATGTCGGCGACCAGGACCTCGGCCGCATGTGTCAGCTCGGCACGTTCGCCGAGCACATGCTGCTCTCCGAATCAGCCGTGGTGAAGGTGGAGCCCGACATTCCGTGGCACGCCGTCGCCCTCGTGTCGTGCGGCGTCGCAACGGGCTGGGGCTCGGCCGTGCACCGTGCGCAGGTCACGCCAGGCGACGAGGTCGCGGTGATCGGCGTCGGCGGGGTGGGCATGAGCGCCGTGCAGGGTGCGCGCATGGCGGGCGCCAAGCGGATCTTCGCCATCGACCCGATCGAGTTCAAGCGCGAGCAGGCGACCGCCATGGGCGCGACCCACACCTACGCCTCGATCGAGGAGGCGATGGGCCAGATCGGTGCGGTCACGTGGGGAAACATGTGCGACAAGGTGATCATCACCGTCGGCGACATCACCGGCGACATCATCGAGCCGGCGCTCAACCTCACCGCCAAGGGCGGCACCTGTGTCGTGACCGCGATCGGCGACATGATGCAGACGGACGCTCAGCTCAACCTGTTCATGTTCTCGATGATGAACAAGGAGCTCAAGGGCTGCCTGTTCGGATCGGGCAACCCGCGCTTCGACATCCCGAACCTGCTGTCGATGTACCGCGAGGGGCAGCTCAAGCTCGACGAGATGGTGACCCGCCGCTACACCCTCGACCAGATCAACGAGGGGTACGCCGACATGAAGTCGGGCAAGAACATCCGCGGCATCATCGAATTCGACTGAGGCGGACATGTCGATGACGGGTCCGTTCACGCCCGACCTCGTGGCCAGGCTGAGCGGGTCCGTCGTCGGCCGCCGCGCCGAGATCGAACAGGTCGTCGCGGCGTTGGCGGCGCGACGACACCTCCTCTTGGAAGGACCGCCCGGCACGGGCAAGTCGACGCTGCTGCGCCACCTCGCCACCGAGGTGGGCCGCGGCTTCCGGTTCGTCGAGGGCAACGCCGAGCTCACCCCCGCCCGCCTGGTCGGCACATTCGACCCGGCCGCGGTCCTCGACTCGGGGTATGCGCCCGAGGTGTTCCTCGACGGGCCCCTCCTGGGCGCGTTGCGCGACGGGGCGCTGCTGTACATCGAGGAGATCAACCGCATCCCCGAGGAGACACTCAACGTGTTGATCTCGGTGATGAGCGAGGGCGCGCTCACGGTGCCGCGGCTCGGGACGGTCGAGGCCGCCGACGGGTTCGGCCTGATCGCGGCCATGAACCCGTTCGACGCCGTGGGCACGGCCCGCATCAGCTCCGCCGTGTACGACCGCGTGTGCCGCCTGGCAATGGGCTACCAGGACCCGGACGAGGAAGCCCGCATCGTCGAGGTGCAGGCCGGATCGGCCGCGGCTCGAGTCGGTGCAACGCTCGTGGCGCAGGCAACACAGCTGGTGCGTGCCACCCGCGAACACCCCGACGTGCGGGTGGGGTCGTCGGTACGAGGCGCCATCGACCTGACCATGCTGGCCGCCGAACTGCACCGGCTGCGCGACGTGGCCGTCGACGATCCGAGCGTCACGCGCGACGCGGCGCGACTGGCCGTCTCGGGTCGCATCCGCGTGCGCGAGGGGTGCGGGCGCACCGCCGAGGACATCGTCGACGAACTGTGGGCCATCTTCTTCGCGGCCGACCCCGAGGCGGACCGCCCGGGCGACGGGGACGGTCCCGACCGCGACGGACCCGACGGCGACGCGGAGGCCGCAACGGCCGATGCCGCCGGAGCCGATTCCGCGCCGGGCCACGCCGGCCGGCCATGGCGCACAACGGCGGACCGGCCTCGCCCCGACCGGGCTCGCCCCGACCGGGAAAAGGCTGACCCCCGGCTCGGGGGACGACGGGCGGATTCTCGAAGGCGACGCCGCCGGCGACGCGATCGCCGAGGCGTCGAGGGCCACGGTGTCGCGGCGCGACCTGGCGCGGCGCGACGGGTTCGACGAGCTGTCGCCCGCACTCGGCAGGCTCGACGAGGACGCGGTGCGAGCCGCGCTCGACGACGATCCCGAGGCGACCGCGGCGTTGCTCGTCGACATGGCCGGAGCGACCGACGCGGCACTGCGAGCGCTCGCGTTGCGCCTCGCCGGCAGGATCGCGATCGAACGAGCGCGGGCCGCCGAGCTCGACCGACGCGGCGTCGGGCGGCAGCGGCCCGCGATCGGGGCGTGCGACGGCGACCTCGACCTCGATGCATCGATGGACACGATCGTCGCGGCACGCCGCGCCGGCTCACCGCCCGATGTTGATGCTCTCGTGTCGCGGGTCTGGCGGCGTCACGACACCGCCGTGAGCCTGGTGATCGACCGGTCGGGCTCGATGACCGGTGCGCGCCTGGCGACAGCGGCGCTCGCGATTGCCGCAGTCGCCCACCGCTACGGGCCCGCCGCGTCGGTCGTGGCGTTCAGCGACCGAGCCATCGTGTTGTCGGCCCAGGACGAGGCGACCGACCCGGAGCGTGTCGTCGCCGACCTGCTGCGCCTGCGCGGCCATGGCATCACCGACGTGGCGCTCGGCGTGCGCGCCGGGCTGATCCAGCTTCGCCGCGCCACGGCGGACCGTCGGGTGCTCGTGATCGCATCGGATTGCCGGGCCAACACGGGCGACGACGCTGCAACGGCCGTGGCCGAAGCGATGAGCGAGGTCGACGTGGCGATCCTCGCGCCCGGCGACGACCGGGCCGACGCCGCGACGCTCGCCCGAGCGACCGGCGCCCGAGTGGCCTCGCTCAGCGGGCCCGGCGACGTGCTCGAAGCGATCGCCTCTGCCCTCGGCGCCGCCGCTCACGGATAGCGCCCGCGCGACCGATCCGAACTGGGCCGATCTACCAACGCTCAACGTCGGTAGATCGGCCCAGTTCGACCGGATGCGACCCCCCAGTTCGAACTGGGCCGAATCACGTACCCCCAACGTCGGTAGATCGGCCCAGTTCGGAATGAGCGCGGGTGGGGGGGGTGCGGGGTACGGGAGTGGTCAGGTGGTGCCGCGCCGTTCGCGCCAGCGTTCCGCGAGTCGGGCTTCGGCGCCGTGGTCGCTCGGCTCGTAGTAGGTGCGGTCGCGCAGCGCCTCGGGCAGGTAGTCCTGTTCGACCCATCCGCCGGGATGGTCGTGGGGATAGCGGTAGCCGGCGCCCGCGCCATCGGCGCGGCGAGCAGCGCTCGACGACGCGTCGCGAAGGTGGGACGGCACCTCGCCGAACCCGCCGCGGCGCACGTCGGCGATCGCCGCATCGATCGCAAGGTACGAGCGGTTCGATTTGGGCGCGACCGCCAGGTGCACCGTCGCCTGTGCGAGATTGATCCGCGCCTCGGGCAGACCGACGAACTCCACCGCATGCGCGGCCGCGTCGGCGACCACGAGCGCCATGGGGTCGGCCATGCCGATGTCCTCGCTCGCCGCGATGACGAGACGCCGGGCGATGAACCGCGGCGACTCCCCCGCTTCGAGCATGCGAGCCAGCCAGTGCAGCGCGGCGTCGGGGTCGGACCCCCGGATCGACTTGATGAACGCCGAGATCACGTCGTAGTGGTCGTCGACGCCGTAGCGGACCCGGCGTGCGTCGAGCGCTCCCTCAGTGTCGGCGAGCGTGATCGTCGCCGCGGTCGCCCCCGTCGGAGCGGTCGCCGCGGTCGCGACCGTCGGAGCGGTCGCAGCCGTCGCCGCGGTCGCAGCGGTCGCAGCCGGCGGAGCGGTTGGCGTGCGGGCGGCGGCGAGCGTACCGGCAACCTCCAAGGTGGTCAGCAGCGACCGCCCGTCGCCGCCGCTCGACGCGACCAGGTGCGCCCGTGCCTCATCGGTCGCGTCCAGGCCGAGCGCGGCGAGCCCGCGGTCGAGTAGCCGGCCGAGCGCGTCGGCGTCGAGGGGTCGCAGCCGGAACAGCACGGAGCGGCTCATGAGCGCGGCGTTCACCTCGAAGCTCGGGTTCTCGGTGGTGGCGCCCACCAGCACGAGCAGCCCGGACTCGACCGCCGGCAGCAGCGCGTCCTGCTGCGACTTGTTGAAGCGGTGGATCTCGTCGAGGAACAGGATGGTGCGACGCCCGCGTTCGCCGAGGCGAACTTTGGCCGACGCGACGGTTTCGCGCACGTCCTTCACCGACGCGTTCACCGCCGAGAGGGCAACGAAGTCGGCCGACGACGCCGCTGCGATCAGTTGGGCGAGCGTGGTCTTGCCGGTGCCGGGAGGCCCCCACAGCAGCACGCTCTGCAGGCGGTCGGCATCGACGAGGGCACGCAGCGGACGCCCGGGGGCGAGCAGATGATCCTGGCCGACCACCTCGTCGAGCGTGCGCGGCCGCAGCCGGTCGGCCAGTGGCGCTCGGCGCGCCAGCGCGTCGTCGGCGGCGGCACTGAACAGGTCGGACACGGGCCTCAGCCCCGGTCCGGGTCGTGCGCTGCCGACCAGTCGGCGACTGCGGCGACGATCTCGTCGATCGCGTCGGGGTTGGCGAGGGCCGACGTGTTGCGCACGGGCCGCCCGTTCACGGCGTCGGTGACGGCCAGTTCGGCGAGCTTGCCCGATCGTGTGCGCGGCAGGTCGCGCACGGCCACGATCACGGCGGGCACGTGGCGCGGCGTGCAACCGGTGCGGATCACGCGGCGGATCTGCTCGACGAGCGGCGCGCCGAGCGGCGTGCCGTCGCGCAGCCGTACGGCAAGCACCACGCGCACGTCGTCGTCCCATTGCTGGCCGAACACGAGTGCCTCGATCACGTCGTCGATCACCTCGACTCGCCGGTAGATCTCGGCGGTGCCGATGCGCACGCCGCCCGGGTTGAGCGTGGTGTCAGATCGGCCGTGCACGATCATGCCGCCGTGCGTGGTCCACGACGCGAAGTCGCCGTGGCTCCAAATGCCGGGGTGCTTGTCGAAGTAGGCGGCCCGGTAGCGCGACCCGTCGGCGTCGCCCCAGAACCCGAGCGGCATCGACGGGAACGCCTGGGTGCACACGAGTTCGCCGCGCTCGTCGAGCGGCGCCGGGCGCCCGTGGTCGTCCACCACATCGACGGCCATGCCGAGGCCGGGCCGCTGGATCTCGCCGGCGTACACGGGTGATGTGGGATCGCCGAGCACGAAGCAGCCGCACAGGTCGGTGCCGCCCGAGATCGAGGCGAGGTGGATGTCGGGCGGGAACGCCTCGCTCACCCACTCAAACGATTCGGGCGCGAGTGGCGAGCCGGTCGAGGCGATCGTGCGGAGGTCGCGGAGGTCGTGGTGGTCGACGGGCCGATGGTCGGCCTTGCGCAGCGAGTCGAGGTACTTGGCGCCGACGCCAAGGAACGTGAGCCCGACGCGCTCGGCGAGCGCGGGGATCGCGTCGGGGTCGGGGTGGAACGGCGAGCCGTCGTAGAGCACGGCCGTCGCACCCGAGGCGGGCACCGAGGCGAGCCAGTTCCACATCATCCAGCCGCACGTCGTGAAGTACATCGCCCGGTCGCCGGGTCGGATGTCGCAGTGCAGGCGGTGTTCCTTGATGTGTTGGAGGAGCACGCCTCCGGTGCGGTGCACGATGCACTTGGGCGGTCCGGTCGTGCCCGAGCTGTAGAGCACGTACCACGGATGGTCGAAGCCGAACCGCTCGAAGGGTCGGCGTTCGGCGGCGGGGGCGGCGCTCGCCGCCGCGGCGGCCACGAAGGTGTCGAAGGCGACGGCGTCGGCGACCGTGTCGATCGACGGGTCGGGCGCGCCGACGGCACCGTCGCGATAACCGATCACCACGACGCGCCGGACCGATGGCAACGCGGCGCGGATCTCGCGCAACCGCTCGACGCAGTCGAAGGATCGGCCGCCGTACCGGTAGCCGTCCGCGGCGAAGAGCATCACGGGTTCGATCTGGCCGAAGCGGTCGAGCACCCCGTCGACACCGAAGTCGGGCGAGGTCGAGCTGAACACTGCGCCGATCGCGGCGGCCGCGAGCATCACGATCATCGTCTCGGCGATGTTGGGCATCCACGCGGCGATTCGGTCGCCGGGCTCGACGCCCTCGCTGCGCATCGCCCGGCGAGGGTGGACACGAGCGACCGCACCTCGCCGCGCGTCCACACGCCCGACCCGGACACCGGCGGCACCAGCGGCACCAGCGGTAGTGCCCTCAGGGCCGCCGCCCTCGCCGATCGACAGGTACATCACGTCGTCGTCGGCCGCGCCTCTCCCCCACAGGATCTCCTCGGCCACGTTCAGCCGCGCCTCGGGGAAGAACCGTGTGGCGGCCATGGTGCCACCCGGCGCGATCACGACATCGCCGGGGGTTCCGCGCAGCTCGGCGAAGGTCCACACCGCCGACCAGAACTCGTCGGGCCGCTCGACCGACCAGCGGTGCAGCGCCTCGTACCCGTCGAATCCGTGCCGGGCTGCGAACGCGGCGAGCTGGGTGGCCGCGACCCGCTCGGGCGACGGGCTCCACAGGGGTGCGGTCACTTGATCGTGCCGTTGCGCACGGCCGACAGGAACCGTTCGACGTATTCGACGGTGCGCAGCGACCGGACCGAGGGGAACACGTCGAACGCGTGGTTCGCACCGGCGAGCTCCACGTAGATCGCGGCGTGCTCGCTCACCTCGTTGAGCCGGGCGGCGAAGGCTCGGCCCTGTTCCACCGGCACGAGCGTGTCGACGTTGCCGTGGATCATCATCATCGGCGGGGCGTCGGTGTGGATGCGGTGGATCGGCGACCACTGCCGCCACCGGTCCTCGTCGCCGGCGAGCTTCGATCCGACCACGACGCGCTCGAGGAAGTCGGTGAAGCCGGGCGCCATGAAGGACGACTCGTCGAGCAGGTCGTACACGCCGTAGAACGGCACGGCCGCGGCGATCGACGTGTCGGCCGATTCGAAGCCGGGCTGGAATGCGGTGTCGTTCTCGCTGAGGGCGACGAGTGAGCTGAGGTGGCCGCCCGCCGATCCGCCGGTGACGCAGATGAAGTCGGGGTCGATGCCGTACTGCTCGGCGTTGGCGCGGATGTGGGCGATCGCTCGCTTGGCGTCGATGACCTGTTGGGGGAAGTGCGCCCGCGGTGCGAGCCGGTAGTTGATGCTGAACCCGACCCATCCCTGCGACGCCATGTGGTTCATGAGGGTGACGCCCTGGGTGTTCTTGTCGCCGACGACCCAGCCGCCGCCGTGGATCTCGACGATGGCGGGGCGCAGCGCCTCGCGCGTGGGGCCGACGGGTTCGTAGATGTCCATCGTGTTCCGCCAGCCGGCCTCGTCGTGATAAGCGACGTTGCGCTGACGGATGCGTCGCCGCTGCCCGTTGAGCACGGGGAGGGCGGCTCCGGCGCGGACCGTGCGCGCCTTTCCGGCCAGGTGATCGGCACCGACGTGGGGTAGGAGCGCCGCCTCGAACTCCTCGTCGGCGCGGCGGGCGTCCCAGACGAGCTTCGCCCCGCCGGCAAGCGCGAGCGCGTCGACGGCCGTGGCGACGCGTCCTTGTGTGGTGGCGAGGGCGCCGCGGCGAACCGAACGGGCGAGTCCCACGGCGCGAACCGCAGCGAGCGGCGCGGCCGCCTCGGTCGAGATCCACCCGGCGAAGAACGACGGGATCGTCAGGGTGCGGCTGCGGATTCGCGGCGATCGGGCGTTGAGTTGGAGCGCGAGTCGCAGCAGGGCACGGCGAAGTTGTGGATCCATCCCTGCATCATGGCGGGCCACCGCCGGTGGGGCAACGGAGCCCCGGTTCGGCGCGGCCGCGCGGCGTCAAGATCGTGAACGACTCTGTGGATCTGCGGCGCGGTTGCGGTGTCGCGCGGCAGAATGTCGGCCGATCAGATTCCGACGGGGGATTCACCATGCAACGACTGTCCGGGCTCGATGCGTCGTTCCTGTATCTGGAGACTCCGACGGCGCACATGCACGTCGCGATGACGGCGATCTACGACACGTCGACGATCCCCGGCGGGTACAGCTTCGAGCGGTTCCGCGATCATGTGGTGAGCCGGTTCCATCGTGTGCCGGCGCTCACACAGCGCCTGGTTGAGGTGCCGTTCCAGCTGCATCACCCGGTGTGGATCGAGGACCCGCACTTCGAGGTCGACTATCACGTGCGGCGCGTCGCGGTGCCCTCGCCGGGCGGCCGGCGCGAGCTGGCCGACATGGCGGCGCAGATCGCGTCGATCCCGCTCGACCGCACTCGCCCCCTGTGGGAGGCGTGGGTGATCGAGGGCCTCAAGCAGGACCGGATCGGCATGGTGACCAAGGTGCACCACGCGGCGATCGACGGCGCGTCGGGTGCCGAGATCATGACCGAGCTGTTCGACCTGGAGGCCGAGCCGCCGGCCCGCGAACCGTTGCCGGCGCGCGAGCCCGAGCGGGTTCCGAGCGACCTGGAGTTGGTGTCGTACGCGATCGCGTCGAAGGCGCGGCGGTCGCAGGCGATGATCCCGCTGGTGGGACGCACGCTGCAGAGCGTGTCGAACGTGATCAACAACCGGCGCGACCCCGAGGGTGGGGTGGGCGCCGTGCCGCTCACGGCGCCGCGCACGCCGTGGAACGACTCGATCTCGCGGGGTCGCAAGGGGGCGTTCGCCCGCATTCCGCTGGCCGAGGGGAAGGACGTGCGCCGCATCCTCGATGTGAAGGTGAACGACCTGGTGCTGGCGGTGTGCGCGGGCACGTTGCGCCGCTACCTGGAGGCGCGCGACGAGCTGCCCGACGAGCCGCTGCTGGCGGTGTGCCCCGTGTCGGTGCGCACCGACGACGAGGTGGGCACGGGCGGCAACAAGGTGTCGGCCATGTTCACGGCGCTGTCGACCGACATCGCCGACCCGATCGAGCGGGTGCGCAAGATCGCCGAGAACACGTTGGGGGCGAAGTCGGAGCACAACGCTCTGGGGGCGCGCATGCTGACCGACTGGGGCGAGTGGGCGGCACCGCGCACGTTCGCGATGGCGTCGCGGCTGTATTCGTCGATGGGGTTGGCGGGGCGGCATCGGCCCATCCACAACCTGATCGTGTCGAACGTGCCGGGGCCGTCGTTCCCGCTGTATCTGGCGGGCGCCGAGCTGGTGGCGTCGTATCCGATGGGGCCGATCATGGAGGGCGCAGGGCTCAACGTAACGGTGATGAGCTACCGCGACTCGATCGACTTCGGGTTCATGGTGGACCGCAACCTGGTGCCCGACGTGTGGGACATGGCGGCCGCGGTGAGCGCATCGTGGGAGGAGTTGCGCGACGCGGCGTACGCGTTGCGCTCGACGGCGCCGAAGCCCGCGCCGAAGGCCGCGCCAGCAGCGAAGGCCGCGCCAGCAGCGAAGCCCGCGCCAGCAGCGAAGGCACCTGCGAAGAAGGCCGCGCCAGCAGCGAAGAAGGCCGCGCCCGCCGCAAAGAAGGCCGCGCCCGCCGCCAAGAAGGCCGCGCCCGCCGCAAAGAAGGCACCTGCGCGGAAGGGCGCGTCGCAGTAGCGGCCGACGCGCCGCCGTCGTGCCGATCGATCGCGGGACCTTCACCTGTAGCCGTGAACGCCGATTCGTGATAGGCGTTCACCTATGAGAGATCTTCCGCTCCATCGCGTCACGATCCACGGCCACGAGGTGTGTTACCGCGAGGGCGGCGACGGCCGGCGGTGCTCTTCATCCACGGCATGGCGGGGAGTTCGCGCACGTGGCGCGAGGTCACGGGCCGCGTCGCAGGCGACTACCGGATCATCGCCCCCGACCTGATCGGGCACGGCGAGTCGTCGAAGCCGATGGGCGACTACTCGCTCGGGGCGTACGCGAGCGGGCTTCGCGATCTGCTCGGGGTGATCGGGGTCGAGCGAGTCACCGTGGTCGGCCAGTCGCTCGGCGGCGGGGTCGCCATGCAGCTCGCCTATCAGCATCCCGAGTTGGTGGAGCGGTTGGTGCTGGTGGGGTCGGGCGGGCTCGGCCGTGAGGTGAGTTGGATGCTGCGGCTCTTGACGCTTCCGGGCGCCGAGTACGTGATGCCGGTGCTCTTCCCGCCGCTCGCCCGACAGGCGGGCGACGCGTTGAGCCGACTCGTGGTGCGGACGGGGTTCCGTGCACCGAATGTCGACGAGATGTGGCAGGCGTACGCGTCCCTCACCGGCGTGGGCAACCGCCACGCGTTCATCCGGACGCTGCGTTCGGTGATCGACCCGGGCGGTCAGTCGGTGAGCGCCAAGGACCGGCTGTACCTGTGCGCGGCTATGCCGACGATGATCGTGTGGGGCGACGCCGACCCGATCATTCCCGTGGAGCACGCGTACGCAGCGCACGAGCTGATGCCGGGAAGTCGGCTCGAGATCATGGAGGGGTCGGTCATTTCCCGCACGTGGAGCGGCCCGAAGCGTTCGTCGAATTGCTGCTCGACTTCCTGTCGACCAGCGAGGTCAGCCCCGCCGATCCGGCGAACTACCGGTCGCTACTGCTCGATACCGCCGGCTGATCCGGCGCCGGGTGCGCCGGCCGATCCGCGCCAGATGCGGCGGCCTGGTCGGCTGAGCTGCGGCGGCCGAGTTCTGCCAGGATGGGCCGATGCCATCGGACATCCGCAATCGACGCCAGACATGGGAGCTCTCCGAGAGCGATGTGACCGCCGCGCTCGAGCGGATCGCCGAACGCGACGCCGAGCTCGCCGCTGAGGCTCGGCACGTGTACGACACGCTGACCTGGGGCGAGGGACCGGCCCAGATCCGTCAGGCCGGCGTGCAGCGCTGGCTCTGGTATCAGGTGCCGACGAAGTACCTCACCGACGAGGTTGGGTACATGGCCGAGCTGGCCGAAGCCGCCGCCGCGCTCTTCGACGAGCTCGGTCTCGACGCCTACGCCGCGATCTGTCGGAGCGAGCGAACCGAGCGCGTTCACGCCGCGTTCGAGCGATCCGACGGCGACGGATTCGCCGCGATGCGCACGGCGAGCGACGAGGCGGGAATCGAGCCGCCCGATCTCGATGGCTTCGTGTGGGGCGATGTGATGGGCATCGACGAGGCGAGCGCCCGCACGGCGGTGGAGAACGCTCTGGAGTCGGCCATCCACGACGGCGATCTGGTGGTCGGTGGGCGGATGGCGGGCGCGCCAACGCGGGATCGCCACAGCCGCGCTCGACACCAACCACCCGGAGCGGCCGGACCGGTCGTGGCGCACCGCGGTTGTCGAGGAACGGGTCGGCGAGTGGGTCCGCAGCGCGTCGAGGCACTCCGAGGTTGCCGGCCAACGGGCGGCGGCGGTCGCAGACCGGCTTCTGCACCCCATCGAGCCGCCACCCGACCTCGACGAGCACCTGCTGCGAGTCACCTGGCTGTTGGACCAGTTCGGCGACGAACAGGCGCTGACCGAGGCCGGGTATCTCAACCGGTCGTTCGTGCTGCACGTCCACCACCAGCATCCGTGGGTCGACCCGTACCCGACGCGCGGTGTTCCTCGTTCGGAGAGCGACGAGATCGGGCTCCACCCGCTGCGCGTGTGGCTCGAATCGGTGGGCGCGCTGCGACGGCGCGGCAAGGCACTTCGCCGTACCCGGCGCGGGGCCGCGATGGCGACCGAGCCGCGGCTCGCGTGGGAGGCGCTGACTCTCCATGTCGCGCCCGACAGTTGGGACCGGTGGGTGCTCATCGACGCTGCGCTCGTCCTGCTCGATTCGGGCGAACCGGTCGCGATGAACGCACTGATCGACCAGATCGTCGGCGACGCTGCCGACAGGGGCTGGCAGGTGGATCACAACGGCGAGTCGCGACCGCCAGGCCGCAGCGACGTTACGAGGGCGTACCACTCCGCGGTGCGGATGTTCGACATGTTCGGGTTCATTGTCCAGCAGGGAGATTGGAGTGCCCGGACCGTGTCGCTTCCGCCGGCGGGCGAGTCGACGATGCTGGCGATCCTCCGCGCCGATGCTGCGGGGCCGAAGTCGCGGCCGTGGTGAGCGGAGCGAAGCCGGCGCAGGCACCGCGGTTCGGGCCCGAGCCCTGGGAGCGCCGCGGCGGAATCGAGTGGTCGCTGTGGGACCTCTGGTTCTGCGTGGTCACCGTGCGCGATCACGACGGCGACCTCAACGCGCTCGCGGAGGTGTTCGTCGCCGCGATCCGCAACCCGCCGTTCGGCAACGGCGAACCGAGCGAGGCCAAGCTCAGCCATCTCGACGACCTTCGCTCCCGGCTCGACAGATCGGGCATGGTCGCCGCAGATCTTGCCGACGCCGAGGTTCTCGCCGACAAGCGGATCGCCACGCGGGCGCGTCAGAAGGTCACCGGCCGGATTTCGCTGGAGGGCCGGGCGTGCACGCCCGCCATGCTCGACACTCCGCGACGTCAGCTCGAGCGCCGCGCCCGGTACGGGCACTGGCCGATGTTCCCAACGGACCCCACAGCGTTCTTCGAGCGGTTCCGTCCGACCGTTGAGCGAAGCGGATTCGTGTCGAAAGGCAAGAGCTTCGCGATCGCGTCGCGGCTGGAGAAGCGGCTCGCGGAACTCGATGGCCCTCGACGCTCGCTGCCCGATCGCTTGGCGCTCTACCGGGCGTTTCAAACCGCCGGACTTGAATTCGCTGAAGCTGTCGATGACAGCTACGGCGTCGTCGGCGAGATGCGCACGACAGCCTGGCGCACCTACCTCTCCATCGACTGGCGAGCGACGGGGATGGACCCGACGGCGTACTGGCAAGACCTGTGCGAACTCCGCATCTGGGAGCCATACGGCGTCGACTACAAGGCAGAGAGCGCGTGGTTCGCCTCGGCTCGACGAGACGATGTACCCATCGTCGAGGCCATTCTCCTCGGCCTCGAGGTCGAACACCGGGCGGCGGTGCTGGACTACCACGCCGATGAGGCACTCGAGGCCCTCGCCGACTTGTACGTCGCCACCCGTTCACGGGAGCGCTACGCGACGACGGCCCGGCGCCTTGGGTCGCGGGCGTGGCGACCCATCGAAGCGATGGCCCGGTCCGAGCTCGCTGCCAAGAACCCCGCGGGTGCCGTCGCCGTGTTCGCGGCGGCCGACCAACCCGGCCACCACCAAGTCCATCTCCGCCAGGTCTGCCTGGCGCTCACCGGCGTCGACCTCGCGCAACGGCCTCGCGAGTGATCTGATCGGGTGGGGCGCCCGGTGGACGCGCCCGAGGGTCCCACTATCGCATCGGCGAAGTGCACGACGGTGAAGCCTCGCTCGACCACCTTGCGGCGGAACGGGCGCGCGGCATCACGATCTCCGCGGCGGCCACAACGTGCAGTAGGCGCGGCCATGAACTGCACCTCATCGACACCCCCGGCCACATTGACTTCACCGCCGAAGTCGAGCGTTCGCTCCGCGTGCTCGACGGTGCCGTGGTGGTGCTCGATGCCGTCGCGGGGGTCGAACCCCAGACCGAAACCGTGTGGCGGCAGGCCGACCGCCACCGGATACCGCGAATCGTGCTCGTCAACAAAATGGACAGGCCCGGCGCCAACTTCGGTGCGGTCGTCGCACAACTCCACGAGCGGTTCGGCACGACCGCCGTGGCGGTCCATCGTCCGGTCACCGAGCACGGTCGCTTCGTCGGACTCGTCGACCTCACGACCATGGTCGAGTACCGCTGGCACGACGGCATCGCGCCGTCCACGAGCCCTGCTCAATCACCCGATCTCGCGAGCGCCCGCTCGGCCCTCGTCGAACAGGTGGCGTCGCTCGACCAGGCCGCGCCCGATCGGTGGGCCGACACGGCCACCCGACGGGTTCGACCCGCGCCCGTGAGACTCCGCGGGTTCAGCGGACCCGCGAGGGTCCGCTGAACCCGCGGAACGAGGCCCGGAACGAGACCCGCGAGGCGTCAGCCGAGCTGCACCTGGGGGCCAGCCGCCAAGGTCGCAAGGTCGTTCGCCTGCAACACGTCACCGGCCAGCGTCCACAGCGTGTCGCCCACCACGATCGTGCGCTCGATCGTGCGCGCCACGTCGGGCGTGCACATCTGAATCGCCGTGTCGGCGCCGAACCCGAGCTGCTCACGGGTCTTGCCGGCATACGACTCGATCATGTCGTCACTCACGTCCATGCACGACATGCCCACGGCGCCCTTGGCCTGGTTGGGGCCGCACAGCTGGATGAACCCGCCGGTCGGGATGATGCCCGACTTCCCGCCGAGCGTCGCGGCGATCTGATCGCCCCCGACCTTCGCACATTGGGTTTCACCGACGTTGCCCTGCGTGATCGAAACCCGCCCACGCTCCGTCAGCGCGTTGCCGTCAGTCGACAGCGCGACGAGCTGCCCGCCGCCCGACGCCTGGTCGTAGACCGTCGCCGGCACAAAGGCGGTCGCAGTCTTCGCCCAATACAGGAACGAATGGTGGTCCCATTCCACGTCGGAGTACGCACCGGGCTGGGTCCACCGGCCGACCGCATTGGGCGACGCCGGGTCCGACACGTCGAACAGCGTCGCCGCCATACCCTGATCGGCCCCTTCCTCGGTCGCGTCGCGCCCGATGCCCAGGATCAGGTCGTCGCTCACCGGGTGCAGGTACCCCGAATAGCCGAGCAGCTTCAGCTCACCCACCAGCTTGGGCGCTGCCACGTCGCTCAGGTCGACCACGAAGAACGGGTCGGTCTGGCGGAACGTCACCAGATAGGCCCGCTTGCCGATGATCCGCACGCTCTGGATGGTCTCGCCCGCACCGAGGTCGGTCACCGACCCCCGTTCCACCAGTGTCGTGCCGTCGGTCGACAGCGTGGTCAGCTGGCTCTTCGACTTCTCGTCGTCGGTGCTGTTCCAGGGCAAACCGATGGTGGTCGCGACCACCAGGTGGCTGTCGACCTCGCCCAACGAGAACGAGTTCCGCACCGTTCCCGGCACCGTCCCCGACGCCACGTACCCGGGCTGCGCGTCGCCGATCGAGAAGCGGTGCACGGCCGTCTTCCACTCCGAGGGCTTGGGCCACTCGTCGCTGTTCTCGCCGATCGTCTGCTGGTCGAACCACGCCTGCGCCGTGACGTACATCGACGTGGACGACGCGTACACCGTCTCGCCCGGCGCGAGCAGCGACACCGCCGAGGTCTCGACTCGCGCACCCATCGGCACCGACACGATCGAGGTCATCTGCACCCCGGCGAACGTGTCGGGAATCCACACCGAATCGCAGTCGACCAGGTCGCTGCGCTTCCCGTCGCGCCACAGGTGCGGCAGCCACTGCTCGAGCGGCGCGTCGCGCACGATGCGTCGATTCATGTCGCGCGCCGTGTCCTCGCCGATCTGCGACTGCGGCACCACGAACGGCAATCCGAGCGGCGTGAACCGCATCGCCAGATGCGCCCGGCCGCCCACCATGCGGGCCGCGGCGAGATCGCCGTCGATGTCGACGGTGTCGGTCACCGTCGGCGCATCCGGGTTCGACACGTCGACCATCGCAACCTGCGTTCGCGGCGCACCCATGCGCCACAGCCGGTCCTTCACTTGCTTCACCTCGGGCGCCGACGGGTCGATGTAGCGCTGGCTGAACACCATCACCACCCCGTCGGCCAGCAGCATCGATGTGGGGCTGGCGTCGTCGAAGGTCAACGACCCGCGCACCTTGGCGCCCGCACCGCCGGCGCTCACGTCCACCACCAGCAGCCGGTTGTCGCGCAGCAAATACATCTGCTTGCCGTCGGTCTTGACCGTATCGGCCTCGTCGACGCCGGCCTCCTGGTTGTTGGTTCCGCTGAACGACCCGTCGCCACCCTCCGACAAGGGGAGCGACTTCTCGGTCGCGGCCGAGGCCTGCCCGCCGACCGAGTCCGATACCGCCGCGAACTCGTCGACCGTTCGGCCGGACGTCGGCATCGGTCCGTAGTAGCCACCCCACCCGAACCCGTACGGCCCCACGTGCTCGTCGCCGAGCCGGCGCAGTCGCTCCGCCAGCGCGTCGCACGAACCCTGCGCCTTCACGCTCGAGACCAACTCGACCTTGGCCAGGTTGTACACGGGCTGCGCGCCGAACACCGGCAGCGCCGCGCCACCCGCACCGACGCCCGAGCCATCGCTCGAACCTCCGCTGCATGCGGTCGCGACCAGCGCCACCGCGGCGATCCACTTCCCCCGAACTGCCATGTTCCGGCCTCCGATTTGTCGTCTGGCACTTCGACGACGCCGATCGCCGATCGGTTCCATAACCAGCCGATGAGAACATGTTCTAGATTTTCGGGATGGCCTACAACATCGCCGACCTCTTCGAGCACGTCGTGGACGCGGTCCCGGACCGCATCGCCCTCGTCGATCGCGACCTCGCACTCTCGTTCAGCGAACTCGACGAGCGCGCCAACCGGATCGCCCATCACCTCGCAGCATCCGGCATCGGCGTCGGCGATCACGTCGGCATCTACGGTCACAACAGCCACGAATGGGTCGAGGCCATGCTCGGCTGCTTCAAGATCCGGGCCATCCCGATCAACGTGAACTTCCGCTACGTGGCCGACGAACTCGCGTACATCTTCGACAACGCCGATCTCAGCGGGCTCGTCTTCGACC
The DNA here is from genome assembly GCA_016703525.1 of Actinomycetota bacterium. Classification (GTDB taxonomy): domain Bacteria; phylum Actinomycetota; class Acidimicrobiia; order Acidimicrobiales; family Microtrichaceae; genus JADJBW01. The sequence goes on along the minus strand of JADJBW010000001.1, from coordinate 523,917 downwards.
GGCAGTTCGCCCCACTCGCCGCCGAGGTGTGCGACCGCTCGCCGAAGCTGCGCACCTTCGTCCACATCGAGGACGGCAGCGACGGCGACCTGGCCGGCCTGCCGTCGGTCTCGTACGACGACGCATCGGCCGCCGCGTCGCCGCTGCGCGACGGGCTCCCCGCAGACCGCTCCGGCGACGACCTCTACGTGCTCTACACCGGCGGCACCACCGGCATGCCGAAGGGCGTCATGTGGCGTCAGGAAGACGTGTACTTCGCGCTCGGCCAGGGCATCGACGCCGTCAGCGGCGAGCGGGTCACCACCGAATACACCATGGCCGAACGGGCCGCCGCCGGCGGTCCCCTCGTGTTCTTGGTGATCCCGCCCCTCATGCACGGCGCCGCGCAGTGGGGCACCCTCGGCCAGATGAACCAGGGCAACACCATCGTGCTGCTCCCCAAGTTCGGCGCCGAAGAGGCGTGGACGCTCATCGAACGCCACGGCATCAACTCGGCGCTCATCACCGGCGACGCCATGGCCCGCCCCATGATCGAACACCTCGAGGAACACCCCGACCGCTACAACACGTCGTCGCTCATCGCCGTCGCCTCGTCGGCCGCAATCTTCTCGCCGACGGTCAAGGAACGGTTCCTCACGCAGTTCCCGAACCTGATCATCACCGACTCGATCGGCTCGTCCGAGTCGGGCTTCAACGGCATCCGCATCGTCGCCGCCGGCCAGGCGCAGAACTCCGCCGGCGGGCCCACCGTCACCCCCGGGCCCGACGTGGCGATCCTCGACGAAGACCTCAACGTCATGCCGCGGACCGCCCGCGAGCCCGGCAAGATGGGTCGCGGCGGCAACATCCCCCTCGGCTACTTCAAGGACGAGGCCAAGACCGCAGCCACGTTCGTGACCGCGACCGACGGCCGCCGCTACGCCGTGTCGGGCGACTGGGCGCGCTGGGAGGACGGCGAGCTCATCACGCTGCTCGGCCGCGGCTCCACCACCATCAACACCGGCGGCGAGAAGGTCCACCCCGAGGAGGTCGAGCAGGCGCTCAAGGACCACCCCGCGGTGTTCGACTGCCTGGTCGTGGGCGTGCCCGACGAGCGCTGGGGCCAGAAGGTCGCCGCCGTCGTCGAGTTCCGCGACGGCCAGTCGGCCGCACTCGACGAACTCGCCGACCACGCCCGCGCCCACGTCGCCGGCTACAAGGTGCCCCGCGAACTCCACGTGGTCGACCAGATCGTGCGATCTCCCAGCGGCAAGCCCGACTACCCGTGGGCACTCAAGCTCGCTCGGGGCGACCGCTGATGGCGATCGAACCGAACGTCGACGGGAGCTACGACGTCGACGGCGTCACCATCGCGATGCCCGTCGAGGTGCGCGCCGCACGCCAGGCCGCCGCAACGTTCCTCGTGCCCCACGCCGCCGCGGTCGCCGTGTTCGGCGAGTGCGGGCTCAACCCCACCAACCGCTCGGGCAAGTCCATCGTCTCGGTCGCCCTGGTGGACTACACCGACAACGACCTCGGCAGCTACAAGGAACTCGCGCTCGCGGTGGTGGTCGACGACGCTCCCGGCACGCCGCCGACCCCGAAGGGCTCGGTCTCAACGCTCATCCACCGGCTCCCCGTGTCGGAACAGTTCACGTGCGCGGCCGGCCGCGGCATCTGGGGATTCCCCAAATGGGTGGCCGACCTGCGAGTCGACTTCAACGAGCGCGGCGCGTCGGCGACCCTGCGCAACGACGACGGCGACGAGGTGCTGTCAGTCACCATGCGACGCGGACCGATACCGCTTCCCCGACGCCCGTTGGAGATGAACGCCTACGCTTTCTGCGATGGGGTTCTTCGCCGCACGCCGTGGGTCACCAACGGCACCGGGCACCCGCGGGTGCGCCCCGGCGGCACCACGCTGCGCATCGGCGTCGGGCATCCCATCGCCGCCGAGATGCGGCGTCTCGGCCTTCCCCGGCGCGCGCTCATGACCATGTTCGACGACCACATGCGTGCCACGTTCGGCAAGCCCGAGACGGTCGACTGACATGGCCCGTCGGCGGGTGCTCGCCCTTGCGGGGCTCACCGCCCTGGGGTGCCTGCTGTCGACCGGCTCGACCGCCGCGCAGACTGGCCCCACCCCGATCGACCCCGCGAAAGCCCTGCAGGCCGCGCTGTCCACCGGCAAGGTGACGGGCGCACACGGCGACGCCGCCGGGTGGGTGCTCGCCCGGAACATCGTGGTCACCACATCGGTCGCCGCGCCGCAGCTCGGCGACAGCGCGCAATTCCTCGCCTTCGGGGCCGCCGCACCCGCGTCGTGTCGGATCGCCGCCAGCGACAGCACCGTCGGCGTGGCCGTTCTGCGATGCGTCGGCGTGACCGCACCGCCGCTGCGCCGGGCAACCGACGACCTCACCGAGGGCGACCCCGCCGTCGCCGTGTCGCTCGGGCCCGACGGCGCTCCGTCGCTCGTCAACGCCACCGTCACGCTCCTCGGCGAGTCGGAGGCAACCAGGGATCGGCTCGTGTTGACGATCGCGAACGAGGCAGATGCGCGCGGCGCGCCGCTGCTCGACCAGAAGGGCCTCGTGGCCGCGGTCGTGCTCGACCGCTCAGCGACCCGATCGAGCAAGCCGGTCGCCATCAAGCTCCGCGCGATCTCATCGGTCATCCTCGATTCGGAGGGGCTGGGAGAAAGCCGGCTCGACGCGATCCTCCGCCTCGCCCGCCGCTACCTGGCGATTCCGCTCGCAATCGCCGTGGTGCTCGGCGCGCTCACCGGGTGGCGATCCGCCGAGGGCAGCGCGTGGAAGCGTGCCCTCGGCCTCGGCATCTTCGTCGTCATCGTCGCCGTGCTCTTCGGCGGCGCCGCGTACCTCTTCACCGGCGACGCGCTGCTGCTCCCCTGAACAGCTGAACACCTGACCCCCCGATCGGCAGCCGTTCAAGCCGACCGCCCGATGCCCGACCGCCCGATACCCGGCGGGCCGATGCCCACCAGCCTGAGCCTCAGGCGATCACACCGGCGGCGCGCAGCCCGGCGCGGCGCTGGGCGTCGACTCCCCACCGATCGAGCACCGCATCGGTGTTAGCGCCAGCAAACTGCGGCGGCGAGGGCAGACCCGGATCGGTTCGGCTGAAGCGCGGCACCGGACGCGGCTGCGTCACACCGTCGCGTTCGAAGAACGTGCCCGACGCGACCGCCTGCGGATGACCGGGCGCCTCGCCCATCGTGAGCACCGGTGCGACGCATCCGTCGAGCCCGGCGAACCGTTCGCCCCACTCGTCGCGCGACGCCGTCACGAATTGCGCCGCGATCAGCGACCGGAGCTCGGGCCAGCGCTCGGCGTCGTGCTGGGCCGCCGCCAGATCCGGGTCGAGCCCCAGGCCGGCGACCAGCACGGCGAAGAACCTCGGCTCGATCGCGGCGACCGCCACCCACCCGCCATCGGCGCACTCGTAGCAGTCGTAGAACGGCGCACCCGAGTCGAGCAGGTTGGTCCCGCGATCATCGCTCCAGAACCCCGATCCGTAGGCGCCGAACAGCGGTGCCATCAACAGCGCCGCGCCGTCGAGCATGGCCGCGTCGACCACCTGCCCACGGCCCGAGACCGAGCGCTCCACGAGCGCCGCGCAGACGCCGAACGCCAGCATCAACCCGCCACCGCCGAAGTCGCCGATCAGGTTGAGCGGCGGCGTCGGCGGCGCGCCCGCACGGCCGATGTGGGCGGCCACACCGGCGACGCCGAGGTAGTTCAGGTCGTGCCCCGCCCGATCGGCGAGCGGCCCCTCACGGCCCCAGCCCGTCATGCGCGCGTACACCAGCCGCTCGTTCGCGCAGCACAGCTCGTCGGGGCCGAGGCCGAGCCGCTCCATCGCTCCGGGGCGGAATCCCTCGAGGAACACATCGGCCCCCGCAACCAACTCGCGCACCAGCGCGACGCCATCGGGATGCTTCAGGTCGATCGCGGCGCTCTCGCGTCCACGGCTCAGCAGGTCGTACGCAACCTGCTCCTGCCGCACCTCCGCGCCCGGCAACGGCGCCTTATCGGGTCGTTCGATCCGCACCACATCCGCGCCGTGGTCGGCGAGGACCATGGCGCAGAACGGCGCCGGGCCCAAGGCGCCGATCTCCACCACCCGAATGCCCGCAAGCGCGCCGCCCATCTCGTCTCCCTGTGCCCGGGCCGCCGGTCAGCGGCCGATCATCCTGCGACGCGCTGCCAAGGACGCGCCGTGTCCGCCGCCCACGATCGCGCGGGTGCGGGCATCGGATGCGCCCGCGTCGATGCGCAACCGCGAGAGCCGGAGCGGATCGGCCCGGCGCGCGACCAACCGGTGATCGAACAGCAGCGCAGCGGCGTACCCCGCCGACGCCAGGTGCTCGGCCGCGGCGGACGTCGCCGACCCGTTCGGATACGCGAACACCCGCCGGTCCCACAGCTCGTGCTCGTCGAGCCACGCCGCCGCCCGGTCGATCTGCGACCGCTGGGCTTCCGGGGAACAACGGTCGAGGCACGGATGATCCCAGGTGTGCGAGCCGACGTCACCGCCGAGATCGCGCCACCGCCGAAGGTCGTCGAGGTTCAGCACACGCCGGCCTGCAGGCCGCCTGTCGGCATCGACGGAATCGAGCGCCACCGCCAGCGACGCGACCACCGAGCGGCGACGATCGTCGCCCAGCGCCTTGAGCGACGCGACACCGAGCCCGTCGGGAATCGCCAGCCCCGCAGCGAGCGCGTCGTCCACGACCTGCCACCACGGGCGAACGAGGCCGCCCACGAACGCCGGGCACACGAACACGGTCGCGCGAATACCCCGCGCCGCGAGCGCCGGTGCCGCGTCGACCACGGCCGAGGGCTCGCCGTCGTCGAAGGTGATCCACACCGCGCGGCGCGGCAACTCGCCGCGACCGCCGAGCCAATCGCAGACCTCGCCGGACGACACCGGGTTCGACGTCTCGGCCACGACATCGAGTTGACGGCCGAACGCGACCACGTCGCCCACGCCGTGGAACGCGAGGATGCGCAGCCGCGATCCCGTCGAACGCATCGAGCCGGCCACGAACAGGCGCGACCCGAGCACCCGGTCGACACGAGCCGGCCTCACCTCAGCCGACCGACCGACCACCGACGCTCGGGGCGCGACCCGACAACACGTTCTCGATCACCCGCTCCCATTCGCGGGCCACCACGTCGATCTCGAAGTTCGCGAGGCACCAGTCGCGCCCGCTCGCCGGCGGCGCGCCGAGCGACCTCGTCCCCGGCCATCTCGCCCAGTGCCGAGCGGAACGCCGCCTCGTCGTTGGGTTCGACCACCCGCCCCGTCTCGCCGTCGACGACCACATCGGCGATCGCACCCACGTCGGTGGTCACGGCGGGCAGCCCGAGGAACCCTGCCTCGATCAACACCGCCGGCATGCTGTCGCCACCGCGGCTGGGCAGCACCACGATGTCGAGCGCCGACATGGGTCGCGCCGGCTCCGACACCGACCCGAGGAAGTGCACCCGGTCGGCGGCGACCGTCGCGGCGAGCGCCTCCAACTCGGCCCGCGCCGGGCCGTCGCCGATCACCAACAGCTCCGCATCGGGCAGGTCGGCGAGCGCCGAGATGGCGAGATCCACGCCCTTCTCCGGAGCGAGCGCACCGACGTACCCGAGCACCAGGCGACCGGGCCGCACCCCGAACTCGGCCGGGTCGACCCGCTCACGATCGAGGAACGCCGCCGCCGGCACACCGTTGGGCACCACGGCCAGCCGCGATGCCGACAGCCCGATGTAGTCGACCAGCGTGCGTGCCGCCTCGGCGCCAACGCCACGACCGCAGCGGCACGCGACATGTAGGCGTGCACCCGCCGCCGGCGACTCGCTCCCGGCCCAGAACGTCGTCTCGCTGATCTGTCGCACCACGAACCGTCGTCCCGGACCCAGGCCCGCGACGGCGCACACCCCGACGGTCGACGAACCGTGCGCGACCGTGATGTCGACCTGCGCCATCTGGCGCCGCACCTCCAGGAAGGCGCGCGGGTGGCGCCGCTTCGGCGCGAAGGTGGGCACCCCCAGACCGCCGACCGCGCCCGGAGCGAGCGCCACGACCCGACTCTCGACCCCGTGGGCGCGCATCGCCGCGTCGAGATCGCAGGCGAACACCTGGGCCCCGCGGCGATTGTCGTCGGTCACCACGTGCAAGACCTTCATGCCACCGCCGTTCGTACCGTTCGGTTCGCCTTCGCCGCTCGACTCGGAGCGCCCCCGACCGGAGAGCACGCCGGCGACCTCGTCGAGCTGCGCTCCCATCGAGAAATCGGCGCGCAGACGGGCCACGCCCGCGTCGGCGATGCGCTGCGCCGTTTCGGGTTCGTCGATCAGGCGCCGTACGAGCGAAGCGATCCGGGCCACGTCACCCGGCTGGTACAGGAGCGAATCGACGCCATCGGTCATCGACCGGGCCATCTCCCCGACCGCAGGCGCCACCGTGGGCAGGCCCGCAGCGAGATACTCCTTCAACTTGAGCGGCGAGTAGTGGAACTCACCGCTCCCGCGGCACGGCAGCACGCCCGCATCGCAGGCCTGCAACAAGCCCAACACGTCGTCGTTCGGCACCGCCCCCGTGAACCGGGCGTCCACGCCCAGCTCGGCGGCGCGACCCTCGCACAGCTCGCGAGTCGCCCCGTCGCCCACCATCAGCAACGTCACGCCCTGCGCCACATCGGCCAGCGATGCCGCGACATCGACCAACAGATCGGCGTCGTGGAATTTCCGGAAGCTGCCGACCCAGCCGAGCACGAATCGGTCGCCGAGCCCGAGCGTCTCGCGGTTCGCCTCCCGCTGCGACTCGGTCGGTTCCTCGGCCGTGCACGGCGTGACGATGACCGATCGTTGGCGGGGCGCGATGCGTCGAACCGCGTCGGCCACCTCGTCGCTGACACACGCAACCACGTCGGCCGCCTCGAACATGCGCCGCTCGCTCAGACGCTCCACCACGCGCCCCCAGCCGGGCCGCGACACGCCCCAGCGACTCGACTCCCACACCTGCGGCGCGTCGACGAACAGCACCAGCGGCAGCCCAAGCCGACGCGCCGCGGCAAGCCCGTGGCGGTGGAACAGGTCGTGGTGTTGCCACACGTAGGGCGCCCCGGTGAACGCAGACAGGTCGGTTCGACCCACACGACGACGGGCGTCGACGCCGCGCACGAACGCTCGCACGTCCTTCACCATCTGGCGGGCCACCACCTCGGCCGTCCGCATCGACGCGCCCCCGCGCGCCGGCGACGCACCCGAGCCGCTCCATGCCACCGCCCGCGCCTCGGTCGGGCTCAGCGCACGCGCCGGCGTCACGACCGTGGCCGCGCCGAACCGCTCGGCGAGCGCGTCGGCCCAGTTGGAGATGGTCACCCAAACCGCGTCGGCACGCAGATGCGACGTGTTCGGCGTGAAGAGGGCAACGGTGGTCGATCGACCGCGCCCGGGCACAGCGTCAGCGTTCGCCGTCATCCGCGGGCTCCGAAGCGACCGGCTCGGCGATCGCGATCAACGTTCCCCACGACAGCCGATCGGGCAGCAGCGACCGTGCGGCGCCGGCGATACGACCACGCACCTTTCCGGGCGACTCGAAGTGCAGGTACGTCATGTCGACGACCTCGTACCCGGTTCGCCGAAGGAGCTGCGCCAGGGTCTGCTCGCAATACCAGCACGTGTGGTCGCCGTTCACTCGCGGGATCCCGCGCAGGCGATACACGAAGTTCGAGAAGTTGAACGCGTTGGGCGTGGTGAGGATCAGTCGGCCGCCGGGCTTCAGGTGACGCCGCGCCGAGCGCAACATGCCCCCAGCGTTCTCGAGATGTTCGATGAGCTCGCCGGCCATCACCACGTCGAAGGTTCGCCCGAGATCGAAGTCCTCGGCGTTGCCGAATCGCACGTCGTACCCACGCTCGTTGAGCTCGGCGATCGCCGGCTCGTTGATGTCGATCCCCACGAGTTCACTCGCCATCGTCGCGACCTGACCGTGGACCCAGTCGTCACGCCAGTTCCCCGAACTGCATCCCACGTCGAGCACCGACCTGTCGGTGACGTACGGGCGCAGCGCCTCGACACGGGGAAGATACGAGCCCTGCGACCAGGTCTTGCGTTGCAGGAACCCCCGTGGGGCCATGTCGGTCGTGTACGGGCGGTTCCGCACCTCGGTCGCGTCGGTCATGTCCTTCCCTCCCTACCCGTCGCTCTCGGCGACGGCCTCGTTGGTCACGTACTTCGAGAACTCCGACGAACCGATCGGCCCGTCGATGATCCGAGTCCGTCCCCTCTCCAGCAACAACACGCGGTCGCACACCGACAGGGTCGACCCGCGGTGGGCGATCACGACGATCGCCACGCTACCCCTGAGGTCGGCGAGCGTCGCACGGACGGCCGCCTCGGACACGGCGTCGAGCGCCGAGGTCGGCTCGTCGAGGATCAGCAGCTCCGGGTCACCGGCGAGCGCACGGGCGATGGCCAGGCGCTGCCGCTGACCACCGGACAGGGCAACCCCGTCCTCGGCGAGTGGCGTGTCGAGCCCGAGCGGGAACGCTGCGACGTCCGGGGTGAGATGCGCCAGCTCCACGGCCCGCCGCACCGCGTCGTCATCGATGTCGCGGAAGAAGCGGACGTTCTCGGCGATGGTTCCGGGGAGCACCGCCGGGTCCTGCGGCACGAAGCTCACCCGGCGTGCCCAAACGTCGGGTCGGATCGTCGACAGATCCACACCTCCCGCCGAAATCGCGCCCGTCGAGGCCACGTTGAGACGCAACAGCAGCGACACCAGGGTCGACTTGCCGGCTCCCGACGGCCCGGCGATGCCAAGGGCATCACCCGCGCGCACGTCGAACGACAACGCGCCGAACACCGGCCGAGGATCCGGGTCGTAGGTGAACCCGAGGTCGCGCACCTCGATGGGCAGCACCGAGTCGACCGTCACCCCACCCGGCTCGCGGGTCGTGGCCGTGAGCTCCTCCAGGTAGCGAGCCGTCATCTGGGTGTACGCCTGCGCTGGCGCAGCGTCTGACGCGCTGAAGGCCTGCTGCATCGCCGACGTGGAACGCAGCAGCAACAGCAGCACCGCACCGACGCTCGACAACGACGCCGGAGCCACCCCAGCAGCGGACGCGACGGCGATCCCCCCGACCGCCATCAGCAACAGGATTCCCTGATAGAGCTGCGGCGCGAACTGCATGTAGAACTGCACCGAGGCGAAGGCCGCCCCCGTCGCCGTCACGTCGGGAACGAGGGACGACACGATCGGCCGCTTCACGTCGAACACCTCGATGTCACGCGACAGCAGCACGAAGTTGGTGAGGCGCGACGCCAACGCCTGCGACTGCGAGGCGTAGCTCACGGCCGCAGCCCGGGACCGCCGCGTGAGCGGCCGGAGGCCCACCACCACGACCGCTCCGAGCAGCGCCGATGCCGCCGCCGCGACCGGCGCGACCAGCACGGCCGTGCCGAGATACACGATCACCGACAACAGCGTGTTGACGTAGAGGGCGAGCCACACGAGGTGCTCGGCGACGCGGTCGACGTGCCCGCCGAACCGCTCCTGCAACTCGCCGACCGGGCGAGCCGAGCGAACCGGCCACGAGGCACTCAGGTACGCGTCGAGCAGGCGCTGCCGGAGCTCCACCATCACGCGGCGACCGAGAAGCGACGAGCCGGCCGCCACCAGGCGTGACAGGGCGAGTCGAACCACCAGCAGCACCGCCGCGGCGACGACCCCCACCCGGACCGACACCGAGAACCAGCCGAGCGACACCGACGTCCGTGCGTCGGTGAGTGCCAGCGCCAAGTGCGCCACCAACACCAGCGCGGCGGCCTCGGCGCCGGCGCTCACGAAGCCGGCGGCGCCCAGCAGGTACACGGCGCGCCGGGGCGCGCCAACCACGGCGAGCGGATCCCCATGCCGTTCGGCGGAGGGTTCGTCGCTCATGCGAGGTAGTCGGCCTCCTGGCGTTCCACGGCGCGACGCGCGTCGAAACGGTCAGCCCGCGTCGCTGCGGCACGGCCGAGCTCGGCCCGACGCTCCGGATCGTCGATCACGGCGATCAGCGCCGCTGCGAGCGCGTCGGCGTCGCCCGAGGGCACGAGCACGGCGTCGTCACCGATCGCTTCGGGGATGCCGCCCACCGCCGTTGCCACCACGGGCAGGCCGAGGGCGCACGCGTCCATCAACGCCACAGGCAGGCCCTCGAAGGCCGACGACATGCAGAACACGTCGAACCCCGACATCAGGCGATGCACGTCGGGGGCGAAACCGTAGAACCGGAACCGCTCGCCCAGACCCAGTTCGCCATGGCGTGCTCGCAGCGACGACTCCTCCGGGCCTTGGCCGATCGCGACGAAGCGCACGTTCGGTCGTTCCGTCGTCACTCGGTCGGCCACGTCGAGCAGCAACGGATAGTTCTTCTGCACGCGGAGGTTGGCGACCGTGCCGACGAGCACCTGCTCGTCGCCGATCCCGAGCCCCGCCCGAGCGTCGCTGCGGTCGGCCCGGTGCGCACGAACCTCGGCAACGTTCGTGCCGTGCACCAGCGTCTCGACCCGACGTCGGGCGCGGTCGGTCATCGAATCGCGCGAGTCGTCCGAGACGGCGTAGATGCGGTCGGACAGACCGAAGGTGAGCCGGTTCGCCCAGCGGGTACCCGCGGAGAACCGGTCCCAGCGGTTGTGTTCGGTGTGCACGAGGCGGACCGACGGGGCGAGCACGCTCAGCACGATACGGGCCACCGCGGCGGGCAGCGGCGAATGCGTGTGCACCACCCGGATCCGCTCGCGACGCACCAGACGCACCAGGTCGACGACCCAGCGCGGGTCGAGCGTGCGGCCCGACCCGAGGCGGGTCACCGGCACATCGAGTTCGGCCAGCTCACCGAGCACGTTGTCGGGGCGCTGCACCAGGTAGGCGGCGCAATAGCGGAACCGCGATCGATCGCCCACCGCCGCGTGATTGACCAGCAGACGCTCCATGCCACCCACGCCGAGACCCTTCACGAGCCACAGCACACCGACCCGTTCGTCGCCCGATCCGGTCACCCTCGGAGCTCCAACCAGCTCGCGAGCATCAGCACGTCCCACAGAAGGTAGGCGTGGTTGCGTACGCCCCGCTGATGCTCGTACCAGGCGCTGTGGATCGTCTCGGTGTTGAGGAACTCGCGGATCGACGGGCCGAACAGCAGGTCCTCCGCCCAGCGACGCAGCGGCCCACGCAGCCAGTCCTCGATCGGCACGCCGAACCCCGACTTCGGGCGATCGGTCAGCGCGACCGGGACGGTGCGCTCGAGCATCTGGCGCAGCAGCCACTTGTCCCGCCCGTTGCGGATCTTGTACGAGAGCGGCAGCGACGCCGCGAACTCCACGACGGCCCGGTCCAGCATCGGCACGCGGCTCTCCAGGCTCACGGCCATGGTCGCCCGGTCGAGCTTCACCAGAATGTCGTCGGGGAGATAGGTGAGCGCGTCGATCGCCATCATCCGCTCCACCACCGTGGGAACCTGCGGCCACGACGAGCGGTCCGTGTGCATGGTCGGCGGCTCGACCGCGCCCAGCACAAGCGACGTCGGGTCCGCCCAATGGGAGACCACCCGATGGAACATCTCGTCGGCATCGTCGTACGGCAGCAACTCGGCGACCTTGGCGAGCTTCAGGCCGAGCATTCGGGGCCGGGTCCTGCGGGGGACCACGCCGGCCGCTCGATCCCAATGGTGCGGCGCAATCGCCGTGATCCACGCCGCCATCTGCGCCCGCACCGGTTGCGGGGCCAGGCGAGCGATCCGCCACAACGCCGGAATCCAGGTGTAGCGGTTGTAGCCGCAGAACAGCTCGTCGCCCCCGTCGCCGGTCAGGCTGACCGTCACCTCCGTGCGCGCCAATCGCGCGAGCAGGTAGGTCGGCACCTGCGAGACATCGGCGAACGGCTCGTCGTAGATCTCGGCGAGGCGCGGCACCAGGGCGAGGGCCTCGGATGCGTCGACGTGGATCTCTTGATGGACGGTGCCGAGGTGCGCGGCAACCAGTCGAGCGTCAGCGGACTCGTCGAAGTCGGCCGTCGGCGATCCCATCGTGAACGTCCGCACCGGTCCCGACGACGCCGACTGCATGAGCGACACGATGATCGACGAGTCGATGCCGCCCGACAGGAACGCGCCGACGGGCACGTCGGCGATCATCCGGTTGGCCACCGACTTCGTGAGCAACCGCTCGAGCTCGTCGACCGCCTCGTTCGGTGATCCGGCGAAGGGCCGCGACGACCCGCGCTCGATGAGCCCCTTGAGATCCCAGTACTTCTCGGGAGCGCCGATCTCGCCACGCTCCGACACCTCCACCAGGCACCCCGGCGGCAGCTTCCACACGTTCTCGTAGATCGAATACGGGCTCGGCACGCACTGGTGGCGCAGGAACAGGGCGACCGAATTGCGATCGATGGTCGCGTTGAAGCGCGGGTGCGCACGGAACGAATCGAGGCCCGATGCGAACACCACCTCGGTCCCGGCAAGCCCGTAGAAGAGCGGCTTCTCGCCCATGCGGTCGCGCACCAGGGTGAGCCGACGCTCCTCACGGTCCCACACACCGAAGGCGAACATGCCCTCGATCCGCTCGATCGCTCCCCGTACGCCCCACCGATCGAAGGCCGCGCACAGCACCGCTGTGTCCCCCGTGCTGTGCAAGGGCAGGCCGCGACGGTGCAGCTTCTCGCGCAGCTCGATGAAGTTGTAGATCTCGCCGTTGAAGGTCAGGACGTGGCGCCCGCTCGGCGACACCATCGGCTGGGACGCGGCCTCACTCAGGTCGAGCACGCGCAGTCGGCGATGACCGAACGCGACCCGTCCGTGGTCGTCGACCCAGGCGCCTTCGCCATCGGGCCCACGCCACCGCAGAGGCTTCGACATGTCGCGAACGAGTTGCAGGAACTCGTCGGGATCTCGTGTTGCCTTCGAATCGAGGACGCCGACGACGCCACACATCAGCCGGGACCTCCCCCCGTCGGACTGCCCCCGACGTCGCGCTGATCCACGACGCGAAGCGTCAAACAGGCTACCGACTCACCGGGATGACGACAACGGGTGGTTCTACCCACACCCCCGGCGGCGTTCCGGCGACCCCGGAACTACGCTGAGCCCAACCTGTGTGGGAGGGACCATGGACACACGCTCGATCCCCGGCAAGCCCTACCGAGGCAAGCGGGTCGTCGACCTCGTGATCCTTGCGATCGTCGCCGTGCCGGCCGCGATCCTCGGGAGCGCGTGCGCCGCCGCGATCGCCCTCAATTCGCGCGGCGGGGTGTTCTTCCGCCAAGAGCGAATCGGCATGGGCGGTCTGCCGTTTCGGGTGTGGAAGTTCCGCACGATGGTCGCCGGGGACAACCCGATCTTCCCCGACGCCAGCCGCATCACCTCGGTCGGCAAGATCCTCCGCCGCCTCTCGCTCGACGAACTCCCGCAGCTGATCAATGTGGCGACCGGCGAAATGAGCATCGTCGGGCCGCGCCCCACCCTCGGCTACCAGGTCGAGCGATACGACGACCAGCAGCGCCAACGCCTGAACGTCCGGCCCGGCCTCACCGGGCTCGCCCAGGTCTCGGGGCGCAACTCGCTGCCGTGGGCGGAACGTATCGCCTACGACATCGACTACGCGCGCACCCAGTCGGTTCGCACCGACCTGCAGCTCATCGGTCGGACGCTCAAGACGATCGTCACCGGCGACGGCGTCGAGGGCCACCCCGAAGACGATCCGATGGCGGTCACCGAAGCGTCCACCTCGTGACCCCGACCCCGACCCGCCTGCGAATCGTGGGCTGCGGCGGCCATGGTCGCGAGTTGCTCGACGCCGCGGCGGCGGCCGGCACCTTCGAGATGCTCGGCTTCGTCGCCGACGAGCCGCCACCGCCGGGGCCGATGCGCGACCGGCTCGAGGCCCGCGGCGTCGGCTCGGTCGGGCCGCTCGACGCGCTCCGCTCCGGCGGCGGCCAGTACATCATCGGGATCGGATCCTGCGCGGCGCGGCGGCGCATCGACGGCCTGGCAACGTCGTGGTCCTGCGAAGCGGCCCTGCTCGTCCATCCCCGTGCCACGATCGGCACGCAGAACCGGCTGGCCCCCGGCGTCTATGTCGCACCCGGCGCCGTGGTCACCACGAACGTCACGATCGGACGCCACACCCACCTGAACGTCGGCGTGGCGGTGCAGCACGACACCGTCGTGGGCGACTACGTCACGTTCAGCCCGGGGGTTCTCGTGAATGGCGACGTGACCATCGGCAACGACGTGTTCTTCGGCTCCGGTGCGATCGTCACTCGCGGCGTCACCATCGGCGACGGCGCGACCGTGGGAGCGGGAGCCGTCGTGCTCTGCGATGTCGCCCCCGGCGCACGCGTGTGGGGCGTCCCCGCCGCGCCGCAGCCGTGACGGGCCGACGCGCTGGTCAGCCCCGACTGTTGAGCAGCGCGTCGACCACGCGCTCGACGTCGTCGTCGGTCATCGCCGAACCGCTCGGCAGGCACAGGCCCTCGTCGAAGATCGTCTCCGACACCGATCCGCCCACGGCGGTCGCCTCGGCGAACACCGGCTGGAGGTGCATCGGCTTCCACGCAGGACGCGCCTCGATCTCGAGCGATTCCAGGTGCAGGCGCGCCTGCTCGCGGTCGGCACCGAACGCCGCGGGGTCGATCCGCAGCACGGTCAGCCAGCCGTTGGGTTCGCCTCGCGGGTGCCACGGCATGAAGTCGACGCCGTCGACACCGCCCAGGGCATCGCGGTACATCGCGTTGATGGCGCGACGTCGCGCAACCTTGCGGTCGAGGTCCGCGAGCTGCCCGCGGCCGATCGCGGCCAACACGTTGCTGAGGCGGTAGTTGTAGCCGATGGTCGTGTGCTCGTAGTGCGGTGCCGGCTCGCGGGCCTGCGACGCGAGGTTGCGCGCCCGAGCGATGGCATCGCCGTCGTCGCCGGTCAGCATCCCGCCGCCGCCGGAGGTGATGATCTTGTTGCCGTTGAAGCTGAAGGTGCCGAACACCCCGAACGAGCCTGCCGGTTGCCCTCCCCACGTTGCGCCGAGCGCCTCGGCCGCGTCGACGATGAGGGGCACGCCGTACTGCTCGCACACCGGGACGATCCGGTCGTAGTCGGCGCACTGCCCGTACAGGTCGACCGAGATGACCGCTGCAGGCAGACGGCCCTGCGTGGCGCGAGCGGCGAGGAACTCGCCGAGCAGATCGGGATCGAGGTTCCAGGTGGCGAACTCGGAGTCGATGAACACCGGAGCGGCACCCACGTACGTGACGGCGTTCGCCGTCGCGGCAAACGTCAAGGTGGGGACCACGACCTCGTCATCGGCGCCCACTCCGGTCAGGATCAGTGCGAGGTGCAGCGCTGCGGTGCCGCTCGACAGTGCTGCGCCATGCGATCGGCCCGAGCGGGCGGCGAGCTCCGCCTCGAACCCGTCGACCTCGGGGCCGAGCGGCGTGATCCAGTTCGAGTCGAACGCCGCGAGCAGGCGTTCACGCTCGTCGCCGTCCATGTGCGGAGGCGACAGATACAGGCGGGTCATCCCGGCAGGCTACCGGCGGGCCCGCCCACGAAGGCGGCCGAACGCGATCACCGCGAGCGCGTTCGACACGGCGAGCGCGGCGACCACGGCCACGACCGGCGTCGACGAGGAACGGGCCAGCACTCGGCTCGAGAACACGACCTCGATCGCATGGAGCGCACCGATCGCGATCCACCACGACCGCGACGTCGAGCGCGCCTCGGCACCGGCCCGGCGCGACCAGACGGCTCGCCGCCACTCGCACCGGGCCACGGCCGGGAACACGCCGGCGGCACCGATCACCCCGATGATCGGCGCTGACCGACCCCCGAGTCCGGCCAGTGCCACGGCGACCCCCGCCGCACCGACCGCCGCGATCTCCGCTGCGGTGGAACGCCCGCCGGCGGCGATCAGCCCCACCAGCGCGGCGGCGCCGACCATCACGATCACCTCGGTGTCGGGCACCGTCAGATAGACGCCGAGCAACGAGATCATCAGCATCGCCGACGGCCACCGCTGCGCCCCGTCGTTCGACACCGCCGACCGCGCCGACGCGTCGTTGGGCTCCGACCGCTCGCCGCGTTTCGCCAGAGCGAGGGCGGCGACTGCCACCGACACAACCACCGCCGCCGACCGGCTCTCGTCGATCGCCACCAACGGCGGCGCAGCGCCGACCAGCCCAACGGCCAACGAAGCGGCCGCGGACCGGGCGGCGACCCGCGACGGCGTCAGCCGCGTCAGCACGACCGCAGCCAACGCACACGACGCGGACGCGGCGGCATCCACCAGTTGCAGACGGTCCACCAGGTCGTGCACCACGAATCGGCGTTCCCTTCCGGCCGACGGCTCGACCTGCGGATCGTAGGGCGCGACCGCCGTGCCGTTCCGGGAACCGCCCGACACGACCGCTAGGATCGCCGCAGAGGAGGGAGACTGGGATGAAGATTGTGGTCACCGGTGGCGCCGGGTTCATCGGCGCGAATCTGTGCCGGACCCTGGCGGCCCACGATGCGATCGGCGAGGTCGTGGCCCTCGACAACTTGTCGACCGGCTTTCGGCACAACCTCGACGGCGTCGACGCGACGCTGGTCGAGGGAGACCTGACCGACCCCGACACACTCGATTCGGTGCTCCACGACGCAGCCGCAGTCGTGCATCTCGGCGCCCGCCCCTCGGTCCCGCGATCCGTCGCCGATCCGCTCGCCAGCCACCACGCGAATGCCACCGGCACCATTCAGGTGCTCGACGCCGCACGCCGCGCCGGAGGCCTCCACGTAGTAGTCGCGTCGTCCTCATCGGTCTACGGGTCCAACCCGACGCTTCCGAAGCACGAGGACCTCGCCACGCGACCCCTGTCGCCGTACGCCGCGTCGAAGCTCGCAACCGAGGCCTACGCGCTCGCCTACAGGTCCACCTATGCGATGCCGACGCTGGCCTTCCGGTTCTTCAACGTGTTCGGGCCGCTCCAGGCCGCGGGCCACGCGTATGCCGCGGTCGTGCCGGCATTCGTGTCGTCCGCGCTCGCCGGTGAACCCGTCACGGTCCACGGCGACGGCACGCAATCACGCGACTTCACCTTCGTCGACACGGTCGCTTCGGTGATCACCGACGCCGTCGTCCGACGGGTGGCCAGCTCGGAGCCCGTCAATCTGGCCTTCGGCACGCGCACCTCGCTGCTCGATGTGATCGCCCAGCTCGAGGCGCTGCTCGGCCACCCGATCGAGCGCGCGCACGTCGAAAGCCGCGTGGGCGACGTGAAGCACTCGCAGGCCACCAACGACCGGCTGAGGGCGCTGTTTCCCGACGTCGTTCCCGTGGATCTCAACGTCGGGCTCGAACGAACCGTGGAGTGGTTCCGCTCATTGGCGGACTGAGCGGAACCGGCGGAGGGCCGAACGGCTCGCCCTTCCGGACGGCTCGCCCTTCCGGACGGCTCGCCCTCGGGGTTCGCTCAGGCGGTTTCCTCGAGGCGGATCGAGCCGATCGCCCGGATGCTCGCCGTACCGGACGCTTCGACCCCGTCGAACTGCAACCCGAGTTCGGCGGGATGCACCGGTGGCACCTCGACCCGCGAGATCAGCGGGTGCTCCGACAGCACCGCCTGCTCGTCGGGCGAGAAGAGCACCTCGTGCATCTTCTCGCCGGGGCGAAGGCCGGTGTACTCGATCTGCACGGGACGATCGGCCTCGGCGATCAGGCGGCGTGCGAGGTCGGCGATGCGCACGGGCTCGCCCATATCGAGCACCATCACCTCGCCGTTGTAGCCCATCGCGCCCGCCTGGATCACGAGCTGGCACGCCTCTTCGATCGTCATGAAGAAGCGGGTCACGTCGGGATGGGTCACCGTGACCGGGCCACCCCGTTCGATCTGAGAACGGAACAGCGGCAGCACCGACCCGCGACTTCCGAGCACGTTGCCGAACCGCACGCTCAGATACGAGCCGTCATAGCGGTGGCCCGCCCAGGCCGTGAGTCGCTCGGCGAGGCGCTTCGTGCGACCGAGCGTGGAACTCGCGTCGGCGGCCTTGTCGGTCGAGATGTTCACGAACGTCGCGACACCGAACGCCGCGGCAGCGTCGAGCAGGTGCAGCGTGCCCGCGACGTTGGTCTTGAATCCCTCGTCGGGGTGCATCTCGAGCAACGGAAGATGCTTGAGCGCCGCGGCGTGGAACACGACGTGCGGCCGGAACCGATCGAACACCTCGAACATCCGCTCGCGGTCACGGATCGAGGCGGCCACGAGATGTTCGCTGTCGAGCAGACCGCGACCCTCGATCGAGACCTGCACCGCCTGGAGGGCCGACTCGTCGCGATCGAGCATGATCACCGACTCGGGCGCGAAGCGATGGATCTGACGGCAGAGCTCCGAACCGATCGACCCGCCGGCACCGGTCACCAACACCCGTTTGCCCGTCAGGTATCCGGCGACCGACTCGATGTCGGTGTTGATCTCGCGGCGGCCGAGGAAGTCGGCCTCGGTGAGCGGCCGGATGTCGCCGATCTCGATCGCTGCGCCGAAGAGCTGCGCCACCGGCGGCAGCACCAGCGTGCGCAGCCCAGCATCGTCGCAGATCTGGACGATCTCACGCACGAGCTCACCCGAGGCACTGGGGATGGCGATCACGACCGTTGCGACGTCGTACTCCTTGGCCAGCGCCTGGAGCCGCGTGCGATCGCCGCGCACGGCAACCGACTTGATGCGCAGGTTGGCGAGGTCGGGGTTGTCGTCGACGATCGCTACCGGCAGGTACGGCGAGCCGACGGCCGCCATCGCCTTGACGACCTGGGCGCCACCGTCACCGGCGCCGAACACGATCACGCGCTCACGTTCGCCTTCGTGGCGAATGGAGCGCTCCAACCAGATGCGCCACAGGAACCGCCCGCCGATCATCGCTGCGTGGGCAAGCGCACCCGACAGGATCGTCGCGAGGATCGGCGCCAGGTGACCGAGCAGGAACGGGTTCATCACGGCGATGAACACGGTCGTCACCGCCGCAACGCGGGTGACGGCGGTGACCTCTTCGAACGTGCCGTACCGCCAGCGATGGATGTACAGCCCCGAGATTCGCCCGGCGACCACGTGCACAACTGCGGCGATCGCGCCGAGCCCAAGCGCACGCAACGCCTGCGAATCCTTGATCTCGAACTCGTATCGTGCGACCGAGGCGAGCAGCACCGCCGCGATCCATGAAGCGGCGTCCCAAGCCGCCTGCAACACGAAACGGCGTCGCACAAGAAGGCCGTCTTCCATCGAGGTCCCTCCCACAGCTGTCCCGTCGCGAACGACGGACCCAGGCAGTGTGCCAAGAACATCGTTCACGAATCAAGGGTTCGCGCAGCATATCTTCGGTCTGTCCCGGCGACTCACTGGCCGATGCGAATTCCGGCGATCGCAACGCGGTCGTTGTTCCGTTCGAATCCGAGGCGTCCCGCCGCACCGACCGACACGCCGCGTGGGCAGAACTCGTCATTGACGAAACCGCGCTCGATGCCGAGACTGCCACCCGGACGTGCGCCGCCCGGTCGGCCACGTCGTGGGCATTCGAAGAAGATTGAGGTGACAGAACATGTCGGAACGTGCCGTGGTCATGGGGCAGGGCTACGTCGGTCTCCCGGTGGCGATCCGAGCGGTGGAGGCCGGCTACGACGTGGTCGGCTTCGAGCTCGACGAGACCAAGGTGGCCGCGCTCAACGCCGGTTCGTCCCACGTGGAGGACATCACCGACGAGCGGCTCGCCGCGGCACTCGCGTCGGGTCGCTACCGGGCGAGCAGCGACACGGCGGACCTCACCGACTTCGACATCGCGGTCATCTCGGTGCCCACGCCGATGCGCGAGGGCGCGCCCGATCTGAGCTACATCGAGCGAGCGAGCGAGACGCTCGCCCCGTTCGTGCGTGAAGGCTCCACCGTGATTCTGGAGTCCACGACCTATCCGGGCACGACCGAGGAGTTGGCCGGACCGATCCTCGCCGCCGGCTCCGGGCTCGATGTGGGCACCGGGTTCCAGCTCGGCTACAGCCCCGAGCGCATCGACCCGGGCAACGCCCGCTACCACCTCGAGAACACCCCCAAGGTCGTGTCCGGTGTCGACGAGACGTCACTTCGGAAGGTCGACGAGTTCTTCTCCCGGCTGGTCGAAACCACCGTGCCGGTCGGCGGCACACGCGAGGCCGAGCTGACCAAGCTGCTCGAGAACACCTTCCGTCACGTCAACATCGCCCTCGTCAACGAGTTGGCGGTCTTCGCTCACGAGCTCGGCATCGACGTGTGGGAGGCGATCGACGCGGCGTCCACCAAACCGTTCGGCTACATGCGCTTCACCCCCGGCCCGGGCGTCGGCGGCCACTGCCTGCCGATCGATCCGTCGTACCTCTCGTGGCAGATCGAACGCTCGCTCGGACGCACGTTCCGCTTCGTCGAGCTCGCCAACGACGTCAACTCCCACATGCCCGACTACGTCGTGCAGCGAATCCAGTCGACCCTCAACGAGGCGGAACGCTCGGTGAAGGGTTCGAACGTGTTGGTGTACGGCCTGGCCTACAAGCCCAACACCGGCGACGCGCGCGAGACCCCGTCGGTGCCGGTGTGTGAGTTGCTCGTCGACCTCGGCGCCAAGGTCACGGTGGTCGACCCCCACGTTGCCGACCGCCAGTTCCCGACCGGCACCGAGCGCGGCCAGGGCACCGCCGACGAGCTCGCCTCGGCCGATCTCGTGGTGATCCTGGTCGACCACGCCCGATTCGACCTCGACGGCATCGTCGCGTCGGGTCGGCCGATTCTCGACTGCCGCCGCTGCGTCGACGGCCCCAACGTCGAACGCCTGTGAAGTCCACCGCCGTCGCGGCGGCGCGCACCGCCCTCAAGACGGGGTCACACCTGGTCGACCGCGTCGTGGCGCCGGCACGCGGCATCGTCGTGCTCATCTACCACCGCGTCGGTCACGGCTCGGGCGGCGAGATGGACCTCGACCCCGGCGCGTTCCGAGCGCAACTCGAGTGGCTCCGTGACACCATCGGCGTCATCAGCCTCGACGACGTCGTGAGCCGCGTGTCGGGCTCCACCCCGGTCCAGCCGGCCGTCGCGCTCACCTTCGACGACGGCACCGACGACTGGCACCGGGTGATCGCACCGATCCTCCACGACGTCGGCGTGCCGGGGACGTTCTACGTTGCGACCTCCTTCATCGAGCACCAGGAGGCGCTGCCCAGCAGCGGACACCCCGCGACATGGAGCGGGCTGGCCGAACTCGCGGCCACCAAACTCACCACGTTCAGTTCACACACACACCACCACATACTACTCGACCGCCTCGAGCCGACGGCGATCGCGGCCGAACTCGATCGGTCGGTCGACCTGATCGGCGAGCGGCTCGGCGTCGAGGCACGGCACTTCTGCTATCCGAAGGCGCTCGAGCCGAGCGCCGCTGCCGACGCCGAAGTACGTCGCCGCTTCGACTCGGCCGTGCTCGCCGGCACGCGCGCCAATACCGTCGGCGCCGATCCCTACCGGCTCGCCCGCTCACCGGTGCAGCGCTCCGACGGACGCCGATCGTTCGAAGCGAAGGCGCACGGCGGGCTGGGCACCGAGGACCGGATTCGGGTGATGCTCAATCGACGCAGATACCGCGGCGCTACCGTGTGACCCGCCGTGCGACGCCTGATCCACCTCACCACGGCCGACATCAGCCTCGAACTGCTGCTCGGCCCGCAACTGTCGGCGTTCGTCGCCGCCGGCTACGAGGTCATCGGCGTTAGCGCACCCGGCGAGTACGTCCCCGCTATCGAGGCCCGCGGCGTGCGCCACATCGCGCTCGACAATGCGACCCGATCGATGTCGTTGCGCAGCGACGCCGCGGCGCTCGTGGAACTGACCAAGCTCTTTCGCGAGCTGAAGCCCGACATCGTCCACACGCACAACCCCAAACCCGGGGTGTACGGCCGGCTCGCGGCGCGAGCGGCCCGGGTGCCGATGATCGTGAATACGGTTCACGGCCTCTACGCACTTCCCGAGGACGCCTTCGCCAAACGTGCGGTCGTCTACTCGCTCGAGCGCATCGCCGCCACCGCGTCTCACGCCGAGTTGGTCCAGAACCCCGAGGACATCGCGACGCTGCGAAGGCTGCGAATCCCCGCCGACCGCATCCACCTCCTCGGCAACGGTATCGACCTGCATCGCTTCGATCTCGGCCAGCACGACCGCGTGCGTCGGGAGGTGCGTGATGAGCTCGGGATCGGCGACGACACGCTCGTGGTCGGGGCTGTCGGACGACTCGTTCTCGAAAAGGGCTACGTCGAATTGCTCGATGCCTGGAAGCAGGTCAGAGCCCAACACCCCGATGCCCAGCTGCTGATCGCCGGCCCGTCCGACCCCGAAAAGGCCGACGCGGTCCCGCAGGCGATGATCGACGCGTCGATCGCGGACGGCGTGCGATTTCTCGGCATGCGGCGCGACGTGGAGCGCATATACCACGCACTCGATCTCTATGTGCTGGCGTCGTATCGCGAGGGGTTCCCGCGATCCGCAATGGAGGCCGCCGCCTGTGGGCTGCCGATCATCGCGACCGACATCCGCGGCTGCCGCCAGGTCGTCGACAACGGCGTGACCGGGCTGCTCGTCCCCGCACGCACGGTCGATCCGCTCGCCGCAGCGATCAACGAACTCGTCGGCAACCCCGAGCGCCGTCGCGATTTCGGCGCGGCGGCCCGCCGACGCGCCGAGGCGGAGTTCGACCAGCGACGTCAGGTCGACGTCACCCTCGCGACCTACGACCGGCTCCGGAACGCCGGGCGCCATCGATGAGCGACCCCGAATTCCGGCTGCTCGTCGTCTGCACCGCGAACCGCTGCCGATCGCCGCTCGCCGAAGCCATCGCTCGCGATCGGTTCGCCACCCGCAGATGGACGCGCAGCGCCGCGATCTCGTCGGGCACGCGCGCCGAAGACGGGCTCCCGGCGACCGAGGGCACCGAACTCACAGCGGAGCGGCTCGGACTCGATGTCAACGCTCACTCCAGCCGCGCCCTCACCGACGACGTGATCGGCTGGGCGAACCTCGTGCTGTGCATGGAGCGTCGGCAGGCGTTGCACGTGTCGAGCCACTTCCCCGGCTCGTTCGACATCACCTTCCCCCTGCGGGACTTCGCCCGACGCGCCACCGCCGCGCCCCGCAAGCGTGGCGAGTGCGCCGGCCATTGGGTGGCACGCCTCAGCACCGCGCGTGCTCCCGGCGACCTTCTCGGCAACGATCACCGCGACGACATCGCCGATCCCGCAGGCAAGTCGCTGCGCCGCTATTGGCGTGCGGCGAACGAGATCGAGGCGCTCATCGACGAGGTCATCGCGGCCGCCGACGGCGGCTAACGGCGTCGGTACGCTGGGCCGATGCTGACGCTGCCCGACCCGATCGACACCGCCGACATCGCCGTCTTCGGCGGCTCGGGCTTCTACGAACTCCTGACCGACGCACGCTCCGTACCGATCGACACGCCGTACGGGCCACCGTCGGAGCCGCCGCTCGTCGGCACGTTCGGCGACCGACGTGTGGCCTTCATCCCGCGTCACGGGGTCGATCATCGGATCCCCGCGCACATGGTGAACTACCGAGCCAACATCTGGGCGATGGCCGCACTGCGGGTACGGGCGATCATCGCGCCCTTCGCCTGCGGTGCGCTGCGGGCCGATCTCGAACAGGGAGACCTGATGGTCGTCGATCAGCAGGTCGACCGGACCCACTCGCGTCACGGCACGTTCTTCGATGGTCCCGTCACGATCCACACGGCCTTCGCCGACCCGTACGACCCGGGCTTGTCCGCCGCACTCGCGGACGCGGCCGAGCGCTGCGGCGTCCGGGTCCACCGCGGCGGCACCGTGGTCGTCATCCCCGGCCCCCGCTTCTCGACACGCGCCGAGTCGGCGTCGTATCAGGCCGCCGGCTGGGACCTCGTGAACATGACCCAGGCCCCCGAAGCCGCGCTCGCCGCCGAGGCCGGAATCCCGTTTGTCGGCCTGGGCCTCGTGACCGACCACGACGTCGGCGTCCGCGACGACCCCGACCGCCCGCCGGTCACCGCCGACGAGGTGTTCGCGGTGCTCCATCGTCTGGCCGACACGGTTCGCGAGGTGCTCGCTGCGGCATTGCCGGCGCTCCCGCTCGCCGACACGCACTGAGCCCGCTCGCCGACACGCACTGAGCCCCGGTCGGTTCAGCGGGCGTTGTGGCTCAGCGTCCGTCGGGCTCCGCTGGGATCCACCGCCGTGAGCCCCGGTCGGGCCAGCGGGCGTTGTGGCTCAGCGTCCGTCGACGGCGACGAGCACCGGCAGCGCGTCGTCCGAGAGGTGCTCGAGCGGACCGGGGACCACACCGAGCACGAGCGTGGCGATGACGGCCACGCCGATCGTGACGCCGACGCCCCACGGGATCCGCAACTCGCCGCGATCGTCCGACTCCGACTCCGACTCGGCGAAGTACATCGCAACCACGATCCGCAGGTACATGAACGTCGAGATCACGGCGGTGAGCATCGCCACGATCGCCAGCGCCCATTGATCGGCATCGATCGCGGCGCGGATCACGCCGAGCTTGGCGAGGAAGCCGATGGTCACCGGCGTGCCGGCCTGAGCCAGCAGGAACAGCGACATCGCCAGCGCCAGGCCCGGGCGGCGACGGCCGAGGCCACGGTACGCGTCGAGCGTGTGTGCGCCATCGCCCGACCCGCCGACCACCGTCACGACGGCGAATGTGCCGAGCGCCATGGCGGTGTAGGCGGCAAGGTAGAAGAGCGAGGCGGCCGTTCCCTCGGCGCTCGCCGCATCGACGCCGAGCAACACGAACCCGGCGTGGGCGATCGAGCTGTAGGCGAGCATCCGCTTCACGTTGGTCTGCACGACCGACATGACCGCGCCCACCACCAGCGACGCGATCGCCAACGCGCCCACCACGGGGCGCCACAGATCGGCATACGACGCGAACCCCACCACGAACACGCGCAGCATGCCCGCGAACGCCGCGGTCTTGACCGCCGCGGCCATGAATCCGGTAACCGGCGACGGCGCCCCCTGGTACACGTCGGGGGTCCACATGTGGAACGGCACGGCGCCGACCTTGAACGCGAATCCGACGAGCATCAACGCGAGCCCGCCGAGCAACAGTCCGTCGTCGGTGAGCACCCGCTCGGCGAGGAACGACTGCACCCGCAGCAGGCTCGTCGTGCCGGTGGCACCGTAGGTGAGCGCGATGCCGTAGAGCAGGAAGGCCGAAGCGAACCCGCCGAGCAGGAAGTACTTGAGGCCCGACTCCTGCGACGAGATCCGCCGGGCGTGCATGGCCGCCAGCACGTACACCGCAAGCGACAGCACCTCGATGCCGATGAACATGACGATCAGGTCGTTCGCCCCGGCCATCACCGAGCCGCCGGCTGCGGCCAGCAGCAACAGCAGCGAGAACTCGGGCCCGTCGAGCCCCTCGCGCTGGAGGTACGCCTCGGCGGTGAACGACGCAAGGATCACGGCGGCGCACAGGAGCGCCGTCACGAACAACGAGAACCGGTCGACGCCGATGGCCCCGTTGACGGCCGAGATCGGGCCCTGGGCCGGGTTCGAGACCCGATGCCACAGCGGGATGATCGACACGATGGCGGCACCCGCGACCACGGCGGCGCCGACGGCACCCACCGAGCGGCGGAGCCGACCGCGCAGGGCCGCCGCGGCGATCACGCCGACGGTGGCCCCGACCACGAGAATCAGCTGCGGCGCCAGGTGCGACCAGGGGACCTCGGGCGTGACGAGTTTGTCACCCGCGCCCGTCGCCTGCAGGAGAGTGGCGAACATCAGCGACCACCTCCTTCGGCGTGCTGCATGTGCTCGACGAGTGCCGTCACCGACGGCTCGATCCGATCGAGCATGACCTTCGGATACACACCCAACACGATGATGAGCGCGCACAGTGGGGCGAGGACGAGCCCTTCGACGAGACGCAGGTCGCGCATCGTGGCGTTGTCGCCCTCGGCCGCGCCGTGGAAGACGCGCTGGTAGGCCCAGAGCAGATAGAGCGCCGCGAGGATCACGCCGCTCGCAGCGACGATGGCCCACCACCGCGCACCCTTGAAGGCACCGGCGAGCGCCAAGAACTCACCCGGGAACCCGTTGAGTCCGGGCAGGCCGACCGATGCCAGCATTGCCAGCGTGAAGAACCCGGCGAGGATCGGCGCCGACACCTGCAGACCGCCGAGCTCGTCGATGTTGCGGGTGTGGCGACGCTCGTAGATCATCCCGACGAGCAGGAACAGCGCCGGCGTGGTGATGCCGTGGTTGACCATCTGCAGCACCGCGCCCTCGATGCCCTCCTTGGTGAGCGAGAACGTTCCGAGCACGATGAACCCGAGGTGCGCCACCGATGAGTAGGCGACGAGTCGCTTGAGGTCCTTTTGCATCGTGGCGCAGATCGCACCCCAGATGATGCCGATCACACCCAGCGTCAGGAGCACGGGGGCGAAGAACCGGGAGGCCTCGGGGAACAGGTACAGCCCGAACCGCACGAACCCGTAGGTGCCGAGCTTGAGCATCACCCCGGCGAGGATCACCGAGCCGGCCGTGGGCGCCTCGGTGTGTGCGTCGGGCAGCCACGTGTGCAGCGGGAACAGCGGCACCTTCACCGCGAACGCAAGGGCGAACGACGCGAAGATCCACCGGCTCGCGCCCGTCGAGATGCCGGGCTTCGAGGCGATCTCCACCACGTCGAAGGTCCAGTCGCCGCCCGTGCCGCGCTGGTGCAGGTAGGCCGTCGCGACGATGCCGACCAGCATGAGCGCCGAACCGAACATCGTGTAGAGGAAGAACTTCGTCGCGGCGTAGATGCGGTCGCCGTGGCCCCACAACCCGATGAGGAAGTACATCGGCACGAGCACGATCTCGAAGAACAGGAAGAACACGACCAGGTCGAGCGCGACGAACACGCCCATCGACCCGGCCATCAGCACGAGCAGCCAGGCGTAGTACGGCTTGTGGTCGTGCCCCGGGTCGACCGCCACGATCGCCAGCGGGAACAGCACGCCGGTGAGCACCAGCAGGAACAGCGAGATCCCGTCGACGCCGAAGTGCCACGAGATCCCGAACGACTTCATCCACGCGTGGCGCAGTTCGAACTGGAAGTCGCCCTGCTTCGTCACGAACTCCGAGAGCAGGTACAGGCTCGACGCGCCCGAGATGAGCGAGAAGATCACGGCCACCTGGCGCACCAGGTCGGCACGCGCCTTGGGCATCAGCGCGACCACCGCGGCGCCGATCAGCGGCACGAGGATCATCACCAGCAGCGGGTTGAACGGTGCCGCCGTCGCGGCTGCGAACACGGGGGCACTCATCAGAAGCTCATCCTGACCACGAAGTAGACCAGCACCGCGACCGCTCCGGTCGCGAGCCCGATCGCGGAGTTCCTCACCCGGCCGGTCTGGGTGCGGCGCAGCACGGCGCCCGCCGCGCCGACGGCGTTGGCGACACCGTCGACCGCCCCGTCGATCACGGCCTTGTCGAACCGGGAAATGGCGTCGAAGAGCGCCCGGCCCGGGCCGCCCATGAAGGCCGCGTAGCCGCGGTCGATCCACAGGCCCCAGCCGAACTCGGGGCGCTCGACCGTGCTCGCCGGGATCCGGCGAGCGAGGTACACGGCGCCGGCGAGGCCGATGCCGACGAGCCCGAGCACCACCGCAATCGCGGCCAGCGCAACCAGCGTTGCACCCTCGACTCCGAGCTCGTGCACGCCGACCACCGGTTCGAGCCAGTGCTCGAGCACCTTGGTCGAGTCGGTGAACGGAAGGTTGAGCGCACCGCCCACGATCGCCAGCGCTCCCAGCACCACCAGGGGAAGCGTCATGACCCACGGCGACTCGCTCGGCGTGTGGTCGGGGGTCAGGTGATGCGCGTGGTCGTCGTGGGCCGAGTCGTGCGCCGAGTCGTGCGCATCGGCGTGGTCGCCGTCGCCGGTCGCCACGGCGTCGGCCTCGCGCCAGCGCTCCGGGCCGAAGAAGGTCATGAACACCTGGCGACTCATGTAGAAGGCCGTGAGCAGCGCGGTGATCAGGCCGAGCGCCAACATGACCTTGTTGTGGGCGTAGGCGCCTGCGAGGATCTCGTCCTTCGACCAGAAGCCCGAGAACGGCGGCACACCGGCGATCGCCAGCCAGCCGATGATGAACGTGCCGGCCGTGATCGGCATGTACTTGCGCAGGTTGCCGTAGCGGCGCATGTCCTGTTCGTGCGCCATCCCCAGGATCACCGAACCGGAGCCGAGGAAGAGCAGCGCCTTGAAGAAGGCGTGCGTCACCATGTGGAAGATCGCGGCGACGTAGTTGCCCGTTCCCACGGCGAGGAACAGGTACCCGAGCTGCGACACCGTCGAGTACGCGAGCACCTTCTTGATGTCGTTCTGGGTGACCGCGACCGTGGCAGCGACGAGCGCTGTCGCCACGCCTACCCACGCGATCAGGTCGTTCGCCCAGCCCGCTGCGTGCAGGATCGGATTGAGCCGGACGAGCAGGTACACACCCGAGGTGACCATGGTCGCCGCGTGGATCAGCGCCGACACCGGCGTCGGGCCCGCCATGGCGTCGGGCAGCCAGACGAACAGCGGAAGCTGCGCCGACTTGCCGGTCGCAGCCACGAAGAACAGCACAGCGATCGCCGTGGCCGTCACCGCCGCGATCTCGCCGTGGTGGGCGGCATTGGCGATGTCGAGATAGCCGATGGAGCCGACCGAGGTCCACACCAGGAAGGTGGCGACCATGAAGCCCCAGTCGCCGACGCGGTTGGTGACGAACGCCTTCTTGCCCGCCGAGGCGTTGGCCGGGTCGGTATGCCAGAACGAGATGAGGAAGTACGAGCAGGCGCCCACGCCCTCCCAGCCGAGGAAGGTGAGCAGCAGGTTGTCACCGAGCACCAGCATGAGCATCGAGAAGATGAACAGGTTGAGGTACGTGAAGAACTTCGAGAACTTCTCGTCGCCGTGCATGTACCCGATCGCGTACAGGTGGATCAGCGATCCCACGCCCGTGACGAACAGGCACATCGTGATGCTCAGCGGGTCGGCCAGCAGACCCATCGACGCCTGGAACGACCCTGCCGGGATCCAGGTGAAAAGCTCCTGATGGATCGACCGCGCCTCGGCGCCGCGACCCACCAGGTCGGCGAACACCCCGAGCACCACGAGGAACGAGCCGCCCACGGCCGCCGTCGCCAGCCAACCGGCCCACGGGTCGCCGAGACGGCGTCCGCCAACCACCAGGGCAACGAATCCGGCGAGCGGCAGCGCCGGGATCAACCACACGAGAGCGCTCATCGCCGCGTCATCCCTTCATCAACGAGAGGTCATCGGCACTGATGCCGGAGCGACGTCGCATCACCGCGACGATGATGCCGAGGCCCACCACAACCTCGGCCGCAGCGACGACGAGCACGAAGAACACGACCACCTGGCCGCCCACGTCGTTGAGCATCTTCGAGAAAGCCACGAAGGTGACGTTCACGGCGTTGAGCATCAGTTCGATGCACATGAACATCACGAGGGGACTGCGGCGGATGAGCAGACCGGCGGCGCCGATCCCGAACAGCACCGCGCCGAGCAGCACGTACGCGTTGGGCGACATCAGGCCTCGACCTCCTCGGCATCGGCGTCGGGTTCCTCGGCCGGGAACTCGTCCAGATCGATTGGCGGACCCGATGCACGCCGGCTCAGCAGCACGGCGCCGAGCACGGCGATGGTGAGCAGGAGCGACGTGAGTTCGAACGCAAACGCGTACTCGGTGAACAGCGCTCGGCCGATCCGATTCAAATCGTCCGAGGGCGCCAGCGCACCGACCGTGGAGCGACGGCCCGTCGCCGTGTCGACCCCTGCGAACAGCGTGACCGCGGCGAGCACCATCACCCCGCCGCCGAGGATCCCACCGACGGCAAGGCCGAGCGGGTGGCGCTCCGCGGCGAACGACTCGGCCCGGTCGACGCCGAGCAGCATGATCACGAACAGGAAGAGCACCACGATCGCGCCGGCGTACACGATCACCTGAATGGCGGCGAGGAAGTACGCCTCCTGGGCGATGAACAGCACCGCGACCCCGAAGAGCGTGGCGACGAGCGAGAGCGCGTTGTGCACCGGGTTGCGGAGCGCAACGACGCCGAGCGCACCGGTCACGCAGATCATCGCCGCGATCGCGAACGTGAGGGTCTGAACGAGGGAGGTCGCGAACATCAGTGGTGGCCTCCGTGAGCGTCGCCGTCGTGCGCCTGGGCGTCGGCCGCGGCCTGGGCGGCCTCGGCGGCGTGCCGTGCCTCGAGCGGCTGGCCGCCCTCGGGGGCGCGAACGCCGTAGCCCAACTCCTCGGACCAGGCGACGATGCCTTCGAATTCGGCCGAGCCGCCCGGCGAGGTGGCCCGCATCCAACCCGACGTGTGGAGGTCGTCGCCCTCGCGCCAGTCCTCCCACGGCAGCTGCTGGGGCCGGCCGTCGTCGCCGACGAGCAGTTCGGCCTTGGTGTAGATCGCGTCCTGGCGGTTGGTGAAGCTGAACTCGAACAGCTTCGACTCGGTGATCGCCTCGGTCGGACACGCCTCGACGCACATGTCGCAGTGGATGCAGCGCAGGTAGTTGATCTCGTAGACGAAACCGAACCGCTCACCCGGCGAGTTGGGGTTCTCGGGATCGTTGTCGGCACCGCGCACGTAGATGCAGCGGGCCGGGCACACGCCGGCGCACAGCTCGCAACCGATGCACTTCTCCATGCCGTCCTCGTACCGGTTCAGCACGTGACGGCCGTGCGCCCGCTCGGGCTTGGGACGCTTCTCGTCGCTCGCACCGCCCCGACCACCGCGGTACTGGCGGGTGACGACCTCGCCCGAACGGCCGCCGAAGTACGCGCCGACGAACTTGTCGAAGGTGACGCGGAAACCGCCGAGATAGCCCATCAGGCCTCCACCTCCACGGCGGCACGGCGAGCCCGTGCGGTACCGACCGCCATGCTGATGAGCAGTGCGCCAAGCAGGATCACCACGGTGCCGACCACGCCGACGACCGCACGGTTCCACCCCTCGTCCTGGCCGATCTTGAAGGCCGCGAGGAGCAGGAACCAACCGAGCGCGAGCGGGATCAGCAGCTTCCACCCGAGGTCCATCAGCTGGTCGTAGCGCAGGCGGGGAAGCGTGCCCCGCAGCCACACGAACACGAAGAGGAACACGAGCAGCTTCGCGAGGAACCAGACGGTCGGCAGTATCGCCTGCAGCCAGCCCGGACCGAACGACGGTCCGTTCGGGCCGCCGAGGAAGAGCGTGACGATCACGGCCGACATCGTGATGGTGTTCATGAACTCGGCCAGGAAGAACAGCGCGAATCGCAGCGACGAGTACTCGGTGTGGAAGCCACCGACGAGCTCCTGTTCCGCCTCGACCAGATCGAAGGGCGGCCGGTTCAGCTCGGCGGTCGCTGCGATGAAGAACACGATGAATGGCACCACTCCGGTGGCCCAGAGGTTCCAGTTCCACCCGGACTGGCCCGACACGATCTCGTTGGTCGACAGGCTGCCCGAGTTGAGCAGCACGGCCAGGAGCGACAGCCCGAGGGCGGCCTCGTACGAGATCATCTGCGCGGCGGCCCGAACCGAGCCGAGCAGCGGGTACTTCGATCCCGACGACCAGCCGGCGAGCATCACGCCGTACACCGCCATGGAACTCATCGCGAGCACGAACAGGATGCCGATGTGTGGGTCGGCGACCTGGACGAGGGTCTCCTTGCCGAACCAGCTCACGACCCCATGGCGGTCGTTCGAGAAGTCGCCGCCGAGGGGGACCACCACAAACACCAGGAAGGCGGGCACGAGCGAGAGGTACGGGGCGAGCCGGAAGACCGGGCGGTCGGCCTCGCGTGGCAGCAGGTCTTCCTTGAAGAACAGCTTCACGCCATCCGCGAGGGTCTGGAGGATGCCGAACGGGCCGGCCACGTTGGGTCCGAGCCGGTTCTGCATGCGGGCGACGACCTTGCGTTCGAACCAGACCATCGCCATGACGGCGATCATCAGCGCGGCGAACGCAACGACGACTTTGAGGAGCACGATGAGGACGGCGGAGCCGTCCACCGATTCGAGCAGGGGGTCGATGGCGAACATCTAGGACACCACCTCCAGTCGGACATCGGTGACCGCTGCGGTCACATCGATCAGAGCGGAATCGTCGCCACCCTCGAGCCCACCGATCATCACGGCGGTGCCGCGGGCGACCGACCCGTCGGCGACGGCCGTCAGGACCGTCGAGCGTGCACCGTTGATGACCCGGACCCGGCCCGATGTGCCGAGGCCGAGTTGGGAATGGTCGAGCGGGTGCAGTCGGATCGAGGCAGCGGGGCCCAGGCCGGCCGACGAGCGGGCGTGGCGCACCATCGTGCCGGCGTCGTAGAGCGTCGAGCCCACGACGAGCCGAGCCGCGTACGCGTCGAGCGCCGGGACCGTGGTGGGCGCCGGTGCCACGAAGGCGAGCGGCGCCGGCGCCGGGATGAGCCCGTCGTCGACATCGGCTGCGGTCTCGGGGTCGGCGTCGGAGGCCGGTTCGTCGGCGACCGTCGCGTCGGCCGCGGTGGCCTCGGCAGCCGGCGAGTCGGAAGCGGAGGCGGAGTCGGATCCCGTGGCGTCGGCCTCGGCCGGGTCCGCAACGGTCGCCGACACGAGCGGCAGGACCACACCGTCGAGGTCGGACGCGGCCGCCGCGACGGTCAGCCCGGCGTGCACGGCGGACAGCTCGTCCATCTCGGCCTGGATGTCGGCGAGGCTCTCGAAGCCGAGGTCGGCGCCCAGCCGATCGGCCAGGTCGACGGCGAGCTGCCAGTCCGAGCGGGCGGTGCCCGGCGGCGTCACGCGGCGCACCACCTGGGTGACTCGTCCCTCGATGTTCGTGGTCGTGCCGTCGGTCTCGGCGAATCCGGTCGCCGGAAGCACCACGGTCGCACGGCGTGCGGACTCGGTCAGGAACAGGTCGATCGCCACCACTCGCCGGGCACCGATGAAGGCTTGCTCGGCGAGCGAGGCGTCGGGGAAGTCGCCCAGCGGGTCGGCGCCGAGCAGCACAAGCGTGTCGATCCGACCCTCGGCGGCGGCGCGGAGGATGCCGGCGGCGTCCTCCCCGTCGACCTCCGGCACGCGGGGCCACGCCGCGCCGAACCACTCGGCGGCATCGGCGCGACGGACTCGACCGGGCAACACTCCGGGCGCCAACCCGGCGTTGAGCGCACCGATCACGTTGCCGCGACGCAGCGCCGGAAGGAAGGTTGCGTCCGGGAAGCGGCGGACGATCGCTCCGATCGCATCGACGACGGTCGACGCCGACTCGGCGACGGACGGGCGACCGATCACGACGGTGATCGGGCCGGACGCCTGCGCGAGCAGATCCGAGGCCGCAGCGATCCGCCCGGCATCGACACCGGCAGCATCGACACCGGCGGCATCCACACCGGCGGCGCCGGCTCCGTGTGCCGCCGCGATCGCCTCGGCGAGCACGCCGGCCTCGCCCGGCCGGTAGGTGAGCGAGGCCGCAGCGAGCGGGGTGAGCGACGTGGACTGCGGGGTCAGCTCGACCACCTTCACCCCGTCGTTCACGATGGCGTGGCGGAGCCGGATGAACAGCACCGGCAGCGCCTCCTTCGGGTCGGGCCCGAGGTAGATCACCGTGCCGCCGGGGCGGCAGACGTCGTCGATGGTCGCAACCGGCAGGCCGAGGACCGCGTCGGCGGGGAGACCGTCACCCAGCTGACAGTCGGTGTTGTCGGTGCCGAGCACGCCCTTGGCGAGCTTCGCC
Organism: Actinomycetota bacterium; assembly: GCA_016703525.1. Lineage (GTDB taxonomy): Bacteria > Actinomycetota > Acidimicrobiia > Acidimicrobiales > Microtrichaceae > JADJBW01. The sequence continues at coordinate 490,069 of JADJBW010000001.1, read as the reverse complement.
CACGCGTACGCGGCCTCGTTGGTCAGCCGTGCGCCGCCGAGAACAGCGATGGACGACGCGGGAACGCTGCGCAGGCCGGCAACGGCGGCGTCGAGCGCGTCGTTCCACCGCGCCGCGACGAGCGAATCGCCGGAGCGCACGAGCGGCGCGACCAAGCGCTCCTCGTGCTTGATCGCCTCGAACCCGAAACGCCCCTTGTCGCAGAGCCAACCCCAATTGACCGGGTCGGAGTCGACGCCGTTGTACCGCAGCACCTCGTCGCGGGAGGTGTCGATCGAGACGCGGCAGCCGACCGAGCAGGTCGTGCACGTCGATTCGGCGTGCTCCAGGTCCCACGGCCGGGCCTTGAAGCGGTACGGCGTGGCCGTGAGCGCACCGACCGGGCAGATCTGCACGGTGTTCCCGCTGAAGTACGACGAGAACGGCTCGCCGGGGAACGTGTTCACCTGGGTGTTGGAGCCCCGGTGCATGAAGTGGATGAGCGGATCGCCCGCCACCTCGTCGGCGAAGCGCGTGCAGCGGTCGCACAGGATGCAGCGCTCGCGGTCGAGCTGCACCGTCGCCGAGATGGCGATCGGCTTCTCGTAGTGCCGCTTCTCCTCGACCCAGCGCGACTCGCCCGGGCCGTACGCCACGGTCGTGTCCTGCAGCGGGCACTCGCCGCCCTTGTCGCACACCGGGCAGTCGAGCGGGTGGTTGATGAGCAGGAACTCGAGCACGCCGTCCTGCGCCTTGCGCACCTTCGCCGATTCGGTGTCGACCGACATCCCGTCACCGCACTCGAGCATGCAGCTGGGCTGCAGCGCCGGGCCGCGGCCGGTGTCGACCTCGACGAGGCACATGCGGCACATGCCGACCGGCGACATGCGCGAGTGGTAGCAGAACCGCGGGATGTACGTGCCGGCGCGCTCGCAGGCGTCGATCAGCAGCTCGCCCTTCTGCGCGGTCACCTCGGAGCCGTTGACCGTGATGGTCACCGGCTGGTCGATCGTGACGGGTCGGGGGGACTCGCTCATGGGGCGACCTCGGCGGGAGCAGCGGGAGCGGCGCTGACGGGAAGTGCGTTGCGTCGCGTGATCTTCGCCTCGAACTCGTGGCGGAATCGGCGGATCGCCGAGGTGATCGGGGCGACCGACGACGGGCCGAGCGGGCAGATGGTGGTCTGACGCGGCGGGAACGGCACGGCGTCGAGCCCGGCGTCGGGGTGCGCCGCGACCGGGTACGGGCCGGGCGAGATGTTGTCGGCGACGTCGAGCAGCAGATCGAGATCGCTCGGCCGGCCGTGGCCATCGAGGATGCGCTGGAGGATCTTCTCCTCCCACGACGTGCCCTCGCGACACGGCGAGCACTTGCCGCACGACTCGCGGGCGAAGAACCGCACCACCCGAAGGCAGGCCTTCACCGCGTCGGTGGTCTCGTCCATCACGACGATGGCCCCGGAGCCCAGCATCGAACCGGCGGCGCCGACGGTGCGCCCCTCGAGGGGCAGGTCGACCTGCTCGGGGAAGAACCACGGTGCCGACGCGCCACCGGGGATGAACATCTTCAGTTCGTTCCCGTTGCGGATGCCGTTGCCGTACTGCTCGCCGTAGAACAGGTCGCGATAGGTGGTGGTGCCCTGGGGGATCTCGAACACACCGGGGTTGTTCACGTGACCCGACACCGCCACGAGACGGGTTCCGGGCGACGCCTCGCTGCCGACCGACTTGTACGACTCGGCCCCGTGCACCATCAGCCACGGGAGGTTCGAGAGGGTCTCGACGTTGTTGACGATCGTCGGCTTGAGGTACAGGCCCTTGGCCGCCGGGAAGTAGGGGGGCTTGAGGCGGGGCATGCCGCGGTTGCCCTCGAGCGACTCGATCAGCGCGGTCTCCTCGCCGACGATGTACGCGCCGGCTCCCCAGTGCAACACGATGTCGACGCTGAAGTCGGTTCCGAGGATGTTCGCGCCCACGAGGTTGGCGGCGTACGCCTCGTTGAGCGCCGCCGCGACCCGCTCCTGCGCGTGCGCCATCTCGCCGCGGATGTACAGGAACACCTGCGCCGCACCGATCGCGTACGCCGCGATCAGGCAGCCCTCGATGAGCTGGTGCGGGTCGCGCTCCATGAGCACGCGGTCCTTGTAGGTGCCCGGCTCGGACTCGTCGCCGTTCACCACGAGGTAGCGGGGCCACACGCCGGGCGGGCAGAAGCCCCACTTGATGCCCGCCGGGAACCCGGCACCGCCGCGTCCCAACACGGTTGCGGCCTTCACCTCGTCGAGCACCTGGGCCGGGCTGCGGTCGAGCGCCGCCTTGATGCCGGCGTAGCCCTCGTAGGCACCGGACCGGCGGTAGCCGTCGATCGTGTGCGCGTCGAGGGTGTCCCAGCGCGAGGTGACGATCCGTGGAACCTCGGTCATGCGCTCTCACCGCCCGTCGCGTTGCGTGCCGCGTACCACGCCGGCTCCACCTGCTGTTCGGGCGGGGTGATGTTGGCCACGCGATCCTCGGAGATGTGCTGGCGGGTCGCGCCGAGCGTGCCGTGGTCGGGGATCTCTGGACGCCGGCCGGCGCGCAGGTCGGCGATCAGCGTGTCGAATGCCTCGGGCGTCACCCGGTGCTGGTAGCGGTAGTTCACCTGGCACGCCGGCGCCTCGGTGCACGCCGCGACGCATTCGACGTCCTCGATCGTGAAGAGCCCATCGGCGGTGGTCGACCCCGACGTGATGCCGAGCGTCGACTCCGCGTGCTCCAGCAGTTCCTCACCGCCGACCAACTGGCAGCTGATGTTGGTGCAGATGTTGATCACGTAGCGCCCGACCGGGGCGAGCTTGAACATCTCGTAGAACGTCGCCGTGCCCATCACCTCGGCCGAGGTGATCCCGACCAACTCGGCGATGTGGGCCATCGCGTCCTCGGCGAGGTAGCCGTCCTGCTCCTGCGCCAGGTGGCACAGCGGGATGGTCGCCGACTTGGGGCGCGGGTAGCGGGCGATGATCTCGTGGGCGATCGCCTCGTTCGCCTCGTTGAAGCGGCTCATCGGTCCACCTCGCCCATGATCGGATCGACCGACGACACGATCGCAACGGTGTCGGCGATCAGGCTGTTGCGCATGAGGTGCGGCAGCGTCTGCAGGTTCACGAAGCTCGGACCCCGGATGTGCATGCGGTAGGGCTTGGGCCCGCCGTCGGAGACGAGGTAGCAGCCGAGCTCGCCCCGTGGGGACTCGACGGCCACGTAGACCTCGCCCTCGGGCACCTTGAAGCCCTCGGTGAAGATCTTGAAGTGGTGGATCAGCGCTTCCATGGACTCGTCGATGCGGGCACGCGGCGGCGGCGTGACCTTCTTGTCCTGGATGCGGTAGTCGCCCGTGGGCATCCGATCGAGGATCTGGCGCAGGATGCGCATCGACTCGTGGATCTCGCCGAGCCGGATGGCGTAGCGATCGAAGGAGTCGCCGTGCGTGCCGACGATCACGTCGAAGTCGACCTCGTCGTAGCGCAGATACGGCTGGTCGCGGCGCAGGTCCCAAGCGAACCCGGTGGAACGCAGGATCGGGCCAGTCGCGCCGAGCGCGATCGCCTCTTCCGCCGTGATCACGCCGACGCCCTGCAGGCGGTCCTGCCAGATCGGCTGGCCCGACATCAGCGTGTCGAACTCGTCGAGGCGGTCGGGAAGCGCGTCGAGGATCGAGCGCAGATCGTCGCGCCACCCGTCGGGCAGGTCCGCGGCCACGCCGCCGGGGCGGATGTAGTTGTGGTTCATCCGCAGGCCGGTGACCTTCTCGAAGAAGCGCAGCAGCTCCTCGCGCTCGCGCCAGCCGTAGAGCATCATCGAGACGGCGCCGAGGTCCATGCCGTTCGTGGCCATGAACAGCAGGTGCGAGCTGAGCCGATTGACCTCGCACATCAGCATGCGGATCCACTGGGCTCGTTCGGGCACCTCGATGCCGAGGAGCGTTTCGGTCGCCAGCGAGAAGACCAACTCGTTGAACAACGGGCTGGCGTAGTCCATGCGGGTCACGTTGGTCGGACCCTGCACGTAGGTCAGGACCTCGCCGGTCTTCTCCATGCCCGTGTGGAGGTACCCGATGACGGGCTTGGAGCGAACGATCAGTTCGCCTTCGAGTTCGAGCACGAGCCGAAGCACGCCGTGCGTCGACGGGTGCTGCGGACCCATGTTCATGATCATCCGCTCGGTGTCGGCCTGATAGCCGGACCGCCGCTCGGCCTCGGTCTCGGAGAGCCGGAGGACCGAGTCGTCCGCGGCGAGGCGCGCGACCGCGGCGTCGAGTCGTTCGATGTCGGACACACTCATCGCGATCTCCTACCGAGCGCCCGGGGCAGCCTTGAACTGCACCGGGATCCGGCCGACGTCGTAGTCCTTGCGCAGGGGGTGACCCACCCAGTCGTCGGGCATGAGGATCCTGGTCGGATCGGGGTGATCGTCGAACGAGATCCCCATGAGATCGGCCGTCTCACGCTCGGGGCCCTCGGCCCCGGGGTGAATCGCCACGATCGACGGCGAACGCGGATCCGACTCGGGCACCTGCACGCGCAGGCGGGCACGGGTGCGCTCGGTGTGGTTCAGCAGCGAGATGACCACCTCGAACCGCTCGGGCGTGACCGTCGGAGGCAGCGCCCGCGCGCCATGGTCCAGGTAGTCGACTCCGCACACGTCGACGCATTGCCAGTAGCCGTCGGCGCGCAGGGCGGTCACGACGCGACGCACGTCGTCTCGCGGCACGTGCAACACGAGCTGACCGAGGTCACGCGTGATGGGCATCCCGTGCAGAAGCTCGGGTTGCGGTTCGGCGGCGACGCCGGCGTCCGCTGCCTCGCCGGCAGCGGGGTCGGGAGCCTCGGTCATCGGGCACCGTCCCGACGTCCGGGCGCGCCCACCGGCTGCACCAACGGCGCGGGCACCTGCGCCGGCAACTCGATTCCTGCACCACCACCGTTCGCCTCGCGCCGGCGCAACAGCTCACCCGTCTCGATCTGGTTGTGCAGCGTCAGGATCGCGTGCATCAGCGTCTCGGGTCCCGGAGGACAGCCCGGCGCGTAGACGTCGACCGGCACGATCTGGTCGACACCCTGGATGAGCGCGTAGTTGTTGAACATGCCGCCGCTCGACGCGCACACACCCATCGAGATGACCCACTTGGGTTCCATCATCTGGTCGTAGATCTGGCGCAGCACCGGCGCCATCTTCTGGCTGAGTCGGCCGGCGACGATCATGAGATCGGCCTGCCGCGGCGAGGCGCGGAATACCTCCATGCCGTAACGGGCCAGGTCGTAGTGGGCGCCGCCGGTGGCCATCATCTCGATGGCGCAGCACGCCAACCCAAACGTGGCGGGCCAGCAGCTCCGGGCGCGCGACCAGCGAACGAGATCTTCCAGCTTCCCGGTCAGGAAGTTGTGCTCGATCCCGCCGAACCCGTCCTCGGCGACATTTGCGATCAGCCCCATCAGGCGGCCACCTCGGGATGATCGTGGTGACCCGCGCCGACGTCATCGCCGTCGAGGCGACCCTCCAGCCCAACCTTGCGGATCGTCGAGCGGGAGGTTCTGCCCGGGTCGACCGCTGCCTCATTGCGGCGGTGCCGCACGGCCGGGCCCCAGTCGAGCGCGCCGTTGGCGATGACATACAGGAACGTGGCGAATACCGCGACCGCGAACTCGACGATGGCCACGAGGCCGAACGTGCCGAGCGAGCGGAACACGCTGGTGTACGGGTACAGGAAGATGATCTCAATATCGAAGATCACGAAGATCATCGCGACGAGAAAGAAGCGCACCGGGAACCGCTCCGGCGGTGGCGTCTGGTCGACGATGCCGCACTCGTACGGCGCCGTCTTCGCCGGCGTCGGACGAGGCTTGTTGAGCAGGCGCGAGGCCAGGATGCTGACCGCCCCGAAGAGCACCGCAAGCACCGCCAGGGCGACGATCGGGAGGTACTGGCCCATCGCCGATCAGTTCTTCGAGGGCGTGAAGGCCGAGCGAATCGCCATGGCCTGCTTGTCGCGGTAGTGCAGCATCGTGGTGAAGAGCACGAACCCGAGCAGGTTGACGAGCGCGAACATGAACGGGATGAAGCGCTTGTTGCCCAGGTTGCGCAACATGACGACGGTGACCGTCGACGCACCCTTTTCCTTCGCCGCCGGCGGCGGCGTACCGCCTGGCTCGACCACGACATCTTGAGCCTTCACCAGTGTGACGGCGCCCAAGAGCTTCGGGTTCTTCACCTCGAACACCGAGGCGACGCGATCCCAGGTGCGCGACACCATCGACTTCTCCTCGACGGGGTTGCAGTCGATCTTGCCGCCCCAGAAGAACACGTCGTCCACCAGATAGTCGGCCGAGGTGGTCGAATCGCCGAAGATCTTCTGCGCAGCGAGGGAACCGTCGGCAGAAGCGACCGCCTCACCGCGCCGCGGGTCGGATTCGGTCAGAAGGCACCAGCCGTTGAGCGGCTCCTCGATCTCCTCGCGCAACGCCGACGCCTGCTTGCGAATCTCCGTTGCGAGCGCCGTCGGCGAGCCGTCGAGCAGTCCCGCAACCTCGGAGTCACCCGAGATGACGGAACCCGCCTGATCCTTCGACTTCGTCACGAGGTCGGGGACCTCACCGATGTCGAGGACGACCCACGGCTGGACGATCGTCTTCAGCTTGGTGAGCGTCGCCGGCGTGTAGTCGGAGCCTTCGGAGCCAAGCGCGATCGCGTGGAGCAGCGGGTACCGGTCGAGCAGCTCCTCGGCCTTGGGCAGCGCGTTCTCGGCGGGAAGCTTGCTCAGCTCGGGTACCTGCTCCACCGGGGTCTCGCGACTCAGGTTGATATCGGTCACCATCCAGGCGGGCGCACGGCCGACCAGCCCGATGCCGTAGATCACCCACAGGCTGCCCATCAGGAACATCCAGCCGCACAAGGCCGAGGCCGAGATGAGGAACCCCACCCGGACGCCGGAGTTGGTGGAGACGATCATGTAGATCGAACCCATCAGCACGACCGACCCGACGAGCACCACCAAGATGCCTCGGATCGCCGGGTCGAACGCGATCGCGCCGATCATCGCCAGCGTTCCCATCACTCACCACCTTTCTCGTCGGCCGGAGCGGTGAGCGCCGAAACGTTGCCGCCCCGGGCGCTCGACAGGTTCCGCTCGTAGGTCACGATCGCCCACACCTGTTCGGGGCTGAGCATGCCTTCGGCACCGAACTGGCGGACATCGTCGGCCGCACCGTTGTTGGCATTCACACCGAACCCGGGCATCTTGCCCGAACCCGTCGAGTTCGCTCCGTACTGCTTGCCGTCCTGCGTGCCGTTCATGACCAGGTTGAAGTGCTGCTTCTCGGTGAGCGCATCCTCGATGCCGACCAGGTTGGGCGCGTAGCGACCCTTTCCGATCTGCGCGACGGTCGCCCACGGCTGCCCGAACGAGGCTCCGGGCACGTGGCAACGGGCGCACGATGCCGCGTTCGCCCCGGCTGCCGAGTCGTTCAGCGAGAACAGCAGCTCGCCCAGGTACTTCTCGTCCTCGGTCGACATGCGCTGGAACTCGTCGCTGAGCGGATCCGCAACCTCGGCGTTGGCGTTGCGCGCGTTCATCATGCGGGCGTACAGCGCCGGATCGGCTTCCTTGACGACACCGTCGATCTGCGTCCGCATCTCGTCGGGGGTGAGCTGCACCGACCAGAGGTACTGGATCACGTTGTCGATCTGCTGATCCGTCAGCGGGCCACCGCCCTTGACGCCCCACGCCGGCATCGGCGTGCCCGGGCGGCCGTAGGTGAGGATGTAGCGAACCTCGTCGACCGAGTAGCGGTACAGCAGCGTGTCCAACGCCGGTGCGACCCAGTTGGCCGTGTCGAGGTAGTTGCCGTTCTCGTCGGTGATGACGTAGCTCGCCACACCGCCCGAGCCCTCGGGCCCGTGGCAGTTCACGCACTGGGCGCCCGTCTCATAGGTGGCGAGACCCCGCTCGACAAAGAGCTCGTGGTAGTGCTCCTTCGCTCCCTCCTGCCTCCCCGGCTCGGCGAGCCAGTAGAGCGGGCAGCACCAACGCGACGACGATCAGCAGCCCGAACGCGCTCCAGAGCGCCGCGTTCAGCTTCGGCCCCTCGAGCTCGTCGTCGGCCAGATACTGCTTGCGGTTCGGCGCGAGCTCGACCTCGGACCCGAGCTCGGCCCGGCCCTTGCGAGCCTGCGCCATGATCACGAAGAACGCGCCGATGAAGATCACGGCGCCGATCACGTAGGCGAACGATCGTTGTGTGGTCATTTCGGCGATCATCGAAGGTGCCCTCGGTCTTGATCAGTTGTGTACTGGTGCATCGTCGTCTCGTAGCGGTTCGCGGTCAGATGCAGTGCGGACCCTGGGCTTCCTGCCCGGTCGTGTTGGTACCAAGCGGCGACCCCTGCACGATCGCACCCGTGTTCACGGTCAGCACGCCGTCCGCGGAAACCTCGGTGGCGAAGCTGTCGAGGCCTCGCGGAGCGGGGCCGCCCTTTCGCTCGCCCGCCTGGTTGTACTGCGAGCCATGGCACGGGCATTCGAACCACTGCGACGTCACGCAGGACGGGACTCGACACCCGAGGTGCACGCACTTCTGGTACAGCACCATGATCCCGGCCTCGATCGCCGCGAAGTTCGGAAGGTCTCCGTAGACGACCTTGGCCTTGGGGAGTGCCGTTTCGGGATACTCCACCAGCCACATGCGGCCCTCCGGCTTGTACAGGAACCCGGAGCCCTTCTTGATCTCGTCCTTCAGATCGCTGATCTTGCCGACGCGGATCTTGGAACCGAACCCGCCGCCGCCCGTCGGCCACAGGAACGCGGTGAAGGCCGCCGCAGCGAACGTTGCGATCGCCAAGCCGAGAACCGAAATCATCGAACGATTCAGGAACTGGCGACGGCTGACCGCGATGGCCTCCGGATCGGGCGGGACCCACAGGGTCGGCGCCGACGACGCCGCCGGCACGAGCGCATCGCCGTCGCGGGTGGCGAGCATCGCCGCCTTCTCGAACGTGCGGCCGCCCGGGGCGGTGGTCGCAAGTTCCTTGCGGCGCGATTCGTCGCGCTTGAGCGTCTCGCGGGAGAGCTGGCCGGTGGCCGAGCCCATCTCGCCGCGACGGCTCGCCGCGACGACCATGAGCGCGGCCAACGCCACGATCACGACGATGGCAACGACGACGAGAGCATTCATGACTCACCTCGAAGGTGTTCGATCGCACCGCAGCGGCGCGTCGGGTGGGAGGAGTGGAGGGTGCGCATCAGAGCTCGAAGAACAAGCCGTCGCGCCAGGGAAGGACGAAGTTGAAGCCGGGGCCTCGGAAGAACGAGCCGATCATCACGAGCACGGCCCAGAACATCAGGTGGACCGTCATGAGCGAGATCGCGAACTTGCGATCCTCGGGCTTGTTCGACGGGTTCTTGTCGACGTACGGCGCCAGGATGAGCAAGAAGATGCCCATGCCGGGGATCGTCACGCCGGCCACCATCGGGTGGAACATCGTGAGCAGTTCCTGCAGGCCGAGGAAGTACCACGGCGCCTTGGACGGGTTCGGCGTCTTGTTGACATCCGCGAGTTCGAGCAGCGGTGCGTTCACGAACACCGAGAAGATCGTCGTGAACGCGAGGATGAAGAGCGCCGCGACGAACTCGATGATGAGCAGGTGCGGCCAGGTGTGCACCTTGTCCTGCGGCTTCGACTTGACGTCTTGGATCGAGCCGGACTTGACCACCGTGAGGAGACGTTGGGTGTGTCCCCCCGGTCCCGCGGCGAGCGGGATGCCCGGCGCTGCGACGGCGCCGCCACCGGCCGCCGCAGCGGCTGCGGGTGCCGCGGCAGCAGCGGGGGCTTCGGCGCCACCGTCGCGCTTGGACTTCGCCGCGCGGGAGCGTTCGAGCAGGTGCGCGGGGATGCGGCTGTCGCCACCGCCGGCGGGCGCGGCCTCGGCGGCAGGCGCCGCCGATTCGGCGGGCGCTGCCTGCGAGGCGGCCTTGTCGCGAGCGGCCTGCGCCCGCTTCAGCAGATGTTCGGGAATCTCGGTCATTGATGTCTACCTCTGCGCCGTGGTCTACAGCGGACCGGAGATGCCGCCGTCTTTGCGGACTCTCCAGAAGTGGATGGCCATGAAGATCACGATGATGAACGGGAAGAACAGCACGTGGAGCACGTACCAACGGAGCAGCGTGTCGGTACCGATCTCGGCGCCGCCCAAGAGCACGTAGCGGACCTGGCCGCCGAGCACCGGCGTGTAGCCCATCATGTTCGTACCCACCGTCACGGCCCAGAGCGCGAGCTGGTCCCAGGGCAGCAGGTAGCCGGTGAACGAGAGCAGCAGGGTGAGCACCAGCAGGATGACGCCGATGACCCAGTTGAACTCCCGGGGCGGCTTGTAGGCACCGTGATAGAAGACCCGGGCCATGTGCAGGAAGACCGACAGCACCATGAGGTGGGCCCCCCATCGGTGCATGTTTCGAACCAGCAGGCCGAAGGTCACCGACGTCTGCAGCGTGTAGATGTCGGTCCATGCGTTCACCGCCGTCGGCCGGTAGAAGAACATCAAGAAGATGCCCGTCACCGTCAGCAGGATGAACAGGAAGAAGCTCAGACCGCCCAGGCACAGCGTGTAGCTGACCTTCACGGCGTGCCGCTTCACCTTCACCGGGTGCAGGTGGTACAGCACCGAGTTCATGATCACGTACGAGCGGTTCCGGGGGCTGTCGGAGTAGCCCTTCCGGAAGATCGAGCCCGGCCGGAAGATGGAACTCCAAGCCTGACTGCCCTGCACGTTGTTGTTGAGGTTGGTGAGAGCTTCTTGTGCCCGCTGTGCCGGGCTGCCCTGCATCGTCTTCGCCACGGGTTACTCCCTACTCCGGTTTCCCGTTCTCCGTCGAATCGTTCGTGTCGTGATTGGTGTGCGTCAGGCCAGGCGCATGCCGTAGCCGTATCCGTGTGTGGATGTTCGGCTGTGCGCGTCGCCATCTGCCGATGGGTCGCCGATCTTGCCGAGGATGATCACGCCCGTCGGGCAGCGGTCGACGCAGAGGGCGCAGCGGGTGCACACGTCGTCGTCGATCAGGAACACCACGTTGTCGCTCGGATCGAGACCGGGGCGGTCAACGCCGACGGCCTCGTCGATCAGGTCGGTCGACACCATGTGGATGCACTTCCACGGGCAGATGTCGACGCAGCCTTCGCACATGATGCACTCGGACTGATCGATGTGGATGAACTGCTTGGGCTTGACCGCCTTCGCCAGGTAGTCGCCGTCGACCTCTTGCAGCACGTAGTCGGTACGAAACTCCGGCATCGGCGGATTCGCGTCGGTGGTCGCCATCGTTGGACTCCTGACCTCGAACCGGCGCCGTCAGCGCTTGACCGCGAGCGGCCGGCCGTAGGTGGACACCTTCTCGACTGCGGCCTCGGCGGCAGCCTTCTTCGCTCGATCGTTCCAGAAGGCGAAGGCCCAGATGAAGCCACCCAGGCCGACGGCGTAGAGCAGCACCGCGATGACGTCGCGGAAGATCTGCTTGTGAATCGTGAGGGGATCGACGTCCAGAGCCCCTCGCTCAACCAGGTCCACGTGCCCTCGGGGCCGATGACCTTCTTGTCCGGGCGCCACGACAGCTCGGAGTCGGCCCAGTTGAGGTACTCGTGCGGGATCACGCCGTACAGCCAGAAGAGGAGGCCGAACACGTACACCGCGGCGACCATCGCCTCGCCCCAGGTGAGCGACTCGCCGGGTGTGCGGCGGTCGGCCATCCAGAAGAAGGGCAACAGGAGCACCATGAACACGACGACCGACGAGATGTATCGGGCGCTGAAGATGTGGGCTCCGTCGAAGCGACCACGGGCCGAACCGTCGGCGAGCCACACAAGAAGGGCGGCGACCATCGGGAGGCCCAAGAGGGAGGCGACGATGAACCCGTACACCTTTCCGGCAACCTTCATCGTGTTCACTCGAGACCTCCTCGTGAAATCTCTCACAAAGTCGTGGCCGCACCACCCGGACGTCGTGGCGCGGACGGGGCAGGTTTATCACGACCACCCGGCCCGGAGCACATTCTGCGGTGCCCCCGCCCGGTGCCCCCGCCCGGGCACGGCCGACGTTGGCGACTCTGCAGGGCGCGGACGTAGAGTGGCGACGCACCATCACGGTGCAGCACGTCCAGGGCGAAGGGACCACCCCCGGCGCCCGTCTGTCCATCGCACGATGGACCCCAGCTGCCCCGGCGACTGCCGGGCCGCACATCGCGGAGGCCGCGTTGACCGAAATTCCCGAGCATCTCCTCGCCCGATCGCGGGCACGCCGTGGCGGTGGCGCCGGTGCCGAGGCGTCCACGACGCCCGCCAAGGCAACGAGCGCCGAGGCCGCTCCGGCCGCGAGCGCGAAGGCCGCACCGGCCGCATCCGCCGCTCCAGTCGCCAAGAAGGCCGAGCCGGTCCCGCCGTGGGTCGAAGCGGCCAACGGCCGACGCAAGATGCCGGTGTGGGCGACCGCCGCCTTGGCGTTCCTCCCGCTCTTCGGCGTCATGTACATGACGACCAACGATGATCCGCCGGTCACCACGCTCGGCCCGCTCACGACCGGCGCCACCGTCTTCTCGACGAACTGCGCCGGCTGCCACGGCGCTACGGGCGGCGGCGGCGCAGGCCCCGCCCTGTCGGGTGGAGCGGTGCTCGGCACCTTCGCTGACCCCGCCGATCAGGTCCGCTGGGTGCTGCTCGGCAGCGCCAACTGGGACGGCGGCACCTACGGCGACACCAAGAAGGCGCTCAAGGGCGGCATGCCCGGCTGGGCCACGCTCACGGCCGGCGAGCTGCTCGCCGTCGTGCGCCACGAGCGCGAGACGCTCTCGGGCGAGGAGTACGACGCCGAGGCGTGGCAGGCGGCCGTCGACAAGCTCAAGGCTGACGCCAACCCGACGGTCGCTGCGGCCGCCGAGGAGTACCAGGCTGTGATCGACGAATGGGCCACCCTTCCGGCAGGCACGTGATCGCGCAGCGCCCACCCGCGCACAGCGACGACCGACCGACGATGCCGCGCCGCTGGCGCGGCATCGTCGCGTCGGCGCTGCTGCTCACCGCGTCCGGAGTCGGCGCGTCCGGACTCGCCGGGTGCGGCTCCGACGATGAAGCCGCGAGCGTGGAGGTCCTCTCCACGCTGCGCCCGACCAAGGCGATGGTCGCCCGCGACGCCGGCATCGCCTTCCCCTCGTCGACGGACGGGTTCCGCGCGGCTCGCGTGGGCGGCGACCTGCACGTCTCCTTCACGATCGACGCCGACGACGCCGACGCGTTCGATGAGCGCTCCGGCCTCCACCTCGCTGCGGGCAAGCGGGTCATCACCCACAGCTCGCCGCTGTGGGAGCTCAATCCCCTGGAGAGATCTCGAGAGGGGCGAGCGCCGATTCCGCCGTGAGGCGGACCGTCGAGGTCGTCACGCCCGCCGTCGACACCGACCCCCTTCAGGTACGCCTGGTGATCTCGCCGGCCCCCTCGGAGTAGCGGCGCTCCAGACCGGCGGCACACCGCGCCGCGGTCAGGGCACGGTCACATCGGTGTGCGAGAAGTCGCCCCCCCCCCCCCCCCCCCCCCCCCCCCCCCCCCCCCCCCCCCCCCCCCCCCCGAAGTCGTCGCCGACGAAGAGCAGCGGCAGACCCAGCCGGCGCGCGAGTGCGTACGAGAACGTGTCGCCGAGGTTCAGACCCGCCGCATGGCGGCCCTTCCCGAACCGACGCCATGCCAGGATCGCTTCCTCGGCGAGCTGGGAGTCGACCGGCGCCACCTCGATCGCGAGACGACTGAGCAGCTCCTCCAGGAGTTGTGTTCCCGCCGAACCCGTCTTCGCCTCGATCACGATGCCGAGCTCGACCCGGGTCGCAGCCGACATCACACATCGTTCGCCGAGCAGCGCGTGCGCGAGGCGTTCGCTGCCATCCTCATCGAACAACACCGCGACAATCGCCGATGTGTCGACGACGATCACGCCGGCAGCCCGTGCTCGTCGTACCCGATGATGTCGTCGGAATCGCGCTCATCGAGCAGCGGCAACCGGGCGAATCGTTCGACGATGTCGCCGAGCCCCAGGGACCGACGGCGACGACGCTCCAGGTCGAGCCGAGCCTCGATCGACGCGACCACCGCATCGGTGATCGACTCACCGGTCAATTCGGCAAGATCACGCGCCAGTCGATCTGCCCGCTCGCTCTTGATGCTCAGCGTCATAGGCGCCAATCTACCTACTCAGGTGGATAGGTGACAACGGCCCTTCCGGGATCGGGCTCAGGACTGCGACGCGAGCAGATCGTCGAGGCGCACCCGTCCCGCTCGATGACCGGCCGCGTGCAACGCGACCAGGTCGCCCGCTGCCTGCGCCGCCTTGAGCTCACCGAACGTGAACGATTCGCCCGGGATCGCAAGATCGTCGCCGACCGTCTCGAGCACCTGCACCACCACGATCGATCCCGGACCGCCCTTGTGGAGCTGCCCCGACGAGTGCAGGAACCGCGGACCGATGTTCAGCGTGGCCGCCACGCCGCACTCCACACCGAGACGGCGGCGCGCCTCCTCCAACCGCCCGACGACCGGCGACGCCGGATCGACGAACGCACACACCGCCACATAGTCGCCCTCGGCAACGGTCGACAGGAGCGACTCGACGCTCACCACGTCCACCGCCGCGGGCCCCTCGCCCGCCAACACCGCCCGAGCAGCCACCTTCGCCGCCTCGACGTCGGGCTGATCGAACGGGTTGATCCCGAGCACCGGACCCGTGAGCGCAACGGCGGTCTCCCACAGCAGCACCTGCGCACCGAGATCGACCGGCTCGTCGAAGGACATCTCCACCATCGGCAGGCCGGACTCGCGCAGCTCGCCGATGCCCGCCACCGCACCGATCGTGACAACGAGGCGCCCCGCCGGCGTCGAGAGCACCTCGGCGACATCGGCGCCGACAATCGGCACGATGCCGCGACCGAGCTTGCCCGTCGACTCGGCGACGAGCTGCTCCAGCCACAGTCCGAACGAGGCGATCGACGGCTCGACCAGGATCGTGAGCTTGTCGAACCCGGCCAGCGCCGCGCCGGCGAACACACCGCCGAGGCGAAGACCGAGGTTCGCCTCGGCGTCCTCGTCGGACGGATCGAGCGCGTCCGCAAGATCGAGCGCTGCCTCGAGGATCGCCTCGCCATCGACCCCTGCGAGCGCGGCGGGCACCATGCCGAACATCGACAGGGCCGAGAACCTGCCGCCGATGTCGGGGTCGTTCTCCCAGATCGCGTCGATGCCGACCGACCGCGCCCAGTCGCCGAGCGCCGAGCCCGGGTCGGTGATGACCCCGAACCGGCTGGGATCGGGGTTGCGATCCCAGAAGGTCGCGAGGTGCGAGCGGGTCTCGACCGTCGAGCCCGACTTCGAAGCGGCGACGCAGAACGTGGTCGCCGGGTCGGTGGCATCGAGCATGCGCCGCACCGCCGCCGGGTCGGTCGAGTCGAGCACGTGGAGCTGTGGGAACCCGTCGCAGCGACCGAACGTCGTCGCCAGCACCTCGGGGAACAGCGACGAGCCGCCCATTCCCATCACCACCACGTCGGTCGCCCACTGCGCGACCGCGGCCGCCTGCGCCTCGAGCGCCGGCCAACGTTGGAGCGAGTCCGACGCGACCTCGAGCCACCCCAGCCGATTCTCGATCTCGGTCGGATCGTCGGAGAACAGCGTGAAGTCGTGGGCCCACAGGCGCGCGACCGCGTCGAGTGTCGCCAGCTGCGCCACCGCCGCGTCGGCGGCCGCGTCGAGCGCGGGATGGTCGTCGAGCCGGTACCGAATCGCCGTCATGGCCGGTCCTTTCCGTCGAGGGTCGCGGCCACCGCTACGGCCGCCCGGCGGGCGGCGGCGAGGGTCGCGTCGATGTCGTCGTCGCGATGTGCGAGCGAGGGGAACAGCACCTCGTACGGCCCGGGCGCGAGCGCGATGCCGTCGTCGATCATCGAGTGGAAGAACGTGGGATAGCAGCCGAGGTCGACCGAGCGCTTGGCGCCGTCGTAGTCGACCGGGGCCTCCGCGCCGAAGAACAGTCCGATCAACGGCCCGACCCGCGGCACCACGGCCGCCACACCCGCCTGATCGAACGCGTCCTGCAGCCCGATCGCGAGCCGGGCCGCCGTCGCATCGAGCTGCGCGAACGCGGCGGGCGTCAGATGTTCGAGCACGGTCAACCCCGCAGCGGTCGCGAGCGGGTTCCCCGACAGCGTGCCTGCCTGGTACACGCCGCCGAGCGGCGCAAGGTGCGACATGATCTCGGCCGACGCACCGAACGCGCCGACGGGCAGGCCGCCGCCGATCACCTTGCCGAACGTCCACAGGTCGGGGCGCACGCCGAACCTGGCCGTCGCGCCGCCGGGGCCCAGGCGGAACCCCGTGATCACCTCGTCGAACAACAGCAACGCTCCCACGCGGTCGCACTCGGCGCGCAGCTCGTCGAGGAACCCCTCGGCGGCCGGCACCAGACCCATGTTGGCGGCCACCGGCTCGACGCACAGCACCGCCACCGACTCGTCGAGCTCGGGGACCACGTTCCACGGCACCACCACGGTGTCGGCGACGGCGCCGGCGGTCACACCGTCGGACCCCGAGAGGCCCTGGTCGGCCACGCCCGAGCCGCCCGCGGCGAGCAGCGCGTCGGAGTGCCCGTGGTACATACCCGCGAACTTCACGATCTTCGACCGGCCCGTCGCGCCGCGGGCGAGCCGCACTGCCGACATGACCGCCTCGGTTCCCGACGAGACCAACCGCACC
This sequence comes from Actinomycetota bacterium, assembly GCA_016703525.1. Lineage (GTDB taxonomy): Bacteria > Actinomycetota > Acidimicrobiia > Acidimicrobiales > Microtrichaceae > JADJBW01. The sequence goes on along the minus strand of JADJBW010000001.1, from coordinate 473,286 downwards.
TGCTCCATGCCCGGCACGCGGGCGCACAGTTCCTCGGCGAGGCGCACCTCGCCCTCGGTCGGCGCGCCGAACGTGGTGCCCCGCGACGCGGCGTCGGCCACCGCGGCGAGCACCGCGGGATGCGCGTGCCCCAGGATCGAGGCGCCGTAGCTCTGCACGTAGTCGATGAATCGCCGCCCCTCGACGTCCCAGACGTGGGCGCCGTCGCCGCGGGCGACGAAGTACGGGGTGCCACCGACCGACCGGAACGCCCGCACCGGCGAGTTCACACCGCCCGGGATCACCTCCAGGCCGCGCGCGTACAGCGCCTCGTTCGTCAGCTCAGCCATCCGGCCGCCTCCTTCGCGAAGTAGGTGAGAATCGCGTCGGCGCCCGCCCGGCGAATCGCGACGAGTTGTTCCAGAGCGACGGCGTCGCCGTCGATCCATCCGTTGGCCGCGGCGGCACGGATCATCGCGTACTCGCCCGACACGTGATACGCGGTGAGCGGGATGTCGACCAGCTCGCGTGCCTGCCGGATGATGTCGAGGTAGGTGACGGCCGGCTTCACCATCACCATGTCGGCCCCCTCGGCCACATCGGCGAGGATCTCGACCATCGACTCGCGGGCGTTGTGTGGGTCCTGCTGGTAGGCGCGGCGGTCGCCGCCATCGGCGATCGCCACGTCGACGGCCTCGCGGAACGGCCCGTACAGCGCCGAGGCGTACTTGGCGGCGTAGGCCAGGATCGCCACCTCGCTCGCCCCACCCCCGTCGAGCGCATCGCGGATCGCGGCGACCTGGCCGTCCATCATCCCCGACGGGGCGACCACGTCGACCCCCGCCTCGGCCTGGGCGATCGCCGCGGCGGCGTAGCGCTCGAGCGTCGAATCGTTGTCGACCGTCCCGTCGGGGCGTACCAGGCCGCAGTGTCCGTGATCGGTGTACTCGTCGAGGCACAGATCGGCCATGACGACGATCGCGTCGCCGACGCGATCGCGCACACGGCGGATGGCGAGCTGCACGATGCCGTCGGGGTCGGACGCGCCCGACCCCACGGCATCCTTGTGTTCGGGGATGCCGAACAGGATGAGCGCCGGCACGCCGAGAGCGACCAACTCGTCGACCTCGGCATCGAGCGACGCCAGGTCGAGCTGCGCCACGCCGGGAAGCGACGTGATCGGCACGGGGGCGTCGATCCCTTCACGCACGAAGAGGGGTGCGATCAGATCGGCCGGGGTGAGCGTGGTCTCCGCGACCAGCCGACGCATCGCAGCGGTGGTCCGGAGCCGGCGGGGACGGTGTCGAGGGAACACGCCCGGAGTCTACGAACCGACCAACGAGCCCAGCGCATCGAGCCCGACGTCGCTCAGCGAGCCGACCACGAGCGATGCGGCGCTGAAATCGAGCCCGACCGTGAGCCTGCCCGGGACGGCCACGACCGCCATGCCCGCTGCCCGCGCCGAGGTGACACCGTGCAGCGAGTCCTCCAATGCGACCGCGCCGGTCGGCTCGACGGCCAGGCCCACGCAGGCTCGCAGATACAGCTCCGGCGACGGTTTGGCGGCGGTCACGTCGTCGCGTGTGACGATCACCTCGAAACGATCGAGCAGGCCCAGGCGCTCGAGGTTTCCCCGCACCCACTCCGACGACGACGACGATGCCATGCCGATCGGCACGGCGTGAGCGTCGAGTTCGTCGAGCAGCTCGACCACGCCGGGCAGGATCGGCTCGGCAGCGAGCAACACGTCCTTCTCGGCGGTCCGCGCCGCCACGAGCGCGTCACGATCGACGGGCCGGCCCAGGGCATCGGCGAGCAGTTCGGTCCAGTGCGGGTGATCGGTCGTGCCGATGAAGCCCTGCCACAGCTCGAAGGACAGCTCGGCGCCACTGCGACGGAACATGTCGGCGATCGTCACGTACTCGACCCACTCGGTGTCGACCACGAGCCCGTCGAAGTCGAACACCACGGCGGCGGGGCGACGCATCCCTCGAATGCTCATCCCTTGACCTCTGCAATCTGGCTTGGGATGTTGTCATCGGCAGTCGCCCCATACACGAAGGTGCTTCCCGCAGCACGAACGACGCGCAGGCCCGGGTTACCCGGAAGCGAGACGACGTGACCGCCCGAGTTGCCCTTTTCGTAGAGCACAACGGCCGTTTCAAAGACCGGGAGGCCACCCTCATCGAATCGAGGAGTTGGCATCATCACAACGCTGATGCCCGTGGAGTCTCCAGCGGCGCCAAGCATCGTTCCTTGCACGGGCGATTCATATCGGTCCCATGGTTCGCCTTCGGGCCTCACCACGAACACATCCGTTCCTGGGCGTTGAGCGGGGCCGAGCACTGGCCCCACCTCCGTGCATTGAGCCGCCAGCGGTCCGCCGACCTCCTCAGCCGCCGCGTCCACCCTGAGCGCTCGGCCGTTCGCGTCGCTCATTCTGAGCGGCACCGGGTCCATCTCACTATCGAGTGCACCGACTCTGACGAACCCCGCCCCCGGGCCGGCCGCCCCCCCCCCCCCCCACCCCGGCCGAACCCCCCCCCCGCGGCCCCCCCCCCCCCCCCGGCGCCAGGGGCCCAACCCCCCACCGCCGACCGAAACACCCGAGGAAGCTGCGCCCTTCGCCGACGACTTCCGCGCTCGCCGACGTCGAGCTGCGACCACCTCTGCGTCGCGGACCGGAATTCATACGCAACCAAATGCCCGAATCCGCAGCCGTCGTCGCCCGCCTTGTCGCACACAACCCCGGTCACGAAGTAGCCATCCTCGGTCGGAGTGCCGGTCGCCGCGTCCAATCGAACATCCGGCGGAGCGATCGCACGCCACCCTGAAGTCGGCGACCACGCCCGAGCGCCACGCTTCTCGCCCGTACCCACCCACAGCATCCCGGCTTCGCCGGCAGCAAGCGCATCGGTAGGGCGAACTGCCGGCGCATCCGCCGTCGCGCCGAGGGCGCCGGACTGCCCCGGACCACGGATTTCAATCGACGTCGTGTCGCCGCAGGATGCAGCGCACGCAGCCGCAACGGCGAGAAGTGCGAGCATCCAGCCGGCCCTGTTGCGCCGTCTTGTCATCCGAACCTGCCCGAACTCCGTGATGGATCGAGCCCGATGTCGGTCGGCGCGCTGCTCATCGGCGGGGCCGGACGGCGAAGGTGACGGCAAAGGGGCGATGATCGCTTCCGGGCATCTCCCCATTCTGGAGGGCGACCGGATAGATCGACCCGGAATATGCGGCATGGTCGAGTCGGATGAGCGCGTCGGGCCACGGCAACGGGTTCGACTCAGGACCCCACGACGGCGTCAGGCCCAGGCCGCGTTCGTCGTGGGCGTCGGACAGGCCCCCGCCGAGCATCGAGCGGTAGGCACGATGGAAGCCCGACGCGTTGAAGTCGCCCGCGAACACGACCGCACCACCGTCGCGTTCGGCGAGCCGACGCAGCGCCGCCAGCCCGCTTCGCCAACGATCGAGCCGCGACACCGGCGACGGATTCGGCGCGTGCACCGCGTGAACGCGCACAAGTCGACCGCCAACGTCGACCGTGAGCGACGGCACCACGATCGGCCCGGCCCGCACGAGTCCCACATCGCGCGCCGGGAGCCGCGACATCACCATGTCGCCGAATCGGCCGTCGTCCGGGGTCATCGATCGCCACCGATAGGTAGCGGTGAGCCCTGCCTCGTCGAACGCCGCACGCAAGCGCGGTGTCACCTCCAACACCACCACGACATCGGCGTCCGCCGCGACGATCCGGCGCGCCACCGTCTTCGGATCGGGGTTGCGGTAGCGAACGTTCGCAACGAACAGCGACACGCGAGGCGCCCCCACCGTCCACGAGGGCGCTGTCGCCGACACCGCTGCGGGCACCGAGAACCACAGGTGTACGAGCACCGCGATCACCGCCAGAGCGCCCTGCACCCGTCGCCTCCGCACGGCCGCCGCGCCGAGCACCAACCAGCACGGAGCGAGCACGAGGAACTGCATGCCCTGCAACGCGAGGAGCACCGGGTGCAGGGCGAGCCCGAGGATGAGGCTCACGGCGAGCGCCGCTCCGCCGACGGCCCACGCCCACCCCAGCACCGGCAGCACGTACCGCCTGGTGATTCGCAGGGCGCGGCGCCAGCCACCCGACGCCGGAGAAGGTGCGGGTGTGTCGTCGGCCTCGCTCAGTTGGGCGCGTCGGCGTCGGATGCTCGCCACCACTCCTCCACCGCGTCGACGAGGGCATCGATGCGAGCGTCGCTCGACTCAACGATGCGCTCGAACCCGGCCGCCCGAGCGCGGGCTGCGGTCACGGGCCCGATCACCGCGGCGACGGGCGGTCGATCGCCGGCCACGACGGCCGCGGTGAACCCGTCGACCGCCGAGCCGCTCGCGAACGCGACAACGTGCGCACCGGCCACCTGCGCGAGGTCGCGGTCGGACGCGGCGACCGGGACCGTGCGATAGGCCGGCACAACCTCGACCGACCATCCGAGCGCGGCGAGCCCATCGGGCAGCTCCCGCCGACCGATCTCGGCGCGCACGAGCGCCACCCGACCGCCCGGACCGTCGGGGTGGGGGAACTCGGCCACGAGCCCCTCCGACACCGCTCGCTCGGGAACGAGATCGACGCCGAGTCGGGCGTTGCGCAACACCCGAGCGGTCGCCTCACCGATCGCCGCGATCCCGACGCCGCCGAAGCTGCGGAGATCGACGACCGACTCGATCAAGCGTCGAGCGCCGTTCGGCGAGGTCACGACCACCCAGTCGAAGGCGGCCGGATCGGCGACGAGTGCCGCGAGCCCGCTGCCCCCGTCCGTCGGCCCCTCGAACGCGATCGTCGGCAGGTGCACCACGTGCGCGCCCCGCGCCGCGAGCCCGACCGACAACTCCGAGGCCTGCGATGCCGCACGGGTCACCACCACCCGGAGCCCGTCGAGGCGACGTGGCTCCCGAGCGGCGAGATCGTCGCCCACCACGTCGCCGACGACGATGACCGAGGGCGACCGCAGGGGCGCGCTCGGCAGCTCGCCCAGCGTGCAGCGCACGACCTCCTGATCGGCACGGGTTCCCCACCGGATAGCGGCCGCCGGCGTCTGCGGGTCGAGCCCGCCCGCAACGAGCTGTTCGGTGATCGACGCGATACGCGCGAAGGAGGTCACCCCCGGGACCACGTCGACATCGACACCGGCGGCGCGCAGCGCGGCGACCTCCTCGGCGCCGCGGGCGAACACGTACGGGTCACCGCCCTTCAGCCGGACCACCCGTTCGAATCGGCGGCCGACGTCGACGAGCAGCGCGTTGATCTCCTGCTGCGACGGCGAGGCGCGGTCGGGGTCCTTGCCGACCGAGATGCGCTCCGCCGACGCCGGCGCAAGGTCGAGCAGCGCCGAGTTCGCGAGGCGGTCGTGCACCACAACCTGCGCCGTCGCCAACAACTCGGCACCCCGGGCGGTGATCAACCCGGGGTCGCCGGGCCCGGCGCCGACCAGATGGACGGTCACGAGGGTTCGGGTACCGACCCGGCCAGGTCGAGCAGCGAGCGTGCGGCACGCCGCCCGAGCGGGTCGGCGTCGTCGCCGGTCGCGCGCCAGCGGTGCACCACACCATCGGCCGCGAGCACCGCACGAAGGTCGATCCCGTCGTCGCCGAGCGTCGCCCACGCTCCCACCGGCAGCCGACAGTCGCCACCGAGCTCGGCCAGGAACGCTCGCTCGGCATCGACGGCGCGGCGGCTCGCCGGGTCGTCGAGCACGGCCACAGCGCGGCACGTGTCGTGGTCGTCCGCTCGGCACTCCACTGCCAGCGCTCCCTGCCCGACCTGAGGAACGAACGACTCCGGGTCGAGCACCTCGCACGCGTGGGGAGCGCGGCCCAGGCGGTCGAGCGCCGCAGCGGCGACCACGACCGCGTCGAGCTCGCCCACACGCGCGAGCCGGCTGTCGATGTTGCCGCGCAGTTCGGCAAGGCGAAGGTCGGGCCGCGCCTCGCGCAGCAACGCCCGGCGGCGGGGCGAGCCGGAGCCGACAATGGCACCCTCGGCCAGCCCGCTGAGCGTCGCTCCCACCAGCACGTCGCGCACGTCGGCCCGGGCGGGAATCGCCGCCAGCGCCAGCTCGTCGGGAGTGATCGCGGGCAGGTCCTTCGCCGAGTGCACGGCCACGTCGGCTCGCCCGTCGAGAAGCGCCGCCTGGACCTCCTTCACGAACACGCCCTTGCCGCCCATCGTGGCCAGCGGAACATCGAGTCGGCGATCGCCTTCGGTCGACACGACGACCAGTTCGCACTCGCAAGCGCCGCCCCGATGCAGCGCGTCCGCAACCCAGGTGGCCTGCCACATCGCCAGCGCAGAGCCGCGCGTGGCGATCCGCAACGTTGGGGTCACAGGCCGAAGAGTTCCCGCAGGGACCCGGCCAACCGATCGCCGCGAGGCGATCCCGCCGCGTCCTTCAGCCGAACCGTCGGGTCGTGCAACAGCTTCGACACCACCGCCCGAAGGGTCGCTTCCATCGCCGCGCGATCGGCATCGCCCAGCCCGGCGAGCCTCGATGCGCCTCGCTGCAACTCCGCCTCGATCACCTCGTCGCCACGCCGATGGAGCGCGGCGACGAGCGGGGCGACCTGCCGGGCGGCGCGCGCCGAAATGTAGCGATCGACCTCGGCGTCGACGATCGCCTCGACCGCCGGCACCTCGCGGCGACGGCTGTCGAGGCCCGCATCGGCAAACCGGCCGAGCGCATCCATGTCGTGCAGTACGACGCCGTCGACCGAGGCCACGCCTGCGCCGACGTTGCGCGGCACCGCGAGATCGATCACGACGAGGAGGCGACCCTCGCGCAACGCCACGACCGGCGCCAGATCCTCGACGTCGAGCACCGGGTCGGGCGACGACGTGGCGGTCACCACCACGTCGACGTGGGTCAGCACCTCGTGCAGTTCGTCGAGTGAACCCCAACGGCCGTGCTCGCCGGCAAGCGCCTCGGCGCGAGCGACGGTGCGGTTGAGCACGGTCACCGAGCCGACCTCGCGGCCGAGAGCGAAGTCGACCACACCGCGGGCCATCGAGCCGGCGCCGACCACGGCGATCGAGCGGCCCTCGAGCGATCCGCACTCGGCCTCGGCGAGAATCACCGCGGCGTGCGACACCGACGTGACCTGGCGGGCGATCGCCGTCTCGGTACGGGCGCGCTTGCCCACCTCGAGCGCGTGGCGGAACAGCAGGTTCAGAACCGGCCCGCACACGCCGAGGTCGCGGGCGGTATCCCACGCCCCGCGCACCTGCCCGAGGATCTCGTGCTCGCCCACCACCAGCGAATCGAGGCCCGACGCCACCCGGAACAGGTGCCGCGTGGCGTCGTCGTCGTGCACGACCATCAGGTGATCGGCGAAACGGTCAGGGGTGAGATACGAGTGATCCGACAGGAAGTCGCGCACGTCGCGGTAGGCCCCGTGGAACTTCTCGGCGACCACGAACACCTCGAGCCGGTTGCACGTCGAGATGACGACGGCCTCGCTGATGTGATCGCGCGACGCCAGGTCGTCGAGCAGCTTCGGCAGGCGGTCGGCATCGATCGCGAGCGCCTCGAGCACCGGTAGCGGCGCGTTGGGCAGACTCGCCCCGATCGCGATCACAGTCGACACGGCAACGCCCCCTTCGGGCACTCGACGGCGCGGCTCATCTTGCCATTCGACGCACCCATCAGCCCGCCGCGCTCCCGGCGTCGGTGGCGCGTCGCTCCTGATAGAAGCTGAGGATCTGCAGCTCGACGGCGAGGTCGACCTTGCGGACAAGGATGCCCTCGGGGACGCTGATCACCGTCGGTGCGAAGTTCAGGATCGACTCGATCCCGGCGCCAACCATCCGCTCGGCGACGTCCTGAGCGGCGATGGCCGGCGTGGCGATGATGCCGATGGAGATCGAGTGACGCTCGACCAGCCCCTCCATGTCGTCGAGGTGCGACACCTTGGTGCCGCCCATGACGGTGCCGACCTTGTCGTCGGACGTGTCGAGGAGCGCGGCGATCGAGAATCCCCGCTCGGAGAACCCCGCGTAGTTCGCGAGCGCTCGACCCAGGTTGCCCATGCCGACGATGGCGGTCGGCCAGTCGTGGGTGAGGCCCAGCTCGCGGCGGATCTCGACGACCAACTGGCGCACGTCGTACCCGACGCCGCGGGTGCCGTACGACCCGAAGTACGACAGGTCCTTGCGAACCTTCGCTGCGTTCACGCCGGCAAGCTCGGCGAGGCGCCCCGAGGAAATCGTCGCGTTCTCGTCGGCCGCGAACTCCTGCAGGCTGCGCAGGTAGATCGGGAGGCGCGCTACCGTCGCCTCGGGGATCGTCTGAGGTGGGGGCGTCCCGGCCATCGCGAGCCGAGCGTACCGGCCACCTTCCGACGGTCACAAAGCGCTGCGACGCCTCCGATGCGCGCGAGGTGCGGCGATCGTCAGCGCAACGCGCGCCGAAGCACCTTGCCGCCGAGGCCCTGGGGCACCTCGTCGACGAACCACACCTTCTGCGGGCACTTGTAGCGGGCGAGCCGACCGGCGCAGAACTGCACGATGTCGTCCTCCTCGACCGACTCGCCGCGCACCGTGACCACGTAGGCCTTGACCGCCTCGCCGGTGTAGGGGTGCGGTACGCCCACGACGGCGCACGCGTCGATCCCGGGGTGCTGCATCAACACCTCCTCGACCTCGGCCGGGTACACGTTGAACCCCGACACGATGATGAGGTCCTTCACGCGGTCGACGAGGTACAGGAAGCCGTTGTCGTCGACCGTGCCGACGTCGCCGGTCATGAGCCAGCCGTCGTCGTTGACCGTCGCCGCGGTCGCCTCGGCGTCGTCCCAGTACCCGGCGAACACGTTGGGGCCGCGAACCCAGAGCTCGCCCGAATCGCCGATCAGCACGTCGTCGCCGTCTTCGTCGACGAGGCGCAACTCCAGCCCGGCGACGGGCACGCCGATCGAGCCGAAGGGCGCCCCGGTCGCAACCGACGACGTGACCACCGGCGACGCCTCGGTCAGGCCGTATCCCTCGTTGAGGCGCAGGCCGAAGCGCCGTTCGATCGACAGTGCCGTGTCCTCGGACAGGCGCGCCGCACCCGAGACGGCGAGGCGCACCGTCGAGAACGTGTCGGCCGGCAGATCGGGCAGGCCCACCCAGGCGGCCCACATGGTGGGTGGCCCCGACACGATGCTGACCCGATGCTTCTGGATCGACTCGATCGCCGACATGGGATCGAATCGCTCCACCAGCAGCACCGAGGAACCGACCGCGAGCGAGGTGCCGAGCACCACATTCAGGCCGAAGATGTGGAACAGCGGCAACACCCCGAACAGCACGTCGTCGGGGGTCTGGGTCGAGCCGACCGTCGAGAGGATCTGGGCGATGTTCGATCGCAGGTTGCCGTGGGTGATCATGGCCGCCTTGGGCGACCCGGCCGTGCCGCTCGTGAAGATGAGCACCGCCAGATCGTCGTCGTCGCGCACCACGATCGGCGCGCCGTCGAGGCCGATCAGGTCGTTCAGGTCGAGGCCGTCCTCGGGCGTGAACTCGCACCCGATCACCACGTCGACCGTCGGGATCGAGTTCCGGTCGACCGCCTCGAACACGGCCCTCGCCGTGGGGCCCACGACGACCGCCCGGGCGCCCACCGAGGTGATCTGGTGGCTCAGTTCGATCTCCGGGCTCGTCGGGTTGAGCGGTACCGCCACCAACCCTGCGCCCAGCGCCGCGAGGTACGACACCACGAAGTAACGGTTGTTGCCACACGCGATCGCAACGCGATCACCCGGTTCCAGACCGGCGGCGACCAGACCCGAGCGAAGCCCGGCGACCTGCGCCCGAAGCACGCCGTAGGTCGTCGGCTTCCCACGACTGATCAGCGCCACCGCGTCGTCGGGATGCCGATCGAACACCGATGCCAGGTTCACACACGACCTCCGAGACCAGCAGACCCGCCGTCGCCACCGGGCCCGGCGATGGGCGCCCAGGGTAGCCGGAGGAATCGCTCAAGGATCGTGCCGGGCGCGTCGATCCCCAAGGATCGGCATTGCGCCCGACCTCGTTCTCCCCCTTCCGGAGCCCCCCGTGCACCTCCCGCGAACTCGACTCGCCACCGCGCTCCTCGTTGCGACCGCGATCGGAGCGGCCGCGCCAGCGCCGATGCATGCGGCGAGCGCGTCGCCGGCGAGCCACGCCACGACCGCGTTCGCGTGGGGCGCTGCGGAGGAGCAGGCGTTCGTCGACCGAATCAACGCGCTGCGCACCGGCAAGGGGCTCGCACCGCTCGAGGTCGACCCCGAGCTCACCGCCGCCTCGCGGACATGGGCCGAGACGATGCGCCAGCGCGGCACCATCTTCCACGCGTCCGATCTGTCGGTCGGTGTCACGTCGAACTGGCAGAAACTCGGCGAGAACGTGGGCGTCGGGGGAACGGTCGACGCGCTGTTCGACGCGTTCGTTGCCAGCCCGAAGCACTACGAGAACCTCGTCGACCCGGTATACCGCTACGTCGGCGTCGGGGTCGTGTGGGACGGCGACCGCATGTTCACCACCCACCGATTCATGGCGCTGTTCCCGCCGGAGGAGACGACGACCACCGAGGCACCTCGCGCCACGATTCCGGCCGAACTCCCGGCCGTCGACCCGGTTGATCCCCCGACCACCACGACGACCGCACCCCCGACGACCACCACGACCACCACGGCGCCACCCACGCCGCCGCCGGCCGAGCGAACCCGCATCGCCGCGATCATCGACGCGATCACGTCGTACCTCGGTTGAGCGCGATGGATGATCACGCGCTCGCCGCCGACGGACTCACGCGCGGCTTCGACCACGGGCTCGCCGTCGAGGGACTGACCTTCGCGTTGCCCCGTGGCGCCGTGCTGGCGCTCCTCGGACAGAACGGGGCCGGCAAGACCACCACGATCCGCCTGCTCAACGGCGTGCTCGCCCCCGACGCGGGCTCGGCACAAGTGCTCGGCCTGAACCCCGCGATCGACGGCACCGCGCTGCGGCGACGCACCGGCGTGCTCACCGAGAACGCCGGACTCGACGATCGGCTGACCGCGCGGGAGAACCTGCTCGTGACGGCGCAGCTGCGCGGGCGATCGGGCCGCGACATCGAGCGGCGGTGCGACGAGTTGCTCGAACGCTTCGACATGGGCCGCGAGGCCAACCAGCGGTGCCAGGGGTTCTCGACCGGCCAGCGCCGACGCGTCGCGCTGGCGCGGGCGCTGTTGCACGACCCCGAGCTGTTGTTTCTCGACGAGCCGACATCGGGCCTCGACCCGGCGGGCACTCGAGCCGTGATGGATCTCATCGCCCAGCTCGCTCGCGACGGTGGCCGGACGATCGTGCTCTGCACCCACTTCCTCGACGAGGCGGCTGCCGCCGCGGACTGGATGGCGGTGATGCACCACGGTCGCCTCGAGCTGTTCGGGCGGCCCGACGAGCTCGCCCGAGCATGGTGGCCCGACATCGAGGTCACGATCGAGCTCGGCGGCCCGGTCACCGACTCGACCCGTGCCGTGGCTCGTTCCGTGCGCGGGGTCACACGGGTCGGCGAGGCGCCCTGCGCGCTGATCCTCGGCATCGAGTCGCGCGACGTGATCCCCGTGCTCGTCACCGCGCTCGCGGCCGCTGGCATCGCCGTGTTCGGCGTCGGATCCCGACGCCCCGACCTGCAGGATGTGTACTTCGCCGTGCAAGACCGACTCAATGGCACTCCCACCGTCGGCCCCTCTGCCCTCCCGCCGACCGAGACGGCCGCGGCCGGTTCCACCGTGACCGCTCCCCCGCGGGCCGAGCGAGGACGCGCACCCTTCGCCGCGCCCCGATGTCAGCACAACACACTGCCGGGGTCGGCGAATGACCGCCATCGTCGATCGTGCACTCACGCCGAGCGAGCGGGGGTACGCCACACCGATCCGCGCCGGCCGCCGCGCCGACCGCGCGGACCGAGGCGACGGAGACGATCGCATCGACGCCTCGATCGTGGCCGCCTTGCTCCGCAAGGACTTCCTGGCCGCACGACGCTCGAAGGCGACGGTCATCCCCATGCTCGTCGTGCCGTTCGTGCTGCTCGTGGCACTTCCCGCCGGGATCGGTTGGTATGCGCGCACCGCCACGTCGCCCGACCTGAGCGGGCTGTTGGCCCGCATCCCCGGCCACCTCGCGCGCGAACTCGCCGCGTTGCCGCCCGCCCAGCAGATGGTGCAGCTCGTGCTGGGCTACCTCATCGCACCGCTGTTTCTCGTGGTGCCGATGATGGTGAGCGCCGCACTCGCCGCCGACAGCTTCGCCGGCGAGAAGGAGCGTCGCACCCTCGAATCGCTGCTGCATCTGCCGGTGCGCGACCGTGAGCTGTACGTCGCGAAAGTGCTCTTCGCGTTCATCCCCGCCGTCGCACTGTCGTGGATCGGGTTCGTGCTGTTCGCCGTCACCGCCAACCTGGTCGCCTGGCCGGTGATGGGTCGGGTCTTCGTGCCCACGCTGAAGTGGTTCGGCCTCGTCGGGTTGATCGCCCCCGGCGTCGCGGCGCTCGGGCTGGGCGTCATGGTGCGGGTGAGCGCCCGCTGCGCGACCACGCAGGAGGCCAACCAACTCGGCGGCGCGGTCATCATGCCGCTCATCCTCACTACGGTCGGGCAGACCACCGGTCTGCTGATGCTGGCGCCGCAGTGGATCCTCGTCGCCGCAGCGGCCATCTGGGCCGTCGCCATCACCCTGGTGGTACGGGGGATGCGCCGGTTCTCGCGCGACCGCGTGGCGTCGCGGCTCTGACCTCGGGCCGTCCCACGCGAACCAGCCTTCCGTCCGATCGCCACGGCTGAGCCCGTCTCGGCGCTCAGCTTCCGTTGAAGAGGATCGGTCCGAGCTGAATCGCCGCGGCGGCGAACAACACGATCAGCAGGATGGCGATGGTGAGGATCGTCCCGCGCCTCACGTCGGCCGCCTTCCGAGCGATACCGACGACGTGACCGACGAGGTGACCGGAGCGGAATCCTCGTCGCCGCTCGGCGACAGCGTGATCGCATCGCCGATGCCGAGGCCGAGCTCCTCTGCGGCCGACGATCGGTCCGCAACGATCGCCAACATCCCGGACGCATCGATGAGCACACCGAGGTCGCCGGTGGGCACCTGGGCGAACGCCGACACCCTGCGCAGGCGCCGACGGGTCCGGCCGAGGTCGGCGACGACGCGGGTGTCCCAGCCCTCGATCTCATCGGGCTGCACGTTGAGCTGCACGTTTCCGAAGCGGTCGACCCAGATCACCTCGGCCACGATCGCACCGCCCTCGTCGCGGGAGAGCGGCACCACGCCGGGGAGCAGCGTGGCCGAATCGACGGGGGTGCCGACCTCGTCGAGTGGGACCCCCCGGCACAGGTGCGCAGCGACGGGGGCGAACACGTCGCGGCCGTCGAACGTGGTCGACGCCGTCGGCAGGTGGAAGTCGGTGCGGTCCAGCACGACGGCCCGTTCCGCTCCGCCGAGCATGCCGACCGCTGGGGCCAACAGTCCGTTGTCGGGGCCGACGAGCACCGCAGCGCCCCCGGCGACCTCGACGGCAATCGCTCGGCGTTGCGTTCCGACGCCGGGGTCGACCACGGCGACGATCACGCCCGGGCAGAGATACTGGACGCTCCGGGCCAACAGGAGCGAACCGCCCCGAACGTCGAACGGGGCGATCTGGTGGGCAAGGTCGACGATGCCCACACCGGGGCTGAGCTGCCGGATGACCGAATGCATCACGCCGACCCATCCGTCGGCGAGGCCGTAGTCGGTCAGCAGCGTGACGGTGTCGTAGCGGAGCTCGGTCACGACGACATCTCCACCGAACGCGCCTTGGCCGCCATCACTGCGTCGAGGAACGCCGAGCGCACCGCTCGCGCCTCGAGCGCCCGCAGCCCGGCGGCGGTCGTCCCGCCGGGCGAGGTCACCGCCGCCCGGTGGTCGGCCGCGGTGCCGTCCGATCCCAACAGCTGCGCCGCGCCGAGCAGCGTCTGGTTGGTGAGTTGCGTCGCGAGGTCGCGAGGCAACCCGGCGAGCACGCCCGCGTCGACCATCGCCTCGGCCACCAGGAACACGTACGCCGGACCCGAGCCCGACACGGCGGTCACCGCGTCGATCTGCGATTCGGCGACCTCCACGACCTCGCCGACCGCCGACAGCAGCTCGCGCGCCCATTCCAGGTCGGCCGGCGCCGCGGCGGCACCCGCCACGATTGCCGTCATGGCGCACCGCACGAGCGCGGGCGTGTTGGGCATGGCGCGGATGACGGGAACGCCCGGGCCGGCGGCCGTCTCGAGCTGGTGCAGCGTGACGCCAGCGGCAATCGACAGCACCCGGCCACCGCCGGCGGCCCCGACCTGGGCCACGACCGCCGGAACGTCGCCGGGTTTGACCGCGACGACCGTGCCCGACGCCGCGCCGATCCGCTCGCTCACGTCGCACCCGGAGTACCGCTGCGCCAGGTCGACGCGTCGGTCGGGGTGCACCTCGACGATGCGGATCGACGCCGGGGCCCGGCCCGACGCCAGCCAGCCTCCCACGAGCGCCTCGCCCATCCGTCCGCCACCGACCACCTGCACGTCGACCATGGTGTCGCAGCCTAGGAGGTCCACCGAGAGCCCCTGCCGATCGGGTCGCCCCCAGGCGGACGGCGGCGACCCGATCAACATGGCGGGGGCCGGAGGACGCGCGTCGGAACCGCTTCCCCGACGGCCCACGACGAGGCCCTCCGGCCTGGGCGTAGGTAACCGTAGGATCCGCGAAATTGCAAGAGGTAGATCGAAAGTCGGTCGGAGACCTCGAACGGCCCTGTCAGCCGGTGAATTTCGAGGCGAACCCGAGCCGCATCAGGGTCCGGAAGCAGCTCTCGGTCACCATGTAGGCCGCGCCCAACAACCGATCGAGCTCCGCGTGGTCCACCTGTGCCAACGGCACCCGGCCCATGAGGTACAGCCCGTCCTCCGGCCCGATCGCGAAGCTCAGCCCCTCGAGCCGGGCATTGCGCCGCAGCGCGTACTCGAAGACTCGGTCGCGATGCTCTTCGGGCGCCGGCATGACATAGGTCTCGACGTGCAGGGTGCGTTGCTCCAGCCAGAACCACACCGAGAACACCGACTTCTCGTCGCCGGTCACACGGATGAACCAGCGGTGCTCTCCCGGCGTCGACCGCTCGACCGCCGCCACCACCGGGTTGCCAGCCTGCTCGTCGGCCCATGCGTCGATCACCGCCGCCAGATCGGCGAGCTGCGCCGCGGTCCACGGCGGGGCGACATCGTCGATCCCGCTCATGCCCCGACTCCGCACGACGCCGGCACCCGCTCGACCGAGAGGTCTGCGTACACCCGCCGCAGCCGGGCCGCGGTCGACGCCCAGCCGAATCGATGGCTCAGGCGCACCGCGGCGCGTCCCAGCCTGGCCCGGCGGGCGGGATCGGACATCACATCGTCGATCGCCGCCGCCCAGATCGACGGATCGCGTCCCGCCACGAGCCGACCGGTCGCACCGTCCTCGACCAGGCCGGTCAGCCCACCGACGGCCGACGCGACCACCGGCGTGCCACATGCGGCGGCCTCGAGGGCAACGAGACCGAAGGACTCGGACCGGCTGGGCACCACACACACATCGGCAGCCCGGTAGTACGTGGACAGAAGGTGGTGCGGCTGCGGGTCGACGAATCGCACCCGGCCCGCCAGGCCCAGCGCCGCGATCCGCGCCTCCACCCGGCGCAGCTCGTCAGCACCCTCACGTCCGCTCGGACCGCCGACCACCAACAGCTGGGTCGTCGGGTCGCGCAGTTCGGCGAGCGCCGACACCGCGAGTTCGAGTCCCTTGAGCGGCTGAATGCGGCCGACGAACACCAGCAGGGGCACGCCGGAGGGCAGCCCCAAGGCCCGCCGCGCTCCGCCCTGATCGCCAGGCGAGAAGAACGCCCGGTCGACACCCGGCGCGGCGATCTCGATGCGCTCCGGGTCGGCGTCGTACAGGTCGATCAGGTGGGCCGCCTCCAGTGCGTTGGCCGCGCAGATCCGGTCGCTGCACCCGATCACCTCGCGTTCGGCCCGCTCCCGCTCGGTCGGCTCCGGATCACCCGCCTCGGACTTGACCGCCGCGAGGGTGTGGAACGTGGTCACCAGCGGCATCGACAGCCGGTGCTTGAGCCGGTGCGCGGCGACCCCCGACAGCCAGTAGTTCGCGTGCAGCACCGACGGAGCAAGCCGCCCGCGGGCAGCGAGGTCGGTAGCGACGCCGTCGGCGAATGCGTCGAGCACGCCCGGCAGGTCTTCCTTGGCCATCGACATGGGCCCGGCCGCCACGTGCACCACCTCGAAGTGCGGCTCCACCTGGAGCCGACTCGGCAGGCCGTCGCGCCACGCCCGCACGTACACCGATACGGGAACGCCGCCCTGGGCGAGCGACGCCGCGAGCTCGCGCACGTACACGTTCATTCCGCCGCAATCGCCCTCACCGGGCTGAGCGAGCGGCGAGGTGTGCAGCGAGATCATTGCCACGCCTGTCACGGGCGGAACCAACACCGATTCGGGCGCACCGATTCCCGCAGGCGACGCGACGAGACGCGCCGCGGCGACCGAGCCACTCAGCCGGTCGGTTCGTTCTCGCGCCGGAACGACTCGTAGATGCGAACCATCGTCTTCTTCTGATCCTCGTTGATGTGGCGATCCCGGCGGATCTCGGCGATCAGATCGAGCTCGTCCGTCGGTTCGTCGAGGATTCCGGCGCGCACGTACAGCGTCTCGGAGCTGATCTCGAGGGCGCGGGCGATCTGTTGCAGGATCTCGGCCGACGGCTTGCGCAGCCCGCGTTCGATCTGGCTGAGGTACGGGTTGGAAACCCCTGCGACCTCGGACAGTTTCCGCAGCGACATCTGACCGACATTGCGCTGTTCCCGGATGAACTCCCCGAGGTCACGCCACCTCTTGTCGATCTCGTCCTTCATGTCCGACAGGCTAGGCGTCGTCAGTGCGGAGTCACCGAATCGGCGAGCAACTCGTCCACGGTCGTGGATCCGGAGCGATACCGGCCGATGATCTCCTCCTGCACCGCATCGATCAGGCGATGCACCTCGGATCGGCGAGTCGAGATCGAGCGCTCGGCATCGGCGATCGCGGCCGCCATCGCTGCGAGCCGGTCGTCGGCGACGGTGGTGACATCGCCCAGTTCATCGGTCGTGACCACGCGGTCGAGCGCCGCTGCAAGGTCCTCGGCGAGAGGCGTGAGCACGAGATCGCGTGGGGGACGCGGAGCGGCCGCCGACACCGAGGGCGCCTGGCGCGACAGCACCTCGGGGAGCCGGGCAACGATCCCGCCGGGGTCGGTCTCGCCGGTCGCCCTGGCTTCGATCTCGGACACCACGATGTCGAGCCGACCCTGCGCGATGCGCCGGCCGAACGAGAGCGCTGATTCGATCTCGTCGAGGCGGTCCCGATGCTCACGCAGGTCGCGCACCGAGCTCGCGGCCAGGTCGGGCGCATGCCCGGCGTCCAGCAGGTCGTTCAGCAGATCGATCATCGCAGCGCTCCCGTCACGGTCGGCCCACCGTCGGGCCGCAGACTCCATGCACGCCCCATCGGCATCGCCACGAGCGAGTTGAGGTGTTCACCCGACAATTTCGCTCAGCCGAGCAGCCACGCCAACACGAGGAACATCGGCGCGATGAGCAACCACGAGTCGAGTCGGCGCAGCGCCGGCGACGCCGATCGCGGCTCGGGGAGCAACCACGACGCGAAGAGCTGCCCCGCCGGACACAACACCGCCGCGAGCACGCCGATCGCGAACACCGCCACATCGCTCTCGGCGGGCACCGGGTTGATCTGGGTCATGGTCAGAGTCACCACCACGATGCCCGCTATCCCCGAGAGCGGGCCCACCACCCGCGACTGATATCCGGCGCCGCACAGGTAGTCGCCACAGTCGTACACGCACACGAGCGCCACGAGCATCGCCATCGCCATCGTGTCGACGTCGTGAACGAGCACCACGGCGGTGGCCGCGATCGCAGGGAACAGCCCGGCTCGCAGCGTGGCCGCTGCCACCGCGAGCTGGCGTTGTCTGCGGGCCGGTTCGAGCAACGCGGGGTCGATCGAGAAGTCCGGCCCGAACGCCACCGCGGCAAGGGCGAACACGATGAGGAGCACACCGCCCAGGCGGGCGCTCAGCGCCGCGCCGAGGGTCACCGCAACCGGCCCGACGCCCGCGAGCGCCTGGTTGACCCGAACGCGGTGCGAGCGCCACGCCGCGGCGGTCTGCAGGCCCGCCGCTCCGGCGACCAGCCCGAACAGCACGGCCACGGCCACGGTCCCCAGCAACATGGAGGCGAACACGGCGACGAACCACACGAATCCCAGGCGAATCCTGGGCCCGTCGAGATCGTGCTCGATGCTGTAGCGCTCGATCGTGTCGAGCGAGAAGACCGCACTCATGCGGCACCCCCCGACACCGGCGGAAGCACGGCGACCTCGTCGGCGGCCGCCACCGCAACGTCGCGATCGGCGGGTTCCCCGTTGACCCACACGGCGCACGACTCGAGCACCGCGGCGAAGTGCGTACCGAGGTCGGCGGAGGCGAGATCGAGGACCTGACCGACCGTGGCGCCGTCGACCTCCAGCCGGGACAGCCCCGCGGCCTCACGGGCCTGAGCGAACATGCGGAGGACTGCCACGTCACGCGAGCGTAGCCCTCGCCGTGAGCCTGCCCTCGCTCCCCCTAACGTGGCCGAGTGACCGGATTGCTCCTCATTCGACACGGCGAGTCCACCTGGAATGCCGAACAACGATGGCAGGGACAACAGGATCCGCCGCTGAGCGAAACCGGCCGAGCGCAGGCACGGCTGGCATCGGAACGCATCGGCGCCGTCGACGCGATCTTCGCCTCGCCACTCGCTCGGGCACGGGAGACCGCCGCGATCCTGGCGAATGCAATCGGACTCGAGCCGGTGATCGAGCTGCCCGGGCTGATGGAACGTGACGCCGGAGCGTTCGGCGGGCTGACCCGCCCCGAGATCGAGGAACGGTTCCCGGGCTACCTCGACGAAGGCCGACGTCCCGACGACTACGAGGCCGACGAGTCGGTCGCCGCGCGGGCCGCGGTGACGATCGACGCGATCCGCGCGACGGTCCCCGACGGCGACGTGCTCGTCGTCACCCACGGCGGCCTGATCGCGCAGTTCACGGCGTCGCTCGGCGACCCCCAGACGCGCCTCGCCAACCTCGGAGCGGTGCGGCTCGCCGAACGCGCCGGCCGCCTGGTGGTGGTCGAACGGCTGTCGCTCGCCGAGGTCGACGAACCCGCGCCGTCAGATCGAATCTGAGGCCGCATCGGAGGCGACGTCCGACGCGATGTCGGGCGCGACGTCCCGATCGGGCGCGGGGACGAAGCGATCCGACGCGATGATCGCCCGCGTGGCGTCGGCCCGCTCCCCGCTCGACAGATCGGACCGCGCGATGCGGTCCAACTCGTCGAGCGCCGCGGTGACGGCGGCGAGGTCGTCGTGGATCGACGTCAGGAGTTCCTCGTGCTCCGCAAGCCGACGCGGATCGGGCATGGCGTCCTCGGCTGCCGGATCCTCGGCCGCCGGATGCTCGCGGTCGGATCCGGATTCATGCTCTGGCGCCGACCCCGGCGCGCTGTGCTGTGCCTCGTCGTCCACACCGGGAGACTACCGATCGGTCGCCCGACCACGGTCTGCGCGAGAATCGCCCGATCCGGTCGTCTCGGGAGGACCCATGGAAGCGGATCACCTGACCTATCTCCTCATCGACGGCGAGAACCTCGACGCGACGCTGGGCGGCAGCATCCTCGGCCGACGACCCCATCCGGAGGAACGACCGCGTTGGGAACGCGTCGTCGACTTCCTTGGTGCCCGATGGCACACCGAGATACGACCACTATTCTTCATGAACGCGAGCAACGGCACGCTGCCGATGCCGTTCGTGCAAGCGCTCATGGCGATGGGGTACCGGCCGATCCCGCTGTCGGGAGGCTCCGGGGTGAAGGTGGTCGACGAGGGCATCCTGCGCATGCTCGAAGCGATCGAGGGCCGCGCCGGCGACGTGGTGCTCGGCAGCCACGACGGCGACTTCGCCGCCCACATCGAGCGGCTGATCGACGCCGGTCGGCGCGTCGGGCTCGCGGGGTTCCACGAGTGCATCAGCACGTCGTACCGCGACCTCGTGCCGCGCGGGCTGGAGTTGTTCGATCTGGAACACGACATGGGGTGCTTCAACAAGCCACTCCCCCGCCTTCGGGTCATCCCGCTCGACGAGTTCGATCCGAACGAGTTCCTCTGAGCCGTGCTCGCCGCGACGCCGACGGACGACCGCTTGGGCTCGATGGTGGTCTTCTTCCTCATCGCGCTCGCGATCATCGGGCCCTACGGGTATGTGCGCATTCGCCGCGTCCTGCGTGAGCGGCTGCCGTCTGCGGGCGCGGTCGAGACCGCAACGCCCGACCCCGAGCATGCGCGAGCCGCGGATCCCTCCGACCTTTCGCTGGTGATCGCGGCGATCGATGCCGCGCCCGGCCTGCTCCGACAGCCGGGCGCACCGGCGTCGATCACCATTGACGTTCCGGGTGAACCGACGCTCGACGGTCGACCCGTCGCCGCCGCGGTAGCGACCGCGTTGCTCATCGACGCCATCCGCAGCAATCGTGGCGACGGCTGGCAGATCGTGGCCGAGGATGCACCGTCGCCGGGATCCGACCTGGAGCTTCGATTGCGGCGGATCTGACGACGCCTGCGTGACGACGCCGACGCATGGAGAAACGCTCGGAGTTTGCGTTGGCAGCGCCTCGTCACGCCGACTAGACCTGATCCGCCCTCGTAGCCAAGTGGTCAAGGCAGCGGACTTTTAATCCGAAGATCGTGGGTTCGAATCCCACCGGGGGCACCAGGAGAGGCTCATGAACGTAGGCGCGCACCGTTCACCAGACCTGGTTCCGCGCGTCCGGTGAGGTCTCGTGGCATCCGGGCACAGGTTTCAATGCGGCGAGCACCCGCTGGCACTGCCAACCGGCGTTCGGGCATGAGCCGACGCCCCAGGCTGGCCGTCCACGACAGCTGCATAACTGCACAGATTTGGCGATAACATCCTGCTCATGGCCGACACCCTCCGGATCCCCGTCTCCGTCGCTGCCCGCAAGGGAGTCTCTGCGATCGCGGCCGAAGCCGCTGCTCACCGCGTCGTTCTCACCAATCACGGCCGACCGATCGCCGTGGTCGACAGTGCCGAACGTCTCGACGAGGACGTCCGCACGCTCCGGGAAGCAGCCCGTCTGGTCACCGAAGCCTTCGCGGACCAGGCCATCGATGCTCACCCCGCCAAGCTCAGCATCGAGGAGGTTTGCGGGCGACTCGGCCTCGACGTCGAGACCGTTCGAGCGAAGTCCGTCACCCGACGCTACGCGTGAAGCGAGGCGGGCGGCTGCCCGACGACCAGGCGGAGATCGCGTTCTCCGACGTCTTCGTCGAGCAGATGGAGAGTCATACACCGACCGAGCAGGTCGATGTTCTCGCGGACGTGGTCGGATTGTGCACTGACCCGGCAGGCAAGCACCCGCTCTCGAAAGCACTGGCCGGCTGGAACACTCTGGCGGTCCTGTCGGGCACGAAGCGTGTCGTCTATCGAGTCGCCGAGATCGACGGCGTGGGGCTGATCGAGGTGTTGTGTATCGGCCCGAGGTCCGCCAACGAGGTGTACGACATCGCGGTCGGGCTCATAGGGTCCGGCGCGTTGAGCGATGACGAAGCGACTCAGCTCTGGGAAGCGCTGAGCCTGCTCGATGTGGTCGCCGAGTCGGTTGGGCTCGACGGATGGGACTACCGGCCACCACCCGCCCCCGACGGCATGATCCGAGCCGCTGTCGCGTCGGGTCTGTTGACCGAAGACGTTGCGTCGTTGCTGTCGCTCGACGAACTCGAAGCGGCGATGGCAGGCGGCTGGTCATCGACCGGCGCCGATCCCATCGCAGCGCTCAGCGCCGCCCTCCGGCGTGCCAGAGGGAACGTCACGTTCCCGGGAGACGCGGTCGTGTACAACCGAGCGAAGGATCGGTGCGGCGCGGTCATGCCGCGAGCGCAGGCCCGGTGCATTCGAGTGGCCGGTCATCCTGGAGCGCACCGGGCCAGGTAGTTCCCAGCTCGACCGAAACGATCTCGGCGCGCTGCGCACCAAATCCCACCACGTCGACACCGTGAGCGGCAACTGGAACATCGCGCCTCGCGGCGGGGGAAGCTGACGGGTCGCGTCACGAAGGAGTAGCGGGTTCCGGCTCGTCACGGCTCGGGTCATCGGCGCCGACCGCGCACGCGGCTCGAAGCAGCCGACGGGCCGACGCGTACTTCTCGCGCAGGCGCGCGGCGGTGGCCTCGGGCAGCCGGGCGAGCCGGGTCTCGTCGGAGTTGTCGAGGTTGTCCGCCAGCTTCACCCAGCGGCCGACCGGGTCGGCCGCCGCCCGCCTGACCAGTTCGATGTACGGCTCCCCCTCACGGCCGGTCACCGAGTCGACCGCCGCGACCACGTCGTCGTCGAAACCCATCGAGGCGAGGTCGTCGAGGCCAACTGCCGTGTCCTCCACCACGTCGTGCAGCGCGGCCGCTGTGGCGCACCGTTCGGAGAGATCGACCGGAGCGAGTTCGCGCACCCGCTCGACCACCCGTCGCACATGGCACAGGTACGGCTCGCCGTCCTTCGCCGCCTGCGGCCCGTGGACCCGCTCGGCGAGCTGCCATGCGGTGTCGAAGTCGGCCGGTTCCACGCCGATATCGTCGCACCGCCGGCCCACGAAGCTGGCATCCTGACCTCGCCATGCGCTCCCGTCCGACCACCACTCCCGAACCCGAGATCCGCTACCCCGCCGAGTTGCCCATCACGGAGCGCCTCGACGACCTGCGCGCCGCGTTGCGCGAGCACCAGGTCGTGGTCGTCGCGGGCGAGACCGGGTCGGGAAAGAGCACGCAGATCCCCAAGCTGTGTCTCGAACTCGCGGCCGGGCGCCCCGGGTTGGTCGGCCACACCCAGCCGCGGCGCATCGCCGCGCGGGCGGTTGCCGAACGGGTCGCCGAGGAGCTCGACACACCGCTCGGCGGCCTCGTCGGCTACTCGATCCGGTTCCACGACCAGGTCGGCAAGTTCACCCGCATCCGGGTGATGACCGATGGCCTGTTGCTTGCGGAACTCCAACGCGACCCCGACCTGCGGCGGTATCACACGATCATCGTGGACGAGGCCCACGAGCGCAGCCTGAACGTCGACTTCCTGCTCGGCTACCTCGCGGCGCTCCTTCCGCGGCGGCCCGACCTGCACGTCGTCATCACATCCGCGACGATCGACACCGCCCGCTTCAGCGAGCACTTCGGCAACGCACCCGTGATCGAGGTTTCGGGCCGCACGTACCCCGTCGACATCCGCTACCGGGCGCCCGATCCCGGCGTCGACCAGGCCGACGCGATCTGCGACGCGGTCGTGAGCCTGTGCCGTGAGGGGCCGGGCGACCTGCTCGTGTTCTGCTCGGGCGAACGCGAGATCCGAGACACCGCGGATGCCCTCACATCGTCGGGTCGACTCGAACCCGGCACCGAGGTGCTCGCGCTCTACGGCAGGTTGTCCGCCGCCGACCAACACAAGGTGTTCCAGCCGCACCGAGGCCGGCGGGTGGTGATCGCAACCAACGTGGCCGAGACCTCGATCACCGTGCCCGGCGTGCGGTTCGTCATCGACCCCGGAACCGCACGGATCTCGCGGTACTCGCGGCGAACAAAGGTCCAGCGGCTCCCGATCGAACCGATCTCGCAGGCATCGGCCAACCAACGATCGGGGCGATGCGGCCGACTCGGTCCGGGCATCGCGGTGCGCCTCTACGACGAGGCCGACTTCGATGCGCGGCCGCGATTCACCGACCCCGAGATTCGCCGGACCAACCTCGCGTCGGTCCTGTTGCAGATGGCGGCACTCGGACTCGGCGACGTGGAGTCGTTCCCGTTCGTCGACCCGCCGGATGCCGCAGCGGTGCGCGACGGCATCGGGCTGCTCGAGGAGCTGGGCGCGGTCGTGCCCGACCTGGCGGGCGACCCCGACTGGCTGACCCCGATCGGCCGCCGCCTCGCGCGGCTTCCGGTCGACCCGCGTCTGGGGCGGATGCTGCTCGCGGCCGACGAGTGGGGCGCGGTGCGAGAAGTGCAGGTGATCGCCGCCGCGCTGTCGATCCAGGACCCGCGCGAGTACCCGAGCGAGAACGACGCCGCCGCCCGGGCCTCGCACGCCCGATTCGTCGAGCCCACGAGCGACTTCCTGGGCGTGCTCCGGCTGTGGGAGTACCTGGCCGAGCAGCGCCGCGAGCGTTCGGGCAACCAGTTCCGCAAGCTCTGCCGATCGGAGTTCCTCCACTCGCTACGGGTCCGAGAATGGCAAGACCTGGTCGCCCAGCTGGACCGGACGTGTCGCGAGATGGGGATCCGCCGCAACGACGCGCCCGCGTCGCCCGAGGCCATTCACCGAGCGCTGCTCAGCGGCATGTTGTCGCACATCGGGCTGCGCGACGACGAGTCGAGCGGAGCGCGGAGCGCCGACCGGTCCGGCCGCAACGACGGACGCACGCGGCGCGAACGATCAGCCGTCGAATACCGCGGCGCCCGCGGCACGCGGTTCCGTATCGCCCGCGGCTCGGCCCTCGCCTCGGGCGGGCCGCGCTGGGTCATGGCAGCGGAGCTGGTCGAGACGAACCGCCTGTGGGCGCGCACGGCGGTCGGCGTGCAGCCGGCGTGGATCGAGGCGGCGGCCGAGCACCTGGTGCGGCGCACCTACGACGAGCCCGAGTGGTCGTCCAAGTCGGGTGCCGCCATGTCGATCGAGCGGGTGCTGCTCTTCGGCCTTCCGCTCGTCGCGGGACGCCGCGTGCCGACGGCGAAGATCGACGCCGAGGCCGCCCGCTGGCTGTTCGTGCTACACGCACTCGTGGAGGGCGACTGGCACGCCCGCTGGCCGTTCTGCGAACACAACGCCAGAACCATCGTGGAGGCAGACCGCATCGCCGCGAAGGCACGTGGAGCCGCCGGCGACATCGATCCCGAGGCCCTCGCCCACCTCCTCGCCGAGCGACTCCCCCCGAAGGTCACCTCGGTCGCGATGTTCGACCGCTGGTGGACGCGCACGGCTCGGGACCACCCGCACCTCCTCGACCTGACCGTGGAGCAGGTGCTCGGGGCCGGCGCAGCCGCGCTCGACCCCGATGCCTACCCCGACGAGTACCGCGACGGCCACGCAGCGCTCGCGCTCGACTATCGCTTCGAACCGGGCGACGAAGACGACGGCGTCGACATTGAGGTGCCGATCGCGATGCTCCACCAGCTGCGCCGTCACGCGATCGCCGATGTCGTGCCCGGCCGGCGCGGCGAGATCGTGGAGGCGCTGCTGCGCACCCTGCCGAAGTCCCTGCGCAAACAGCTCGTGCCGATCCCCGATTCGGCTCGCGACATCGACCGCCGTCTCGCGTCGATGGGCGTGCCCGTCGGCGATCTGCTGGTCGCGACCGCAGCACAGGTGGGTCGGCTGCTCGGGTCGCCGGTCGACCCGGCCTCGTTCGACCCGGCCCGCATCCCCCTGCACCTTCTCCCCCGCTACGTCGTGGTCGACGAGGCCGGCGCCCGCATCGACGCCGACCGCGATCTCTCGGCGCTGCGCGACCGGCTCGACGGTGCGGTGCGCGACTCGGTCACGGCGACGTCGGCCTCGCACGACCTGACCCGCACCGGCCTGAGATCCCCGGAGTTCGAGGCATTGCCCGCCTCGGTCACCACACGCACCGGCGGCATCGAGGTGCGAGCGTTCCCCGCGCTCGTCGACGAGGGCGACACGTTCGGCGTCGCGTTGTTCCCCAGCGAGGACGAGCAGTTCGAGCAGGGCTGGGCGGGCACGCGCCGCCTCATCCTGTGCACGGTTCCGGGGCCGGGACGCGACCTCACCCGCGGCTTGTCGCCGTCGTCGAAGCTGGCGATCGCGGCGACTCCGTGGCGCACCGAGGCACGCCTCGTCGCGGATCTGACCGATGCCGTCCTCGACGAGTTCATCACCGCCGGCGGCGGCCCGGCGCGCACGCCTGAGGCCGCGTCGGCGCTGATCGCGACGGCGCGGCGCGAGCTCACCACACGCTGTCGCGCCGAGATCGACGCCGTGGCCACCCTCGTCGACGCCGCTGCAGCGCTCACCGGCAGCCTCGCGGAATCGGCGCCCGCGGCGCTGATGCCGGGCCGCGCCGACATCGCCGAACACCTCGACCGGCTGGTCTACGACGGGTGCCTCGCGGCGGTCGGCGTGGCCCGCATCGCCGATCTCATGCGGTATGTCGTGGCGCTCGAACACCGACTCGCACGGCTCCCGCGACGCGTCGATGCGGACGCCGCGGCGACCGGTTCGCTGCGACGGCTCGAGGCCGAGGTCGATCGGGCGGCCGCCTCGATCGCCGACCCAGTCGCCGTGGAGGGCCTGCACTGGATGCTCGAAGAGCTGCGCGTCGCGACCTTCGCCGAGCAGGTCGGCACCCGCGAACCCGTCAGCGAGACCCGGGTGCGCAAGGCGATGCAACGCGCCGTGGCGGGGCAGCCAATACGATCGGGCGGCCATGGCTGAGCGAGAGCTGCGACGCGGCATCCTGACGCCGCTCCCGAGATCGACGGCGCGGCCCCGAAAGGCCCGCGCTACCCCAACGTGCCCGCCGACATCGGTCGCGATGTCGTGCATCAGGCGACCGGGTTGGTCGGGGCGATCGTCGAATGGAGCGATGCGGCGGTGGTGCTGCGCGACGACAGCGGGCGGGATCACCGCTTCCGCAACACGCCGGGCAGTTTCCTCGTGGGCGGACGGCCGATCACGCTGGTCCGGCCGACGCCGATCGCCGGCCGGGTCTCACCGCTCACGGCGTCGGGCTCGATCGCCACCCCCCAGGCGCCGGCGCGGGTCGCCCGCGCGAGCCGCATCCTCGTCGAGGGCGTTCACGATGCCGAGCTCATCGAGAAGGTGTGGGGCGACGACCTGCGTTCGGAGGGCATCGTCGTCGAACCGATGGACGGCGCCGACGACGTGGCCTCGATCGTCCGGGCCTTCGGCCCGCGCGAGGGACGGCGGCTCGGCATCCTGCTCGACCATCTGGTCGAGGGCACCAAGGAGTCGCGGTTGGCCGCCACGATCGATCACCCGGAAGTGCTCGTACGCGGGCATCGATTCGTCGACGTGTGGGCCGCGGTGGACCCGCGTGTCGTCGGCCTCGACGCGTGGCCCGACATCCCGCGCGAGACGTCGTGGAAGGACGGGATCTGCCTCGCCGTCACCGGCTCGGCGGCGACCGAACCGCGGGCGTTCTGGCGCCGACTGCTCGGAAAGGTCGACAGCTACCGCGACCTCGACACGTCACTGATCGGTGCCGTCGAGGAGCTCATCGACTTCGTCACCGCCGGCTGAGACGTGGGCGTGCCCCGTGGCGCGCCGCACCCCGCCGTTGTCGAGACGCCGATCGATCTCGTCGCCGTCGGCCGACACCAGCGCCGACAACCGCGCGATCCGCGACCGCTCGGCCGCCTCGAACTCGGCTTCCCACGACGCGACCGTCTCGCTCCGGCGACGCGTTGCGCCGACCAGCCAGGCGACTGCGCACACCGCGACCCAGGCCGTCATCGGAGCGACGGCGCGCACTGCGAACGGGTGGCGCGCGTGGATCGCGAACGCCACACCCAACGCGACGGCGGCGAGCAGCGACACGGCAACCTGGCGGTGGCGACGGTACCGCCACGCCATCACGTGCTCGCCGACCCACTCGACGACCGCAGGGACCGGCAGCACCCACATGGCTGCGACCTGCCAGGCGGCCGGCACCGATGTCGTCGCGACCGCCACGGCGACGACGCCGCTGACCGGATAGAGCCAGAGGCACCGCCGGCACACGTAGCGTCCTGCGACCACAGCGCAGCGCTCCATGTGGTCCGCGTCGTGGTGCGCCAGCCAAAGGGCACGTCGGGGTTCGCCGCGTGGCGGGGTCATCAACCTCTCGTCGGCCCCGCGCCGCCGATCATGAGGGGTCGGCGAGCAACTGTGCCAGGGGAGCGGAGGAGAGCACCACGTCCTTGGTGAAGCGGCGCGTGTCGGGCGGGCCCGCTGCGATGCTCGACGGCTCGAACCCCGACCCGCCGATGTGCACCGTCGACACGCACGCACCGTCGAGCGCCGCGCCGGGGTGGACACCGTCGCGGTACTCGGCGAGCACGCACCACTGCGATGCCGCGGCCAGCAGTTCGATCATGCCGGCCAGCACGTCGATCTCGTGCCCCTCGACCTCGACCTTCACCAGCAGGACGCCGCCCCGAGCGGTCACCAATCGGTCGAGGGTGCGGGTCGGGACCGTGAGCTGCTCCCCTCGTCCAGCGGGTTCGAGCGTGGAAAGGCCCGACGAACGCTCGTCGAGGGTCAGCGTCGCCGATCCCTCTCGCGACGATGCGGCGCACTCGTGGAGTATCGCAGCGGTGCGGCTGCGATCGATCGAACGACGCAGGTGGCGGGCGACGCGCGGGTTCGCTTCGACGGCGTGCACCTCCGAACCGCGCGGGTAGTCCGTGGACAGCAACACCTCGCCGTAGTTCGCGCCGACATCGATCACGATCGACGGCGACAGGCCGACGACGAGACGACGCCACGCGGAGATCGCGTCGCCGTCGAGGGCACCGCGATGGAAGGCGAGACGCCATGCCCGATGGTCTCGGGGATCGACGAAGAGCCGCTCGCCATGCGAGTTCACGACCCACGGGCGGAACCGAAGGCGGGCTGCTGCGAGTGCGACACCGAGTGAGGCGGAAACCACGGCTCCCACGCTACGGGTGCAACCACCCGGCGGCGCACATCCCTCGGCACGGCCGGCCGACGCCGTCAGGCCTTGCGTCGAGCGGCGAGGACCCGGTCGTACAGCGACTCGAACGACGCGACGTTTGCCGCCGCGGTGAACCGGTCGAGCGCGACGGAACGAGCGGCGTCGGCCAGGTCACGCGCCCATGCAGGGTCGTCCAGGAGCCGCCGGATGGCCTGCGCCAGTGCTTCCGGATCCTCCGGCGGAACGATCAGGCCCGTGACCTCGTGCTCGATGACCTCGCGGATGCTGCCCACGTCGGTCGCGACGAGCGGGGTACCGGCGAGCATCGCCTCGATGATCGACATCGACATGCCCTCGAGCCGCGACGCGAGCACGAACACGTCGAAGGTCGCGAGCAGGTGGCGGGCGTCGGCGCGATAGCCGAGCAGGCGCACACGGTCGGCAACGCCGAGCCGATCGATCAGCGACTCGATCGCGGGACGCTCGCGCCCGTCGCCGGCGATGTCGAGGTGGACGCCGCTGAGACGTGCGACGGCCTCGATCGCGACGTCGACGCCCTTGACCGGATCGAAGCGTGCGATCACCCCGACCAGCGGGTCGGCGATGTCGCGCGGCGGCGGATCGAGGTCGAGCGGCGGGACGCCGTTCGGGATCACGGTGACCGATCCCTCGGGTAGCGACACGTCCATCTCGACCGCCCGCGCTGCCGCTCGGCCGACGGCGGTGTGGGCATCGAAACGTCGAGCAGCACGCGACTTGATGCGCCGGGACAGCTCGGAGCGAACCCCCATCGGCGAGTGCTCCGATGCGACGACGGCGACGCCGCGAACGGAGAGCGCGGCGAGCAGCGCGTACTGGCACGACGAGCCGTCGCCCAGGTTGGCGTGGAAGATGTCGGGCCGCAGCGCCGCGATCGCGCGGCGGTGCGCGACGATCGCGCCCACGTCGGATCGGTCGTGGATCGCCGGCAGCACCAGCGTTGACGACGCCGGACGCGCCGTCGCCAGTTCGGCCACGACGTCGGGCGTGGTACCCACGATCGTCACCGCGAATCGCTGGTCGAGCCCACCGAGCAAGTGCTTCGCCGCCGTCTCGGCGCCCCCCAACTCGGCGGCCTCGGAATAGAAGACGATCCGCGCCTGGCCGGCGCCGGATGCCGCGTCGCCGAGGCTGTCGCTCGCGTCGCCGCTGGCCGTGTCGGCGTCGGCAGTTGCCGAGGATCGTGCGGCGCGGCGGGTCTGCAGCGCCGCATTGAGGCGCAGGGCCGCGACCATCGCCGCGCCGAGCGGCCCGACTCCTCGTCGGATCCGCATGACCGGACGCGACCCACGGGCCCAGTCGGCCTTGTACGCCTCGCCGCCGCGCAACAGGTCGTACTCGGTGGCGCCCGACTCGATCGCGCTGCGCACCAGCGCCATGCGCAGCACCGAACCGGACGCACGCCACCGATGATCGGTCAGACGACCCGCTTGGTAGAAGGCGGCGCGCGAGCCGACCACCAGATCGACCTCCACGGCGATCGTCTCGCCGGCCGCTCCGCCCTCTCCGTCAGCGGAGCCCTCCCCGCCAGCGGCGTCGGAGTCGGCGGTGTCGGAGCCAGCGGCATCGGAGCCCGCGACGACGAGTTCGCCGAATCGAACGGCGCCGGCGGCGGCCCCGCGCCGCAGCGCGGCGGCGACGCTCGTCCATTCGTCGAGGAACTCCGACGTGTCGCCCCAGCGCCCGTCGTGCAACCGGTGCAATGCGTCGAGCGCCCGCTCGACGGCGTCGTGGTCGTTGCCGTCGACCAGGCGAACCGTCACCCCTTCGCGGGCGAGCCGCCGCTCGCCACGCGTCACCGTCGACCGGAACCGTCCCGGACGCTCGGCGAGATACGCGGCCGCATCGGAGGGAAGCCGCGTAAACGGAGCGACCTCGATCGCGAGGATCTCGCCGACACCCGGCGTGTGCCCGACGAGCAGCGCGTCGGGATCGACCCCTCGAAAGTCGAGCACGCGCGAGCCCGACCGACCGAGCCACTGCCGGATGGCCGCGGCAACCTCGCCGCGCCGTTCCGGCAGCGCCACGATGTCGAGATGGTCGGGGCACAGCGGCCCGTCGCCCGCGAGTTCCAGCACCTCCACGCCGCCGCGGCGGGAGCGCTGCAGGGCGAGGCCGCCGATCAGCTCGCCCAACCCGTCGCCGTTGCCGGCAGCGTCGCCGGCTTCGTCGCCGTCGAATACCAGCACGCGGAGCTGCTCGCCGCGGCCGACCTCGTCGATCCACCACGAAAGCAGGAACGGTGAGGGTGAGGGCGCCGCGACGACCAGTTTGTCCCAGCGGTCGGCGTGCCGGCCGAGCGTCGGCTTGACCTCGATCCGCATCGGTCAGCGCTCGGAGCGCGCCGCCGGCCCGGACCCGTCCTCGTGGTCCTGCCCGGTCGGCCGCACGATGAACGCTGCGGTGCCGTGCCCAGCGAGCTTGGCGCGCAACACGCCGGGTTGTCCGAGATCGGCGCCCGACCAGATGTCGACGATCGACGACGCCTCGTCGAGTCCCAGTTCCCCGAGCCGGATCTCCACCTTGCGCGACCCGAGCCACGGATGCGTCAGGGAGACGGCATGCGACCCGTCGGCGAGGGGCTTCACCAAGATCCACAGCCCTATCGGGCCGCGGGCTCGGCGTGCCTGCACGCCGAGCGGGTCCTGGTTGATCGCGACGATCTCGGGGTTGCGCAGCAGGTTGAGGTCGAAGTCGCTGACCGTCGTCGGGTCGTGTGACGCCAGCAGCGGCGAGGCCATCATCGACCACATCGTCAGGTGGGTGACGGCTTCCACGTCGGAGAGCCCCTTGAACCTCTGGGCGGGGCGCTCCTTGCCGAGGGCGAGCAGCGGTCGCAGATGCGAGGTGGACAGGCCGTTGCCGCGGTTGCCGATCAGCAACATGTCGGGGTCGTTCCACGCGCCGGGTCGGGCGAAGCGATCGAGCGTCATGTTGTGCCGGGCGATGTCGCGCACCCCGCTGGTCGGCAGGCCGAAGGAATCGAAGATGTCGGGGGTGGTGCGCCAGTAGTTGCCACCGACCGACGCGGCCCAGGTCCATGGCCGACGAAGGCCCCATTCGCACACCGAGAACACGACCGACCGGCCGCACGATGCCAGCGCGTCGCCCATCGCCCGGTACCGCTCGCGCGCCACCGCCTTCGCTTTCGGCGCGTGGCAGTAGTCGTACTTGAGCAGGTCGATGCCCCACTCGGCGTACGCCTCCGCGTCGACCCGTTCGTAACCGTGGCCGCCGAAGCACTTGCCGCATGTGAGGTGCGCCGCATCGGAGTAGATGCCGAGCTTGAGTCCGAGCGCATGCACGGCCTCGGCCACGGCGCCGACACCGTCGGGGAACGTGTGCGGGTTGGCCTCGGGCACGCCGCCGGGGCCGCGTCGCTCGGCGTGCCAGTGGTCGTCGATGTTGAGGTAGTGGTAGCCGAGGTCGGCGAGGCCCGATTCGGCGAACGAGTGGGCGACCTCCACGATCACCGAGGCCGAGACCTCCTTGGCGAACACGTTCCAGCTGTTCCAGCCGAGCGGCGGGGTGAGCGCCAGCAGGTCGCCGACCACCCAGTCGACCGTTGCGGTAGCGGTACCGGTCGCGTTGGTTGCCGTCACGACCGACTGCCAGACACCGGGCTGGGAGGGCGCCGTTCCCCGGCAGACGCCGTCATCGAGGCGAACCCCGGGCGGAAGGTCGGTCACGTCAATCGTCAGCGGCCGTGCCCCGGTCACGGCGAGGTGCTGGATCACCTCGGTGCCGGGACGAACCCCGATTCGCCGCGGCGTGTTGATCCGAGGCGCGCCCGCGAACGGGTCGAAGGTGGCGATATCGAGCGACATGGCCGGCAACGTTACCGATCGTGGTGGTCGGTCGACGACCCGCTGTGCAGGGTGAAGGTGCCCTCCCTGGCGAACGATACGAGCGGCAGCCGGGCGCGCTCGGCGGTACGGATCGC
This sequence comes from Actinomycetota bacterium, assembly GCA_016703525.1. Taxonomy (GTDB): domain Bacteria; phylum Actinomycetota; class Acidimicrobiia; order Acidimicrobiales; family Microtrichaceae; genus JADJBW01. Next base: position 440,458 of record JADJBW010000001.1, on the reverse strand, counting down.
GAGCGCGCTCGCAGCGCTCACGGTGACCAGCAGCGCGAAGCCGCCGGCCCACGCCTTCTGCACCATCTCGAAGCTCGCCCGGCCCGAGACCCACAGCCCCAGCGGGTGCGCATCGGTCGGAAGCTCTCGGTCGAGTGCGAGCCGTCCGATCACCTTGTCGACGGCGTTGTGCCGGCCGATGTCCTCACGCACCATCGCCACGTCGCCGGTCTCGGCCGAGAAGACGGCTGCGGCGTGGCTACCGCCCGTGGATCCGAAGAGCTCCTGTCGCGCTCGGATCGAGGAATCCAGACCACTCAGCACCGCGGCGAGCGACCCCCGGCCGACTGGCGGATGCGTCAACGGGGGGAGCCGGTCCACGAGACTCTGGATCTGTTCGGTGCCGCAGATGCCGCACGACGAGCCGATCGTGCCGAGCCGCGGTGCCGGCGTTCGGGCCGGGTCGGACCGGTCGGCGGCGTCTCGGTCGATCGTGACGACGTTGTACCTCGATTCGAGCGCGGAGGCCGTGGCGCAGTAGCGCACCCGTGCCGGCGGGCGCGAGATCCAGCCCTCGCTCCAGCAGAATCCGATGGCGAGCTCCCAGTCGTCGCCGGGCGTGCGCATGGTGGTCGCGACCGACTGGCCGTCGACTCGGATTTCGAGCGGCTCCTCGCCCAGCACGGTGTCGGGTCGGCGACGCCAGCGCCCGTCGCCGTCGTAGCGGTCGACGAAGACCCGTTCCGCGCGCCGGTTCAGAAGAGTCCGTCCCGCACCAGGCGCAAGGCCGTGGCGCTCACCGTCTCGGGGTCGGCACCGGCCTCGATCCGTTGGGTGGCTGCGTTCAGGACGCCCGACACCATCACGGCGCTCAGCATCGGTTCGGGCACGCCGAGTTGCTCCAGCGCCACGACCAGCGGGGCGGCGAGGCGCTCGTGCATGTGCGACATCTGCTCATGGGCAGCGGGTCCGAGCTGCGCCCGACCGACGAGGGCGGCGATGCGGTGGCGGCCGGCTGCCACGAATTCGAGCTGCACCTCGACGTAGCGAAGCACGCGTTCGTCGGGATCGGCGAGCCCGCCCAACTCGGTCTCGACATCGGCGCTCCACGCAGCGAAGTCGTCCGCGCAGACAGCGACGACCAGGTCGTCGCGCGAGCGGAAGTACTCGTAGACGCTGTTGCGGGCCAGACCGGCCCGCTCCGCGACGGCCCGCATGTGGAGGGCTCCGACGCCGTCCTCGAGCAGGATCTGCCGAGCGGCGTCGAGCAGGGCGGCATGACGCAGTCGGCGGTGTTCGGCAACCGTCGGCGCGTCGATCCGGGGCATCCCCGGAGTGTACGCACCGACCGACAATCCACCTGTGCCGCGGCGCGGCACGGGGCCGGCCTTGCGGCCGGCCCCGTGGCTCGATTGTTCGACTCTTCGGATCGGCAGTGCCGAATCAGAAGTCCATGTCGCCCATGCCGCCACCGGGCATGGCCGGCGCCGACTTCTCGGGAGCATCGGTGATGACCGCCTCGGTGGTGAGGAAGAGCGCCGCGATCGAGGCGGCGTTCTGCAGACCCGAGCGGGTCACCTTGGCGGCATCGATGATGCCGGCCTCGACGAGGTCGATGTACTCGCCGGTGGCCGCGTTCAGCCCCTCGGTCGGCTTGGCGAGCGAGCGAACGTGCTCGATCACGACGCCGCCTTCGAGGCCCGCGTTCTCGGCGATCTGCTTGATCGGACCCTCGAGCGCCTTGGCGACCAGGCGGGCACCGGTGGCCTCGTCGGCCGTGAGCTGATCGGCGACCGCGAGCACGGCCTCCTGTGCACGGAGCAGGGTCACGCCGCCTCCGGCGACGACACCCTCTTCGATGGCGGCCTTGGTGGTCGACACTGCGTCTTCGATGCGGTGCTTCTTCTCCTTGAGCTCCACCTCGGTGGCGGCGCCGACCTTGAGCACGGCAACGCCGCCCGACAGCTTGGCGAGGCGCTCCTGGAGCTTCTCGCGGTCGTAGTCGGAATCGGTGTTGTCGATCTCGGCCTTGATCTGCGCGACCCGGCCGTCGATGTCGTCCTTCGATCCGGCGCCGGCGACGATCGTCGTCTCGTCCTTGGTGACGACAACCTTCTCGGCGCGGCCGAGCAGGGAGATGTCGACGCTTTCGAGCTTCAGGCCGACCTCTTCGCTGATGACCTGACCGCCGGTGAGGATCGCCATGTCGGCGAGCATCGCCTTGCGGCGTTCCCCGAAGCCGGGCGCCTTGACGGCGACCGAGTTGAACGTGCCGCGGATCTTGTTGACCACGAGCGTCGCGAGTGCTTCGCCCTCGATGTCCTCGGCGATGATCACGAGCGGCTTGCCCGACTGCATGACCTTCTCGAGCACCGGCACCAGGTCGCGCACTGCGGTGATCTTCGACGACACGAAGAGGATGTAGGGGTTGTCGAGCGCGGCTTCCATGCGCTCCGGGTCGGTGACCATGTAGGGCGAGATGTAGCCCTTGTCGAAGCGCATGCCCTCGACCAGGTCCATCTCCATGCCGAACGTGTTCGACTCCTCGACCGTGATGACGCCGTCCTTGCCGACCTTGTCGATCGCCTCGGAGATCATCTTGCCGATCTCGGCATCCGCGGCCGAGATGGACGCGACCTGGGCGATCTGGTCCTTGTTCTCGACATCGATCGAAACCTCGTGGATGCGACCGACAGCCGCTTCCACCGCCGCCTCGATGCCGCGCTTGAGCGACATCGGGTTCGCTCCGGCAGCGAGGTTCCGCAGGCCCTCGCGCACCATCGACCACGCGAGCACCGTGGCGGTGGTCGTGCCGTCGCCGGCGACGTCGTCGGTCTTCTTGGCAACTTCCTTGACGAGCGCCGCGCCGATGTTCTCGTAGGGATCGTCGAGTTCGATCTCCTTGGCGATCGACACGCCGTCGTTGGTGATGGTCGGCGCGCCCCACTTCTTGGCGAGCACGACGTTGCGGCCCTTCGGGCCGAGCGTGACGCGCACGGCGTCGGCGAGCTGATTCATGCCGGACTCAAGCTTGCGCCGGGCTTCCTCGTCGAAACTGATCTGCTTGGCCATGTGCCTCTTTTCTCGATGTGTGCTCAGCGCAGGTTGCGTCGCTGGCACTCGGACAGTGAGAGTGCCAGCGAAGTTAGCACTCTGGGCGGGCGAGTGCTAACCGGTCTCTCCGAACCGCGGGGGATCAGCCGCCGGCGACGGCGGGGATGATCGAGACCTCGGCACCGTCGGGCACGGGGGTGGCGAGGCCGTCGAGGAATCGAACGTCGTCGTCGCTCACGAACACGTTCACGAACCGCCGCAGGGCGCCCGAGTCGTCGATCAGGCGATCGTGGAACCCCGGATGCGCGGCATCGAGCGCGGCGATGACCTCACCGACGGTCGAGCCGTCGACCTGAACGGACGACACCCCCGCCGTGAGGGTGCGCAGGGTGGTCGGAATACGAACGGAGACAGGCATGGCGTTCCTTGCAGAGTCGAGGGTGTCGGGCGGTCGTGCCGACGGCGGGCCCGGGCCGGGATCGTAGGCGAGGGCATCCGAGGCCAACACCGGGAGCCGCCACGGATGTTCCCCGGATGTTCCCCGGATCGGAACATCCGGTGCAGGCCACTAGGTTGCAACCCTCGCGATGTCGCGACATCGTCACCAGCGGCCGACCGGCCACTCCCCTCCGAGGTGGACACGTCGATGACATCGGGATCAGCGAGCAGTCGAGCAAGCGCGCCGACTCGTCGCCACGACGAGTTCCCGGCCGCAACACTGCTCGACGCGAAGGGACGCCAGACGGTGTCGGTGTGCCTGCCGGCGCGCAACGAGGCGGCCACCGTGGGAGCGATCGTCGCGGCGATCCGCCAGGACCTCCTCGCACCCGGGGTGGTCGATGAGATCGTCGTGGTCGACGATCACTCGTCCGACGCCACCGCGGAGGAGGCGCGCCGCGCCGGCGCGCATGTGGTGCACGCCGCAGACGTGCTGACCGATTTCGGCCGCGGCCACGGCAAGGGCGAGGTGCTGTGGAAGTCGCTGCACGTGTCGCGCGGCGACATCGTCGTGTGGTGCGATGCCGACATCCGCGACTTCGATGTGCGCTTCGTACGAGGCGTGCTCGGCCCGCTGCTCACGGATCCCGACTGCTACTTCGTGAAGGGGCACTACCACCGCCCCGAGGCCGAGGGAACGGGCGGCGGGCGCGTGACCGAACTGGTCGCCCGGCCGCTGCTGTCGATGTTCTTCCCCGAGCTCTGCGGCATCATCCAGCCGCTGTCGGGCGAATACGGCGGGCGCCGGGCGATGCTCGAAGCGGTTCCGTTCGTGTGCGGGTACGGCGTGGACGTGGGGCTGCTGATCGACCTGTCGCGTCGATTCGGCTTCGACGGGATCGCCCAGGTCGACCTGGACGTGCGCCACCATCGCAACCGCCCGCTCGACGAGCTGTCGCCTCAGGCGACCGCCGTCGCGCAGACGATCCTGGAGCGAGCACATCCCGGGTTGGTCGATCAGCGCGTCGATCTCATCCGGCCCGATCGCGAAGACACGGCGGTGGCATTCACCGAGCGTCCGCCGATCGCGAGCCTTGAACGCGGGCGTGCCCCCGGGCCGAAGCCGAGGGGCACGCGCGCGTCAAGGGATGACGAGGGGGTCGCCGATCAGGCGGCGTCGAACATCTTCACGACGTAGCTGTAGCTCGTGGAGGTCCAGCCGGTGATGCCGCTGACCGTGACGGTGAAGTTGCGGTCGCCCTGGCCGTCGCCGTACGTCAGGTTGCCCACCTGCCACACCACGGTGTTCTGTCCGTAGCCGTTCGCCACGGGCTGCTTCGTGATCGGGTAGTTCGTGCCGAGGTTGTCGGTCACCGTGATGGCTGCGGCAGAGAAGTTCGCGTTCGGGATCGACAGCGACCAGCGACCCTGCGGCTCGAGCTCGACCGGGAAGAACCCGTCGGCCGGCCAGGCGACCGTCGCCGGGGATGCGGGAAGCGGCTGCGTCGCACCGAACACCCAGAGGTCGTTCGCGTTGCCGGTAGTGCCGGAGCCCATGGTCAGGCGGGTCGGGTCGAGCACCCAGCGGCGGTGGCCGGCAGCGGTGTTCCCCGAGCCCGGATCGATCATGTACAGCCTCACGGCGTTGGGGCCGTTGTTCGTGCCGAGCGCGATGTTCGAGCTCCCCGCGGCCTGGGCGCCGTCGGCCGTGTAGCAGGTCCACGAGGTGGGTGGGTTATGGCTCAGCTGGTTGTTCGCCTGCATCATGAGCGCGGCCTGCTGGGCCTTGGCCGAGTACGTGGCGTTGAAGCTCACATTGGTGAGCCCGACGAACTCGCGGAAGAAGTTGACGGTGTCGAGGGTCGCCGTCTGATGGGCGGCCGAGGTCGTTCCGGCGTTGCAGCCGGCGACGCTGCCGGTCCACCCGGTGGGCACGGCGAGCGCCGGCACCAAGCGGTTGTTGTAGGCGCTCTGCACCGAGGCGCGGACTTGGCGGTTGATCGGCCCGCTCGGAACCGTCGTGGTGGTGGTCGATGTGGTCGACGTCGACGTGGTGGATGTCGATGTCGTGGTCGATGTCGTCGTCGACGTCGATGTCGATGTCGAGGTGGTCGATGACGTGGTGGTCGTCGAGCTGGGCGCCGAGGTGGTCGTGGTCGTACCGGGGTCGGGCGGTGGGCAGGCGGTCACCAGCGGCACGAAACCGACCAGCAACGCGAATCGTCGAAGTCGCATGAATCTCCCTCCAGAGATGTTTGGGCGGAGGCGAGGTTAGCTCACGTGCGACCCATTCCCATGAACAGCGTTCAGCCCGCCCAGATGCCGGGGCGGCGCTCCGCCCATGGCGCGGCGATCTCGAGTTGTGCGGCCACCTGGATCAGGAGGTCCTCTCGGCCGGGGGCGGCGACGATCTGCACGCCCACCGGCAGCCCATCAGCCGACATGGCGAGGGGAACCGAGATCGCCGGTTGACCGGTCACGTTGAACGGCACGGTGTACAGCACGGTCGGGGTGGACCGGAACACGGGAGCGAGCGGGTTGTCGTCGGTCGCGTCGAACTCGCCGATGCGCGGTGGGAGCTCGGGCAGCGTCGGTGTGATCAGCAGGTCGTGCCCGTCGGCCCACCATGCGACGATCGGGCGGATCGAGCCGCGCAGCCCGTCGAGCGCGTCGGCGAACGAGACGGCGTCGACCTGACGCCCCGCTTCGGCGAGCGCCCAGGTCCACGGCTCGACGCCGTCGGGTGTGACCTCGGTGCCGGTTCGGCGGCCGATGTCGGCCACGTCCTGCGCGACCCAGACGGTGTAGGCGGTGAGGAAGTGGCCGGTGAGCTCGTTGACGAACGCCTCGTCGGACACCGCGGAGGGCGCAGACCCGTCCACGTGGTGCCCGAGGCGTTCGAGGAGTCGCGCCGCCTCCTCGACCGCCGCGACGCAATCGGGGTGGACCTCGGTGCCGTCGCCGGTGTCGGTGAGGGTGCCGATGCGCAGGGGTCCCGGATCGGTGCCGACGAGCGGAAGATACGGGCCGCCGGCGGGAGCGGCGTAGGGATCGCCCACTCCGGGATGGCCGATCACGTCGAGCACCGCTGCGGTGTCGCGCACCGAGCGCGAAACCACGCCCCGGGCGACGAGCCCGCCCCACGACTCGGTCTCGATGGGCCCGAGCGAGACCCGGCCGCGCGTGGGCTTGAGCCCGACCAGGCCGCACTCGCTGGCGGGGATTCGGATCGACCCGCCGCCGTCGCCGGCGTGGCCGAGCGGAACGATGCCGGCGGCGACCGCCGCGGCCGAGCCACCCGACGAGCCGCCGGTGGAGTGGTCGGTGTTCCACGGGTTGCGTGCAGCCCCCCAAGCGCTGCTCTCGGTGGTGGGCAGCAGCCCGAACTCCGGGGTGTTGGTCTTGCCGACGATCACGCAGCCGGCCGCCTGGAGGCGCTCGAAGAGCCAGCTCGAGGTGGGGGCGATGTAGTTCGCGTCGCGGAGGTGACGGGTGCCCAGGTGCAGCGGTTCCCCGGCGAGCGCCCCGTCGAGGTCCTTCACCACGATCGGGACGCCGGCGAGCGGGGCCGACGGGTCGACGGCGGCGGCGTCCGCACGAGCCCGCTCGTCGCGCCGATGGATCACCGCGTTCAGCGTGGGGTTCACGGCGTCGATCGCGGCGAGCGCCGCGTCGCACAGCTCGGCGGGCGACGCCTCGCCGCGGTGAACGAGGTCGGCCGCCGCGAGGGCATCGAGGTGGGCGAAGGGATTCGTCATGGGCGGAGCGTACGTCGCGCAACGACCGATTCAACGGCCGATCGGATGCAGTCCGCGGTGTGCGCGAGGGCACGCTCGGCGCCGAAGCGCTGGGTCAGCGAGATCAGCTCCGCGTCGAAGTGGCGGGCGAGGTGGTCGGCCGCATCGTCGTCGGCGTCGCCCACGACTACCAGCGCCGGGACGTCGGCGCCCTCGGCGGCATCGAGCATGCCGCCGACGACCTTGCCGTTGAAGGACTCCATGTCGAGGTGGCCCTCGCCGGTGACCACAAGGTCGGCCGCATCGAGCAACTCGTCGAGACCGACATGCTCGGCGACCAGGTCGAAACCCGAGATGAGCGTGGCGCCGACAGCGGCGAGGCCGCCGGCCAGGCCGCCCGCCGCGCCACCCCCGACGAGGTCGGCGACATCGACGCCATAGGTCTCGCGGTACACGTCGACCAGCCGTTCCAGTCGCCGACGCAGCAGGGCGACCTCGGCGGGAGAGGCACCCTTCTGCGGGGCGAAGTGCTCCGCAGCGTCGACGAAGCGGAGTTCCACGTCACAGGCGACGGTGAGGTCGATGCCGCGGAGGCGAGCGGGGATCATGGCGCGGAGCGCTCCGAGGCCGCCGTCGGTCGTGGCCGATCCGCCGACGCCGACGACGATGGACCGGGCGCCGGTCTCGATCGCGGCGGTGATCAGCTCGCCCGTGCCGTAGGTCGACGCCGCGACGGCGTCGTTGCCGTCGGGTCCGTCGACGAGCGCGAGGCCCGAGGCGCGTGCCATCTCGATGACCGCTCGCCGCCCGTCGAAGCGCCAGCCGGCCGCGACCGAGTCGCCGAGCGGGCCGTCGACCTCGGTGAAGCGATTCGGCCCGCCGAACACGTCGAGCAGCCCCTCGCCGCCGTCGGACATCGGCACGCAAAAGGCGGTGGCCGTAGGCGGGAGGCCCGACGCGATGGCGTCGACAGCGACGATCGCCGAGGCAGTGCCGCGGAACTTGTCCGGCGCGACGACGACACGCACGTCGCGCCTTCGATCAGTTGCCGGCGCCCGTCGCGCCTGTCGCGCCCGTCGTTCCGGTGCCACCGGTCGAGCCCGTGGCCGCTGGGTTGAAGTCGGGGCCGACCAGCACCACCACGCGGGCGGTCGCGCCGTCGGCCGCGTTCTTGAGCGGGATCGGGTTCGGCATGGTCTCGGGGGTCACGGCGGTGAGGCCCAGCGCTTCGGCAACCGCCGTCGCATCGTCTTCGGCCCCGAGCACGTACATGACGCGAGACGCCGTCGTTTGCACGCCGTCGACGCCCTTCGCTGCGGTGTAGCCGGCGGCGATCAGCTTGTCGGCGGTGGCTTTCGCTCGGCCCTGGATGCCGGAGCCGTTGCCGACCACGACGGCCAGGCTGGCCTTAGGGGTCGTCAGCGGAACCGGCTCGGTCGAGGTGGTCGCCTTGGCGCCCGACTGCGCGCCCGTGGGGTTGTCACCGCCTCCCCCGGCTCCGTCACTGCCACCCTTGACGAGCAGCAGGAGACCGACGACGAACGCGACGACCACCAGGATCACGCCCATCGTCGCCGAGTTCTGCGGGGTTGCCGCCGCTCGGGACGATCGGCTCCGCGTCTGGTTCGCCATCAGGTCACTCCTCGCCGGTACCAGGACGTGCACGAGCGTAGCCCCCGTCCGCAGATTCGACCGGCATGGCGACGGCCGACGCAGGCCAGCGCGAACCGATCGCCCACCGCGCCCGGATACGATGCGCGGGTCCGCCCGGATAGCTCAGTTGGCCAGAGCAGCTGTCTTGTAAACAGCAGGTCCTCGGTTCGAATCCGAGTTCGGGCTCCCATTTCTCGGGGTTTTCGACCCCTCGATGGGCTCGCGAAACCCCGCTTGCTAACCGTTTGCTAACCAGCCCTCTCGGCGGGTCTGCTCGGTCGGCCGAGACTTTTCGCTCCATGTGACCGGTTTCAGACTGCCCGACCATGGCTGGCGAGTTCACCACAGACCCGATCGACGACTTCACGGGAGTTGAGGCGGAGAGAGCGGCCGAATCCCTCCGACGGTACGAGCAATACACCGGGGCACGATCTGGGACAACCCAGAACCGCTGGAGTCCGAAAGCGAGGGCTGGGAGCTCGAAGCCCTCCTCCGCGGACTCAAGGGCATCGCGCGCACGAAGTCGAGCAAGCTCATGGCTGCCAAGCGACCCGATCTGTTCCCCGTGTTCGACCTCTACGTCGGCCAGTCGCTGTACGACACGAAAGAGTCCAACTTCTGGGCGCCGTGGGTCCCGTACATCGGGGAGGGAAAGGGCAACGCTCTCCTCACGGCTGCGCTCAACGCACGGAACGGCGCGGCGTGGGCGGCGAACGTGACGCCCTTGCGAGTCATCGACATCGTCGTGTGGATGCGCAGCCACGGCGACGAGACGCTGCGATCGGTGCCCCTCGGGTCGCCTGCGTAACCTCCCCGGCCGTTTCGGCCTGCCGCAATGGGGTCCCTTCCGGACTGCGGCAAGGCGCCATCGTGTTGTCAGTCCTTGAGCGGCCGCTGCTCGATCCGGTTGGCGTGCACGACGTAGATGAAGGGCCCCTCGTCGGCACATGCGGCGACGATCGCTTCGAGGTTGTCGAGGAAGCGAGCCGCCATGTCCTCGCCCGAGATGCTCTGGCTCGACAGACAGAAGCACCGGACGTGGTGGTCACGGACAGCGGCGCGTTCAGCCGGGTTGTGGCGGATGCGGGTGTCCTTCATGAAGACCGCCCAGCCCTGCTCCCCAGCGAGCTGCAGCCATTCCTCGTCGGCGACGGACTCGTCGGTGGGGACGCCGTAGTGCTCTGCGAGCGTGACGAGGTTCAGCCCCGCGTCGCGCAGCAGTTGCGGCACCTTGATGCGCCCCAGACTGCGATCGAGGAAGAGCTCAGGCAGCCCGTCGGGATGCGGCACGCAGCACGTCCTCGAGCTGGTCGGCCGGCACCCCGAATTCCTCGGTCAGTTCGTCGATCGAGTCGCCGGCCCAGAAGCGCTCCAGCACGTCGTCCACGCGTGCGCCGCCCCGCTGGAAGATCGGCGAGCCGAACGCCCGGTGCGGATCCACCACGACCTCTGCTCCGGAGTAGGCCGGAACCCGGATCAGTGTCGGGTAGCCGTCATCGCCGTATTGGATCCGCTGGAGGTAATCGGTGATGACATCGGTGAAGACCCGTTGTCCGTTCCGGACGACGACGAGTTCCATCGCGCTGTCGCCTTCGGCGCTTCCTCGGTGCTGTTCGGCGTAGTCGAACATCAACTCGGCGCCGTCGGTGTAGAGCTTTTGTGATGCGAGGGCGTGAGCGACGCCGATCGCCTGCTCCAGCTGAGCGATCGCCGGACGAACGCGCTGCATCGACACACCGCTTCGACGTACTGCGGAAAGGACGAGCGCCTCGGCGAGTCCGACGAACGGAATCGTGGGTTCGCGTCGGTGATGCGGCTCGACGTAGGAGATCACCGGCTCACCGGTGACCTCGCGCCGCCCCGGGAAGGTCCGCGTGTAGCCCTTGGCCCACGCCGCGAGGGTTGACGCTGGAACGTCAACGATCCGCGCCGCGTCGGTCACGGTGTACAGCGGCGTCTCGAATCTCAGGGCGTCCTTGGTCGTCAGAGCGTTGCCTCCTCGTTCGGCTCCATTGAAGCACCCCGCAACCCGTCGACTCGGCAGCTTCGGCTATCGCGGGAGAATCGGGGAATGCTGGTGGTACGAGGAACGAAGAAGCTCCGGGATCGAGTGAAGGGTCCGACGATCGTCGACGACGACGTCTCGACGGGCGTGCTTGGCGACTGGTTCGCAACCGCCCAGTTCTGGAGGCCGCAGGTGGCGCTGGTGGTCAATGCTCGAACCTTCCTTCCGGTGTTCATACCGCTGGCTCCAGCACCGAAGCTTCTCGACCGGCTCCCCCACGAGATTTCCCGAGTGCTTTCGCTCCATGGTGTCGACCAGGCGACGATCGACGCGGAGCGCGAGCAGATGACCGACGTGCGCCTCGCCCCAACCAACGACCGCAGCGTCCTGGGCGTGATGAACGAGTACGCGTTCCTTGGTGAGCACTTCTTCGAGGGCGACCTCACAGCTTTGTCGTTGCGGATGGCAGAAACACCCATCGGCCCGCTCCGATCGAGCCACCGCTTCGCAGATCGAGCGCTTGCTGCGCTCGTCGCCGAACGCTGACGCTTTCCAAGGAAGTCGTCGCCGAGGGAGCCGTCACACGGGCGCGACGAGAACACCGGCGCTACCTTCACCCCGTGGATGCGACCGGTGTTCTCGACGCCTGGATGAATCGACACGGTTCGCTTGATGAGCAATTGCAGGCACGCTTTCTCGCCAGGCCGGAGTTGACCATTCTCTGTGACCTACCGGGTAGCGCTGTGCTTCAGGCGATCACTCACCATCGCAAGCTCGACAAGATCGTCAATTCTGCAGCGGCCTTCACGGCGCTCGACGACCTCCTCGAGGAGGACAGCACCGCAAGAGCCGAGCGGCGCGCCGCGAACGCTGCTGCCCGTCGAGCGGCCCGAACGCAGGTGCGCAACGAACAGGGCCGGCCCTCCTCCGAGCCGCCCAAACGTTCGCCAGGGAGGCCGGAGTGGCGGCAGTTCAACCCGCTGTCGCTACGGGACCCGGAAGCCCCGGCGAGCCTCTACCTCATCAGCAGCGAACACCACTGCGCGCTCAAGATCGGTGTGACAGCCGGCGCACGAATGGACCAGTTCGAGGTCGACGGATGGGAGGTCCTTCGGGTGTGGCGATTCGCTGCCGGCTACGACGCGATGGAGGTCGAGGAGCGGGCACTCGACCGCTGGCGGAACGTCCTCTCAACCCGTGCCCCCGTTGCGCCCGAGGACATGCCCGACCACGGGTACAGCGAGACCACACGCGACGGCCGGGGAGCGCGGTCGGACATCATCGCCTTCATCGTCCAGTGCCACGAGGAGATGGCACTTGAGCCTGAACTTGCGGCCGAACGGTTGTCCCAGGACGACGGCTGGTGGGAGGACTGGGGCGATTGAGCAGATCTCTAGCGATCTCTAGTAGATCTAAAGAAACTAAAGACATCTAAGGCGGGCGGGGGTAGAGTCGAGGCATGCCGAACCCGTTCACCCCGTCCTTCGGCGTCTCCCCTCCGCTCCTCGTCGGACGTGAGGAACCACTCGAACGATTCAGTGAAGCGCTCGAAGACGGGCCGGGCTCACCGGGTCGGGCGACCGTCTACACGGGAGCCCGAGGCACTGGGAAGACGGTTCTGCTCAACGCTGTCGAGGACCTCGCGCGCGAGCGCGGTTGGCTGGTCATCTCCGAGACGGCCTCCCCGGGCTTCGTCGGACGACTTGTCACTGAACACCTTCCCGCCCTGCTCCGTGACCAGGACCCAAAGGCGACCACATCCAAACTGAAGGGCCTGACGGCGCCCGTGGTCGGGGGCGGAGCCACGTGGGACACGACCCAGAGCCACGATTCATCCCCCGGGCTTCGAAACCAGATGACGAGCCTCTGCGACCTCCTCGCAGCGAACGGCACGGGGCTGCTGCTCACGCTCGACGAGATTCACCAGAAGCAGCGCGACGAACTGCGTGAGCTCGCCACCACCGTGCAGCATCTCTTCCGAGAAGGCCGCGAGATCGCCTTCGTCGGCGCCGGGCTGCCCTCCGCCGTCAGCGAAGTGCTTTCCGACGAGGTGTTGACCTTCCTTCGGCGGGCGGACCGATACCACCTCGGTCGCGTGTCCCTCGAGGACGTCGCGAGCGCAATTGCCACACCGATTCTGGATGCCGGTCGGTCGATCAGCCCCGAGCTGAGCGCGCGAGCCGCCGAGGCGACCGACGGATATCCGTTCATGATCCAGCTCGTCGGATATCAGGTCTGGCGACTGCACCCGAGCGCGAGCGACGTAACGGCCGAAGACGTGAACGTCGGGATCCTCGCTGCGCAACGACGGCTTGGGTCACTCGTGGTGGAACCATCGCTCGCCGACTTGTCCAACGTCGACCGGACGTTCCTCCTGGCGATGGCCCAAGACGACGGGCCATCGCGGATGATCGACATCGCGGGTCGCTTGAACTGCGACGCCAACTACGCCAGCCAGTACCGACTCAGACTCCTCGCCGCTGAACTGATCGAGAGTGCTGGTCACGGCTCGGTCACGTTCGCGCCGCCATACCTCCGCGAGTACCTGCGGGAACACGGAGCACTGGACGCAGAGGGGGCTCGCGGTTGGCCGGCCCTTCGGCGTCAGCTGCGCCACTCGAGTTGCCAGCTGGCGAGCACACCGACGAATAGAGGCGACGTCTCCTTGCCAGTCCCTTTGCCCTCGCTCACCCACCCCCCCCCCCCCCCCCCCCCCCCCCCCCCCCCCCCCCCCCCCCCCCCCCCCCCCCCCCCCCCCCCCCCCCCCCCCCCCCCCCCCCCCCCCGCAACCACCGCAGCAGAACGGGGTGCTCGCAGCGTCACGGCATGGACTGAAAACCCCGGAATCTCGGGCTACAGTGCACGCAGTCACACGGCGTGGACGGCTCAGGCCGGCCTTGTAAACAGCAGGTCCTCGGTTCGAATCCGAGTTCGGGCTCAGTGTTTCCAGGGTTTTCGGGCCCCGGAAGCATCCGGATGCAGCGCTTGCTAATCCCTTGCCAATCCGCTGACCGCTCACCCCGTCGAGGCCTCAGCTGGAGCCGCGCGCTTAGGGCGTTTGTGGCCGACACGAGGGAAGACGGGCAGTGCGCGGATCGGTGATGAAGCGGGGAACGACCTGGACCTACGTCCTCTACCTCGGGTGAAGGCACCGGCCAGCGGGGAGGCGATGCCGACCGGACTTCTTGGCGACTGGTTCGCGACCGCCCTGTTGTGGCGACCGCAGGTGGCGATGGTGGTCAACGCTCGGACGTACCTACCGCTGTTTGTGCCACTGGCACCTGCACCCAAGCTGCTCGACCGCCTCCCCGGCGAGATCGCCCGCGTCCTCGACCTCCACGGCTTCGACCAGACGGCGATCGACGCCGAACTCGCCCACATGGCCGACGTCGCTCTCGCCCCGACCAACGACCGCAGCGTCGTGGGCGTGATGAATGAGTTCGCGTTCCTCGGCGAGCACCTCTTCGACGGCGACCTCACGGCGCTAACCCTTCGGATGGCCGAGACGCCCGTTGGCCCACTCCGCTCGACCCACCGCTTTGCCCACCGTGCGCTCTCCGCACTGCTGGCCGACAGCGTCAGTGGCCCAATCGTCACGGAGAAGTCGGCGACGATCATCCCCGCTCCCAAGCTCGCGGTAGGGAGCCAGTCGACGCCGCCGCACATCCGCGGACCCGACTAGAGGCCATGACCTTCCACGCAGTGCTTGGAACGTGTCAATATTGTCGCTACAATCCAAGCATGCGAGCCACTCAGGCGCTCAGGATCCTCGCAGATCTCTCGGCACCTCAATGGGGCATGGCGACGACAGCTCAGGCGTCCGCGCACGGGGTGACGCGCCACGAGCTCTCACGACTTGCCCAACGAGGGCACCTCGATCGCGTTGCCCAGGGGATCTACCGCGATGCCGGAGCGCCCGCTGACGCGTTCGAGGGAATCCGTGCCGCATGGCTGGGAGCCGAGCCAGCACGTACCGCCGAAGAGCGGCTCAGCGATCTGCCGAACGGCGTGGTGGTCATGGGTGCATCGGCCGCCGCGCTTTACGGCGCTTGGCGACCTACCGGCCGATCGGCACGAACTCAGCACTCCCATCCGCCGCCAGACGCAACGATCCGAGGTCAGCTACCGCCATCGCCAGCTCGACCCCGCCGACGTGACGATCGCTCTGGGCCTTCCCGTCACGACGATCGAACGGACCATCGCGGACCTGGTCGAGGACCGCACTGACCTCAGCCTGGTGGCCCAGGTGCTGCGCGACACGGCACGGGCCCGCCGGCTCGACACCACACGGCTGTCTGAGCTGCTCGCCCCGCTCGCCGCGAGGAACCACCTGGCCAAGGGCGACGGCGCCGCGCTGCTCGGTCGCCTCAATGCGCTCGCCGGGCTCGACGCCACTGCCCTCGTCCGACAGATGTCGGCCTCAGAAACGACCGGCGCGCTGGTTGCCGCGTCGAGCCTCGCCCACCTCAACCACGCTGATCTCGCTCAGTCCCTTATCGGGCCCGCCACCCAGGAGGCGCTCCGAGCTCTGAACGAATCCGTCGCGGTCGGTGCAGCAGTCGATCGCTCCGCTCCTCGAAAGCTTCGCAGCGTCGATCGAGATACCTCGTCTCCCCGGAATCGACGCAGCCCTTGCGGCGATCGCCGAGCAGATTGCGATGACCCTCCCCACGCGGGACCTGCTGGCCTCCTTCGGCGACGAGTGGTCTGCATCGATCGGCAAGACACTCGCCGCTGCCGGATCCGATCTCGCGCCGGCCATCAACGCCATCGAGGCGGCGCGCCACGCACAGGCCGCGAGCGTCGGTGGGTGAGATCGCGGCGTATGCCGATGGCAAGGGCGTCGAGAGCGCCATCAAGGCCGCCGCCCAGAAGGCTCAAGCGGAGGATCCATCCCTCACGATCAGCGAGCGGATACGGCTGGAGTACTTCAACCGGTTCCTCAGCCGAGTCTTCTCGGAGGGGCACGAATCCGAGTGGGTCCTCAAGGGCGGCGCAGGCATGCTCGCCCGAGTGCCGTCGACCCGGGCCACGACCGACATCGACCTCTACCGCAGGGGCTACGACCTGGACGAGGCGATCGCTGATCTCCGCCGGCTGGCAGAGGTCGACCTCGGCGACCACTTTCGATTCGTCTACGCCGGCCATCACGAGATCCTGACTGGCGAAGAGCAGCCCTACACGGAGGGATATCGGGTCCAGTTCGACACATACATCGGCGCGCAGAAGAAGGTTGGCATCGGGATCGATCTCTCCGGTGGGGCGGGCATCACCGCCGAGCCCACGATCGCCACCCCGGCGAGTGCGCTCAACCTGCCGCGCTTGGTCCGATTCGACTACCGGCTGTACCCCGTGGTCGACCAGATCGCCGACAAGGTCTGCGCCACGATGCAGCTCTACGACGGGAAGCCGTCGAGCCGCGAGAAGGACCTGGTGGACCTGGTCGTGTTGGCCGTCACCCAGGACATCGACGGTGCCGCGCTCGCCAACGCCATCGCCATCGAAGCGCGCCGCCGCCAGATGGAACCCTTCGAACGCCTCACGATTCCGTCTCCGTGGGGCGCGGTCTACGAGCGGACCGCCCGGAGCGTGCCCTATTGCGCTGACGCCGCCGGAATCGACGCCGCCCGCGACCTCGCTACCGCACTCGTCGATCCGGCTCTGGACGGCACGGCGCTGGGACTCATCTGGCGGTCGCAGGAGCGGCGATGGGTCTCACCATGACGCTGATTCCGACGGCTCCCTGCGGCCGCCCGAGCAACGCCTATCCGGAAGGGCTTGCTAATCCCCTGCTAATCCGCGGGGACGACCTGCACGGACGAATCCGAGTTCGGGCTCCCAATTCTCGGGGCTTTCGGCCCCTTGACGGGCTCGCGAAACCCCGCTTGCTAGCCGAGGTCAGCCGACGAGAACGTCACGTTCCCGGCGTTACGGGACGCTTCCGCGGAAGTGTCGCGGTCAGGCCATCAGGGGCAGGTCGAGCACAAACCGACTCGACAGCTGAGGCGTAGCGCTGCTGAGCGACCTGCGCCGATGTGACCAGGAGGCTGCCCATCTTCTGCCACGACGCCCCCGCCGAACGCGCTGCGATCACCGCGTCGATGACCCGGCACTCGCTACGAGCACGGTCGAGCGCCGCCGGCCGAGCATGTACTCCTCGATCGGGAGCTCGTCGCCATCGGAGGGCTCGCAGTTCTCGAAGCGCTCGGCGAGCTCGTCGGCGTGGTCGAGGATCTCTCGGATCGATCGGGGCATCGCGGTCACCTCAGGAACTTCTCGCGTGCGGGCATTGGCATGGACGATGAACTCGACTCCGTCACCGACCGCCACTCCGACTTCGAGCATCCGGCCGCTGTCGTTGGCGCCGACCAGCATGGTGAGTCCGTCGAGGTCGAAGACGCGGATCGGATGGCGGTAGGCGTGGAGCATGGCGGTCGTCACGGCCCCGGCGTTCTGGGGCGGTGCCACCCACTCAGTTCAAGAATGCCTGGGAGTCACAGAACCCGCACGGTTCGCGTGGCGTCTCACCCTCTTGAGGCCATGGGAGACCGACCGTGTGAGTGAGATCGGTCCCGGCCGACTCGCGGCCGTCCACCTCGAGTGGTTTCCCACCGCAGCCGACGGGGACCACGAGTTCGAATTCACGTCTGAGTCCGTACGTTCCCGACGAACTGCGATGCGCCAGCACCGTCACCACCAAGGGGTTTCGGACTGTCAACGGATGCTGGCGAGATGACAGTCCTCCAGCTATGCGCATCGCGCTCAACCATGCGAACTGCAGTGAACAGATACTCAGTCGGTCACCCCCGCCTCCCACTCGCGGAAGGCGTCGAGCTCGCTTCTGACCGACTTGATGACCCACCCGATCACGGCAGCATCGTCGAGAAACCCAGCGACCGGAACCGCGTCGGGAATGGCGTCGACAGGGCTTACGACGTAGATGAGGCCAGCGACTAGCACGATGAGCTTGTCGATAGCGATGTCTCGGTAGAGGCCTCGGGCGTAGGCCACCACCAGGCGGATGAGCGCCCGAACGTCATCCAGAACCGCCGCGAACGGTCCTGATCGAAGTGCGGACGAACGGTTGGCGTTCTCTGCGATCTCGCGGAGCTTCGCCGGGTCGTTGGCGATCTGCCGGGCACGCTCCGTTGCCCGCTGGAAGAAGTTCGACTCGACCGCGCTCGCAGCCGTCTTCACCCGTGCGGCAGTCCTGGCGGGAGACTTCTTGCCGGGCGCCTTCTTCGCCGGCGCGGCCTTCTTCGCCGGCGCCTTCTTCACCGGCGCGGCCTTCCTCGCCGGCGCCTTCTTCACGGGCGCCATCGCGGCTGGCGCCTTCTTGGCAGGCGCTGTCTTCCTCGCGGGCGCCTTCTTGGCTGGCGTCCTCTTCACAGGATCGGCCATCGGTTGCCTCCTCGGCAGGGTGGGATATCGGTCAGCTGTTCAGCCAAAGGGGGAATCGGCTGCGTACCGCAGGCACTGCTCGGCGGTGACGAGGCCAACGCTAGCCATTGTTCGGAAGAGCTCAGGCAGCCCGTCGGGAAGCGGCACACAGCACGTCCTCGAGTTCGTCGGCCCGCCCCAGGATCAGTGTCGGATAGCCGTCGTCGCCGTACACCCGGTCGACCCCCGTGAGTCTGCGCCATCTCCTGACCACCGCGTTCACGGCGACCTTTGACGAAGAGGATGCGCTCGAACACATATGTGGTGGAGTGCATGTCGTGGAGGTGCGCTACCACTCGATCACCCCGATCGTGAAACGAGGCAACCGATGACCAAGCGAACCATCCCGGTCGACAACGCCAAGGTCGACGAGTCGACACTCACCCAAGAGGACTGGGACCGTGCAGAGGGTGCCCACGAGCGGTTCAAGGACCTTCTCGAAACGAAGCCGCGAGCGAAGGCCCGCTACGACGCCGTGCTCGCCGAGATCAACGAACGGCAGGCCACCCTCCGTCGGCTTCGGGAAGCCCGAGCGCTCACCCAGTCGACACTCGCCGAGCTCCTGGAGATGGACCAATCCGAGATCTCCCGGCTCGAACGCCGTAGCGACATGCTTCTGTCGACGCTCAAGCGCTTCGTCCACGCCAACGGCGGTGAGCTCCACCTCGTCGTGCGGTTCCCCGACAGCGCGCCCGTCGAGCTCCTCGTCGGCGATGAGTGACCCGCAGGCAAGGAACGGGGCAGAAGCTCAGTCGGGCGGCCGCCCGTCCATCTCGTAGTCGGCTCGCGGCGACGTTACGGCGCCCGATACCGGATTGCTGTGACACCGTCGGCGCGGACTCGAGGGGCGGGGTGACGGGCCTACCCGCCCGGTTCTTCGAGATCGGCCTGCAATGCGCCGTCGGCCACGAGAATGTCGATCGCCGCCGCCACCGAACCAGCCCGCCCCAACAGGCCATCGAGCTGGTAGGCCAACTCTCGGCGGCCAGCGTTACAGGCGATCTGCACTCCGCCGTCGCCGACGGGCAGCACTTCTGATGAGATCACGACGCGGGCCCGCGGCGCGACGCGTTCGATGTGGCGCACCAACTCCGTGAGCACGTCACACTCAGCTTGGCGTTCGTGAGGGTCGCAACGACGCAGTGCACTCGACAGAACGGCAGCGTCCACAGCCGGCTGCCCGTCACGGCGGCGAAGCGCTGGCAACAGCGCAGCCGAGCGAGCGAGTGCCGCCGCCTCGATCGCTCCGGACAAGGCGTATCCGTCGGCATCGTCATCGGCGAGGACGTGCATCGCTGTGTTGACGGCGCGGCGATCACGTCGGCGCGCCAACCCGACGAGCGCCTCGCGCCGAACGTCCTCGTCGGCGTCGGCAAGCCGATCGGCCAGCGCATCCCGCACCTCAGCCGAGTCGGTGGCCACCTGCGTGCCAAGCCCAAACGTCGCCCAGTCTCGGACGTCGGGATCGTCGTCGCACATCAGCGAGATCAAGGCAGCAACGCCCGGCGTGCTCGGATCGACCGGGCCAACCCCGAGCAGCGATGGCAGCGCCACCGCCACCTCGAACCTCACCACACCTTCCGCGTGCGAGGCAGCGCCGACGACAGCCGGCAGTCCCATGGCGTCACCGAGGTGACCGAGCGCAGCGATCGCACATCCGATCACCGAGACCTCGTCGTCGAGCACCCGCTCGACGAGAATCGGCACGCTGCGATCGCGGTACGGATAGCCCTCCTCAAAGCCGAGCTGGCCAAGCACATCAGCCGCAACGGCCCGGCCGACAGGGTCGCCGCTGTTCAGCGCGGAGGAGGCGAGTTCGAAGACCGCCGCAGTCCCACGCCGGTGCAGCTCCGTCACGAGCTGCCAGTACCGCGCCTCGCCGTCCTCGCCGAGAGCGAGGGCGAGGGCGAACACGCCAGCGTCATCCAGGTCCCCCGGTGCGAGCAGCGGATCCGAATCCACAACAACCACCGTATCGGCGCTCGCTGGCACCGCCCGAGTCGTTTCGTCCAGCGAAACGAGCGACCCACCATCGAACGAAGCGGCCATGGGCACGGCAATGCGGCGGCCGACCGACGCGCCCGTTGTGGTATCAACGTCCGCGTGGCGACGAAGGTAATGGCCCTGAGGCGTGACGGTGTTTGTTCCGATTGCGCAACGTCCCTGCCCGCAGGCACCCGGGCGCAGTGGGACAGCGCCGCCAAACACGTGACGTGTCTCCAATGCGTCGACAGCGTCGCCCCGCCGGCAACGGATCCCCCGACGTCAGCGACCATCCCCGACGCGCCACCAGTACCCGCTCCACCACCGGAACCAGTGGTTCCGCTCGTCGACCCACCGCCGATCGATACCGGAACCCCGGGCACCTCTGCTCGCAAGGAGTTCGAACGTCGGCACGCCAAGCGTGAGCGGCAGATCGAGGAGACGTGGGGAACCGGTCGGCTCGGCCGGATAGCCAAGTTCCTTTCGGACGATCCACAGACCACGACGGCATGGGCGAAGGGCGCCCACGGGGAGGTCCGCGTTGGGGAGATCCTGGGTAAGCGTCTCGCGGAGGACGCCGTGCTGTTGCACGACCGCAAGGTCCCCAAGACCCGCGGCAACATCGATCACCTCGCGATCGCGTCGAGCGGCGTATGGATCATCGACGCCAAGAAGTACGCCGGAAAGGTCGAGAAACGCGACGTCGGCGGCTTCTTCAAGACCGACCTCAGGCTGTACGTCGGCGGTCGCGACCGCACCAAGTCCGTCGACGGCCTCCAGTGGCAGGTCGACGCCGTGCGAGCTGTGCTGGACGATGACGCGATTCCTGTCCACCCGGCCCTGAGCTTCGTCGACGCCCAGTGGCCCATCTTCGCCAAACCGCTGCAGCTGAAGGGGGTATGGATCAGCTGGCCCGCCAAGCTGGCCGACCTGGTACTTCGCGACGGTCCGCTCTCGGTTGACGACGTGGAACGAATCTCCCGCCTCCTGGCGCACCGACTCCCAGCACATTGACCGACGCGGACGACCACTCGGTCGACGGCGTCCTCGGCGCGGGGTCGAGGTGCCGAAGGAAAGCCCACTTGCACTCGATCGGGAGCAACTACACCAATCGGCCCATCGCTTTGGTCAGATTGGTGGTTCCGAAAGAGGGCTTTCGCGAAAGGACACCATGCCCATGCGGCCCGAGGCGTTCACCTCGACCAGGCGGGGCCGCGCCTGCAAGCCCCGGAGTGATACTGGGCGTTCCACCCGGAGTTTCGCTTCGAATAGCCGCGATGGCGATGGCAGCGCCGCTCCAGCCGACATGCCCATGGAGGATCTCGGCGAGCGAGGGTCCCCCCATGGGCCATGGCCCTACTTGCCGGCCAGCGCCTTCGTGATCGTCGCCTGGTTGGTCTCGATCACCTTCATCATGTCGAGGTCGTCGCCGGGGAAGTTCACCAGCTCCACCTTGGTCGCCCCGCTCGCCGACACGAGATCTGCGCCCATCGGCATGTGTGAGTTCTCGAAGACGAACGCCGGCTTGAGAGCCACCAGCTTGGCGACGTCGTCGGGGGTCGGCATGTTCATCTCGCCGTAGACCCCGGCCGGTGTCAGACCCGCGAAGACCGCCCACTCGGCGACGTACGCCTGCGCGACGACCACCGGAGTCGCGCCGGCGATCGCCGACTTGGTCGCCTCGGATGCCTTCTCGTACGCGGCGCGGTACTCCTCGAAGTGCTCGGCCGAGTGCTCCTCGGTCCCCCACTTCGCGGCGAGTTCCTGCACCTGGGCCTCGATCTTGTCGGGGGCGTAGGCCGGCTCGACGGTGATCACCTCTGCGTCGGATCCGGCGGCCTCCTTGAGGCGCGTCGCGAACCCCTCGAAACCGGCGAGCAGCACGAAGTCCGCGTCGGCGGCCTTCGCGAGGTCCGACGGCTTCGGGTCGTAGTCCGGCGGGTGCTGCAGGTTCGACGGCGCGACCACGGTCACGTCGTGGGCGCCGGCGAGCTTGGCGATCGCTCCGACCCATGAGGTCGACGCGAGCACGTGCGGGCCCTCGTGCTCCCCGTGCTCCCCGTGCTCTGCTGCCGTCGTCGTCGTGGTGTCGGCGGAGGTATCGGCGGACTTCTCGGTGTCGTCGGAACCGCACGCGCTGAGCGACACGATCGCCAACGCGGCGAACGCTGCGCCGAGTAGTCGGCGGGTCGGGCTGTACTGGGTCATAGAGGTGTGCCTCTCTGGGTTCGGGCGCTCAGTGGAGCGCCGGGATTGCAGGTCGTCGCCGGGGCATGAACGTCACGAGGGTGATCGTCCCCGCAACGAGCACGAGCATCGGCCCGGGTGGCTGGTCGAACTGGAGCGCGGCCACGAAACCGACCGCGTTGCCGACCAACCCGAACATCACCGCGAGCGCCACCATGGCGCCGAAGGACCGCGCGATGTTGCGAGCGGCGAGCGCCGGCAGGATCGTGACCGAATCGACGAGCAGGGCACCGGTCAACCGGATCGCCGAACCGATCGACACGCACACGACCAGCAGGGCGAGCGCCGTCAACGCAACCACCGACACGCCCGAACACAACGCGAGTTCGCGGTCGAACAGCACCAGGGCGAGCCTGCGGCGCGTCGTCGCGAACATCGTGAGCACCGCGACGGCGACGACCACCAAAACGATGAGATCCTCGGGACGCGTGGCCAGGATCGACCCCCACAGCACCTCGAACGCTCCGTTGGCGTTCACCCCGGAGATCGACAGCACCAGCAGCGCGGCAGCGGCAGTCATCGTCATCACAAAGCTCATCGGCCCTGACAGCCCGGCGGGTCGGCTCGCGAGCGGCGCCAGCGACAACCCCAACACCGCACACATCCCGAGCGCGAGCCCATACGGGGGAACGCCCCACCACAAGCCCAGCGCGATCCCCAGCAAGGCCGTGTGCATCACGGCGAACCGCACGGTGATCACGTCGAGTCCGATGATGAGCACACCCACGACCGGCAGCGACACGCCCGCCACAAGCAACGCCCACGCGGACCGCTGCACGCCGGGCAACGCGAAGAGATCGACGAACGACGTGTCGGTCACCGAACCTCCCGCAGGCGACCCTGCGCCATCTCGACCACTCGATCGCATCGATCCACGAGGACCTGTTCGTGAGAGATGATCAACGCGGTGACGCCGAGGCCCGTGAGGATCTCGGCCACCTCGGCCTGCCCGTCGAAATCGAGCGCCGAGGTCGGCTCGTCGGCCACGATCACCGACGCCCCGCGTGCCACGCATGCGACCCCCCGGGCGATCATCACCCGTTGGAGTTGGCCGCCCGACAGCGTGTTTGCGGAGCGTTCGAGCAGGTGGTCCACCTGGAGTCGCTCGGCGGCGGCGCGCCCTGCTCCCGGATCGCCCGACGAATCGAGCAGCTCCCGCACCAACAGCGGAAAGCGCCCCATTGCCGGGCGCTGCGGGACGTACGCGATGTCGGATCGTCGACGACTCCACTGCGCGCGGCTGGTCGCGTGCACCCCATCGAGGCGCACCTTCCCACTCGTCAGCGGGTGCAGCCCGAGCACGCATCGGGCGAGCGTCGACTTGCCGGCACCGTTCGACCCGCACAGCGCCACGCTCGAACCGGCGTCGATCCGAAGGCTCACCTCGGCAAGCACGACAGCGCGGCCATGGCACGCCACCACGCCTTCGACCTCCACGCGCCCTCGATCCACGACACTGATGTCGCTCGGCGACCCGCCGAAGTTCCCGAGATCTCAAGAAATTGGATCCAATCCGTGCCCCTCCCCCACGCGACCCCGGAACCGTGGGACGGTATCGGCGTGGTCGAGACAACCGGAACCGAGGCAGCCACCCTTGAGGAGCACGTCGCTGCGCTGCTCCGCCAGCAGATCCTCGGGCGTCAACTCCGGCCCGGCGACCGGGTGATCACCGACCGGCTCGCACGCGAACTCGGGGTGTCGCGCATCCCGGTGCGCCAGGCGCTGCAGCGCCTCGACGGCGCCGGGCTCATCGAGCTCCGCCCGCATCGCGGCGCCATCGTCGCCATACCCGATGAGCACCCCGTGCCCGCGATGCTCGAACTGATCGAGGTGCGGCTTCGCCTGGAGCCGTGGGCCGCGGGGCTTGCCGCCCAGCACCGCAGCGGCCGCCAGCTCGCAGCGCTCCGCAGGTCGGTCGCGGCCGGTCGACGCGCGGCACGCGACGGCGACCCGGCCGCGGCTGCGGGGCAACACCACGCCATCGTCGAGGCGGTCGTCGCGGCGAGCGGGAACTCAGCGCTGGTCGAAAGCTTCCGGCCGCTCCTCAACCGCACAGCGCTCCTGTTCGCGATGCTCACCGACAACGGGGCCGAGCCGGTCACCGACGGTTGGAGTCACCACGCACACGTCGTCGATGCGATCGGGTCGTCCGACTCCGATGCCGCCGCGGCCGCGACCCGCCGGCACCTCCGACACATCGCGAAGGCGCTCCGTCACTGACATGGCTGGGCCTGGCTCGACTCACACGATCAGCGCGTCACTCGGCCGACCGTCGCTCGTCGCATCCTCCGAACGTTCGCGACCACGCGCTCGTGGACCCTGGTCAGCACCTCGAAGGCAGTCCATGCGGGTGACGTTCGCAGCAGCGTGACCACACTCACCGGCTCCCAAGCGGCGGGTCGGGTGGACGTGGCCGCCGGGCGGGAGCGGATCGGGTCGGCCATCAGCGATCGCGCCGCGGCCTCGACCCGCACTTCGGCGCCGCAGTCGGCGCGGAATGCGTCGATCGCCAACGTCGACCGGGAGTCGTCGTAGATCGACCCGATGGCGGTCTCGACGCCGTCGACCAGCAACCGCACCGCGGTCGGCTCCACGATCCCGACCAGCCGGACGGCATACGTGCGGTCCGCCGGGATGATCCCCGCATCGCCGACCGGCGCATCGATCGCGACCGTCATCACGTGTTCGCTCCACGTCGAGCGAATCACGGTTGCCGACGATGCACCGTGCTCGTGCGCCCGAGTCCATCCGTCATCCTCGTACAGAACGAACGCACCGTCGGTGCCCGGGAACACATGGAGGTCGACCCGGTCGGGAAGGTCGGTCGTGCCGAGGCCACCAGGTGACTCCGTGGTCGCCGAATCGGCCGACGACGCGAGCGGGACGATCGCTCCCGCGCGGGCGAACACCGGCACGTCGCTGAGTCCGCCGTCGACCTGCACTGTCGAGCCACCTCGACGACGGGTCCCGTCGAACAGGCCGAACCAGTCGCCGTCGGGCAACCACACGTCGCGGCTGCTCCGCCCGGATCGTCCGGCCGGCCGGAGGAACGGCGCAACCATCAGTTCGGAGCCGAACCAGTACTGGTCGTCAACGTGGTACGCCTCCTCGTGCCCCGGGTGCGAGTAGTACATCGGGGTGACCAGAGGAACGGCGGTCATCGCGTTCCGCCACGCCATCGAGTACAGGTAGGGCACGAGTCGGTGACGAAGCCGGAGCGCGTCCATGGCGGCCCGCCGAGCAGCCGGCGACGTGCGCGACCACGGCCGCCGGTCGAGCGATCGCTTGTTGGTCGAGTGCAGTCGCACGATCGGGCTGAAGACCGCGTGCTGCACCCACCGCGCATACAGCTCGTCGTCCTGGTCACGACCCTGGTGCCCGCCCACATCGTGGCTCCACCAGCCGAACCCCACGTTGGCTGCCGCCGCGGTGGCCCGCGGCAACGCGCCGAGCATCGACCACGTGGTGAAGGTGTCGCCCGAGAACCCGATCGGATATCGGTGGTTTCCCATCCCGCCCCACCGCGACAGCAGCATCGGGCGGCGGGCCGGCCCGTCACCCGATCGTTCGCGGCCGGAGTCGCGGAAGTGCAGGTGGTTGAGCCACCACAGCGGATCGAGGCCCTCCACGTTCGACACCCCGCCCTGCTGCCAGTCCATCCACCAGCAGTCGACCCCGTCGGCCTCCAGCGGATGATGCAGCTCTTCGAAATACGCCATCGCAAACGCAGGATCGCCGATGGCGAACGGCACCGTCGCTCGACGTGCAGGGTCGATACCGACCCGCCGCGCCACGGCCGCGTACGCGTCCTCGTGCGCGGCGACGCCGGCGGCGGGATGCAGGTTGAGGCTTGTCCGCAGACCGCGCCGATGCAGCTCGGCCAGCAACGCCGGCGGGTCGGGGATGAGGTCCCGGTTCCACGTGTACCCGGTCCAGCCGGCCTCGCCGCGGATTCCGGTCTCGGTCACGTGCCAGTCCATGTCGAGCACCATGACCGACAACGGCACCTCGTGAGCGGCGAACTCGTCGGCGAGCGCAAGCACGTCCTCCGATTGGTACGCCCAGTAGCGGCTCCACCAGTTGCCCAGCGACCAGCGCGGCACCAGCGGAGTCGGCCCGGCGATCCGGGCGAAGTCAGCGAGGGCCGCGGGGTAGTCGAGACCATGACCGAAGACGTAGAGGTCGAGCGGTCGGCCCCGGCGAGGCTCCAGCCAACCCGCGGCATCGAGCAGCGCGCTCGCACCGTCGTCGAGCACGGCGCATCCGTCGCGTGCGATCAGCCCGTTGCCAAGGGGCAGCGGTCCTCCCGCACCGTCGTGCGTGCGCTGGGTCCCGCCGAGATTGCGCAACGACTGCGGCGACGCGCCGTATCGCCAGGTCGCCCCCGTCGACGCGATCGTCGCCCGCAGCCCCGATGACTTCGGTTGGACGTCGACGTGATCGATCGCGACCACCATTTCGCCCGTGTCGACCTCGAGCGACGCACCCCGCCGCGTGACGTGGAACGCCGGCGGTTCAAACCGGCGAAACCACACGACCTGTGAGGCGCGATCCTCGAACCGGCCACGCTTGTCGTACTCCACGCGCACCAGACGGTCACCCAGCACGGTGACCCGGTAGGAACCCGCAGACACCTGAGCCGTCGCCGACGCGACCGGATCGGTGGCAACGGCGAAGTGCGAGGGAAGTGACATGAGCGTTCGTCGATTCTGTCGGCGTTCCACGTCGGAGTATCCCAGGGGCGCCCGGGTCGCTGCCGCCACGACGACCGAAAGAAGGGCGACGTGACCGACGCCTCCCGTGGCAGGCTCCCGCGGTGACACGACCCGAGGCACCGAGCCGCGTGACGGTGCTCGCACCCATGCGCATGGAACTGCGGCCCATCGTGCGCCGGCTGAATCTCGAGCGCGAGACGATCGGCGGACGCGACATGTGGACCGGCAGGCGACACGACACCACCGTGGTCGCGGCGCCTATCGGCGTCGGCCCCGCCGCAGCGCTCGCATCGACCGCCGCCGTGCTCGACGCGTGGCCCTCCGACCACGTGCTGATCGCCGGCGTGGCGGGGGCGCTGGACGATTCGCTGCGGATCGGCGACCTCGTTTGGCCCGAATGGGCGATGGATGCCGGTGGCGCCCGGTCGACCGCGAGCCCTGCGATGGGACCGAGGCCGACTTCGGCGGCCGGCGCGGTCACCGTCGACGGCTGGTGCGACAGCGACGAACTCCGCATGCATCAAGCGAACGGCGCGGTCATCGTCGACATGGAAACCGCGTCGGTCGCACAGGTCTGCGACTCGCGGCGTGTTCCGTGGTCGGCCTGCCGCGCCGTGAGCGATCGGATCGCCGACGGCATCGTCGATCAGGCGATCGCGGGCCTCGTTCGCGACGACGGGCGGCCCGACCTCGCCGCGGTCACCCGATACCTTGCGCCAGCGCCGTGGCGGGTCGCCCGTCTGGTGCGAGTGGCACGCGACAGCGGCCGGGCAACCGCAGCCCTGGCGGCAGGCGTCGCCGACGCGCTCGGGTGGTAGCCCAATCGCACAACCGAGTTCTGCCGGTTCCCGCGTCGGGCCGCGCTACGCGGCGTCGCCGGCGATGACTCGCGGCAACGGCCCCGCCATGTCGTTCAGATCGAACCATGAGGCGTGGCGTTCGAGGAGCCGCTGGAACCGGTTTGCCGCATGGCGATCGCGCGTGTTGGCGACGTACATCTGACCCGCAATGCACTCGATCGCAACGCCAGTTCGCTGGGCCTCGTCGAGCACCCGTCGAGCGCTGGACGACTCGTGCAGCTCAAACAAGAAGCGGGCCCGAGTCACGCGCTCCACGACCTCCACCAGCTCCAGCGTTCGACACTCGGGTTCGATGCACCCGTCGATCTCACAGTCGACCTCGACGGCGACCACGATGTCGTGCAGGCCGACTTCGGGCGTTGAGAAGGGCACGTTGCGGATGCGGAAGCGGCCGCCCCCGAGGATCTCGGCGTGGAGCCACTCGCCGGTGAGCGGCCCATCGGGCAGGGAAACACGGATGGTGGTCAGGCGGTCGGGGTGGACGTGGATGCTGTCGTACGCCGGCATGGCGACTCCTCGGAGACTGGGCTGAGGAGGGGAAGGCCGTCAGTCTCGCTGTTGGCACCGACAGCGAGGGCGCCTGAGCCGCTAGCGGTCTACAGCCCGCCGAGCGTGCTCGCCTGCTCGCGACACACCGATGCGCATCTCCACGCACGCCACTGGGCCAGCGCAACCGCGTTGTCCTGCGAGAACCCGATCCAGGCGACCGTCCCCACACCGGTGCTGTCGGTGCCCAACAGCGCACCGGTGGCGCGCCGGTACGTGTTGCCGTCGGCCTGAGCGAGCATGTCGATCGCTCCGTGTTCGCCCAGGGCGTCGTAGAAGCCCAGCACGGAACCGGTCGGTGCGAGCTCCTCAACCGTGTTGCCCACGATCACCACACCGACCGTGTCGGTCGGCGGTTGGCCGATCGCAGGATGCACCGGGCGGAACTCGGTCTCCGCCAACCGGAGCGCCTGGGACCATCCGAGGTCGGTGATGCCACGCCGATGCCGGACGATGTTGTTCTCGACGCGGATGTTCGACGAGTCGAGCACGAGAATGCCGTGGCGGCTGTCGGCGAACGTGGAGGTGCCATCGGCGTTATGCAGCACGGTGTTGTTCGCGACCGTGATGTGATCGGAGATCTCGGTTTCGATGCCGTGCCACTTGTTGTTGACCACGGTGTTGAAGCTGATGACCGAGTCGCTCGTGCCGACGTCGGTCCAGACTCCCGTAGAACCGTTGTCGCGGAACGTCGACTTGGTGACCAGCACGTTGTGGGATTCGGTGGTCTTGAAGCCGGCCGACTCGCGGTACTGCTCCTGCTCGTCCTGATAGCGAAGCGTGTCGGTGTTGCCGGCCACGAGGCTGTCGGTCAGCACGAGACCGTTCGCTCGATAGGCGGCGATTCCGATCGCATCGTTGCCCGCCGCAGTGACCCGGGTGAGTCGCGCACCCGACGCCTCGGACAGCCCGATCCCGGCGTAGCTGTTGTCGGCGACCGTCACGTCCTCGAACACCACCCCCGCCGTGCTCTCCGCACGAAGGGCGCTGCGGAAGTGATCGTGATCCATGGCCGAGAAGTTGCGAACCGTGAGCCGCCGAACCGAGGAGTTCGGCGCCTGGGCGACCACCACGCCGAACCGGGTCGACCCCGCGACCGGCGTCAACCCCGTGCCGTCGATGATCGTGCTCGCCGCGCCCGCGCCCACCAGGTGCACCGACTTCGCGCTGATGCGCACGCTCTCGCGGTACTGGCCGGCAGCGACACGCACGATGGCCGTCGTCCCCGCCGGAACCGCGTCGACCTGCGCCTGGATCGAGGAGGTGCACACGCCGGCCACCGGCGCACAGGCGACGTCGAGCAGGGGCGTGTCGCTGGGAAGCCCCAGCGTCTCTGCGAGCGTCGGCTCCTCCGGCGGAGTCGGAGGCGTGCAGGCCGCCGCGATCACCAGTACCGCCGCGCCGAGCGCGTCGCCCGAGCCTCATCCGCGCTCCATCTCTGTGGCCGACAATCGACATCAAACCCGCCTGCGATCACCGGGCCCGCCGCCCGGAGTTACACGCTTGTTACTCGCTCATGACGGAATTGTCCAGCTGCCGGCAATCGCCGGGCCGTCATGCAATCCGCTCGTCGGCCGGTCAGGCAGTCGGCCACCCCGCGGCGACCATCGCGTCCATCGCGCCGCCGTCGAACACGGTGAGCCCCGCATCGCGCATGCGGGTCGCTGCCGTCGCCGACCGATTGCCGCTTCGGCAGTAGACGACGTAGGTGGTCGCCGGGTCGAGCTTCGCGATGTCGGCATCGAACGAAGAGCCCTGCACGTCGATGAGTTGGGCGCCGTCGACGTGGCCGGCCGAGAACTCCTCCGGCGTCCGAACGTCGATCACGGTCGCCTTCTGGGCCAACGCCGCCGCGGCGGATTCCTGGCCGGGCGACGCGTCGGTCCCCTGCTCGGCGGCCGATCCGGATGAATCATCGCTGCATGCCACCGACGCGACCGGCAGCGTTGCGATCGCGACGGCGGCGCCGAGCCGACGGAGTTGGGAACGGGTGATGTGG
The DNA here is from genome assembly GCA_016703525.1 of Actinomycetota bacterium. Taxonomy (GTDB): domain Bacteria; phylum Actinomycetota; class Acidimicrobiia; order Acidimicrobiales; family Microtrichaceae; genus JADJBW01. Next base: position 409,802 of record JADJBW010000001.1, on the reverse strand, counting down.
AACATACCCCCCAGGGTATCGCGCGAACATCGGATCCCGAATCACTCCCCGTAGCGCTCAACCAGCTCGCGGCCGATCGACACCAGTGCCTCGCGCACCGTTGCCGGTGCGAGCACCTCGAGATCGCTGCTGAATCCCGCGAGTTCGGCCGCCAGCACGTACGGCTCGCGGCCGCGGATGACCACGTCGACCCAACCGCCGTCCCCGGCGCCGGCGACGCTGAGCCGCGTCCCGAGCAGGTAGTCGAGCGGCCCGAGGATGCGCCGGTGCGCTCGACCGGTCACGACGATCGGGAGCCGTTGCTGCTCCATCGCCGACACGATCTCCGACCAGGTGCCCGCGAGGTCGAAGTCGGCCGGACGGTCGACGGCATCACCGGTCGGATCGACGCTGCGCATCCGATCCACGCGGAACGTCCGCCTGCCGGCCTCGGTCCCGGCGATGAGGTACCACGTGGCGCCCTTCGCCGCGACGCCGAGCGGGTGCACCACGCGGGTCGAGGTGGAACCTTGCCGATCGACGTACTCCAGCCGAATCTGCACCCCGTCGATGACCGCCGCTTGCACCGCGTCGAGCAGGGCCGGAGCGGGAGGCCGCGGCCGGCGACCCCACGCCGCAGGGTCGATCACGGTCGAAGTCGCCGCCGCCTCCGCACGATCCCGCAATGGTTCGGGCAGCGCTCGGACCAGCTTGCGCAGGGCCGCCCGCACCTCCGGCGACGCGTCGGGATTCGGGCCGACGAGCGCGAACAGCGCCCGGACCTCGGGTGCACTCATCCCGGAGAGGTCGGTTCGCCCGCCGCCGGCCAGGCGCCAGCCGCCGCCGCGACCGCGCACGGCGTACACCGGCAATCCCGCAACACCCAAGGCGTCGAGGTCGCGTCGGGCCGTGCGTTCGGACACCTCGAGCTCGTCGGCGACCTCGGCGGCGGTCACCTGCCCGCGTTGCTGCAGGAGCAACAGGATCGCCACGAGTCGGTCGGCACGCATCGGTCCATCTTCTCGCGCAAACCGGTCACCACATGACCGCTTTAGGGTGGCAGGCTCGACTCATGGATTCCGACACCTTCCTCGCCACCGATCCACGCCCTGCCCTCGCGCAGGCCCTCGACACCACCGGCGCCGTGCTCGCGGCCGTCACCCCGGCCGACCTGGATGCGCCGACGCCGTGCACCACCATGAACGTGCGCGAGCTCGTCGACCACCTGCTCATGGCCGGAAGCCGGATCGCCAGCGCGGCCCGCGGCGACGAGCTGTCGGCCTGGGCGATCACCGGGCCCGATCTGCCTTTCGAGGCGTGGGGCGACGCCTGGCAGACAGTCGCCGACGCTGCCCGGGCGGAATGGGCGGCCGACGATGAACGGCTCGACCGTCCGACACAACTCCCGTGGGCGACCGTCGCCGGTCGCCAGGCCGCAGCCGTGTACGCCAACGAGCTGCTCGTGCACGCGTGGGACCTCGCTGCGGCGATCGACGCCCGGCCCGAGTGGGACGACGATGCGATCGAGGTCGCCTCCGCGTCGATTCACCTGGAGCTCCCCGACGCCGACCGCGGGCCGATGTGGGCGGCCATGGCCGAGCAGATGCCGCCGGGGGTTCCGTGGGAGGACCCGTTCGCGAACGCGGTCGAGGTCGCCGACCAGGCGTCGGCCATCGAACGCCTTGTCGCCTGGAACGGACGCGATCCCCACTGGACTCGTCCCTGATCGACCGGTCCGCACGGGTTCCATCCCCGATGTTTCTGACGGAGCAAACCGAGGACCGCTGCGCCCGACGCGGGCAACGCGCAAACGATCCTCAAGTTCCGCGTGATCCGCGCCGAAACGTCGGGGATGGAACCCGCCGAGCCCTCCGGTACCGCCGCCCTCACGCCCACCGAATCGACCTCGGCGAGCACAGCGGCGACCTCTGACGCAGGCCGGGTGACCCGCGGGGCGACCGCGACGCGACGGGGCCTGTTCGCCCTGGCAGGAGCCGCCGTGCTCAGCGCGTGCGAGCCGGACCCGGGGGCGGGAACCTCCACGACGACCGCCCCGCCGCCTTCATCCGCATCCACCTCGACAACGACGACATCGAGCACAACCTCGACGAGCACGACCTCGACGAGCACGACCTCGACCTCGACGTCGACCACCACGACGACCGCGCCGCCGAGCGGCGGTGGGCCGAGCATCGAGCACGTCATCGACCGCCTCACGTTCGGCATCCGCCCCGGCCTGGCGGCGCAGATCGCGCAGCGCGGCGTGTCGGCATGGATCGACGACCAGCTCACCCCTGCCACGGCCGGTGTTGCCGACGCCGAGTCACGGCTCGCCGCGTTCACCACGCTCACCAACACCGACCGCCAGAACGCTGATGTTCAGAACTCCAGCGGCGGCGCGGCCCGCCTCGAGTCCGAACTCGACGTCGCGACGATCCTGCGAGCGGTCCACAGCGACCGGCAGCTCTACGAAGTGATGTGCGACTTCTGGACGAATCACTTCAACATCTGGCGCCACGCCGGCTGGACGCTGTTTCTCAAGACCCGCGACAACGAACAGGTCATCCGACCCCACGCCCTGGGGCGCTTCGCCGACATGCTCTCGGCCTCGGCGCACAGCCCGGCGATGCTCTCGTACCTCAACAACATCCTCAGCGATGCGTCGTCGGCCGGCGGCGTCAACGAGAACTACGCCCGCGAGCTGCTCGAGCTGCACACGCTCGGCATCATCGACGGCGAGAAGACCTACGACGAGGCCGACGTGCGCGGCGTTGCCAAACTGATCAGCGGTTGGTCGCTGAACTGGAGCACCGGCGCCGACCGCTACTCGTTCGAGTTCCACCCGTGGCAACACGACCGCTCGGCCGTCAGCATTCTCGACGGCGCCTTCTCCCGGCCGGCGCGGGCGTACGGCGCTGGCTACGACGACGGCATCGCGCTCCTCGACGTGTTGGCACACCACCCGAGCACGGCGCGGTACATCGCCTGGAAGCTATGTCGGAGATTCGTGTGCGACGTTCCGCCTCCGGCGCTCGTCGAGTCGACCGCCGCGGCATTCCTGGCCCACGACACCCAGATCGCCCCGACGCTTCGCCACATCTTCGACAGCCCCGAGTTCGCGACGGAACGCCAGACGAAGGTCCGGCGTCCGCTCGACCACCTGCTCGCGATCCTCCGAGGTCTCGGCGCGACGGTCGGCACATCGGCCGACGGCGCCGCGGCGACCGCCGTTCGAACGGCGCTCGGCGGCCTGGGCCAGCCGTTGCTGGAACGGCCCAGCCCCGACGGCTATCCCGAAACCGCGGCGGCCTGGGTGTCCTCGGAGGGCTGATCAACCGTTGGGCGGTCGCCGGGCTCATCACCCGCAATCGGCTGACCAAGACGACCGACACCGAGCAGGTGACCGTCGACCTGACCGCACGCCTGCCCACCCCCTCCCCGTCCACGTGCGGGGAGCTGATCGCCTCGGTCGCACGCTCGGTCGGCAACTTCGAGATGCCGACCGCCGACATCTCCGAGGTCTGCGCCGCCGTCGGCATCTCGCCGAGCGACGCCGCCTCGGTCATCACGTCGCGCCCCGCGAACGTGTCCCAGATGTTCGGACTCGTGTTCTGCCATCCCCTTCACCAACGCCGCTGACCGGAGCCACATGACCGCGCTGATCGAAGTTCCCCCAACCAATCCGACCCGCCGCGCCGGCATCACGCGGCGCACGTTTCTCGCCGGATCCGGCGCCGCCGCAGGGGCCGCAGCCGCAGCGGTCGCGCTGGGCCCGCAGTTCGCGTTCGCCTCGCCGACCTCGCCGTCGGACGGCGACGTAATCGTCCTCATCTTCCTGCGCGGCGGGGCCGACGGGCTGTCGCTCGTCGCCCCGTGGCAGATGCCGACCTACCGCACACTTCGCCCCACCATCAGGGTGAAGGGGCCCGACGAGGTCGCCGCCCCCAACGCCGGACTGCCGCTGACCGCCGGCGGATCGGTCGCGCCGTTCGACCTCGACGGTGTGTTCGCGATGCACCCCGGCCTCGCGCCGCTCCACGCCGGACCATGGGCGGCCGGCGATCTGGCGGTCGTTCACGCCGTGGGCATGCCCGCGGCGGAGAGCGACACGCGCAGCCACTTCGAATCGATGCGGAACTGGGAAGCCGGATCGGCGTCGCTGTACGTGAACACCGGGTTCCTCAACCGATTCCTCGGCGCGGTCGGGGCCACCGAAGGGATCCCGGCGATCGGCCGCGGTGCCACGCTCGCCCGATCGCTCGATGGCCCGGTACCGACGTTCTCGATGAACGACCTGAACGCGTTCGGGATTCACGGCTTCGGCGACAACACCAAGGTCGGCGACGCACTGGCGCGGTGGTATCGGCCCTCCGAGTCGGACGTCGTTGCGCAGGTGGGCGCCAACACACTCGCCGCGATCGACGACGTCGCCGGCGTCTCGTGGACATCCGCTGCGTACGCGCCCCAGAACGGGGCGGTGTACGGCACCGACGACATCGCGCGGAACCTGGCCGATGTGGCCAAGGTGATTCGCGCCGGGCTCGGGCTTCGAGTCGCGTGCATCGACGCCGGCGGGTGGGACACCCACGAGGGGATGGGCGCGCCCGATGATCCGAACAGCGACTTCCGCCGCCGCTCCGCCAACCTCGCCGGTGCGCTGGCCGCGTTCTGGCGCGACCTCGGACCGGCGATGTCGGGGGTCACCGTGGTGACCGTGAGCGAATTCGGCCGAACGATCAACGAGAACGGCACGGGTGGCACCGACCACGGCCGGGGAACGGCCATGTTCGTCATGGGCGGGGGCGTTGCCGGCGGCGTGTACGGCGACTTCGTTCCGACCATCGAGGACGGTCCCGAGGGCGACCTCGCCGTGAAGAACGACTTCCGGCGGGTGCTCGGCGAGGTGCTGACCGTGCGCGGCGGCGCGGCCGATGCCCACGACATCTTCCCGACCTGGGAACCACAGGCGCCGCTCGGCCTCTGCACGGCCTGAGCGGCGCTATCCGCCGGATTCGGCGCGCACCGTCAATTGCGTGTGCCTCGCCAAGACGGTGAAGTCGCGGTCCGCGTGCAGCAACTGCGCGTTCGAGCGAATCGCGACCGCCGCGATCAGGCAGTCGATGAGCTTCCGCACGGTCTCCCCACGTCGACGACACACGCGGTAGAGCGAGGCGGCGTGGTCGTAGTCCTCGGGGGTCACCCGCACCGTTGTTGCCCTCGCGAGCAATCGGCGGAGCTCGACCAAATGCTGCTCGTCACGGGCGCCGGCGAGCACCTCCATGCCGATCACATCGCAGACCGCGAGATCGTCGCCGAGCAGGGCGTCGACGGCTTCACAAACCGTCGAGCGCGTGTCGCGGAGGTATTCGATCCAGGCCGACGTGTCGACCATGATCATCCGACGCGACTCGCTCTCATCCCGTCCAGATCGCCGTCCCAGCCCGACCCGCGCATGCCTCGCGCTCCCTCAAGACTCAAGGGCTCGGCTGCGAGACGCCGCAATGCGAGATTGATGGCCTCGCGTTTGGTGCCGAGGTCGAAGCGCTCCATGACAGTGCGACAGGCCTCATCGTCGATGTCGACGTTTGTGCGTGACATACACCAACGATACCCCTCACCCTCGGGTTCGGGACGAGGCCAAGGAGCCGCACAGAAGCCGGGCGCCCCGCGATCGGGAGGCTCCTAGCCCAGACGCAGCACCGGGCCGTCGACCATCACCGAACGACCGACCCACTCCTCGCCACGGAACGCGGCGATCACCTCCGCGTCGCGACCCACCGCCACGGCGCGGGCGCCCGAGGGCACGTCTGCGATGACGACCGCCTCGGTGGCGTCGCCGTGGACGTACCCGACCGTCGAGCCGACCACCACAGCCGTTCCCACGGCGTCACCGTCGACGACACGCGTCGCGGTCGCGGCGCGGGCCGACTCGGTCACGTCGACCGAACGGAACGCGTCGTTCGGCGAGGCCGACCACAGCCCGGCGCCGAACTTGGTCATCATGCCGCTGACCGACGTGACCAGCGCGACCTCGTCGTGGCGTTCGCGCAGCGTGGGCACGAGCGCGGCGAGCGCCTGCAGCGAGAACGAGTTGAGTGGACCACCGGCGAAGTGCATGCCCCCGGTGACGGTCAGGTCGCCGTCGACGTCGATGCCCAACTCGGCGCACTGGATCTGCACCGCCGCAGGGAAGCAGCTGTAGATCTCGCGGAGCGCCGCATCGCCCGGGGCGATCCCCGCGGCGTCGGTGAGCGCCGCTCCCACCGCGGCAACGGCGGGCGATCGGTGCAGCTCGCCGCGCTCGCTCAGCGGCACCATCAGGTTCGATTCGGCACCCGCCAGCGGGAACACCCACCGGTCCGCCGAGATGCCGAGCGCACGCGCCGTCGCAGCCGAGCACAAGAGGAGAGCGCTCGCCTGGTCCACGTTCCACTGCGAACAGCACGGCTTGGTGTACGGCTCCGCCACCATGGGGGCGGCGAGCACGGCGTCGGCCATCATCGGCGTGCGCGTCCACGCCGCCGGGTTCGACTCGGCGACCCGGCTGAAGCGAGCCACCAGCTCGGCGACGTGACGCGCATGCTCGGTCGGCGTGCGTCCGGAGGCGGCTCGGATCGCCGATTCCATCACCGCGTACTGGTGGGTCGGAGCGGGGAGCGCCCGGTGGATCTCGAGATCGGGGATCACGTCGAGCGCCGGGCGAAGGCGCACATCGGGCTCGACGGTCATGGAGGTCTCGGGTGCAGCGACACCCAGGATCCGGGCGCGCAGCGAGCGGTACTTGGCTTCGCCCGTCACCACCGCGACCACGTCGAGCTCGCCGGCAGCGATCGCCGAGGCGGCGCGACTGAACACGCTCTGCTGGACCACGCCGATGTCGGCGACGACCGTACGGGCGTCGGGCGACCGACCGTCGAGCACCAGGCGCCCCGGGTCGCCGTATCTCCAGATCCCCTCCGGCACGATGATCTCGTCGACCCGATCGGCGATGCTCGGGGCACCGCAGTCGAGGATCGACGCGTCGAACGCCCGACGCATCAGCTCGACGGCCTCCACCGCTTCGGTCGGGTCGTCACATCGCTGCGAGGCGACACCCACACCGATCAGTACGGGCCTGCGGTCGTCGATCATCGCTGTCCTCCTGGGTTGGGTCGAGACATCGGCTCAGAACTCGCCGGGCGTCAGCAGCGTTGCGGCGTTGCCACCCATGATCGCGGCGCGGCTCGCGTCGTCGAAGCCGTCGAGTTCGACGCGGTACTCCAGCGGCTCCGAGAGTCCCTCGATGTGGGGCCAATCGCTGCCGAAGACCACCCGTTGCGCACCCACGAGCGACACCAGTTCGCGCACGTCGTCCTCCCAGAACGGGTTGACCCACACGTGGCGGCGCAGCGTCTCGACCGGGTCCTCCGAGAACCAGCCGACCATCTTGTGGCTCACGATCCGCAGCCGATCGAAGAGCCCACCGAGGAATCGTGAACCGTTCTCGACCGAGGCGACGCGCACGCGGGGGAACCGATCGAAGAGGCGGTCGCACACCAGCGATGCGAGGAAGTCCTCGATCGGACGCTCGAGCTGCAGCATCCGGATCGGCTGCGGGATGCCGGCGAAGTCGGTGGTGAACCCGTCGCGCGCGTAGCCGTGAGCGGTGTAGCCGCTGTCGCCGGCGTGGACGACCACCGCAATACCGGCCTCGTTGATGCGCGCCCAGAACGGATCGAACACCGGGCTCGCCGGCGAGATCGGACCCGCGGCGGTCACCGGGGCCGCCGGTCGCATCACGACCATCTTCGCCCCCTGTGCGAGCGACCGATCCAACTCGGCGCACGCCCAATCGACATCGCACAGGCTGATGTAGGGCGCCGCCGTGATGCGGGAGTCGCGGGCGAAGCCCCAATCCTCATCGAGCCAGCGATTGAACGACGTGAACAGCAGCGTGACCGCCTCTGGGTCGTCGCGCAGCGCCTCCTCGTAGAGCATCGCCAAGGTCGGGAACAGCAGTACCGAGTCGAGACCCTGCGCATCGATCCGCTCGATGCGCGCCGATCGATCGCGGTACTCCGGGCGGATCCGCTCCCGCGCCCGCAGCATGTCCACCGGGTCGACGCCGTCGGGGTTGCCCCGGAAGTACGACGCCAGCACGCCCGGCTCCGCCACCGGGTCGAACGTGGGGTTTGCCACGCCGCGGTAGACCCGCCCGCCGACCGAGTGGTACTTCCGGCCGCCCACGTCGACCCACTCGATCACCCGTGGCCCGAGCTTGGGATCGAGGTGACGCGTGAATGCGTCGAGCGCCTCGTAGTAGTGGTGGTCGGCGTCGATGACCGGCGATTGCGACATGGCGCCATGATGGCATCGCCCTCGTTACCGCCGGGAAGGCACGGCCGTCAGGGCGCTGCGGTGACCGCGAGCGCCACCGAGCCGAACGTCCCTGTTCACGGCCGCCCGCGTGCGGTGGAATGGACCCATGCCCGCAGTCGTCATGCGCGAGGTGACCAAACGATTCGGCGACAACGTCGCCGTCGACTCGCTTTCCCTCGACGTCGCCGAGGGAGAGGTGCTCGGCCTGTTGGGCCCCAACGGCGCCGGGAAGACCACCACGATCCGCATGCTCGTCGATTCCATCCGTCCCACGTCCGGTCGCATCGAGATCTTCGGACGAGACGCGCACCGCGACGCCGCCGGGGTCCACGCCGACCTGTCATGGCTGCCGGGCGACCTTGCGATGTTCGACCGGATGACCGGCGCCGAACACGTCGAGATGGTCGCCGCGATCTGCGGCGCAGATACGTCCCCGGCGGCCCCGCTGTTCGAGCGGTTCGGCCTCGACCCGACCCGCCCCGTCGGAACGCTGTCGCGGGGCAACCGCCAGAAGGTCGGGCTCGTACTCGCCTTCTTCAGACGGCCGCGCGTGATCGTGCTCGATGAGCCGTCGTCGGGGCTCGACCCGCTGATGCAACGCGAGTTCCACGCGCTCGTGCACGAGACGGTGGCCGACGGCTCGACGGTGATGGTGTCGTCGCATCAACTCGACGAGGTGCAGCACCTGGTCGATCGCGTCGCGATCCTGCGCGCCGGTCGCCTCGTGGTCGTCGAGAACGTCGATGCGCTGCGTTCCCGCGCCGTGCGCCACGTGGAGCTCCAATTCGCGGATCCGCCCGATGCGGCGGTGTTTAGCGACCTGAGCGGCGTCACCGTCGACCACGTCGACGAACGCGCCATCGAGCTCACCGTCGAGGGTTTGATGGGCGAACTCGGCGCCGCCGCCGCCGCGCACGGGGCGATCGACATCGTGAGCCGACCCGCCGACCTCGACGAGGTGTTCCTCACCTACTACGGCGAGGGCGAACGATGACCGCGAACGGCCCCGCCGTACGCCCGAGGCTCGGGGCGCTCGCCCGGCTGTGGGTCGCCCAACGCCGCCGGTCGACCCTCGGCTGGACGCTCGGCGTGGTCGCGATGACGACGGTCACCGCTGCGATGTACCCGACCATCCGGAACCGCCCCGAGTTTCAGGATCTGCTCGACAAGTACCCGGCCGAGCTCCTCGCGTTCTTCGGGGGGTCGGGACTCGACATCACGTCGCCCTCCGGGTATCTGACGATCGAGCTGTTCTCCGCGATGGCGCCGGTGCTCTTCGTCGCGATGGGGATCGCAGGGGGTGCGGCGGCATCGGCGGGGCTGGAAGAACCCGGGCGCATGGCCCTGTTCGTCTCGCTCCCGATTCGGCGACGCCGCATCGGCGCGGAGCTCGCGGTCGGCGTGGCGATCCCCATCGTGACGGTCGCGGCGGCGTGGTTCATCACGCTGTGGGCGTGCGGCCCGCTCTTCGACCTCCACCTGAGCGTGGCGAAGCTCGCAGCCGGGGTGCTCGATGTGACCGTCCTCGCGCTCGTGGTCGGCCTGACGGCCTTCGCCATCGGCCTGGCGACCGGCAAGCGCAGCGCCGCGATCGGCGCGTCGACCACGCTGGCCGTGGTCTCGTACCTGGCCGACTCGCTCGCCGGACTGGTTCCGTGGCTGCGCGCCGCCCGCCGCATCTCGGTGTTCTCGCTGACCTTGGCCGACCGACCGCTCGTCAACGGGTTCCACGTCGGCGACACGGCCGCGCTGGCCGCCGCCACGGTGGCCATCGTGTTGGTCGGGCTCGCCCTGTTCGAGCGGCGCGACCTTCGCGGGTGACCCGGCGGCCGTGCACGCGGCGCGCGGTGCGGGTAGTGCCATGATCGACGGGTGCATGTGACGGCCAAGGTGGACTACGCGGTGCGGGCGATGGTGGAACTCGCGCACCGCGACACGAGCGCCCAGATGGACCAGCTCGCCGAGGCGCAGGAGATCCCGCCGAGCTTCCTTCGGGGGATTCTCGCCGAGCTGCGGCGGGCCGGCCTGCTCGCCAGCCAGTCCGGACCGAGTGGCGGATATCGGCTGGCGCGGCCCGCGTCGCAAATCACGATCGCCCAGATCATCCGGGCGGTCGAGGGGCCGCTCGCCCAGGTGCGCGGACTACCGCCCAACGAGGTCGCCTACCCCGGTCCGGCGGCGCCGATGCAGGACGTGTGGATCGCCGTGCGCGCCAACCTGCGCGCCGTGCTCGATCACACGACCATTGCGCAGATCGCGAGCGGCAAGCTGCCGGCCGCCGTTCGCCGCCTCGCCGCCGACCCCGAGGCCTGGGACGTGATCCCGCCGCGCTGACGCGGCTGACAGGGCCCGCGCCACCGCGACGCGTCAGGCCGGGTCGGGCAGGCCCTGCTGGTGATCCATCATGTCGGCCATGATCATCTGGATGAAGTCGTCGGCTTCATCGGTCATGCCGCCGGGGACCCCGCCGTAGATCGCGGCGCTGCCCGCCGGCTCACCGGCGTGCTCCTTGGCGTAGGTGACGGCCTCGGCGAGATCCGCGGCGAACCGGTCGGCCACGCCGTTCTGGGTCTGGGGACCCGTCACCGCCATGTGGATCGCGTTCGGGTACTGCTGGCCGTTGAACCGCCAGCCGCGGAGCCGCATGAAGTCGTTCACGTGGTAGATGTCGAAGTCGTCCGACGTGAAGCTGAAACAGAACGTCGGCGCTCCGACGATCCGGAGTTCGGCGTGGCTGCGGACCGCATCCTGCATCTTCGCGGCGGTGGAGAAGATGGCCCGGGCGTGCTCGCGGTACCCGTCGCGACCGTAGGTGACCATGGCGGCCCACGTCGCGGCGAGCAGTCCGCTCGAACGCGACCCGTCGATGCCGGGCGAGCAGTACTTGCCGCCGGTCCAGCCGGTGAGGAAGAAGTACTGGGAGTTGCGGTACGCGGTGTCGCGGAACGCGCACACCGACGAGCCCTTGAACCCGTAGCCGTACTTGTGGGTGTCGGCCGACATCGAGGTCACGCCGGGAACCCGGAAGTCGAACAACGGGATGTCGTAGCCGAGCTCCTGACCCCACGGCAGGATGAAGCCACCGAGGCAGCCGTCGACGTGGAGCCCGACGCCTCGGGCGAGCGCGAGGTCGCTGAGCGCCTCGATCGGATCGACCGTGCCGTACCCGTAGTTGCACGCCGACCCGATGATCGCCACGGTCTGATCGTCGATCAGCTTCGCGACCTCGTCGACGATCACCGTCGTGGTGGTCGGGTCCACCGCAGCGATGCGCATCTCGATCCCGAACAGGTGGCAGGCCTTGTCGAAGGCCGGGTGCGCCGTCTCGGGCTTGATGACGTTGGGTCGAGTGATCCCCCGCACCGTCGCGCCGTGTTCCCGGTAGGCGAGCATGGCGTGGAGGATGCTGCCCGTTCCGCCGCTCGTGACGATCCCGCACGGCGTCGCGTCGGCGACGGCGTCGGCGTGCAGCATGTCGAGGGTCATCGCGATGATCTCGCCCTCGAACCGGGTGGCGCTCGGACACATGTCGCGCTGCGCGTTCACGTGGGCGTACAGCCCGAAGACATCGCCGAGGAAGTCGTAGTTGTCGTGGTCGCCGCAGTAGTACGAACCGGAGATCTGGCCCGATTCCCAGGTCCGGTCCTCTTCCGAGGCGATCGCCTTGAGCTCGGCCAGCACCTCGGCGCGGTCGCGGCCCTGCTCGGGCATCGTGCGGTTGACCGGGTACTGCTCGGCGTAGGGGTAGTACGACATCGGCGCTCCTCCGCTCCATGACCCGCGTCGGGTCGGCGCCAAACGCTACCGGCTCCGACCGGGAGCCTTGCGAGTCGGGCCCTCGGCGGGTCAGGCGCCCTGTGTGGACTCGAGCCGCATGGACGCGTCGGTCCACTCGTCCATCAACGCCGCGGCACGATCCTTTGCCAGGCCGAACGTCTTCGAGAGCTCCGCAACGCGTTCGGGGTCGCCGTACACCTCGGGGTCGGCGAGCTGCCGGTTCAGTTCGGCGACCTCGCGTTCGGCCTCGGCCAACTGCTTCTCGATGCGGTCCACCGAGCGTCGCAGATCCTTGGTCGCCCGGTGTTTCGCCTGTCGGTTCTCGGCCTCGTCGCGTTTGCGGGCACGGTCCTCTCGGGCGACCTTCTTCGACGGTCGCGACGACGCATCGGGCTCGGCGGACCGAGCCTGGTTCCGCGCCGGCCGCTTCGTGCTCGGCACCGCGGCGGCATCGGAGCCCGGGCCGACGACCCCACCTTGAAAGCTCGGCGTGAGCACGGCTTCGTCCACCCCGCTGTGGCGCACTGCCCGACCGTTGCGCACCTCGAGCAGATCGCCCGACACCGACCGGATGAGGTGCCGGTCGTGCGACACGAGCAGCACCGTTCCGGGGTACACGCTGAGCGCATCCTCCAACACGTCGCAGCTCGGCAGATCGAGATGGTTGGTCGGCTCGTCGAGCACCAACAGGTTGACCGGGTTCGCCATGCAGATCGCCAGCGCGAGCCGGGTGCGCCGCCCGAGAGGGCCCCGACGCGCCGGTCGGCCGCGTCGCCGGGAAACCCGAACGAGCCGAGCACCGTGCGCATGTTCCGATTTCTCGGCTGCTCCGAACCGACCCCGCTGGTGAACTCCTGGGCAACCGTCTTGGCCAGGTCGAGCGCGTCGACCTGGTGCTGGGCGAAGTAGGCGATGTCGACGTTCGAGCCGATGGTGCAGGTGCCTTCGAGCGGCGCCAGCTCGCCGAGCAGCAGCTTGAGCAGCGTTGACTTCCCGGCGCCGTTCGGCCCGACGAGAGCGATCTTGTCGCCCCGCTCGACCACGAGGTTGACGCCGCGCAGCACCGGCGAGTCGTCGTAGCCGACAGCGATGTTGTCGAGCTCGACCACCACGCGGGAGCTCCGGCGGGGTTCGGGGAAGGCGAACTTCGCGACGATCTGGCGGTGGTCGGGCACCGAGAGCCGATCGAGCTTCTCCAGGGTCTTGATGCGGCTCTGCACCTGACGGGCCTTGGTCGCCTTGTATCGGAAGCGCTCGACGAACCGCTCGACCCGATCGATCTCGCGCTGTTGGCGCGCCGCAGCGGCCGACGCCGCGGCGAGCCGCTCCTCGCGCTGCACGACGAACTCGGCGAACCCGCCGACGTACTCGTTCGCGACGCCGCCGGCGATCTCGACCACCCGCTCGGCCACGGCATCGATGAAGTCGCGGTCGTGGCTGACGAACAGGATCGCTCCCTCGTACGAGGCCAGTTGCGCCTCGAGCCAGGCGATCGAGTCGGTGTCGAGGTGGTTCGTCGGCTCGTCGAGCACCAACACGTCGGGGCGGGCGAGCATCAGGCGAGCGAGCGCAGCGCGCATCTGCCACCCACCCGACAGCTCGGCGAAGGGCCGGTCGGCGTCGATGTCGCCGAACCCGAGGCCCGCCAGGATGCGACGGGCGTCGGCTTCGAGCGAATACCCGCCGAGTTGTTCGAAACGGCTCTGCGCCTCGCCGTACCTGGCGAGCACCCGATCGTGCTCGGCTCCCTCGGTGTTGGCGACGGCGTGCAGCAGCGATTCGAGCTCGTCGCCGAGCGAGCGAATGTGATCGGCACCCGCGAGCACCTCGTCGAGCACCGTCCCGGAACGCGACTCGTCGAGCTCCTGGGGGAGATAGCCGACGCGCAGGTCCTTCGGGCGATGGATGTCGCCCGAGTCGGCGTCCTGCAAACCCACGACGATCTCCATCAGCGTGGTCTTGCCCACCCCGTTTCCGCCGACGAGCGCGATGCGCCGACCCGGCAGCAGCCGGAAGGTGACGTCACGGAACAGCGTTCGTTGCCCGTGCGATTTGGAGAGACCGGAGACCGTGATCACAGCCCGGTCAGGCTAATGGGTGTCCCCGATGCTCGATCTCGCCCGGCTCGAACCGGCGCGTCCCCTCGACGTCCGGCCGCCGACCGGCCGCACGATTCGGCGTTCGCGGCCTCCCGTGTAGGGTGCTCGGATGCCTGGAGCCAAGCCCGACATCACGATTCCCGCCGAGGAGCCGCCTGCCGAGCTCGTGATCGTCGACGAGATCGTCGGCGACGGGACCGAGGCCCGCCCCGGGGCGAACGTCACGGTCCACTATGTGGGCGTCGCCTGGTCGACGGGACAGCAGTTCGACGCCAGCTGGGATCGCAACGACACGTTCGAGTTCCGCCTGGGCGCACGCCAGGTCATCGACGGGTGGGATCGCGGCGTCGCAGGCATGCGCATCGGCGGCCGTCGTCGGCTCACCATCCCGCCGGAACTCGGCTACGGCAGCCGCGGCGCCGGCAACGTGATCAAGGGTGGCGAGACGTTGGTGTTCGTCGTCGACCTCCTCAACGTCGGCTGAGTGACGACCGCATGACACGGACCGACCGCACGGACGGTCCCACCTTCGACGAACTCGGCGTCCCCGCACCGATCGTGAAAGCGCTCGCGGCGCAACGCATCCTCGCGCCGTTCCCCATCCAGTCGGAGTCGATTCCGCCGGCGCTCGATGGACGCGACGTGTGCGGCAAGGCCCCGACCGGGTCGGGCAAGACGATCGCGTTCGGCATCCCGCTGGCCGCCAGGTGCGCCGCTGCCGAACGTGGCCGACCCACCGGGCTGGTGCTCGTTCCCACCCGCGAGTTGGCCGACCAGGTCGCCGGGGAGATAGCGCTGCTCGCCGCGCCGATCGGCCTGACCACCGAATCGTTCTACGGCGGGGTGCCCATCAACCGTGACCTCCGGCGGCTGGAGCGCCCCGTCGATGTGGTGGTCGCGTGCCCGGGTCGCCTCCGCGACCTGATCGACCGGCGCGCGCTGCGCCTCGATGCGGTCGAGGTCGCCGTGGTCGACGAGGCCGACCATCTGGCCGATCTCGGGTTCCTCCCCGAGGTGAAGCGCCTGCTCGACGAGACGCCCGACGGCCGGCAGGTGTTGCTGTTCTCCGCCACGCTCGACGGCGACGTCGACGTGCTGATCAAGCGCTACCAGGATCATCCGGTCCACGTGGAGGCCGGACCGACCGAACGCGTCGCGCCCGACGTGACCCATCACTTCTGGACCGTCGACCGCGACCGTCGGCTCGACACGACAGCGGCGATCGCCGCACGGTTCGAGTCCGTCATCATCTTCTGCCGCACGCGCCACGGCGCCGACCGCGTCACCCAGCAACTCCGCCGCCGCGACATCAGCTGCGTGGCGATCCACGGGTCGAAGTCGCAGAAGCAGCGCGAGCAGGCGATCGAGCAGTTCCGCGCGGGCAACGTGCGAGCGCTCATCGCCACCGATGTGGCCGCCCGAGGTATTCACATCGACGGCGTCGACGGCGTGATCCAGTTCGACATCCCCGCCGATCACAAGGACTACACGCATCGTTCCGGTCGGACGGGCCGCGCCGGCGCACCCGGCACCGTCGTCACGCTGGTGACCCCCGAGACGCTCGCCCCGCTCAAGAAGTTCGCCCGCGATCTTCCCGTGCCGCTGCAGCTC
Organism: Actinomycetota bacterium; assembly: GCA_016703525.1. Lineage (GTDB taxonomy): Bacteria > Actinomycetota > Acidimicrobiia > Acidimicrobiales > Microtrichaceae > JADJBW01. Next base: position 393,978 of record JADJBW010000001.1, on the reverse strand, counting down.
GAGCCTGCCGACGCCACGCGACTCGGTTCGGTTCGCCCCCGCGACGAACGACCGCAGCCGCCTGCCAAGACGCAGGCCGCACCCGCGAAGCGGCCGAAGAACCGCTCACGCTCGGCGGCTCCCAAGCGAGGCGGCTCCACCGGCGAACGAGGTCAGGCCGGCGAACGAGGTCAGGCCGGCGAGCGCGGTCCGGTCACAGCGAAAGCTGACCGCGCTCCAGGTCGAGCAACGCCCGCTTCACGTCCACCCCGCCCGCGTACCCGGTCAGCGAACCGTTCGCGCCCACGACGCGGTGGCACGGGATGACGATCGGGATGGGGTTCGCCCCGTTCGCAGCACCCACCGCCCGCGACGCCGTCGGTGCGTCGATGCGCCTCGCCTGCTCGCCATAGGTCAGCGTCTCACCGTACGGAATCTCGAGGAGTTGGGCCCAGGCCCGATGCTGGAAGTCGGTCCCTCGCGGCGCCACCGGCAGGTCGAAGTCGCGTCGCTCGCCGGCGAAGTACTCCGCCAGTTGCTCGGCGGCGCGATCGAGAAGCTCGACTGCGCCGACATCGACCTCGGCGCAGTTGGGCGGCGCGCCGCCGTGGTGCGACTCGAAGTGGATCTCGGTGATGGCGGTGCCGTCGGAAACGACGAACAGCTCGCCGATGGGGCTGGGAACCCGCCGGGCGTACAGCGACGCGGCGGGTTCGCGCGGCGAACCGTCGCCGTCGAATGATGCGGTCATGTCGAGTGGTGCGGTCATGTCGAGACCATCCTTGGATCGGTTGTCGGGTGAGATGACGCCACGCGCCACAGGTGATGGACGGCGACCGAGCGCCACGGCGACCAGCGGCGGGCGTGATCGTCGAGCGCCGCCGCGGGTAACCCCAGCAGTTCGGCCCCTCGGCGCACCGCGACATCCGACGACAGCAGGACATCGGGATCGCCGAGTGCCCGCATGACGACGTAGTCGGCGGTCCACGGACCGATGCCGGCGATATCCATCAGCGCGGCGCGAGTCGCGGCGCGGTCGGCGCCCGCGTCGAGTGGAACCGCACCGGACGCGATCGCGGCGTTCGCTGCCAGCAGCGTCGCGGCCCGGCGCGCGGGACCGCGCAGGGCCGACGGATCGGACTGCGCGATCACCTCAGGCGACGGAAAGACCAGCTCGACGCCGTCGAACGCACACTCCGACGGGAGCGGGTCGCCGAGTCGGGCGGCAAGCTGCGACCACGCGGTCCGCGCCGCGCGCAGGCTCACCTGTTGGCCGAGCACCGCCCTGGTCACCACCTCGTCCGCGTCGGCGGCGCCGGGCGCACGCAGCCCCGGCGTGGCCGCGACGAGCGGTGCGAGCAGCGGATCCGCAGCGAGCGTCGCGTCGACGGCCGACGGATCGGCGTCGAGGTCGGCGATCCGGCGGCATCGCTGCACCGCCGGCGCGAGATCGCGCAGGTCGCTCAACCTCAGCTCGGCGATCACCCGGTCGACGGCCGGCGTGAGCCGCACCGCGGCCGGTCCGTGCGGTAGCCGGAGCGAGCGGACATACGACCCGTCGCAGACCGCCTCGACGCCGTCGATGCATCTCAGCGCCAGATGATCGAGCCACGCCTCGGCGGCGAACGGCGGACGGAACGCGAGGTCGACGGTGATCGTCGAGGCTCCATCGGCGCACGAATCGGGTCGGTCGCGGAGCTGCGTCGGTGTCGCGGCGTAGGTCGCCTTGATCGTCTCGTTGAACTGGCGCACGCTCGCGAACCCTGCGGCGAACGCCACCGACGAGATCGGCAGATCGGTCCGTTCCAGCAGTAGCCGCGCGGTGGATGCCCGCTGGGCGCGAGCGATCGCTACCGGCGGGGCGCCGAGCTCGCCGCGCACGACGCGGTGCAGATGCCGCGGGCTGTACCCGAGCCGGGCCGCGAGCCCGTCGATGCCTGCGCGGTCGACCTCGCCATCGGCGATGAGTCGGACGGCGCGGGCCGCAACGTCGGCTCGCGTGTTCCATTCGGGCGAGCCCGGCGCGGCGTCGGGACGACACCGCTTGCAGGCGCGAAACCCCCTGGCCTGGGCCGCAGCGGGCGACGAGACGAAATCGAGGTTCGGTTCGCGCACGACGATCGCCGGGCAGCTCGGACGGCAGTAGATGCGCGTGGACCGCACGCAGGTCACGAACCATCCGTCGAAGCGTGCGTCTCGGGATTCGACGATTCGGAGGCAGTCGGTGCGATCAGGAACCACGCCGTCAGTCTGACGCGCTCACGTCGCGACATCTGGCGGAAATCGGACATCGCATTCGGACCAGCGCTCACCTCACCACGCACCTCCCGAACTGGGCCGATCCTCCGACCCAGAGCGTCGGCAATTCGGCCCAATTCCCCCACTGGGCCTCTCCCCCCCTCGGTAGGAGGATCGGCCCAGTTCGGGGGGCGGCGGCGGGAGTTCGGGAGCGCGAGAGCGCGGGAGCGCGGGAGTTCGGGTCAGTCGTGATGCGCCGGCACGATGACGACGGGGCACGACGCGTGGTTGGCCACCTGCGTCGCGACCGACCCGATCAACAGTCCCAGGAAGCCACCGTGGCCGCGCTTGCCGAGCACGATCAGGTCGGCTCCTTCGCCCTCGTCGAGGACGACGTGCGACGGCGCTCCCTCGCGAACGACGGGCACGACCTCGACGCCCTCGGGAGCCGTGACCGTTTCGAGCAGCGCGTCGAGCGCACCCTTCGTCGCCTCCTCCATGCTCTCCGCCGGAGGCAGCGAACCGCCGAATCCGTACCCGGCGGCGGCGACCGGCGCGTACGTCCAGCTCATCACGGCGCGCACGCTTCCACCACCGTGGCCGGCGACGTGGTGCAGCGCCCAGTTGAGCGCCGCGCGCGAGTTCTCGGAGCCATCGACGCCGACGACGGCGTTGAGTCCTGTGGCGGATTCGGAACCCTGGGTGCTGGTCATGCCCCCATCATCGCGGTTCTGTCGCTGTGCGCGCACGGACCTTCGTCCCCGGGGCGGCGCTCGGCTCTCGCACGGGCAGTCCTGCGGCCCGGTACAACGCGTCGATCACCTGCATCGTCGCGACCGAATCGGTCACCGGCGTGAGCGTCGGTTCGCCGTCGAAGACCGCGGCGCAGAACGCGTCGAGCTGCGCGTCGTAGCTCGGCCGACGGCTCGCCCTCTCGACATGGCGACGACCGTTCGCGTCGAGCACGAGTCGCCCGCCGAGGTGGGGCAGCACCGGGTTCCGAAGGTGGATCGAGCCGTCGGTGCCAACCAGGCGGAACGTCACCGACAGCAGTCGTCTCGACAGCATCGAGCACTCGATCGTCGCGTCGACGCCACCCGCATCGAGCCGGCCTCGCATCCATCGATCGACCCGCCGATCGAACGTGCGAGCCGAAGCGGAGACGACGACTGGATCCGGCTCGACGAACGAACGAAGCATGTGGAGCGGGTAGCAGCCGAGATCCATGAGCGCGCCGCCGGCGAGATCCCAGCGCCACCGGATGTCGCCCGGGCGGGGGTTGGGCACGCAGAACGTTCCATGAGCACCCATGACCTCGCCGATCGCGCCGGACGCCACGAGATCGACCGTGCGCTGGGCCATCGGGTGGTAGCGCCAGTGGAAGGCCTCCATCGCGACGAGGTTCGGACGCCGGGCCGCGGCCTCGGCCACCGAGCGCGCCTCGTCGGCGTTCGCGGCGAGCGGCTTCTCGCACAGCACGTGCTTGCCCGCCTCGAGCGCGGCGATGGCCCAACAGCCGTGCAGGCCATTGGGCGTGGGGATGTACACCGCGTCGATCGCCGGGTCGGCGAGCAGCTCGTCGTAGGTCGGGTACGTGTGCGGGATCGACCACCGTTCGGCGAAGCGGCGCGCCCGTTCGGGGTCGCGCGCGGCGATCCCGAACACGGTTGCCCGCGACGAGCGAACTGCGGGACGAACGATCGCGTTCGGGGCGATCGCCGCCGCACCGAGGACGCCGATCCGAAGGGGTGCGGCCACGAGCCAACCCTACGGCAGCATCGACTCGGTCACGCAGGTCGCGGCGGGCAGGCGCCGGCGATGCCCTTCAACGCCAGTACCCGTGCGACCGATCGCTCCACATCCGTGGCGCCGAGCTCGCCGGCATCGAGCGCTGCGGTGAGTCGCGCCAGGGTGGGTGCGACCTGGGCGGGCCCGGAGATCAGCACCACATCGGCGCCCGCCCGAAGCGCAGCGAGGGCCGCTTCGGGCTCGGTTCGGCCCTCCAGGACGGCGTCCATACCGAGCGAGTCGGTGATCACGAGCCCGTCGAAGTGCTGGCGTCCACGCAGCTCGCCGGTGATCGCCGGGGCCGAGATCGACGCCGGCAGGCCGTCGGTGAGCCCGTCGACGACCACGTGGCTGACCATGACCGCCGGAACGTCTCCCTCGATCGCGCGATCGAACGCGACGAGATCGCTCGATCGAAGCCGGTCGATCGAGCCCACGTCGGACCGAGCCGTGTGCGGGTCGGCGGTGCCGCGCCCGATGCCGGGCCAGTGCTTCGCCACGGGAATCAGTCCGGCCGCGCGCACCGCCTGCGCGACCGGCAGCGCATACCGCACGACCGTGTCGACGTCGGTCCCGAAGGTCCGGTCGCCGAGGCCCGAACCCGACCCCACGTCGAACACGGGCCCGAGGTTCATCGTGAAGCCGAGGCCCCGAAGGCGGGTCGCGTAGTCGCCGTGCAGGCGCGCCGCCTCCTCCGGGGTGGACGACGACGCGAGCGATCGGGCCGAGGGCAGTTTTCCGAGCAGCTCCCGCAACCGCTGCACCGAGCCGCCCTCTTCGTCGCCCGACGCGAAGGGCGGAAGCCAGGCACCGCGGCGCGCCTCGGTGATCGCATCGGCGAGGTCGGCCGGCGGCGTGCCGACGATGGCGAAGCCGCCGACGCGCCCCGCCGCGATGTCTGCCGCGACGACGCGCGGGTCGGAGACGAGCACCATCATCAGCTGGCCCAGACGCTCGGCGGCGCCGAGACTCGCCGCGCAGCCCGCGGGTGCGGTCGTCGGAGTCGACGTCGGAGTCGACGTGGAGCCACGCGCCGACGTGCGCCGTTCGGACACGTTGGTCGCGCCGACGCACCCGCCGACCATCACCAGCGCGGCGACCGCAACGACCAGTACCGCCGGGGATCGCCGTCGGTCGACGCGATGTCGCCGCCCGACGACCCGCCGCGCCTGGGCCTCGTCGCACATGTGCGTCACGGTAGTGTCCGCCTCCCGACCACGGGCTGAGGAGGACTGATCGTGGACGTGATCACACTCGGCACCGGCTCCCCCATGCCGTCACCAGACCGCGCCGGACCGTCGACGCTCGTTCGGACCGGAGGCGCACATCTGCTGTTCGACTGCGGCCGCGGCGCACTCATGCGCCTTGCCGCGGCCGGGCTGCCCACGCCCGCGCTGCTCGCGCACGTGTTTCTCACGCACCTGCACTCCGACCACGTGACCGACTTCAACGATGTGGTGACCACGTCGTGGGCCGTCGGCCCGCCCGGGTCCGAGCTCCGCGTGGCCGGCCCGGTCGGTACGGCGACCTTCACCGACCGGACGATGGCCGCCCTCGAGGACGACATCGGATACCGAATGGCACATCACGACGATCTCACCGGCCCGCCGGTGGTGCACGTGACCGAGGTCGAGAACGGCATCGCCTGGCGATCGGGCCCCGATGACGACCCGGCGGCCATCGTCGTGACGTGCGCGCCGACCGACCACCGGCCGGTCCACCCGACGGTCGGCTACCGGATCGACGCGGAGGGCACGTCGGTGGTGATCGCCGGCGACACGGTGCCGTGCGACGGGTTGGACCGCCTGTGCGAGGGGGCGTCGGTCTACGTGCAGACCGTCATTCGGCCCGACCTGATCGCGCAGCTCCCGTTCCCGCGAATTCACGACGTGATCGACTACCACTCGTCGGTCGAGGACGCCGCCCGAACGGCGACGAACGCCGGGGTGGGCACCCTGGTGCTGACGCATCCCGTTCCACCGCCACCGGCGGGCACGGAGCACGAATGGGTGGAGCTCGCACGTCGGCACTTCGACGGCGAGGTGCTGCTCGCCCACGATCTGCTCACGGTGACCGCCTGAGCGAAGCGTGACACATGGCACGTGAGTGAGTGCTCACTCACTCGTGTAGTCTCGCCGACCGTGGCGACTGCACGAGACACCCGAGCCCGGGCACTCCCCCCCGACGCGCGCCGCGCTGCCATCGTCGAGGCGATCCTGCCGCTCGTCCAAGAGCAGGGTGCCGCCCTCAGCACCCGCCAGATTGCCGAGGCCGCCGGCATCGCCGAAGGCACCATCTTCCGCGCTTTCGCCGACAAGGACGCGCTGTTCGACGCCGTGATCGAAGCCGCGTTCGACCCCGCCGACCTGATCGCCCGCCTCGATGCCATCCCCGCCGAGAGTTCGCTGGCGGAAGCGCTCATCGCGACGGTGACCGCCCTCCAGGAACGCGTGCAACGACTCGCCGGCTTGCTGACGGCGATCAATCCCGCACGGCACCGCATCGACGCCGCGCGAACGGCCGAACGGGCCCGCGTGGAGATCGCCGCGATGGCCCGCGTGATCGAACGCCATCGTGCCCAGCTGCGCGTCGACCCGACGCGCCGCGCAGATCGTGCGGGCCTCACCTTCGCCACCACCCATCCACTGTTCATCACCGACGACCCCTCGTCGCCCGAAGAGATCGTCGACTTCGTGCTCGACGGCCTCCGCGGCGACTCCACGGAGACCTCATGCTGACCCAACTGCTCCGGCGACAACTCGCCGCGCATCGCCGCGACCTCGCCGCGGTGGGCGTGCTGCAGCTCGTCCAGACCCTCGCCGCGCTCGCGCTGCCCTCGATCAACGCCGACATCATCAACGACGGCGTGATGAAGGGCGACACGGGATTCGTGTGGCGCCACGGCGGCCTTATGTTGCTCGTCGCGCTGGTGCAGATCACGTTCAACATCGGCGCCGTGTACTTCGGTGCACGGGCAGCGGCCGGGTTCGGTCGCGACGTTCGAGCGGCGCTGTTCGAGCGGGTGACGGCCTTCTCGTCGCGGGAGGTCGCGGCGATCGGAGCGCCGTCGCTCATCACCCGCATCACCAACGACGTGCAGCAGGTGCAGATGGTCGTGCTGCTGGCGGCGACGCTGGCCGTCGCTGCGCCGATCACGATGGTCGGCGGCCTGATCATGGCGCTGCGCGAAGACGTCGGGCTCTCCGCGGTGCTCGCATTCGCCGTGCCGACGCTCACGATCGTCGTCGCGCTGATCGTGTCCCGAATGGTGCCCCAGTTCCGCCTGATGCAGGACCGTATCGACAGCATCAACCGGATCATGCGCGAGCAGATCACCGGCATCCGCGTGGTGCGTGCGTTCGTGCGCGAGCGCGACGAGGCCAAGCGGTTCGCCGGCGCCAACGACGACCTCACCGACACCTCGCTGCACGCCGGGCACCTCATGGCCTTCATGTTCCCGACGATTCTCGTCGTGCTGAACGCATCGAGCGTGCTGGCCGTGTGGATCGGTGCGCACCGCATCGCGGACGGCGCGATCCAGCCCGGCACCCTGCTCGCCTTCCTCACCTATCTGGTGCAGATCCTGATGTCGGTGATGATGGCGACGTTCTTGGCGATCATGATCCCCCGCGCCGCCGTGTGCGCCGAGCGCATCGAAGAGGTGCTCCACACCGATCCGTCGATCGCAGCGACCGAGCATCCCGTGACCGAGCTGGCCGGCCCGCCGACGCTCGAGTTCCGCAACGTGAGCTTCGCCTACCCCGGCGCCGAGTCGCCCGTGCTGCACGACGTGTCGTTCACGCTGGCAGCGGGTGACACCCTTGCCGTCGTGGGATCGACCGGCTCGGGAAAGACCACGCTGGTGAACCTGATCGCCCGGCTCGTCGACGTGACCGCCGGCGAGGTCGCGCTCAACGGGGTGGACGTTCGAGAGATCGATCCCGAGTTGTTGTGGTCGCGCATCGGGCTCGTACCCCAGAAGCCGTTCCTGTTCTCGGGGACGGTCGGCTCGAACCTTCGCTTCGCCGACCCGGACGCGACCGACGAGCAGGTGCAGGAAGCGCTGCGCATAGCGCAGGCCGAGTCATTCGTCGCGGCCATGCCGGGCGGCCTCGATGCACCGATCACCCAGGGCGGCACCAACGTGTCCGGCGGTCAGCGCCAGCGCCTGGCGATCGCCCGGGCGCTCGTGCGCAACCCCGCCATCTTCTTGTTCGACGACTCGTTCTCGGCGCTCGACCTCGCGACGGATGCACGCCTGCGCGCGGCGCTCGCACCCCGCGTCGCGAACGCCATCACCGTGATCGTGGCGCAGCGCATCTCCACGATCTCCGGAGCGAACCACATCCTCGTGCTCGACGACGGCGACGTGATGGGACTCGGCACACGACGAATTGATCGCGAACTGTCCGACGTATGTCGAGATCATCGGTTCGCAGGCCACGGAGACAGCGGCATGACCGACAACGATCAGCAACCACCGAAGCCGACGAAGGTCGACCCGCAACGCAGCGCGGAGATCCAGAAGACCCGCGCCATGGCCACCGAGGCCCGCTCGGGTATCGCCGGCCGCATGACCGGCGCGGGTGTGCCGGCCGAAAAGTCGAAGGACTTCAAGAACTCGACGCGACGTCTGATCGCCCGGTTGCAGCCGGAGCGCTCGCGGGTGACAGCCGTGCTCGTGCTGGCGATCACGTCGGTCGTGTTGTCGGTGTTGGGACCGCGCATGCTCGGCGACGCGACCGACCTGGTGATCCGGGGCATGTTCTCGGGCTCGGGCATCGATTTCGACGCGCTCGGGTCCAAGCTCCTCGGCATCGTCGCCCTCTACCTGGTGTCGGCGGGGTTCGCGTGGACGCAGGCCTGGATGCTCGCCGGGGTGGTGCAGCGCACGATGTTCCGCCTGCGCGCCGAGATCGAGGAGAAGGTGCACCGCCTGCCGCTCCCCTACGTCGACGTGCACGCCCGCGGCGATCTGCTGAGCCGGGTCACCAACGACGTCGACAACATCTCGCAGAGCCTGCAGCAGACGCTGAGTCAGATGATCACGTCGCTGCTGACGCTGGTCGGCACCATGGTGATGATGTTCGTCGTGTCGCCGCTGCTTGCGGCGTTCGCACTGCTGATGATCCCGGCATCGCTGTTCACCACCAAGGCGATCGCGGCGCGTTCCAAGGGTCGCTTCATCGACCAGTGGCGCTACACCGGCGCGCTCAACGCGCAGGTCGAGGAGTCGTTCACCGGGCACGCGCTCGTGAAGGTGTTCGGCCGCACCGACGACGCGGCCACGAAGTTCGCTGCGACCAACGAGAAGATGTACGACGCCGGGTTCGCCGCCCAGTTCATCTCGGGCACGATCCAGCCGGCGATGGCCTTCATCGGCAACCTCAACTACGTGATGATCGCCGTGATCGGGGGAATCCGAGTGGCGGCCGGCGCGATCTCGATCGGCGACGTGCAGGCGTTCGTGCAGTACTCGCGTCAGTTCACGCAGCCGCTCACGCAGGTCGCCTCGATGTTCAACGTGTTCCAGTCGGGCGTCGCGTCCGCGGAGCGGGTGTTCGAACTGCTCGACGCCGAGGAAGAGGTCCACACCGAGGCGTCGGCCGAGGCCGCTGTGCTCAAGCCGGTCGGGCGCGTCAGCTTCGAACACGTCAACTTCTCGTACGACCCGGCCAAGCCGCTCATCGAGGATCTGTCGCTCGTCGCCGAGCCCGGCCAGACCGTGGCGATCGTCGGCCCGACGGGAGCCGGCAAGACCACGCTCGTGAATCTGCTGATGCGCTTCTACGAACTCGACGGCGGCGCCATCCGCCTCGACGGCGTGGACGTGGCCGAGATCAGCCGCCAACAACTCCGCTCACACATCGGCATGGTGCTGCAGGACACGTGGCTGTTCGGCGGTTCGATCCGCGACAACATCGCCTACGGCAACCTGAACGCCACGCCGGATCAGGTCCGTGAGGCGGCACGAGCGGCCTACGTCGACCGCTTCGCGCACTCGCTGCCGCTCGGGTACGACACCGTGATCGACGACGACGGCACGGCGCTGAGCGCGGGCGAGAAGCAGCTCGTCACGATCGCTCGGGCGTTCCTCGCCGACCCGACCATCCTCATTCTCGACGAGGCGACCAGCTCGGTCGACACCCGCACCGAGGTGCTCATCCAGCAGGCGATGGCGGCGTTGCGCTCGAACCGCACGAGCTTCGTGATCGCGCACCGACTCTCCACGATTCGCGACGCCGACACCATCCTCGTGATGGAGGCAGGACGGATCGTCGAGCAGGGCTCGCACGAGGAGTTGCTCGCGACCCACGGCGCGTACCGCCGCCTCTACGACGCCCAGTTCGCCGGAGCCGTGCTCGACGACGTGTAAGTCGCCGCGACCGCCGGAGCCGCCGCCGTCACGCAGCGTGCAGCGTTCGTTGCCTCACGTCCCTATGCCGACAACGACAGCCTCCACCAACTCGGGAAGCATCGGGCTGCCTTCGGTGATTCCGACCACCGCGACTGCCCGGCCGTCGATCCACACCATCGGCCGGAACCACCGTACCGAGCCGCTCGGCTGCGCGGGAACTCAAGGAGCACCTCGTTGCCCTGTTCGATACTGCGTGGGTTCACGTCGGCCACGCCTTCCACGGGCGGTCGGCGTGGGCGTCGCGCTGGAGCTCGCCACGTTCGCATCGCTCGGCGCGGCCGCCGCCCGACGTCTCGACCAGGCACGGAACTTTCCCAAGACGCGCGGCGACCGTCGCTGAGACAAGCCTCGCGCTGACACGGGTGGACACACGCGAATCGAACCGCCGAGCCAGTCAGTCAGTCAGTCCGAATGCCGTACTCCTCAAGAAGCCAACCGCTGTGCAGCCCTTCGACGATCGCTGCGCTGAGCGAAACGGGCGTCGCCGGCACCGGAACCCGCACACGCCCCAGCGCTCGGGCATGGCACTGAGTAGTGCCATGCCGGGCCAAGCCCGGTCGTCGGGAGCGGAGCGACCGACACGTGCGCCTCCGCCAGGGTAGTCGAACCACAGGACTACCTCCTTACCCTCGTAAAGCTGCGACGCTGAGTTGAACGTGAGGGCCGACCAGGCGAGCCACTCATGATCCGCCCGGGCGTCGATCAACCATCCCAGTTCCACAAGTCGACGACGAGTGGGCAGCCACGCGTACCCACTGAAGCCCGTGTTCAGTGCGTTGTTCGCCTGCCACGCGACGCACTGATCGCCACCTGTCGGGTTCGCGAGCGTCACATCCCCTACGTCCAGCGCGTGGCCGTCATCATCGGTGAAATGAAGCTTCCGGTCCAAGTGCGAGCCCCACAGCACGCCACCAGCCGTCGGAGCGTAGAAGGCTACGCCGTCCGCGAGCCGAGCGCCGATAACCGCCCCCGAGATCGGATCGATCTCGACGAGTTCAGCCCGCTCACGGTCGACGGCCGAACGCACCTTCACGTACAGCCGTCCGTTCGCAACACGCGGGTTTGACGCTTCCTCCCGCACCACCTGCATGCCCGACTCCACTGTCCAGCGCATGACGTCCAGCCGCTCCACGCCACCGTGAGCCTGGTTCGCCATGAAGTAGACCGCATCGTCGAGCCATGTGATCTCATCGAATGGTGTGGCTGGACCGTTCGGATCCGACCGATAGCACTCGGTCACCGTTCCCGAAACCAGGTCGGTGCATCCCAAAGTCGAATGAGTCCAGGTGCGTCTCGCAATTCGAAGAAGGCGATGGCTGAACGGGTACTGTTTGCGCAAACCGACACGACCTGCGATCCGCCGTTTGTCTCGAAAGCACTCGTTGACCATCGGCCCGGAGTATCGTAAGGGTTAGCGGGCCAAGACGCGGCTCACCGCGCTCATCAAGACTCCTATCAGTTGCCGACTTCAGGCCGATGAGTCGATCGCCGTCAAGCACCTGGACGAGTACGTAGCCAGGCGGCAGTCGGCACACACGGGCGTGCTCGGTCAAAAGGTCGGCGCTGATCTCCGCCGCCGAGATTGACACCACCCCGTCTCCGCCCCCCAAGGAGGAGAAGCCACGACGGGCGGACGTACGAACTCCGGTCACCGGCGCCTTGTCGCCGACCCGCGGCCCGCGCCGTTGAATCGGTCGACCGGCACGCTGAGACGACCAGCGCGGCCCTGACAGCAACACCGAACGACGTGTCGCCACAGCTACCACACGACTCCGTGGGACCCCAGAGCCCTGCGGATTGAGCCGTCGATATCTTGAAATTGGCATCAAGCGGACCACTCCACGACGCTGCCGAGGACTTCGCCGGGTCGTACACCCAGAGGTTGTCGCCACTTGAGCTGTACCCTGCTGTCACCGTCCAGTGCGCGATGTTTCGGTTCGAGGGATGGTGGTTGAACCGAAGTGAGCCACCAACCTCGTACGTCTCGTTCGCGAACGAGTATCCGATATCTATGTCATATACAGCGATCATTTTCAGCTCAGCAGCGGACGGAGCGCCGGACGCAGTGTACGGCCACGGGTTCAGAAGCCACCCGGTCCACCAGTTGAGGGTTGACGCCATCACATTCGAAGTCCAGCGAGTCGCCTGGTGGGCATCGGTGTTGAGCATGTCCGGCTTGGCCAACTCAGCCTGGCTGAGATTCCGCCCGCTCCTCGATGTGACACCTCGCTGCCGGATGATCATGACCGCGGTCGCCGGGCCGCAATACTCCGACTTCGCCTGCGGCTCATGAACGACGCTGACGACGTTCCAACCCTCGACCCGGGCTGCGACCGGCTGCGCGGCTCGCTGCTCCACAGCGGCCATTGCGGCCGCCAACAGTCGACCCCCGTAAGCGATTCCAGCTTCGCAAGCGCTCGATCAAGGCGCTTGGATGCCCCGGTGCCCGCATGCGCCGATCCACGCGCCGTGGCCAGCCCGGTGACGGTTTGACCTGATTCGGCGAGGGCAGCAATCAACTCCTTCTTGGCGGACGCGACTGCGCGTTCTCGCCCCTTGAGAACGATGGTGCCCCCGGGATCATCGAACCCAGGCGTGCCTCCACCCACTTGCTGCGCACCGGCATCGCCAGCAGCAAGCAAACCGCCAATGCCACCGATCGCTACCGTCGTCGCCAGAGATCTCGACAGAGCGGCACCGCTCGTGCGCGCCAAACGCCTCCGAGCCTTCCTCATGACTTCCCCTCCCGCGTTCTCGCCGGCGGTCGGCGATCGGCGGTCGGCGGTCGGCGGTCGGCGGTCGGCGGTCAACCTATTCGCGATTCGCACATGCGTCTATGCCCATTAGTCTTTGCGCCATCAACTATTGAGGGGCCTACACGCCTCCGCGCAGGGCCTCGACCGGTTCGATCGAGGCCGCACGAAGCGACGGATAGACGCCCGACGCGAGGCCCACCACCGCGCCCGCCAACGGAGCCAACAGCGGGATCCCAAGGTCCAACACCGGCACCCAATCCTTGGCCAAGCTGACCGCGACGATCACGACCATGCCGACCGACGCGCCGACGACTCCGCCCAGAAACCCGAGCAGCGTCGACTCGACCAGGAACTGCCCTGCGATGTGGCGTCGCGCCGCGCCGACCGCTCGCCGAAGCCCGATCTCGCCGACGCGTTCCAGCACCGACACGAGCGTCACGTTCGCGATGCCGAGCGCACCCACGAGCAACGACACCCCTCCGAGCAGCAGGAAGAGCGCGTTGATGTCGCCCTCGACCTTCGCCTTCACGGCCTTCGGCTGGCCCGGCACCGACACCTTGACCAGGTCCGGGTTGTTGGCGGCCAACGCGAGCGGGGCCTGACGGCCGATCAGCTCGGCCGCACCGACCTTGGTGTCGATCTGCACCGACCCGGGCGACGGGGTGCCGTACTGCGCCCTGGCGAATGCCTCCGGGATCATCACCGTGGTGAGCAGCTCCGAGCGACGATCGACGTCGTCGAGCACGCCGATCACCACAAAGGTCTGGTCGCCGATGAAGATGGCCGGCTGCTGTGCGACCCTGGTGATGCGCAGGTCGTCGGCGGCGCCCGGGCCGAGCACGGCGACCGGCAGGTCGTCGTGCGACCGGTCGAACACCTTGCCTTCCGCCACCTTCGCCCGTACCGCGTCGAACGCCCCCGGCGACAGTGCATACACGCTCAGGTCGAACTCGTCGCCCTCGGCCGGATCGTTGATCGGCACCGATCGTGTCAGCGCACCACCGCGGTCGACCTCGGTGATCGTCCCGGCGGCCCGCACGCCGTTCAGCCGTGTCAGTCGCCGTTCGGAATCCCACGGCAACGAGCCGACCACCCGGCCGTTCACCTGCGCCCGTTCCACCGTCACGTCGGTCGCCGACAGCTCGTCGAAACGGGTCACGATCTGGTTCCCCGCGGTTCGCGCCAGGCCCACGGTGGCCACCAGGGCCGCGACCCCCAGCACGGTGCCCGCAGCGGTGAGCGCTGCTCGACCGGGCCGGGACAGGAGCCCGGCGATCGACTCGCCGATCAGGTCGCGCACCGCGAACCGTGACCGGCTCGACCGCCGCCCCGTAGGAGCGTCGCTCATGACCCGACCGCCAACGGCGCCGAGGCCTCCGTGTCGCACAGCACCCCGTCGAGCATCCTGACCGAACGTTGGGCACGAGCGCTCACGTCGGCGTCGTGGGTGATCACCACGAGGGTCAGCCCCTCGCGGTGCAGCTCGTCGAACAGTTCGAGGATCGCCGCGGTGGTGACCGAATCGAGGTTGCCCGTCGGCTCGTCGCCGAGCAGCAGGCTGGGGCCGCCGACGAGTGCCCGGGCGATCGCCACCCGTTGGCGCTCGCCGCCCGACAACGTTGGCGGCATGGCGTCGAGCCGATGCGACAGGCCGACTCGATCCAGCGCCTCGGCAGCGCGCCGACGGCGATCGCGACGGTCGCCGCGGCGGTACAGCAGCGCACACACGACGTTCTCGAGCGCGCTTCGATGCGCCAGCAGATGGAAGGACTGGAACACGAACCCGATGCGCTCGCCACGCAAGGCGCTGCGACGTCCCTCGCTCAGGTCGAGGGTGTCGATTCCGTCGAGGAGGAACGTGCCTTCGGTCGGCCTGTCCAGGAGGCCCAAGATGTTCAGCAGCGTCGACTTCCCCGAACCCGAAGGTCCCGTGATCGACACGTACTCGCCCGGGCCCACGCGCAGATCGACACGACGCAGCGCTTCGATCGGCGTGGTCGTACCGAACACGCGGGTGACACCACGCAGGTCGAGTACCGGAGGCACGGCGCCGGAGTCGCTCACCGACCGACCACCACCTCGTCGCCCTCCTTGAGCCGTCCGGCTTTCAACGACGAGACCTCCACGAAGCCCTGTGCCGCGAGGCCCTTGCGCACGTCGACGAACTCGGTGCGCGAGCCCGAGATCGCGACCTCGACACGGACCCGATCATCCCCGGTTGCCGACAGCGCTGCGGCCGGGACGGCCAGCACCTTGCCCTCGGTGCTCTTCACCGGGATCGTCACGCGGAAGTTCAGTCCTTCGAGCGTCGGCAGGTCGACCTCGCTCGGGAGTTCACCGGGAGCGATCTCCACGGCGAAGCGACCGGAGGATCGATCGCCGCCGCTCCCCGAACCGTTCTGGCCGTCGCCCGATCCGGAGCCTTCGGCAGAGTCGTTCGACGTGCCCCCGTCGGGCTGATCGGCAACCTTGGCAACGACCCCGTCGAAGCGCAGGTCCAGATCGGATTCGGCGATCGTCACCTTCGTTCCCGGCTTCACGAGCGAACGGTCGGCGGCGGTGACCGAGGTGCGCACGGCCAGGTTCGATCCGCTCACCTGCACGAGTTCGCCGGTGGCGACGTCACCCCGGTGCAACGAGACCGACCCGACGCGCCTTGGCAGGCTTCGCAGGAACACAGCCTCCGACTGCAACAGCCCCGCCGACACCGATTCCGCCCCGGCAAGTTCCTTCATGGCCGACGCGACGCCCTGCTCGGCCGCCGTGACAGCGCTGCGCTCGGCCTCGCCCCGGCCGCGACGCGCCTCGGCGAGCGCTGCGCTCGCGACGCGGACGGCGCCGTCGGCCGCGGAGGCTGCCTCGTCGGCCGCCGTCGCCGCATCGGTCAACTCCTTGGCGGTCTCGCCGACAGCGCGGGCCTTCTCGTCCACGACCTCCTGCGCGTCGTTGACCGCCGCGCGGAGCCCGGCGATCTCGGCCGCGGTGTACGCCTCCCCCGTGTCCGGGTTGATCGCCCCTGGGGCCGATGCCGCCGCGACGAAGGCGTTCGCAACGTCGCGGACGCTTGTGGCCGTGGCGAGTTCCTGACGCGCGAGCGCCGTGCCCGGGTCGACCGCAGCCCGCGCGGCGGACTGTGCCTGGCGAGTGGTCGTGACGGCGCGACGCGCTGCCTCGAGTTCGGTTTCCAAACGGACGAGCTCGCTCGAGGCGGCACTCGTGGCTCCCTGGAGCGCGGCTCGCGCCGCGGTCAGCTCGCTCTGCGCAGAGGTCAGTGCCGTCCGAGCGCCTTCGATGCGATCGCGTTCGGCGGCCGTCGGCTCTCGCTGCGTGTACCCGGCGGCCGAGTACAACGCATCGACCGCCGCCTCGGTGGCCGCGTCGTAGGTTCCGTCGACCGGTCCCGGATCGTGACCGAGACGCGCCAGCGACTCCTCCAGCTGGGTCACGTCGTCGCCCGTGCTGCCCGGCCGGAGATCGCGGAACACGGGCAGGGTGCCCTGGAGCACGAACAGCGGCCGGCCCGAGATCTCGGCGATCGATTGGCCTTCGACGACATCGGTGCCGAGCGCGGGTGGATCCTTCGTGATCACACGCGTGCCGGCGTCCTGACCACCGGATGGCACCTGGATCGTCGTCGCCTCGTCGAAGCTGAGCGAGCCTCGCAACACGAGGTTCGCCGAGAGCGCTCGCTTCTCCACCGGCACCGTCACCAACGACGCCTTCGGTGCCCTGGCCGCGCGCTTGGCATCGTCCGGAGAGGTGATCTGCGAGGCGGCGATCCATGCGGAGCCACCGGAAACGGCCGCGACGCCGATCACCGTCGCGACCGCAACGGAGCGTTTCACCCGCCGAACACCTTCTTCATGGAAGCGACCATCTCCGGGTGCTCCTTGAGGAAGCGCTCCTCGGCCTCGAAGCGCACCGAGGTGTAGGCGATCTCGTATCGGCCCAGGCACGGGAGTTCCGCATTCGCAAGCGCCAGCTCGTCCTTCTTCAGCTTGGCCAGCTCCTTCGCGTCGACCTGCTGTTCGAAGGCGCCCGAGTCATCGTCGCCGGAGGGAGTGTCGCCACCGACCTCGCTGCCACCGGCGTCACTGCCGCCGACCTCGCTGCCGTCGGACTCGAGCGCAGTGACGCCCGGCCCGCCGCCGTCGGTGAAGCCGAACACGTCATTGTCGAGCCGCTCCTGGATGATGTCGCGGCCGGACTTCCCGGAAGGGTTCTGTTCGGATCCGGAGAGCACGAAGTCGTCGGCGGGGCGCGTGACCTCGGGATAGCCGGCCTCTTTCATGCATGCTCGGAACTCGCGGGCTGCGGCCTTCACCCGCTTGTCGGCCTCGATCCGCTTGGTCAGCTCCTGCTGGGCCTTGTCGAGCTCCTCCATGGCGCCTTCGTCGAACGCGCCGTCGAACGTCTCGTCGAACGACGAACCCGTGCAGCCCATCTTGGAGAAGTCGGGTATCTCACCCTCGCCGCTTCCGTCGACCGGGATGGTTCCGTCCACCTCGGATCCGCCGTCGACCTCGCTACCGCCGTCCACCTCGCTACCGCTGTCGGACTGGCCCGAATCGGACCCGTCGCCCACCGCGCTCATCATGTCGCCGTACAGCGCCTTCTGGTAGGCGGCCTGTTCGTCGGGCGACATCGCTTCGACGATCTTCTGATTCGGGTCGACGGCAGCGTCGCCCTCGGGATCGCCGCTGTCGCTGAGGTTTCCCGGCGCATCGTCGAGCATCTCGCCCTTCGAGTCGTAGACCGTGGCGATCCCGTAGCCCCACTTCGCGGCGTAGGCCTTCCGGTCGAGGCCGCCGTAGGGATCGAACTCCTCGCTTCCTAGGTCGACCATGGAGCCCGCGTCGTTCGGGATGTACTCGAAGCCCTGCTCGCGCATGCAGTCGGCGACCTGCTGTTGCTGCTTCTTGCCCTGCTCGCGCGCCGTTGCTGCCAGTGCGCCCGTGTCGTCGGCACCGATCGCCTTCGCAACGGGCGACTCCAGCATCGCGTCGGTCGGTGACTTCTTGAGCCAGGCCTCGACCTCGTCGTCGGATGCCCCCGATGCCGTGTCGGCATCGCCACACCCCGACGCAAACGCAAGGATCGCCAGACTGGCGATTGCTGCCCGGCCTCGTCCGATTCGTGCACGCATCGCTCGCTCCCTCTATTCGGTCCCGACGTTGTCCCGACGGCGGCCGAACTCGAGTTCGTGTAGGTGCCTGACGGAGTCGTGGGAATTGTCGCGCGACGGCAAACCGAAATCGGCGATCGGCTGAGCGGCGGCTCAGGCCGCACGCCGACTCGCGGGACCAAGTGCCCTGGCATCGCGGCGCCGCAAGCGGCACGATGACGGCACGGATCCCGCGAGCACGGTGAACGCGGGCCCGCAGTGAAGGAGTCGCCATGCCCGACATCTTCGACAATTCGGTCGACTGGGCCGGACTTGAGGTCCTCAGCGTCGACCAGTGCATCGAGCGCCTGCGCTCGGCGCCGATCGGCCGGCTCGGCTTCCTCGAGGCCGGGGAGCCGGTGATCCTGCCGGTGAACTACGCGTGGCATGAGCGCACGATCGTGTTTCGGACCGCACAGGGCGGCAAGCTGTCGGCTGCGGTGCGTGCCCGCCCCGTGTGCTTCGAAGTCGACGCGTGGGACGACGCGAGCCGCAGCGGCTGGAGCGTCGTGGCGAAGGGCTCGGCCGAGGAAGTCATCGACGAGGACGAGGTCGCCGCGCTCAACACACTCGGCGTGCGGCCGTGGTCGCGACCGGAGCTGCGCGTGCATTGGGTCCGTATCCGGGTGGGCGAGCTCACCGGGCGTGAACTGCACTGAGCGTCACCGCGACGGTCGGCCGGCGATAGCGTGAGCCCGCCCATGCAGATCGTCTACCTGAGCGACCGGCCACAGATCCTCCAGGAAACGTGGGACCACGTCCGGCATTTCATGCCGTGGATCGAGCGCGCCGTCGTCGTCACCCCGGCGCGGCGCGCCGAACAGTTCCGCTCCGACGATCGCGTGCACCTCGCATTCGACGAGGAGCTCACCGGTCTCACGTCCGCGCGGCTCCGCGACCTCGACCACGTGCGGCGCAACGTCACGCTCCGCAAGGCGCTGCTCGAGACCGACATCGTTGACGACCTGTTCGTGCTCTCCGACGACGACTACCGGCCGATCCGCCCGATCTCGCCGGAGTTCTTCCATGCGGACGGGATCGACATCGGCTACTACAGCTACGACCTCGGGCACTGGCCGGGCGACGAAACCGACTTCGATCACGCGCAACACGTGACCCGCGAGGCGTTGTCGTACCTCGGCTACCCGACGCTCGGCTACGGCGCCCACATGCCGCAGCTGATGCGACGCGAGTGGTGGACCGAGGCCTTCGGCGAGTTCCACACCGTCACCGACGACGTGCTCGTGTGCGAGTGGGCGCTCTACTTCAACGTCGCCGCCGTGCGGCACCCCGACCGCCTCGCGCCGGCGCGACCGTTCGAGACGATGTGCTGGCCGCAGTTCGGAGCCGAGTGGCCCTGGTGGGTCCGGCCCGCCCGCTACAGCTTCGAGAACTTCTACCCCGAGCTGTACGAGCCCGAGGCGCTGTTCGCCGGTCTGCCTCGGCGGCTCGACCCCGCGCAGGCGGCGAAGGACAACTTCGAGAAGATCCTGCGCTGGACCCGCTTCGCCCGCGGCGCGCGCCGCCTCGACTTCCCGTCGACAGTCGACAACCCGTGGACGAGTCCGTCGGCCGGGCGAGCGGCCGCGTTCGGTCTGCTGCGCAAGGCACGCGGAGCGTACCGCTACCTCGCAGCCGAGGATCGGGCGCTGCTCACCGAGTTGGCCGGGCGGGTCGAGGCACTCGGACGAACCGAACGGAGTCGGGCCGAGTCGGTGAGCCGTCAGCGGACGAGCGAACCGTCAGCGGACGAGTGAGGCGATCGCCCATGCCGACACGAACGCCCCGACCAGGCTGAGCGGCACCACCCGTCCGAGCGGCGGACGCTCACGTCGCGCCCCGTCGGGGCGACGAGGATCGACCAGCGGCGGGCGCAGATAGGCCGCCAGGTTGGCCACCAACAGCGCCCCGCCGATTGCGAGCAGCAGCCACGGCAACAGGTCCTTGCCGAGAAACAACGTCTCGTCAGCCAGCACGCATCGCTCCATCCGGGGTTGTCGACGAACGCCCGCCGGCCGCCGCACGAGCCCGAAGAAGATCTTCAGAAATTCGCGCTCAAGGTCTGGTGGGGGCGCGTCGATACTACTTCTGTCAGCGGATATCGCCCCGCTGACACCAGCCGGGATTCGGGGCGGGGGACACAACTCTCCCTCCAACGCATCGCCTCCAGCGCTTTCCAGGGTGCTGGCGTCAGTGACCTCCGCTCCGTCCCCGGTTCAAGCCCTGGAATGTCTCCCCTTGATGTCGTCGTCGGTCCGACCCGCGGTCGGGCCGTCGGCGCGTTCGCTCTGTTCCCGACCCGCGGGCGAAAATGGCGGGATGACCGATTCGACGCGCTCCACCGCCGCGACCCGCCGCGACCGCCCCTGGCTGATGCGGACCTACTCCGGCCACTCGACGGCGCGAGCGTCGAACGAGCTGTACCGCAAGAACCTGGCCAAGGGGCAGACCGGCCTGTCGATCGCGTTCGACCTCCCGACCCAGACCGGCTACGACTCCGACCACATCATGGCGAGGGGCGAGGTGGGCAAGGTGGGCGTGCCGGTGGCGCACCTGGGCCACATGCGCACGCTGCTCGACGGCATCCCCCAAGGCGAGATGAACACGTCGATGACCATCAACGCGACGGCGGCGTGGCTGCTCGCGTTGTACGTCGCGAACGCCGAGGACCATGGCGTCGAGTCGACGGCGCTGCGCGGCACCACGCAGAACGACATCGTGAAGGAATACCTGTCGCGGGGCACCTACATCTTTCCGCCGGCCGCCAGCCGACGGCTGATCGTCGACATGTTCGCCTACTGCAACCGCAACGTGCCGCTGTGGAACCCCATGAACGTGTGCTCGTACCACCTGCAGGAGGCGGGGGCGACGCCCGAGCAGGAGATCGCCTACTCGCTCGCGTGCGCCATCGGGGTGCTCGACGCGGTGCGCGAATCGGGCCAGGTCGACCCCGACCGCATGACGGCCGTGGTCGCGTCGGTGTCGTTCTTCGTGAACGCCGGCATCCGGTTCGTCGAGGAGACGTGCAAGATGCGCGCGTTCACCCAGATGTGGGATCGCCTGACCGAGGAGCGCTACGGCGTGACCGACCCGAAGGCACGGCGCTTCCGCTACGGCGTGCAGGTCAACTCGCTCGGACTCACCGAGGCCCAGCCGGAGAACAACATCCAGCGCATCGTGCTCGAAGCACTCGGGGTGACGCTGTCGCGCAACGCTCGCGCGCGATCGCTGCAGCTCCCGGCGTGGAACGAGGCCCTCGGCCTGCCCCGCCCGTGGGATCAGCAATGGTCGCTGCGGATGCAGCAGGTGCTCGCCTACGAAACGGACCTGCTCGAGTACGAGGACATCTTCGACGGCTCCCATGTGATCGAGCGGCGCACGGCCGAACTCGTCGATGCGGCGCAGGCCGAGCTCGACGAGATCCTGGAACTCGGTGGCGCCTTCGAGGCGATCGAGGAGATGAAGGGCCGGCTCGTGCGCAGCCACACCGAGCGGATGCGCCGCATCGAGGCGGGCGACCAGATGGTCATCGGCGTGAACGGGTTCACCGAGACCGAGGCTTCGCCGCTCGGCGGCGACGACAACATCTTGAAGGTCGACCCGGCCGTGCAGGAGCAGGCGATCGAGGAGCTGACCGCGTGGCGCTCCGAACGCGACCAGCACGCCGTGGACGCGGCGCTCGCCGAGCTGACGCGGGTGGCGCGCACCGACGAGAACATCATGACGCCCACCATCGCGCTCGCCCACGCCGGCGGCACGACCGGCGAGTGGGCAGCGGCGCTGCGCGAGGTGTTCGGCGAGTACCGCGCCCCCACCGGCGTTGCCGCCGCAGCGGGTGCCGGCGGTGGGTCGGATGCGCTGCGCGCCATTGCCGATCGGGTTCGCGACGTCGCCGGCGGCCCACCCCGGGTACTGGTGGCGAAGCCGGGGCTCGACGGGCACTCCAACGGCGCCGAGCAGATCGCCGTCGCAGCTCGCGACGCCGGGCTCGAGGTCATCTACCAGGGCATTCGCCTCACTCCCGAGCAGATCGCCGCGGCGGCGCTCGACGAGGACGTCGACATCATCGGATTGTCGATCCTGTCCGGCAGCCACCTCGAGTTGGTGCCCGAGGTCGTGCGGCTCGTGCGCGAGGCGGGCCTCGACTGCCCGGTCGTGGTCGGCGGGATCATCCCCGAGGACGACCGGCCGACGCTGCTCGCTCGCGGGGTTGCGGCGGTATACACGCCGAAGGATTTCGAGCTCGGTCGAATCATCGGCGAGCTCACCGACCTGGCGCTGGCAGGGCGCTCCGACTGACGTGGCGACCGGCGGCTCGTGGCGCGCGACTGCCCTGAGTGGTGAGCGTCACGCAAGCAATGGTGGCGCCGGGGCCCGATTTGAGGAACGATTGTTTCAGTTCCCACACCGGACGCCGATGGAGTGACGTGGCATCCCGACAGACACCTGGCAAAGCCGCCGGCATGTTCTCCCCGCGAGGCCTGATCGGCGTGACCGCGGGCATCGTGGGCACCGGCGCGGGCGCCGCCGCGATCGCCTCCGGAACCACCTGGCCTGCAGCGATCGCCGGGGCGGGCGCACTGGTCGCCGGCATGGCCTCGGTCGATCGTTCGAGCGACGAAGCGACGCCCGACGACCAGACCACCGCGCAGACCGCTGTCGCCGAGCTGGCCCGCATGCGGGTCGACCTCGACGAGGAGCGCCGTCAGCACGACTCGACCCGCCAGATGCTCGCCGAGTACATGGCGAGTCAGCCTCCCGCAGGCAGCTTCGACCGCAAGCTCAACGAGACCGCCACGCCGATCGCGTCCGCAGCATCCAACGGCGCCGACACCAAGGTGTTGTCCGATCCCGAGACGAACCTCTTCAGCGAGGCCTACTTCCGGGTCGCGCTCGAGGCTCGAATCGCCTCGGCACGGCGGCATCTGCGTCCGGTCGCCGTCGCCTTGTTGCAGGTGACCGAGGGCGCCGGAACCCCGGGCGCCAAGGGCGCGGAACCGACCAAGGTCACCGGCGCGATCCGCCAGACTCTGCGCGACGCCGACACCGCGTGCCGCATGACCGACGGCTGCTTCGCGCTCATCCTCGAAGACACCCCGGAGAACGGCGCGGTGTGGACCGTCGAGCGTATTCGCCGGAACCTGACCAGCCGCCACGGCCACCACACCATGTGGGCCGGCGTCGCCTGCTATCCGGCGCACGCGTTCTCGACCGACGAGCTGCTCGACCAGGCCTCGCTCGCACTCGATGCGGCGCGGGAATGGAAGCAGGATCGCATCGAGGTCGCGACCGCCGACTGACCCCTCGATCCGAGCGCCTGCAGACACGGCGCTACGCGGTCGGGATGGCGAAGCAACGCTCGTCGAGATCTCCGAACGCGTACCAGGCGTAGGCGCCGTCATACATCTCGCGGGTCTTCTCACTCCACGCCAGCGCCTCGGGGGTGCTGATCCGGCGGTGGATCTGCAAGATCGCGCCCTCGTACACCTCGTAGAGCGCCCACGTGCCGGGGTAGTCCTTGACGCACGCGACCTCCACGAACTCGACGCCGGGTGCGGCGGCAAGGCGAATGCGACGATTGCGATGTGTATGCCCGGCGAAATAGCCGCGGATCGACCGCCGCCGACCCGCGACCGCAGCGAGCGCCTCCGACGCCTCGGGGACGAGGCCGAAGAACCCGTCGGACCGCGGGTCGACGTCGGGGTCCCACACGTGATGGTGTCCGAACACCAACACCGGCTCGTCACTGCGCGCCGCGACCTCGTCGAGCCACTCCACCTGGTCCGCCGAGAGGTCGCCGTTGGCGCGCCCGTCGCGTGCCGTGTCGAGCACGGCGATCCGAACCCCGGGCAGTTCGACCTCCTGGGTCGCAAAGGCGGCGAACTCGCCGTGGTGATAGCTGTCGTGGTTGCCGCGCACGTGCACCAGCCGGTCGCCGAACACCCCGTACACCTCGAGGAACCGCTCGTACTCCTCGGTGCGCCCCGATGACGTCAGGTCGCCCTTTGCCACGACGAGCGCCGGGTCGGCGGCAACGATCTCGCTCACCGCACCCCGGTTCATCACCTCGGGGTACGGATCGTCGTCGGGTCCGACGCTGAGCACGGGCCCCACGTCGGAGCCCTGAATGAGCCCGCACACGGTCTCGCCGAAGTGCACGTCGTTGACCGTGGCGAAACGGCACAGCAACTCGCCGCGGCGCGGCAGCGTGCGGAATTCGGCGCCGAACGCCTCCACCTCGGTATCGGGCTGCAGGCCGTCGCGAACGATCACGTCGGTGCCGTCATGGAACACCGCCGAATCGGTCGTGACCGTCGTGAGTTCCACCGTCTCAGGCTAGGCGCGGATGGCCGCAGAGGGAGGCCACACCACCGGGTGCTCCCCGCCCAGAGCGGCCCCATCGGCGACGCCGATCTGCCACGGCTTCGCGACGGTGCCCGGTCGATGGTGAATCACCACGTCGTCTCCCGCGTAGCGGATCGAGATGGCACGGCGAGCGAGCGTCGGGTGACGGTTCGGGCCGGCAGCGTGGAGCGTCCGGGCGTGGTGAACCGTCAGATCGCCGACCTCGAGCGCGAACGAAACGATCGCGAACCGAGCCGGATCGGCGTCGATGTCGGGCACCGACTCACCCGCCGTTCCCGGAATCGGCTCGTCGGTCACGAACAGGTTCGGTCGGTACACCTCGCCACTGCGGTGCGAACCCACGACGAACCGCATCGCGCCGGTGGCGAGTTCGGCCGGATCGAGTGGCACCCAGGTGGTCGCGAGGTGTTCACCGTCGACGTTGAAGTAGCTCGCGTCCTGATGCCACGCCGTCACTTCCGTCGTGTCGGGCTCCTTCACGAGCACCGAGTCCTCCACGAGTCGCAGCCGTGCGCCGCCGAACAGCGCCGCGACCGCCTCCGCGACGCCCGAACTGGCACCGACCCCGGCGAAGCGGGCGAACGCGTCCCGTGTCCGCCAGTGGTCGATCCCCGATCGGAATCGGCCGCGGCCGGCTGACGGGCCGGACGGATCGAGCGAGCCGGCCATCTCGGTCATGTCGGCCGACTCCCGCCCATGCATCGCCTCGTCCACGGCCGAGGCCATCGCCGTGACGCCGACCGGGTCGAGCGCGCCGCGCAGTGCCACGACCCCGTCACGCCAGAAGGTCGCAACCTCGTCGTCGGTGATCGAACGAATCAGCCGAACATCGCCCTGCACGCGCTGCATTCAACCATCCCCGACGCGGTGGTGCGCGAGATCTCCGGGGAGCTACGAGGATCGGCCAGAACACCGGAACGACTTGCTCACGCTGTGTGGCATTGCCCAATGACGATGACACTCGCACGTGGCTTGAATGGCGCCCAACGACGAGGGGAGACCGCCGTGGTGAAACGTTGGCAACAGGTGGACGTGACGTACTCGGGCGACGCAACGTTGCTCGACCTGCTGGTCCGTGAGATCGCGCGGGTCGGCGGCGAGGTCGACGCACCGTGGCTCCACCCCGCCATGCGCCCAGCAACGCCGCTCGATGTTCGCCTCGTGATCGGTGGCCATCCGGCGACCATCGGCCACCTGCTCGATCGGTTCGCAGCCTTCGCAGGGGCGCGGGCGACGGTCACCCGAACGCCCGCGCCGCTCCGCCTGGTCGAGACCCCGCCGTCAGACGACCGTGAACTCGTCGCCCTCCACGTCGACGGTGACCGTCGAACCCTCCGCCACCTTGCCCTCGAGCAACGCGATCGCGAGGCGATCACCGATCTCACGCTGGATCAGCCGCTTGAGCGGCCGCGCCCCGAACTGCGGGTCCTAGCCGGTTGACGCGAGCTTCGCCCGCGCTGCGTCGGTGACGACCAGCACGATCCGGCGGTCGACCAGGCGCTCCCGCAGCGCTTCGAGCTGGATGTCGACGATGAAGGCCAGATCGCCCTCGGTGAGCGAACGGAACCGCACGATGTCATCGAGGCGGTTGATGAACTCGGGACGGAAGAAGTCCTTCGGCTCGCCGGACAGGTTCGACGTCATGATGAGCACGACGTTCGTGAAGTCGACCGTCCGCCCCTGACCGTCGGTCAGGCGGCCGTCGTCGAGCAGTTGCAGCAGCACGTTGAACACGTCCGGGTGCGCCTTCTCGACCTCGTCGAGCAGCACGACGGCGTACGGGCGGCGGCGCACCGCCTCGGTGAGCTGACCACCCTCGTCGTATCCGACATAGCCGGGGGGCGCCCCGATGAGGCGCGACACGGAGTGCTTCTCCATGTACTCGCTCATGTCGATGCGCACCATCGCCCGCTCGTCGTCGAAGAGGAACTCCGCGAGGGTGCGGGCCAACTCGGTCTTGCCGACGCCGGTCGGGCCGAGAAACAGGAACGAGCCGATGGGCCGATGCGGGTCGCTGAGCCCGGCGCGGCTGCGCCGGATCGCGTTCGCCACCACCCTGACCGCGTCGTCCTGGCCGATCACCCGCTCGTGCAGCACGTCCTCGAGGCGGACGAGCTTGCCGACCTCACCCTCCATCAGTCGACTCACCGGGATGCCGGTCCACCGGCCGACCACCTTCGCGATGTCCGCCTCGTCGACCTCCTCCTTGAGCATCCGCGAGTCGGCCTGCAACTCGGCGAGCTGTGCCGTCGCCGCCTCGACCTCGCGTTCGACCACGGGCAGGTGGCCGTAGCGGATCTCGGAGGCGCGGGTGAGTTCGCCGTCGCGTTCGCACCGCTCGGCCTCGGCCCGCAGCGTTTCGAGGCGCTCCTTCAGCTCCTGAATCGCCGCGATCGCGTCCTTCTCGCCCTGCCAATGGGCCCGCATCGAGTCGGCCTGCTCGCGCAGGTTCGCGAGCTCCTCGTCGAGCGAGGCGAGGCGCTCCGTCGACACCGAGTCGTCTTCCTTCGCGAGCGCGACCCGCTCGATCTCGAGCCCGCGGATCCGACGCTCCACCACGTCGATCTCGGTCGGCACCGAGTCGATCTCGATGCGCAGCGAGCTCGCGGCTTCGTCCATGAGGTCGATGGCCTTGTCGGGCAGGAACCGCCCCGTGAGATAGCGGTCGCTCAGCACCGCCGCGGCCACGAGCGCGCCGTCTTGGATGCGCACGCCGTGGTGCACCTCGTAGCGCTCCTTGAGGCCACGAAGGATCGCGATCGACGCCTCGACCGACGGCTCCCCCACATAGACCTGCTGGAAGCGCCGCTCCAGCGCCGGGTCCTTCTCGATGTGCTTGCGGAACTCGTCGAGCGTCGTGGCGCCGACCATGCGCAGCTCACCGCGGGCCAACATCGGCTTCAGCATGTTGCCCGCGTCCATCGCGCCTTCCGACCCGCCGCCAGCGCCCACCACCGTGTGCATCTCGTCGATGAAGGTGATGACCTCGCCGTCGGAGTCGGTGATCTCCTTCAGCACGGCCTTGAGGCGTTCCTCGAACTCGCCGCGGTACTTCGCCCCCGCGACCATCGCCGCGAGGTCGAGGGCGATCAGGCGCTTGTCGCGCAGCGAGGACGGAACATCGCCCTCGACGATGCGCTGGGCGAGGCCCTCGACCACCGCGGTCTTGCCGACGCCCGGCTCGCCGATGAGCACGGGGTTGTTCTTGGTGCGCCGGCTGAGCACCTGCACGACGCGGCGAATCTCCTCGTCGCGGCCGATGACCGGGTCGAGCTTGCCGCGTCGAGCCGCATCGGTCAGGTCGCGCCCGTACTTCTCGAGAGACTGGTATTGCTCTTCGGGGTTCTGCGAGGTGACCCGATGCGAACCGCGCACCTCGGCGAGCGCGGCGAGCACCTGCTCGCGGGTCACGCCCTCGAGCCGCCGTTCTGCGGGCCCACGCGACGCGTCGGCCTCGGTCAGCGCGAGCAGGAGATGCTCGGTCGACAGGTAGTCGTCGTGGAGCTCGGTGCGCTGCCGTGTGGCGATCTCGAACAGGTCAGTGGTCTCGCGGCCGAGCCGGGTCTCACCGCCGTACGCCTTGGGCAACCGAGCCAGCGCCTCCTCACAGCGGTTGCGCAGCGAGAGCGGGTTCAGACCGATCTTGCGGAGAACCGGGAGCACGACACCGTCCTCCTGGCCGAGCAACGCCGCGAGCAGGTGGTCGGGGGTCACTTCGGGATTCGACGTGCCGCGAGCGGACTCGATCGCAGTGTTCACGGCGTCCTGGGTCTTGAGCGTCCAGGTGTTCGGATCGAGGCTCATGGGCGAGGCTCCTTGGCTTCAGCAAGCGGGGGATGACTTCAGTATGCAGAAAACCTAACAATGTTGCAATCAACTTTTTGGATCGGGACGTTGGTCCGTTCTCCTCGACCGAACCCGGGCGTTCACTGGTCACAGGAGTGGGCGCAACCGCCCGCCCGCTGCACAGCGTCACAGATCGGGGTGATCTCCTGTGGATACCGGCCACCAACACATCGTCATCCTCGGCGCCGGAACCGGCGGCACGCTTACCGCGAACCGGCTCCGTTCGCGGCTTCCCGAGCACCGTGCCACCATCACCGTCGTCGACCAGGACGACCAGCACGTCTACCAGCCGGGGTTGCTGTTCGTGCCCTTCGGGCTCGCCGATCCGCTCGACATCGTCAAGCCGCGGCACCGGCAACTCCACCGCGGAATCAACTACCTACAGCAGGCGGTCGACCGGGTGGAGACCGGCGACAACACCGTGCACCTGGCCGACGGCTCCACGCTGCACTACGACGTCCTCATCGTCGCCACGGGCGCAGTGCTGCTGCCCGGCGAGACCGAGGGTCTCACCGGTCCCGGTTGGAACGAGCGGGTCTTCACCTTCTACGACCTCGACGGCGCCACACGGTTGGCCGAGGCACTCGAGTCGTTCGAGGGCGGCGAACTCGTCGTCAACGTGGTCGACCTTCCGATCAAGTGCCCCGTCGCGCCGTTGGAGTTCTGCTTCCTCGCCGACTGGTTCTTCACCGAACGCGGTCGCCGCGACGACGTAAAGATCACCTACGTCACGCCGCTCGACGGTGCGTTCACCAAGCCCACGGCATCGACGCGCCTCTCGTCGATGCTCGCCGACAAGGGCATCGAGCTCGTCACCGAGTTCAACACCGGGACCGTGCACGGCGACACCGACGAAGGCCACCCTCGGATCGAGAGCTGGGACGAGCGCACCGTCGACTTCGACCTCGCCGTCGTGATCCCGCTCCACGGCGGCGCACCCTTCGTCGGCCGGTCGCCGGGCCTCGGCGACGACCTCGACTTCGTCACCGTCGACCAGCAGACGCTCCAGTCGAGCGCGGCGCCGAACGTGTTCGCGATCGGCGACGCGACCAGCGTCCCGGCGTCGAAGGCCGGCTCGGTCACGCACTTCGAGGGCGAGGTGCTGGTCGACAACGTGGTTGCATTCCTCGAAGGGCACGAGCTTCGGGCGCTCTTCGACGGCCACGCGAACTGCTTCATCGAGACCGGGTTCGACAAGGCGATGCTGATCGACTTCAACTACGACACCGAGCCGCTGCCCGGTCACTTCCCCGGCAAGATCGGCGCGCCCCTGCTGGCCGAATCGAAGCTCAACCACCTCGGGAAGCTCATGTTCCAGTGGTTCTACTGGCACGTGCTGCTGCCCGGCCGCGACATCCCCGGGCTGGGCTCGGCCATGCCCACCGCTGGAAAGGAATCCTCATGACCACCAAGACCGTTGCCGGCCATGACATCGAGGTGAACGACGAGGGCTTCTTCGTCGACCCCGAGGCCTGGACCGAAGACATGGCGCCCGCGCTCGCAGCCGAAGAGGGCATCGACGCGCTGACCGACCAGCACTGGACCGTCATCCGATTCATGCGCTCCGAGTACGCCGAGAAGGGCACGGGGCCGACGGTGCGCGTGCTGGGCAAGACCTCCGGCGTGAGCGTGAAGGAGCTGTACCAGCTCTTCCCGAAGGGCCCCGCCAAGATCGCCGCCCGCATCGCCGGAATCCCCAAGCCGCGCGGCTGCATCTGACCACCACCACCCCTCCTCCACCACCGAAAGGAATGACATGTCCGACAACGCGATCGAGAAGGTCTCGATCATCATCTCGAAGGGCTCGCTCGAAGGCATCTACCCCGGGCTGATCATGGCCAACGGGGCCCGAGCCGAAGGGATCGAGGCCAACCTGTTCTTCACGTTCTTCGGTCTCGACGCGATCCACCGCAAACGCCACGAGCACATCAAGGCCGCCACGGTGGGGAACCCCGGAATGCACATGGCGACCATGCTCGGCGGACTGCCCGGCATGTCGGCAATTGCGACTCACATGATGGAGAAGCAGATGACCGAGCTCGACATCCCGTCGATCCCCGAGTTCATCGAGTTCATCGCCGACACCGGCGCCGGGATCTACGCGTGCCAGCTCGCCATGGACATGTTCAAGCTGAGCAAGGATGATCTCGTCGAACAGGTCGAGGACGTGATCACCGTGGGCGAGTTCTACGAGAAGGCCGCCGGCGGCCAGATCATCTTCACCTGACCGGCACGCGAGACTGCACCCGATGAAGAACTTCGACTACCACACCGTCGTGACCTGGACCGGCAACGACGGCACCGGCACCAGCGCTCGCACCTACGGACGCGACAACGAGATCGCCGCCGGATCGAAGGCGACGATCCCCGGCTCGGCACCACCCGAGTTCGGAGGAGACCCGACGGCCTGGCCGCCCGAGGAACTGCTCGTGGCCGCGGTCAGCCAATGCCACCTGCTGACGTACCTGTTCCAGTGCTCGCGCAACGGTGTGGTCGTCGAGAGCTATCGCGACGCGGCGAGCGGAACGCTCGGTGTGGAAGGAGCCGCCGGCGGCCACTTCACCGAGATCGTGCTGCGGCCCGAGGTCACCATCTCGGCGGGCGACCCCCAGACCGCTCTCGAGCTCCATGCCGCCGCGCATCAGGGGTGCTACATCGGCAGCTCGGTGAACTTCCCCGTTCGAATCGAGCCGACGGTGGTGCAGGCCGGGGCGTGACCCCGGCGGACGCACTGTTCGAATTCGCGGGTGTGACCGTTCGCTTCGGCGACCGGGTGGCGCTCGACGCCGTCGATCTCGTATTGCCACAGCGGCGCCTGATAGCGCTCGTCGGCGCGTCCGGCTCGGGCAAGTCGACGCTGCTCCGGCTGTGCAACCGGCTCGAGGTGCCCACCGACGGGCGGATCCGCTTCCGCGGCGACGACGTCGCCCAACTCGATCCGGTCCAGCTGCGTCGGCGCGTCGGCATGGTGTTCCAACGCCCCACCCCCTTCGACGGCTCCGTGCTCGACAACCTGCGCGTCGCCGACCCGACGATCGACGCAACGTCGGCGGTGGCATGGTGCGCACGCGTCGGTCTCTCCGCCGATGTCGTCGAGCAGACCGCGACGACACTTTCGGGTGGCGAGGCGCAGCGGATGTGCCTGGCCCGAACGCTCGCGACCCGACCGCAGGTGGTGCTGATGGATGAGCCGACCTCCGCGCTCGACCACGAGAACGCGCTTCGCATCGAGGACTTGGCGCGAACGCTCGTCGACAGCGACGGCATCTCGGTGATCTGGGTCAGCCACGACCGAGCCCAGGTCGAGCGGATCGCGGACGAGGCCGTCGAGGTTGCATCCGGGCGAGTCATCGGCCGAAGCGAATGACGGCAGCGAGCATCTCGCTCTGGGGGCTGGCAGCGTCGGGGCTGCTCGTCGTCGCCGCGCTGGCGATCTCCGCGTGGCGCCGTCTCGGCCTGAGCCGCCAGATCGTCTGGGCCGCCGCCCGAGCGCTCGTCCAGCTGCTCGCCGTGGGCGGCGCGCTGGAGCTGGTGATCGACGAACGGCGATCCATCTGGTGGTCGTGGGCGTGGGTCGTGGCCATGGTCGCGTTCGCAGCATGGACGACCACCCGCCGAGCACCGGAGGTGCCAGGTCTGCTCGGCCTCGCGGCGGCCGCGTACACCGCGGCGGCCGCGGTGAGCCTGGGAGTCCTGCTCGGATTGGGCGTCGTGGCGACCGAGGGTCGAACCGTCGTGCCGCTCGCCGGCATGGTGATCGGCAATTCGCTCGCGGCCACCGTGCTCGTGGCCCGCCGGATTGTGGGCGAGGCGACCGATCAGCGTGAACAGATCGAGGCGCGGCTTGCGCTGGGGCTCACCGGACGGCGGGCGATCGAGCCGTTCTTGCGCCACGCCGTGCGCACCGCGCTGATCCCCCAGATCGAGACGACGAAGGCGACCGGCATCGTGTTCCTGCCCGGCGCGATGGTCGGGCTCATCCTCGCGGGCGTTCGCCCAGTCGACGCCGTGCGCGTGCAGGTTGCGGTGATGTACCTCGTGCTCGGATCCGTCGCCACCACCACGTCGGTGGTCGCAGTCGGGATGGCCGCCCGGCTGCTCACACCCGACCATCGGCTTCGGCGGCTCGATACCGCCCCCCACGCGCCCGCGCGGTGTCATTCGCGTGGTGGGGGTTTTCGGTGTTCGTCGAGGCGGCCGGTGATGCGGTCGCTGTCACGGTCGTGTTGTCGTTGGTGGGCGTAGCGTTCGAAGCGGGTTGGGGTGCGGTAGTTGGGTGTGGTGGGGATGGTGGTGCCGTCGGGTCGGGTGGTGTTGTGGGTGCCGTCGGCGTTGCGGGTGATGGCGTATCGGTTGGTGTGGAGGTGGTGGTGGTCGGTGAGGCAGACGCTGGCGGTGTTGTTGGGGTCGGTTGTGCCGCCGTTTGCCCAGGTGTTGAGGTGGTGGGTGTGGGTGCGGTTCGCGGGTGTGGTGCAGCCGGGCCAGACGCAGTGTCGGTCGCGGTGGGCGAGGACGCGTCGCAGGATTGGGGGTGCGAATCGGCGGGTTCTGCCGTAGCAGAGGGTTGGCCGTTGTGGTTGAACACGGGGTGATGTCGGCGTCCGCGAGGAGGTTCCACAGGGTGGTGTCGGTGATGTCGAGATCGGCTTCGGTGTGGGCGTTGGCGCCGGTGAAGAGGTCGTGTTCGGTTGGTTCGGTGTTGAGGTCTTCGAGGTTGATGTGGAGGTAGAGGCCGACGCGGCCGGGTTGTTTCGCTCCGGCGCCGTCGAGGACGAGTTCCATCAACGCCATAGCGCGGAGTTGCCGTTGGGTCGGTAACACGACCTGACCGTCAGCACCATCAACGCGATCAACACCGTCAGCGCGATCAGCATCGTCAGCGTTGTTGGTGTGTTGGGCGTGTTGTTGGTGAGGCGGGTGCGGATGAGTTGCATCCGTTCGGTGAGGAGTGTTTCGAGTTGGGCGCCGTCGTCTGCGGAGAGGTCGGCGTTGAGGACCCACCGGTTTTGGAAGGTGCGGGCGGTCCATGCGGTGGAGGTGTCGGTGGACGGGTCGCTGTTGCCGTTGAGGGTGAGTTTGGCGCGGAGTTCGCGGCAGAACCGGGTGAACTGGTCGATGGTGGTGTCGGTGGCGACGTCGATGAGGCGTTGTTGCCAGCTTGCGATGAGTTCGATGGCGAGGTCGCGTTCGGTGCCGGTGAGTTCGGTGGGCAGGATGGTGGTGGCTGCGTTGAGGTGTCCGAGTTCGATGTGACGGTCGGTGAAGGCTTGGCGGAACGGTTCGAAGACGGGGTCGATGGTGGCGGCGCGGGCGAGGCGGTTGGCTTCGTTGCGGCTGATCCCGGTGTGTGTGGCGAGCCAGGCGCGTTCGGATCGCATGCCGTCGCGGTGGTGGACGGCGTGGTTGATGGTTGCGGTGGCTGCGGTGACGGTGATGACGTCGACGGCGCGGCGTAGGCGTGTGGTTGCGGCGGAGAGGTCGGCTGCGAGTGTGGTTGCGAGCGTGAGTGGGATCGCTGTGTTGGGGTCGGCGAGGTTGGTGGTGAGGTTGTCGACGCGTGCGCTGAGCTCGACGACTTGGGCGCCGAGGGTGTCGATCAGGCGGATCTCGTCGCGTAACGCGTCAACAACCGACCCGCGGCCGCTGAGGCCGGGGTTGTTTGGGTCGCGGTCGTTGCCGCCTTGTGCGTCTGTTCCCTCGCCGAACATCAGTTCTTAGGATATCGAACGTGTATTCGGTGTGCAAGCCGTGCCTGAACATTTCCGGGTTCGACGTGTTGCCGGTCGCGAGGCGCATACCGGTCGCGAGGCGCGTGCCGGTGGGGCGTGGGGTGTCAGTGGGGGGGGGCGCCGGTGGGGCGTGGAGTGTCGGTGGGGCCGGGTGCAGGCGGGGGCGGGTGTTAGTGGGTTCGGATGGTGGTGGCGAGTTCTTGGACCCGGTAGGGGATGGTGGTGGTGGCGGTGACGGTGCCGAGGTCGCCGCCGGGGTCGATGTTGGAGGTCCAGGTGAGGTGCCACACGGTGGTGACGGTGACGGTGAGGTCGCGGGTCGGGGTGGTGAACCGGTGGGCGCATGTCGAGCGGTTCGGTGTGGTGTTGGGCCGGTAGGGGGTGCCGTGGCCTGGGCAGGTGATGGTGGTGGCGTCGTCGCGTGACGCGGGTCCGTCGGCGGCCGGGTTGATGGTGAAGTGGGTGGAGCGAAGGGTTGCGGTTGCGGTGGCGGTGACGCCGGGGATCGTCGCGGTTGCGGACAGTGTTGAGGCGGGTTGGGGTGCGTCGAGCCAGGTGGTGAGGTTTGGCAGGGTTTGGCCGGGCGGGTTGAGTTGGGGGGTGGGTGTGGGGATGGTGAGTTGGTCGGCGGCTTGGTCGATGAGGTCGGGGAGGATCGCGGCGGGGTCCGGTAACGCGGCGGGTCCGGCGGCGGGGATGGTGATGTAGGCGGGTTGGGTGACGGGGATGCCGTTGCGGTAGCAGATGCGGTAGACGCGGAGTCCGGGTTCGAGGTCGGTGGTTTCGTTGCCGATCGACAGGGTTGTGGTGTCGGCGCGGGGAGGAAGAACCGGCAGGTGATCGGATCGGCGGGTGCGGCGCGATGCCGGGTCGCCGCTGGCGCGCCGCTGCCGGGTTTGCCGTTGCCGCCGGTGCGGCCCACCGAGATCACTGCACCGTCACCCGTCGCGCTACCGCCCGCCTGGTCACCGCGGCCGCCTCGGTGAGCCCCGCCAGTCGGGTCGCGGCGAAGGTGTCCTCCGAGCCGAGGTGAGAGCGAGCGTGACTACTGCCGATGGCACCGCGCAGTCGGATGCCAGGTCGCCGCCTGAATCGATCTTCTGTCTGTGTATCCATCGCCATACTCCATCGGGCCTGGTGAACGTCTCTCGGAACCGCGCCGCGACGATCTCGCGATCGACGATCTCGTCGGTTCCCTGCCGAAGCGTCACGTCGTCGAAATAGGCACAGATCGTGGCGACTACCTCGCCGTTGCCGAACTGTTCGATCGCCTCGATCCGATACCACGAGTCATCCGGCGCATCCCACACGAGATACACGCCATCGACGTCGAGGCCGCGCAGCAGGCCGCGGAACTTCTCCAACATCGGCTCGACGATGTGATCGGCCAACTGGGGTGTCTCGTAGTTGTCGAGCTGCGCCGCAACCTTGATGTCCTCCCACGCCGCCACATACGCCGCCTCGATCTCGGCCGCCAACGGGCTCGACGGCACCGTCGTCAACGGCAACGTCGCCACCGGCGTCCCACCCGCCGCCGCCGGAGCCGCCGTGTTGTGCGTCCCCCGCGAACTCGGCGTCGTCACCTCCCACACCACCGACCCCGACACACCAGAAGCGCCCGACGACCCGGTCGCTCCAGTCGCGCCGGTCACACCCGACGCACCGGACGCGCCCGAGGCAGGACCAGCAACGGTCGTGGTCGACTCCCGATCACCGACCAACACCGTGGAATCGGTCGAACCGCCCGCGGCCCCGCCCGCGTCGGAACACCCCGCCCCCGCCACCAACACGAGCACCGCGCACGCCGCACCCGTCACTACGACGGACACCCCACGCCACCGACCACCAGACCCGCACAACCGCGACAT
Source organism: Actinomycetota bacterium (assembly GCA_016703525.1). Taxonomy (GTDB): domain Bacteria; phylum Actinomycetota; class Acidimicrobiia; order Acidimicrobiales; family Microtrichaceae; genus JADJBW01. Next base: position 357,826 of record JADJBW010000001.1, on the reverse strand, counting down.
GACCAGCGACGGTACGGACCACACCCCACCCCGAGAAGTGAGCACTCTCACCCGGGTGGCGGCTCCTGCCTGGCCGCCGTCGATCGGCCGGGCGCGCCGCGCACCCGGCCTCTAACGTCGCCGCGATGCCGAACGAATCGTGGGACGTGGTGGTCGTGGGATCCGGGCCCGGCGGCCTGACGGCGGCCGCCTGCCTCGCTGCGACCGGTCGCCGCGTGCTGGTGACCGAGGCACACGACGTGGCAGGCGGCAACGCCCAGGTGTTCCGTCGGCACCCCCGTCGCGGTTCGGCGGCCGCGACACCTACGAGTTCGACGTCGGCGTCCACTACCTGGGCGACGCTGGACCCGGCGGGCTGTTCCCCACGATCTTCGGCGCCCTCGGCGTGGGCGATCGCGTGCGCTTCCGTCCGCTCGACCCCGACGGGTTCGACACGCTCCGCTTTCCCGACTTCACGTTCCGGGTCCCCGCCGACTGGGAGGCCTACGAGCAACGCCTCGTGGATGCCTTCCCCGGCGAACGCGCCGGGCTGGAACGCTGCGTCGAGGTGCTGCGCGCCGTCGCCTCCGAGGCGCGCACTCGCCTGATCCCCGGCGCCGACACCCCGACCTTCGACCGGTGGGCGTTCCAGCCGCTCAGCGCGCTCTTCGACCACGGCGAGCTGTCCGACCGTCCGCGCGCCGTGTTGGACCACTGGTCGGGCCTCTACGCCGGGCCGCCGTCGGAAACGACGGTGATGATGCACGCCGGCCTCATCGACCACTACATGCGGGGCGCCGCCTATCCCGAGGGTGGCGGACAGATGCTCCCCGCACGCCTGATCCAGGTGATCGAGGCGCACGGCGGTGAGATCCGATGCCTCAGCGCGGTCGAGCGCATCGACCTGGACGGCCGCCGAGCGGTGGGCATCACGCTTGAGGACGGCACATCGATCTCGGCACCGATCGTCATCTCGAACGCCGACCATCGGCGCACGGTCTTCGACCTCGTCGGATCCGAGGCTTGGGACCCGGCCACGATCGAGTGGACCCGACGAGCGCGGATGACGCTCGGCCTCGTGTGTGTGTACCTCGTGGTCGACATCGAGCTCGCCGGCCCCAACACGAACTACTTCGTGTTCCCCACGTATGAGACCGAGGGCCTCTACGCAGGGCTCGACCGCGGCGAGTTCGGCGACGGGCCGCCGTTCGCGTACGTGGCGATGGCATCCCGCAAGGACCCGGGCAACGCTGCGCTGTGTCCACCGGGCCACACCAACCTGCAGATCATGACGCTCGCGCCGCGCGGGCACGCGGCGTGGGGCCTCGGCGAAGACGCCGGCCCGTACCGGCGCGACGACACCTACCGGCAGCGCAAAGCCGAGATCACCGACGCGCTCGTGGACGCCGCCGAGTCGGTGCTCGGCCCAATCCGCGAGCACATCGTCCACCTCGAGACCGCAACGCCACTGAGCCACGAGCGTTACACCCGGTCGACGGGTGGCACCAGCTACGGCTACGAACACTCGCCCGGCCAGTCCGGCGAGCACCGCCCACAGCACCGCACCGAGATCGAGGGCCTGTGGCTCGTCGGGGCGAACACCGCCTCGGGCCACGGCATCGCCGGCACGATGGCCGGTGGCGTCAACTGCGCCGGTGAGATCCTCGACCGGCCGCTGCTCATCGAGATGTTCCTCGGAACGCGCCTCGCCGAACCCGACGCGATTCCCGCCGATCCGGCCGGCTTCGACCCGCTGGAGTGGTCGCGCGGCGCGCGGCTGCGGGCTGTGCGTAACCAGCGCGCCGCCCAGCGCCACCGGGCTCCGGCGTGATCCGCATCGAGGTCGGCGGCGAACGCTGGGAGGTCGACGACGACTTCCTCGCCTCCCGCTGGACTTGCATCTGGGGTCGCGGGTGCCAGGGGATCGACGTCGCGCCCGACCCCTCGGGAACGCTCGGCTGCTGCATTCTCGGCGCCGAACTCACCGACGTCGACGACGCGGCGAACGTGGCGGCGCACGCCGCGTGCCTCGACGAAGGGTCCTGGCAACATGCACGCGACGCCGCGAGCGACGGCATCTTCACCGACGAGACGCGCCGGGCGATCCGCGTGGTCGACGGCGCATGCATCTTCTTGAACCGCGACGGATTCGCCGCCGGGCCCGGCTGTGCACTCCACCTCGGCGCCGCACAGCACGGCGAGCCGCCACTGGAGTGGAAGCCGAACGTGTGTTGGCAGCTCCCCCTGAAGGTCGAGCGCCACGACGGCGCGGATGGCACACCGGTGCACGTGCTTCGACGGTGGCGACGCGACGACTTCGGCGGCGACGATGCTTCAGTCGCGTGGTTCTGCACCGACACCGCCGACGCGCTCGTCGGCGATGCGCCTGCGGCCGAATCACTCGCGTCGGAACTCGCCGAACTGCTCGGCGACGACCTGGCGGACGCGATCCGCGACCGGGTGGATCAGCGCCGGCGACGCGACTCGTTGTAGAGGACCACCGCCGCCTGCGACATCGGCACCAGGTCGCGCCGGTAGTGGCGGTGCGCGGCCTCGACCGCTTCGGCCGCCTCGGAGCGCGTGCGCGCCAGCTCGTTCTCGAGTTCCGCAACGCGCAATTCGAGCTCGAGCACCCGCTCAACCCCGGCGAGGTTCAAGCCGTCGTTGGTGAGCTCCTGGATGCGGTGCAACAGCTCGATGTCGGCCTGGCTGTAGCGGCGCGATCCGCCGCCGGTGCGGGCGGGGTTGACGAGGCCCTTGCGTTCGTAGATCCGCAACGTCTGCGGGTGCACGCCGGCAAGCTCGGCCGCGACCGAGATCACATACACCGCTTGATGGAATTCAGGCATCGCACACCTCCTGACGTGCTCAGACGCCGAGGGCGTCTCGTGGTGACGAGGTCGCCGCGTCGCGCAGCGCCTCGATCGCTCGCCGCTCCTGTGCGGACAGCGACGTGGGAACGGTGACCTCGACGGCGACCAGCAGATCGCCGCGACCCTGCGGGCCGGGAACACCACGGCCGCGCACCCGGAACACCCGTCCGCTCCGGGTTGCCTCGGGAATACGAATGGTGACGGCATCGCCCTCGGTGGTGGGCACGCGCACATCGGCGCCCAGCGCCGCCTCGGCGAACGTGATCGGCACCGTCACCCGAAGATGCTGCTCCTCGCGCCGAAACAGCGGGTGCGGTTCCACATCGAGCCGCACGTACAGGTCGCCCGCCGGCCCGCCCTGCCGCCCCGGCGCACCCTTGCCCTTCAGGCGGATGGTCTGCCCATCCTTCACTCCCTCGGGCAGCCGGACCTTGACCGTGCGCGGACGCCGGGTCACGCCCGAACCCGAACAGCTCAGGCAGGGGTGATCGATGAGACGGCCCGACCCTTGGCACCGCTGGCACGGCCGACTGAAGGAGAAGAACCCCTGGTTCTCGTCGAGCACGCCGCGCCCGCTGCACTCGGAGCAGGGCCGCGCCGAGGTCCCGGGCGCGGTCCCGGCGCCCTGGCAGTCGATGCACGGCGCATCGCTCACGAGGCTGACCGACGTGGTGACGCCGCGGAGGGCGTCGAGGAACGAGATGTGCAGATCGGCTTCGAGGTCGGCGCCGCGCCCGAACGTCGACTGCGACGGGCCGCGGGCCTGGCCGCCGCCTCGGCCGAACAGGTTGCCGAGCAGGTCCCCGATGTCACCCGCATCGAAGCCGGCGCCGCCGCCACCACCACCGCGGCCGAATGGACCGGCACCGCCCATGCCGCCCATCGCCCATCGGGCCCATGGCGCGGGCCTCGTCGTACTCGCGGCGGCGGTCGGGATCGCCGATCACGTCGTACGCGGCCGACACCTCCTTGAACCGCTCCTCGGCCGCAGGGTTCCCCGGATTCGCGTCGGGGTGCAGCTTGCGGGCGAGCGCGCGGTATGCCGACGTCACCTCTTTCGGCGTCGCCGTAGCCGGGACGCCGAGGATGGCGTAGTAGTCCTTCTCGAACCACTCACGCTGGATCGCCATCGTCGGACTCCTCGGTCAGCCGCGCACCTTGACCATCGCCGGGCGCACGACGCGCCCGTTCCACTGGTAGCCGGCACGCAGAATCTCCATCACGATGGTGCCGGTGTCGCCGTCGCCTGCCGGCTCTTGCATCACGGCCTCGTGCTGGTTGGGATCGAACACGGCGTCGACCGCTTCGATCCGCTCGAGGCCGAGCTTGGCAAGCGTGCCGAACAGCGACGCCGCGATCGGCTCGACGTCCTCGGCGCCCTGGGCGGCCGCCGCATCGCACGCGTCGAGCACCGGGAGCAGCTCCGCCACGAGCGACTCCGCCGCTCGCTGCGCCTGCTCGATGCGTTGGGCGTCGACCCGACGGCGGTAGTTCTCGAAGTCGGCCTGCACCCGGCGGGCGAGGTCGAGGTACTCGTCGCGCTCCTTCGTGACCGCCGCAAGCTGCTCGGCGGCGGCCTTGGGCTCGGTGAGAGGGCCGATGTCGAGGCCGAGGCCGTCGCCGATCCCGAACGGATCGTCCGGGTCGAACTCGGGATCGAACTCGGGATCGGACGCCGACCCGTCCTCGCCAGTGGCGTCACCAGCCGGTTCCGCTGATTGCTCGGGCCGAGCGTCGATGTCGGGGCCCGAATCGGGACCGTCCACACGCGCGTCGTCGGTCGACTCGCTCACTGGTCGTCCTCGATGACCTCGGCCTCGACCACGTCGTCGCCACCGGCGTTCCCGCCGGCCTCGTTCGGGGCGGTGAACCCGCCGTCCTGGGCCGCCTGGTCGTACATCTGCTGCGCGAACTTCTGGCTCGCGATCATCAGGCCTTCCGTGCCGATCTTGATCTTCTCCAAGTCGGATCCGCCCAGCGCTTCCTTGAGCGTGCCGAGCGCCTGCTCGACCTGCACCTTGTCGTCACCGTCGATCTTGTCGCCCTGGTCGCGCAGCAGCTTCTCGGTCTGGTACACGAGCGTGTCGGCCTTGTTGCGGGTCTCGGCCTCGTCGCGACGCTTGGAGTCTTCGGCGGCGTGCGCCTCGGCCTCCTTGATCATCTTGTCGATGTCGTCCTTGGAGAGCGAGGACTGCCCGGTGATCGTGATCGACTGCTCCTTCTGCGTCGCCCGATCCTTGGCCGACACGTTCACGATGCCGTTGGCGTCGATGTCGAAGGTGACTTCGATCTGGGGCACACCGCGGGGAGCCGGGGGAAGGTCGACGAGCTGGAACTTGCCGAGCGTCTTGTTGAAGCTCGCCATCTCGCGCTCGCCCTGCAGCACGTGGATCTCCACGGAGGGCTGCATGTCCTCGGCCGTGGTGAACACCTCGGTGCGTCGCGTCGGGATGGTCGTGTTGCGCTCGATCAGCCGGGTCATGACGCCGCCCTTGGTCTCGATGCCGAGCGACAGCGGGGTCACGTCGAGCAGGAGCACGTCCTTCACGTCGCCCTTGAGCACGCCGGCCTGCACCGCCGCGCCCATCGCCACGACCTCGTCGGGGTTCACACCCTTGTGCGGCTCGCGGCCGGTCATCGAGTGCACGAGTTCCTGCACCGCAGGCATACGGGTGGAGCCACCAACCATGATCACGTGGTCGAGTTGGCCCATCGTGAGATTCGCATCCTTCAGCGCCTGCTCGAACGGCACACGGCAACGGTCGAGGAGGTCGGAGGTGATCTCCTGGAACTTGGCGCGAGACAGCGTCTCGTCGAGGTGCAGCGGGCCCGAGGAGGTCGCCGTGATGAACGGCAGGTTGATCTGGGTCTGCTGCACCTGGCTCAGTTCGATCTTGGCCTTCTCGGCGGCTTCCTTGAGCCGCTGCAGCGCCATGTTGTCCTGCGACAGATCGACGCCGTGCGAGCCCTTGAAGGTCTGCACGAGCCAATCGATGACGCGCTGGTCCCAGTCGTCGCCGCCGAGTTCGGTGTCGCCATGGGTCGACTTGACCTCGAACACGCCGTCGCCGATCTCGAGCACCGACACGTCGAACGTGCCGCCGCCGAGGTCGAACACGAGGATCGTCTGGTCTTCGCCCTCGCGCTCCATTCCATAGGCGAGCGCGGCGGCGGTGGGCTCATTGATGATGCGAAGCACCTCGAGCCCGGCGATTTGGCCGGCCTCCTTGGTGGCGGTGCGCTGCGCATCGTCGAAGTACGCCGGAACCGTGATGACGGCTTGCGTGACGGTGTCGCCCAAGTACGCCTCGGCGTCACGCTTGAGCTTCATGAGCGTGCGGGCCGAGATCTCCTGCGGGGTGTAGCCCTTGCCGTCGATGTCGACCGCCCAGTTGGTGCCCACGTGGCGCTTGACCGAGCGAATGGTGCGGTCGGGGTTGGTGATCGCCTGACGCTTCGCGACCTCACCGACGAGCACCTCGCCGTCCTTGGCGAACGCCACGACCGATGGGGTCGTGCGAGCGCCCTCGCTGTTGGGAATCACTACTGGGTCGCCCGCTTCGAGCACGGCGACAACCGAGTTCGTGGTTCCGAGATCGATTCCGACTGCCTTGGGCATCTCGAGCCTCCTGGTGCGGCCATCGGACCGCGAACTGTGCTGAACGTCCGAGCCAGCCTACCGGCGGATTCCGGCGGACCGACCCATCTGTGGTGTAGCGCCAGCATACATCTTGAGTGTTTGGCTATCAACTTTCCTGAGAGGCGTACTCAGCTCGGCCGCGTCCGGCCGAGCTGCCTCAGAATTCGCGGGCGCCCGCCGACCGAGAGGTATGCACGTCGAGCCGCTCCCGACGGCCGCAGCTGACGCCGCCGACGCCGGCGCGTCGGCCGTGACGATCGACGCGTCGCTCCGTTCGTCACGCATGTCGCGACGGCGGCGATCGCCCTCGCGACCCTGGCCGCGCAGTGGAACATCGACGGCAACCGACGCATCGACTACCGCATCTACTCCCGCGCCGTCGCGGCCATCGGCAGCGTGGGTCTCTACGGCTACGGCTCCGGCATCCTTCGCTTCACCTACCCGCCCGCGGCGGCGTCGATCGTGTGGCCCTTCTCGCTGCTCGACGAATCGATCGGGTCCCGACTGTGGCTCGCACTCACGGTCGTTGCGTTCGTCGGCGCATACGGCATCGCGGCGACCCACCTGCGCGGCACCCGCACGATCACCCCCGCACACGCCCTGCTGGGCGCCGCTGTTGCGCTGTGGTTCGCCCCCGCCGTGTCGACCATGCGGCTCGGCCAGATCAACGGGTTCGTCGCCGCACTGCTCTGCATCGACATCGTCGCATTCGCCCGCTCGCGCGCCTGGGCCGGCGTCGGGATCGGGCTCGCCGCAGCCGTCAAGGTCACACCGCTCGCGGTCATCCCGGTCGTGTGGGCCGGCACGCGCCGCGGCGACAGCCGTCTCGCTGCACGCAACGCCATCGGCGCGTTCGTGGCCATCACCGCGATCGGGGCGCTCGTCGCTCCCGCGTCGACGTGGCAGTTCGTCCAGCGGCTCGGCGGACGGGCGGCGGTGCCCGCCGGCGTGCCGTCGGTCGACCTTCGCGCCGGACTCCGATCGATCATCGCGGCGCAGCGCGCAGCCGACGTCGCGTGGATCGTGGCCTCGCTCGCGTTGACGGCCGCCGCCCTTCGCACCGCCCGACGCCTCGCACACGCCCCCGGTCCGACCGACGGCGTCGGGCTCGTGACGGTCGGCATGTGCCTGTCGACCACCATCTCGCCGTTCAGCTCGGTCCACCACCTGACGTTCGCGACCGTCGCGGTCGCGCTGTGGGCCGCCCGCTCCGCCGGCGTCGCCGACCGCGTCGTGGCCGGGTTCGGCGCCCTGGTGCTGCTCGACCCGACCGGGGGTGACCTGACAGCCATGAGGTGGGCGATGCTCGCGCTGTGCATCGTCACCGTCGTCGCCCTGCCCGCCCCGACCGATTTCGTGGCCGCCGGAGCGATCCGGGAAGATAGGGAAACGACCGCAAGGAGGGCGCCGAGATGTCCGATCTGATCCTGCTCCGCCATGGCCGGAGCGAGTGGAACGAACGCAACCTGTTCACCGGATGGTACGACTGCGACCTCATCGATCAGGGCATCGCTGAGGCATCCGCTGCCGGCACGACGATGCTCGACGCCGGCGTCCACCCGACCGTGGTCCACACGTCGCTGCAGAAGCGGGCGATCCGCACCGCACAGCTCGCGCTCGACACCATGGACCTCATGTGGCTGCCGGTTCGGCGTCACTGGCGGCTCAACGAACGCCACTACGGCGACCTCACCGGACGGAACAAGGCCGACACCGCCGCTCGCTTCGGCGAGGACCAGGTGAAGGTCTGGCGCCGCAGCTACGACGTGCCGCCGCCGCCCATCGCCGAGGACAACGACCACAACCCCAACGGCGACGCGCAGTATGCGTCGCTGCCGACCGACCTGGTGCCCCGATCGGAATGCTTGCAGGACGTGGTCGAGCGCATGCTGCCGTACTGGTACGACGCGATCGTGCCCGACCTCGCGGCGGGCAACACCGTGCTCGTCGTCGCACACGGCAACTCGCTCCGGGCGCTGGTGAAGCACCTCGACGACATTTCCGACGACGAGATCACCGAGCTGAACATCCCCACCGGCATCCCGCTGCGCTACGAACTCGGCCCCGACTTCCGACCGGTCGAGGCCAAGCCGACCGCAGCGCGGTACCTCGGCGACGCCGATGCAGCGGCAGCGGCAGCAGCCGCGGTCGCCGCGCAGGCGTCCGGCAACTGAGCGACGGTTCCGAATCGGCGTCACCACGTTCCTGCTGGTCGCGGCGGTCGTCGCGGTCGGGGCGACCGTCCAGGGAATCGTGGGATTCGGGCTCAACCTGATCGCCGCGCCGCTGGTCGGCATCGTCGAACCGCGCCTGGTTCCCTCGACCATGGTCGTCGTTGCGATGCCGCTCTACTGGTCGATGGCGCGCCGCGAGCGACACGCCATCGACTGGCCGCTGATCGGCTGGATCTCGGTCGGCCGGCTGCCCGGCATCGCGGTCGGCGCGGCGCTGGTGAGCCGCATCCCGCACGACCGCCTGTCGGTGCTCGTGGGCGCCGTGGTGGTCGCCGCCGCGGCGCTGTCGTTCGCCGCCCCCGACGTGTCGACCACACCGGTCACCGCGATGACCGCCGGCCTGATCGCGGGCGCGATGGACACCACGGCGGCCGTCGGCGGCCCGCCGCTCGCGCTGCTCACCCAGCACCGCGCCGCAGCCGAGATCCGCTCGACCTTGGCGGTGGCCTTCCCGATCGGCACGGTGCTGTCGATCGCCGCTCTCGCCGCGGCGGGCAAGGTCGAATGGTGGCACCTCGAGATGGCCGTCCTCCTCGCTCCCGCAGTGCTCGGGGGCGCGGCGATCGGCGCAACCATCGCCCGTCGCCTCGGCGCCACATCGATCCGCCCGGCGGTGCTCACCCTCGCGGCGCTCGCCGGTATCGCGGCCATCTGGCGCGGTTGGTAGCCCCACACGCCGCGGCCGACGTGGGAGGATGAGCCGACCATGCTGCGCATCGCATTGAAGGGGATCCTCGCGAGACGGTGGCGGTTGTTCACCACCGGAATCGCGATCGTGCTCGGAGTCGCGTTCATCGCCGGCACGTCGGTTCTGGGCGACGTGTTGTCCCGCGGAGCGAACGGCCTGATCGACGCGGCGCTCGCCGGCATCGACGTGCAGGTTCGGTCGAGCGAAGCACAGGAGAGCGAGCTGTCGGCGCAGGCGATCCGTCCCGAGATCGACGCCCGACTCCTTCCCCGGGTTCGCGCCGTCGACGGCGTCGCCCGCGCAGAACCCGGCCTCCAGTCGCCCGTCGCCATGCTCGACAATGCGGGCAAGCGGCTGCCGCAGTTCGGCCCGCCCACACTCGCCTTCAACTGGGTCGGCGATCCGGCCCTCGACGGGGGCATCGTCCGCACGGGGCGCGCTCCGACCGGTGCGTCCGAGGCGATGCTCGATTTCAAGACCGCGGAGGAGTTCGGGTTCGCGGTGGGCGACACGGTCACCGTGCAGTTCCCGACCGCCCCCGCGAACCTGAGGGTTGTCGGCATCGCCGGTCTCGGCACGGACGGCACGAAGTCGAGCGGCGCTCACATCATCCTGCTGGAGACGGCGGCACTGCAGAGCCTGCTCAAGCTCGACGGCCGCCTGTCGTGGGTCGCCGTACGAGGCGAGCCGGGCATCGGCGAACAAGCCCTGGCCCGGCGGATCGAGCGCGTCGTTCCCGACAAGGTCGAGGCCGTCACGGGCCAGCAGCTGATCGACGAGACACAGGCGAGCGTGGGGCAGATCATCGGGGTCATCACCGACCTCGTGGCCGCGTTCGGTTGGCTGGCGGTGTTCGTGGCCCTCTTCGTCATCTACAACACGTTCTCGATCCTCGTCGCGCAGCGCACACGCGAGATGGCACTGCTCCGTGCGATCGGTGCAAGCCGCAAGCAGCTCCTCGGCTCGGTCGTGCTCGAAGCGTTCGTCGTCGGCTCGGTGGCGGCGCTCAGCGGCCTCGCGCTCGGATTCGGGCTCGCGTCGGGGCTACAGCGTGGGCTCACCCAGCTGCTACCGCTCGCCGACGAGCCGCCTCGCTTCACCGCATCGGCGGTGATCACCTCGCTCCTCGTCGGCGTGGTGGCGACCGTCCTCTCGGCGCTCGTCCCGGCGGTGCGGGCGACGATGATCCCGCCGGTTGCCGCGCTCTCGGAGACGGCCGTCGAGGCGCGCCGGATCGGCCGAACGCGGCTCGTCGTGGGCGGCGCGATGGTGATTGCAGGCGCCGCGCTCGTGATCGCTGCGGTCGAGGAGGCGATCACCCCCGTACTCACCTGGGTCGGTGCGGGCTCGGCGTTGCTGTTCCTCTCGGTCCTTGTGGTCGGCCCGAGCTTCGCGGGCCGAGTGACGGGATGGCTCGGCGGACCGCTCCCGCGCGTGCTCGGACCGACCGGTCGGCTCGCGCAACAGAACGCCGTTCGGAATCCGAAGCGAACCACCGCCACCGCCGCGGCGCTCACCATCGGCGTGGGCGTCGTCGTCGTGATCGCCGTCATCGCGACGTCGTTCAAGGACAGCTTCACCGAAATATTCCAGTCGCAGGTCACCGCCGATCTCATCGTCGACTCCGGAGGCGCGGCCGACACCGGACTGCCGGACGACGTGCACGACGCCGTCGCGCGAACGCCCGGGGTCGCCAACGTCGCGTCGATGCGTTTCGGCGAGGCCACGGTGCTCAACTCGGCCGACGCCCGCGACGAGCAGAAGAAGCCGGCATCCGAGCGCGACCCGTCGCTCGGCGCGTCGACCGCCCCGATCGGCAAGGGCACCCTGATCTTCGGGATCGAGCCGGACGACTTCCTCAAGGTGCTCGATCTCGGCACGATCGAACCGTCGCCCGCCTCGCTGCGCGACGGCGGCGTGATGATCGAACGGGTCACCGCCGAGGAGAACGGCTGGACGGTCGGCGATCGCATCGACTTCTGGTTCGGTCAGCTGCAGACCAGCGTCGGCAATGGGCGGCGCTCGCTACCGATCCAGGCCATCTACGACAAGCCCTTCGCGATCGGCGGTGAAGCCGCGATCTTCGTGACCAACGGCACCTTCCACGAGGTGCAGCCGCCGAACAAGCAGGTCGACGCGCTCCTGTACGTGCAGATCGACGCCGATGCATCCACCCGGCGCGTCACCGCGGCGGTGAAGCGCGCGATCGCGCCGCTCGCACCCATCGCCGGTGTGTCGAACGTTGCGGCGTACCTCGATCAGCAGATCGGCCCGATCAACAGCCTGCTCAATCTCATCTACGCGATGCTCGCCCTGGCCGTGCTCGTCGCCCTCGTCGGTATCTGGAACACGCTGCTGCTCTCGATCCACGAACGGACCCGCGAGATCGGCGTGCTCCGAGCGATCGGAATGTCGCGAACGCAGATCCGCCGCGCCGTGCGCTTCGAGGCATCGATCATCGCGCTGTTCGGCACCTTGCTCGGGTTGCTTCTCGGGGTGTCGCTGTCGATCGCGTTCGTGCGCGGGTTCGAGGAGCAGGGCATCCGCCTGTTCCTTCCGATCGGGCAGCTCGTCACCATCGCCGTCGGCGGCGCACTCGCGGGGACGCTCGCCGCGATCTGGCCCTCGCGCAAGGCCGCTGCCACCAACGTGATCCAGGCGATCTCCAGCGAGTGAGCTGCGGCGGCCCAGCCGCCGGTCGGGCCGGCAACCGGTCGGGTCAGCCGCCGAAGGACACCCGAACAACCCCGGCCTCCCACACCGAGCCGTCCTCCGCGCTCAGGGTTCGGAACACGACGGCGCCGCGCGCTCCCGCGGCCTGTGCCGGGAACGCGAGGTCGGAGTTGAAGGGTCCGGAGTTCGCCCATCATGCCGGTCACGTAGTGCTCGACGATCGGGCGATCGGAACCATCCACTCGGAGCGTGACGTTCACGTTCCCCTCGAACGCGTCGGCGCGACCGGCGAGCGTGACCGGTGAGGCGATCGGCTGGAGCGCGGACGGCCGATCGACCTCGATGTTGGCGGTCGCAGCGCCGAGCACCCACCACGAATCATCGGCTCCGAGTTGTCGAACGAACACCGTCGTGACCGGGCCGCTCGCCACCGGCCGAACCTCGACCTCGCCCGATCGTGAGTCGCCCTGCATGAACTCGCCCAGCACGGGATCGGTGAATCCGACGTACTCGACCGCGAAGCCCCGAGCCGCTGCCACCGGGTCGCTGTAGCGCGTCGCCGAGGACGCCCAGGGCCAGACGGCGCTCGACGCGTCGATCGGGGTGGCCGACGTTGTCGTCGATGCCGCAGCCGAACCGGTCGTGGAGGTTGACGACGTCGAGCGGCTCGTGGTCGAGGCCGACGTGGTGGACGACGCGGTCGAGGACGATGTGGTCGCGGTGTCGTCGCTGCTGTCGCTGTCGGCGACCCAACGCCAGACGGCGAGCGCCGCGACGACTGCAGCGACGAGCGCAAGCACCACCAGCACCTTCGGGTCGACGGTCCGTCGCGTGCTCTCGTCTGCGTCCATGCCTGTATCCAACACCCCTCACCGCGGTGCGTCCATCACTTAGGTCTTGACCTAAGTATTGATCCACCGTACGGTTCACCCGTGAGCACTGCAACGCCGATCGCCGGGGTCTTCAAGGCGCTCGCCGACCCGACCCGACTCGCCGTCGTCGAGCGGTTGACGCTCGGGCCGGCGTCCACGAGCGAGCTGGCACAGCCGTTCGGGCTGACCCTGCCCTCGCTCCTCCAGCACCTCGGGGTGCTCGAGAGCGCAGGCCTGGTCACCTCGAAGAAGGCGGGGCGCGTCCGGACCTTCCGGCTCGTCCCCACACCGCTCACCGACGCATCCGACTGGCTCGGCGCCCAGCGCGACCAGTGGGCCGCTCGCCTCGACCAACTCGACGAGTACCTGACACGAATGGACACGACATGACCACCTCCGAGCCGACCCCCGACTCCCTCGACCTCTCGTTCGAACGCGTCGTGCCGGTCACGCCGCAGCAGATCTGGGATGCCTGGACCAAGCCCGAGCACCTCGTCCACTGGTTCACCCCGAAGCCGTGGGTGACCACCGAGGCCGAGGTCGACCTGCGGCCCGGTGGCATCTTCCGCACGGAGATGCACGGCCCCAACGGCGAACAGGGGGGCGGCGGCAGCGGCTGCTACCTCGAGGTGGTGCCGCTCGAGCGCTTGGTGTGGACCGGAGCGCTCGGCCCCGGCTTCCGCCCGAACGACTTCTCCGAGGGCGGATTTCCGTTCACCGCAGAGCTCACGTTCACCCCGGTGGACGGCGGCACCCGATACGCGGCCCGCGTGATGCACGCGACCGCCGCCGCGGTCGCGGAGCACGCCGACATGGGATTCGTCGAGGGGTGGAACGCCGCGCTCGACCAACTCGTCGAGCACATGTCGGCGCAGTAGGCGCGGCGCCCACCCCCCGATCTCATCGAGCCAGCGCTTCGAGCACGGGCATGCGGGCTGCGCGCCGGGCCGGGCGCGCACCCGCCAACACCCCGACTGCCGCGCCGACCAGCGCGATCACCGCGAGTTCGGTCGCCGGAACGGAGAACGTCGTGAGCACCCCATCGCCGCTCAGGGTTCGCACGAGACCCCAGCCGGCGATCAGACCGACCGCCACGCCGCACGCGGTGCCGAAGGCGGAGATCACCGCGGCCTCCCACCGGATCATCGACCGCGTCTGCCCACGAACCTGGCCGACCGCTCGCAGCAGGCCGAGCTCGCGGCGTCGTTCGAACACCGACAGCGAGATCGTGTTGGCGATCCCCATCACCGCGATCAGCACCGACAGCGCGAGCAACACGTAGATCATCGACATGATGTCGTCGATCTCGCCCGCCACGTCATCGACGAACTCGCTGCGGGTCAGCGCCACCGGAGCGTGCAGCGGCGCGCCGACCGCGTCGACCGCGCGCTTGGCGGCGACCGGATCGACCCCGGGGCCGTGCCGATCAGCACCTCGATGACCCACGGTTGTGCCCGATGCTCGACCCAGGTCGAGGCGGGAATCGTGACGTCGCCCAGCAGTTCGCTGCGCTGGTAGATCGCCCCGAGGGCCAGGGGGGCCGTGCTGCCGTCGGGGAACGTCACGGCGATCCGCTCGCCCAGCGTCCAACCCTGCTCCTTCGCCAAGCGACCGCTCGTCGCGATCGCGTCCGGCCGAAGCCCGGCCAGCGACCCTGCGGACACATCGGGATCGACGAGCGTGGCCACGTCCGCGGGCTCCGCTGCGACGATGTCGTACGAGTCGCGGCCGACCTTGACCGCGCCGAACTCGAGCGCCGCCGAGCGGTCGACCTCGGGCAGTTTCGCGATCTTCGGCGCCAACGTCGGATCGATGCCCACACCCGTGAACCCCTCGGACTGCACCACCAGATCCGATCGCATCGAACCCGCGACCGTCTCGTCGATCGACGCGACGAGCGACGAGCCGATCACCGTGAACACCGTCACCACGCCGACCCCGACCGTCAGCGCCGCCGCGGTGCGCGAGGTGCGCCGGGGCGATCGCATCGCGTTCTGGCGGGCGAGGTTCCCGGTGATCCCTCGCAGGACCCGCAAGGGAGCACCGAGCACGAACACGGCGATGCGCGCCAGGGCGGGACCGGCGACGATCGTGCCCACCAGCACCGCGACGCCGCCGATCCCGACCACGACGGGTGCCTCGACGTCGCGCAGCACCGGCACGACGATCGCCGCGACCCCCGCGGCGAGCACCAACGCTCCGCCGACGACCCGGGCCGCCGGCACGCTCGAGCGTTCGGCGGCCGCGGACCGCAAGGCGGCGATCGGCGGGATGCGCCCCGCGTCGATCGCCGGCAGGAGCCCGGCGAGCAACGTCGTGATCAGGCCGACAGCGCCGGCGACGACGAGACCGGCCGGATGAACGGTGAGCCCGTCGGTCGGGAGATCGAGCCCGATCGACCGGAAGATCTCCATCAACCCGGCTGCAAGCCCGAGCCCGGCAGCAACGCCGAGCGCGGACGCGACGAGGCCCACGAACGCACTCTCGATCGTGACCAGCCCGACCACCTGTCGCCGGGTCGCACCGACGGCCCGTAGCAGCGCCGACTCCCGGGTCCGCTGCGCGATCAGCACCGCGAAGGTGTTGTGAATGCTGAACGTCGCGACCAGCATCGCCACGCCCGGAGAACACCAACAGGAACGTCTTCATCACGCCCAGGAAGTCGTCGTCGACGGCCGCGACCTGCTCGGTCGTGAGCTGCTCGCTCGTGACCGCCTCGAACCCGGTCGGGAGCGCCGCGGTCACGGCCCGGGCAAGGCTCGCCGCGTCGACGCCCGGCTCAGCGGTGATCGCGAGCGACGTGGCCTCGGTGCGGCCCCCCAGCAGCAATTCACGCGCAACGTCGGGAGCGAAGAACGTGAACGTCGCGCCCCCGATCGAGTCGACGCCGTCGAGCGTCGCCAGGCCGACGACCTTCACCGGCACCGACGCCGGAACCAGAACCGTCGCGGTGGAGCCGACCTGCAGGTCGGCCGTGGTCGCCGTCGTGGCGTCGATGACCACCTCACCCGGAGCCGAGGGGGCGCGCCCCGCCACGATGTGGAACGGATTGGCCCCACCGTCGATCCATGCGGCGCCGACCGTCGGCGGACCATCGCCGCCCACGGTCGCTCCCTTCGCGTCGAGCAACTGGGCCACCCCCTCGACGAGCGGTTCCACGGCGGCGACGCCCGCCACGTCGGCCACCGTGGGCACGACCGACAGCGGCACCGGGCCGCGGAGGTTGGCCATGTCGGTGTCGATCAGCCCCGCCGAACGCACGACCACGTCCGACGATGCGTTCATCTTGCCGAACGCGGCATCGAACCCGTTGCTCATGGTGTCGCCGAGCACGATCGTGCCGGCGAGGAACGCCACCCCGAATACCACGGCGAGCATGGTTCCGATGAGGCGTCGACGGTTGGAGCGCACCGAACGCATCGCGAGCGACCACACGTCACACCCCCGCCGTGAGCAGCGGGCGGGGGGCGCCCGAATCGAGCGTTCGCATGCGGTCGAGCACCGCGGCGGCCGTCGGGGAACCCATGCGGTCGACCACCCGTCCGTCGGCGAGGAAGACGACCTCGTCGGCGTACGACGCCGCCGCGGCGTCGTGGGTAACCATCACGATCGACTGGCCGAACTCGTCGGTGGCGCGGCGGAGGAACGCCAGCACCTCCGCACCCGTGCGCGAGTCGAGGTTGCCGGTGGGTTCATCCGCGAAGAGCACCTCGGGCCGGCTGATGAGTGCCCGGGCGACGGCCACGCGTTGCTGCTGTCCGCCCGACAGCTCCGACGGTCGATGACCGAGCCGGTCACGCAACCCCACCGTGTCGACCACGATGTCGAACCATGCCCGATCGGGACGGCCGCCACCCAGACGCAGCGGCAACACGATGTTCTCCTCGGCATTGAGCGTCGGCAGCAGGTTGAACGCCTGGAACACGAACCCGACGCGCTCGCGGCGCAGCAGGGTCAGTTCGGCGTCGGACAGGCCGCCGAGGTCGGCGCCGCCGATGAACACCTGCCCGGAGGTGAGCGAGTCGAGCCCGGCCAGGCAGTGCATCAGCGTGGACTTCCCCGACCCCGACGGCCCCATGATGGCGGTGAACCGACCGGGATGGAGATCGATCGACACGTCGTCGAGCGCTATCACCGCGGTGTCGCCCTCTCCGTAGGTCTTGGTGGCATTGACGGCGCGCGCTGCAGGCGCGCCGAGCTGGGCGGTGCTCATGGCATCTCCTCGTTGTGGGTATGGGTGGTGGGGCGGCGCCCGCGGCGCTGCCGGATCAGCGCCGGTAGGCGAGCGTGATGTCCCCGAGGTCGGTGACGACCTCGATCGAGCGTGGGCTTCGGGGATCGGTGCGGATGCGTGCCGAGGTGGTCCCGACATCGGTCGCGGTCGTCACAGCGAACTCGACGCCGGGACGATCGCTCGACGCCGGGAGCCCGATGTCGATGTCGCCGGCGGTGCTCATGATCGCAATGTCGACGTCGAACGGGACCGCAATCGTCACCCGGTCGACGCAGATGCCACCGACCGGCCGGCACATCGCCGTGATCCGAAGCTCATCGCCAACGCGGCGCATCGCGAACGGCGCCTCGCCGATACCGACACGGAGGTCGCCGTGGGCGGTGACGACGTCGAGGTCGGAGCGCACAACCACGTTGACGTCCGCCACCTCGCTCTGCACGACGAGCCGCTCGACCCCCTCGGCGGGTTCGCGGAGCGAACGGTGCACCGGCTTGGAAGCGAGCGCCTCGACAGCACTCCAGGCAAGCGACGCGATGGTCGCGGCGGCGACGACCGAGCCGATCAGGCGCCACGCCGCGGGTGATTCGAGTCGAACCCATCACGCCCCGATCCAACGCAGCACGGCCAACACGCGACGGTGATCGGTGTCGGCGGGCGGGAGGTCGAGCTTGGCGAAGATGTTGGTCACGTGCTTCTCGATTGCCCCCTCGCCGACGACCAGCGACGCCGCGATCGCCGCGTTGCTGCGCCCTTCGGCCATGAGCCCGAGCACCTCGCGCTCGCGGGGCGACAGCGCGGCGAGCGGGTCGGCGTGGCGGGTCCGGGCGAAGATCTGGCTCACGACCTCGGGATCGAGCACCGTGCCGCCCGCGCCCACTCGGGCGACCGCATCGAGGAAGTCGGCGACATCGGCAATCCGGTCCTTGAGCAGGTACCCGATGCCACCGATGTCACCCGCGAGCAGCTCCGACGCGTACGTCTCCTCCACATACTGCGACAGCACGAGGATCGCGATGTCGGGATGGTCCCGACGGATCACGAGCGCCGCGCGGAGACCGTCGTCGGTGAGCGTCGGCGGCATGCGCACATCGACCAGAGCGAGTTCGGGCTGCAGCGTCCGTGCGGCGTCCACCAGCGCGCCGGCATCACCCACCGCACCGATGATCTCGTGACCGCCCTCCTCCAGAAGGCGCACGAGCCCGGCACGCAGCAGGACGCTGTCTTCGGCGATCAGGATTCGCATGGCAACTCCACCAGGATCGAGGTCGGTCCGCCCTGAGGGCTGATGACGCGCATCCACCCGCCGAGCCCCGCGACGCGTTCGGCGAGCCCGGCGAGCCCGGTGCCCTTCGAGGACTCCGCACCACCGACGCCGTCGTCGCTCACCGCGATCGTGAGACGGTCGGCGACCCGGGCGATCTCGACGGTGGCACGCGTGGCGTGCGCGTGGCGGTCGACGTTCACGAGCGACTCGGACACGATGAAGTACGCGGCGCTCTCGACCGCGGGTGCGGGACGCTGTGCCACATCGACGCGCAGCGTCACCGCAACCGCCGCGCGGGCGACCACGGCCGACAGCGCGGCGTCGAGCCCCCGATCTTCGAGGATGACCGGGTGAATCCCACGGACCAGGTCGCGCAGTTCCTTCAGCGCCGCCTTCACGTCCTCGTGAGCCGACGCCACGTACTCGCCGGCACGGGCCGGGTCGGAATTGAGCTTCTCGCGCGCCAGGCCCAGATCCATGGCCACAGCGATGAGGCGCTGCTGGGCGCCGTCGTGCAGGTCGCGTTCGATGCGGCGGCGCTCCGCCTCGGCCGAATCGACCGCCGCGGCGCGCGACGTGGCGAGGGTCGCCACCTCGGCGACGAGCTCGGATCGGGGTCGGCCCAGCAGCCAACGGGCCATCGCAATATCGGCGGAGCCGAGCGCCACCGTGATCCATGGCGCCACGAGCGCCGCCAGCACGAGCCCCACGCCGGCCACGGCGAACGACTCGGCGCCGGAATGGACCGTGATGCCCCCCTGGGCGATTCGATCGTTGGGAGCGAGGACGATCCAGGCCGGGGTCGACACCAGCGCGAGCGCTGACCCCCACACCGCCGGCACCACCGCGCCGGCGACGACGGCGAGCGGGAAGTGCAGCGTCGACCACGCGATCTCCCGCCACCGATCTGCGTTCGTGAGCATCGCTCGGGTGCGTGCCCACAGCGATCCCTGCCGATCGATCGCAGCGGGCGCCTCGGGCAGTTCCACATCGAGCAGCGCGGCGTACCGGCTGCGATCGACGCGCACGAACCGCTGGTTCAGCCACAGCGTGGCCACGGCCAGGGCGATACCGACGGGCAACACCACGATCAGGCTCGCAGCGGTGGTTGCCAGGGTGACGGCCACGGTGAACAGCACCGACGAGGTCACCACGCCGAGCACGAGGTGCACCACGGTCCACCAGGTACGGGCGGTACGCCACGGTCGGAAGAGATCGCCGATCACGCTTCACACCGTAGGGACCGGCGGCCGCGCCCGGAATGACGCTCGCCCACGGAGCGAACGTGGGGATAACCCCCGCTGGCTACCGTGCAGGCATGGTCGCGGACAGAACAGCACGAGCGGAGTGGATCTGGGGCGGACCGATCGAGGGCGGACCGCCCGATCTGTCCCATGGCGCCGAGCGGGACGCCTTCATCCGGGCCGCCGTCGAACGTCAGAGCGTGAGCAACCCGCTCCAGATCGCGGTGCGTCAGTCCATCGCCGCACAGGTGCTCACCGACGACCCGCCCGACGTGTGGCGCACCGCCCAGCGGCTCGCCGAGCTCGGGATTTCGACGGCGGCGGCGCTCGACATGATGTCGTTCGCATTTCTCGGCGGCCTGGTCGGCGACCACGACACCGCCTCGGCCGACCACGACCACGACCATGACCACGATCACGACCACGACCGCCACGCCGGCTACGTCCGCCGTCTCGACGCCCTTCCCATTCCATCGCCGAGCGAGATCGCCGATGCGCTCATCGAGGTTGTCGCATCGTCGCCCTGGATCGGCTGGGACGATGCCACGACGCAGGCGGTCTCGTCGCTCAACCACGGTGACGAGTTCAACGACGGGGTGCTGGGACAGATCGCCGGATCGGTGCTCGACCAGCTGATCGACCCGGACGGGCCGCTCGCCGTGTGCGCCGGGGATGCGCTCGTGCACGTTCCACGCCGGCTTCTCGACTCGGTGTTGACCTGCCGGGTCGACCAGGCGGCGATCGACGCCGACGCGCTTGCCGGAGCGTTCGATCTGGCGCCCCTTCGGTACTGGGGCGACTCGCTGCGCGCCGCCGACGGCGAGCACGTGCACACCGAAGTCGGCGAGTGGGGATCGCTCGGCCTGTGGCTGCCCGAAGGGTCGCTCGCCGGGTGCGAGCCGGGCGACATCGTCGCGGTTCGCGTCACCGAGGACGACGTCGTGCACGTCGAGCGAGCCGAGCCGAGCGCGCCCGACCCCGCGCTCATCGAGGCGGTTCGCTCGGGGTTCGCCGCCGAACGAGCGGCGACCGATCTGCCGGTTTCGGGTGACGAGTTGGTGCTCGCGACCCTGCGCGAGCGCGCCGGCTCGTTCGCCGCCCCACAGCCCCCGCTGTCGGAGCTCGCCGAGGCGGCGGGGCTCACCGTGCGAGGAGCACAGTGCGCCGAGACCGAGCAGGAGTGGCGCAACGCCCGTCGGGTGCGGTCGACCGCGCGGCTGCTCGACCGCCTCGACGACGAAGCTGCTCACCAGGTCGCGCCGATCATCACGCTCATCGAGGTCGCCGACGGCTGGGACGCCGGGCTCGATACGCCCGCCACCGCGGCGGAAGCGCTCCGCGTGCTGCGCGATCCCGAGTTGGTGTCGGCGGTCGCCGACGCCATCGTCGAATCGCCCGACCCCTCGCTGCCCGCGCCCGACCCCGAGCCCTTCCTGGGGCTCCTTCACGAGGCCGCCCGGCGCGGCGTCGACCGAGCCACGGTCGGATGGCTGCGTGCGATCGTCACCGAGCGCGACGGTCGGCTCGACGAGGCCGAACGCCTGCTCGCCGCGGCACACATCGATGATCCCGAGATGCCGCACGTGATCGACCGGCTCGCCTGGTACGCAAGCGATCGCGGCGACGCCAGACGCGCCTCGATGATGTGGCGGCTGCTCGACGCCGACGACGTCGTGGCCGCGGACGCTCGCGTGGTCGACGCGGCGAGCGACGACCCGGGCCGATCACTCGGCCGCAACGATCGGTGCTGGTGCGGGTCGGGCCGCAAGTTCAAGCAGTGCCACCTCGGCACCTCCGAGCTGCCTCCCCTCCCGGCGCGGATGGACTGGATGTGGCGCAAGGCCCATGCGTACCTGGATCGACGCGGGGGCGACCCACGCGTCGACATGTTCGATCTGGCGGTCGAGCTCTGCGACGATCCGACCGACGAACGCTCGCTCGACGCCGCGCTCGACGATCCGCTCACGCTCGACCTGGTGCTCGTGGAGGGCGGGTGGTTCGCCCGGTTCCTGGAGGAGCGAGGCGCACTACTGCCGCCCGACGAACTCGCGCTCATGCACACCTGGGCGGACGTCAGCCGCACTGTCTACGAGATGCTCGACGCTCCCGACGGCGGCGCGGCCGTACTCGATCTCGCGACGACCACGAGCATCGAGTTGAGCGCGGCCGGCGCCCCGCGCGGCGCTGCGGCGGGCGAGCTGTGGTGCGGTCGGGTCGTGTCCGACGGCGACGGCCACCGGTTCGTCGGAGCGCCGTTCCGCATCGAGCCGGATGAGGTTTCCGAACTCACCGAAGCGCTCTCTATCGGAGATCCGTTCGCCGTGGCCGCGTGGATGGCCGACCGCCCGCTAGGCTGAGGACAGCTCGACAATGGGCTGCAATGAAGTGAGAAGAGAATCAATTGACGACAGGCACCGTGAAGTTCTTCAACTCTGAGAAGGGCTTCGGTTTCATCTCCCGTGAGCAGGGCGAAGACATCTTCGTCCACTACTCCAACATCCAGGGCAGCGGCTACCGCTCCCTCGACGAAGGGCAGCAGGTCGAGTTCGACATTGCGCCTGGTCGCAAGGGCGACGAGGCACAGAACGTCCGAGTCATCTGACCGGTCGAACGCGACACACGGGCCGTCCGCTTTGCGGGCGGCTCGTTCGCGTTTTGGGGAGCTGTGGGGGGCCGTGGGAAGGCTGTGGAGAGCCGTGGGAACGCTGCCGGGTCGTAACGTGATCCGAATGGCCATCGCGACGATCTGTGCCAGCCTCCAATCCTCGTCCTCGAACGACACCGTCATGAGCGCGATCGAAGCGGAACTCCGAACGCAGGGTTGGGACCCGCGCCGGGTAGCAGGTCTCGAGCGAATTCCGCCGTTCCGGCCCGACATCGATCCACCGAACGAGGTGACCGCCTGGGCGGGCCAACTCGACGCGGCCGAGGGCGTGGCGATCGCCACGCCCGAGTACGCAGCGGGCCCTCCGGGTGCGCTCAAGAACGCGCTCGACTGGCTGGTGGGCCTCTCGACGATCTACCGGAAGCCGGTCGTGGTGGTCTGTGCCGGCACCACCGGCGGCGCATTCACCATCGAGGCGCTCGTGCGAACGCTCAGCTACCAGGGCGCGCTCACGGTGGGAACGCTCGGCGTGGAAGGTATCCGCACCAAACTCGGCGTGGACGGCGCGGTGACCGACCCGACGCTGCTGAACGACCTGGCGGCACTCGCCGGTCGGCTCGTCGACGGCGTGCGGGCCGACGACCCGGAACGCTTTCGACTCGTCGCTCCGATCGTTCGGCCGCACGGCATCGACCCGGCCCGCTTCGGCCTCGTCACCTGAACCCAACGGAAGGAGAACCGCATGATTCGAGCGACCTGGAACGGCACCGTCATCGCCGAGAGCGACGACACGGTCATCGTCGAGGGCAACCACTACTTCCCCCTCGCCTCGGTGGACCCCACGCTGATCCGACCGACCGACACCCACACCGTGTGCCCGTGGAAGGGGACGGCCAGCTACTACGACATCGCTGTCGACGGTGAGACCAACGCCGACGCGGCGTGGTACTACCCGACGCCCAAGGCGGCGGCGAACGAGATCACAGGGCGCGTCGCGTTCTGGCGTGGGGTGGTCGTCGAGTCGGTGTGACTCCCACGCCCACGGTCGCTGGCCGGCGCGGGGCGACTCGCTCGCCGAGGGTTCAGACGGCGTCGTCCGAGTGGCCGCCCAGCGCGTCGACGATCGCTGCATATCGGAGCAGAAATGCCGCCTCGTCCAAGTGCTTGCGGCGGAGCCAGGCGCCGACCTCGGCGTTGCACTTGCTGGCGTTGCAGGACGCGCACGCCGGAACCACGTTGGTCAACGTGTACCGGCCCCCGCGTGAAATCGGCAGCACACAGTCGCGTTGGAGCGCCGCCGTGTCGGTCCGGCAGTAGGCGCATCCGCCCCACTCCCCTTTCAGTGCGGCCCATTGCGCGTCGGTCAGGTCGTGCTCGACCCGCGCCATGCGCCGCCGACGGCGGCGGGCGTAGCGGTCTCGCTGCGAGCGGCCTGCCATCGGCGCAGCGTACGCGACCCGATCGGGACCGCACGGGAGCAGTGTCGATGCGTCGACCGATCGGGCCTCCGAGTTCCACCGATGTTCTGTGCCATGTGTCTCCGGGCCGCGACAGGGGATACCCCCAGGGGTACTGATACGTTGGCCGTATGACCCGAGTGGTGGACGCCGGAGCGCAACACAGCGGAGGACCAGCACACCAGGTCTGACCGCCAAGGCGAAGAGAGGACGACATGGACGCACTCGATCTCGCGAGGTGGCAGTTCGGAATCACGACCGTCTACCACTTCTTCATGGTGCCCCTCACGATCGGGCTCGCCCTGGTCGTCGCGTGGTACCAGACCCGCTGGTATCGAAGCGGCGACCAGGCCTACCTCCGGCTCACGAAGTTCTTCGGAAAGCTCTTCCTCGTGAACTTCGCCATGGGCGTCGTTACCGGCATCGTGCAGGAGTTCCAGTTCGGCATGGCGTGGTCGAGCTACTCCCGATTCGTCGGCGACGTGTTCGGCGCACCGCTCGCCATGGAGGCGCTGGTCGCCTTCTTCCTCGAGTCCACGTTCATCGGACTGTGGATCTTCGGATGGGACCGGCTGCCGAAGAAGGTGCACCTCGCGACGATCTGGCTGGCCGCCCTCGGCACCACCGCGTCGGCCTATTTCATCATCGCGGCGAACTCGTGGATGCAGCATCCGGTCGGCGTCCGGTTCAACCCCACGTCGGGCCGCGCCGAGATGATCGACATCTGGAAGGTCCTGACCAACAGCACCACCCTCGCCGCGTACCCGCACGTGATCGCCGGTGCCCTGATGACCGCGGCAACCTTCGTCGGCGGCATCTCGGCATGGTCGCTGATCGCCCGCCGCCACGCGTTGGCCGACGTCGACCGTCGGGGACTCCGCCGAGCGCTGCGCGGGGCGATCGCCCTCACCCTGGTGTCGGGCGTCGGCATCGCCGTCACCGGCGACTTCCAGGCCCGCATCATGTTCGAGCAGCAACCGATGAAGATGGCCTCGGCCGAGGCGCTGTGTGAAACCGAGACCGGGCCGGGGTTGTCGATCCTCGCCCTGGTCGGCGAGTCGGGACCCGACTGCAATCTCCGCACCTGGGCCATCCCCAAGGGACTGTCGTTCCTGGCGACCCACACCACGGACGCGACCATCAAGGGCGTCAACAACCTCAACACCGAGTACCAGGCGAAGTACGGGCCCGGCGACTACCGGCCCAGCCTGTTCATCACCTACTGGGGATTCCGCCTCATGATCCTGTTCGGAGCGATCGCGTCGTTCGCCTCCGTCGTCGGCCTGTGGCTCACCCGCGGCGGCCGGGACCTGCCGCGGTGGAAGTGGCTCGCACCCGGCGCGATCGCCGTGATCGCCACGCCCTTCCTCGGGAACATCTTCGGCTGGGTCTTCACCGAGATGGGTCGCCAGCCGTGGGTTGTCGCACCGAACCCGACCGGGATACCCGAGGTGCGACTCCTCACGGCGGACGCCGTGTCGCAGGTGCCGGCGTGGACCGTGGCGACCTCGCTCATCGCGTTCACCCTGATCTACGGGTCGCTCGCCGTGGTGGAGCTTCGCCTGCTCGCCCGCTACATCAAGGCCGGACCCGCGGGTGTGATGCCCGATGATTCGGCGGACGGCGGCTCGGGAGGCGGCGGCACGACCGACGACCCCGACGCCGGGACCCGACCGCTGGCATTCGCCTACTGATCGCCGGAACGAGGCTCATCATGGAACTCACCACTGTCTGGTTCATCCTCATCGCCGTCCTGTGGATCGGCTACTTCTTCCTCGAGGGGTTCGACTTCGGAGTCGGGATGCTGCTGCACCCCCTCGGCCGAACCGAGGTCGACCGTCGAGTCATGGTCAACGCCATCGGCCCTACGTGGGACGGCAACGAGGTGTGGCTGCTCACCGCCGGCGGCGCCACGTTCGCCGCGTTCCCCAACTGGTACGCGACCCTCTTCTCGGGCTTCTACCTGCCATTGCTGCTCGTGCTCATCGCGCTCATCGCCCGAGGGGTCGCCTTCGAGTACCGCGGCAAGATCGACGACGAACGGTGGCGGGCGCGCTGGGACCTGGCGATCGCGTTCGGGTCATGGCTGCCGGCCGTGCTCTGGGGTGTCGCGTTCGCCAACATCGTCGCCGGGGTCCCGATCGACCGGAACGGCAACTTCACCGGGACGCTGTTCACGCTGCTCAATCCGTTCGGCCTGCTCGGCGGCGTCGTGACCGCATCGCTGTTCGCATTGCACGGCGCCAACTTCCTCGCGCTCAAGACCGAGGGCGAGGTGCACGACGCGGCCCGCGGCGCAGCACGGCGGATCGCGCCCGTCACCATCGCCGCCGGCGCGGTGTTCCTGCTGTGGAACCAGATCGCCCGCGGCGCTGCGTGGACCTGGGCCACCGTGGCGGTCGCCGCCGTCGCACTCGTCGCGAGCGCCGTGCTCGAGCGCGGCGGGCGCGACGGCTGGGCCTTCGTGGCCACCGGGCTCGCGATCGCCGCCGCCGTGGTCTCGCTGTTCGGTTCGCTCTTCCCCGATGTCATGCCGTCCACCACCGACGCAGCGTTCAGTCTCACCGTGCACAACGCCAGCTCCACGACGTACACGCTGAAGGTGATGACGTGGGTTGCCGCCGTGATGACGCCCGTGGTCGTCGGGTACCAGGCCTGGACCTACTGGGTCTTCCGTCAGCGGATCGGGCGACACCACATCCCGCCCGTGCACGTCCCCGGTGCGCACTGACCGACGACTGCTCCGGCGGATCCCCGCGCTGCGGGTCCATCTGGCGGTCAGCGTCGCCGCCGCGGTCGCAACGGCCGCGGCGGTGCTGGCGCAGGCAGAGGTCCTCGCCGGCGGCATCGCCGACCTGGTCGTCGGCCGGACCGGCGCAGCCGGGTCACTTGCGGTAGCGCTCGTCGCGATCGGCGCCGTGCGCGGAGCCGCACGCTGGGCGACCGACCTGTCCGCCACCGCGGCGACCGCAGCGGCCAGGCGACAGGTGACCGGCGACGTGATCGCCAAGCTCGACGCGCTCGACGAGGCCGGTCGCCGAAGCGCGCACCCGAGCGAGGTGTCCGCCCTGGCGTCCTCCGGCATCGATGCCCTGGAGCCGTGGATCCGCAGCTACCTCCCCTCGCTGAGCCTCGCGGCCGTCGTGCCGCTCGCCGCCGGGCTGCGGATCATGGTCGCTGACCTCTGGTCGGCCGTCATCCTGATCGTGACGGTGCCGCTCATCCCGGTGTTCATGGTGCTGATCGGACGCCTGACCGACGAGCGGTCGCGCCGGGGATGGGCCACGATGCAGCGGCTCGGCGCGCACTTCCACGACGTGCTGGTCGGGTTGGAGACGCTGCGGTTGTTCGGTCGAGCCGAGGCACAGATCGAGCGGGTTCGGCGAGTGACCGACGACTATCGCCAGGCGGTCATGCGCACCTTGCGGGTGGCGTTCCTGTCCGCACTTGCGCTCGAGCTGCTCGCGACGCTGTCGGTTGCGCTCGTCGCGGTCACCGCCGGCGTGCGGCTCGCCCACGGCGACCTCGACCTGACGACCGCGCTCGTGGTGTTGCTCCTCGCTCCCGAATGCTCGCTGCCGTTGCGCCGGGTCGGCGCCGCCTTCCACGCAGCGACCGCCGGAACGGACGCGCTCGACGACCTGGAGCGGTTCGACCAACTCTCCGAGACGCCGGACGGACCGATCGACCATCTCCACCGAGAGGTGAGGATGAGCGCGACCGGACTCGTGGTGGCCGACGGCGAGCGCGGACATCGCGTCGGCCCGATCGATCTGCAGGTGACCGGGGGTGAGCTGGTGGCGCTCGTCGGCCCGACCGGTTCGGGCAAGTCCACCGTGCTCGGCGTGCTCGCGGGCGACGTGGCGCTCACCGCCGGTCGGGTGGAGGTGAACGGCCTCGCCGTCGACACGCTCGCGCGTTCAACTCGCCGGGCCGCCGTGCAGTCGATCCCCCAGTTCCCACGTCCGCTCGGGGCGACCGTCGACGCGTCGGTCGCCCTTGGGTGCCCCGAGGCCTCCGCCGCAGCGCGGCGCGCAGCGCTGGCCGAGGTGGATCTCGATCAGCTGGCCGACCGCCGTCCCGACGAGCTGTCGGGTGGCGAGTTGCAGCGCCTCGCCGTGGCGCGGGCACTGCTCACGAGCTCGATTCGGCCCGCCGGGGTACTGCTCGCCGACGAACCCACCGCACACCTCGACCCGGAGAACGCGACACTGGTCGGCCGGGCACGCCGCCGCGTTGCTGACGCGGGCGTGGCCGTGGTGGTGGTGACCCACGACCGGAGCATCGAGGGCCTCGCGGATCGCGTGACCGCACTGCGGCTCGACCACGCCGACTCACCGATCGATCGCGGCGCCGAGCGGGGGGCGGAGCCAGGCACCGCTCCGGGCACCGGCCCCGGTCGCGCTGCCGGCGCCGCTTGGGAGGCTGCATCGGGTGGCGCTGACGGCGCCGCCGAAACCTCCCGCGCCGAGCGGCAGGCCCCGCGGCTGCTTCCGGAACCGATCGCAGGTGACGGCGCCGATTCGGCGCGCGATGCCGGCCGCGTCGGCGACCTCGCGTGGTTCGGTCGACTCGCACCGGTGGCCCGGGGCCGAACCGCCGGGGCCCGCGCGCTCGGGATCGCCGCCGAGGCGTGCACCGTCGGGCTCGCCGGCACCGCCGCGTGGCTCATCCTCCGGGCGGCCGAGCGGCCGTCCTTCGCCGACCTCGCCGTGGTCGCGGTCGCCGTCCGCGCCTTCGGCCTCGGCAAGGGCGTGCTTCGCTACGCCGAACGCCTGGCGTCCCACGACGCCACGCTGCGCCGGCTCGGCGCGATCCGCGCCGAGGTCGTGGCGCGCCTCGGTCGGCTCGTGCCGGCCGGAGTGCCCCGCACCGGTCGCGGTGAACTCCTTGCCGCCGTGGTTGACGATGTCGACCGACTCGGCGACCTGGAGCTCCGCATCGTCGGCCCAGCGGTGAGCGCATTGACCGTTGCGTCGGGCGCAATCGTCGGGGTCGCCGCCGTGGCCGGGAGGCCTGCGCTCGCGCTCGCTGCCGGAGCCGTCGTCGCCGGGATCGTTCTCCCGGCGTGGGTCGCCCGCCGATCGTCCGCCACCGCCGCGCCGCTCGCCGAGGCCAGGGCTGCACGATCGTCGACGCTGCTCGATCTCGCCGAGGGATGTGGCGAGATCGCCTTTATCGGCGCCACCGCCGCATGGAAGGACCCGCTCGACCTGCTGACCGAGCGCGTGTGCGAGATCGAGCGCTCGCGAGGCCGACGGGCGGCCGCCGCGTCGGGCCTGTCGGCAGCGCTCGGCGCGTGGACCGCGGCGGCGACCGCGCTCTTGGTCGGCGGCCCCGCCGCCGCGAGCGGCCCGGCGATCGGCGTCGCCGTGCTCGTGCCGCTCGCGGTCATCGAACTCCTTTCGCCCGCCGTGCCGGGCGCCGAGCTCGTCCACTCCGTCGCGGCGTCGGCTGCGCGGTTGCGTGCGCTGCTGAGTCGCCCAGATCCCACGCCGGAGCCGGCGACGCCCGCCTCGCCCGGCCCCACGGTCGACATCGTGTTGGACGATGCGCGCTTCGGGTGGCCCGACGGCCCGGCAATCTGGTCGCACCTCGACGTGAGCATTCGCGAGGGGGATCACGTCGCCGTGCGCGGACCGAGCGGGTCGGGGAAGTCCACGCTCGCTGCCGGCCTCGCGGCGTTTCTCCGGCCGAGATCGGGCGCATACCGCCTGGGCGGCGTGGACACCGAAAGCCTCGGCGGAGCGCAGGTCCGTCGCGCCGTCACCTGGTGCACGCAGGACCCGTGGCTCGCCGACACATCGATCCGCGAGAATCTCCGACTCGCTGCACCCGAGGCGCTCGACCCGCAGCTCTGGGATGCGCTCGACACGATGCGTCTCGGGGACTGGGTGCGGTCGATGCCCGAGGGGCTCGACACCCTGCTCGGTCGCGGCGGTGTCGCCGCGAGCGGAGGGCAGCGTCAACGCCTCGCTCTCGCGCGGGTGCTGCTCGCCGATCACCACGTGATCGTCCTCGACGAGCCGACCGCTCATCTCGATGCCGACACGGGCACCGGGATCATGCGGGACCTGACCTCGGCGCTCGCCGGCCGTTCGATGATCGCAATCGGACACGCCGACTTCGGGGTCGCCTTCGACACGGCCATCGAGGCACCGACCCGTCGCGCTGCGGAGCCGCTAGACCACAGCGCCGGTGAGGTGCCCGATGCCCAGTGAGATCACCAGCGCAAGGCACCCACCGACGAACACCCGCGCCGCGGCGCGCCCCTGCGGGGCGCCCCCGAGTCGGGCGCCGAAGGATCCGAGGGCGACGAGGCCCGCGACGGTGAGCACCATCGTCGCCACGACGCGGGTGCGCTCGGTCGCGGCCGCCATCACGACGATCGGCAGCACCGCTCCGACCACGAAGCTCACCGCCGACACCACCGCCGCCTGCAGCGGGTTGGCGAGCGCGTCGGGATCGATGCCCAACTCGTCGCGGGCGTGCACCGCGAGCTGGTCGAACTCGGACAGCTCCACCGCCACGGCGTGCGCGAGCCCGTGGCTGAGGCCGCGACGTTCGTAGATCTCGACCAGCTCGCCGAACTCCGCCTCCGGCGACGCGTCGAGCTCAGCCCGTTCCCGCGCCAGGTCCGCCTGTTCGGTGTCGCGCTGCGAGGACACCGACACGTACTCGCCCGCCGCCATCGACAGTGCACCGGCGGTGAGCCCGGCCACACCCGACACGAGGATCGCCGACGTGCCGGCCGATGCCGCCGCGACGCCGATCATCAGGCTCGATGTGGAGATCAGGCCGTCATTCGCGCCGAGCACCGCGGCGCGCAACCAGGCGGCACGTCCGCCCAGGTGGCGTTCGGCGGCGAGGTGGTCGGGCAGGGTGCGGGTCATGGCGTGATTCTCGCCGAGGAGCGATGAACACGACAGAACTCGTGCGCAGCCCCTTGGTTATATAGTCTCCTACTATGCGATTGGAGATTACCCGCCGAACCGACCTTGCGACCCGTGCGCTGCTGCATCTGGCTGCAACCGGGGAACGCACGAAGTCGTCCGCATTGGCCCGCGCCGTCGGAACGACGCCGGGCTTCCTGTCCCAGGCCATGACTCCGCTCGTGGCGGCGGGATGGGTCCGATCCGACCCGGGTCCCACCGGCGGCTACACCTCGATCGCCGACCCTGCGGCCGTGAGCGTGCTCGACGTCATCGAGGCCGTCGAAGGCGCGACCGACACAGCAACGTGCGTGCTCGAGGACCGGCCCTGCTCCGGAGCGGGAGCGTGCGCGCTGCACCGACCGTGGGCCGCGGCGAGGGCGCACCTCCTCGATGACCTCGGTTCGACACCGATCGCGACGCTGATGACGAGCAGCACGCCGTGAGCACCGAGACCGGTGATACCCATGAGAGCCGTGAGGTCGGCGGGACCGGCGGGGCCGACGGGACCGTGATGCCGGGCGTGAAGGTGCGTGCCCACCCGGGGCTGTGTCTCGGCTACGGGCTCTGCCACCGATTCGCCCGCGACGTGTATTCACTCGATGCGGACGGCGAGATCGCCGTGCACCTGCTCGACGTGCCGGCCGAACTCGCGCTCGAGGCGTGGATCGGGGCGTCGGTCTGCCCGCAGCGCGCCATCACCGTGATCGGCGAGCCCGAGTCAGTCTGGCGCGAGCGACGGGCCGCGTCGTGATAGCCGCTGCGCCCGCCGGTGCTCCGGCGCGGCGGTCCGAGCTGCGATCGGTGGCGATGCCGAGCGAGCACGGAGGCTGGGGGCTCACGGCCGAACCCGCGCTCGCGGGGCTCATCGTCGCTCCGAGCCGTGCCGGCGCATGCATCGCGCTCGCCGCGCTGGTGGCGTTCGTTGCGCGCACGCCGTTGAAGGTGGTCGCCGTCGATCGACGGCGGCACCGCACCCTGCCCCGCACGCGCCTCGCCGCTCGGGTCGCGGCGCTCGAGGTGACCGCCCTGATCGTGCTCGTCGTGGTGGCCGTGCAGTCGGCGGAATCGCCGTTCTGGATCGTCGCTGCGCTCGCGGCGCCGCTCATCGCTCTCGAGGCATGGTTCGAGGTGCGCTCGCGGGGCCGCCGACTCGTGCCCGAACTGGCCGGATCGATCGCCGTCGCCGGGGTCTCGGCCATGATCGTGCTCGCCGGCGGCCAGCCGCTGCGGCTCGCGCTCGCCATGTGGCTCGTGCTTGCGGCTCGATGCGTCACCTCGATCCCGTGGGTGCGAGCCCAGGTTGCACGGCTGCATCGCGACCCGACGGCGGCGGCGTCGCCGACGTTCGATCTCGCCTCCGCTGCGCTCGGTGTCCTCGCGATTGCGATCGATCGCCGCCTGCTCCTCGGCGCAGGCGCCGTGGCGATGGTGATCGCCGTGCAGCACCTGTGGGGCAGGCGAGCGTCGCCACGGCCCGCCGTCATCGGCATCCGCCAGATGCTGCTCGGGGTGGGCGTCGCGATCGCCGCGGCGCTCGGTTGACAATCAGTGTTGACGATCAGGGTTGAGAACCAGGAAGGAGATGCCCATGTCCGGATCCATCAGTGAGGCACGCCTCGCCGATCTCGTGACCGCCCACCCCGACGCGGCGCGGGTGTTGGAACGGTTCGGGCTCGACTTCTGCTGCGGAGGCGCGGCGACGCTTGCCGCCGCGTGCGACGAACGGGGCATCGACCCAGCCGAGGTGGAGGCCGCGCTCAACGAGGTGGGCGAGCCGAATCCCGCCGACTGGTCGACCATGGGGGTCGGCGAGCTCGTCGACCACCTGGAGGCCACGCACCACGCGTTCCTTCGGGTCGAGCTCGACCACCTGCAGCGCCTCGTCGACAAAGTCGAGTCGGTGCACGGCGATCGGCACAGCGAGCTTGCCGAGGTCCACGCCACGTTCATCGACCTGCGCACCGACCTGGAACCGCACCTCCTGAAGGAGGAGCGCGTCCTGTTCCCGATGATCCGCGAGCTTGCCGCGGCGACGGAGCCGCCGGCCTTCCACTGCGGGAGTCTCCGCAACCCGATCTCGGTCATGATGCGCGAGCACGACCGGGCCGGTGAGCTGCTCGGGCGTCTGCGAACGCTGACCGACGGCTACACGCCTCCGTCCGATTCCTGCGCGAGCTACCGCGCGCTGTACGACGGGCTGGGCCGGCTCGAGGCCGACACGCACCTCCACGTGCACAAGGAGAACAACCTGCTGTTCCCCGCGGTCGTTGCGATGGAGCGCGGCCTCCCCACCCCCGAACTGGGCCGATCCACATACCCACAGGCGCGGTAATCCGGCCCAGTGCGCGACGGCGCGGCCCCCGCGACACCCACCCCCGAACTGGGCCGATCCACATACCCACAGGCGCGGTAATCCGGCCCAGTTCCCGACAGAGCGCGGGGCGCTCTGGCACGCACGACAGCGCGGCGGGTCAGTCGAGCTCGCCCACCCAGTCGGTGATCAGACGATGCGCGATCGAGATCGGACCGGGGATCTGCGGCAACGCACCGCGCCGGTACCAGCCGGCATCGAGGATCTCGCTCGGCTCGCACACGATGTCGCCGTCGACCCACTCCGCCCGGAATCCGACCATCAGGCTGTGGGGAAAGGGCCACGGCTGGCTCGCCCGGTATGTCACGTTGGCGACCCTCACGCCGACCTCTTCTCGCACCTCGCGCACCACGGCCGACTCCAGCGTCTCGCCCGGCTCAACGAAGCCCGCGAGGCACGAGTACATCGGCACGGTGAACTGCACGCCGCGGGCCAACAGGATCTCCTGATCGGGGCCGGGGGCGCCCCTGGTCACCAGCGTGATCATCGCCGGGGCGACCCGCGGGAACACCGCCAAGCCGCAGCGAGGGCAGCGCATCGCCCGCTCGTCACCGATCGGCTCGGTCGGTTCTCCGCAGCGCCCACAGAAGCGGTGCGTGCGCGCCCACTCGACGATCTGCACCGCCCGCCCCGCCACCAACCGCTCCTCCTCGCCGACGCGACCGAAGAAGCTCCGGAGGTCGAGCGCCGCACCATCCGACGGGTCCTCGCCGTCCGGTACGTCGACCGCCCACTGGGCGACGTCGCCGATCATGCCGAGGAAATGGGCCTGCCCAACCTCGACATCGACATCGACATCGACATCGACGTCCTCGTCGATGAATACCGAGCCGTCGACCACGTGCAGGAACCGGTGCCCAGCCACCTCCGCGGGAACCACTACTCCGGGCACGAAACCGTCGGTCATCACGACCCCTTTCTGCACGTCGCGTATCGACCTGCGCTCATACGATCAGCGGATCGCGCGGCAGCTCGACGCCCAGCTCCGCAGCCGCCGTCGCGGCCAGCATCTGATGGTCCTCGGTGATCGCAATCGACATCGCGCCTCGCTTCGTTCGAGTGGTGCCCTCCCAGGCCGGCGAGCCTCCGAATCCGCTCAGTCTGCGCGACGGGCAACCTTCGATGCCCACCAGATCATCGGGATCTGCAGCGGCAGCCGCGCCCAGGCGACTGCCGCCGAATCGAACGGCGCATCGAGGCCCTGCATCCCGCCCTGCAACGCCGCCCACACGTTGGCGGGGAACACCCCCACAAACGTGGCCGCTGCGAACCAACCGCCGATGCGACGGGTCGTTGGCACCGCGACCATGGCCGCCGCGCCCATCTCCACGACGCCGCTCACGTAGGTGGTCGTTCGCGGCGAACCGGGCATCCAGCTCGGCACGATCGCGTCGAAGAACGACGGCCGAGCGAAGTGCATCATGCCGGCGAGACCGAGAAACGCTGCCAGTGTCAGCGCGGACCACGAGCTCCGCCGGGTCGGGCCACGATCGGTTGCGGCATGGGTTGCGTCGTTCGTCATCGCGTCACGCTACCGAGCTGCAGTCGTGGCCCCGCCGCAGGCCGTCAACTCGATCGCTGCGGCCGCCTCAGTGGTGGCCGTGCGTCGGCGACTCGTCGGGGATGAACGACCCGACGACCGCAGCGCCCAGCGCCGCAGCAACAGCGGCGACCACGAACGCCCAGTGAGAGCCACGGGTGAACGACACCCGCGCCGACTCACGGACCGACGCGGCGGCGTCGCTGCCGATCATCTTCTCGGCCTGGTGCACCACACCGAACGCCTTGCCGATCGAATCCTCGATCAGGCGCCGCGGCTCGTCGGGAATCGGGAACTTCGCAATGCGCTCGCTCATCGAGGAGCTGTAGGACGACGCGAGCACCGAACCCATCACGGCGATACCGACCGCGCCGCCGACCTCGCGGGTGACGTCGTTGACCGCCGAGCCCACGCCCGCCTTCGCGAGCGGCAGCGACGACACGATCATGCCGCTCGCCGGCGCCATGAGTGTCGCCATGCCGGCCGACATGGTGACGAGGAAGACGACCAGTTGCCAGTACGGCGTGTCGACGCCCAGCGTGGACATGCCGATGAACCCGGCGGTGATCGCGAGGAACCCGCCGCGCACCGCCGTACGCACGCCGAAGCGGGCGACGATCTTGGGGCTCCGCGGCGACACGATCACCATGACCACCGCAGCGGGAAGCGTCCTGACCGCCGATCCGAGCGCCGTGTAGCCGTGCACGAACTGCAGGTACTGGGCCAGCAGGAAGTACGTGCCGAACATGCAGAAGAAGGCGGTGGTGATCGCGAGCGAGCCCATCGCGAACCCGCGCAACCTGAACAACCGCGGATCGAGCATGGGCTCGCGTGCTCGCAATCCCCACACCACGAAACCGACACCCGCGACCACCGCCACCCCGAACGCACCCAGCACCCGCGCCGAACCCCAACCCCATTCCGGGCCCTCGATGATGCCGAACACGAGGCTGCCGAGCGCGGCGACCGACAACAGCGCACCCAGCGGATCGAGCTTCTCGCCGTTCGGGTTGGACGAGTTCGGAACGATCCACACCGTCAGCCCGATGAGCAGAAGCACCAGCGGCACGTTCACCAGGAACACCGCGCCCCACCACCAGCCGAGGCTGAGCACCGCACCGCTCGTGAGGGGGCCGATCGCGCCGCCCGCGCCGGCAAGCCCGGCCCACGTCGCGATGGCCCGCTGCCGCTCGTGCGGCGGGAACACGTTGGCGATGATCGACAGGGTCGCGGGCATGATGAGCGCGGCGCCGATCCCCATCACCGCGCGAGCGGCGATCAGTTGCGCCGGCGAACCGGACTGGCTCGCGACCACGGCCATGACGCCGAAGATCACGAGGCCCACCAGCAGCGCCCACTTGCGTCCGAAGCGGTCGCCGAGCGCCCCGGCCGGCAACAGCACCCCGGCGAAAACGAGCGCGTACGACTCGATGATCCACAGCGACTCGGTGGAGTTCGCGCCCAACTGTTTGATGATCGTGGGGATCGCGACGTTGAGCGAACTGACCGCGACGACGATGGTGACGAGGCTGATGCACAACACCGCGAGGATCGTCCACCGTCGGTGGTAGATGACCGGGTCGATGCCGTAGGTGTCGGAGGCATCGGTTGCCGGCGCGTCGGGCGCGGCGGCGGGCGAGTGCGTCATGAAGCACGTCCTCATGGAAGGAAGGGGGTTGCTGAGCCTACGGGTGCAACGCGAC
Organism: Actinomycetota bacterium; assembly: GCA_016703525.1. Classification (GTDB taxonomy): domain Bacteria; phylum Actinomycetota; class Acidimicrobiia; order Acidimicrobiales; family Microtrichaceae; genus JADJBW01. The sequence continues at coordinate 321,514 of JADJBW010000001.1, read as the reverse complement.
ACCGTCCCACCCGATTCCACCCGATTCCCGCCCCGACCGCCCCGCTATCGGGAATCGCCACGGACAGGGGGCGGTTGAGCCCTATCGTGATCACGTTCACAACCCGACGGAGGCCCGAGTGACCGAGACGACGACCCTGAACGCGATCGCCGCCGAGGCGGTCGAGGCCACGAAGGTCTACGGCACGGGCGACACGCAGGTCACCGCGCTCGATCACGTGAACGCGAAGTTCGCGGCCGGCCGGTTCACCGCCATCATGGGCCCCTCGGGTTCGGGCAAGTCGACGCTCATGCATTGCCTCGCCGGCCTCGACCAGCTCAGCAGCGGATCGGTGTTCGTGGCCGGTGTCGATCTGTCGACGCTCGACGAACGCGAGCTCACGAAGCTGCGGCGCGACCGCATCGGCTTCGTGTTCCAGGCCTTCAACCTGATCCCCACGCTCTCGGCGATCGAGAACATCACGCTCCCGATGGACCTCGGCGGCCGCAAGCCCGATAGCGCCTGGCTCGACACCGTCATCGACACCGTCGGGCTGCGCGACCGGCTCCAGCACCGGCCGAGCGAACTCTCGGGCGGCCAGCAGCAGCGCGTCGCCGTCGGGCGCGCCCTGGCGAGCCGCCCCGAGATCATCTTCGCCGACGAACCCACCGGCAACCTCGACTCGCGCAGCGGCATCGAGATCCTGTCGTTCATGCGCAAGGCCGTCGATGAACTCCGTCAGACGATCGTGATGGTCACCCACGATCCGAGCGCCGCCGGCTACGCCGACCAGGTGCTGTTCCTTGCCGACGGTCGCGTCGTCGACGAGATGGCCGAGCCGACCGCCGCCAAGGTGCTCGACAAGATGAAGTCGCTCGGCGACTGACGCTTCGCCCGAAGCACCCGACCGTCCACCTTCGTTCGAAGGATCACGCATGCTCCACGTCGCGCTCACGTCGATCTTGGCGCGCAAGCGCCGCCTCTTCACCACGGCCGCCGCGATCGTCTTGTCGGTCGCGTTCGTGTCGGGAACCCTCGTCATCACCGCGCTGATCGACTCGACCCTCAACGGCCTGATCGGTAGCTCCTACCGGGCGTTCGACGCCGTGGTCCGGTCCGCGAACGCGACCGAGAGTCGCTTCGGCCAGCCGATCCGGCCGCCGATCGACGCGACGACGGTCGACCTCGTGCGAGCGGCCCGCGGCGTCGCCGCTGCGGAGGGCTTCGTGCAGGGGCTTCCCACGCTGCTCGACAAGGACGGCGAGCGGATCCAGGACACGTTCGGCCCGCCGACGTTGGCGCTGAACTGGGTGGCCGACGCGGGCCTCCGCGGCGGCACGCTCGCCCCCGGCGGTCGGGCGCCCCGGACCGAGTCCGAAGCGGTGATCGACGTGCGCACGGCGAAGGACTTCGGCTTCAAGGTGGGCGATTCGATCGTGGCACAGCTCCCGGCCGGGCTGAAGACCTTCACCATCGTGGGGATCGGCGGCGCGAAGACCGACGACCAGGCGCTCGCCGCTGGGCCACGACTGCTCATCCTCGAAGAGGCGACGGCGCAGAAGCTCCTCAACAAGGTCGGCCAGTTCGACTTCGTCGCGGCGACCGCGACCGACGGCACCGACGAGGCCGCCCTCACCGCGACCCTCCGCACGATCGTTCCCTCGACCGACCAGGTCATCACCGGCGACTCGTTCATCGAGGAGACCGAATCGTCGATCTCCACGGTCATCTCGCTGTTCACCCAACCGATCCTCGCCTTCGGCTACATCTCGGTGTTCGTCGGCGTGTTCGTCATCTACAACACGTTCTCGATCGTCGTGGCGCAGCGGACGCGCGAGCTGGCCCTGCTGCGCGCCGTCGGTGCATCGCGAGGCCAGATACTCGGCTCGGTGCTGCTCGAGGCGAGCATCGTCGGACTCGTCGCGTCCGTCCTCGGCATCGCCTCCGGATGGATCCTCGCGGTCGCGCTGAAGGGGCTCCTGTCGAAGGCGTTCACGCTGCCCGCCGGGGTGCCTGCGCCCAATCTGACGTCGATCCTTACCGGCCTCGCCGTCGGGCTCGGCGCCACGCTCCTCTCTGCGATCATCCCGGCGATCAGAGCGACGACGGTGCCGCCGGTCGCGGCGCTGGGCGAGGTGGCGCTCGACCGCTCCGCAACCTCGACGGCACGCAAGGTTGCGGGCCCCGCGCTGATCGCCGGCGGCGTCGCATTGATCGCGCTCGCGCTCACCGAGGCGTGGGACATCGGGCTGGTCGGTATCGGGATCGGCGCCGCGATGCTCTTCGTTGCGGTCGCGGTCGCCGGCCCCCTCATCGCCGCCCCGACGGCGAAGGTGCTCGGCGCACCGCTGCCGAGGCTGCGCGGCATGGCCGGTCGCCTCGCTCGGGAGAACGCGGGCCGCAACCCCAAGCGGACCGCGACCACCGCCGCCGCGCTCAGCATCGGGGTCGGGCTCGTCACGGTCGTCGCAGTATTCGCGGCGTCGATCCGCGGCGCGACCGAGTCGCAGCTCTCGAATCAGCTCGCCGCGATCGACCTCGTCATCGACACCGGCACCGGCTTCGGCGGGCTGTCGCCCGAGGCCGCCGAGTTTCTGAGAAACCGCCCCGAGGTCGAGCGCCTCACTCCGCTGCGGTTCAACCTCGTCACCCTGCTGACCTCGAAGGGGGCCAGAGAGGAGCAGGCGCAGCGTGGCACCACCGAGAACGGCTCGGCCGTCGGCGAGCCCGAGTTCATGATCGGCATGGACCTCGACGCAGCCTTCAAGATGGTTCGCTTCGACGGGCTGACCCCGCGCATCGCCACGCTCGCGACCGGCGAGATCATGGTGCTCGAGTCGACCGCCGACGAGAACGGCTGGAAGGTGGGCGACCGCATCCCCGTGTCGTTCGCGCAGACCGGCCGACAGACGCTGCGCATCGCGGCAACGTTCGCGGCGCGCGTCGGCCAAGGCGCGTCGATCATCTCCAACCTCGACACGCTCACCGCGAACGCGACGCCCGAGTTCCGAACCGACTCCACCATCTGGGTCCAACTCCGCGACGGGGTTTCCGCGGCAACCGCGCTGAGCGCCATCAAGCCGGAACTGAAGAAGATCGCGCCCACCGCAGGCGTCAACACCACCGGCGACTACCTGGGCGATCGGCTCAAGATCGTCGACTCGGTCGTCAACCTGATCTACGTGCTGCTCGGCCTGTCGATCGTCATCGCCCTCGTCGGCGTTGCCAACACCATCTCGCTGTCGATCTACGAGCGGACCAAGGAGCTCGGTCTGCTCCGCGCCGTGGGCATGGATCGGCGCCAGGTGCGCATATCGGTGCGGTGGGAATCGGCGATCATTGCGCTGGCGGGCACAGTGATCGGCCTCGTCGTCGGGGTCTCCCTCGCCATTGCGTTCGTGAACGCGCTCGACGAGCGGAGCATCACACCGATCGTCAACATCGGCACCGTCGTGACGATCGGTGTACTCGGCGCGATCGCCGGCATCCTGACCGGCATCCGACCAGCGGGCCGCGCGGCACGGGTCGACGTGCTCGGCGCGATCTCCTCGGTGTGAGCTCGCTGTGTGAGCTCGCGACCTCCCGCAGGTCATGATCGATCGAGCGACTCGACGAGCTCCCTCAGCTCACGACGCGCAGGTCTGACCCGCTCCAGTAGGCGCGCATCTCGGTCACGAGTCCGGCGTCGTCGAAGGTGAACACATCGATGATGTCGATCTCGGTGACGAGGTCGCCCATGACCGCGCGGGCCGTCATGGGGAACGCCGCGAACTCGCCGCAGCAGCGCACCGGGCCGTCGAGGGTCAGGGTGAGCGAATCCATGGTCTCGTGCGTCGACGAGAAGAAGCCGCGGATCGCATCGACGCCCACGAACGGCTCGGCGTCCGCGGGGTCTCGCACGGTCGCATCCGCGGCGAACAGGGCGACGATCCCGTCGACATCGCTTCGGGAGTGGGCGGCGAGGTAGCGCTCGACGACGCTTCGCTGATGGTCCGAATCGGTCATGGCGGCGAGCCTAACGACACGTGACGCCACCTCGCCGACACCTCGCCCGACGCCTCGCACGGCAGAGCGATGGTTGATCGAGCCCCGCGGCCACACGCCGACGATGCCGTACGATCGCTTCCGAGATGGACACCACCAAGCTCACCGAGATCGCCACCGCGCTCGGTGTTCTCGGCTACGACCCGTCTCTGCGCCTGCCGACTCCCCCGCCCGAACTGCGCAACGTTCCCGGCGACGTCTACCTCGACATCGTGGAGACGTGGGGCGACCCGGAACGGACGCCGCTTGTCGCATCGGCATGGGAGAACGGCCGCTACTTCGCCGCGGCGCACGACGCGTTGCGCGGCCGACGCGCCCGTCTCGTCGAGTGGACCGGCCCCACACGCCCACCCGGCGACGAGGTCGCACCGATCGACCTGCGCGTCGACCACGTGTACCTGGTGAGCTGCAAGTACCGGTCGAGGATCACGGTCAACGCGTCGCCGCACCACCTGTTCGACCGCCTCCTCACCGGCGGCTACGGGCGGCGGGGTGGCAACGACTGGTACCGGCAGGTCGCTCCGCGGGCCTTCGCCGACCTGTGGGCGGCGGCCGCCCCGTCCGTCGGCCGCGGCGACTGTTCCGACCCGACGAGCCTCGACCGGGCGACCCGCAAGATCGTCGCCGGCGACCTCAAGAGCGGTTGGCCCGACGGTTGCGCCGAGGCGTACGCGGCGCTGTGCTCGGACGTGTCGGCCGCGAGCGCTGCGCGATGGCAGGAGGCGCTCGATGTCGCGGGCAGCGGTGCCGCCGAGCAGATGCTGTGGCGACTCCTCCGCATCGGGTCGGCGCCCTACTTCGTGCTCGGCGCCGACGCGCACGAACCTGTGCGACGCCGGGTCGCGTCGCCGTGGGACTGGCGGCAGGCGTACCGCTTCCGGTCGCTCGAATTCGCTCCCGGCGGCGGTGGCCAACCGACCGTCGTCTGGCGCGCCCGCGTGCGCCGCCACGACGACGAAGCGGAGCTCACCGTCGCCGGCCACGTCGAGATCCGTTGGAGCCACGGGCGCTTCTCGGGTCCGCCGGAGGCGAAGGTGTACCTCGACACGCCCCCCGCGGACGTCCCCGGCTACTGGCCGCTGCGCTGACCCTCGCCGCGCCAATCGCCCGCGCCGAGCGCCCCGCGCCCCTCGCACGCGACGCGCACCGCCCACCGGGGCAATCCAGGCTCAGCGGTGCACATATGCACCGCTCAGCCTGGATTGCGTCACCCGCAGGCGCGATCCCGTGAACGCGCCGATGTCGCTACGAGCCGCCGCGGGCGACCGCCAGCAGTCGACGGAGTTCGCGACGATCCGCGGCCATGGCGTCGAGCGGAGCGACGATGTCACTCACGACCACCCCAGCGACGCGCTCGCGCATCAGCGCCAACGCTCGACGCCGCCGGCCTCCGCCAACGGCACGGGCGACACCGGCGCACACGGCGGCGGTCGCGAGCCCGAGCGCAACGCCCGCTGCGAGCAGCCAGGTGGGGATCGGCGCACCGCGCCACCTCGGCAACAGCGGATCGGTGTCGAGGTGCAGAAAGCCACCGCCGACAGCGGCGATCAACAGCCACACCAGGCCGACCGCCGCGCACACGAGTGCCGCCCCTTGCACCGCCGCGCCCGCTGCCCACCACGCCGGGCGCGCGCCCACGCGAGCGGACTGCCCAAGCACCCCCTCGAGCGACGCAAGCAACTCGGCGCGCCGTCCGACGCACCGCTCGCGGATCGACCCGCGCCACGCGTCGTCGATGCCCACCGACGCCGCGTCGGCCGCCGCTCGCAACGCCTGATCCACCTTCGCCTCGGCGACCGAGGAGGCCGAGGGCTTCGACATCGCCGCGATCGGAGCGCGGCGCCAACGCCGAATCCAACGCGTCGGAGGCCATCCCGTCGCCAGGTTCGCCTCGCGCCGATACTGCGCCGCCGCAACCTCGGCTGCCGCGTCGACGCCGACGGCCTCCGCCACCGCCGCGACCAGGTCGGCCGCGGCCCGCTCCGGCAACGCCCCGGGCCCTCTCTCGTCGCGCCCCGCCTTTCGATCCGCGGCTTCCTCGCCGGGATCGAGACGGCGCGCCGCAGCCGCGAGGTCGGCTTCGACGCGAGCGACCATGGCTGCGCGTTCCGCGACGACCGCTCGTATCTCGCCGATGACGTCCTCCAGCCCGAGCCCGCTCGTCACCGAGACAGGGAGCACCTCGGGTGCCTCGATCCCGTCGTCGACGAGGCGCCGGCGAAGATCCGCAGCGCACGACCGCGCCTCCTCCTCGCCCAGAAGGTCGCGCTTGGTGAGCACGAACCGCATGAGGTGGCCATAGGCCGCAAGCGGCGCCACGTAATTGTGGTGGAACGATTCGTCCGCGTATTTTCGCGGATCGACAACCCACACGAAGAGGTCGGCCAGTTCCACCAACCGGTCGACCTCGTCGCGATGCGCCGCAACGGTCGAATCGAAGTCGGGCAGGTCCAGCAGCACCAGTCCGTCGAGCCGTTCATCGGCCTCGGCCACCTCGTGACGCCGACGAATCCGCAGCCAGTCGAGCAGCGCGCCCGCCTCGCCCCACGAGCACCCGTGCGTCTCTCCCGTGGTCGGACGGCGCACCCCGGTCTGCGACAGTTCGGCACCGCACAGCCAGTTGTAGAGCGTCGACTTGCCGGCGCCCGTCGGCCCGGCGAGCACCACAACCGTGTGATGCGTTCCCAGGCCGAGCCGCTCGCGGGAACGGTCGACCACCGCGGTCGCCTCGTCGAGCAGCCCGCCGTCGCGACCCCCGAGGTGGCGGCGCGCCACAGCGATCGCATCGCCGAGCGCAGCGCACCGCTGCTCGACCGGCGGCGGAGGCGACGCGTCCACGGGCCCGAGGCCGCGACCGCGGCGAGCGCTCATCGACCCGACTCCCCCGGATCGCTTCCGGCCTCGTCGGCCACCACCCCCGCGACCCGCCGCAGCTCTGGAGCGAGTCCTGCCGACGGCATCCCGGCAAGCAACGCGTCGAACCGCTCGACCTCGGGCGTAAAGGCCACGTACAGGCGCCGGCGCAGGTCATCCCGGCTCTGCTTCACCAGGTCACGCAGGGCCTGCTCGCCGAAGACCGCCGTCAACAGCGTCTGGCTCACCGCCGCCGTGCCGCCCGCGACCGCTGCCTCGCCGCCGGTGATGCCGCCCGTGGCGCTGAACACCGCGACCATGAGCGCCACGCCCACACCGTTGAGCCCGACCGACAGCGTGCGAGCGACCGTCACCTTCGATCCCGCCTGCTCGCGAACCAGCCGCATCACCGCGTCCTGCCACTCGTTCACCGTCGTCTTCACAGCCGGTCCGAGTGCGTCGCTCGACCGTTCCAGGCCGCGAGCCGACACGCCGAGCGCCTGCGCGCCTCCTGCCATGGTCGACCAACCCTCGACCACCTCGAGCGACGCACGGTCGGCGGCGCGAGCGACCAACACTTCGAGGTTCGCCTCGAGCTGACCGGCAACGGCCACTTCGGGGAGTGGGCGACCGCTGAACGTCGCGGCCAGCCGATCGCGGGCCCGCCCGATTCCGCGCTGCAGACGCGACATCATCTCGCCCGTGCCGACGATCTCGCGCCAGTGGTCGAGCACCTCGCCGCGAAGCAGTTCCCCGCTGCGCAGTTCGCCCTCCACGGCATCGAGCGCGCCTTCGTACCGAGCGCGGGCGAACGACGCGAGTGCACCCGATGCCGATGCCTGGGCCTGCACCTCGTCGGCCACCCGATCGACGCGCGCCGGCACCGACTGCAGCACACCGGCCAGTGTTTGGCGAACGAGGCGATCGCGTTCGGGCCGGTCCAGCGCCAACCCCGTGAGCCATGCGCGCACGTCGTCCACCGCGGGGATCCGCCCCTCGGCAAGGGGCCCCTCGGCGATCGTGAACAGTCGCTCCGGGCGCAGGCCGCGACGGTCGAGCATGTCGGTCAGGTGCGCCGCTATCTCGTCCTCGGAGCCGGGCGGAATGCGGTTGACGATGACGCCGAGCGCCACCGAACGCTGCTCCGCTCGGGCCAGGTACTCCCACGGGACCGCGTCGGCGTACCGCGCCGCGGTCGTCACGAACACCCACAGATCGGCCGCTCCCAGCAGCTGCGCGGCGAGCTCGTGGTTCGCGGTCTCGACCGAGTCGATGTCGGGCGCATCGAGCACCGCCAGCCCACGCGGCAACGTGGCGACCGCGACGACTTCGACCCCCGATGCGTCCGGCGATCGCTGCCCCGATGTCGAGCCCGAGGCCTGGTCCGATCGCGATCCCGAGGCCGGGTCCGCGGACGGCGCCCGGTGGTATCGGGGCAGGTCGCCGAGGATCTCGCCGTCGACGAACCACGCCGTGTCGTCGGCGTGGCAGACCAGCACGGGGCGGCGCGTGGTCGGTCGAAGGACTCCCGGCGCGGTCACGGTGTGGCCAACCAGGCTGTTCACCAGCGTCGACTTCCCTGCGCCCGTCGACCCGCCGAACACCGCCAGCAGGGGTGCATCCAGCCGGGCCAGGCGCGGCAGCACGTAGTCGTCGAGCTGCCCGATCAGCTCACGACGAACCGTCGATCCGTCGACCGTTCCGGCGAGATCGAGGGGGAAGGCCACCTCATCGAGCAGCGAGCGCAGTTCGGTGAGAGACGCACGCGACGACATCGCATGAGCCTAGGTGCCCCTGCCTTCTGCGCAATCCAGGCTCAGCGGTGCATATGTGCACGCCTGAGCCTGGATTGCGTCACCAGCGAGGGTCGAGGGCGGGCGGCGCGGGCGGCGAGAGCGGGCGGACGAGGGCGATCGCGGGCCCGATGCGCTAGGAAGGGGCATGGCACTCGACCACGCGAACCTCTCGGCGGCCGCACGGGCATTCCTGACCGAACGGCATCTCGCCACCCTCACCACGCTGCGCCCCGATGGGACTCCGCACGTCGTCCCGGTTGGGTTCACGTTCGACGAGGACACGGCGATCGTGCGCATCATCACCCGCGCCGGCTCGCACAAGGTGCGCAACATCGAGGCGCACCCCGGGCGCCACGCAGCGGTCTGCCAGATCGACGGACCTCGTTGGATGACCCTCGAAGGCCCGGCCGAGGTGACGAACGCTCACGAACGCGTGGCCGAAGCCGTCCGGCGCTACGCCCACCGGTACCGTCAGCCGGGCGATCGCGACGACCGCGTCGCGATCGAGATCGCTGTCGAACGCATCATCGGCCGCGTCGAATGACGCCGCGATAGCTGGCGACGAAGCCCGCCGACTCGAAGGCCGCGGCGCTGCGGTGTTCGGCCACGCGCACGCCGTCGACCGTCGCGATCTCGATCTTGGCGACGCGGCCCGCGTCGACCAGGCCGCCCAGCGCCTCGACCCACACCGAGTCGTCGGCGGGCCGTTCCGCGGGCAGGTCGAGCGCATCGAGATCGGCCGACGACGCGAACGTGATGACCGACCGGCACGACCGATCGAGCCACGCCACACAGGCCCCGTCGTGAATCACCACCCGCGCTCCCGCCGATCGCGTCGGGCGACCGGTCGACTCCGGCCATGCCAGGACCGCGCCGTAGGGCTGGACCGGGTCGGTAGCGGCAAGTACCACCGTTTGTCCCGAACCCGATTCGCGATAGCGACGAAGCCGATCGACCGCGGCGGGCAGCGCGAACTGCGCCGCGCCGAGTCCCGAGACGAAGTAGCCGCGCCGGGCCTGGCCCTGTTCCTCCATCGTGCGGAGCACCGGGTAGACGCCCGCGAAGCCCGCGAGGACGCCTTCGGCTCGCGCCATCTCGCGGGTGAGCACGCCGTACCGTTCGAGCAGTTGGCGCGCCGATGCCACCGCGGATGACGTGGCCGTCGGCGCGCCGTGTCGAACGAGCGACCACCGTCCGGCCGCTGCGGGAGGCCCCGCGGCGCGCAACCCCCGAGCGCGGCGCGATCCCGCTTTCGGCGCCCGGCCGCCCGACGAGAGCCAGGCCCGCAACGGCGCGAGCGAGTCGTTGGTGACCTCGCCTGCCCACACGAGGTCCCACAGCGCGGTCAACACGGTCGTGTCGTCGTAGGGCAACCCGGCCGCGGCGACCGCGGCGCCGAGGTCGGACCAGAACGACGCGCCGCGCTCGGCGAGGTGCCTGCGCAACGCCTCGTGGGTCTCGCCGTCGGGCCCATCGCCGGGGTCGTCGCGCCGCAACAGATCGGGTGCGGCATCGCGGTACACGAGGCGCACGCGGCCGTCGGTCGCTCCGATCGCACCCGCGCCGACCCACAACAGGGCACCCCCGACGACGAGCTGGTCGAGATCGGCGCTGCGGTAATCGTCGACGCGAACCGCAAGCACGTCACGCTCGAGCGACGACGCGACGAGCGGCACGCCCTCGAGTTGGGCGACGGCGTCGGCAACCGCATCGGCCCCGCGGCGCCCGTCGCCGATGCCGTGCCATGCGGGAAGGAACCGGGCGAGCACCGGTGCATCGACCGCCTCGATCTCACGTCGCAACGCCGCGAGCGTGCGCCGGCGGATTCGCCGCATCACCTCCGCATCGCACCACTCGGCGCCGCGCCCACCGGGCCGGAACTCGCCGGCCACGAGACGGCCCTCGGCGGCCAGCTCCCGCGCCACCAGCGTGACCGCTTCGCCGGACGCTCCCCACCGGGCGACGAACTCCGCAACGGTGAAGGGCCCATGCGTGCGGGCGTGCCGTTCGAGCACGTCGCGCAACGGGCGTTCCACCGGCTCGGTATCGGCCGCGGCCAACCCCGGCGGCAGCGCGACGCCGAGGGCGTCACGCAGACGGGCCGCGTCCGCCGCCGCGGCCACGCGCTCCTCGCCCCCGACGCGCACTGAGATCGCGCGCCGGGCGGTCAACAACTCGTCGAGGTGCGCCGCGGCCTCGGCCGTGTCGCCGGCGTAGCGTTCCTCCACCTCGTCGACCCGCAACGGACCGAGACGGCGGAGCAGGTCGTGAACCTCGTCGAGGGTGCGGGCGCGATGCCCCTCGGCGCGGCACTGCAGCTCGTCCTCGACCGCGGCGACCACCTCGGCGTCGAGCAGCGAACGGAGCTCGTCGGTGCCGAGCAGGTCGCGCAGCAGGTCGGCGTCGAGCGCGAGCGCCGCGGCGCGGCGCTCGGCCAGCGGCGCGTCGCCCTCGTACATGTACTGCGCGATCCAACTGAACAACAGCGAGGAGGCGAAGGGCGACGCTGCGGTGGTTTCGACCGCGACCACCCGGACCCGCCGCTCGCGAACCGAGCGCATCAGATCGACGAGCGACGGCACGTCGAACACGTCGTTGATGCACTCGCGCGTCGTCTCGAGCAGCATCGGAAACTCGGGATGGCGGGCCGCGACCTCGAGCAGCGTGCCGGCGCGCTGGCGCTGTTGCCACAGCGGCGTGCGCCGGTCGACCCGTCGGCGCGGCAGCAGCAGGGCGCGGGCCGAGGCCTCGCGGAACCGCGACGCGAACAGCGCCGAGTTGGGCAGCGCGGCGACCACGATGCCCGCGACCTCGTCGGGGTCGATCATCAGCTCGTCGACCGACACCGTGTCGTCGCCGTCGGGGAGACGGAAGATGATGCCGTCGTCGCTCCACATGATCTCGACGTCGAGCGCCCCGCCGGCTTCGAGGCGATGCCGGATGGCGAGCGCCCACGGCGCATGCACCCGTGCCCCGAACGGCGTCAGCACGCACACCCGCCAGTCACCGATCTCGTCGCGAAACCGCTCGATCACGATCGTGCGATCGTCGGGCACCACGCCGGTGACCGCCGCCTGATCGTCGAGATACGCGAGCAGATTCGCGGCCGCCGACGGGTCGAGATGGTGGCGGTCGGCCAACAACGCCATCGCCTCGCCGCGCGGCCGATCGCGGATCGTGCGCATGAACTCGCCGACCGCACGGCCGAGCTCGATCGGTCGACCCGGACCTTCGCCGTGCCAGAAGGGCATCTTGCCCGGCAGCCCCGGCGCGGGTGTGACGACCACGCGGTCGCTCGTGATGTCCTCGATCCGCCAGGTGGTCGCCCCGAGCAGGAACGTCTCGCCGGCCCGCGACTCGTAGACCATCTCCTCGTCGAGTTCGCCCACCCGCGTGCCGTCGGGAAGGTGCACGCCGAACAGCCCGCGGTCGGGGATCGTGCCCGCGTTCGTCACCGCGAGCCGCTGCGCCCCGTCGCGGCCGCGCACCCGACCGGTGGCGCGATCCCACACGATTCGAGGTCGGAGCTCGGCGAAGTCCTCCGACGGATATCGACCGTCCAGCAGATCGAGCACCGAGGTGAGCAGGTCGTCGCTCATCTCGCCGAACGGCGCCGCGCCGCGCAACACCGCCGTGAGATCGGCAACGTCCCATTCGTCGAGCGCACACGCGGCCACGAGTTGTTGCGCCGCCACATCGAGCGGGTTGCGCACGAACCGCGTGGTCTCGATCTCGCCCGCCTCCATGCGAGCGACCACCACGGCGGTCTCCACCAAGTCGCCGCGGTGCTTGGGAAAGAACCTGCCGCTCGACGGCGCACCCACCTGATGGCCCGCGCGCCCGACGCGCTGCAGCCCTCGGGAGACGGCGCCCGGCGATTCCACCTGGATCACCAGGTCGACCGCGCCCATGTCGATGCCGAGTTCGAGCGAGCTGGTCGCGACCAGCGCCCGCACCCGGCCCGCCTTCAGGTCGTCCTCGATGCTCAGGCGCCGCGTCCGGCTGAGCGAGCCGTGGTGCGCGAGCACGAGCTCGGTGCCCTCGACGGGGGGTCGGCCGTCGGCCTCGGCCGCCCGGTTGAGCCCGTCGAGCTCCAGCTCGTTCAGCCGGGTGGCGAGCCGCTCGGCGAGGCGACGGGCGTTCACGAACACGATCGTCGACCGATGCGCCTTGATCAGGTCGAGCAGTGCCGGGTGGATGGCGGGCCAGATCGACCTCTGCGCCCGGTCACCTCCGGGCGCCCCACCGCCCCCGGGTGTGCCCTCACCGGGGTTGGCCATGTCGTCGACCGGCACGACCACCTGCAGCTCGAGCGGCTTGCGCACGCCGGCGTCGACGATCGTGACCGGGCGGGGCCCGCGCACCTCGCCGGTCGACGAGTCGACCTCGTTGCCGCCGAGGAAGTGGGCGATCTCGGTCAGGGGCCGTTGCGTGGCCGACAGCCCGACGCGTTGCGGGGGCGGCGAGCCCTGCGATCGGCACCAGTGATCGAGGCGCTCCAACGTGACCGCCAGATGGCTGCCGCGCTTGGTCGCCGCCACGGCGTGGATCTCGTCGACGATCACGGTGTCGACGTGCGCGAGCGTCTCGCGTACCGCCGAGGTCAGCATCAGGTACAGCGATTCGGGCGTCGTGATCAGGATCTCCGGCGGGTACCGGGCGAGCCGACGGCGCTCGGCGGCGTCGGTATCGCCGGTCCGGATGCCGACGGTCGGCTCGCGGGCCGCGAGCCCGAGCCGCTGGGCCGCCAGCGCGATGCCGCGCAGCGGCGCGCGGAGGTTCTTGTCGACGTCGACCGCCAGGGCGCGCAACGGCGAGATGTACACCACCGAGGTGTGGCCCGCCGGCTCGGTGGTCGACGTCGACAGCCGATCGATGGCGGCGAGGAACGCTGCGAGGGTCTTGCCGGATCCGGTGGGCGCGCACAACAGCGTGTGGCCGCCGGCGCGGATCGACGGCCAGGCACGCGCCTGCGCCTCGGTGGGTGCGCCGAAGGTGGTGCGGAACCACTCGACGGTGGGGGGCGAGAACCCGGCGAGTCGGTCCCCGGCAGCGGCGTCAGGCGCGGTCAGATCCACACCGCCAGTCTGGTCGCCGCCACCGACATCGCACGCCGTCGCGTCCGCGATCGCACCGAGCCGCCGAGCCGTCGCGGCGATCGACCGGTCGGGTCATGCGTCTGCGGTCACTCGGCCGGATTCGGCAGACCGAACTGCGACCGGAGTTCCTCGATGAAGGCGACCTCCGCCTCGGTGATCACGCCGTCGGCCTCGACCAGCGTCGCCAAGTGATCGAGCGCGAAGTGCTGGTCGTCGACGTGGTCGAGTCGGATGCAGATGTCCTCGATCAATTCGGCGACGCCGCGCTCGGCATCGGAGGCCGCTCGCACGCGGGCGGTCGCGGTGTCGACCGCGTGCTCGGCGCTCGACTCCGGCGGCCACGGGCGCGACTGCGCGAACTCGGTGATCGCGTCGCGCTCGGCCGTGCCGCTCGTGCCGTCGGCGAACATCGCCAGCACGAGCAGCTCGACCACCGCCAAGTCGCGTGCTGCGATGTGCTCGGGTTCGGTGAGCCAGTCGTCGGCGCCGCCGAATCGGGCATGGAACCGCTCGATGATCGTCGAAATGACCGACATGGGGCCTCCCCCGGGAGCTGGATCGAGGCCGTCATGGTAGTGGGGCCCACGTAGACTGACGCTGTGGTTCGACCGGCTGATTCCCCCCCGATCCCGCGGTCGTCGCGCGCCGGAGTCGGCAAGGCGGGCGAGTACCACCCCGCCTTCGAGGAGTACTGCGAGGCGATCTACGAGCTCCACGAGGACTCGCTCGACGTGATCCAGGCTCGCATCGCCGAGCGCCTCGACGTGTCTCGCCCAGCCGTGTCGGAGATGATGCGACGCATGGCGGGCGAGGGGCTGATCCTGATCGGCTCCACGATTCAGCTCACCGAGGCCGGTCAGGAATTGGCCGAGGCCGTCGTGCGTCGGCACCGGCTCGCGGAGCGGCTGCTCACCGACGTGCTCGGGCTTCCGTGGTCGACCGCCCACAACGAGGCCGGCAAGTGGGAGCACGTGATCAGCCCCGAGGTCGAGGCTGCGCTCGCTCGGGTGCTCGGCGAGCCGACCACCTGCCCGCACGGCAACCCGATTCCGGGGAGCGACTACACCGCTCCCGACTCGATCCCGCTGCGGGCGCTCGTCGTGGGCGACGAATTCACCGTCGTCCGCATCACCGAGGAACTGGAGTTCGCCGAGGGGATGCTCGACTTCCTTGAGCACCATGCGCTGATCCCGGGCGCCGTGGGCCGCCTCGCCTCGGTCGGACCTGACGGGTCGATCATCGTGGAGATCGACGGCCATTCGGTCGCGCTCGGCCAGTTCACCCGCGACCGCCTGCTCGTCACGCGCTGAGGGTACGACCGCCGGAACGCCAAGCGGCGTCGGCTCAGAGCCGCGCCGTCGTGAACGTCGCGTCGAACCGTTTGCACCACACGGAGATCTCGGTGATGGCGTCCGGGTCGACGTCGGGCGGCACGTCGTAGTTCTGCGATCCGCGGTTGCCCTTGAGTTCGCCGAGTTCGACTCGACGATCTCCGACGACCGCCACGGCGTACAGGTCGGGCCCGTTTTCGGTCGTGAAGTCGTCCTCGAACCGGACCACGCTGCGTTCACCGTCGCTGAGCAAGACGACCGATCCCGATCCATCGTGCTCCACCGCGGCGAACTCCGCTCGGCCCACTTCTCGCACCACTGCGACGGCGGCCGCTGTGGTCGAAGACGTCGAAGACGTCGAAGAGGTCGAAGGCGTCGACGGGGCCAGGCCGGTCGGGCCCGTCGTCAACACGGTCGATTCGGTCGTCGTACTCAGCGGGACCGACCCCGCATCGCCGAAGTCCGGTGGCGCCTCCGCGACCTCCTTGTCGATGAAGGCGGACTGGATTTCGAACACCCCGAACGCGAACACCCCCGCGATCGCGACGGCCGCGACGACAAGCGGGACAAGGACTCGAGTACTCGGCAGCTTCATGACAACCTCCGAAGGGGTAGGAAATCTCGAATGAACCGGTGGACCCGGCGGCGCGGGCGGTTCTTCGAGCGGTTGGCAGGGTCAAGAAGCCACCGTGAACGACACGCGATGCAGGCCGGTCGCGCCGTCGGGTGCCGGCTCCTGGTCGCGGGTGATCTGCGGCTCACCCTGCGCATCGACCGCCCGCACGACCACCTCGTGATCGCCCGGCGTCGCGTCCCAATCGCGCTTCCACTGCACCCACGTGTGCTCGCTCGCAACCTCGCCGAGCTCGCAGTCGAGCCAGTCGCCCCCGTCGATCGAGATCTGCACCGCGGAGATGCCGGTGGCGGGACGCCACGCCACCCCCGCGATCGGCGTGCGACCCGGCGTGACCGATGCACCCGAGCGCGGCACGTCGATGCGCGACGTCAGCTTGATCGGCCCCTTCTTCGACCAGCCGCGGGGCACCCAGTAGCCGTCCGTTCCGTCCCAGGTGGTGAGCTCGATCGTGCTGAGCCACTTGGTCGCCGACACGTAGCCGTACAGGCCCGACACCACGAGGCGCGCCGGGAACCCGTGGCGGGCCGGGAGGCGCTCGCCGTTCATGGCGTAGGCGATCATCGCCGGCCGCTCGCCGTCGAGCACCGAGATCGGGAAGCCGCAGTTCCAGCCGTCGACCGACGTCGAGAACACCTGCTCCGCCGAGTCCTTCACTCCCGCCCGGTCGAGCAGGGTCGCCAGCGCAACGCCCTGCCACACCGCGGTGCCGACCAGCTCGTCGCCGACCTCGTTCGACACGCACTGCAGCGTGACGACCTGCTCGATGCTCGGTAGCGAGAGCAACTCGTCGTAGCCGATCGAGAACGGCCGAGCGACCAGGCCACCGATGCTGAGGTCCCACGAGTCGGCGTCGACCTGCGGGACCAGCAGCGCGGTGTCGATCCGGTAGAAGTCCTTGACCGGCGTCACGTACCGGCTCGCCCCCGCCGCCTCGAACGCTGCGGTGTCGGGCAGCGCGGCGCGTCGGGCGGGCACCGGGAGTCCCGCGGCTCGAGCCGCTTCGACCACGTCTCCCCGCGCGAGCGCACGGGCGGCGACGGCGAGCCCGGCTGAGCCGGCGCCGAGCGCGCCGGCCGTGACGATGAACCGTCGACGACCGAGCGCATCGGGCCGCGGGATCGGATCGGCGCCGCGGACCGCGTCGGACGGCTCGCCGGTCGGCGTATGCGGCACCGCGAGCCGCAGGAGCCGCCGGGTCGCAGCGGCGCCCGCCGGAACCGAGAGCGCTGCGACGATCACGGCCGGGGCCGCATCGACCTGCGGATCGGCCGCCTGCGCCCACGCGCCGAACGCTCCGAAGGCGCAGAACACCGCGAGCGGAAGCCACGCACGACGCCGGGCCCCAACAGCGGTCGCTGCGCCGAGCGCACACGTGATCATCACCGTGCCGGCGATCAGCGCCGGCTTGTCGTTGGTGCCGAAGATCGACACTGCGATGTCCTTGAGCGCACCGGCGAATCGATCGATGAACCTGCCACCGACGGCAACCACCGGGGACGGCTGCGCGCCGATCAATGCCGAGACGAACTCGCCGACCCCGAGCGCCACACCGGCACCGATCACACCGACCAGAGCGGCCCGCCGCGCCGAGCCCGGCGATGCCTCGCGCGATGACACCTCGCGCGGCGATGCATCGGTCGCGGTCCCGGGAGCATCCACCTCGATCGCACCCTGCTGATCGGTCATGGCCGCCATTGTCGCGGCGATCCCGGCTCTTCGGCCCTCGGAACTCGAAACAGAGACGAAACTCTCGCGGGTCCCTGCGAGGCGAACTGCAGGCGCTCCCTACGCTGACAACGTGGAAGCCCGTGCGCCGTCCCCCGACAAGGCAACCATCCTGGTGGTCGACGACGAGCCGATGGTGCGCGAGGTGGTCGCCCGGTACCTCGAACTGGACGGCCATAAGGCGCTCGAAGCCGCCGACGGCGATGAGGCGCTCGTGCTGCTCGGACGCCATCGTCCCGACCTGGTGGTGCTCGACGTGATGCTCCCCGGCACCGACGGCCTGACCGTGCTGCGCGAGATCCGACGCCACGGCGACGTGCCGGTCATCCTGCTCACGGCCCGCAGCGAGGAGGTCGACCGCATCCTCGGCCTCGAACTGGGTGCGGACGACTATGTCGTGAAGCCGTTCTCGGCGCGTGAGGTCGCCACGCGTGTCCGCACCGTGCTGCGGCGCGCCCGACCAGCACGCGAGGCTCCGGGACCGCGCACGATGACCTTCGGCGCGCTGCACATCGATCTGCCGTCGCGAACGGTCACGGTCGACGGCACTCCGATCGCGCTCACGGCCAAGGAGTTCGACCTGCTCGTGGTGCTCGCCGGTTCACCACGACAGGTGTTCTCGCGACGCCAGCTCCTCGAAACCGTGTGGGACTCGGCGCCCGAATATCAGGACGCGGCGACCGTCACCGTGCATGTCGGGCGGCTCCGCCAGAAGCTTGAGGTCGACCCGTCCCACCCACGCTGGATCGACACCGTGTGGGGTGTCGGATACCGGTTCGCGCCGGACGGCCCATGACCGCGGCAATGGCCGGCGGCGCCGACGCCGCGCTCGCCGGCGCGGCGGTGTTGGCCCTCACCATCGCGGGTGCGATCGCGGTGCGTTGGGTCAACGGTCGCCTGCGGTCGCTGCGCACCCAGTTGCTCGTGATCGCGGGCTCCGGCGTCGTACTCGGGGCGCTGACCGCCTGGCTGCTCGCAGCGCTGATGCTGCTCGACCAGGCACAGCTGCGCCCCACGTTGGCGGTGCTCGGCCTGACGGCGGTGACCGGCTCGCTCGTGGTGGGCATCTCGTCGACTCCCATGCTGCGCGCGGCGCGGCGGCTCGAGGCGACCATCCGCACGATCGAGTCGGGCGACCGCTCGGTACGCGCTGCGGTCGATCGGCGCGACGAACTCGGTCACGTCGGCGCGGCGCTCGATGCCCTCACCGATCGCCTCGGCGAGCTCGACGTGCAACGCAGGCAACTCGACGAGGAGCGTTCCCACATGCTGTCGAGCATCAGCCACGATCTGCGCTCGCCGCTCGCGGCCCTCCGCGTCGCGCTCGACGCATTGATCGACGGGGTCGCGCCCGACCCCGAGCGGTACCTGCGGTCGATGCGCGCCGACCTCGACGCGATCTCGTCGCTCGTCGACGACGTGTTCCTGTTGGCGCGCATCGAGAGCGGCACCCTGCAGCTGCGCCGCGAGGGCGTCGACCTGTGCGACTGCTGCGACGAGGCGATCGAGGCGCTCACGCCGATCGCACACGAGCGCGGCGTGGAACTCCAGCTGCACACCGCCGAGCACGTGATCGTCGATGCCAACGCCGCGGCGATCGGGCGGGTGGTGCGAAACCTGATCGACAACGCGATCCGACACGCCCCGGCGGGGTCGGCCGTGCGCGTCACCGTGGTGGACACCGACCGCCCGCACGTGACGATTCACGACGACGGCGACGGATTCTCCGAGGAGTTCGCGGCGCAAGCGTTCGAGCGGTGGACCCGCGCCGACCCGAGCCGCAATCGGGCGACGGGCGGCACCGGCCTGGGCCTCGCGATCGCGCGCGGCCTGATCGACGCGCACGGCGGCCGCATCTGGATCGACCCGCCGCCGGGGGGCCGCGTCGGGTTCGAGTTGCCGCCATTCACCACGCCGAAGCCGTCCACGACCCCGGTGCCGTGAGCGTCACCCTGCGGCTCAGTCGTCGAGACGAACGATCACGCCGCACTCGGGGCTCGGGTTGCGGCGGACGCGCTGTTTCAGGGCGCCACCGAGCTCGATCAGCGTCACCGGCAGCCCGTACTTCTGCTTGAGCGCCGCCACGATCGCTCGGTACTCCGAACCGCCGTCGACCAGACGCGCCGTTCCGGTCACCACCGCGGCGTCCGGCGCGACCGCGCCGCGCATGGTCGACGGACGGATCTCGACCCGCGGGTCGCGTCGCAGGCGTTTCACCTTCCACGACGTCGGGTCGGTCGTGAACCCGTACTCGCCTCGACCGAGCGGCGCGAGCCACACCGGCGTCGCAACGGGCGTGCCGTCGCGGCGAAAGGTCGTGAAACTGACGTACTTCGGCGGAGCCCACTCACTCATCGCCTCACCCTATGGGCTGCCGCCCGGCCCGAACCGTGCGAATGGGCGTCGCGAGGTGCCGGGGTGCAAGCTGTGGCCGTGACCGATGAACCGTGGAAGGGCGACGCGTGCTCGCTCGTCGAGGCGTACCGAGCCGGCCAGCGTTCCCCGCGTGAGGAGATGGAGGCGACACTCGCCGCCATCGGCACGAGCGATCTGAACTGCTTCAGCTTCGTCGACGCCGATGCAGCGCTCGCCGCCGCCGACGCCGCCGATGTGTCGCTGCCGTTCGGCGGCGTCCCGGCGGGCGTGAAGGAACTCGACCACGTCGCCGGCTGGCCCGATACCGCTGCGTCGCTCGTGTTCAAGGATCGCATCGGCAAGGAGACCTCCACGTCGGTGCAGCGCCTGCGCGACAAGGGCGGCGCAGCGCTCGTCGGCCTGACGAACGCCAGCGAGTTCGGCGGCCTCAACGTGAGCGTCACCAAGCTCAACGGCGTCACGCACAACCCGTGGCAGCACGGTCGAACCGTGGGCGGATCGTCGGGTGGCAGCGCCGCCGCGGTCGCAGGCGGACTCGTGACCCTGTGCACCGCCGCGGACGGCGGCGGGTCGATCCGCATCCCCGCCGGCTACACCGGCCTGTTCGGGTTCAAGGGCACCTATGGGCGCATTCCCCGCGGCCCGGCCGCGTACTCGCGCCCGAGCACCGAAGTGTTCGGCTGCCTCGCGCGCTCGGTGCGCGACACGGCGCGGCACCTCGATGTTGCCGCCGGATTCGACCCTCACGACCCGTGGAGCCTTCCCTCCAAGGGCACGTGGGAAGCCGATCTCGGCAGCCACGACCTGTCGGGCCTGCGCGTCGCCTTCCTGCCGAACCTCGGCGATGTCGAGCTCGAACCCGGGGTGGAGGATCGCCTTCGGGCTCACGCCGAGGCGCTCATCGCTGCGACCGGCATGCGCCAGGTCGAGGCATCGGTCGAGCTGCCGAACCTGGCGGCCGAGTGGATGATGGGCAACGTGTCGACGCTCATCGCCGAGCTGGGCGATCGCTGGCCCGACTGCGCCGAGGACCTGACCGACGCAATCGAGGACGGCCTGCGGCTGAGCCAGTCGCTCTACAACCTGCGCATGGCCGCCGAGGCCGAGGCCAAGCGGCTGACCGTGACGCGGCGCTTGGGTCGGCTGTTCGAAGAGGTCGATCTGGTCTTCGCTGCCACCAACCCCGGCCCGGCGTTCCCGGCCGAGCAGCAGATGAGTAGCCCGCCCCACAAGGTGATCGACACGGTGATGACCCACCCCGCCTCGCGCGCGGTGATCCGGGGCGCGCTCGCAACGGCCCGCATCGGCGCCGGGTTCGCGCCGAACCTGCCGAAGAACCTGCTGAACGCGACGACGAAGCGCATCCCCGACCTGGTCAACATGGGCGGGCTGACGATCGTGTCGAACGTCTACGGCAACCCCGCGGCATCGATCCCCGCCGGGACCGTGGGCGGGCTGCCCGTGGGATTGCAGGTGCTGGGCCGCCACCACGAGGACGCGCTCGTGCTCGACGTCGGGCTTGCGGCCGAGCGCGAGCTGCCGTGGCCGATGCACGTCCGCGTCTGAGGCTGCGGCCACCGATCGAACTCGAACAACCCGGCCCGGGTACGCGCCACGGCCGACCGGTGTGAGGCGGACGCCGACCGGCGGAGATGCCGTTGCGGGTCAGCCCGCCTGTTCGTTGAGCGGGTCGGCGCCCCGGGGCCGGTTGATCGCCGCGGTGATGAGCGATGGATCGACCGGCACGGCGACCGCACTTCGATCGGTCGTCGATGCCCGCCCCGCGGACGCACCCTTCGACGCCTCGGTCGTCCCGAGCACGGCCGGGCCGCCGGGGGTGAACCGCAAGATCGGCGACGTGCACGTCGCAAGCGGGTATTGCCGTGCCGTGATCGCGGGCTTGTGCGGGAACCCGACGATCACCTCGCCTTGGCGAACCTCGGCAGCGCCTATCGCACCGCCGGGCTGCCAGGAGGTGCCCGCATACCAATCGCTCGGGGCCGAGGGCTCGTCGCAGCGCAGTTCGACCTCAGGGTTGTCGCTCGCCCGGCCGCTCATGTTCTCGGTCCGCACCAGCACGCGCAACCGGGGAAACCCGAGCGACGACTGGTCGTATGCCTCGACGCCCAACACCACGGTCTCGATGCCGTCGATCTCGAACGGCGCCCCGATCGCGCCGTCGCGGTCCGGGGGTGCGGTGGTAGTGGCGCTGGACGTGATCGCCTTCGGCACCGAACAGCCGACGGAACCGAGCGTCGCGGCGGCACCGATCAGCAGCCAGCGCCACGAACGAACGCGAAGGGTGGGTGTCACGCCCTGCACCGTATCCGAGCCTCCGCCCGGTGAGATCACACCCACGCGATCGCGGCGCCCACGGCCAGCCCCGACAGGGCACAACACAGCGCGCAGACGGCGAGCGCTCGTAGCGGCCCGACCAGCGCTGTCGACCACCCCTCCCGTGCCCCCAACCCGGCGCCCGGGCGGGCGACGCGTTGGTACATCTCGGGGCGAACCGGCACCCCGGTGAGCGACGAGACCACCGCCACCGCCTGGGGCGCGCCGGGCCCGATCAGGCACCACGTGTCGATCCCCGTCGGCGTATCGAACGAGACCTCCCCCGCGAACCGTGATCCGATCTCGGTCGTGCCCTCGGCCAGCACCAGGTCGCGCACCTCATCGCAGCCGACGGTCGTTGAACGCAGCTCGTCCCCGTTGACCACCGTCGCCCTGATCGTGCCGTCGCGCCACGCGATCTCGCGAATCCGCGTCGACGGCGGGATCGCATCGACCATCACCTTCCATGCACGCGCCGCTGCGGCCACCAACCCGCAACCGACGATCGCGCTCGTCACGGCGCCGGCATGCCAGGAACGATCACCGATCCAGTCGTTCGCGGCGAGCGCGCCGGGAGCGGCCAGCACGATCCAGGCCAGGACTCGCCATATCGCATCGTCGAAGCTGCGCCGACCCGCGTCGCGATCGTCGGGCGAAATCAGAATCACCCCGGAGTCCTGCACCGTCTCGATGGTACCGGCATCGCTCACAAGCAGAGTTGCGCGAGTTCCACCTCGATGAGCTGCTCATTTCCGGATTCGTCGATCGTGGCCGGTCCGGCGAAGTTGTAGACGCAGTCCTGCCAGAGGTGCACGGTGACCGGCCCGACGATCGAGTCGGGGATCCACGCACGCCCGGAGGCATCCGTGGTTCCTTCGGCCAGGCGGGTCGCGCCGTCGAAACCCCAGATGTCCTCGGTTTCGGTCCAGACCTCGTACGGCTTGTTCGCGACCATGGCGTCGCGCACCGACTGCGGGGTCTCGGGGAACCAGAACCAATCGACGACCTTGAAGCGCACCGGTCGGGAC
This sequence comes from Actinomycetota bacterium, assembly GCA_016703525.1. Lineage (GTDB taxonomy): Bacteria > Actinomycetota > Acidimicrobiia > Acidimicrobiales > Microtrichaceae > JADJBW01. The sequence continues at coordinate 298,312 of JADJBW010000001.1, read as the reverse complement.
TCGACCGGGATGGTCGTCGTACTCGTCGTCGACGTGGAGGTCGTGGACGTCGATGTCGACGTCGTCGAGGTCGTCGATGTTGTTGTCGACGTCGTGGGCGGCGGACCGTTCCACGACCGACACAGGAACTCGGCTTCCGCGAGTTTCGCCGAGGCCACCTTGACCTTGAAGGTCACGATCTTCAGGTCGAGCTGGAGCTCGATCTTCACATCGGCCGACGCGACGATGCAGAACTTGCCGCCCGTTGCGGTGGCGGTGAGCACCGGCCCGAAGGACGCGCTGAACAGGTTCAGCCGCAGCGCCCGGGCGATCTTCAACCCGGCGCCGATGTACGGCAGCGACAGCGAGACCGACAGGCCGGGCGCCGCCCCGTCGAGTCCGACATCACCGATCACCCCCGTCTCATGGAGATCGGCGTCGGGATCGTCGTCGGTGCCAGCGCCGACGCGAAATCCCACGTAGCCGCTGAAGTCGAACGTTCCTGTTCCCTTGGTCGACACCCGAATCTCGGGCTTCCAGTCGAGGCACACGGGAATGCCGGCGACCGGGAAGCATGCGAGTTCGCTGAAGCGGTCGAACAGCTCGGCCAGCTTGCCGTCGGACAGATCTGCCCGCACCTCGGCGGTGACCTGAACGGAGGTGGACGAGCACAGGAGGACCCCGGCGCTCATCCCGCCCGTCACGTCGATGTCCCACCAGCCGACGTCGACGCTCAGCGACGAATCGGCGAACAGCCCGATCGAGGAATCGGTCTGGAATTCGACGCCGGGATGCGAGGCGCTCGCGATCCACGGGCTCGACCACCCGATGTCGTACCGATCGAGCTCGTCCGAGCAGGTATCCGACGTGAGGCCACCGCTGCGGAAGCCGCCGGACGGGACGAGCCCCGGGTCGGCCTCAGTCATGTCGAACCGGGCGAACGCATCGAGCAACGACGCCGGCACGGTCGCCACCGTGGTCGTATCGGTGGACGCGTCGTAGCGCACGGTGTCGACCGCTGCGAGCAGTCCTTCGGGCGCCAGGCCGGGCACCCGTCCGGACGCCAGCACCGACACGCCGGGCTCGAGATCACGGTGATCGCCGTGGAGCACGACATCGTCGGTGACCGGCGCGGCGAGGTCGTCGGGCGCCACGGTCTGCGTGGTCGGTCGGACCACGTTCGGCTCGGTCGAGGTGAGGCCCAGGATGCCGACCGACAAGGTGGTCGACGCCGTGTTCCCCGCGACGTCCGCGGCGACGATGGTGAAGTCGAGCGCCCGGTCGGCATTCGAGTCCACCGGATGGGCCCATCGCCCGTCCGGCGCGATCGCCGCGTCGGAGCTGTGGCCGAGAGCGCTGAGCGTGACGTGTGCAACGCCCGATCCGCCGTCACCGCTCGTGCCCGCGATCTTCGCGAGCGCGCCGGTGGACACGTCGATCGTGTCGCCGTCGTGATGTGAGGTCACGGCGATCTCGGGTGCGACCGTGTCGAGCACGACCGACGTCGTCACCGGCGCCGACACGATCGTTCCGGCCCGGAACGTCGCGGTGATCACCTTCACCCCGTCACCCGACCCAAGCACGACCGTCGCGGCCGGCCCGACGGCGCGCCATTCGCCCGCTGGCTCGCCCTCGACCGAGAGCTGCATGTCCAACGCTGCCGGCGGCGCGAACACATCGATCGCCACCGACATGGTGTTGACAGCGGTCGCACCGGAGGCGACGGCGATACGTCCACCGCTCAGGTCGGTCGGCGGCGGCGGCGGACACCCCGCCCCGACGATCGCGAGCGTCGCGACGAGCGCGCCCAACACACCACGCGTCCGAAGACGTCCAACCCGTTCCCCCATGTACATGGGCGAACTCTATGCCCGGCCCACGACAACGAGGCGTTCTCCACCGATCAGGAGCGGCGGCGGACCACCTCGTAGATGGCGACGGCCGCAGCGTTCGACACGTTCAACGAACCGAGCGTGCCGTGCATCGGGATCGACACGATCTGATCGCACCGCTGGCGCACCAGCCGCGACAGGCCCGCTCCCTCGGCGCCGAGCACCAGGCAGACGGGCTCCGTTCCGACGTTCATGGAGTGGATCGTGGCGTCGCCGCCGGCGTCGAGTCCGAGCACCCACACACCGGCCGAGCGCAGCCGTTCGATCGTCGCTGCAAGCCCGCCCACGACGGCGATGGGCAGATGCTCGATCGCTCCCGCAGCCGCCTTGGTGACCGTGGGGGTGACGTGCACCGCGCGATGCCTCGGCAAGATGACCCCGGTGACACCCGCGCACTCTGCGGTGCGAAGGATCGCCCCCAGGTTGCCGGGATCCGTCACGCCGTCGAGCGCGATGAGCAACGGCGGTACCCGCTCGCCGTCGCCGCGGCGGCGGGTCCCGCGAACCAGCTCGTCGAGGTCGGCCTCGGCGAGTGGAACGGCACGGGCGATGACGCCCTGGCTCGACTCGGTTCGGGCCTCGCCGTCGAAGCGCCGGCGCGGGAGCGACCGCACCGTCACCTTCAGATCGTTCGCCAGGTCGACGATGTCGTCGACGATCTCGGATCGATCCATCTCCTCGGCGACGATCACCTCGCGCACCCGACGAGTCCCGGCCAGCAACAACTCGCGAACGGCCTGACGACCCTCGACCTGGTCGCCGCCCAGGCCGCTCGGAGCGCTTCGGCGTACCGGCGCGCCGGGCCCACGGGACGTGCTCGCCGGGCCGGATGCCGCCGCCGAACGCGGGCCGCTTCGACCGCCGGGCTGGCTCGCCCGGGCAGCAGGTCCGCTGCCACCGCGACCCGCCGCGGGACCGCCGCGACCCGCCGCGGGACCACCGCGACCCGCCGCGGGACCACCGCGACCCGCCGCGGGACCACCGCGACCCGCCGCGGGACCGGATCGACCGGGTCCGGCGGGACGGCCGCCCGTGGCCGGGCGACTCGGTGCCCCCGGACCCGAACGTCGTGTCGATCCCGCCGCACCCTTACGTTGTGGACTCCGACCGCTCACGGCCGCACCTCCTCATGGCCGACGTCGCCGCCGGCCTCCTGATCGTCGCGGGCGTCGCCGCATGCGGAACTCCGCGTGCCGGTGAGCAGCGCCGTCGCGAGCGCGGCGATGCCCTCGCGGCGGCCCAGCCCGCCGATGCCCTCGGCGCGACGCCCCTTGATCGTGACCGGACCACCCACGATCGCCGTGAGCGCCGACTCCATCTCGGCACGCCGAGGCGCCATCTTCGGTGCCTCGGCGATCACCGAGCAGTCGACGTTGCCGACGCTCCATCCCTGCTCGGCCACGAGTCGGATGACCTCGGCAAGCAGCCGGAGGCTGTCGGCGCCTCGCCATCGTTCATCGGTGTCGGGGAAGTGCGAGCCGAGGTCGCCGAGCCCCGCCGCCGAGCACCGCCTCGGCCACCGCGCGCCACCACATCGGCGTCGCTGTGACCGTGCAGTCCGCGTTCGCCGTCGAAGCGCACGCCGCCGAGTACCAGCGGGCGATCGGGGTCGTCGCTGAATCGGTGAACATCGAACCCATTGCCGACGCGCAGCTGCATCGAAGCTCCTTCACTCTGCCCGCCCAGTTCACTCTGCCCGCCCAGTTCACTCTGCCCGCCCAGGGATCGCTCCACCGTCGCCAGGTCTCCCGGCTCGGTGATCTTGAGGTTGGTGCGCTCCCCGTCCACCAGGGCGACGGTGCCGCCAGCCGCTTCCACCAGCGTGGCGTCGTCGGTCGCCTCGGGACCCGAGGCGTGGGCGGCGCGCAACAGGCGGGCGTCGAAGCCCTGCGGCGTCTGCACCGCGGCGAGCCGGTCGCGGTCGACCACGCCTCCCGAGCGATCGCGGATCGTGTCGACCACGGCGACCACCGGCACGACCGCAGCGGCCGAACCGACGGCCTGGGCGACGCGGTGGAACAACTCGTCCGACGCGGGGGGTCGCGCCGCGTCGTGCACGAGTACCACCTCGACATCGTCGGGCACAGCGGCCAGGCCGCACCGCACCGACTCCGATCGACTCGCTCCGCCTGCGACCACTGCAGCGGCCCCCTCGACCGAACCGTGTCGCGCGAGCATCGTGGCGGGCAACACCACCACCACACCGTCGCTGTTTCGAGCCGCCGTGGCGACCGCATGATCGAGGACCCGGCGACCGGCGACCAACTCGAACTGCTTCGGACGCCCGAACCGGCTCCCCGAGCCGGCTGCGACGACGATGGTCCAGATCCGGCGTGCCATGACCGCGCCAGACTACCGGGCGCTACATTGGCACCCGTGATCGACCGTGATCTGCTCCGCTCGATCGAGTTGTTCGCTCCGCTCGACGACACCGTGATCGACTCGCTGATCGCACGGGCGGTGCACCTCGACCTGGTCCGCGGCGACTGCATCTTCGCCGAGGGCGATCAGGCCGACTCGCTCTACATCGTCGTGTCGGGCCGCATCGCCATCGCCAACAAGTCGTTCGACGGGCGCGAATCGGTCGTTGCCCTCATGGAGCCCGGCGACTTGTTCGGCGAGATGAGCCTGTTCGACGACCTCGGCCGGTCCGCCGATGCGCGGGCGCTCGAGTCCTCCGCCGTTGTCGCGATGCCCTACGGGCCCTTGCGCGAGCTCTGGGACGCCCAGCCGGCATTGCTCTGGCGGGTGGTGAGCCTGCTCACCCGGCGTGTGCGAGCGATGGACCAGGCGCTGGCCGACTCGTTCTTCCTCGATGTCACGGGCCGGACCGCCAAGCACCTGTTGGAGATGGCCGGCGGTGCGGACGAGTTCGAGATTCCGATCACCCAGGAGGAACTCGCCGGGCTGGTCGGTGCGTCCCGGGAGCGGGTGAACAAGGCGCTGTCGAGCTTCATGCGGCTCGGCTGGATCGAGCAGAACGACCGGGCCTACCGCATTCTCAAGCGACGCGAGCTCGAGATTCGGGCGATGTAGGAGCCGCGGGGCCGCCCGCGTCAGTCGACTCGGTCGAGGAACGCCTCGGCGCGCGCCCAGGCATCGGTTGCCTCGTCCGGCCGGTAGTTCTCGCGGTCCGGATCCTGCGCCCAGCCGTGGTCGGCACCCTCGTAGCGCACCACGGTCGCCCCGGCCCCTTCGAGCTCGGCGATCTGATCCAGCGGGCACCACGGGTCATCGGTGCCGAACAACGCGAGCAACGCCAGGTCGCCGCGCTCACGGCGCGCCCGCACCACGTCGATCGCATCGCCCTGGCCACCGCCCCGCCACTGCTCGGGCACGCGGACCATGCCGTAGAACGCGACTGCGCGGTCGAATCGGTCGGACGCGAGGCATTTCATCGCGTACATGCCGCCCATGCAGAAGCCGAGGAGCCCGACCGGGGCGACCGCGGCCGCGTCGGCCGCGGCCTCGGCATCGGCGACCTTGTCGGCATCGGACAGCGATGCGGCGGCCGCCTGGCGCTCGCCGACGTCGAGGTGCTCCCGGCCCGGATACGGCTCCGGGACCACAACGACCCACCCGTGATCGTCGGCCAGCCGCTGGGCGTGGGCCTCGAACAGCGGACGGAGCCCGAAGATGTCGGGCCAGAGAACGACGGCGCGCACGGCATCGCCGGACGCGGGGCGGGCGACGAAGGCCGGCGTTCCGGTCGCAAGCGTGATGCGCATGTGGCCCCCAGGGTTCGCCGAGCGGCGGGTCAGTTGAACCGATCGAGGATCGAGGTCTCGGCGAGGTGGTTGAGCGAGTCCTTGATGGTGCTCGCCCACGTGTCGCCCACGCCGTCGACCGCAGCGAGGTCGGCCGCGCTCGCGCGCAGCAGGCGGTCGAGCGTGCCGAAGCGCTCGACCACGTTGGTCGCGATCGCCTCGGGAAGGCGCGGCACCTTGGCCAGCATCCGATGACCGCGGGGCGACAGGCTGCCGTCGGTGTCCTTGGCGCCGCCCGACAGGTGGAGCGCCTCGGCGACGGCCTCCGTGTCGAGCAGCTCTTCCATCTCGAGATCCGACAACGTCTCCATGGCCTGTTCGAGGTTCCACGATGCGTCGGGTTGGAAGTAGTCGAGCACCACCAGTCGACGGTCGTCCTCGACCCCCGCCATCAACTCGCGGAGCTGCAGCTCGACCAGTCGACCGTCGGCGCCGAGCTCGACCAGGTAGCGCTCGATCTCCTCGGCGATGCGGGCGACGATCTCGGTGCGCTGCAGCAGCGTGACCACATCGCGCACCGCAACCAGGTCCTCGACCTCGAGCGTGAACAGGTTGGAGGCGACCTCGTTGAGGCGTTGCTTGTACCGCTCGAGCGTCTGGAGCGCCTGATTGCAGCGGCTGAGCACCGCCGGGATCGGCTCGAGCTGGTGCTTCGTGTCGTGCATGTACACGGTGAGCACGGCCATGTCCTCGGACACGGAAATCACCGGAACCCCGATCGACCGGGCGACGCGCTCCGCGGTGCGGTGCCGGGTGCCCGTCTCGGTGGTCGGCGTGTTGGGGTTGGGCACCAGGTGCACGTTCGCACGGGCGATGCGGCTGGCATCGGCCGCCAGGATGATCGCACCGTCGGTCTTGGCGAGTTCGGAGAGTCGCTGCGGGCTGAACGCGGCATCGAGCAGGAACCCGCCCGAGCAGATGTTCAACACTTCGGGGCCGTCGCCCACCACGATGAGGGCGCCCATCTGCGCCTTGATGATGCGGTCGAGCCCCTCACGCAACGGCCGCCCCGGCGCAACGATGGCGAGTGCCTCCAGGAGCACCTTGTTGCGGCGAGCGGCCATCGGGGCAGTCTATCGGCGCGGTGAGGAGCCGGATGCGACGCCCTGATGCTCGCATTCCGATTGTCGGCGCAGGCCGAGCCGGAATCAGACCCGGATCGACCGGTTCGTCCGATCCGTCGCATCGCCCTCGCGATCAAAGCATCGCCCTCTCGTTCACTCGGCCAGGCCGAGCAGCGCCACCGCCGCGCCGAGCGTGGGAACGCGCACCAATTCGAGGTCGACCGCGAGCTCGGGCGTGCTCCGCGGCACCAACGCCCGGCGGAACCCGAACCGGGCGGCCTCGGCGAGGCGCCGTTCGAGGCCGCCGACCGAGCGCAGTTCTCCTCCCAGGCCGACCTCGCCGCAGGCAACCACGTCGGCCGGCACGGGGCGACCGGTTGCCGACGAGGCGATCGCGAGGCCGATCCCGAGGTCGGCCCCCGGCTCGGTCACCCGGACGCCGCCCACGGCCAGCGCGTACGTTTCGAGGTGAAGCACGCTCAGCTGAACCCGCCGTTCGAGCACCGCCATGAGCAGCCCCACACGGCCGGGGTCGACGCCGCTGACCGACCGTCGCGGTACGGCCGTGCGGCCGTCGACCACGAGCGCTTGCAGCTCCACCAGCAATGGGCGGTGGCCGTCGAGCACCGGCACCACCACCGAGCCGGCAACCCCCGGTCGGCGGTCGGCCAGGAACACCCCCGAGGGGTCGGTCACCGGCGCGAGTCCCGTGTGCTCCATCGAGAACACCCCGAGCTCCTGCGTGGAGCCGAAGCGGTGCTTCGTCGCGCGCAGGAGCCGGAGCGAGTGATCGCGGTCGCCGTCGAAGGAGAGCACCGTGTCGACGACGTGTTCGAGCGTGCGAGGCCCGGCGAGCCCGCCGTCTTTCGTGACGTGGCCGACGAGCAACACCGATGTGTCGGTGTGCTTGGCGACCGACGTGAGCCGGTGCGCGCACTGACGGACCTGCCCGACCGACCCGGGCGCCGACGCGAGGTCGGGATCGAACGTGGTCTGGATCGAGTCGACCACCATGACGCTCGGAGCCGACTCGGCGACGTGGCCGAGGATATGCGCCAGGTTGGTCTCGCCCGCGAGCAGGAGTCCGGGGTGCACGGCGTCGAGGCGCTCCGCCCGCCTGCGCACCTGCGCCGCGGACTCCTCGCCCGTCACGTAGAGCACACGCGCGCCGCGCGCCGCGAGGCCCCCGAGTACCTGGAGCAGCAGCGTCGACTTGCCGACGCCGGGCTCGCCGCCCACGAGTGTGACCGACCCGGGCACGAGGCCACCGCCGAGCACCCGGTCGACTTCGGCGGACCCGGTCGATTGCGGTACGCACTCGAGCGAGGCGATCTCGGTGATCGGCACCGCCGGCACCGTGGCGCGAGCGCCGCACCCAAGGGCGACGCCGACGCCTCGGGCTCCTCCACCATCGTGTTCCACTCGCCGCACCCGTCGCACCGGCCCGCCCATTTCGGCGCCGCCGTCGCGCACTCGACGCAGACGAAGCGTGACGACGAACGGGTTCTGGTTGCGGCCATGCGGCGAACCCTACGGACGACCACCGACAGTCACGATGTCGGCCACCAATTGGAGCCGAGCTTGACGCACCGATGAGAAATCCGACACCCGGTCCGTGAGAAATCCGATACTCAGGTCGTGAGAATTCCGGTACTCATCCCGTGAGAAATCCGATACCGTACCGCTGTGGACTACCTGCCCAGGATCGCCGACGCTGCGCTCGACGAAGCCCTCGCATCCAGTCCGATCGTCATGGTCGCTGGAGCGCGCGCCACCGGCAAGACCACAAGCTGTGCACGGCGCGCCACCTCGCAGCTCCGCCTTCCACGGGACCTTCCGCTCCTGCTCTCCGACCCCGCCACGGTCCTGCGCACTCTCTCACCGCCCGCGCTCATCGACGAATGGCAACTCGCCGGAACCGACGTGCTGTGGGCGCTCAAGGAGGTCGTCGACGACGACCCTTCGCCGGGAGCGTTCATCCTCACCGGCTCCGTCGAACCGGAGGCCTACGGACCCACGTACCCGCTGACCGGCCGCGCGGCAACGGTCACATGGCGACCGATGAGCAGGCGGGAGCGGCTCGGCAACGGAGACGGGCCGGCGTGGCTGGAGCAACTCCGCGACGGCTCGCTCTTCGTTCCCCACAACGGTGAAGCCTCGGCGAACCTCGACCTCCTCACCCAGTCCGGATTTCCGGGCTCGCTGCGCGCAACCAACGCCGTCCCTCAACTGCTCGCCTATGCCGACAGCATCGCTCAGCGCGGGGGCGATGAGCGGCGCGATCCGGTTGGCATCGGCCGGGCAATGCGCGTCCTCGCCGAACTCGACGGCCAGGCGGTCCCGATGGAGCGGATCTGGCGGGCCGCCGACCTCAACCGGCTCACGTTGGCGCGCTACTACGCGCTACTCGAGCGGACTCACGTCATCGAGCCTGCGCCGGCGTGGCAGACCAATCGACTGAAACGCCTGACCGCACGACCCAAACAGTTCTACGCAGACACAGCGCTCGCCCTCGCCATCTCCGGGCTCACAGCGGACCACCTCACGTCCGAGCCCACGATCGCCGGCGGTTTCCTGGAGTCCTTCGTCGCCTGCCAACTCAGGCCCGAGGTCGATCGGTTCCGCGGCAGCCTGCACCACCTGCGCGACACGGCCGGCAAGCACGAAGTCGACATCGTGATCGAGCTCGGCGGCAGGGTCGTCGCCATCGAAGTCAAGGCGACCACGCGTCCCACCCCGGCGCACGCCGCGCACCTCGAATGGCTTCGCGCGCATCTCGGCGCCACCGTCGAGGCCACCGTCGTGTTGCACCGCGGGACCGCCACCTGGGAGCTCGTTCCCGGCGTGTGGGCCGTCCCCATTTCGACGCTCTGGAACGGCCGCTCGCCTCGGCGCTGAACCGACCAGTCGGACCGAACTCCGCAACGATCAGCGGCGACGCCGGCGGCCGCGACCCGAAAGGGCGACGGCGACAGCGACGAGCACGGCGACCGCGCCGCCCGCCATCCACACCACCGGTGTCTGCGACCGTTCGCTCGCATCGACCCGCACGTGCGCGGTCGTTGGCTTGCCGTCGCCGAGCACCCAGCGCGCACTCGCCGTCTCGGGCTCGTCGTCGGACCGGTCGGCGCCCGTCGCCGCCGTGATCTCGGCGGGAAGTTCGGTCTCGACCCGGAGCGTCACCCCGTCGGGATGCGCCGCAAGCGCCGCCGCAAGCTCGTCCGGCGAACGACCGGTGGCGAAGCCGTCGAGCGCCGCAGCCACCTCGGCGTCGCTGAACTGGTCGAGCGATCCGGTGAGCTCGACGGTCCCACCGAGGCGATAGCTAGCGGTTGCAAAACCCGAGTCGACCGACAGCGACCAGTCGCGCAGCGGGCCGGCCGGTCCGCTCAGCTCGTCGATCACCGAGCCGAGACGTCGGGGGTTCGAGAAGGGCTTGGACGCATCGACCTGCACGCCACCCCCCTCGACGCGCCGCACGCTCACCTCCCAGCCGGCGTTTCGCAGGTCGTCCACCGAGATCGCGGCCACCGGGTCGGCTCCCAGCTCGTTGGCCGCCTCGGCGTCGAGCACCGTGCGGAGCGCAACCGTGCCCGATCCGTTGTCTTCCACCGCGATTCGCACCGTGGTGTCGACCTGGCAGGCGGACAGCAGCGCGGAGGCGCCGACCGCGAGCGCCGCGCCGAACAACCGGCCCGGGCGCGTCACACGATCGGCGCGCAACCACGACATGTGGGGAAGTGAACCGGCGGGGGCCGGTCAGTCGGCGGTGGGCTCGGAGCCGCCGCCGGTCGCGGCGAGCTCGGGCTCGCCCGTGGGAGGTTCGAAGCCTTCGAGACCCTCGAAGGTGACGATCGTGGCGTTCGGGTCCTCCGGGTCGGGGGCGACATCCACCCGGATGATCTGCCCGGCGCGGAACTCCTTCCACAGCAGCCGCTCCGACAGTGGGTCCTCGACGAGGCGCTGGATCGCACGACGCAACGGCCGGGCGCCCAGAGTCGGGTCGTAGCCCTTGTCGGCGAGATGGAGCTTGGCCGCGGTCGTGACCTCGAGCCCCATGCCCTGACCGGCGAGCTGCACACCCACCCGGGCGACCATGAAGTCGACGATCTGGGTGACCTCGGGCTTGGAGAGCTCGGAGAAGACGATCGTCTCGTCGATGCGGTTGAGGAACTCGGGCCGGAAATGCGCCTTCAGCGCATCGTTGACCTTCTCCTTCATCCTCTCGTACGAAACGGCCTCGTCGCGCTTGGAGAAACCAACGACCGCCTTGCGGAGGTCGGCCGTGCCCAGGTTGGAGGTCATGATCAACACCGTGTTGCGGAAGTCGACCGAGCGACCCTGTGCGTCGGTCAGGCGACCCTCTTCGAGGATCTGCAGCAGCGTGTTGAACACATCGGGGTGGGCCTTCTCGATCTCGTCGAACAACACGACCGAGAACGGCTTGCGACGCACCGCCTCGGTGAGCTGACCGCCCTCCTCGTAGCCGACATAGCCGGGGGGCGAGCCCACCAGCCGCGACACCGTGTGCTTCTCCATGTACTCGCTCATGTCGAGCGTGATCATCGAGTTCTCGTCGCCGAACAGGAACTCGGCGAGCGTCTTGGCCAGCTCGGTCTTGCCCACGCCCGAGGGGCCCAGGAAGATGAACGAGCCCGACGGACGCTTCGGGTCCTTGAGACCGGCTCGGGTACGGCGGATGGCCTGGCTGACGGCCTTGATCGCCTCGTGCTGGCCGATGACGCGCTTGTGCAGCTCGTCCTCCATGCGCAGAAGCTTGGCCGTCTCCTCCTCGGTCAGCTTGTACACCGGGATCCCGGTCCACAGCGACAGCACCTCGGCGATGGACTCCTCGTCGACCTCGTCGAAAAGGTCGACGCCGGCGGCCTTCATCTCCAGGTCGCGCGCTTCCTTGGCGGCGAGCAGCTCCTTCTCACGGTCGCGCAGGCGACCGGCCTCTTCGAAGTCCTGCTTCTCGACCGCTTCCTTCTTCTTGCGGGTGACCTCGGCGATCTCGTTCTCGAGCTCGCGATAGTCGGGCGGTGTCTGCATGCGACGGATACGCAGGCGCGAGCCGGCCTCGTCGATCAGGTCGATCGCCTTGTCGGGAAGGTGACGGTCGGAGATGTAGCGATCGGCCAGGTTCGCCGCGGCGACGAGCGCCTGATCGGTGATCGTCACGCGGTGGTGGTTCTCGTAGCGCTCGCGCAGCCCCTTGAGGATCTCGATCGTGTGAGCCACGGACGGCTCTTCGACGACGACCTTCTGGAACCGGCGCTCGAGCGCTGCGTCCTTCTCGAGGTGCTTGCGGTACTCGTCGAGCGTGGTCGCACCGATGGTCTGCAGCTCGCCGCGGGCGAGCATCGGCTTCAGGATCGACGCGGCGTCGATAGCGCCCTCGGCCGCGCCGGCACCGACGAGCGTGTGGATCTCGTCGATGAACAGGATGATGTCGCCGCGGGTCTTGATCTCCTTGAGCACCTTCTTCAGGCGCTCCTCGAAGTCGCCGCGGTAGCGGGAGCCGGCGACGAGTGCGCCGAGGTCGAGGGTGTAGAGCTGCTTGTTGAGCAGCGTCTCGGGCACGTTGCCCGCGGCGATCGCCTGGGCGAGGCCTTCCACGATCGCGGTCTTGCCGACGCCGGGTTCGCCGACGAGCACCGGGTTGTTCTTGGTGCGGCGGCTGAGGATCTGCATCATCCGCTCGGTCTCGCGCTCGCGTCCGATCACCGGGTCGAGCTTCTTCTCGCGGGCGAGCTGGGTGAAGTTGCGCCCGAACTGGTCGAGCACGAGCGAGCCGGACGCGGTATCGCCCGAACCGCCACCGGTCGCGGCCTTTTCACCCTGACCGGGCTGCTGCGGCGTGTTGCCGCCGGAGTTCGTGGGGCCGGGGTAGCCGGACAGGAGCTGGATGACCTGCTGACGCACTCGCGAAAGATCGGCGCCGAGCTTCACGAGCACCTGCGCCGCGACACCTTCGCCCTCACGGATGAGACCGAGCAGGATGTGCTCGGTGCCGATGTAGTTGTGGCCCAACTGCAGCGCCTCGCGCAGCGACAGCTCGAGCACCTTCTTGGCCCGGGGCGTGAACGGGATGTGGCCCGACGGCGACGAGCCGCCTTGGCCGATGATCTCCTCGACCTGCTGGCGCACGGCTTCGAGGGAAATGCCGAGCGACTCCAGCGCCTTCGCGGCAACGCCTTCGCCCTCGTGGATCAGACCCAGCAGGATGTGCTCGGTACCGATGTAGTTGTGGTTGAGGAGACGCGCTTCCTCTTGGGCCAACACCACAACTCGGCGAGCTCGGTCTGTGAAACGTTCGAACACTGAGTGCCTCCTCGGGGACTCGTGGAGCCAGTGTAACCGTGCCCCTTCGCGATCTGTGCAGCAGGGCAACGCCGGTTCCGGGTAGCTGCAACGCCGATCGCGGGCCGAACCTTCCCGGGGCGCGCCCGGCTCGATGCGGGAGGCTCGCAGCCCCCGAAGTAACCTCCGGCCGTGGCCTCCGCCAACCCCCTGAGCGTCATGCCCACCCTCGTCGACGACCTCGATCGACTGGAGTCGGAGCTGCTGAAGTCGGCCATGTCCGACGATCCGTATCTCACCGAGATCGCCGCTCACCTGATCAAGGCGGGCGGGAAACGCGTCCGGCCCGGGTTCTGCCTGGCTGCCGCAGCGACCGCCCCCGGCGGCGGCGGCGCAGCGACGCCGGAGTCGATCCTCGCCGGCGTATCGATCGAGCTCGTCCACCTCGGCTCGCTCTACCACGACGACGTGATGGACGACGCCACGACGCGACGCACCGTCGCCAGCGTCAACGCGAAGTGGGGCAACCTCAAGGCGATCCTCGCCGGCGACTTCCTGCTCGCCCGGGCCTCCGAGATCGCCGCCGGGCTCGGGGTCGAGGTCGCCGGGCTCCTCGCCGCAACGATCGCCCGCCTGTGCGAAGGCCAGGTTCTCGAACTGCAGTACACGTACGACGCGGCCCGCACGGAACAGCAATACCTGCGCTCGATCGGCGGCAAGACCGCCGCACTGCTCGCCGCCGCCTGTCGCATCGGCGGCATCGTCGGAGGCGTCGACGCGGCCCACCGCGATGCCCTCACCACGTTCGGGTACTCCTACGGCATGGCCTTCCAAGTGGTCGACGACGTGCTCGACCTCGTCTCGACCGAGGCGGAGCTCGGCAAGCCGACGGGTCACGACCTGGAGGAGGGCGTGTACACGCTGCCGGTCATCGCCGCGTTGCTCGGCCCCGACGGCGACCGCCTGCGGCCGCTGCTCACCGACGCGATGACGCCCGAACAGCGCGACGAGGCCGTGGCGATCATCCGCGGCGGCGGTTGGATCGACGGCTCCATCGAGCGGGCGCGCACGTTTGCCGCCGATGCGTCGAACGCGTTGGCCGGCCTGCCCGACAGCATCGGCATCGACGGCCTGAGCGCCGCCGCGAAGCACCTGGTCGACTCCGTCGAGGCCGCGGCCGCCACCGCGGCCTGAGCACCGGACGGGGCGAAGGCACCGGGCGGAACCTCGTATGCGGCGCAGCGCGGATGTCGTGGTGGTCGGAGCCGGAACGGCCGGCCTCCATGCCGCGACGTGCCTGGCGGAGTCGGGCCGACGGGTCGTCGTGCTCGAACGCCGGCCCGAGGGCCACAGCGGAGCCCGCTGGTGCAACGGCATCGTCGCGTGGCAATTCGAGCGAGCCGGACTCGCGCCGCCCGTCGCCCCCGAACTGCGCGCCCGCGGTGGGATCACGCACCTGCTGAGCCCGTCGGGCACCACGCGGGTGAGCATCACCTCCAGCCCGGTGCTCGACGCCGACATGCGAGCGCTCGTGCAGCGGCTGCTCGACCGGGCACGCGGCGCCGGGGTCGAGGTGCTGTGGGACGTCACCGATGTTCGCCCCCGATTCGACGCCGCAGTGGAAGCCGTCCCGACGGACCGGCGCGTTCGCGGGGTGCGCCACATGGCACGGCGAGGTCGTCGACATCGCCGCCGATCTGGTTGTCGACGCCTCGGGTCGCGCCGGTGTCGTGCGCGACGCCGTGCCCGCACTCGCTGCGGCGGCGCCTCCGGTGGAGGGTGCCGATCTGTGCTCGGCGCAACAGCTGGTGCTCGACGTCGACGATTCCGACGGCGCCCGTGCCTTCCTCGCCGAACACGGTGCCCGACCCGGCGACATCGTGAGCTGGATGGCGCCCGACGGCGGCTTCTCGATCCAGAGCATCCACGTCGCCGCCAACCTCGACGAGGCCTCGCTGCTCACGGGCTCGATCGCCGATGGCCGCCACCGCAGCGGAAGCGAGTTGATGGCCGACCTGCGCCGGCGCCACCCGTGGCTCGGCGCCCAACGATTCGGCGGCGGCGGGACGATCCCGTTGCGGCGCACACCGGCGCGGTTCGCTGCGCCCGGCGTCGCGCTCGTGGGCGACGCCGCGTGTCACGTCATGGCGGCGCACGGCAGCGGCATCGGGTTCGGCCTCATCGCAGGCCGCGTGCTCGCCGACGCCCTCGCCCACCACGACGACCCGGGCTCCGCCGAGGCCACATGGCGATATCAGCGGTCGTTCCTGCGCGAGTTCGGCCCGACGATCGGCAGCTTCGACGTGTTCCGCCGGATGAGCGTCGGGCTCGGCACGGCCGGCATCGAGCAGCTCATGGCCTCCGGCCTGTTCGACGAGGAGATGGCGGCGTCCGGGCTCGAACAGCGCCTCGTCGACCCACCGATCTCGCATCTCGTCGGCAAGGTCGCCCAACTCGCGCGCCATCGAGCGATCACACGGCGGCTCGCTCCCGCACTGGTGCGCGGCACCGCGGCGCGAGCGATCTACCGCGTCTACCCGAGGCGTCCGAACGAGGCGGCGCTGCGCCGTTGGGCCCGCGCCGAACGCGTCCTGCTCGGCGCCTGAGGACCGAGGCGAGCACTTCGGATCACGGCAGGAATTGGGGCTCGATCGAGGTGACGGTGCCCGACACGACCGAGATCCAGAACGGCGGCGGCGAGTCGCCGTAGTCGGCGACGTACTGCTGCAGCCCCGCAAGATCCGACGACACCGGCTCGGGCGACCCCGGCGGGTCGAGCACGGAGATCGCGGCGCTCACCGGGACCGCCACGGTGCGCAGCTTCGGGTTCACGTTGCTGATGTAGTAGTCGTTCGGCACGCAGTTGCAGGACTCGTCCAGGTCGCCGGCCGCCTTCGCCTTCGCAATCGCCGCGTCGCCGGTCAGGAACTCTGCGAGGTCGACGGTGACCGTGCGGCCGACCAGGTCGACCGCACGCACGAACACGAAGTTGCGGCCCGCAGGCAGCGCGCGTCGCCGGCGGCGCCGGACTCCGACACCGTGGTCGACGTGGCGCCCGATTGCGCCACGGTGGTCGTACTCGCCTCGGTCGAGGTGGTCGAGGTCGACGCGGCGTTCGACGCGGCGGTGGTCGAGGTCGATGCCGAATCATCCGACCCGCACCCAAGGAGCACCAGCGGGGCGAGGACCGACCCCACGATGAACGATCGACGATGATGCACTGCGCACCTCCCACGAGTTGTGCTCGGCACGCTAGGTGGTACCCGTCCGCTCGGCCGAGTCCGTCGGATGCGCGGCGGTCGGGACGATCCAGGCCGGACCGGCGTCGCACGCGACGACGACCTCCTCGCCCGGCCGCCGCGGCTGCACACCGAGCTCGCGCACCGACACCAGCAGCTCGACGGGAGCATCCGTCGAGCCCGCCGCCGCGATGCCCGCCGACGCGGCGCTCACCGACGCGGCACTCCGCGACGACGCTCACCGTCGTCGAGCCGTAGAGCTCGACCTCGCGCACCCGCCCGGCAACGGTCGGCCCACGCGAGTCCGACCCTGCAGCGGTGGCCGGATCGACGCACCGAAGCGCCTCGGGGCGCACGACCCAGACGCCCCCATCCGCCGCTCCGGGGCCCGCCGCGGAGCGTCGACCCCAGGGCGTGTGCACCTCGGGCCCTCGCGCTCCCGACACCGGGATCAGGTTCGCCTCGCCCACGAACACCGCCACCTCAGCGTCGATCGGCGACGCGTACACGTCGTGCGGTGAGCCGATCTGGACGACCCGACCCCCGCGCATCACGGCGACGCGGTCGGCCACGGCGAAGGCCTCGTCGCGGTCGTGGGTGACGAACACCGTCGTCGTGCCGGCGGCCCGAATCACTCGTCGCACGTCTCGCCGCAAGCGGTGCCGCAACACGGCATCGAGATTCGAGAACGGCTCGTCGAGCAACAGCACCGCCGGGTCGGGTGCCAGGGCGCGAGCCAGGGCGACCCGCTGCGCCTGACCGCCCGAGAGCGTGGTCGGCTCACGTTCACCGAACCCCTCCAGGCCCACCAGGTCGAGCACCTCGTCGACGCGCTCGCCACCGCGGCGGCTGCCGCGTTCCAGCCCGAACCCGACGTTTCGGGTGACGTCGAGGTGCGGGAACAGCGCTCCGTGCTGGAACACCATGCCCACCCGCCGACGCTCCGGCGGCACCACACGGCTCGACGAGCTCATCTCGACACCCGCGATCGCCACCGTCCCGCGGTCGGGCGCCTCCAGCCCCGCCACGATGCGCAGCGCCGTCGTCTTTCCACATCCCGACGGGCCGAGCAGCGCCAGCACCTCGCCCGGCGCAACGTCGAGGTGCACGTCGCGCAGCACCACCGCGCCGTCGAATGCCTTGTCGATCCCGCGCAGCGACAGCGCCGCCGGATCGCGGGTCGACATCGACCCTGCTGTCACTCCGTCACTTCGGGCCGAAGTGTCGGGAACAGGACCACGTCGCGGATGGTGGTGGTGTCGGTGAGCAACATGACCAGCCGGTCGATGCCGATACCGAGTCCCACGGTGGGCGGAAGCCCGTAGTCGAGCGCTCGCAGGTAATCCTCGTCGACCGCCATCGCCTCGTCGTCGCCGCCGGCCTTCTGCGCGGCCTGATCCTCGAACCGCGCCCGCTGCTCGTCCGGGTCGCACAGCTCGCTGAACCCGTTGCAGAGCTCGCGGCCCGCAACGATGCCCTCGAAGCGCTCCGTGAGCAACGGATCGTCGCGGTGATCCCGCGACAGCGGCGACACCTCTTTGGGATAGTCGGTCACGAAGATCGGCTCCCACAGCGTGTGCTCGGTCGTCTTCTCGTACAGCTCCAACAGCAGCTTGCCCGTGCCGTACGACTCCTTGATCGGCACGCCGTGCTCCTCGCAGAGGGTCCGCAACTCATCGATCGGAGAGTGCACCGACACCTCGCGACCGATCGTCTCGCTCACCAGCTGGGCGAGCGGCACGCGCCGCCACGGCGCCGAGAGGTTGAGCTCGCGTCCGTCGTAGGTGATCTGCGTCGTGCCGCAGATCTCGCGTGCGAGCGACTCGACGAGCTGCTCGGTGAGCGCCATGTGGACCTCGTAGTCGCCGTAGGCCTCGTAGCACTCCAGCATCGTGAACTCGGGGTTGTGGCGCGGCGAGAGGCCCTCGTTGCGGAACACTCGGCCCAGCTCGAACACCCGCGGGAACCCGCCGACGACCAGCCGCTTCAGGTACAACTCGGGTGCGATCCGAAGGTAGAGATCCAGGTCGAGCGCGTTGTGATGCGTCACGAACGGCCGTGCCAGGGCGCCGCCGGGGATCGGATGGAAGATCGGCGTCTCCACCTCCATGTAGTCCCGCGACTCCATGAATCGGCGGATCAGCGAGACGATGCGCGACCGCGCGGCGAGCGCCGCCCGCGAATTCTCGGTCACCCACAGGTCGACATAGCGCTGGCGGAACCGGGTGTCGGGATCGGTGATCCCGTGCCATTTGTCGGGGAAGCTGCGGCGGGTCGCCGCCAGCATCTGCCAGGCGTCGACCCGCACCGACAGTTCGCCGCGGCGGGTCGTCATGACCTCGCCGCTCACCGAGATCCAGTCGCCCAGGTTCAAGGCGCAGAACGCGTCGAACTCCGGAGTCGACGCCGACGGAGCGAACAGCTGCAGTCGGCCGGTGTGGTCGGCGAGCGTGCCGAACGCGAGCTTGCCTTGCACCCGCCGGAGCATGAGCCGCCCGGCGACGGCGACGACCGACCCCGTCTCGGCACCCGGTTCCAGGTTCGGGAAGCGGTCGGCGATCGCGGCGGTGGTATCGGTGACCTCGACGGAGTAGGGCAGTTCGTCCATGCGGGGCCACACGCTACCGGCCGAGCCACGGCCCTCCCGGCGCAGTTCCCCGGCGGAGTTGCCCACGCAGTTGCCGCCGGTGTCGCCTTCGGGGTCAGGCGCGGTTCTTCTCCCAGATCAGGCGCAGGCCGTGCAGCGTCAACCACGGCTCGTTGTGCTGAATCGAGGAGGCGAACGGTGCGATCAGGTCGGCGAGTCCGCCCGTCGCGATCACGGTGGGCGTGCCGACGACAGCCTCGATCCGGTGGCACATCCCGTCGATCATCGACGAATAGCCGTAGATCACGCCCGACTGGATCGACTCGACCGTCGTCTTGCCGATCACGCTTCGGGGTTCCACGAGCTCGACCCGGCGCAGCGCGGCAGCGCGGCCGAACAGTGCGTCGAGGCTGATCTCGATGCCCGGGATGATCGATCCGCCGAGGTATTCCCCCGCCGCGGAGATGACATCGAAGGTCGTTGCGGTTCCGAAATCGACGACGATCGTCGGGCCGCCGTACAGGTCGAAGGCGCCCACGGCGTTGGCGATCCGGTCTGCGCCGACCTCCTTGGGGTTGTCGTACAACACCGGCATGCCGGTCTTCACACCCGTTCCCAACACGACCGGGTCGATGTCGAGGTACCGCTCGCACATGCGCCGGAGCTCGAAGGTCACCATCGGCACACCCGAGCTCACGGCAACGCCGTCGACGTCCTCGCGCCAGTCGTACCCGGCCGACGCGAGGAACTCCGACAGCACCAGGGCCAGCTCGTCGGAGGTGCGCTGCGCGACCGTCGCGACGCGCCAGTGGTCGATCAGCCCGTCACCGGCCGAACCCCCGTACAGACCGATCACCGTTTGCGTGTTCCCGACGTCGATGGCCAACAGCACCGCGCACACTCCTTCGAGGACGATCTCGGCCGCAATCATGGCAGGTCCGCCATGATCTCCCGCTCCGATGAGCGGCGAGGAGCGGTCCCGTGGCGTTGGTCAGATGCTCGGGTCGGCGCCGATGTCGAGGCCGATGTCGAGCGTGGGCGCCGACTTGGTCATCCGCCCGATCGAGATGTGATCGACCCCGGTCGCCGAGTACGCCGCGATCGTCTCCAGCGTCACGTTGCCCGACACCTCGAGCAACGCACGTCGTCCCTCCTCGGACTCGAGGCGGCGCGCCGCGGCGACGCACTCGACGATCTCCGGCGGGTCCATGTTGTCGAGCAGCACCGCCGTCGCTCCGGCGCGGATCGCCTCGACCATCTGCTCGATCCGATCGCATTCGACGTGCACGGTACGGCCGGGCCACAGGTCGAGGCAGCGACGCACGGCGTCGCTGATCCCGAGGCCCGTGAGGTGGTTGTCCTTGATCATCGCCCAGTCGCTCAGGTTGCCGCGATGGTTGCGGCCGCCACCCGCGCGCACCGCCGCCTTCTCGAGCGTGCGCAATCCGGGCGTGGTCTTGCGGGTGTCCCACACCTGCGCAGACCCGCCCGCCGCCGCTGCCTCGACGTACGTCGCGGTCAGGCTGGCGACACCCGAGAGGTGGCCGAGGAAGTTGAGCGCCGTCCGCTCCGCGGTCAGGATCGGGGCGAGCCGCCCGCGCACCCAGCCGATGGTGTCGCCCTGCTCGACGACATCGCCATCTCGGAGGACCCACGACACCTCGATCCGAGGATCGATCTGAGCGAACGCCTCCTCGGCGCACAGCGTTCCGGCCAGGCGACCGGCCTCGCGGGCGTCGAAGCGCGCGGCGGTGGTCGTCTCGGGGTCAAGCAGCGATGCCGCGAGGTCACCGAGCGGTGCGAGATCCTCCGCCAGTGCTCTCGACACTGCCTCGCGCACCGCGAACCGCGGCGGGTCGAAGTAGGTCGTCATGGGCGGCGAGGCTACCCGCCACCCGCGTTCACGAATGGCCCGTGGCCCACTCGCGTTCGGGATCGGCGACGGAACCGCCCGCGTCGAACCGCGTCCACCACGCGAGCGACATCGAACGACCGGCGACGGTGTCGATGCCGCGAACGAGCGCGCCGTGCCATCCCTGGGAATCGCTCGCGACGCGACCGATCGCCGCCGCGACCGCAGACGGGTCGAGTGCGTCGGCCGGTACTCCCTCCACGCTCACGCCGATCAACGAGCCCGTCTCGGACAGCTCGTCGAGCAGCGCAGACAACGCCGTCTCGTCGGCATCGGAGGCCGCCACCCACGCGGTCCACGCCACACCCGATTCGCCGTCCGCGTCGAGCCCGGCGGCGATCGCCGCCTCGAACTCGGCGGGCACCAGCCGCTCGGGGTCGGCACCGACCGGAATGGAGAACAGGTCAACTCGAAGCGCCATCGGCACCACCTTCGGGAGAGGACAGGGACGCCGGGTCGGCGTCGCCCGGCATGATTCGCAGCGCCGTCCACGCGCCCACGTACACCACGGACTGATCGGTGAGATCGAAAGGCTTCGACGGTTCGACCGGCGCCGCGTCGGCGACCGGCGCGCCGTGTCGACCCACTGAGGTGCCGTTGGTCGAACCGAGGTCGACCACACGCCAGGCGCCTGCGGCGTCGCGCAGCAACTGGGCGTGGCGGCGCGACACGCCGGGATCGTCGTCGAGAACGACCTGCGGGCCGCCACCGCCGCGGTGACTCGTCCGGCCGAGCAGCACCGTCTCGCCGAGGGCACCCACACGGCGCGACGTCGCCGCGGGACAGGGGACCCCGGAGTCGGCCCCGTGCGCCGAGTACCACTCGGGATCGACCGATACCTCGATCACCCACGGCGCGCCGTCGGGCGACGCTTCCGCCGGCACGCGTTCGGGCTCCTCCCCCGGTGCCGCGCCCTGGGTCGACGGGGTCGAGACCGGCGGCGACGGCGGGGCGACCGGCGGTGGAAGCTGGCCCGTCGTGAAGTCGTAGCCGCAGCCCTCGCAGAACAGGGCGTTGGCGCGATTCGAGGTGTCGCAGTTCGGGCACGGAACCGAGCCCGGCACAGCCGCTCCCGTCGCCGGTGCAACCGGCGAGCCCGCCGGCGGCGTCGGCGTGACCGACGTGGCCAATGCTCCGAGTTTGGCGCCACAGCGGTCGCACCAGTCGGGGTCGGCCGAGTCGTGGCCGTTGGGGCACAGCGCCATCAGGGCTCCTTGTGAACGCGGATCGTCTTGGTGCTGCGGGTATCGAGGGCCATCTCGTCGGCCGCCGCAACCTGGCGTTTCAACCGAACCGTGCCCGCATCCGGATCGTCGATGTCGACGACCTTCTGCAACAGGCGGATCGTCGCGTCGTTCCCGCTCTCGTGCGCGAGCTGCGCGGCCCGGCCGAGCTTGAGCGTCGCCGTGCGCTCGTCGCCGTCGCGACGAGCCGCCAGGCCGTCCTGGATGGCCGACGCCAACTCGGCCTGGCCGGTGTAGTGCGCGACGCTCGGATTGATCCGGGTGGTCAGGTCGGTGTTCTCGCTCCAGACGGCCCGGACCAGCCCCTTGGCCTGCACCTGATCGTCCACCACCAGCTCGACTCGGGCGGCGAGCCGCTCCGAACCGATCGGTGCGATCGGCACGGCGACCGCCACGTGATAGTCACGCGACTCGTCGGCCCACGCGCCGGTGGGGAACTCGCGAATCAGCGGCGACACGGCGATGCCGCGGCCGGTCAGATCGTCGACCTGCGGTGCAACCTGACGGACGAACCGGACCTGGGAACCCTCGGGGGCCCACACGCGCAACCGCACGTCGGCCACGCCGCGGGCCATCGAGTTCCGCATGATCTCACCGAAGTCGGCGGCAAGGTTCGCCGGGTCCGCGACGATGTCGACCGTGCCGAGCAGAGCGGTCGAAATGCGCCGCAGCTGCTCGACCACCCAGCCCTCGCCGATCCCCCGGCAATCGCACTGGAACACGCCGTCCGCGGCCGACAGCGCCTGGTCGAGCGCGGCGGGCGGCTCGCCCTCCTGCTTCCCATCGGTGAGCAGCACCGCATGGCACTGCCGCGCGCCCGAGGTCAGAAACATCGAGCGTGCGACGTCGAGCCAGGCGCCAAGCGTCGTCGCGCCGCCCGGTCGGATCGTGTCGATCCACTGCTTGGCCTCGGCACGCGTCCGCTCATCCATGGGGACCAGGCCGGGCTCGCGTGGATACACCACCTGGGCGCCGGTGTTGCCGGCGAGCACCGCGAACAACGCGCCGTCGACGATCTCGTCGATCGCGGCCTGGGCGGCGCGGCGGGCGGCAACCATCTTGGTGCCGGGCATGTCCATCGAACCCGACGAGTCGATGATGATCATCTCCGCGACCGATGCCGGCCCGCTGGCGACCACGCCGCCGGTGCCGCTGCTCGTGACGGTGACGACCGCGTTCACCTCGGTCGCCCCCTCGGGCAGGTACTCGTTCTGGAACACCTCGGCGGTGAAGGTCGCCATCATGGCCTCCCTGGTTGGCCGGACGCCGTGGCGTCCGCTGTCGTCGACGGTTGGTATCGCGCGAGCGCGACGGTGATGTTGTCGTGTCCGCCGCAGCCGTTCGCCCACGCGACGAGCGCCTCCGCCAGGGCTCCGGGGTCGAACGAGCCGACCTCGGCCCGCGCTGCGGCCAGGCGCCCGGCGAGCGCCGTCGCGTCCGGGGCGTAGTTCCACAGTCCGTCGGAGCACACGAGCAACCATCCCGGCCCCACGGGGCCGAGGGTGACCACCTCCGCGTGCGGGTCGACCGAGTCGGCGCCGAGCCATCGGGTGATCGTGTGGAACCCAGGCTGGCGCGCCGCCTCGTCGGGATCCATCCCCTCGGCGATCATCGCCGCGCCGAGCGAATGATCGACCGACACCACAGCGTTGCCGTCGTCGGGGAGCCAGTAGACCCGCGAGTCGCCGCACCACGCGAACGCGACGAGGCCGTCGGGATCGACAACCCCGGCCGCGAACGTGCACGACGGCGGCTCGGGCGGATCGCCGAGGGTTCGAGCAACGCCGATCGCCACCTCGTTGGCCGAGCGGCACGCCTCACCGAGCAGGGCGGTCCAGCGTTCGATGCGCGCCGCGAAGGAGCCCTGCGCGGCGGGCGCCGCGTCGAGCAACAGCGCGGCAGCAGCGCGGGCCGCGGCGAGGCTCGCCCGATCGCTCTGGGGCGCGGTGGTGACGCCGTCGCACACAACGGCAACGCTCGCCCCGGTGCCGGCGACGCCGAGCGCCATGCCGTCCTCGTTGCGGGCGTGGCGAATCCCCTTGTCGCACACGCCGGCGAGTTGTGGGGCCGGCGCTTCGAGCCAGTGGTCGCGGGGCAATCGACCCCGTTCACCGCAGGTGCCGCAGAACCCGTCGTCGAGGACCGCTCCACCACAGGCTCGGCAGTTCGGTGCGCCCGGTGCGGGCATGGACATCGATGCGGGGTTCGACACCGACTCGGGCGTCGGCGGAGCGGCGGCAGACGGATCGGCGGGTGAGCCGACAGGTGAGTCGGGAGGTGAGCCCGTCGTCCCGCCCGACGCGGCTGCACCGCAGTTCTCGCAGAAGGCATCGCCCGATCGCAGCGCTGCACCGCACGCGCCACACGCTGCATCACCGCCGGAGGATGCCGGCGCCGCGGCGACACCGCCGGCCGACGAGTTGGCACTCGTGTCGAGGCCGTTCACGGCGGTCGCGTCCTTGCTCG
The DNA here is from genome assembly GCA_016703525.1 of Actinomycetota bacterium. Taxonomy (GTDB): domain Bacteria; phylum Actinomycetota; class Acidimicrobiia; order Acidimicrobiales; family Microtrichaceae; genus JADJBW01. The sequence goes on along the minus strand of JADJBW010000001.1, from coordinate 273,859 downwards.
TCTCGCCCACCGCGTCGGTCACAGCGTCGTGAGGGGACGGATGTCGTTGGCCCGGTCGACGCACTCGATGCGATCGCGTCGACGCTCGGCATACCGCGCGGCGTCACGCCACGCCGCCTCGATGCCGAGCCGAAGCCGCAGCTGGGTCGCCTCGACACCGCCGACCGTGCGGCCGGGGGCATCGGCCGATGCCAGCACGGCGTCGAGCGCGGACGACAGGATCGATGCACGACGAACGGCGTCCTGATACGGCCCCATCGAGACGAGCGCTGCCTCGTCGGCCGCCACGGCCAGATCGTCGAGCGACCGAGACAGCGTCGCCCGTTCGACCAGCAGATCGGCCCGCACGAGATGCGCCTCGTTCCACGCTCGGCTCGACGACGGCACGCCGGCGAGGGCCGCGAGGGCCGCGTCGACGTCGCCTGCAGCACGCGAGATCCGCGCCTGGCCGAACCGGCCCCACGACACGAAGGCGGCGTCGGTGCGGGCGCAGGTCTCGTAGAGGCGCCAGGCGAGCGCATGGTCTCCGGTGCCTTCACACGCCAACGCGAGCGCCACCTTGGGCGCGAGTTCGCCCGGCAGTTCGCCGTACACGGCGTTGAACGCGGCGACCGCTGCGGCGGCGTCGCCTCGGGCAAGGGCCGCGAGTCCGTCGATCCACATTGCCCGCCAGTTCCAGGGGTCGGTGTCCAACACCGCGGCGGTCTCGGCAGCGGCACGGGCCGGGTCCCCGGCGGCGAGCGCCGCCTCCGCAATCGCCAGCCGCACGGCCGGCGTCGTCTCGGGGGCCGACGCGAGTGCGGCGACGCGGGCGGCGGGGTCGCGCACCGTCACCGTCGCCAACCACCCGGCCAGCGGGTCGTCGGGATCGACCTTCGGGGTCGGAAGGTCCGACCACGCGACCTGCATCGAGGTCGCGGGCGGATGGTCGAACACGGTCGACGGCAACGAGCGCGTGACGTCGCCGGTCGCCGAGGCCACCACCTCGCGCAGCACGCCGAGCAGCTGTTCCCGCATCTCGTCCGCCGACTGAAAGCGGTCGTGGGCGGCCGGGGCCGTCGCCTTCAGCAGCAGGCGGTACAACGAGTCGTAGCGCTCGAACAGCGGCACCTGTTCGGGCGACGGCAGCGTCGACACGTACGTGCTCTGGTAGCCCTGGAACTCGAACAGCATCACGGCGAGCGTGCGGGCGATCGTGAAGATGTCGGACGCGACCGTGGGCCCTTCCGACGCCACCTCGGGAGCCTGGAACCCGACGGTGCCGTAGATCGCAGAGGTGTCGTCGTCGAGGCGTCGCACGCCGCCCAGGTCGATGAGCTTCACGGCGTCACCGACCTGGATCAGGTTGGCCGGCTTGAAGTCGCAGTAGATCAACCCGAGTGCGTGGAGGTAGGAGAAGGCCGGCAGCACTTCGAGGATGTAGGCGATGGCCTGATCCACCGGAATCGGATCGAACGAGCCACCATTGGCCGCGAGGCGTGCCTTGAGGATCTGGCTGAGGCTGCGACCGCCGACGTACTCCATCACGATGTACGACGTGGCGTCCGGGGAGGTGACGAAGTTGTAGATCTCGACGATCAGCGGGTGTTCAACCTCGGCAAGGAACCGCTTTTCGGCCACCGCCGCGGCGAGTGCGTCGGGATCGCTCGCGTTGAGCAGCCCCTTCAGCACCACCCACCGGTCGTTCACGTTGCGATCGCGCGCCAGGTAGATCCAGCCCATCCCACCGTGAGCGAGGCAGCCGACCACCTCGTACTGCCCACCGAGCACATCGCCGGGGTTCAGCTTGGGATCGAAATCGAAACGCGAACCGCACGCCGAGCAGAAGCCCTGGGTGCGACCCGGCTGCCCATCGCGCGAGCGTCCGACCGCCGCGTTGCATGACGAGCAGTACCGCTTGTCCTCGGCCACCTCTGCCGGCGACATCACCGAGGCGAGGGGATCGAGCAGCGGCGCCGTCGGCACCGTTGTGAGCCCCATGCCGAGGCGCTGCGTGACGCGGGACCGGCCCAAGCGGCGAGTCGGCCGCGACGCGGGGTCCAGGCGCGACGACCCGAATCGGGCAGAGCCGAGCCGGGCCGACGCGAGCCGAGCCGATCCAGTCGACGGGGAGACGCCCGCTGAAGCGGGCGAGTTCACCGCCGAGGCGGCCGACGAGGCTGCGGCACCGGGCGTCGCCGGAGCCGGCGGTACCGTCGCCGCGGGCGCAAGGCCACACACATCGCAATACCCGTCGACGATCGTTCCGGTGCATCCCGGCTGGTCACACGATTGGCTCACCGGGCATCTCCCTCAGCGATCGACGGGGCGAGGCGGGCGTTGACCTCCGCGAGGTAGCGATCCACCGCTGCCTGCCCCCGAGTCAGGTCGGTCGGAGCGGTCCACAGCACATCGTGGGCACTCCGGTATGAGGCCTCGATCGCCGGGTCCTCGGCGAATCCGCGGGCGGCCGCCTTGTCGCGCACGGCCTGGAGCAGCCCACGGAGCTCGGTTCGGCGCGCCAGCGGGTCGCCGAACGCCCCCTCGAGGTGATCGAACGCCGCGTTCACTCGTCCGAGCCGATCGAGAAAGGCGCCGACGCCGTCGCGCACCTGCGCCCACGGCGCGCCCGGGGCCGTCGCCGGCGGGTCACCCAGGGCGTCGACCGACGGGACGGCGAGCCGCGGCGCCTCGCCGATGGCATCGCGGCACCGCGCGGCAAGCTCCTCGATCGTGCGCTGGCGGTCTCGCGCGGCCGCGATCAGCCCCGGGATCTCCGGGATACGAGCGAGGACGCTGTCGCGGTCACGACGGGCCGCGTCCAACGCGGCCCTGAGCGATGAGGCGCTGGCCGCGAGTTCGGTGAGCGAGCGATCGACCTCGGCGGCGGCGATGGGCGACGACCGGTCGGCCGCCCGGAGCGACTCCAGGCGCGCCGACAACTCCGCCACCGTCCGTACCCGATCGCCGAGTTGCTCGGCCACCTCGCCGGCGGCGGTCAGGTCGGCACGAATCGCGGAGGTCGTCTGCACCCACCGGGTCTCCTCGCGAGCCCGCGACTCCTGCGTCGCTCCGAGTCGAGCGATCATCGCGTCGACGAGGGCTCGGGCCTCGGCGAGGTTGGCTGCGAGCGCCGATCCGTCGTTGTCGTTGATCGAGGCATCAAGCCGGCCCATCGCCGCGGTTCGCGCCGTCACGTTGCGGGCATCGGCGAGGGCGATCTCGCCGATGCGTTCGCCGGCCGACTTCCACAGCACCATGGTCAGCGCCAGGTCGTCTCGTTCCGTCGGCGCCGCGCCGACGAGCTGATCGTCGAGGTCGACGAGCGTCGCTCCGGTTGCCCGGCGCCACCGGTCGAGATCCTCGACCATGGCGGCAAAGGCGCGCTCGTCGGGAACCGTCGCTGCCCCTGCGGTGGCGGCGGAGCGCGTCACGGCACCGGCCGGTCGTACACCCGGGTCGGCACGGTGGCCGCGCCGAGCGTGGGGGCGAGGTTCTGGTCGTAGATCAGCTGCCAGGTACCGTCCGCGAACGCCTGCTCGATCACCGCGTTGACGTGGCGCACAAGGTCGACCGAGCCGGCCTTGGCGCCGATCCCGTACGGCTCGCGCGACAGCCGCGGACCGACGACGCGGGCGCCGGGGTCCTGTGCGGCGAACCCGGCGAGGACGGTGTCGTCGCTTCGGATGGCCGAGACCTCCCCCCGCTGGAACTTCACCAGGCAGTCGGTGATGTCCGGGACGGTCACCACCTTCACGGCGAGCCCCGACGAGTTGTCCGAGCTGGTCGAACCGGCGGTTACGCACAGGCGATCGTTCGTCCCGAGCCCCTCCAGCGCGTCCACGTTGGAGTCGGCTCGCACGAGCAGCCGCTGGCCCGCGTCGAGGTAGGTCGCACTGAAGCCGATCCGCGCCCAGCGAGTGCAATTGATCGTCATCGTGTGCGCCACCAGGTCCACTCGACCCTCCTCGAGGGCCGGGAGCCGATCGGAGTACGCCATGACGACGAATCGCAGCCGCTCATCCCCGGTCGCCGCGCCGAAGATCGACTTGGAGACGAGACGCAACAGCTCGATGTCGAAGCCCTCCAGGCGGTCGGTGGCCGGGTCGCGATATCCGAACAGCAGCGTGTCGTCGGACACGCCGACGCGCAGCACGCCGGCCTGGCGGATCGCAGCGACCGTCCCGCCGTCGGTGAGCTTCGGCGAATACGACGCCGTATCCGCGAGGTCCTCGACGTCGTCGCAGCCGGCGGGGAGCGAGCTCGGTGCCGCCGTGGTCGGCGGCGCGGTCGTGGTGGTGGTGGCAACCGCGACGTCGGGTGTGGCGGTCGCACATCCGCCGGCGAGCACCGCCGTGCAGATCAACGCCGTGCCGATCGACACCGTGCGGATCAACGCCGCGACAACCTGATGACGGCTGCGTGTCACCGGTACTCCTCAACCGTTGTGCGATCCCCAGCGTCGCTGCGCCGATCGCGGCGATGATCGCCACGAGCATCGCCCAGCGCGACCAGCCGAGCCCACCGCGCAGTCCGTCGAGCGCGGAGCGGGTCGCGCTGTCGGCCCGATTGAGCTCCTGCAGGCTCTGCGTGTCGAACTCGCCGAAGGCGGTCGCAGACCGCGCGTCGGACGGCGACTCGGGGACCGCCTCACCGAGCGACGCGGCGATGGCCACCGATCGCTGACCGTCGGCCGCAAGCTGCTCCACGGCGTTCGCGCGCACCGAATAGTCGTCGAGCTGTTCCTTCAACGGCGCGCCGACCGCTCCCGAATCGGCGAGTGCCGACGAGGCGTCCTCGATGCGTGCGTTGAACCGTTCAAGGGCGGTCGCCGCGCTCGACCGAAAGGCCAGGGCCGAGGCCTCCGCCGACCGAGCGTCGAAGGCGGCGGCGCGTGCATCCACAAGCAGCCGAGCGGTGCGGAACGATCCCTCGAACGTCGAGCTCGCCGTGTTCGACACCGAAACCAGCTGGGTGATGCCGATCAGTGACCCCACCACCGCGACCGCGGCCGCTCCGGCCAGCCCGATATTGATCCGACGTCGCATGCGGCGCCGGATCCACCGGTTGGCGTACCACGCCGCCGCCAGGCAGATCACCACGCCCGCCACGACCCACAGCAGAGCTCGGCCGTCGGAGGTGAGCAACGACTCGGCCCGGCTCCGCAACCGCGAGTCGGCGGTCGCGAGCGCCGGCAGGAGGTCGTCACGCAGCAACGAGCCGGCCGCGCGTTGATAGGCCGCACCGACGGGGAACCCCTGACGGTTGTTCGCCCGGGCCGATTCCACCAGACCGCGGTAGTCGCCAACGTTGGCCGACACCCTGCCGAGCAGCGTCGCGTCCGACCCCTCGACGCGCCGCGAGGCGGTGGTGAGCTCGAGCGCCGCCTGGTCGAGCGCGTCCACATACGCTGCTCGACGGGTCGGGTCGTCGAGACCCGCTTCGAGGAATCCTGCGGTCGCGAGCGAGTCGGCACGCACGAGCGCGTCGCGAACCGATTGCAGCTGGCGGACACCCTCGGCGGCCTCGCGTCCGGAGTCGATGCGGTCGAGGCGGACGGCCATGGAATCGAGCCACACCAGGGCGACCACCGCGAGCGCGACGCCGATCGCAACGTTGAGGATCCTGAGCCTCGCCGGGGTCGCGAGGTCAGCGAGACCGGCGAGACGGACGCCAGGCCGCGGCGAAGTGGTCGACACCGAGGTCACGGGCAGCTCACGTCGGCGCGCATGGTCTCGCCATGATACGAGGATTAGCCGTGCGCGGGCGGCCCGCCGATGACGAGGCGCAGACGGAACGCCTCGTGGGCGCCGGGGAAGTCGGTTCGGGCGTGCGCACCGCGGCTCTCCTCGCGGGCATCGGCCGCCGCGAGGAGCGCCGCGCCCACCTCCACCAGGTTGGCGAGCTCGCACACCGCCGGGTCCACCGTGCCCGCCGGAATCTCGGCGTCGACAGCCAGCAGTGCGTCGGTCGCCGACCGGATCGACGCTGCGGTGCGCAGCACCCCGGCGTGGGTGGTGAGGGCGCGCTGCAACTGGTGGCGGAGCTCCACCACCCGCTGCCGGTCGATGGTCGTCGCCGTCGACCTCGCTCGCTCCGGCAGCGCCAGACGCTGTCCGCCGATCACCGTTCCCGACGTCGGCCGGCCGGCCACCGTGCGCATCGCGCCGGTGGCCTCGGCGGCAACGACCCCCGCCGCGATCGCCTCGACCACTCGGGCGCCGAACACCATGCCTTCGAGCAACGAGTTCGACGCCAGCCGGTTCGCGCCGTGCACGCCCGAACACGAGGTCTCGCCCGCGGCCCACAGTCCGGGCATCGACGTGGCGCCGTTCAGATCGGTGATGATGCCGCCGCACTGGTGATGCGCTGCGGGCGCCACGGGCAGCCATTCGGTCGCCGGATCGAGTCCGGCGGCATCGAGGTCGGCGGCGATCGTCGGGAACCGGATGTCGAAGTGGTCGAGCACCGTCGCATCGAGCCACACGCGGTCGACACCCTGCTCGAGCATGCGGGCGGTGATGGCCCGCGACACCACATCTCGCGGCAGCAGCTCGTCGACGAAACGCTCGCCGCGTGCGTCGCGCAGGAGCGCCCCATGACCGCGCAGTGCTTCCGACAGCAGCGGACGCGGCATGGAGGGATGGTCGAGCGCCGTCGGGTGGAACTGGAAGAACTCCAGGTCGGCGACGGCCACCCCGGCGCGCAACGCCATGGCCACGCCGTCTCCGGTTGCCTCCGGGGGGTTGGTCGTCACCGCGAAGAGCTGCCCGGCGCCGCCGGTGGCGAGCAGGGTGTGGCGCGCCCGAACCTCGATGCGCCGGCCGTCCGCGTCGAGGGCGTGCACGCCGACGCACCGGCCGTCCTCCACGATCAGGTCGAGCGCGAAGCACCGCTCGTGGATCACGTCGACCCGCTCGCGTCGATCTCGGCGCCCGTCGCGGCGCCGCCGGCGTGGACCACGCGGGGCACGCTGTGTCCGCCCTCGCGGGCCAGCTCCAACCGTCCCTCCGCATCGCGATCGAACAGCGCGCCGAGGGCGATCAGGTCGTGCACGCGGCCGGGTCCCTCGTCGACCAGCACCCGGACCGCTTCGATGTCGCAGAGCCCCACGCCGGCGGCCAGCGTGTCGGACAGGTGCAGGTCGGTCTCCTCCGGGTCACCCGACAGCGCTGCCGCCACGCCGCCCTGCGCCCAGCGGGTCGTGGCCTGGTGCAACTCCGCCTTCGTCACGACGCCGACCCGCAGCCCGGCGGTCTCGGCCGCCCGCACCGCTGCCGACAGCCCCGCGACTCCGCTGCCAAGAACGAGGAGGTCGAGCTCAACCATGGGACGGTCCTTCCGAGCGAGATGCGGAAGGCGACGGTACTCCCACGTTGTCGATCAGCCGCGCGCGGCGGAACCGAAGCGCCCCGAACAGCCGGCTGTCTGGGCCGCAGACCGTCTGCGGCTCGAGGGTGTCCGCATCCGCGATCTCCACGTAGTCGAGCTCGCCGAGCGGGGTGTCCCGGATGATCGAGGCCATCAGTTCGCGCACCGCCGGCGTCGGTTGCCCCGTGGGCGATGGCGGCCGCTCCCCGCTCCAACGCCCGGTGCAGCACCGGCGCGACGACCCGCTCGTCGGGATCGAGGTTCACGTTCCGGCTGGAGAGCGCGAGGCCGTCGGGCTCACGCACGGTCGGGCAGCCGATCACTTCGACGGGCACCGAGAGGTCCCCGGTCATGCGACGGATCACGGCGAGCTGCTGGAAGTCCTTCTCGCCGAAGTAGGCGGTGCACGGACCAACGATGTTGAACAGCTTCGCGACCACGGTCGCGACGCCGTCGAAGTGGGTCGGCCGCGATGCTCCCTCCATCGAGGCCGAGACGCCCGACACCGACACCGACGTGCGCACCTGATCCGGGTACATCTCGGCGACGCTCGGGGCGAAGAGCACGTCGACGCCGGCGGCGGCGGCGAGCGCGGCGTCGCCATCGAGATCGCGCGGGTACGCGGCGAGATCCTCGGTCGGAGCGAACTGGAGGGGGTTCACGAAGATCGTCGCGACCACCACGTCGTGGCGACGTGCCGCGGTCACCAGCGAGAGGTGGCCCGCGTGCAACGCACCCATGGTCGGCACGAGCCCGACCGACGCACCTTCGTGGCGCGCCGAGCCGAGGCGGTTCCGGACCTCGTCGACGGTGTGCAGGATCTCCACGTCAGCGCTCCTCGGGATGTGGGGTCGATCGATCGGCGGCACGGGTGGGCGCCGAGCCGTCGGTGGCACTTGAGCCGTCGGTGGCGGCACTTGAACCGTCGGCGTCGTCGGCGTCGCGACCTGCGAGGCGGCGCGCCTCGGCGGCGAGCGCCCGGTACCCGGCGCGTTCCAACGGATCGAGCGCCGCGAGGTGCCGCGCGATCGTGGCCTCGTCGCCGCGTGCGGCGGGGCCGGTCAGGGCGCGCGCCGGTCCGAGCGTCAACGCGTTGTCGACCGAGCCGCGGATCAGATCGGCGTACATCTCGAACGGCACGCCCGCCTGCGCGGCAATGCGTTCCGCCTGGCCGAGCAGCGCGACCAGGTGGTTCGAGGCGACGCACGCCGCCGCGTGGTAGAGCGCTCTGGATGCATCGGGAACGGGCACGAACCGGCCCCCGAGCGACTCGACGACTCGCTTCGCCATCGCATCACCGGCGACAGCGAAGGCGGCGGCGTCGAGGAGCCGCAGCGCGCCGGTCTCGGGGTCGGGCAGCGACACGAGCGGATGCACCGATGCGGTGCGCGGATGCGAGGCCAACACGTCGAGCCCGAGGGAGCCTGCGACGTGGGCGATCACCGTCGTCGGTGAGGGCTCGATGGAGGCTCCGACCGACGCGACCTGCGCATCGGGCACGCAGATCAACACCAACTCGACGCCGGCGGCGGCGTCGCGCACGACGTCACCACGCCCGATGGGCCCGTCGACCGCCCACCCGCGTGCGGCGAGCGCGCGCGCGAACGAGCCGCCGGCCCGACCACCGCCCACGATGCGAACTGTCGGCACAGCGGGGTCGGCCGGGCGCTGGTCTGGCGCTGTCACCAGCCCTCGACGCGCCACACGCGGCCCTCGGCGCGCTCGACGTCGGTGTCGCTCACCAGGTCGGGAGCCAGGTCGCGCAGGGGCGCAAGTACGAAGCGACGATCGCGCCAGCGGGGATGCGGGATCGTGAGCTGCGGGTCGTCGAGTTCCACGCCGTCGATCCAGATGATGTCGAGGTCGAGCGTGCGGGGGCCCCACCGTTCGGCCCGCACACGGTGCGCGGCGGATTCGATGCGGTGACAGATCCGCAGGAGCTCGCGGGGCGCGATCTCGGTGTCGAGCTCGACGACCAAGTTGAGGAAGGCGCCCTGGTCGGGTCCGCCGACGGGATCGCTCTCGTAGATTGGCGACACGGCGACCACGTCGGGCAACGACTCGACGGCGTCGCGCAGAAACGCGAGTCGATCGCCGAGGTTCGACCCGAGGCCGAGCAGCGCCCTCACGAGTGGTTGGCCCGATGGATCCGCACGCCCGCTGTCGCGAGATCCTGCGGGACCGGTGGCCGGAGCTTGCGCACGGTCACCGCAACGGCATCGACCGCTTCGGTGGCAAGCACGGCGTCGGCCACGAGCTGTGCGAGGTGCTCCATGAGCGCGACCCGCGCGCCGAGCGCGGTCGCAGCGATGGTGCCGCACAACGCGCCGTAGTCGACGGTGTCGTCGAGTCGATCCGACCCGCCGGCGCGCGCCAGGTCGGTCCAGACGTCGACGTCGAACTCGAACGGCTGGGCGCGTACCTGTTCTTCGGGCAAGGCGCCGCAGTACGACACCACCCGAAGGCCGCGTAGCTCGATGACGTCGGCGGACGTCACGACGTGGCGCCTCCGCCGGCCGCGTCGTGGCGCAGTCGCTCGGCGACCGCAACGATCGCTCGGCCCTCCGGTCCGAGCTGACGTGAGGTCATGTGTTCGAGCACGAAGATCGCGCGTGGCGGCTCGGCGATGAGGCCTGCCCAGACGACGTAGCCGGCCATGAGCCCGACCACGCGATCGCCGAGCTCCTCGGCGTGTACGAGCACGTTCGATCCGCGGTCCTGCAACGCCTTCAGCTCGGGGTACAGCTCACCGAGGTAGTGCGGATGGTCTTCGGCCGAGGGGAACGGGCGATGACGCCACGTCACGCCCATCTCGTCGTAGTTGTGGAGGTTGTGCGTCGCCGAGATGAGGCTGATCACCGGCGCGAACCCCTGTTCGCGAATCCAGATGATCTCCTCTTGGCGGCGGACCTTGCGGTGATTCGGCCCGTATCCGCCGGGTCGCTCGCAGATCGCGAGACGGTCCTGGATTACCCAGCTGAAGTGCCGCGGGCGGATGCCCTGAGCCCATTTGCCTTTCACTGCCATGACGGATCCTGAGGTTTGGCTGCGCCGGGCAGCGTCGGAAGAGGGGCGGGTCTTGCGGTGACGCGGTCGTCGGAGATCTGGCCGGCGACGACCTTGCACGCATCGACATGCGGGCGCACATCGTGAGCACGAATCATCGAGACGCCGGCGATCATCGCCCATGTGGCGATCGCGAGCGAAACGTCGAGGCGATCGGTCGTGGGGGTCGGGCCGTCAGGAGCGCCCGTGGCCGACGCGTCGGTCGAGGCGTCGGCGCGGGCGCTCAGCAGGCCGGTGGAGTGCTTGCGGCTGATGCCGAGGGCGACGGGAATCCCGGTCGCCACGAACCGGTCCGCCGCCGCGAGCAGGGCCACGTTGTGGGCGAAGGACTTCCCGAATCCGAGCCCGGGATCGATCCACATCTCGGTGACACCCGCCGAGGCGGCCTGTCGGGCTCGGTCGAGCAGATACGAGAGCACCTCGTCGACAACGTCGTCATAGTGCGGTTCGGCCTGCATCGTGGCGGGACTCCCGGCCATGTGCATCGCGACCCATCCGACGCCGAGGTCGGCTGCGACCGCCCACAGTGAGGCGGAGATGTCATTGATGATGCTGGCACCCGCCGCGACCGCGGCTCTGGCGACCTGTTCGTGGCGGGTGTCGACCGAGACCCGCACGCCGAGACCCGCGACTGCCTCGATGACCGGCAGCACTCGTGCCGCCTCGACTGCGGGATCGACGGGCCGCGCTCCCGGACGGGACGACTCACCACCGATGTCGATGACCTGGGCACCTGCGGCGATCATCGCGGCCGCCGCCTCGACCGCCGCGGGCACGTCGGGATGAGCGTTCGCGACGAACCGGCCGCCGTCGCTGAACGAGTCGGGCGTCACGTTGAGGATGCCCATGACCGTCACCACGTCAGGTGATGGTAGGCGAGTCCGGGACCACCGCCGATCCGACCTGCCGGGCCGCTGTCGCAACCGCTGGCATCGATCGCGATCTCGAGTGGCGGAACACGCCGGCTCGATCGAAGCTCAGTGGCGAGCCCCGACGAGCCGCATGGCCTCGGCCCGCGCAGCGACATCGTTGCGGAAGATGCCGCGAACCGCAGATGTGACCGTCGATGACCCGGGCTTGCGCACACCGCGCATGCCCATGCACAGATGTTCCGCCTCGAGCAGCACGAGTGTTCCTCGAGGTCGCAGCACCGTCTCCATGGCGTCGGCAACCTGGGTGGTGAGCCGCTCCTGCACCTGCGGGCGCTTCGCGTATCCGTCCACCAGGCGGGCGAGCTTGGACAGCCCCGTGATGCGACCGTCGACATTGGGGATGTACGCCACGTGGGCGTGTCCGAAGAACGGCACCAGGTGGTGCTCGCACATCGAATAGAAGGGGATGTCGCGCACGAGGATCATCTCGTCGTGGTCGGCGTCGAACGCGACCTTGAGGTGCAGCGACGGATCCTCGTGCAGCCCGGCGCAGGTCTCGGCGTACATGCGAGCCACCCGGGCCGGCGTGTCCTGCAAGCCGTCCCGGTCCGGGTCCTCGCCGATCGCGGCGAGGATCTCGCGCACGGCCGCGGCGATCCGATCGACATCGATGGCGCCGCCGTTCGACGAGGCCGGGAGCGGGTCGATCCGATGGAGGTCGTGCTCGGGGGACATGTGGTTATCGGTCAACTTCGGATCACTCCCATCGGGGCGAAGACAGCGTTGAGTTCGTGCTCTTCCAGCGTTTCACGCTCGATCAGGGCCGCGGCGAGCGCGTCGAGCACCGGGCGGTGCGCGACGAGCACCGCCCGAGCAGCGGCCTCGGCTTCGTCGAGCAGCCGTTTGACCTCGCGATCCACCGACGCCGCGACCGCTTCGGACACCTCGTGGCGCTGCACGTGGTCGCGACCCAAGAAGGGATCGTCGTCGCGGCCCGACAGGCGCTGCGGCCCGACCACCTCGCTCATGCCGAACTCGGTCACCATCGCCCGGGCGAGCCGCGTGGCGCGTTCGATGTCGTCGTGCGCTCCGGTCGTCACCTCGTCGAACACCTCGATTTCGGCAGCACGGCCTCCCAGCAGCATCGCGAGGCGATCGACGAGTTCACCCCTGGAGTGCGTGTGGCGATCCTCGGTGGGCAGGCTCAAGGTCCAACCGAGCGCCCGGCCTCGCGCGACGATCGACACCTTGTGGATCGGGTCGCAGTTGGGCATGGCGTGGCCCACCACCGAGTGGCCCGCCTCGTGGAACGCGGTGATGGAGCGTTCTCGCTCCGACATCGCACGGCTGGTGCGTTCCGGCCCCGCGATCACGCGGTCGATCGATGCGCCGACGTCGGCCATCGTGATCTGCTCACCCCGCCGACGTCCGCACAGCAGCGCCGCCTCGTTCACCACGTTGGCCAGGTCGGCGCCCGTGAACCCCGGCGTGCGGCGGGCCACCACCGACAGGTCAACATCGTCGGCCATCGGCTTGTTGCGCGCATGCACCGCGAGGATCGCCTCGCGGCCGCGCAGGTCGGGGGCGTCGACCACGATCTGGCGATCGAACCGGCCGGGACGCAGGAGCGCCGGGTCGAGCACATCGGGGCGGTTGGTGGCCGCCATGAGAATCACGCCGGTCACGCCGTCGAACCCGTCCATCTCCACCAGGAGCTGGTTCAAGGTCTGCTCGCGCTCGTCGTGGCCGCCGCCAACCCCGGCACCGCGGTGACGGCCCACGGCATCGATCTCGTCGACGAACACGATCGCAGGCGCCGCGGCCTTCGCCTGTTTGAACAGATCGCGCACCCGCGCCGCGCCGACGCCGACGAACATCTCCACGAAGTCGGAGCCCGAGATCGTGAAGAACGGAACCTCCGCCTCGCCCGCCACCGCACGGGCCAGCAGCGTCTTGCCTGTCCCCGGCGGGCCGACCAGCAGCACGCCGCGCGGAATCTTCGCGCCGAGGCTCGCGAACCGATCGGGGTCCGACAGGAAGTCACGGATCTCACCGAGTTCGGCGACGGCCTCGTCGACCCCCGCCACATCGGCGAAACGCACGTCGGGCGCGCCACGCGCGCGCCGGGCCGACGAGCGCGAGAACCGGCTCGCGCGTCCGCCGCCCTGCAACTGCATCGCGAACCAGAGGAACACGCCCACGATCAACAGGGTCGGCAGATAGTCGACGAGGAAGGTGTCGAGGGCCGAGTCGTCCTCGTTGTCGGAGTCGACACGCACGCCGTTGTCGAGCAGGAAGGTCGTCAACTCGTCGCCGTACATCGGCGGCACACCGGCGCTGAACCGGCGGCCGTCACGCAGCGTGCCGGTAACGACGTTCGTGCGATGCGTGAGCGTCGCTGTTCGCACCTGGCCATCGGCGGCATAGTCGCGCAACCGGGTGAGGGTGATCTCGCTCACCCGGTCGGGGTCGCGCAACACCACCAGCACGACCGCGACCGCCATGAAGCCGATCACGATCAGTGCCGGGATACTCGTGACGACGCGCACGAACTTGCTCTTGGAGGGCTCCCGATTCACGACCGGGTCAGGCTATCGGGGCCCCACCGACAGTCAGCGCCAGCGTCCCTCTCGCCAGGCCCATCGCCAACCGGGCCCAGAACCAACTGGGCCGATCCACCAACCCCCAGCGTCACCAATCCGGCCCAGAACCAACTGGGCCGATCCACCAACCCCCAGCGTCACCAACCGGGCCCAGAACCAACTGGGCCGATCCACCAACCCCCAGCGTCACCAATCCGGCCCAGAACCAACTGGGCCGATCCACCGACTGGGCCGATCCACCGGGGCCGACGGTCAGGAAGGCTCCGGCGGCACGAACTTCGCCAGGTACGGGAGGTTCCGGTAACGCTGGCCGACGTCGAGGCCGTAGCCGACCAGCCAGTCCTCGTCGGGGATCGTGAAGCCGACGTAGCGCACCGCGAGCGATTCGAGGTCGGCCGACCGGCGGGCGATGAGCGCACACACCTCCATCGAGGCGGGATGACGTGCTTCCAGGCTGCGGCGCAGATAGCGCAGCGTCAGGCCGGAATCGACGATGTCCTCGATGAGGATCACGTCGCGCCCAGCGATGTCGCTATCGAGGTCCTTGACCAGGCGCACCACGCCCGACGTCCGGGTCGAACTGCCGTAGGACGACACGGCGATGAAGTCCATCTCGACCGGCAGGTCGATCGTGCGGCACAGGTCGGTCACGAACACGTATGCGCCCTTGAGCACGCACACCAGCAGCGGTGATCGGCCGGCGTAGTCGCGGGTGAGTTGGGCGCCCAGTTCGGAGATCCTGGCGAGGATCTGCTCCTCGCTCAGCAGCACCTCGCCGACATGGGGATCGTCGCGAACAAAGTCCATCGCCGCGCACCCTACCGTCGGCTCGACGCCGCGCAGGATTCGAGGCCGCCCGGCCGCCGCGATGTCGCGACGCTCAGGGCGCTTCGAGCCGCAGCACGCCGTGTGTGCGAGCCACCCGCCAGCCCGACACCACCTCGGCACGCACGCACCGCCCGGCGGCCACGTCGAGCATTCGATCGATCGCCGCGGCCGGCGGTGCGTAGGCGGACCCGCTCTCGGCGCGCCACCAACGGCGAAGCGCAGCCGCAGCGACCGCACGGGGCGCTGCGGTGAGCGCCGCTCCGTCGGTGGGATCGAGCGCGACCGACACCTCGTCGAGCGCGGTCAACAGGTCGCCCTGCAGGGCGGCCGTGCGGCACAGCAGCGGAACGATGTCGCGACCCGCGATGTCGTTCAGCAGGGGGACGGCCTCGTGACGAAGGCGGCTGCGCACGAAACGAGGGTCGTCGTTCATCGGGTCGATCACGGGATCGATACCGAGCGCATCGCACAGCGCGCGAGTGTCGCTTCGCCGAAGTCGGCAGAGCGGTCGCCGAGTCACGTCGAAGCCGGCGAGGCCGTCCGGTCCGGTCCCGCGGAGGAGGAACATGAGGACGGTCTCGGCGAGGTCGTCCGCCGTGTGGCCGGTCAGCGCGTCGGGTCCGAGCGCGGCGAGCCGCGCGTCTCGCGCCCGCGCCTCCACGTTCGAGGTTCCCGAGATCGGAGCGACCACGCATCGGAAGGCGGCGCCGAACCGCTCGGCCAACTCGCGCACGCGCACCGCGTCGAGGGCGCTGTCGGGGCGCAGGCGATGGTCCACGTAGACCGCGGTCACCGAGCACCCCGCACGGGTCGCGAGCGCAAGCAACGCGGACGAGTCGGGTCCACCGGAGACCGCGCAGGTCACGGCGGTGCCGGCGGGGGCGAAGCTGCACCGTTCGGCGAGGGCCGCTACGACCGATTCGGGGGTCATCGTCGCGGGCGTGCCGCCCCCGCGGTCGGAGCCACGCGACCGAGCCACGCTTCGGGATCGCGGATCTCGGCCAACGTCGGGAGATCGTCGGGGCCGGCGAACGCGCGGTCGAGCATCGTTGGTCCGCCGGCGGCCTCGATCGCGGCGATGAAGCGCTCGCCCTGGTCGTACTGCGCGAGCTTCGCGTCGAGGCCCATCAACTTCTGGACGAGCGCAGCGGCACCGGAGCGCTCGGCTCGGCGCTGGCGTAGCACCCGCCCGAAGCGTTCCGCCGAGGGGATCTCCGAGCCGCCGGCGCGGTCCATGGTCACGTCGCCGTGGCCTTCGAGGAGGCTCATCAGCCCGCCCACCCGGTCCATCGTCGCGCGCTGCTCGGTCGAGGCGAACAGCGCCATGAGCCCCCCGTCGTCGAGCGGGTTCTTCCCGGTGCGCAGGCCCTCGGCGACGCGACCGATCGCGTCGAACAACCGGCGCGGGTCCGGCTCGGCCATCTGCATGAGCCCTTGCACCTGGTCCAGGAAGAACGTGCGGAGCCACGGTTTCGCGGTGAATTGGGTTCGGTGGGTCACCTCGTGGAGCGCAACCCACAGGCGGAACTCCTGCGGCGGGAACGTGAAGCGCTTCTCGAGCGCCAGGATGTTGGGACCGACGTAGTAGACGATGTCCTGATCGTCGGTGTCCTCGTCTTCGAGAACGAGCAGGTCGTACTGCCCCAGCACGCGGGTCGACATCCAGCCGAGCATCGCACCGAGCTGGGCGCCGGCGACCGCAGCACCCATCGCCGTGACGGGTCCGGGAACCATCCGGTCCTCCATGCGATCGGTCAACGGGCGGAGCAGCCGACGAAACGACGCCAGGTTGGCGCGAATCCAGTCCGCCCGGTCGACCACGCGAGCGCGGGCGTCGCCCGACAGCGAGTTCCACCCGGTGTGCGCCTCCACCAGGCCCTGGGCCGTTGCCGTCAGCTCGGTGAAATCGTCAGCGAGCGACCGGTAGTGGAACGACGACGCGATCGGCTCGCGGCGCGCCAGCCGCACGGCGACCGCCTCGGCGGCTCGCCAGTCGACGGCGGAAGGCATGCGGCAGGGTCAGCGCGGGTAGCGCTGGCGGGTGACCTTGAACAGGTACATCGCGAGGACACCCACAACCATCAAGATGGTGACCGGCGCAAGCAACGCAGCGAGCCAGAAGTGCCACACGTGGGTACCTTCGGCAGCGAGGAGAGCGGCAAGTGCGAACATCGTTCGTCAGCTTAGGGCCCCGACCGTCGCGCGCCGCCAGTCCGCGATGACGGGGCGAGGTGATCGGCGCAGTGGACCGGCCGGCGAACCCGCAGCACTCCGGAATCGAGACCGGCGAGGTCGCGGCGATCACGGCCGCGCGCCCACGCGTGGATCTGCCACCGACCGACTTCGTGCTGAACAGCGATGGTCGATCCAGTAGTGCTACATATACGTCGATGGATGTAGCTCATGATGCAGGCTCAACGCGGCGGCGGGCCCGCTCGCTCGGCGTCGTCGCCGGCTGGCTGATGACCGCCGCCCTGGTCGGCATCGGGTCGATCGCGTGGGGACGATCGCCGAGCGAGGCCATCCGGGTGCCGTCGGCCCCTTCGCAGCAGCTCCTCGACACCCTTGAACGCGAGTTCCCCGACCAGGCCGGAGGACGGGTGACCGCCGTGTTCTCCAACCCGAACGGCGCCCTCAGCGATCCGACGGCCAGGCAGGCGGTGCACGAGACGGTGCGCGCGATCGCGGCGCTGCCCGGGGTTCGATCGGTGCTCGATCCCACCGGACCCGCAGCAGCGCTCTTCACCTCGAGCGACGGCACGACCGCCTGGGCGCCCGTCGTGTACCGCCAGGGGGCCTTCGAGATTCCGAGGACGTCGCTCGACGACCTCGTTCGGACCGGCCGGATCGCCGAACGCGCCGGGCTGCAGGTCGGGTTCGGGGGCCAGCCGATCGAGCGGCCCGACCCAACCGCCACCCACACGGGCGAGATCATCGGCCTCGTCGTCGCCCTCGTCGTGCTCTGGGCGGCGTTGCGCACGCTCGGCGCCGCACTGCTCCCGCTCGTGGTGGCCGGCACCACCGTCGGCTTCGGATTCGCGATCACGCGCCTGGTCGGATCGATCACCGACGTCAACGTCGCGACGCAGTCGCTGTGCTCGATGGTGGGCCTCGCGGTCGGCATCGACTACTCGATGTTGATCGTCTCGCGCTTCCAGGCCGGACTGGCGGCCGGACTCGACCCGCACACGGCGCTTCGGGTCACGCGCCGCACGGCCGGACGAGCCACCGCGTTCGCCGGCGCAACGGTCGGGGTGTCGCGTCTCGGCCTGGTCATCATCGCCATCCCGGCGATGGCCGTGCTGGCCGGGACGGTGTCGCTCACGGTGCTCATTGCCGTCGCCGCGTCGGTCACGCTCCTCCCGGCGCTCCTGGTGCTCGCCGGCCCGGTCCTCGACGCCGCGCCCTTCCCCGGTCGCCGCCGCCGCAGCGTGGCGCGTTCGGCGTCGGGTTCCCCGCGAGCGCCGAGCACGCGTTGGGCGGCAGCGGTGTGCCGCCATCCGGTCGTCGCCACCGGTGCGGGCATCGTGACGCTCGCGCTGCTCGCCGTGCCGACGGCATCCCTGCACACCGCGTTCCCCGACGCACACCACCGCCCGGTCGGCGACACGGCGCGCACGGCGTTCGATCTGATGACCGATGCGTTCGGGGTCGGGGCGAACGCACCGCTGATCGTCGCCATCCCCAGCGCCGACCCGACGCGGGTAGCCGACGCCCAGCGATGGTTGGCGCGACTCGACGGCGTGATCGCCGTGTCCCCTGCGCTCACCAATCGCTCGGGCGACCTGCATCTCGTGCAGGTGCAGCCCGTCGACGGTCCCGAGGCGATCGGCACCGCCGACCTCGTGCGGCGCATCAGGAGCGAGTCGACGCGCGGCGTCGGCACGCCGCTCGAGGTCACGGGAGCGACCGCCTTCTACGTGGATCTCGACGAGGCGCTGCGGGGTCGGCTGGGCTGGTTCATCGCCACGGTCCTCGTGTTGAGCCTGGTCGTGCTCACGGCCGTGTTCCGCGCCCCGCTCGTCGCCGTCAAGGCGGCACTGCTCAACGCCGCCGGGATTGCCGCGTCGTACGGTGTCGTCGTTGCCGTGTTCCAGTGGGGATGGCTGCGCCAACTCGTCGGCATCGAGGCTCCGCTCCCCGTCGCGTCACCGTTGCCCGTGATGCTGTTCGCCGTGTTGTTCGGGCTGTCGATGGACTACGAGGTGTTCATTCTCTCGCGAGTGCGCGAAGCCTGGGACCGCACGCACGACAACACACGCGCCGTCATCGATGGGCTCGCCGGGAGCGCCCGGGTCGTGACCGCAGCGGCAACGATCATGTTCGGCGTGTTCGCAGGCTTCACGACAGCGGACGTGATCGAGATCAAGATGGTGGGGTTCGGCCTGGCCGTCGCCGTGCTGCTCGACGCCACCGTGATCCGCCAGGTGCTCGTCCCCGCGACGATGACCCTGCTCGGCCGGCGCAACTGGTGGATCCCACGTTGGCTCGACCGCGCGCTCCCGCACCTCGACATCGACGGGTCGGATGGGCCGCCGCCACCGAGCGATGTCGGGGCGCTGGACGCGTCGGCCAACCCGGCGCGAGATTTGGCTGATGCCACGGTCGTCTGAGGCGTCGCACACCAGGATCGTCGCCGCCGCCGGGTCGATGTTCGCCGAACACGGCATCGGCCGCGTCTCTCTCGACGAGATCGCCGGAGAGGCGCAGGTGCATCGCACCACCTTGCACCGGCACTTTCCCGGCGGGCGCGACGAACTCGTCGTCGCGGTCCTGGCGCACGAAGTCGAGTCGTACTCGCGCCACCTCGGCCAGGTGGTGGCCATCGCCACCACCGCTTCGGAGGCGCTGGTCGACACGCTGGTCGAAGCCGTGACGGAGGGGCGGCGCAACCGCGTGATCTCGGCGCTGCTCGCCGACCCCGACTCCCGGCGCGTCGCCTACCGGTCCGCCGCCGGCACGCTCCGTTCGCACGGCGTGACGCTCTGGCGGGCCATCCTGGATCTGCCCGGCAGTGACGCGGCACGACGAGCCGGTGCTCCCGAGGACAACCAGGTGGTCGACTTCCTGTTCCGAACCGTCATGAGCCTCGTGGAGGAACCCGGACTCGCACAGTCCGAAGCGGCGCTCCGCGACTTTGCGAACCACTTCGTCGCCCGAGCCCTGCTCTGACCGCCGGCACCGCGAGGCGGTACGGGCGACCTGGCCGCTCAGTCGGACGGTTGGAGCAATCCGCGAATTCGCTCGCGCAGCTCCTCGGGCACACGGTCGCGGCAGCGGCTCGACACGATGCGTCGAAGGTCGGCCTCGAAGTCGAACGCCTCGAGACACGGCGAGCACTCTCGGAGATGCGCCTCGATCCGGGCTCGCGCCGCGTCGTCGAGTTCTCCATCGAGGAACTCGTAGAGCTGGGCAATCGCGTCATCGCACTTGTCCGGCATGCTCATCGCCCGGGATCGTCCGTGGCCGCACCGGCGGCCGACGGGGTGGGTAGCAATCGCCGCTCGGCGGCGAAATCCCACAACGCCTTCTGCAGCGCCTTTCTTCCCCGATGCAGCCGACTCATCACCGTGCCGATCGGGACATCGAGAATCTCGGCGATCTCCTTGTACGCGAATCCTTCGATGTCGGCCAGCAGCACCGGCATGCGGAACCGCTCGGGAAGCGCCTCGACGGCAGCCTTCACCTCGCCGTCGGTCACCAGGTCCATCAGCTCGTCCTCGGCCGACCGGCCGCGCTGGGACGACTCGAGCCCGCCGAGTCGACGGTAGAGGTACAGGTCCTCAACATCGGCCAGATCCGACTCGTCGGGTCGGCGCTGCTTGGACCGATACGAGTTGATGAACGTATTGGTCAGGATCCGGTACAGCCAGGCACGGAGGTTCGTACCCTCCTCGAACCGGCCGTAGCCGCGGAACGCGCGCAAGTACGTCTCCTGCACCAGATCCTCGGCGTCGGCCGAGTTCCGGGTCATGCGCAGCGCCGCCGTGTACAGCGCGTCCATGAAGGGCATCGCGTCGTCGGCGAAGGTCGAGGGATCGGCCATTCGTGCCAGCGTAGGACACGCCTGTGCGGCCGAGTTCATCGTGGACCCGTCCCGTCGCCTGCACACCCACCCGCGGGTCGGGCACACTGATGCCATGACGGGCGCCACCCCGAACGGCTCGTACTCCGATCCCGCATCGAGCACACGCATCCGCCGAATCGTCGGGGTCTACGCCGCGGATGGCACCCTGCGAGGCGAGCTCACCTACTGGCTCGGCGCCCGCCTGGGCCGTGCCCACTGTTCGCTGTGCGATGTCACCCACGGACTCGTGCGCGAACGAGCGGAGTGGCGCACCTGCCGCGACGAGTTCCCGGTCCCCTTCGACACCTACCACCGCGACGATCAGCCCGAGTCGATCCGCGCCGAGGCGGAGGGCCGAACGCCGATCGTCGTCGCCGAGACCGACGTCGCCATCGTCACGCTCCTCGCACCCGACGAGATCGAGCGGTGCGCCGGCTCGCCCGACGCGTTGGCCGCCGCGATCACCGCCGCGATCGCACAGCGCGGCCTGTCGTGGTGACCGCAGCGAGGAATAGCGTGGCAGGACTGTGTCCGACCCCTATCTCCTTCCACCGACCGCTGCGGCGAGCATCGCCGACCACCAAGCGTGGATCGGTGGCGACGCCGTCCGGCTCGCACGCACGCTCACTCCCCGGGCACTGATCGAACGGATCGACGCGTCGGGTCTGCGGCGCCGCGACAGCGGCGGGACGCGGGTGGCCTCGCGGTGGGCGAGCTTCGCCGCGAACGACGACCAGACCGGGCCCCGCCACCTGGTGGTGGACGCGACCGACATCGAGCCGGGGAGCTTCGCCGATCGAGCGCTGCTCCGCACCAACGCACTCGGTGTGATGGAGGGACTGGCGATCGCCGCGCGTGCGCTCGGCGCCTCCTCGGCGCATCTGGCGCTCCGGTCGACCTTCGCCGTGGAGCACGCCATCGTGCACGAGGCCATGGCCGACGCCGAGTCGGCCGGCTGGCTCGACGACGTGAAGATCACGATCCACCGAACCTCCGACCACTACGTGCTGAGCGACGAGCGCGCGCTGCTCGAGGCGCTCGAAGGCCGCGAGCCGCTGCCGGTACGCCTCGCGCCAGAACTCGACGGGTTGTTCAGCCGGCCCGGGCGCCGCGACGTCGGTCCACCCACCCTCCCCGACCCGGCAAACCCGACGATCGTCGAGGGCCTCGAGACCCTGGCGTCGCTCGGCCCGATCCTGATGCGTGGCACGCAGTGGTTCCGCTCGATGGGCACCGTGCTCTCGCCGGGCCACATCCTGTGCACCGTGACCGGTGATGTCGCCGCACACGCCGTGGGCGAGGCCGAACTCGGGCGCCGGCTGATGGACGTGATCGACACGATCGGCGGCGGGTTCCTGCCCCGGACGCCGCCCAAGGCCGTGCTCAACGGGCTGAGCTCGCCCGTGCTGACGCGTTCGCGCCTCGGCGCGCCGCTCGCGTGGGAGGGGCTCGGCGGCGTCGGCGCAGCTGTGGCCAAGGCCGCGTTCATCGTCTGCGGCGAGCACTGCGACATGGCCGCCGTGGCGACGGCGGTCGCCCGCTACCTCTACGTCGAGTCGTGCGGGCTGTGCCCGGCGTGCAAGTTCGGAGGCGGCGAGGTCGCCGCCTACCTCGACAAGCTCGGCGCCGGAGCGGGCACCGCCGCCGACATCGACGCGGATCGCCCGCCTCGTGTCGTTGACCGAGACGCGACGGTGCGACATTGCGGCCCGCCACCGCGACGTCGTGTCGTCGATCCTTCGCGCCTACCCAGGCGACGTGAGCGCCGCGCTCGCGGGCGCGGAGCCACGCGAGCCGTGGACCCTCCCACTCATCGCCGATCTCCGCGACGGTCGGGCGGTGATCGCCGTCGAGCCGATGCATCGGCGTCCCGATTGGGTGCTCGACGATCAGCCGATTCAGCTCAACCGCTGGTCCGGCCGGCGTTGAATCCGCGCTCGGATCCCGACGTCGAGCCTGAGCGGGTGGCCCCCAGCCCGTAGGGTCCGCGCCGCAGCTGGCGATGGCACACGTGGCACCGATCCGAGCTACCTGCGCAGAGTCCGGAACAGTGAGGGCACGCCGTTGTGTCGCCCACGTTCACCTCCTCATGTCACCGTGCCACCACCCCAGGTGGCTCCCTTCGATTCAAGGGCAGAATGCGACAACAACCGGGCAGCCCCGTCCACCTCCGACGTGACAGTCTGAGAGGGTCGATTGCCGGTCACGGCACGAGACGCAGGGCGATCCCGCGGGCCCTCGGAGCGGACATGACGGGTCGGACGAGCTCCACGAATCAGCCGGACACGCTGGCATTGCCGGTCGTGTTCGAGGCGACCGACCCGCTGCCGATCTCGGCGGGCCCGGTGCTCGCCGCGCAAGCCCCGCCGTCGTGGATTTCCGGTACGGCCGGCTTCGTGCGCCGACACGGCCGGGTCACGATGTTCGGACCGAACGGCGACCGCGTCGCCCGGCACCGCGTGGGACGCCGCCGAACGAGCTGGAAGCCGGAAACCCCGAGCCGGATCAGCGGCCTTCGGGAACCGACCCGACGGGCGACCGGCGGGCCGATCTTCGACGATCGGGTCGGTGGCGGCCTGCTCATGGTCTACCGCGGCGAGCAGCCACTCGCGCAGGATCCGCACCGGGCGCACGCGATCCTCGGCACCGCCTACTCCGACGACGGAGGCGACACGTTCCGGGACCTGGGTCGCATCATCACGCCCGAGGTCTGCCCCGACAGCTCGCTCGGCTCGATCGAACTCGGGTCGGGTGCCTTCGTGCAGCGCGACGACTACTTCTACGTGTATTTCACCGACCAGCGCGAGTTCGGGGCCGTCGGCAACAACCTGTGCGTCGCCCGGGCACCGGTCGAGGAGGTCCTGATCGCGGCTCGGCGCGGCGACGCCGTGCGCTGGCGGAAGTTCCATGACGGGCAGTTCGCGAGCGCCGGACTCGGTGGGCCGTGCAGCGATCTCCTCCCCGGCGAGCCGCGCGTCTGCTGGCTCGATGCCACGTTCCACGAGCCGACCCGCCTCTACCTGGCGGTGTGCTCGGTCATCACCGAGTGGAGACACGACGGCGATCATCGCTGGAACCACCTGATCATCGGCTCCCGCGATGGGCTCCGCTGGAGCCCGCCGCAGCCCCTCTTCGGCGAGGAGCGACACCAGAGCCAGCTGTTCGTGACGATTCGGGCGGATCGCTCCTGGTCGAGGGCCGTGACGAGCGACGAGTTCGATGTCATCACCACCGTCGGTGGAGGCCCGTCGCCCTTCGAGCTCACCGACGCGACCGTGCAGACCTACACCGTGCGCTGGCGGCCACTCGACGACCGGTCCGGCGAAGCGACCCGATCAGCACAAGAATCGGGACGATGACCGCGCAGCCGACATCACCGAACACCGAGAACCGCAACGTGCTGGGCCAACCCCTCGAGCCGTGCGGCACCGACCCGGTCACGGGCTTCTACCGCGACGGGTGCTGTTCATGGGGCGTCGAGGACAGCGGGCTGCACACGATCTGTGCCGTCATGTCCGTCGAGTTCCTCGAGCACCAACGGCGGATCGGCAACGACCTGTCGACGCCCGTCCCCCAGTTCCGCTTTCCGGGGTTGCGACCGGGCGACCGCTGGTGCGTCACGGCGCGCAACTGGCTGATCGCCGCCCAGGACGGCGTCGCGGCGCCGGTGGTGCTCGCCAGCACTCATGCGCGCACGCTCGCGGTGGTCCCGATCGAGTTACTCCGGGCGCACGCCGTGGACGTGCCCGCGGATCCGAGCGCCCTCGAGGACCTGTAGCGGTCGAGCTCGGGCGGCTGCTACGACGGCATCGGCGGACGACCCGAACGCGGAAGAACCCCCGCTCGGTGGCGGGGGTTCTCGACGAGCCCGGGAGGAGAATCGAACTCCTGACCTATTCATTACGAGTGAATTGCTCTGCCGTCTGAGCTACCCGGGCAGGGCCGACAATCTACCAGCCCAGGCACCCGGTTCACACGCCTTTGGGCCGACCCATTCGCCGCCACCGGCGACACCGGGACCGGGGCACCGACCGACCTCGATCAGCAGAGGCTGACGAACTGGTAGCCCTGGTCCTTGAGCCATTGAATGACCCATGGCAATGCAGCGATCGTCGCGGTTCGATCGCCACCGCCGTCGTGCATCAGCACGACCGATCGGTCACGAACCGAGCTCTGTACCCGCTGGATGATCGTTGCGAACGGCGGCTTCTGCCAGTCCCGCGTGTCGACCGACCACTTCGCGATCGCCAGACCGTTCTCGGCGACCACCTGCTGGGTGACGGCATCGGCCTCGCCGTAGGGCGGGCGGAAGCACGAGACGGTGCCCGGCCCGGCGACCGAGTTGATCACCTGCGTCGAGCCGCCGATCTGATCGCGCTGGCCCCACACATCGACGCCGGGAAGGTGCGGGTGGTTGCGGGAGTGCGAGCCGATCTGCATGCCGGCGGCCGTCATCTCGCGCACCAAGTCGGCATTGGCCTGAACCTGGTCGGACAACATGAAGAACGTTGCCGGTACGCCGGCGTTCTTCAGGATCTCGAAGATCGGCCGCGTGTACTGGGTCGGCCCGTCGTCGAAGGTGAGCGCCACGTGCTTGACCGCGGGGTCGAGCGACCCATCGGCAGCGAGGTTCTCGAACGCCGATCCGGGCGCCGGCAACCCGGCCGACACCCACGCCGGACCCGGCGGTGGCGGAGGCGGAGGAGGCGGAGCCGGGATCGTCGTCGTCGTGGTTGTTGTGGTTGTTGTCGTCGTGGTCGTGGTCGTCGATGTCGTCGACGTGGTCGTCGAACTCGGCCGAATCCTCCCGCCGTCCGCCGATGCAATGCTGCATGCCGACAGTGAGGACGCCACGATGAGCGCAACGGCGCGTGCAACTCGCCGCGATCGACCAAGACCCATCGCCTCATCGTAGGGTCGGTCTGCGCGAACGCGGTGGAGGGTTATCCGAGCCGTGGAAGCGACAGGAACAGCGCCTGCATGGCGAGCTCCTCGCCGACGTTGTGGACGAGTCGTTCGGTCAGCGTCGACACCGCGTCGGCGGCGTCGACGTAGGCCGCCGGCACCGCCGATGCCGATGCCCGGTACCGGTCCATGATCGCCACGAGCCCCGCACCGATCTCGTCGTTGTGCACGCGTCGCCGCTCCCGCTTGTGCCGCTCGTCGACCTCCTTGAGAAGGCTGCGACGAACGCCGAACTGCTCGATCTCCTGCTCGACCGCAGCACGCTCGCCCTCCTGGCGTCGGCTCAACGGCTCGGCCACTTCCTCGATCCGCAGCAGCGCTTCGGTCACCAGCGCTGCCGCCGTCGCTCCCGTGCCATCGAGCCGCTCCGGGACGCGCATCCAGAAGTCGCGACGCTCGACAACCGCCGTGTCGGTCGACAGCAGGCGCGCACGTTCGAGGTCGCCTCCCGCGCTGCGCGCCGCAGCCGTCGCGACATCGACGTCCACGCCATCGGCGACGAGGCGATCGCGCACGAGATCGGTCGGCAGGAGCGGGAACTCGAAGCGCGCGCACCGCGAGGCGATCGTGACCAACTCGGGGGTGATCTCGTCGGCCAGCACGATGAACACGGTGCCGGGCGTCGGCTCCTCGATCGACTTCAACAGGGTCGGTGCGGCACCCGCGACCAGATGGAAGTCGACGAGGACGAACACCTGCACCGGGCCTTCGGGCGGAGCCATCGCGGCGCGGCGCACGACGTCGCGCGCCTGGTCGACCGTGATGGAGGCCCCGGTTCGCTCGACGAAGGCCAGGGCCGGGTGGCGCTCGCGGCGGGCGAGGCGACGGTGGCGATCGGCGTCGGCGCCCACCGCCCCGGAGTCCGCCACCAGGATCTCGGCCGCGAACGCGCGGGCCGCGGCGCGGGTACCCACCCCCGCATGGCCGAGGAAGAGATAGGCGTGCGTGTGGTCGCGTGCGGCGGCGCGGAGCTGCGAGATCAACTCGGGAGCGGCGACCACCTCGTCCCAGGGATCGCCGGGATCGATCGCGTCGGATGCGGCCGTGGCGGCGGGCGTCATCGCTGCAACCCCTCGAGCGCGGCATCGACGTGCGACGCGATCTCGTCGGCCAGGTCGTCTGCACTCCGAGCCGCGTCGAGCACCAACCATCGCGACGGCTCCTGCACCGCCATCGCCAGGAAGCCCTCCCGAACTCGGCGATGGAAGGCCGCGTCCGCCGACTCGAACCGGTCCGGCGTGCCCGACAGCCGCTGCGCCGCGATCTCCGGGTCGAGATCGAGCAGGATCACGAGGTCGGGCCACTGCTCCTCGGTCGCCCACGCCGACATCTCGCGCACCTCGTCGCAGTCCAGCCCACGCCCGTACCCCCTGGTAGGCGACCGACGAGTACGTGTAGCGGTCACACACCACATGGCGACCGGCGGCGAGCGAGGGCTCGATGAGCTTCCACGCGGTGCTGCGCCCGGTCGGCCGCCATGAGCAACGCCTCGGCCCGAACCGACAGGGCCTGGGTCGACGGGTCGAGCAACAGCCGTCGCAGCCCCGCGCCGATCGCGGTGCCGCCTGGCTGACGCGTGAGCACGGCACCGAGGCGATCCGCAAGGCGCGCGCCTGCGTCGACTTGCCGACCCCCTCACCGCCCTCGAACACGATGAACCGACCTCGACTCATGGATTCTCCTTACCGTGAACCCGAGCAACGAACTGGGCCGGGGTGAGCATCTCGCGAATGCGAACCTTGATCGACCGAGCCGCAAGCACCGCCGCAACGAGGATCACGAGCGCCGCCAGCCACAGCACCACGCGCACACCGGGCAGGGCGTACTCGACACCGAACCATCGAACCACAGGCACCCGACAGACAACCTCCGGGGTGTCCACCGCGCAGTTCGCCCGCTCGTGGATCGAGGACCGCAGGATCGGATCGACGATCGTCGCCAGCGCGGGACCGAGCACCATCGCGCCCAGCACGCACAGCCGCACCGACGTGAGAAACGTGGTGAAGGTGCGGCCGCGGAGCTTGTCCTCGGTGTGCTCCTGGATCAGCGTGTAGCCGAGCACATACACCGCACCGGCCATGAGGCCGAGCACGCCCACGCCCGCGGCCGACCACCAGAACGTGGGCATCGACACACCCGCGCCGAATCCGAGTCCGGCGATGAACAGGCAGACGACGAACGCCTCCGCCTTCGGGAGTCGTGCCTGCAACGCCGTCACCCCCGCCACACCGACCGCCACACCGAACCCGAGGGCTGCGATGTACAGGTTGAAGCGGCTGGCATCGCCGTTCACGTACTTCGCGAACGACGGCCCGAGCGGCACGACCATCGCGCCGCCCAGCAGACCCGCCGCTAGCCCGATGTTCACCGCCCGAACCACCGGGTTCGCCGCGATGAATCGCCAGCCTTCACGCACCGCGGCCAGCGCTGCGGCGGGTCCGAGCCGGGGCTCGGGCTCGTCGGTCGAGCGGACCGGCCGCGCGGCCACGCGAATGAAGATGGTCACGATCGCAGCCGTCGCGGCGAAGGTCATGGCATCGAAATAGAAGGCCAACGCCTGGGCCTCACCGAGGTTGCGCCGAAACCCCAGGGGTGCGAGCCAGTCGACCCGCGCGAGCGCATCGTTGCCGCGAGCGAGGCCGATGCCGATGAGCGCCGCGAACGGAATGGTTCCGTATGCGGCAAGCACACCGAGCGAGTTGGCTCGCGCCAGTTGCTCTCGACCGACCAGGATCGGCACCATCGCCTCCTTGGCGGGCGACCACAACAGCGTCAGCACCTCGAGCAGTAGCGACGCCACGATCAGTCCGGCGACGCTGTCGACGAACGGGAGCGCCATGAAGACCAGCGCCCGCGACAAGTCCGCGATGCGCATGAGCGTTCGTCGGTCGTAGCGGTCGACGAGCACGCCCATCAACGGGCCGAGCACGAAGCTCGGGGCGACGCGGGCGGTCAACACCAGGGCGATCGCCGCCTCCTTCGCCTCACTGATCTCGGCAGCGAGCGCCGTGATCGCGAAGAGGCCGATCCAGTCGCCCAGCGCCGAGATCACCTGCGCGATCCACAGCCAGGCATACTCCCGCGACCCGAAGGGTCGAACCCATCGTGGTTCCGTCGCAGTCGTCATCGGTCGACCGCACGGCGCCGGGGTCGGCTCAGAACGGT
This sequence comes from Actinomycetota bacterium, assembly GCA_016703525.1. Classification (GTDB taxonomy): domain Bacteria; phylum Actinomycetota; class Acidimicrobiia; order Acidimicrobiales; family Microtrichaceae; genus JADJBW01. The sequence continues at coordinate 244,943 of JADJBW010000001.1, read as the reverse complement.
TCCTCGCCGCCGGACCCGATGAAGTCGTCGGCAACCTTCGGGTCGATCGCCGCGGCCTTCTTGGCCGGAGCCTTCTTGGCCGCGGCCTTCTTGGCGGGCGCCTTCTTGGCCGCCGCCTTCTTCGCTGGCGCCTTCTTCGCCGCGGCGGCCTTCTTGGCCGGAGCCTTCTTCGCGGGCGCCTTGGCACGACGGTCCGCGAGCAGCTCGAGCGCCCGCTCGGTGGTGAGCTCCTCGACCAGATCGCCCTTGCGCAGCGAGGCGTTGGTCTCGCCGTCGGTGACATACGGGCCGAACCGGCCGTCCTTCACCACGATCGGGCGGCCCGAATCGGGATCAGGCCCGAGCTCGCGCAGCGGGCCCTTGGCGGTCTGACCGCGGCGACGCTTCGGCTCGGCGAAGATGCGCAGGCACTCGTCGAGGGTGATCGCAAACAGCTGTTCCTCGTTCTCGATCGAACGCGAATCGGTGCCCTTCTTGATGTACGGACCGAATCGGCCGTTCTGCGAGGTGATCTCCTCGCCGTCGGCGGGATCGATGCCCACGACGCGCGGCAGCGACAGCAACTGCACCGCGTCGTCGAGGGTCACACGCTCCACCGTCATCGTCTGGAACAGCGACGCCATCTTGGGCTTGAACCCGGTCTCGTCGTCATGCTCACCGAGCTGCACGTACGGGCCGAAGCGTCCGTTGCGCACGAAGATCGGGAGTCCCTCGGTGGGATGCAGGCCGAGTTGACGTTCCTTCGGCGTGTTCAGCAGTTCGACGCACTTGGCGGGCGTGAGCTCGTCGGGCGCGATGTCATCCGGCACGTTCGCGGTGTCGTCGCCGCGTTGCAGGTACGCGCCGTAGCGGCCGACGCGAGCGACGATCGGCACGCCGTCGGGGTCGGCGCCGAGCGGGATCGAGTTCACGTCCCGCGCATCGATGTCGCCGATGTCGGACACCATGGCCTTCAGCCCGCTTCGCTCGCCGTTGGCCGACTCGCCGAAGTAGAAGCGAGACAGCCAGGGCTCGGCGTCGGCCTCGCCGCGGGCGATCAGGTCGAGGTCGTCCTCCATGCGCGCCGTGAGCGCGTAGTCCACGAGGTCGGAGAAGTGCCGCTCGAGCAGCGTCACGACCGCGAACGCCGTGAAACTCGGCACGAGCGCCGAGCCCTTCTTGCGCACATACCCGCGGTCCTGCACCGTCGAGATGATCGACGCGTAGGTCGACGGCCGGCCGACGCCGAGCTCCTCGAGCCGCTTGACCAGCGACGCCTCGGTGTAGCGGGCGGGCGGCTGCGTCTCGTGCCCGCGGGACTCCAGATCGTGGACCGACAGGCGATCGCCCTCGGTCATGTCCGGCAGCACGCGCTCCTGGTCCTCCAGCTCGGCGTCGGGGTCGTCCGCCCCCTCCACGTACGCACGGAGGAACCCGGGGAACAGGATCGTCTTGCCGCTCGCAGCGAACACGGCGTCGCGGCCGTCAGCGGCGGTCATCCCGAGGCGGACCGATACCGACTCACCGCGGGCGTCGGTCATCTGCGACGCGATGGTGCGTTGCCAGATCAACTCGTAGAGCCGGAACTCCTGGGTTCCGAGCGCCTCGCGAACCTCCTCGGGGCCGCGGAACCGTTCGCCTGCCGGACGGATGGCCTCATGCGCCTCCTGTGCGTTCTTCACCTTCTTGGCGTAGGTACGCGGCTGATCGGGCAGGTAGGCGGCGCCGTACTGCTCCGGGATCTGGGCGGCTGCGGCGATGGCCGTGTCCGACAGCGTGGCCGAGTCGGTACGCATATAGGTGATGAAGCCGTTCTCGTACAGGCGCTGGGCGACCGACATGGTCTGCGACGACGAGAAGCGGAGCTTGCGGCCGGCCTCCTGCTGCAGCGTCGAGGTCATGAACGGCGGGTAGGGCTTGCGGGTGTAGGGCTTGCGTTCGACCGCGGACCGCGACCGGTCGATCGGCCAGCGCGGCGCAGCGCCAGCTGGCGGCCTCGTCCAGGAGCACGACCCCGTCGCGGGTGAGCTGGCCGGACGTGTCGAAGTCCTGGCCGGTGGCGAGCTGGCGGCCGTCGACCTCGAGCAGCGTGCGCCGGAACGGGTCTGGTCGGCCTCGGCGCCGGGTGGCGGAACCGGCCCTGAGGTCCCAGTAGGCGGACACGAAGCGCATCCGCTCGCGCTCCGCTCGACGACCAGGCGGGTCGCCACCGACTGCACGCGGCCGGCCGAGAGCCGCGGCATGACCTTCTTCCACAACACGGGCGAGACCTCGTAGCCGTACAGCCGGTCGAAGATGCGCCGCGCCTCCTGCGCGTCGACAAGGCGACGGTCGAGATCGCGCGGGTTCTCGATCGCATGGCGGATCGCCTGTGGCGTGATCTCGTGGAAGACCATCCGCCGGACGGGCACCTTCGGGTTCAACACCTCCAGGAGGTGCCACGCGATCGCCTCGCCCTCGCGATCCTCATCGGTCGCGAGATAGAGCTCGTCGGCCTCCTTCAGCAGCGCCTTCAGGTGGCGGACCTGGTCCTTCTTGTTGGGGGAGACGATGTACAGCGGCTTGAAGTGGTTGTCGACGTCGACGCCGAGGTTGGCCCACTTCTCCTTCTTGTACGCCTCGGGGATCTCCGCCGCCTTCGACGGCAGGTCGCGGATGTGGCCGACCGACGACTCGACCATGAAGTCGTCGCCGAGAAGCGGCGATGGTGCGCCTTTGCCGGCGACTCCACAATGACCAAGGGGGCACCCATCGCCTGGACACTACAGAGGGATGCCCCCGGAGCTGTCAAACACCCGCGTTGAAGCCCCGGGCACCGAACGGCCGGGCGCGGCCGGGCGGCGATACGGTGACGGCTTCAACCCGTGACCCCTGAGGCAACCACCATGGACTTCGCCCTGAGCACAGTCGCCACCGATCTCGTCGCCCGCCTGGAGGCCTTCATGGACGAGTGCGTCTACCCGGCCGAGGCCGTGTACGAGGCGCAGATGGACGACCTCGGCGACCCGCACGCACACCCCCAGATCGTCGAAGACCTCAAGTCCGAGGCCCGCGAGCGTGGCCTGTGGAACCTGTTCCTTCCCCACAAGACGGCGTGGACCGACGGGTTGTCGAACCTCGACTACGCCCCGCTCGCCGAGATCACCGGTCGGTCGATCCATCTGGCGCCCGAGGCCCTGAACTGCGCCGCACCCGACACCGGCAACATGGAGGTGCTGACGATGTTCGGCACCGACGAGCAAAAGGAGCGGTGGCTGCAGCCGCTGCTCGAGGGAACCATCCGGTCGGCGTTCGCCATGACCGAACCCGACGTCGCGAGCTCCGACGCCACCAACATCCAGCTGTCGATCGAGCGCGACGGCGACGAGTACGTGCTCAACGGCCGCAAGTGGTGGATCTCGGGTGCCGCATCGCCGCGCTGCAAGGTCTTCATCGTGATGGGCAAGACCGACCCGAACGCGCCCCGCCACCTCCAGCAGTCGATGATCCTCGTCCCCCGCGACACCCCGGGCCTCACGGTCGTGCGCGACCTGCCGGTCTTCGGCTACCAGGATCGCGAGGGGCACTGCGAACTCCTCTTCGACAACTGCCGAGTGCCCGCCGAGAACCTGATCGCGCAGGAGGGCATGGGATTCGCGATCGCGCAGGCGCGGCTCGGGCCGGGCCGCATCCACCACTGCATGCGCTGCCTCGGCGTCGCCGAACGAGCGCTCGATCTGATGTGTCGTCGTGTCACCGAACGGGTCGCGTTCGGTCGGCCCCTCGCCGAGCAGGGCGTCATCCGCGAGTGGATCGCCGACTCCCGCATGGAGATCGAGCAGGCACGGCTGCTGACGCTGAAAGCGGCGTGGCTCATGGACACCGTCGGCAACAAGGGCGCGGCCATCGAGATCTCGTCGATCAAGGTGATCGCGCCGAACGTCGCGCTGCGCGTGGTCGACCGAGCGATCCAGGCCCATGGTGGTGGCGGGGTGTCCGACGACTTCCCGCTCGCACGCATGTGGGCCGGGCTGCGCACGCTGCGCTTCGCCGACGGGCCCGACGAGGTGCACCGCCGCCAGGTCGCCCGCACCGAACTCGCGCGCCACCGGTGACCGCAGCCATCCCCACCGGGCTCAGCTCGGCCGAGGTCGACGAGCGGGTTCGCCAGGGTCGGGTCAACACCGTTCCGCCCGTACCGTCGCGCACGATCGGTGAGATCCTCCGGGCGAACCTGTTCACGCGCTTCAACGCCCTGATGGCGACCCTTGTCGGCATCGTGGTCGCCGCTGGTGCCTATCGCGACGCACTGTTCGGCGGCGTCATCATCGCCAACGCGGCCATCGGCATCTTGCAGGAGATCCGGGCGAAGCGAACCCTCGAGCAACTCGCGGTGCTCTCTGCGCCGATCGCGCATGTGCGTCGTGACGGGCACACCATCGAGATCCCCGTCGATCAGGTCGTGCTCGACGACGTGCTGGTCCTGCGCGGCGGCAACCAGATCGTCGCCGATGCCGAGGTGCTCGACGAGGACGGGCTCGAGATCGACGAATCGCTGCTCACCGGCGAGGCCGACGCGATCCACAAGCGGCCCGGCGATGAGCTGTTCTCGGGGTCGTTCGCCGTCACCGGGAGCGGCCACGCGAGGGTCACCGCCGTGGGCGCCGAGGCCTACGCCGCGGAACTGGCCGCCGCGGCCCGCAAGTTCACGCTGGCGAACAGCGAGCTTCGCGCCTCGATCGACCGCATCGTCAGCTGGGTGTCATGGGCGCTCATCCCCGCGGGGATCGTGCTGGTGTGGTCCCAGACCCGCCGCCACGCCGACATCCGCGAGGCGCTCGTCGCCGCGGTGGCCGGCATGGTGGGCATGGTTCCCGAGGGCCTCGTGCTCCTCACGAGCGTGGCGTTCGCCGTCGGCGTGGTCCGCCTTGCCCGGCAGCGCACGCTGGTGCAGGAGTTGCCCGCCGTCGAGACGCTCGCTCGCGTCGACGTGGTGTGCCTCGACAAGACCGGCACCATCACGGCGGGAACGATGAGCGTGCACAGCGTCGTTCCCCTCATCACCCCCTTGGTGGCCGCCGGTTCGCCGGCATCCGGACCCGATCCCGAGGTGGTGCTCGCCGCACTGGCGGCCGCCGACCCGAACCCAAATCCCACCCAGGCGGCGATCGCCGAGCGGTATCCCGACGATCCGGGTTGGACCGGTACCGCGACCGTCCCGTTCTCATCCGCGCGCAAGTGGAGCGCCGCGTCGTTCGACGGACGCGGCTGGTGGGTGCTCGGCGCTCCCGAACTGGTGCTCGGACGCGAAGCGTTCGCCGCGATCGCCACCGACGTCGACACTGCAGCCGCGTCGGGCTTTTCGCGTCCTGCTCCTCGCGCACACCGACGAGGCAGTGCGCGACGAGACGCTTCCGCGACGGTCTCCGCGACCGCCCTCGTGCTGCTCACCGACACGATCCGGCCCGACGCCCCCGCCACGCTCGACTACTTCGCACGCCAGAATGTGACGCTCAAGGTCATCTCGGGCGACAACCCGACGACGGTCGCCGCCGTCGCTCGCCGCGCCGGCCTCGCGGAGGCAACGCGCTCGATCGACGCACGGGACCTGCCCACCGAGGCGGGCGCCCTTGCCGACGCGATGGAGCACACCACCGTGTTCGGTCGGGTGACCCCGCAGCAGAAGCGGGACATGGTGCGGGCGCTCCAGGAGCGCGGCCACACCGTGGCGATGACCGGCGACGGCGTCAACGACGTGCTCGCCTTGAAGGACTCCGACTGTGGCATCGCCATGGCGTCCGGGTCGGAGGCAACGCGAGCCGTCGCCCAGATCGTCCTGCTCGACAACTCGTTCGCGTCGCTGCCATCGGTCGTCGCCGAAGGGCGGCGGGTCATCAACAACCTGCAGCGGGTCGCCACACTGTTCCTCACCAAGACCACCTGGGCGGTGTTGCTCGCCTTCGCCACCGGCATCACGGCGGCGAACTTCCCGTTCAAACCGCGACACCTCACGCTGATCTCGACCCTGTGCATCGGGGTGCCGTCGTTCTTCCTCGCGCTCGCGCCGAACCACGAACTCGTGCGTGGCAACTTCCTGCGCCGGGTGGCGCGCGACTCGGTGCCGTTCGGCGCGATCAGCGCGGCGGCCGTGCTGGTGGTGTTCGGCTGGGCGCGATCCACCGGCCACCTCCCGCTCCCCGCGGCGCGCAGCGCCGCGGTGCTCGTGCTCGCCGTGTGTTCCTTTGTGGTGCTGCTGCGCAATGCCCTGCCGCTCGCGCCATGGAAGATCGGACTGGTCGGCGTGATGTCGGGCGCAGTCGCGCTCGCCTTCCTCGCTCCGCCGCTCCAGCGGTTCTTCGAGCTCAGGTCGCCCGGGCCGACCACGTTCGCCGTGGTCGCAGCGACCTCGGGGGCGGCGATCCTCGCCATGGGCGTCGCCCACACGTGGGCGGAACGACCCGTCCGGAGCGAGCGTCAGGCCGAGCGGGTGGGGGCCGAAGCCCGGTCGCGGTAGACGACGACGCGCACCTCCGCGCCGTCGGCCGCCGAGACCACATGGATCTCGTCGGTCAGCGCCGAGATCAACGGCAGGCCGAACCCGCCCTCACGGTCGATGTGCGCGTCGGGCAGGCGCAATGCCGAGGTGTCCACCTCGAACCCGCCGCCGTGATCGACCACCGTCAGTTCGAAGCGGTCATCGAAGCCTGCTGCCCGAATCGCAATGGTCGCACTGTCGTCGACGCGGCGCTGAGCGCGCACCGCGTTGGTCACCAACTCGGACGCGACCAGCCGCACGTCGTCGACCATGGCCGGCGTCACCCACGCGAGGTCCGCCAGGATCTGCGAGACGAATCGTCGTGCGATCGCGATCGAATGGCTGTCGGACGGTACCGAGATCTGCGCCACCCGACTCCCGCTCATCGCGCCGGTGACTCCTGCACCCCCGGCGCCTGCAGCGCCGGCTCAGCGGGAGCGAGCGGGGCGAACGCGTCCGACGACGACGCAACGTCGAGCACCGCATCGACGCGACAGATGTCGAGCATGCGGCGTACCAGACCGCCCCGTGGTGCGACCACCACCATCCGGCCACCGGCGTCGCGCGCGGCGAGCCCCGCCGATGAGCAGCCCGATGCCCACCGAGTCGATCAAGGAGCAGTCGCTCAGGTCCACCGCAACCGACGCGCCGGCCGGCAGTGCCCTCAGCGCGGCTCGCATCGAGGGCGCGCTCGCGAGGTCGACCTCACCGATCACGCGCACCACCGACCATCCCGCAACCTCGCGCCGTTGGGTGTGAAACAGCACGCGCCCAATCGTATCGCCGCACGCCGGTGCAGCAACCGGCCATTACTCCACCATGACCACCACCCGCTCCTCGAGCACCAGACCATCGACGAGTCGGCCGACCAGCGGAAGTGCGCCCGCCTCTCGGTAGCGCACTCGGACCGTCACCAGCGACCCCGGCGAGGCGTCGCCCTCCAGGCTCACCGACACTCGATCGCTCCGCAGGCCGGTCGAACCGACAGCGGCCCGCCGAACCGCAGCCGTATCGGGATCGACGACCGCCACCCGCGCCGCAGCCCGCGCCGCCGTCGTCACGGCGACGTGATCCCGCAGCACCAGCCCCACCTGCACCAGCGCCAGGAGCACCACCACGATCACCGGGAGCACGACGACCGCCTCGACCGTGGCCTGCCCACGGTCGAGGCGGTGGTCACCGCGCCGGTCAACCACCGTTCACCAATGACCGAACCCTCGAGAACACCGCACCGAACAGGTCGGTGATCGCGCCTCCGCCCGGACCGGTCAGATACGCGATCACCACCCCCACCATGGCCGTGACGGCCACCAGGATCAGCGCGTACTCGGCGGTGCTCTGTGCACGGTCACCGCGACGGTCGGTCGATGCGCGATTGGCGCGAGCAAGCAGGAGTTGGGTCGCGACGCGAGTCCACAACGTGGTCATGAGATCTCCTCGAGGAGCTGTCGATTGCACGAGCGGCGGCGCCGCGATCAGGGTCCGGTCCGGACCGAGCCGAGCGCCGACACGACGACGGGCACGACGGTGAGCAACACGAACGCGGGGAGCACGCAGGCGACGAGCGGCAGGAGCATCGCGACCGGGGCGCGACGGGCCGCCTCGAGGGCCTCCAGATGCCGGGCCCGGCGGCGGTCGTCGCCCAGCCGCCGCAGGGCCACGGCGAGCGGGGTACCGCGGCGCTCGGACTCGACGATCACGGCCACGACCTCGTCCGCCGCACCCTCGATGGACCGCGACCATGCGTGCAGCACCTCGGCGAGCGACTCGGGGCGGTCGAGTCGCGCGAGCGAGGATCGCAACGAACACGCCGCCTCACCATCGTCCGAGTCCGCCGAGGCGCACTCGGCCACGACCTGCACCGCCTGGCGAATATGCAGCCCCGCTGCCAGGCCCAGACCGATGGCCACCACCAGATCGTCGACCTCGGATTCGAGCCGGGCGAGGCGCCGACGCCGACGCCGGCGAGCGACGATCCGAGCCGCGAGCCACGCGAACACGAGCGCGACGCACCACCGAGGGTCGGTCGCGAGCACCAGGCACACCGCGGCCCCTGCGATCACCCGCAGCACCGTCATCCCTGGCGGGGTCGCCACGCCGGCTTCTGCACTCCGATTTCGCCCCCAACGTCGTGCGGACCGCCCTGCCCACGATCGACTCGTCGAAGCGGTCGGTATCGCAACCGTCGCGGACCCATCGAACAGCGCCGCGATGCGAGCGGGCCGCAGCCGAGCGCGCGGCCGACAGGCCACCAACACCCACAGCGCCCACGCGAGCGCGAGTGCCGTCGCGGTCACGGTCGACCCACCGAAAGCCGGCGAAGCCACATCCACCCGACCGCATCGAGCGCCGCAGCCACGGCCGCCACGGTCCATCCCAGCGGCGAGTCCACCAGCACCGCGCCCACGCGCGGATCGATCGCCGCGAGCGCGGCAGCGGCGAACGGAGGCAACACCGTCATCAACACCGCCGACGCGCGCGCCTGCGCACCGAGCGAGTGGCGCTCCGATCGGGAGGAGGCGTCGTCTCGCAAGACGGACGCGCACGAGTCAAACCCGTCGGCCGCGCCCGCTCCGGCGACGGCGGCGACGGCGACCACCAACGACAGACGCCGGATCGCCCGGTCCGCGGCCGGCGTCGTGCCGCGCCAGGCGCCGATGGCCTCACCGAGTGGCCGCCATCGCCGGGCTTGGGTTCGAAGCGGTTCGAACAGCGGAGTGGCCGGCGCCTCGTCGACCGCGGCCCACCAGGCATCGGCCAAGGCCACGCCGACGCGCACGTGCCGAGCGATCGCTTCGGCAAACCTCGCCAGCGCGAGCTCGTCGCGATCGCGTTGGCCGGTCAGCGACCCGCGCGCCCGCGACCACACGAGCGCGACCCGTTCGACCCACGGCCCGGGGATCCGGGCCACGATGCCGTCGGTCGATCGTGACGGGTGCGCAGCCGATCGTGGCGGGTGCGCAGCCGGTCCAGGCGGGTGCGCAGCCGGTCCATGCGGGTGTACCGCTGCTCCCGGCGTGATCTCGCCCAACACGGCGAGCCGACGCGCCATGAGCCAGCGTTCGCGGGCGCGCCAACCGGCAGCCGCAGCCAAACCGGCGGTCATGGCGACGAGCGCCGCCGATCCCACGGAGGAGGAGGCCGCGCTCACGACGCGAACCCCTCGCCGCGGTGCTCAGGGGTCGGCCAGCAGGCCACGATGCCGGTGGGGTGGTCGGGCGAGGAGGACACCAGGGACACATCCACGACGCGCCGCGTTCCGTCACCGCACCGCTCGACGCCGATCAGGGCGTCGACGGCTCGCCGAACCTGTTGGCGCGCCGCCGTCAACGGCAGGTCCACACCGCTCATGAGCACGAACGTCTCGAGGCGGGCCAACGCGTCGAGCGGACCGCGCGCATGGCAGGTCGAGAGCGAGCCGCGGTGCCCGGTGCTCAACGCCCAGATCATGTCGAGCGCCTCGGCGCCCCGGACTTCACCCACGATCAGGCGGTCCGGCCGAAGCCGCAGAGCGGCGCGGACCAGTTCGCGCAGCTCCACCGCACCGGCGCCCTCGCCGTTCGCGACACGGGTCTCCAGCCGGACCAGGTGGGGCAAGGACAACACCACCTCGGCTGCGTCCTCGATCACGACCACCCGCTCGGTGGGGTCGATGATCCGAGCGAGCGACCCGACCAGCGTCGTCTTGCCCGACCCCGTCGAGCCGTACACCACGATGTTGGCGCGACGCTCGACCAGGGACCGCAGCACGACCGCAAGGTGATCGGGTCCGAATGCGTCGATGGGCAGCGGATCGCGACCGAACCGACGCACGGCTACGACGGGGCCGTGCAAGCACAGCGGAGGCAGGACCACACTGACCCGCGAGCCGTCGGGCAGACGCCCATCCGCGATCGGGTGAGCCCGGTCGACGGAGATGCCGAGGGGGCCGAAGGCTCGCTCGATGAGCGCGGTGATCTGCTCGCCGAGCACCCGATGCGCCGTCGCTTCGAGGACGCCGTTGCGCTCGACCCAGATCGGGCCGGGCCCGTTGATCAGCACGTCGGTGACGGTGGGGTCGCGGAGCACCAGCTCGACCGGGCCGAGCCCGACCAGATCGGCATGCAGCCGGTCGACGATCTCGGTGACCGCGGCCGATCCGAGCAGCGGGAACTCGTCGGCGACCAACCGCCGCAGCGCCGCTCGCGCGCCGTCGGGCAATCCGTCGTGCTCGTTGACGAAGCGACGCCGCACCGCGCCGAGCCGCTCGTCGGTCGCCACGTCGGCCAGCTCGTTGACACCCGGCGTCGTCATCGAAGGGCTCCGCGCACCTGGCGCACGAAGCTGCGCGGCGGCCGGGTCAGCAGCCGGCCGCGATCGAGCGATCGTGCGACCGCCGGGTCGTGATCGATCTGGGCGACCACGGGCGCGCCCAGGATCGACGCACACTCGTGGGCATCGATCGATCTGCCCTGCTCCCGCACCAACACGATCGCCTGGGGCCGGTCAGGCAGCTCCAACGCGCGGCGGAGCCCCAGGTAGCACGCGCGACTCACCATCAACGCGCTCGGGAGCGCGGCGAATCGCGACCGGAGCCGCGCCATCGCGTCGAGCGATCGGGGAGTCACGAGGCCGACGTCGACCACGACGGCGCGAGGGTCGCGCTCGAGTGCGCCGATCAGGAGCTGATCGCGGGACTCCGGCCACGATGTCGCGGCGCCACGGCCCAGCAGCGAAACGCCGCTCGAGAGCCCGGCCTCGAGACGTACCAACGCGTCGACCGACGAGTCCGACGCCAGCCAGTCGGTGAGGCCCGCTGGCGGTTCCGCCGCGCCGACCGCAACGCCCAGGTCGCCGCCCAGATCGACGACGAGCACCCCGCCCACCTCGTGACGGCGCAACGTGGCAGCGACGCCCACGGCGAGCGCGGTGCACCCGACGCCCGACTTGGCCGTCCACAACGACCACATGAATCCTCCAACAGGAACGGGACTCGCACGAACGACGTGCGGTCAACCAGTGGAGGGGAAGTCACCGGCGGAGGCCGGAAACCAACCTAGAAGGCAGCCGGCCGCCCGTCAACGGGTGGCTCGCCGATCAGCAGTCCGCCCCGGGTGGCGAGCGAACGTCCGTCGGTCGGCGCTGCAGCGTCGGAGCCTGCTTCGAGTGCGATCGCATCGACATCGAGGCGGTCCTGTTGCAGATCGGCGAGGCAGGCGGCGAGGGTTCGGGCGACCTCATGATCGGCCGGGCCGGTGCTCCGGCGCAGGTGCGCCCGGTAGCCGAGGGCAAGGCGCGGCACCACGACATGCGCGTACGCCCGCAGGGAGACGTCGCCGAAACGAGCCAAGTCGTCGAACACCCGCAACCACGCGCGGGGTGCGCCGATCACGACATCGGCGGCGAAGGGACCCTCGCGGGGCAGCCGCTCACGGAGCTGTCCCGCACGCCAGGCGTGATGGCGAGCGACTGTGGAGGCGGCGATCCGCGGGTCGGCGGCCTCGATGTCGAGTGTCCAACGCCCAACAATCTCGAAACACGTTCGCTCGATCCCCACGAGCGCACCGAGATGTCGCATGGACTGCTCGATCGTGAGCGGAGCGGCGACCGGGGCGGTCGACAACGTCGGATCTGCGGCAGGAACGACCACGGCGGGCAGCGTATCCATCGCACCGGGTGCGGCGCCGCGACGACGCGCGATCTCGGGTGATTTCATCCCGCAGGCCGCGAAGATCGGCCATTCGGCCCAGGCGCGATCCACACAACACCCTCTGTCTGCGACGACAACGAACCGATAGGGTCAGGTGCCATGCAGGAACTTGGGGATCTCTGGCTGAACAACGTCGAGTCCGGTGCCTGGCGGGCGTTTCTGAGCGTTCACAGCCGTCTCATGACGGCGCTGAACGACGAACTCATCGAGCGGACCGGCCTGAGCCTGGCTGAATATGAAGTCTTGGTGCACCTGTCCGAGGCCGAGCAGCGGTCGATGCGAATGAACGAGCTCGCCGCGAAGTGCTCACTTACGCCGAGCGGGCTCACGCGACGCTTCGACACGATGATCCGCACCGGATACGTGACCCGCGAGCGTTGCGGCGACGATCGCCGCGGCGTCAACGCCGTGCTCACCGCCTACGGCATGGAGCGACTCGAGGCCGCTGCGCCGATCCACGTTGCCGCCGTCCGCGACCATTTCGTCACGCCGCTCGGCGTGGACGGCGTCGAAGCGCTGTCGCACGCACTGGCCCGCATCAGCGCGGTGAGCGAGGACGAGATGGATCGCTCGGCGTCGACGAGCACTGCCCCGCCGAACGCGGTGAGGTCCGCGAGCTGAGCTCGCGGACCTCACAAGAACGTACCGAGCCCGGGCCGGCCCGCCGAACGGACGGCCTCGGCCGGGCCGTCACGCCATCGCGGCGCAGCAGGTCTCGGTGATCAAGCGCGTCACGACGTACGGGTCGATGTTCGCGTTCGGCCGACGATCCTCGATGTAACCCTTCTGCTCCTGAGCGACCTGCCACGGAATACGCACCGAGGCGCCGCGGTCGGACACGCCGTAGCGGTACTCGCTGAAGTGCGCCGTCTCGTGAAGACCGGTCAGCCGCTCCTCGTAGCCGTGGCCGTAGCCCTCGAGGTGCCGCTCGGGAACGCCCTCTCCGCCCAGCGCCTCGCACGCGGCGATGATCGCGTCGTAGTTCTCGCGCATCTTGTTCGTGGAGAAGTTGGTGTGGCAGCCGGCGCCGTTCCAGTCACCCTTGATCGGCTTGGCCGAGATCGACGCGTCGACACCGTGGTCCTCGGCGATGCGGTACAGCAGGTACCGCGCCGTCCACAGATGGTCGGCGACCTCGACCGTGCCGAGCGGGCCGACCTGGAATTCCCACTGGCCCAACATGACCTCGGCGTTGGTGCCCGAGATGCCCAGGCCCGCCTGCATGCAGGCGGTGGTGTGGGCCTCGACGATGTCGCGGCCCGAGATCTCGGTCGCGCCGATACCGCAGTAGTAGGGGCCCTGCGGCGCCGGGTAGTAGACGCCGGAGTCGGGCCAGCCGAGCGGCCGGCCGTGCTTGAAGAAGGTGTATTCCTGCTCGAGGCCGAAGAGCGGCTCTTGGTCGGCGTAGGTCTCGGCGGCCGCAACGCACGCGGCGCGGTGGTTGGTGACGTGCGGCTCGAGCGTTCCGGGAAGGAGCACCTCGCACAGCACCAGGATGTCGTCGCCACCTCGGATCGGGTCCGGGCACTGGAACACCGGATTCAGCACGCAATCCGAGTTGGACCCCGGCGCCTGGTTGGTCGACGAGCCGTCGAACCCCCAGATCCCCGGCGATTCACCGACGGCGAGGATCTTGGTCTTCGAGCGCATCTGCGCTGTTGGCTCCGTGCCATCGATCCAGATGTATTCAGCCCTGTACGGCATGGACATCACCCTCTGTTGTGAGCGACGGCCATCGGCCGACGCGATGGTTGTGGTTGGTGCTCGGAACCGCCCGGAACACGCCACAAGGAGCACGCCGGAGCGGAGCCGTCGCCAACGCTGAAGCTACGGCATTTCTGAGCCGTTGCCCCAATGTGAACGCTCTGTGAACTGGCGGGTGCGAGTTCGCGCGAACGGCGACACATCCGCCAAGGTAGGGACATGGATTCGCGCCAGTCGTACGTGCTCCGCACCGTCGAGGAACGCAAGGTCCGACTCGCTCGGCTCTGGTTCTGCGATGTGCTCGGTCACCTCAAGTCCGTCGCGATCTCTCCGGTCGAGCTCGACACCGCGTTCGACGAGGGCGTGCAGTTCGACGGGTCCGCCATCGACGGGTTCAGCCGCGTCCAGGAGAGCGACGTGCTCGCCGTTCCCGACGCATCGAGCTTCCAGCTGATGCGCTGGGACGAGGGCGGTGAGATGAGCGCCCGCATGTTCTGCGATCTCGTGAACCTCGACGGCTCGCCGTTCGAGGGCGATCCGCGCCAGGTGTTGAGGCGCAACCTCAACCGAGCGCGCGACGCGGGGTTCGAGCTGATGTGCGCGCCCGAGGTCGAGTTCTTCTACTTCCGCTCCGATGACCCGCGTTCAGGTCCGACCCCGCTCGACCAGGCGTCGTACTTCGATCTCACGACCTTCGACGCCAGCTCCGACATCCGGCGCGAGACGATCCAGCGGCTCGAGGCGACAGGGATACCGGTCGAGTACTCCTTCCACGAGGACGCGCCGTCGCAGCACGAGATCGATCTCCGCTACACCGACGCGTTGACCATGGCCGACAACCTCATGACGTTGCGCCTCATCGTGCGCGAGGTGGCCCTGGCGCACGGGGTGCACGCGACGTTCATGCCCAAGCCGATGGCCGGGGTGCAGGGGTCGGGCATGCACACCCACCTGTCGCTCTTTGCCGGCGAGACGAACGCCTTCTACGACCCCGAGCACCCCTCGGGGCTGTCCACGACGGCGCAGCAGTTCGTGGCCGGCCTGCTGCATCATTCGCCCGAGATCACCGCCGTGACCAATCAGCTCGTCAACAGCTACAAGCGACTCGTGTCGGGGTTCGAGGCTCCCGTGCACGTTTCGTGGGCGCGCAACAATCGCTCGGCGCTCGTGCGCGTGCCGATCGCGAAGCGGGGCAAGGAGCCGGTCGCCACCCGGATCGAATACCGGGCGATCGACCCGGCCTGCAACCCGTACCTGGCGTTCTCGGTCATCCTCGCTGCGGGCCTCGCGGGCATCGAGGGCGGCTACGAGCTGCCGCCCGAGGCCACCACCAACCTGTTCGACCCGGCTGTATCCGCAACGATCGACAACACCGAGTTGCTGCCCGCGTCGCTTGCCGAGGCACTCGATCGGATGGAGCAGTCGACCCTGGTGCGCGAGGCCCTCGGCGAGCACATCTTCGAATGGTTCCTGCGCAACAAGCGCGCCGAGTGGGCCGAGTACAAGGCGCACGTCAGTCAGTTCGAACTCGATCGCTACCTGTCGCGTTGGTGAGCCGTGGAACCGCTGTTGTGTTGGCCTGACGCTCCCCCGGACGACGTCGTTCGCGGGATCGAGCTTGCTGGGTATTCGTGGTCGGCCGCGGGCGATGAGTCGACCGCCACCGCCGGCACCTGGAGCGGTGCGGTCGTCGATGCCTCCGGCGACTTCAGCGCCGCCGCCTCGTTCCTGCGGTTGCTCCGACGCGCCGACCTGGCGGTCGCACCCGTGCTGCTCGTCGTCCGCGGATCGCAGCTCACCGACCTCGCCGGCCACCACGAACTGTTCGACGACTTCTGCGTCGCGCCGTTCCACCCGGTGGAGTTCGAGGCCCGGCTCGCGCACCTGCTGTCGCGCCAGGGGCTCGTGCTCGATGACAGCGACACGATCGTGTACGACGCGCTCATCCTCAACGTGGAGACCTATCAGGCGTCGATCGAGGGTCGCCCCCTCGACCTGACCTACATGGAGTACGAGCTCCTCAAGTTCCTCGCCCAGAGCCCCGGCCGCGTGTTCACGCGCGAGACGCTGCTCAGCCGGGTGTGGGGCTACGAGTACTACGGCGGCGCCCGGACGGTCGACGTTCACATTCGACGCCTGCGAGCCAAGCTCGGCGAGGAGCACGCCGCGCTGATCTCGACCGTGCGGTCGGTCGGCTACCGGTTCGGCGAGAGCCGCTGGGGCTGAAGCCCGCCGATCGAGACGGCGGCGAGCCGAGACGGCGGCGAGCCGTTCGGGCCCGATCAGCCGTTGAGGTTGATCAGCTCGGATCCCTCGTGGGTCGTGTCGACGTCGACGCGCAGGAAGTGGGCGATGACACCGGCGAGCACGCCGCCGCTCATGATCACCCCAACGGGGATGACGACGAGCAGGGCAATAACGACGAGGATCGGGCCGATCATGGCCACCATCCTGCCCGCCGTGCGGGCGTCGCGGCAACCTTCCGGCGCCCGCGATTCGCGGCGGGAGAGTCGGTCACGCCGGCGCGTGCACCACGGCCTCGATCTCGACCCGCGCTCCGAGCGGAAGCGCTGCGACCGCAACGGCGGAACGGGCGGGCCGGTGATCGCCGAAACCCTCGCAGTAGACCTCGTTCATGACGGCGTAGTCGTCCATGTCGACGAGGAACACCGTGGTCTTGACCACCTGATCGAGGTGCAGGCCGTGAGCGTCGAGCAGGGTGGCGAGGTTCGAGATGGCCGTCTGCAACTGGGCGGCGGTGCCGTCGACGAGGCCGGCCGGGGTCAGGCCGAGCTGACCCGACACGAACACGAGGTCGCCGGCGCGAACGACCGGCGTGTAGGGACCCACAGGTGCGCTCATGCGTCGGAGTGTAGGGGTCGACCCGTCGGCCAGGTCGGCGGAAGGCCCTGAGCGATCCAGACCGCAGCGGCGACCGCGGCGAAGACCGCGTCCGACCCGCGGACCGGGTCGCTGTCGTCGTCGGCGATCTGCACCGCGACGGCCGGCATGTCGGCCGGACGCACGATCCCGAAGGAGCGGATCGTCAGGTCGCCGACCGTCCCGTCCGCGGCGACGGCCAACCCCTCCGAGGTCACCCACCCGACCGCTTGATGGGCCGCGCCGATGCAGTAGCTGCGCAGCACCGTCGGGTCGAGCGGTCGGCCGCATGCGACGCGCACCTCGATGGCGGCCGCGTCCGATCCGGGGTTCGTCACGGTCGCCGTCGCGGTGGCCCCGTCGGGCGCGGTGATCGTGACCGGCGCGCCCGGTGGGGTCGACAGGGCGGCGCGAGCGATCGCCAGCTCCGCCCAGCCGGCGCCGCGGAGGTCCGCCGAGGTCGGGGGGCCGGCGAGGTCGACCTCGTCGATCACCACGTCGTCGGCCACCCGACGAAGTGCCGCCGCGATGCCGGCGGTGCGCGCCACCCGCACCACACCCGTGCCGTCGGAGCGCAGCGCGATCGCCATCGGTGGCCGTTTCGGACCGTGTCGCACGACGTGTTCCCGGCTCCAGCGGACCCGCACCGCACGGCCGTGTTCATCGGCCAGGCGACGCGCGTCGTCGCCGACAGGGCTCCGCGTCTTCCCTCCGAACGCCCCTGCATTCGCAAGCGGGTCCGACGGCGCGCCCCCCGGCGCGCACCAGGCCGAATCAGTTTCGAGGTACGCGGGTTCCACCCAGCCGGTCTGCAAGACGACCGCCCAGTCGCCGTCGGGGCACTCGATCGGCGCCGACGGCGCGACCGTGGTGTTGCGGCCCTGCACGAGCCCGGCGGCGCGGCGAGCGGCGTCGAGCGATTCGGCCACGTGGTAGTCGCCGAGCGCATCGGGTACGGCGACGAGCGCGTCGGACGGCGCGTCGTCATCGCCGTACACCACGCCTCCGAGCACGACCGCCGCGTCGACCCGTTGCGGGCCGCCCTCGATCGTCGCCCGGGTCGCGGCCGCGTCAAGGTCGCGTTCGCCCCCGGTCGCTGCGCACGACGTCCCGCTCGCGACGCACTCGGCGGCCTCGACGATGCCGAGCCATCCGGTGCACCGACACACGTGTGCCGCCAACGCCCGCTCGATCGCCGGGGTGTCCATCGGCTTGCCACTCCGCCGAAGGCCTTCGAGGCGCATGACGATCCCGGGGGTGCAGAAGCCGCACTGGCTGGCGCCGCACCCCACCATCGCATCGGCCCACACGTCGGCGGTCTCGGTGTCGAGTCCGTCGACGGTCGTCACCCTGCGGCCGGCGACACGCCGCACGGGCGTCACGCAGCTCACCCGCGGCGCGCCGTCGACGAGAACGGTGCAGCACCCGCACTGCCCCTGCGGAGCGCACCCGTCCTTGACCGATCGAACCCCGAGTTCCTCTCGGAGTGCATCGAGCAACGAGCCCGACCCCTCGACCTCAACGTCGGTGCCGTTCAACTCGAATCGCACGCCGCTCATCCACGCTCCAGGTTCGCCGGTTGATGCCGTTTCGGGCAGGGCGACATGATAGGTTCCCGAGCATGAGCCAGATCAGTCGCCGAACCCTGCTGGCTGGCGGTGCGGCCGCCGGACTGGCCGCCCTGACCTCCTGCGGTGACGAGACGTCGTCCACCGGCACCGTCACGACCACCACCCCGACGGCGACGAGCCTGATCGCCGTGTTCCCTCAGGGGGAGCAGTACCTCGCCGCCGGGCGGCCGCAGCGAATGCCGTTCATCCTTGCCGACGCCGACGGCGCGCCGCTCGACTCGATCGCCGGCTCGGCGACGTTCACCGTGTCGCGCAAAGGCACACCGGTCGGCGAGCCGATCACGGTGCCCGGGCGGTCCGAGGGGCTGATGCGCGGGTACCTCGCGCTGCCGTTCGAGACCGATCAGGACGGGGTCTACGACATCGTCGCGACCTACGAGGGTCGTCAGCTCGACGCGTCGGTGCAGTTCTGGCCCGCCGACAAGGTGAAGTACCCCCAGATCGGCGATCCGCTCCCGTCGATCGCGACCCCCACCGTGGACGACCACCGCGGGGTCGATCCCATCTGCACCGCCGACCCGCCGTGCCCGTTGCACACCAAGAACCTGGCCGAGGTGCTGGGCATGGGGAGCCCGGTCGCCGTGCTCGTCTCGACCCCCGCCTATTGCCAGACGGCGATCTGTGGCCCGGTGCTCGGGCTGGTGCAGGCAGCGGCGCCGAAGTTCCCGGGCATCACGTTCATTCACGCCGAGGTCTACGCGAACCCCGCCAAGGTCGCGTCGATCGACGAGGCGACCCCCGCGCCCATCGTGGACGCGTTCTCCATGCCGTTCGAGCCGGCGCTGTTCATCGCGGATGGAAGCGGCGCCCTGCTCGCGCGGCTCGACTCGATCTTCGACGCCAACGAGTTGGCGGACACGCTCAAGAAGGTCGGCGCCTGACCGTCGTCGGTCTGGCCGATCACCAATCGGCTGGACCGGATCGGTTGAGGCCGTTCAGCTGAAGCTCTGACCGCACCCGCAGGTCTTCTGGGCGTTCGGGTTGGTGATCTCGAAACCCGACTTCTCGAGCCCGTCCTTGTAGTCGAGCTCGGCACCCGAGAGCAGCTGTGCGCTCGCCGGATCGACGACCACCTTCACACCGTCGAATTCCGACGCCACGTCGTCGGACGAGATGTCGGTATCGAAGAACATCTCGTACGCGAACCCGGAACAACCGCCGGGGCGCACTGCGACGCGCAAGGCGAGGTTCTCCTCGCCTTCCTGGTCGATCAGTTGACGAACCTTCGTCGCAGCCGACTCGGTAAGGGTGATCATGATTCGAACCTCCTCGACGCCCGCCGCAACGGGTCACTCCGGCCTGGCGAGTGTACCGGCCGATTGCCGGGGCACCAGGTCGGGTATTGCCAACGGTTCGGCGCTCCTTCGCATTCCCGCGGCGCGCGACCGGCGGTACGGGGAGGGCCCATAGCATTGGGCCGGTGACGAGCGATCCCCATGCCTCCCCAGCCCCGCCGGCCCCCGCCGACATCGAGGGCCTCCTGCGCGGCGTGATCGACCCGGAGTTGGGTTCCAACATCGTCGAGCTCGGCATGGTCAAGAAGGTCGACGTGGCACCGGACGGAGTCGTCTCGGTACGGATCGCCCTCACCACCGCCGGCTGCCCGTTGCGGGCGCAGATCCAACGCGACGTGCGCGCTCGCGTCGCCTCGGTGCCCGGGGTCACGGCGGTGCGCCTCGACTGGACCGAGCTCGACGCCGAGGGCAAGGCGGCCGCGATGGCGATCGCACGCCGCAACGTCGCCGAGCGAGCGCCAGAGACCGCTCTGCCCGCCAGCGCCAAGGTGCTCATGATCGCGTCGGGCAAGGGTGGCGTCGGCAAGTCGTCGGTCACGGTCAACCTCGCGGCCGCGCTCGCCGCGCGGGGCCTGAGCATCGGCCTGATCGATGCGGACATCTGGGGGTTCTCGGTACCGCGGATGCTCGGCGTCGAGGGACGCCTGGAGGGCAACGAGGCGGCGGGGAAGATCCGACCCAACCGCGTGGCGGTCGGCGACGGGTCGATCGAGGTCGTGTCGATGGGATTCCTCGTCGACGCCGAGGAGACCGCGCTCATGTGGCGCGGGCTCATCTTGCAGCGCGCCGTCCGGCACTTCCTCGAAGACGTCGAGTGGTCGGCCGGGCTCGACTACGTGCTCATCGACATGCCGCCCGGCACCGGCGACGTGCAGATGGGGCTCGCGCATCTGCTCCCCCGCGCCGAGATGCTCGTGGTGACCACGCCGTCGCTCAGCGCGCAGAAGGTCGCTGTGCGGGCGGTCAACATGGGACGCCAGAACTATCTTCGTGTTGCGGGTGTGATCGAGAACATGAGCGCGTACGTCGCACCCGATGGTTCACGCCACGAGATCTTCGGCGCCGGTGGTGGTGCCCGGCTCGCGGCCGAGGTCGGAGCGCCGCTGATCGCGACGATCCCGATCGAACCCGCGGTCGCCGACGGTGGCGACCACGGGCGCCCGGTTGCGTTGGGCGAGGGGCCGGCGGCCGCCGCGTTCGCCGATCTCGCAGCGCTGATCGTCACCGAGGTGAGCCCGCCGGCCGATCTCGCCGGGTGTTCGGCCCGTCTGCTCGGCGCCGTGACCGCCGCGCTCGACGCGCACGACGCCGCTCAGGCGTCGGCCGGTTCCCCCGGCAGCGGAAGCAGCAGGCCGTAGGGGCTCGAACGGTGCATCGCCACCGGGCCCGGCGCTGATGCCGCCGCATGCACCCGGGCGAACCGCATCACCTCCGCGGTGGTCGCGAAGCGGTCGAGGAACTCGATGAGTCGCCGCGTCGGCAGGATCAACTCGATCTCATTGGCGTCGTCCGCGGCGACGGCGTCGCGCGGACAAAGCCACTCGCAACTCACCAGCTCGCGGTCGTCGTGCAACGCAACCTACCCCTCGAGTGCGACCGCCACGAAGAACCGCGTGTCGTAGCGACGCGGCAGCCCGGCGGGGGTGATCCAGTGGGCGACGTACGCGAGGTCGCGCAGCGTCAGCACCAGCCCGTTGCGCCGACACCAGTCGGCGAGGCCGATGTCGCCGTGCTCGATCGAGAGGCGCAGCCGCGCGAGGTCGCGTTCCGCCGGGTGGTGCGGCCCATTCGCCGCTCGATCGACGGGGCGCACGTACAGCAGGCCGGCTTCCTCGAGGCATTCGCGCACGGCCGCGACCCAATACGAAAGCCCGCCCGACTCCAGCCCGAGCTGTTGCGAGGCACCGACGTCGTCGAGCCCGTCGGCCAGCTCGACGAGCGCTGGATCGTGGTCGCCCGGGTCGACCACACCCCCTGGGAAGACGTGGGCACCGGCCACGAAACCGGCGAGCGCGTGACGCCGCATCAGGAGCGTTTCGAGCCCTGGCTCAGCGTCGCGGATGACGATGAGGGTCGCGGAGGGGACGGCGGGAACGTCGCTTCCGCCGCCGTCCAACGCAGCGGTCACGCGCGACCGTCACCGCGGGGCAACTCGGCGCGGGGGTCGTCGGGGAAGACCTCCTCGGCGTCGAGGTCGAGCACGTCCTCGCGACGCTCGGGGTCGGGTCCGCCGCGAGCGGGGCGCACCACGAACGACCAGGCCCCGGCCGACGCGGCCGCGTCGTCGCGCTGCGAACGGCGGGCGAAGCCAGCGAACCCCGAATCGCCGGGCGCCGAGGCCATGGCGCTCGCCACCGGGTAGCGCCGCACGAGCGCCGCTTCGGCGCGTTTGGCCACGACGCGACGCACCGGCGGGATCAGCAGCACCAGCCCGACCGCGTCCGACAGGAACCCCGGGATCAGCAGGGCGAGACCGGCGGCGAACACCAGGGCGTTGTCGAGCAGTTCGGGACCGGGAGCCCGGCCGGCGCGCATCGCATCGGACACTCGGCGGGCGCCGGCAACCCCCTCTCGCTTCGCGATCCAGGCGCCGACCGCGCCGACGAGCACGATCGTGACGAACGCGTCGAGCAGCCCAATGGCGGACGCGAGCCGGGAGAACAGCAGCAGCTCGGTGATCGCCCCGAGAACCAGCGCCAGCACGATGATCACGGGTCGATCGTACCCAGCCGCGCCGCGGATGATCGGGCGCGCCGCTGCGAGCGCGCTCCGTATGTGCCGGGCCTCAGCCGGCGAGCATCCCGCGGTGCTCGAGCATCACCCGGCGCTCGCCCTCGTTGAGCCCGCCCCAGATGCCGTGCGGCTCGCGGATCTCGAGCGCGAGTCGAGGGCAATCGGTCACGACCGGGCACTCTGCGCAGATGGCCTTCGCCCGCCGCTCACGCTCGGCGCGATCGTGTTTGCGCTCGAAGTGCGACGGCGGAAAGAACACCTCCACGTGATGCGGCGCCCGGCAGGCCCCCATCTTCTGCCAGGTATCGAACGAAGCTTGTGCGCTCACGGCTAACCCCCTTGCTCGCGTGGGGAACATACCGGCGCCCGGAATGGCCGACAAGGGATGAATTTGTGAACGTTTCGCTAGTCGTCGCGAGCACTCGCACCGCGAGCGCGACGCTGCTCTCGGTAGTCGACGGCGCCGCCTTCGAGCGGTTCGACCTCCAACACCATGCCGTCGATGCCGACCACCCGCAGCTCGTCGCCCACGTCGATCGGCGTCGCACGGTTGGTGATCCCGCGCCACTCGCCGCCATCGACGGTGACGACCCCTTCGGGCGCGAGCGCTGTCACCGCCCTCCCGACCTTGCCCATCATCCAGGTGCGTCCGAGCGTCGGCGTGCCGAACCGAGATCGAACCATCGACGGCATGCCCGACACCATGGTCACGGCCATACCGCCGACGCCGGTGACGAGCGCCAGCCATCCGGGTCGAAACCCGTCGAACAGGAACAGCGAACCGACGGTCCACGACACGAGCCCGATGATGGTCCAGGCGCGCGGAATGGCCGTCTGCACGTCAATGGCGAACCCGAAGGCCGCGAACAGACACAGCACGAGCGCCCACGGTCGCAGGGGCAGCGCGCCCAGCCCCGCCGCAGCGAGCAGGCCACACACGGCTCCGACGACCCCGGCAATGCCCACGCCGGCGGTGAAGAACTCGAAGAGCAGCAGTCCGACGGCCACCGCGAACAACAGGTAGGCCACCGACGGTGATGCGGCGGTGTGGAACAGCTGCACGCCGAGCGACGGCTTGACGTTGAGGCCGAGCGCGACCATCTCGCGCTTGGGGCGCCCGGCGGAGTCGCGAACCGTCTTCGACGGGACGCCGTCGATGGCGAGCACGTGGTCGCCGAGCAGCGGGTCGACACGCTCGACCACGTGCGCCTTCTTCGCCGCCGTCGCCGACAGCATCGAGACCCGAGCCGCAGGATGCGCATCGAGTTGCCGCTCGACGGCCGGGTCGCCCAACACGCCGGTGCCAACGTCGCCGATGCTCGCGCCCGGCGCCATCGAGAACGACGGGGCCGCCAGCGCCAGTTCAGCGGCGCCGCCACGCGCACTCGCGCCCGACGGGCCGATCCAGACGCTCACGGGCACGCTCGACGATCGCATGGTCTCGACCAGCGAGGCGAGCGTCGCCTGATCGACCACCGAACCCTCGCTGTCGAGCACCACGACCACGGCGAGGTAGCCCTCGGTGTGCTGCGCGTCGCGGATCGCGTCGACCATGAAATCGGTGAGGATGGGGTCGATCAACCCCGTCACGCCGAGCGCGAGCACGCACCCGTCCTCGTCCGAACACGGCTGGAACCCGCCGCTCTGCGCGCCGGCGGGCTCGGCGACGAACCACGCGCCGAACAACGCCACGAACACGAGGGCGAGACGACGGGCGCGGAATGTGGGACTCGCTAACCTGCCCAACCAGGCCTCCGAAAGGGACAGAGTGGATCCTGCGCAGTTCCTCACTGCACCACGGGTGACCATCGTTGCCGGGAAGGGCGGCGTCGGCAAGACGACGACCACCGCGACCCCTCGCGATGGCCGCCGCGCGGGAGGGACTTCGGGCGCTCATCATCGAGGTCGACGGCAAGTCGGGGCTCGGTGCGTTGTTCGGCGCCGGGGAGCTCGGATACGAGGAATCCGAGCTGTGGAGCGGCACGAACGGCGGCTCGATCAGGGCGCGCACACTCACCCCCGACGAGGCCCTGCTCGAGTACCTGCGCGACCACGGGCTGAACCGGGTGTCGAAGCGACTGTCGGAGAGCGGGGCCCTCGACCTGGTCGCCACCGCGACCCCGGGCATCAAGGACGTCTTGATCCTGGGGAAGGTCAAACAGCTCGAGCGCCAGCGCCGCCGATGTGGTGCTCGTCGACGCGCCCGCTGCCGGCCACGCGATCACCTTTCTGCGGAGCGCGACGGGCCTGCTCGATGCCGTGACCGTCGGGCCGATCCGCCAGCAGGCACACGAGGTGGCAGAACTCCTGCAGGACGCGTCGCGGTGCCAGGTGCTCTTGGTGACGCTGCCGAGGAGACACCCGTCAACGAGCTGACCGAGACGGCCTACAGCCTGGGAGGATCAGGTCGGCGTGAAGCTCAGTCCGATCGTCGTCAACGGCATCCTGCCCACGCTCGACGGACTCGACCTACCCGTGGAAGCGGCCGCCGAGGCCGCTGGGGTGCAGCTCGACGCCGAGGACGCTGCCGAACTGCAAGCCGCGTCGACTTCCGGCGCGAGCGCAGCGCACCAGCACAGGCGGTCCAGTTGGATCGCTCGGGCGCGAACCGCCCCTTGAGCAGCTGCACCTTCCGTTCCTGTTCACCTCCGAGTTGGGGCGCCGGCATCTCGAGGGTTGGCGGACGCGCTGCTCGACCAGATCCGCACCCTCGACTCGGGCATCGGAGGAGACCGGTGAGCGAGACGCCCGTCGGGACGCTTGACGATCTCGTGCGCGACGCCCGGTGGTGGTGTGCTGCGGGTCCGGCGGCGTGGGCAAAACCACGACGGCCGCCGCCATCGCGCTCGAAGGGCTCGCCGCGGCGCTGCGCCGTGGTGGTCACGATCGACCCGGCGCCGGTTGGCGGACGCGCTCGGCATCGACCAGATCGGCAACGACCCCGCGCTCGTCACCGGGCCCTGGCCCGGCACCCTGTCTGCGCTGATGCTCGACACCGAGGGCACCTTCGACGACCTCGTGTCGCGCTACGCGGGGTCGCCCGATCAGGCCGAGAAGATCCTGTCGAACCGCTTCTACCGCAACATCGCAGGCGCGCTCTCGGGCCCGCAGGAATACATGGCGAGCGAGAAGTTGTACGAGTTGGCCACGTCGGACGACTACGACCCCATCGTGGTCGACACGCCGCCCACGAGGAACGCGCTCGACTTCCTCGACGCACCCGGACGCCTCGCCCGCTTCCTCGACCACCGCCTGTACCGGGTGTTGACGGCGCCGACCCGCGGGCTCGTGCGGGCGGTCAACATGGCCGCGCAGACCTTCCTCCGCAGCGTCGGCAAGGTGGTCGGCGGCGAGGTCATCGCCGATGCGATCGCGTTCTTCGCGGCGTTCGAGGGGATGGACGAGGGGTTCAAGTCGCGGGCCCGGCTCGTGGAGCGCCTGCTCGTGGCCGACTCGACCGCGTTCGTGCTCGTCGCGTCGCCGCGCCGCGACACGGTCACCGAGGCGGCGTACTTCGCCGGGCGGCTCGCGGAGAACGACATCGACGTGCGGGCGCTCGTGGTGAACCGCATCCACCCGACGGTCGGTGCGCACTCGCCGGCCGAGGCCGAGGAAGCCGCCGAGCGGTACGCCGGTACCGCGTTGGGCAGCCAGTACCGGGCGCTCGCCGACCTCGTCACGATTGCGTCGGCCGAGCGTGCGTACCTGGAGCCCCTCCACCGCCGAATCACCGGTGCGACGCTGTGCGAGGTGCCGTTTCTTCCCGTCGAGGTCCACGACCTGGAAACACTCGAACTCCTCGGATGCCACCTCTTCACCGACGTGGCCTGACCAGCCAGTGAGCCGCTCCGTGCGCCGGGCACGCGCCGGTCAGGCGTACGGCCCCGCCGCCGGTGCGCTCACAGGACGGGCCGGGATACTCCCCACGGCGCCGATCGGTACGACCGACCGACCGAACGGCCAGAGACCGAGCACGCCGATCTTCACGCACTGCACGGCGACCAGATGCCGGCCACCACGAACCACACGATGTTGCCGATCGTTCGCATGCCCCGAGTCTGGCGCACGCCGGCGCTGTCCGGGGGACACCGACCGGTCTGCTCCGGGCGCCGCTACGTGGCTGCCGGCGGGTCGCGGTCGTCGAGCAGCGACGCGTATCGCGCTCGATCGGCGTGGTCGAAGCAGACGAACACCACGTCGTCGATCGAGTCGGGGTGATCGGCCACCCACCCGCGCACCTGCGACCGCAACGCCGGCCGCCCGATCCGGCGGAAACCCGAACACACCGGTGCTGATCGACGGGAACGCGACGGACGCCAGGCCAGACCCGCGGCGAGGTCCAACGACTCGCGGTAGCACGAGGCGAGCCGGCGGTCGTCACCGGCCGCGTCGCGACCCGACCACACCGGGCCGACCGCATGGATCACGTGGCGGGCCGTCAGGCGCCCGCCGCCGGTCATCGCGGCATGTCCCACATCGACCGGGCCGGACGCCGCGACGATGCGGGCGCACTCGTCGAAGATCGCGTCGCCCCCGCCCGGTAGATCGCACCACACACGCCGGAGCCCGCGGCGAGGATCGGTCGCGGCGTTCACGACCGCGTCGACCTCGAAGGTGGTGATGTCACCGAGCTGACCGGACACGCGTCATCACGGCGAGCGTACGACGACCACGACCGAGCCGCGGCGCACGGTGGGCGGCGTCAGGCGGTCGGCGCCTCGGCAAGGCGAGGGTGTGCCTCGGCGACGCTGGCGACGACGGTGACCATGCGGTCGAATCTGGTCGTGTGCAACAGGCGCAACACCGCCGCGCGGTCGCACACTACCACGACTTCCCCGGCGGCCTCCCGGATCTTGCGGATGCCGATCAGCGCCGAGGCCCGCCGAGTCCATGAACGGCACCAACGACAGGTCGATGATCACGGCTGCAATACCGGCGAGATCGGCGAGCTGCTGCCGGAACGCGGCAACCGTGAAGGCGTCGAGTTCGCCGTCGGGCCGGCAGATCGTTGTCGTACCGTCTTGGACCACTTCTACGTCCACCACCGAGTACTCCCCTCGTCGCAGCGTCGTCGGCGTTCCGGGCCACATCGTACCGAGGATGGCGGGCCGATCAACCGCGATCACCCCTCACCTTCGGTGCCGTCGGACACCTCGGCTACCCTGCGAGTCGTGCCTACCGTCATCGTGGCGACCGACGCCGATCGCCTCTTCGAAGAGATCGCTGCGGCCCTCGACGCCGCAGATACCTCGCTCATCTGCGTCCGCTCCGGCCGCGAGGTCCGCCAGGCCGTCAAGGAGCACGACCCGTCGATCGTGCTGCTCGACCTGCAGATCGGCAGCATGGGTGGCGTGGCGGCGTGCCTCGACCTCCGCCTCGAAGCCGATGCTGGGCGGCCGCCCGACCAGCGCGTGGTGCTGTTGCTCGACCGTGACGCCGACGTGTTCATCGCTTACGAGGCCCAGGCCGACGGCTGGCTCGTGAAACCGCTCGACGCACGACGGCTCAACCGCGCCGTGCGAACGGTGCTGTCCGGCGACTTCTTCACCGAGGGACCCGAGGCCACCACGGGCTGACTTGCGGAACGTGTTGTCGCCGCCTCGGTCGGAGGCGGTAGCATCGACCACCCAACGGGTTGTGGCTCAGCTTGGTAGAGCGCTGCGTTCGGGACGCAGAGGCCGGGAGTTCAAATCTCCCCAACCCGACCACGACGAGGTCATCGGAACTCCGACTCCCGCCGAGGGGTCGGAGTTCTGCGCGTTACGGCCCGCGTCGTCAGCGTGCCTGTCAGCGTGGCGACCGGCCACGCCGCGAACGGGTCTCGCTGCCGACCACGACAACGGCACCGGCGACGCCGAGCGCGCCCGCCGCAAGCAACGCCACCCACCCGCAGGCCCGAGCAGACGTCGCGCAAGCAGGCCGGGGACATCGCCTGATCGGTCCTCGCAGGCGGAAGATCGGGTCGCTGATCTGCTGCTGCGCCGCCTCGGCGACGCCGTCGTCGCGGGTGTCGCCCGTGCGCGACGGCGACTCCTCGACCGGCTCGGTCGAGGCTGCGGCCTCGTCGTCGCCAGCGAATGACCGTCAGGCTCCGTGTCGAGTCGGCGCCGGCGACGGCCTTGCTCGGCGCGGCCGTCGACCGGGTCGGCCACCAGCTGCATCGGCGGCCGGTCCGCCGACCGACGCGACCGACCCCGAGAGCACCACCGAACCTCGGGCGAATCGTCGACGGCGATCCGCGAACCGCACCTTCACGCCGTCGATCGCAACGGGAGCGAACGACACCTCGGCACCCACCTTCTCCGATGCCGGCTCGGCGACCCACACGGGAACCTCACCCATCGTCAGACGGTTCTCGTTGCGATCGAGGATCTCCACGCGAATGACGTCGCTGTTCGCGAACGTCGTCTTTTCCACCTTGAACAGGATCTTGTTCGCGACGCCACCACCCTTGAGTACCGGTGTGGTGAACGGATCACCGCGGTCGAGCGAGAACGGAATCGACGTCGCAGCACGTCCGAATTCCCACCGCGACACACCCTGCCGCTCGGCGAGCACGACGTTCGGCACCCAACCCCAGAACCAGTCCTGCGACGCCCACCGCGAGGAGCCTCCGCCTGGTTCTCGGCGCCACGTCGAAGGGAGTCCCGCGCAACAGCGCTACCGATACACCCACGGCGACCAGCACGAAGACCGACGAGATCACGCCCCCGACAGTGTTGACCGCCGGCACGTTCTGGCTCACCCACTGAACGGCTGTCCGGTGACGGCGCGCCCAATCCAGACCACGAGTCACCAGGTTCAGGAGCCACGAGTACGACAACAGATGCCACAACACCATCAGCCCGCTGCTCGCCGAGAACACCGCGCCGAGCGTCGGTCGCCAAACGGCCAGCAGCAGAAGCGGCGCCGAGGCCCAGAACAGCAGGTGCGGAATGATGTTCGACAGCGCCGCCACGCTGAGGATCACCGCAACGGTCCAGGGCACCACCGCACCACGCGGCTCGCGCCGCGTGAACAGCCACAGCGTCACGGCAACCCCGGCCAGCAGCGAGAACTGCGCGTCGGGCATCGCGTGCAGTGTCGGAATGCCCGGCTTCGAGTTCAACATGTTCAACTCGAAGCGATCGAGCACGTTGACCCAAACGGCACGGCTGAGCACATACGGCGCCGCACCGATGGCGGTTCCCGCCAGACCGGCCGCGACGATCATCCGCCGCCGTTTTCCGAGTTCGTCGTCGCGAGCCACGAGCACCGCCAACGGCACCAGCGTCACGATGGGCATCATCTTCGTGCCGAACGAGCCGATCGGGATGAGCGCGGCGCACGCCGAATACAGCCGCACCCGCGAGCGCGCATCGCCGTCGGCCAACAACACCATCGCCACGACGGCCCACAGGATCACCGCCACCGTCCACGTATCGGGCATCCCCTGACCCCAGGTGAACAGAACGAGCGGATTCGCCGCCCACGCGAGCAACACCCAACGCTCCGTGCCACGCCGCGACTCGGGATCGGCGTCGCGGCGAAGCCGCCGATTCGCCACCACCAACGCAGCGATGATCAGCGCCTCCGGCACGAGGAACGACAGCTTGTAGGCGACGAGTTCGCCGAGCCGGAACGCCGTGCCGTCGGGCTCCGAGGCGTAGTGAATCAGCCCGACCGCACGCGCGACCCCCATGGTCACCGCACCC
Source organism: Actinomycetota bacterium (assembly GCA_016703525.1). Lineage (GTDB taxonomy): Bacteria > Actinomycetota > Acidimicrobiia > Acidimicrobiales > Microtrichaceae > JADJBW01. The sequence continues at coordinate 214,824 of JADJBW010000001.1, read as the reverse complement.
GCGGCCACACCGATGGGCCCCTGCGCGAGCGACACCGCCGAGATCTGCTCCACCGGGATCGGATCGTGCTTCGGGTTCTCGATCACCTCCTGATACGGATTCGCGGGCCGCCTCGCGAGCAGCGACGAACCCCAAGCGAGCGTGAGGCCATCGGGGTTCGCCGTGGTCAACGCCACCCCGAGGCGACACGCGAGGCCGAGGAACAGGATCAACGCGACGCGCGATGATGCGACGCCGGGGGGTCGGCGAGTCCTCGGCGACCGCCGTGTCGACTTCGGACGGCCCGTCCACCGTCGGCGAATCGTCGATCGACCTGCCGCGATTCGACGGGCCGCGACCCGTCCGCGACGGCCGTCGGGTTCGATCCACGCGGGCAGCTGCCACTCCGGAAGGCATCCGTCGGAGGCTAACGGCGTCCCCGCGAATTCCCTCCGGTGGACCCGTCCGGCCGCGGCGACGAATCACCGCGGCCGGACCAGGCGGTCACGCCCCTGCGTCGCCGACGCCTCGACTCGGCCAACACCATCGCACCCGCGGCCGAGATCACCAGCCCGCCACCGAGGATCCCGAGCAGACCCGACCCGGTGTAGGCCAACAGCCCCGGCGTCGACGGCTCGGAAGGCCGCCCGTCCGTCCGCTGCAAGACCTCGATCACGGCATCGTCGAGCGGACGACGACCCGTTCTGGAGATGTCGGCCGTGTCGACCGGCGGGGTCGATGCGTCACGTTCGCCGGCGGCGACCAGATGGACGCTCTCGACCACGGCCTCGTTGCGAACCGACCCACCGGTAGAGGTCGCCGTCGACACATACGTGATCTCGATGTCCTCGCCGGGGCGCACCTCGCCGTGGACCTCCAACCGAACGTCGGGATCGCTCGCCGAGTAGTCGTCGACGATCCGGAAGCTCCGGTTCACGCCCGCCACCGTCACGGCGAATGACGAGGTGTCGGGCGTAACCCCGGCCGCTGCGGTGTCGGAGATGACGGGGTCGAAGATCGAGCGCGGGTTGGTATTCCCGACCACGATTCGGTACGACACCTTCGTTCCCGACGCCACCGAGCAGGTGGTCGAACCCGACCCACATGACACCGACTTGTCCACATCGAGTTCGAGTTGCTCGGGCAGCACCGACACGACGTCGCCCTCCGGGAGCGTCACCGCAAGCTGCCCGGGCTCCCGACGGGCGGGAGGCTCGGGAACGACTCCGGTGATCTGCGCCGGCACGTCGAGCCAGGCTCCGAGCGGGGCGTCATCCGCCACCCGGCCGACCCACTCGAGCGTCCAGGTCTCGCCCGGATCGAGCGCGCCCTCGAGCACGAGGACGATCTCGCGGCTGGTCGTCGACCAGGCGCTCTCCACGCGGGCACCGCCTGCGCTGACGAGTTGCACCGAGCCGATCTCCACCGGGATCGGGATGTGCAGCTCGGTCCCATAGGCGGGCCAGGTGCCACCGTTGGCGATTCGAACCGTGCCCCGGGTGATCGCACCGGGGGCGACCACGCACCGGTCGACGCCGTCGCCGGGCTCGGCCTGGGAATCGCAGGTCAGGTCATGATCCAGCGTGAGGGTCGGCATGACCGGAACCACATCGTCGGTGACCGGCGGGGGCTGCGGTCCACTCGGCGTACCGGGCAGCCGATCCGCGCTCGGCACGGCGAAGTACTCGACGATCTCGGCGACGATGTCGAGCGGCTGCCCGAGCGGTGCGGTCTGGTCGACCACCCCGCGGAACCGAAGCACGAGCTCACCGTCGACCACGATCGGGTCGAGGGCGACGACCACATCGGGATCGCCCACGGCCCAGCCGTCGGTGACAACCCCGGCACGACACCCACCGGCACCACACCCGACAACCCTGCCGGCACGAGCACCCGAAGGAGCGCATCATGCGCGTCGGCGTCACCGCTGTTCGGAACGCGCACCTCGAACTCGACGGTCGATCCGGGTACCCGCGGGCACGGGTCGGCCGCATCGGGGCACACCAACTGCACCGCCACGCCCAGCAGCGGGCTCTCGGTCACGAGCGTGACCGAATCACCGGGGCCGATCTCGGCGGCCGGCATGGCCGATGTGCGCTCACCCTCGGGGGCCACGAAGGCCTCGACGATCTCGGCGTCGGTCGACAACTCGACGGAACCGGTGATCGCCGGGTCGACCGTCGCGCTGTAGACAAGGGTGATCTCCTCCCCGGGATCGATCCGCGGCACGCTGAAGCGCACATCGGGATCGGCCAGGGTCCAGCCATCGGTGACCGAGCCGGGGTTCCCGGCCGCCATGGTCACGTCGACCAGGCCGGCCGGCACGAGGTCGCTGACGACCACGTCGAACGCCGACCCGTCGCCCGTGTTGCGCACACGGATGGTGTAGGTCACCCGGTCTCCGGCGGTGACCGCGCAGCGATCCACACCGTCGCCCGGCTCGGCCGCGGCGTCACAGCTCACGTCCTGGTCGAGCACGAGCGCCGGCAGGTTCGGGTCGAGGTCGACCTGATCGTGCGCCGGCACCGGCTCCGATGGGAACCCGACCGGCCGATCGGCCTCGGCGACCGCGAAGAACTCGTCGATCGACCCGATGTCGTGCAGGGTCACGTCGGTCGGCGTGGCACCGTTCACGAGACCTCGATAGACGAACGTGACCGATTCGCCGGCGGCAAGGGACGGAACGCTCCATGCCATCGTCGGGGCCGCAGACGACCACGGCACCAGGAGCGAGCCCGGGTTCGCGGCATCGGGCACCACATCGATCAACCACTGGTCGACCGCCACCCCTGCGACGACGTCGTACGCCGTCTCGTCGGAGGTGTTGGTGATCGTGAACCGCATCGTGACCGGCTGGCCCGGAACCACGTCGCAGTGATCCACGCCATCTCCGGGCTCGGCGGCCGGGTCGCAGTCGACATCGAGATCCAGCGCCATCGTCGGCGCGACGATCTGCAACGTCGTCACGTCGGGCGACGGATTGTCCCCCGCCAACATGTCGGGGGTCCGATCGGCCGCCGGGGCGGCGAAGAACTCGGCCACCGACGCCGTCGAGGTGATCACGTCGGTCGCGGTGTTCGACGCCACGGTGCCGGTGAAGCGGAGCGCCACCGTCTCACCGACGGGAAGCGTCGCGAGAGTCCACCCGAGGTTCGGGGTCGAGCCGTCGCTCACCAGCGTGCCGGGGCTCGACGGATCGGGGTCACCCCGACCAGCAGCCCAGCGGGGAGCACATCGTCGACGACCACATCGAAGGCGTCGACGTCGCCGGTGTTGGTGACGTAGACGACGTACTCGACTCGCTGACCGGGTCGAACGGTGCACTCGTCCACCCCGTCACCGGGTTGGGCGGACGCATCGCAATCCACGTCGTGGTCGAGTGCGAGCACCGGCGCAACAGTGGTCAGATGCGTCACATCCGGGGTCGGTGACGGAAGGCTTGCCGCGTCGGCGGCGCGCTCGCTCGCGTCGGCCCCGAAGTACTCGGGAACCTCGGCCGGCGTGTCGATCGTGACGCTGCGCCCAACCGTCGGATCGACGGTTGCGGCATAGGTCAACTCAACCGTGGCACCCGCAGGGATCTCGTCGATGCGGAATCCGATCAGCGGATCGCCGACCAACCACCCGTCCTCGACGGTCACTCCGGCGGGGAGCGCACCGATGACCACACCGATCAACTCGGCCCCCGGGCGGGAGGTCACGAGCACATCATGGGCCGACCCGTCACCCGTGTTGGTCACCCGGAGGGTGTGGGTCACGCGCTCGCCCGCGATCACCTCGCAGGCGTCGACGCCGTCGCCGGGTTCGGCGCTCGCGTCGCACGACACGTCCTCGTCGAGCACGACCAGGGGAGCCCGCACCTCGAGCGTGACCACGTCGTCGGGCGGATTCACGCCAGCCACATGTTCGGGAGTTCTCGACGCCGCGGGCACCGCGAAGTACTCCTCCACCGAGGCGGGGGCGTCGAGCCGCACGCGAGTCGGTGCGTCGTCGGCGACGGTGACATCGATCACCAACTCGACGGTCTCACCGACGTCGATCTGCGCCACCACCCATTCCAGGTAGCTCTCCGAGGCGCTGTGCGAATGCGTCAGCGTGCCGGGATTCGCCGCCCGGGGCGAAACGTCGCGCAGCCAGTCGGGCAGGACGTCGCGAATGGTCACGTCGTACGCCGCTGCGGTGCCGTTGTTCGTGACCCGCACGGTGTAGGTCTGACGGCTTCCCGGACCCACGAGGCACTCGTCGACACCGTCGCCGGGTTCCGCCGACGCGTCGCACCCAAGATCGTGGTCGAGAACCAGCACCGGCTCGATCACGTCGACCGACGAATCGTCGGAGACGTCGAAGTGCCAGGTACACCCCGCGCACTCGAAGCTCTCCGGCGGCGTGTCGGACGGATCGTCGACGATCACCGGGATCGGGTTCGCCAACACCGTCGCCCGGTTCCGCAGGGAGCCGATGTCGGGGGTGCGCGAGCCGTCGGCGACGGTCTCGTCGACCCGAGCGGTGTACACGAAGCGGAACACCGCGTCGTCGACGCCCGTGGTCAGGTCTCCGATCCACCAACCGTGGGTCGTCGCGCCACTCGGAGTGCTCGTCGCACCGATCCGCACGGGAGTCGGGGGCGACGATCCGCATCCCGACACGCACGCGGCGCTCACGACGCCGGTGACCGACAGGCCGTCGTCGACCACGTCGCGTACCGCGATGTCGGAGAGGTCCTGACCGTGCTCGAACGTTGCCTCCAGCGTGTAGGTCCGCTCGTCACCGATCCGCGCCTGCGGGTCATCGATCGACTTCACGATCGTCGGCGGCAGTGCCGGTCCGTAGATGCCGACGCGGGCCTGGTTCTCAACGGCGATCGGGATCTCGGCCGCGGTGAGCAACACGTGGTTGGTGAACCAATCGAGCCGCTGCACCGACGGAGGAATATGCGCCCGAAGCGTGATCGTCACGACCTCGCCGGGAAGCAGCTCGGCGAACCCGAAGGAGATCGGAGTGGTGCCGCCGGGCCCGCTCCCTGCGGCGCCCACGGCTTCGGAGCCGGGAACCCACGTCGGGTCATCGACGGTCGCGTCGACGTACGTGAATGCCCCGGGCAGCTGGTCCTCGACGACGAGATCGGTCAAGGGCGCCGACTGCGGGTTGGTCACCGTGATGTCCCACGTGACATCGCCCCCGACGCCCTCGTACTGCAGCAACTGCAGGTCTGGTGTCTTCGAGATCTCCGAACCCGCCGCAGCGAACTGCGCCCGAGCCGAATCCGCTGTCCTCGCGGCCGCGGCGGCACTTCGGCCTCCGCTCGACGTACCCAGCGTGGCGACGACCGAGTTATCGACGGATCCCGACGATTGCCGATCGGTGGAGGTCACGAACCGAATCTCCACGGACTCGCCCGCGGGGATCTCCGCGATCGACCAGGTGAGCGTTGAGAAGCCACTGCCGTCGACCACATCGGGATCGTCGGCGACGCCCCCGACCGTGGCCGACCCGGCGACGAACTCGAAGTTGCCGGGCAGCGTGTCGACGACATCGACGTTCTGCGCCGGCGAGGTCGACGAATTGGTGACTCGAACGCACCACTCGACGTTCGCGCCGGGCAACACCGTCGCAACCTCGGAGGTGCACGATCCGATGTGCTTCGCCACCGAGAGCCCGGATCCCTCGTAGGGCACCGAGGTCTCGACCGGGTCGCCACCGGCGTAGCTGCGGGTGTTCGCGGTGCGCGGCGGGCCGTCCGCGTAGCTCAGGATGCTCGCGGCGTTGTCCAACGCCGTCGTGCCTCGCTCGACCAGGGCGGTGACGTCGTCGGTCACCGTGACGCGGTACCCGAGCTGGACCGAGCCGCCGCCGGGGACCGTCGGGACGACCCACGCCAGGTCGGGTGCAACCGCGCTGTACCCCTTCGTCAGGTAACCCGCATTCGTCGTCGGGCTCACCGACGCGACCCCACCGGACGGCGTGTCGCGCACGGCCACGCGCCGGGCGGGTCCGTGCCCGAGGTTCCGAATGGTCAGCACGTAGTCGACCGTCTCGCCCGAACGGATGGGCCCCGGCGTCGACGCTGTCTTGTCGATCACGAGGTTCGGCAGGCCGACCTCGGTGGTCGCCTGAGCCGGGTCCGACGACATGGCGAACGATGCCGGATCGGGCACCGAGCTCGGTGCGGCGGTCACCACGTCCTCGTCGTTCGCGTAGCCCACCACGCGATTGCTCAGCCGGTCGCCGTCGCCGACTGTTCCGCCCGACTGGTAGGCGTCGCCGACCTCGACCTCGTAGCGGAGGTGGTAGTCGCGGCCGAGACCGGAGCTGTTCACATCACCGAAGAACCAACCGATCGACGTGGTCCCATCGCCGTTCACCGATGCGCCCATCGGCGAGATGAACGTGGCATCGCACGACGTGGTTCCCTGCAGGCAGGTCGGCGTCCGATGGCCCACGAATCGAAGCCCGTCGGGCAGCGTGTCCGCGAAGGTCAGATCGAAGAAGGCTGCGTTCGGTGGCGTAGACACGGCGACATCGACCACGAACCGATCGCCGGGCCGCGCCGTCGCAGGCATCGTCTTGGTGGGCGTCGGCGGCGGGGAGGGATTGCGCACCGTGATGTCCGCTCCGTCGCGTTGATCCATCGGCATGTCAGGAGACGCCACGGCCACGGTGTTGGCGATCACGGTCCCGTCGGCCGTGTCGGTCGGGACCGGGACGGGAACGGTGATCACCGTCGATTCGCCCGGCTCGAGCCGATCGATCGTCCAGGTGACCGTGACGTCGTCGCCCGCGACCGTGACGGCCGTCTCGGCCAACGTGCCGCCTCCCGTCGCCGTCGCGGAGCCCGGCACGTACTGCCCGCCGAAGGCACCGATGCCGTCGAGCGTGTCCGTGACGGTGAGATCGTTCACCGCCTCGTCCCAGTGGTTCTTCACCTCGATCGTGAACTCGGCGACGCCGCCATCGGCAACGATGCCGCCGTCGGGGGTCTTGTCGACGGTCACCGGTTCGACGAGCTGTGCATCGGCCGATGCCGTCTTCGTGATCTGGGTGGAAACCGAGCCACGGGTCGCCTGCACCGAGAGGTTGTTGCGGAAGTTCTCCGCGACACCGGGCTCCTGGATGCAGTCGACAGCGCCCGATGTCGGCACAGCGTCGAAGACGAGGGTCAGGCGCTTCCACTCGACGGTGTCGTAGGCACCACCGTTCGCAAGGAGCACGTCGGCAACACCCGGGGCGTTGGCGTAGGCATACGGCGGATTCGGGTCGACCAACACCCGCGAGCCGTAGGCCCACAGGAGGTCGAGATCGCCGAAGCCGACCTGCGTGTAGGGCGGAGTCTGGACCGCGGACACCGCGTAGGGATTGGTGAAGACGTCATCGAAACCGTGCGTGATGTTCGGATCCATCGGTGTGTTCATCGCATACGGCGCGAACACACCCGGATTCGTGGCGGACGTCATCCACGGCTGCGAGAACGCCTCGGAACCGCGATCGAAGGTCCACTTGATCTCTTGGCCACCGGAATGGGCGGTCGGCACGTCGCACGAGGTCGACCCGCCGACGGTCGTCGGGTTCGTCGGTGCACCGGAATCGGCCAACGGAATCACCTGATAGCCGGCGACCTCGTTCGTCGCGCCGGCGGTCCGAGGAGCGTTGGCGATCAAACGAGCCGAACCGGCGACGTAGGTCCATCCCACGGGAAGGGTGTCGGCGATCGAGATCGTGTCGAGCGACTGCTCGCCCCAGTAGTCCAGGTTCAGCTCCCACGTGAACGGCTTGCCCGGCACTGCGTCTCGGAGGTTCTTTCCGTACGTGGTGCCGTCGACCGCCAGCTTCGACGGGGAGATGACCGGCCGGCTCACCAACGCCGTGAGGGTGCGCCCCGTCGTCGGGCCCGACTTCCAAGTACGAAGTGCGTCCCAGTAGGGCGCATCGGTCGAGATGGAGTTCGTCGTCGCCCTGACAACGCCGTTGCCCCATTTCGTCGGATTGGTCCAGAAGTCCAGGTGATAGCGCACCATCACCGTGACCGACTCGCCCGGCTCCAACTCATCGACATCCCATGCCGAGACGTTGTCGTTGGCCGCGCTCGGCGCAGTCGCGACTGCGACGCCCGCCGGCACGACGACATCGACGGCGTTCCACAGCGCTCCCACATCGGCGTCCGGTACGCGGGGCCGGTCGGTCACGCGCGTCCCATAGGCCACGGCCGTGGAGGTGTTTCTCGTCGTGATCTCGCAGACCACGTTCACCACCCCTGGGAGCACCTCTCGAGGCCGGAGTATGCCCGAGTTCAGACTCTGGCTCACGATCGCGGCCGTCGACCGATCGGTCGGGTCGTAACACATCTTCGACGAATCGACGGTGGGGTGCGTGCGCGTGATCTCGGCGTTGGCCGTGTCGAGGGTCTGCATCCCACCGACCGAACCGCTCCAGCCGGCGCTCGTGTACGGGAGGTCGAAGCCGGGGCTCGTCGAGTAGAGCAGCTTCGCCTCGTCCACGATCGTCATGTCCTGGAGCCGGGTCCCGCCCTTGCCGTCGTTGAACGACACCACCTGGGCCGTCGTGAGCAGCGGAGTGTTCACCGTGAACGTCATCCTGATCACCCGGTCCTGGGAGGACGCTGCCAGGTTCCGGGTCGGCGTGCCGGTGAACGGCGTCTGGAGGTACCAGCCCATCTGCGGCTGGTTCTGCTCGTACACGGTCACGGGAACGGTCGCCGGAGTGAGCGTGGTGATGTGCACGTCATCGGCGGCCGACGGAGTTGAGCCGGGCCCCGTGTTGGTACATCCCGACACGCAGTACGCATCGACGTAGTGCACGTCGGACTGGGAGTACGTGGTTGCCTTGACGCCGTCACGGTCGTAGTTGCGCCAGTTCGGCGCCTCGGTAACCAGCAACTCGTCGAACGTACGGCCCGCGGGGATCATCACGTCGACCGTGAAGGGCGCCGCATCGCCGTAGAGCACCGTGTCGGTCAACGTGGTCGACTTCACGATCCGCGGCTCGACCGGGTTGTACGGACGTACCGCTCCGGTGTCGCAGAGGGTGCCCGGTGCACATCCGGCAGCGATCATCGCAGAGTCCGAGAACATGTCGATCGCGTTGACCAGATCGACGCCGACGGGTGCCGTCGCCGAGATCGTGGTGGGAATGGTCAGGTCGTAGGCGACCGACGGATCGAGCTCCTCACCGAGCGTCCAGGTCAGCCGCGTCCGTCCGTCACCCAGCGGCTCGACGGTCTCGCTCCACGCCTTCGACGGCGACAGCGAAGCGCCGCCGACATAGGTCACGCCCGCAGGGAGCACGTCCTTGAGCACGACGCCTCCGAGGCTGCCGCGCGACGTGGCGATCGTGACGTGCCAGTCGTATGGCGCGCCTTGGGCGACATCGGCGGCGAGGAGCCGATCCGTCGTCGACCCGGGGCTGACGGGCTCCTTGACGAGCATCGGCGACGGGAAGCAGCCCGGGCTCCAGACCGCGTAGTACGCGTATTCGCCCAGCGGCGCGTTCGCCGAGCGCGCCAGCTCGCCACTCGCATCGTGCAGCCAGATCTCGTGAACCGTCGACGTCATCGGCGCGTTGTCCGCGGACGCCTTCAGTTGCATGTCGGCACGGAAGAAGTCCGTTCGCAGCGACGGCACGTCCGGGAGGTCGTCCCACTCGATCCGCAGCGACCCATCGGGCTGCGCAACGATCGTCGGCACGAGCGCGGAGGCCACGTTGTCGATGAACAGCTGCAGGGTGTTGGGAACCAACTCGACCCCTGCGGGGATCGTGATGCGAAGCACCGGGTCGTAGCCGATCGCGGTCGAACCCGCGAGGTCCGGGGTGCTGCTCCCGGTGTTCCCCGCCGTCGTGCGGTAGCGCCACACCTCGCCCTCCTCGGCCGTCTCGCACACGGCGGCGGCGTTGGTGATCGAAGCGCCGAGCGCTGCGATCGGCGTGTCGACGATGACCTTTGCGTCGTCGTCGGTCGTCGGCGGGGTGTACACCACGTTCCCCGCGCCGGCACCGGCGACGGTGCCGTACTGCACGACCGTCGCGGTGTTGGTGAGCACCACCGGGCTCGACGACGAACCGCTCGTCTCCGAATCGAGGTCGACCGACAGCGGCGGGAAGGCCCGATACACGAGCTCGACCGTGTCACCGGCGGGAACGGACGGGATCACGAAATGGGCGCCGGCGGCGTCGAGCGTCGGCGTGGCGGGGTTCGACGGATCGAACGTGAGGTCGCGAAGCACGCCTCCGGCCAGGTCGTCGTCGACGGCGACGTCGAAGGCGTCGGCGTTACCCACATTCTCGACTGCGATCGTCCACGTCAGCCCGGTGCCGACCTCGACGCGATCGTCGTCGACCGACTTGGTGATCTTGAGCGACGGTGTCAGCGGCTTGATGTCGGCTCGGGCGACTCGCGAACGTCCCTGCCAGATGATCGTCGGCAACGTCGCCGGCGCGGCACCGATCACGTCGGTCGCGTTGAAGAAGGCCTGGGCACGGTTGATCAGCGGATCCGACCCCGCGACGCCTGCGGCGACGTACTCGCCGGCGGCCGGACTACCGAGCCCGTCGAAGGTCACATCGACCTGCGCGGGGAACGTCAGCGTCCAGGTGCTCGCGGTCGACCCTCCGGTGACGTCACCGAAGAACCACCCGATCTTCTGTGATCCGTCGGGCATCGCGGTCAGCGGGATCTCGACCCCTGTGAACTCGACACCTGCGCCGCCACACCCCGAGTCGCAGGTCACGGCCACCGGGCCCACGTACGAGATCCCATCGGGGAGTGTGTCCACGACAAGGAGGTCGTTCATGTCGACCGCGTTCGCCGGAATCTTGACCTCCACCGAGTAGTCGAAGGTCTCGCCCGGCCGCGCCGCCGAAATGTCGGCGGTCTTGGTCACGGTTGGCGCGTCGAGGTTCGCCTGCACCGAGATCGTCCCCGTGTCGGACGAGGTCGTCATGGTCGGCGCCGTGACGGTCGCCGAGTTCACCAGCAGACGGTTCGCCGGAGGCGCTGCACCGGTGTGGTTCACGGGAACGACGATGCGCACACGATCCCCCGGTGCGATCCGGTCGATGCGGAATCGGGGATTCGTCGTCGACGGCGACACATCGGTGACCACCGAGGTGCCCGAGCCGACCGTCTGCGACGTGAACGAGCCGGCGGTGTAGCGAAGGCTGCTCGGGAGAAGGTCGTCGACGGTCAGGTTCGTCGCGGAGACGGTCGACGTGTTCGTCACGTTGAGTTCGAACGACGTGGACCCACCCACGAGGATGAACTCGCCGTCCTCCTCGTCGGGCGTCTTCGAGAGCGTCACGGTCGGCTTGATCGCGTCGACCGTCACGGTCGCCTGCCGCCGGAGTGACTCACCGCCCACGCTCGTGACCGGACCGGCGTTGGCGTTCATCGTGACGACGTTGGTTTGTGGCCCCGGCGTGACGAGCGGGGTGGCGACGGTGTTCGCCACCAGGGTGTAGTCGAGTGTGGCCGCGTAGCCGGCCGGCATGAGTCCGCTGATCATGATGGAACACGAGCTCGTCGGGCCGTAGTACGACACCGACAGGTTGGGCAGCGTCGGGAGCGGCGTCGTGGCCTCCCAACCCTGCGGCAGCGAGTCACATGTGAACGTGTTCACGGGGACCAGACCCGGATTCGCGAAGGAGAGCCGATAGGCCAGCGAGGCGCCGGTCGTGGGCACCGCGCCCTCGGGAATCGGGGTGAGCAGCGTCTTGGTGAGCTGCGGGTTCGGCACCGCGATCGGGACGCTGAGTGTGTCGGGACTCGTCGCCGGATAGTCCGTCTCCTCACCGAGGTCGGAGTAGGTCTCGATGTAGGCGCTGTTCTCCGCTACCGGGAGCGCGGGAAGCGAAGACCGCAGCGTTGCCCTGTACGCAATGATCACCGACTCGCCGGGCTGGATCGGTCCGGGCAGGGTCCATCCCAACCAGGGTTCCGACGCCGTCCTCGGGTGATCGATCGGTCCGGACAACGGGTTGAACGAGGCGAATACCTCGCCCGGTGTGTCGCGTACCGCGACGTTCGTTGCGGGCGCCGAGCCCGTGTTCGTGACGACGAGTTCGTAGCGCACGCCGTCGTTGTCCGGGATGATGCTCGCCGCGTTCTCCGACGAGTGCAGCCGCTTGTCGAGCGAAAGGACCGGGCGGCCGTATCGAACAGGGGTGGACGCCGAGTCGAACAAGTCGAAGGTCGGCGGTGCATCGGTGGACGGCGTGGCGTCGCCGAGCCGGTCGGTCGTGTTGACCCCCAGCGTCGCCGTGTTCTCGAAGACGGTGTCGAGGGGGATCGGGCTGCCGTCGGCGTAGGTCTGCGCGAGCGAGGCGTCGTAGGTGATGACGATCCGACGCGGGGCCGCCTGCCGCTGGAGGTCGCCGAGCGACCAGCCGGTGCGCGTGCCCGTCGCCGAGTCCGACGGGTCGAGGCTGCGCACCGATGGTGCGGTGCCACATCCCGTGCAGTCGGCGGAGACCGTGTCGCCGAAACGCAGGCCGTCGGGGAGATCGTCCATGACCGTCAGGTCGAAGAAGGGCCCGCTATCGGCCGGGAGCGTGATCTCGACCTGGTAGCGAACCGGGCCGCCGAGGTAGGTCGCGTCGACATCGACGGTCTTGGTGATCGATGGTCCCTCGGGCGCGGTGTCGATCGATGCCTGCGCCGAGGCCGAGCTGATCGTTTCGCCCGGCACGACACCGGGGAGGGGCGACGCCTCAACGTCGACGACGTTCTGCAACGTGACCGACGAGGGTGCACCGACATCGAGCATCGTCCGATACGTGAACGTCACCGTCTCGCCGAGGGCGACCGGGTCGGCGGCGAAGGTCAGCGTTCGTGCAGCGGCGTTCCACGTGCCGCCCCCGGCGGTCGCACCGTCGGCCAGGGGATCGCCGTCGTCGTCGACCGGCGTCAAACCCGCAGGGAGGGTGTCCACGGCGGTGACGTCGCGGGCCGGAAGCACCGGACCACCGGACGGCGCATCCTCGAGCGCCTCGACTTCGATCGTCCACTCGGCGATGTCGCCGGGGGACACGACGGGCAGCGACGCCGACTTCCGCACGGCGATCGCGGGTTGGCCGATCGCCAGCGTCGCCACACCCGACTGGCTCGCCCGATTGGAGGGGCCGGTGGACACTCCCGCCTCACACTGGGCGGCGTCGACCACCGCTCCGGCAGCGCTCGGTGACGTGACGGTTCCGTCGAACGCGAACCGGATCTCGGTACCGTCCGACCCGACCTGGTAGCTCGGCACGCCCGCCCCGCTGGGGTTCGACAGCTGCGTGGCCACATCGCCGGGGAAGAACACGGTCACGGACCGTTCCGCGGGATCGGACGCATCGATCTGATAGGTGAACCCGGACGCGACGGGCCCCGTCCCCGCCGTGAGCGGCACCACGGTGCCACCGATCGTGAACTCCGTCGGAGCCGGTGCCCACTCGACTCCGGACGCCAGCGGCAACCTCACCGTCAACGCGGATGCGACATAGGTGCTCCCGTCGGGGCGCTGCAAGATGTCCTGGTAGACGGTTCCCGCGTCGAGCGTCGTGCGGTGAACCAGTGTGACGCTCGATCCGACGGCGGCGAGGGGCGCTCCCGCGAACCGACCGGACAGACTCGATTCCACGTCGCACGCGAGCGACGCCAGGCGCGTCGCCGGGTTCACATCCGCCGTCGCTACCGACGGTTTCGCCAACGATGTGGCGAGGAGCGCGACCCCGAGCAGGCAACGGGCGAGCCGGGCTCGGGACGGTGAGGAGCTGGACGAGGTTCCCATTGGCACGGTGTCGACTGGATCGGAGCTCGGGTTGAGCAATCTTCCGTGCCGCAGGCCGCCGAATGTCTCTACCTCGACGAGAGCTTCAGGGCTGCAGGCGTCCCAGGAGCGGGCCCATGGCGGCGTTGATCTTCGTGACCGCCACGTCGAGCGCGAACCACTCGGCCCGGTCCACCTCGGGGAACGACCGAACGCGACCCGAACGCGGCGGCCACTCCAGGTCGAAGGTGTTGCTCACCACCCTCGCCACGTCAAGGTCGCCCTGCAACGACCATGCGATCACCCGCTTGCCGCCACGAAGGCGAACCTCGCCGAGCGGCACCAGGTCGCCGGCCGGCAGTGGCAACCCGAGTTCCTCGACGAACTCGCGGCGAGCGGCGTCGAGCGGGGCCTCGTGGTCGGCCACCTCACCCTTGGGGATCGACCACGCACCCTCGTCACGACGAGTCCAGAACGGTCCACCCGGATGCACCAGCAACACCTCGCGGCCGGAGGCGCCGAGACGATGGAGCAGCACCCCGGCACTCGTGACCGCCATGGCACGAGCATAGGAACTCGGTCCGCCCGCCGGCCGACCGCGTGGGAACACCACCCGTGAGGAATGGCTCAAGGCCGAGCGCGCCGCGCGCCGACACACAGCACGTGCCCGTCGACCACCATCGCACCATCGAATCGGCCGCCCGCGACGACCGCCCCGGACGTTCCATCGCCCGCCGGCGCAGTCTGGTCGTCGTCGCGGTGCTCGCACTGCTGGCGATCTTCGCCACCTCATGCGAGTCCACCGAAGCCGACATGGCCGAAGTGCTCGCGCTCGTGAACCAGTCGCGCCGGGCGGCCGGCCTACGACCGCTCGCCCGCAACACCACGCTGAACGGCAAGGCCGACGCGTGGGCCGCGCACCTGCGCGATATCTGCGGCCTCGAGCACTCGCGTCTCGCTGACGGCGCACCACCCGAGTGGCAGAAGCTCGGCGAGAACGTGGGCCACGGCGGCACCATCGCACTCATTCACGACGCGTACATGAATTCGCCGGGGCACCGTCGCAACATCCTCGACGCGTCGTTCACGTCGATGGGCGCCGGCGCGGTATACGGCACCTGCAACGGCGAGCGACGCGTGTTCACCGTGCAGGTGTTCATGCGATAGCCCCTCGGATCGTGGCGGCCCGCCGGGCCGTCGCGGTCGGCGCCTAGCGTGCCGCCGTGGACATCAGCGCGTTCCAACAACTCATGGACGACCTCTACGGAGCTGCCGACCGCGATCGCGGCGTGCCGGCAACCGTCGCGTGGCTGTGCGAGGAGGTCGGCGAGTTGGCCCAGGCCGTGCGGAAAGGCACCGTCGACCAACAGCTCCACGAACTGGGTGACGTACTCGCGTGGCTGGCATCGCTCGCCAACCAGATCGGGCTGTCGCTCGACGACGCCGCTCAGCGATACGTCACCTCGCCGCCCTGATCGGCCCGCCGCGGGTGCCCGGCCATCGCGACCCGCCGATCGTGTCGGTCCAGGGCCAGAAGGCCACCGGGTCGAGCGGGCCGGCGACGGCGATGGTTCGCGAGGCGATCCGGTTCGCGACGAACCGGACGCGATGGGGGCCGAGCGGGGGCAGCAGGTCGGCGACCGGATCCCATGCCGAGGACACCAGGGCCACGTCGGCCTCGATCGGCTCCTCGGCCACGGTCGTTCCTTCCATCGCGACCCGCACCACCCGGGGCTCCAGGTCGTATTCGCCCTCCGCCCCGCCGACGGCCCGCGACACCTTGATCCACCACTCGTTGTCGGCGAACTCCGAGTTCGCGGGTGCCGTCGGCGGCCCGGCCGATCGTCCCTCGACACGCAGAAACGTCACGCCCTGGTGCGTCGCCGACGCGTGCACCGAGTCGCCGAGTCGGAAGAGCCGCACCGAGCACGGGTACTTCGGTTGCCCGTTCGTGTCTCGGCTGATGAAGATCGCCGACTCCTGATCGATGCCGATGCCGAGCGTGTACCAGCCGGGGATCGATCGGTACGCCGCCGGGATCTTGATCGACACGCCGTACTCCGGTTCGCCGTGCACCGGGACGCAGTAGACGGAGATCTGCACCTCGGCGTTGCCGCACCGCTCCAGGCCCGGCGGCAGGAGCGCGGCGATCCGCTCGGGATCGGTCGGATACGTGACCACCAGCTTCGGCCATCCGGCGACCTCGCCGGGTCGGATCAGATTCGGCTCCACGGCTCCCCCTTCACGGTCGTCACGCCCGCTGCGGACGCCGGGGCCATGCCCGAGCAGGCTCGGTCCGATCGCCCGACGGAGCGGATGCGGGCGACAGTACTGTGACGCCGCGGACGGGCGCCGATGCATCGCTCACGCGCCGCGAACGCCGACAAGGGGGCCCCATGAGAACGTCCACCGCGGATGTCGACCACTCCGATGCGCCGTACGTGATCGTGTCGTCCGACACGCACGCCGGGTTGAAGCCCGAGGAGTACCGGCCGTACCTCGACCAGCGATACCGGGCGCAGTTCGATGAGTGGGTCCGGAACCGCCATCAACACCGCGTGCTCATCGAGGAGGTCAACGGCGACTACGTGGAGGCATGGGAGCGCGACAACGCGGAGGGGCTGCGCGGTGCGTCCGACCCGGCCATCCGCGACCGGTACCTCGACGCCGACGGCGTGGCGGGCGAGATCATCTTCGCCGACGGCGACTCGGTGACGGGCCAGGAGTCGCCGCCGTTCGGTGCCGGACTCGCGGCGGGCCAGATCACCGACCCCGAGCTCGCGTTCGCCGGCGCCCGAGCGCACAACCGTTGGCTTGCCGAGTTCTGCGCCACCGACCCCGTGCGTCGCGCCGGCGTCGGTCTGGTGCCCATTATCCACGGCGTCAAGGAGTCGCTGGCCGAGATCGCATGGCTCGCCGGACGGCCTGGCATTCGCGGCGTCATGGTGCCCACGATGTGGCACGACAAGCCGTCGTACGGCCACCCGATGTACGACCCGATCTGGGCTGCCTGTGCGGACGCCGGTCTGGTGGTGCACACCCATTCGGGTGAGGGCGACTGGGCGTCGTACAACGAGAACCTGGCCCAGTTCGTGCTCGAGGTGCCGTTCTGGACGCACCGCATCCTGTGGCAGCTCCTGCTGTCGGGGAAGTTCGATCGGTTCCCCGATCTCCGCTACGTCGTGGTCGAGTGCGGGTCGTACTGGCTGGGTGACCTGCTGTGGAAGGCCGACACGACGTTTGGCGCGAACCGCAAGGTGAAGAAGCTCAACAGTCGCACGAAGGGCCTGATCAAGCGACTGCCGTCGGAGTACATCGGCACCAACGTGTTCATCGGCGCCTCAACCATGAGTCGCGAGGAGATCCGTCGCCGCCACACCAATGGCATCGACGCGCTGATGTGGGGCACCGACTACCCGCACCCGGAGGGCTCGTGGCCGAACACCGGCGAGCGCCTGCGCACCGACTTCCGCGACGTCTCGATCGGCGACACGCGGCTGCTGCTCGGGTTGAACGCCGTCGAGTGCTACCGCCTCGATCGCACGGCGCTGCAGGGTGTCGCAGAGCGCATCGGGCCGCGGCCGAGCGACCTCGGCCAGGACCCCGACCTGCGCACGCCCCACGACGCCGTGCGCACCGCGCGATGGTGGTTCGACGACTACGGCATGACCTGGCCGGCGGAGTCGACCTCGTGACGTCGTCGACCGATCTGGCGATGCTCGAGCCGCTGCGGATCGACGGCGCGGTCGCGGTGGTGACCGGTGGCGCGAGCGGTATCGGACGGGCGCTCACCCGCGCGCTCATCGGCGGTGGCGCTCGGGTGGTCATCGCCGACATCGAATCCGAGGCGCTCGCGACGACCGTCGAGGAACTCGACCCCGGGCACGCGGGCGCGGTCGTCGGCCATCGGACCGACGTGACCGACGAGGAGTCGGTCTCGGCGCTCGCCGATGCCGTGTGGGACCGGTTCGGTCGCTGCGACCTGCTGTTCCTCAATGCCGGGGTCACGTCGGGCGGCGGCGGGTGGATCTGGGACCAGGAGCCGAACGACTGGCGGTGGTGCTTCGGCGTCAACGTCTTCGGCACCGCCATCGGCGTGTCGACGTTCGTACCGCGCATGTTGGCCGACGGTCATCGCGGCCACGTCGTGGTCACCTCGTCGAAGGACGGTGGGGTCGCCCCCGTGCCGCACGCATCGGTGTACGCGGCATCCAAGGCGGCGCTCAGTGGCCTCACCGAGTCGCTGCAACACCAGTTGGTGGAGACGGGCAGCGCGGTGCGCGCGTCGGTGTTCTATCCGTCCGGCGGGCTGCTCGACACCGGTCTCTACTCGGCGGCGCGCAACCGGCCCACCCACCTCGCTCGCGTCGCGCCGGGCCGGGGGTCGATGTCGTTCACGCAGCTGGTCGAGCGGGTCACCGAGGCGACGGGGGCGCCGCCGCCTATCGCCGACCTCGACGACCTCGCGGCGTTCGTGCTCGCGGGCGTGGAGCGCGGCGACTTCGTCATCGCCCGTGATCTCGACGTGAGCGCCGATGTGCTGCACGAACGCGCCGACGCGATCGGCCGTGCCGAGCTACCGCCCCGCAACCGTCTCAAGATGTAGAGGCGTTCGGCGTCCTACCGGCCGAACGCCGAACGCCGAACGCCCCATGCCCAGGGTCAGCCCTCGTAGAACTGCGCGTACCAGCGGCGGAACTCGGCGATCGCCGCGTCCGCCTTCACCAAGACCGGGCGTTCGGGCCACACCTTGTGCTCCCAGATAGGACGGTCCGCCGCGAGGCCGTAGTCGCCGATCACGGTTTCGACCAGATCGTCGGCCATCGACTGCATGGCGTTCGGGAAGTGGAAGTGCCAGCGCAGCCGGCAGTTCCCGCGGTCGATCGGCGTGGTCGCGGCGATCATCGTCATGGTGTCGGGCACGCGCAGCACCGCGATCCCCGGGCCGCACGCGTCCCGCGTGAACGTCGTCCCCCCGCCGAGCACCTCCACGACGCGCGATCGAGGACCGTCGACCGTGAACGTCGACGACAGGAGCGGGATCTTTCCCGCACGGTGCACGTAGTTGAAGTGTGCGTAGTCGACGTTGTTCTCGCCCATCTCCTGCAGAGCGGCCACCAGTTCCGACTCGTACACCACGGCATCGGTCCAGTCCGGATCGCTCACCTCGGGTACCGGGTCGACGTCCCACCCGGGAGCGGCGTCACCGGCGTGGTACCAGAACCACACAAAACCGTCCTGCTCGATCACCGGGTACGAACGCACCGCGGCCCGCTCGGGTACGCGCCCATCGTGGTAGGGGATGTGGCGACACCGCCCGTCGCCCCCGTACTCCCAGCCGTGATAGGGACAGGCGAGCCGGTCGCCCTCAATCCACCCTCCGCCCATGTGGGCACCGGCGTGGGGGCAATGCGCATCGAGCACCCGCGCCGCGCCGTCATCGGCGCGGAAGGCCACCAGGTCGCGCCCGACCGCTCGGATCGACACCACGGTGCGGTCGCCCAGCTGGGCAGAGCCGACAAGCCCGTACCATCCGTTCGGCACCGGGAGCGGATGGTCGCGCGGGGTCAGTACGCTCCGCACCCGCAGGCGCGTCGTCGCCGCACTCTGACCCGTCGACGCGCCGCCGACCTGGCCGAACAACGCGAGCCCTCGAACCGCCGGGCGGAGCGTGATCGTCCCCGGCTTCGGTGCTGTCCCCCGTCACTGGTCACCTCCAGGCTTCGCCGCACGATCGATCACGGCGCGGTCTAGCACACCGACGAACGAGCATCGAAGCCCGCGTCAACGGTGCTCAGCCGCGGGCGATCAGCGCCTCGGCGATCTGGATCGCGTTGAGCGCCGCGCCCTTGCGCAGGTTGTCGCTCGAGACGAACAACGCCAGACCGTTCTCGACGCTGGTGTCGCGCCGGATTCGGCCGACTCGCGATGGGTCGGTGCCCGCAGCTTCGAGCGGCGTCGGGACATCGGCGAGGACGACTCCGGGTGCCGCAGCCAACAACTCGCGGGCCTCATCGGCGGTGATCGGACGCTCGAACTCGGCGTTGATCGACAGCGAATGCCCCGTGAACACGGGCACCCGCACGCACGTACCGCTCACCGCCAGGTCGGGCAGGCCCAGGATCTTGCGGCTCTCGTTGCGGAGCTTCTGCTCCTCGTCGGTTTCCTCGCTGCCGTCGTCGACGATGGAGCCGGCGAGCGGCAACACGTTGAACGCGATGGTCGACGCGAACTTGGGACCCGAGGGCAGCGTCACGGCGCCGCCGTCGAAGGTCAGGTCGGTGAGCGCGTCGTCCCCCGCGCCGGCGCGGATCTGGTCGGCGAGCTCGCTCACCCCTGCCAGCCCGGCACCGGACACCGCCTGATAGGTCGAGACCACGAGGCGACGCAGGCCGGCCGCCTGATCGAGCGGCTTGAGCACCGGCATTGCCGCCATGGTCGTGCAGTTCGGGTTGGCGACGATGCCCTTCGGGATCGACCCCAGCGCATCGGCATTGACCTCGGGCACCACCAACGGCACGTCGGGATCCATGCGCCATGCGGACGAGTTGTCGATCACCGTGGCTCCGGCCGCAGCGACCGTCGGGGCGAGCGCCTTCGAGGTCGCGCCGCCGGCGGAGAACAGCGCGATGTCGATCCCCGCGAAGTCGGCGGTTGCGGCATCCTCGACCACGATCCGGCGGCCGGCCCATTCGAGGGTGGTGCCGGCGGAGCGTGCCGAGGCGAAAAAGCGCAGGTCGTCGACCGGTAGGTTCCGCTCGGCCAGCAGCGCCCGCATGACGCCACCGACCTGGCCCGTCGCACCGAAGAGTCCGAAGTTCATGTCGGAAAGGCTAGGGGTGCGCCGCGACGACCAGCGAACGAATAGCCATCTGCGCGGTAGTCGTTCAGCCGACCGTGCGGTCGAGCCCGTAGGCGTCGTGCAGGATTGCGACGGCCTCCTCGGCCTGAGGTTCCGCGACCACGCAGCTGATGCGAATGGCCGAGGTGGAGATCATGTCGATGTTGATGCCGGCGTTCGACAGGGTCTCGAACATCGACGCGGCGATGCCGGGGTTGGTCTTCATGCCGGCGCCGATCACGCTCACCCGGGCGATCGCCGTGTCGGCAGCGACACCGCCGGCCCCGAGCTCGTCCTTCAACGACTCGACCACGTCGGTCGCCGTTGCCACATCGCTGTGCGGGACCGTGAACGAGATGTCGGTCACGCCCAAGGCCGACGCGTTCTGCACGATCATGTCGACGTTGACGTTGCGATCGGCGAGCGCGCGGAACAGGCGCGCTGCAACCCCCGGACGGTCGGGCACCCCCGTCACGGTGATCTTCGCCTCGCTGAGGTCATGTGTGACCGCTCGGACGACGGCGTGTTCCATATCGGGATCCTCCTCGACGACCCACGTCCCCGGTTCCCACGTGAACGCGGAACGGACGTGCAACTTCACTCCATGACGATGCGCGTACTCCACCGATCGCATCGCAGGCTTCGGGCAGCCCGTCGCCGTCATCTCCAACAGTTCGTCGAAGCTGATGCGCGACATCTTGCGCGCAGCGGGCACCACGCGGGGATCGGTCGTGTAGACCCCCGATACGTCGGTGTACAGCTCGCAGGCATCGGCGCCGAGGGCCTTGGCAAGCGCGACGGCCGTGGTATCCGAGCCACCACGCCCCAGAAACGTCACGTCGCGGTCCGTGGAGACGCCCTGCGCACCGGCGACCACGGCAACCCGCCCGGAGGCGAGCGTCTCAGCGATCCGGTCGGCGCGAACCTCGAGGATCTTCGCGTCGGTATGGTTCGTGTCCGTGATGAACCCGGCCTGGCTGCCGGTGTACGAATCTGCGGGGACGCCGATGTCGGCCAGGGCCATGCTCACCAGCGCGATCGCCTTGCGTTCGCCGGCCGTGATCAGCATGTCCATCTCGCGTCCCGGCCGGGTCGCCGACACCTCCGCGGCGATGCGGAGCAACTCATCGGTCTCCTTGCCCATCGCCGAGACGACCAGGACGATCTCGTCGCCGCGCCTCCGGCAGCGAGCCACGTGATCGGCAACCGCGCGAATACGCTCCGGATCACCGACCGACGTGCCGCCGAACTTCTGCACCAGTCGAGCCACGGGTCGCCACGCTACCAGCGGCCCCAACACACCCACCCAGCCGGTGACGCCGACCCGCTCGCCCACCGATCTTGCCGGGCTGCGAGGACCACGCCACGCCGCTTGGTAGCGTGTCGGCCGCTATGGGAACCGACAAGCGCGCCCGCCAGAAGGAACAGAGCCGATCCCGAGCGGAGGCGGCACGGAAAGAGGCCCTCACGACGGCCCGAAAGCGACGGTTCGTCAACCTCGGGCTTCTCGGGGCGGTGCTCGTCGTCGTCATCGGGGTGCTCGTGATCGTCGGTCAGGACGATGACAAGGCCGCGGACAAGTCGAGTTCCACCACGACCACAGCCGCCGCCGGCGCAACGGGCGCCAGCGGGGCGACCGGGGCGACCGGCTCGACGACCACCACGTCGATGCTCAGCGGAGCGACCCCGTGTCCCGAGGCCGACGGCTCGTCGCCCGAGGTCAAGAAGTTCTCCGAGGCACCGCCGACCTGCATCGACGAGGCCAAGCACTACACCGCGCAGGTGTCGACCTCGATGGGTGACTTCACGATCCAGCTCGACCCGACGAAGGCGCCGAAGACGGTCAACAACTTCGTCGTGCTCGCCCGGTACCACTACTTCGACGGCCTCGTCTTCCACCGGATCGTGCCGGACTTCGTGATCCAGGGCGGCGACCCGCTCGGCACGGGTTCGGGTGGACCGGGCTACCAGATCGAGGACGAACTGCCGCAGGCATCGGACTACAAGCCGTACTCGGTCGCCATGGCCAACTCGGGGCCGAACACCAATGGCAGCCAGTTCTTCGTGGTGTTGTCGGAGGACGGCGCCAAGGGGCTGACCGCGGCGGTCGGCGGCGAAGCGAAATACTCGCTGTTCGGCACGGTCACCGAAGGCATGGACGTCGTCGACACGATCGGCAAGGTCGAGGTGTCCGGTGACACCCCGAGCACGTTGGTGACGATGACGTCGGTGACGATCACCGAGTCCTGAGCAGCGACGGGTCTCGGCTCGCGCCGAGCGGCGTCGAGGTCACACCGGCCCCCCCCCCCCCCGACGGCACCGCGTCGAGTTCGACTCGGTGCCCGTCGACGAACACCCCAACCGTTCCCGCCCCCTCGGTTCGCCAAGAACCGTCCTCCCAGATGAGCGCCGTGCGTTCGTCGATGCCGACCACCGTCACGTGATGCGGCGCCAGCCGCACCGTGCGATGCAGCTTGTCGCCCGACCACTGACCGAATCGCGGGATGACCGTGATCCCGTCCAGCAGGTCGAGGCCCACCGTGAAGGCCCCACCGCGGTTGTCGACCATGTGGGTGCACAGCACCGCCGCCGCCTCACCCGAGGCCGCGACCACACCGCCGCGGTGCCAGCAGTCGACGATCGCGTCCCACAGCGGCGTGTCCTTGAGGACCGACCGCAGGTGCATGGGCGAACCGCCGGAGATGTAGACGAACCGGGCGTCGCGCACGGGATCTGCCACACCGGGGGCCAGTGCGTCGGAGCGTCGCAGCGCCCACACCGCTTCGACCGATGCGCCGAGTTGGCCGAACCAGGCCGTCGCCGTCTCGACAACGGCCCGCGGCTGCTCGTACGCCGCGGCCGTCGGGATAACCACGACCCGGTCACCGCCGGAGACGCGAAGCAGTTCGGCGTCGAAGCTGCAGCCCTCGGTCCACGCTGCTCCGCCCACCAGGGCCAAGGTTCCAGTCATCGAGCGCTCCGGTGGTCGGCGGGTGGGTGAACCGTGTCGATGATAGGGGCGCTCAGGCGCCCACCGGCACCGTGAAACGCACCCGCAGGGGGGCGCCGTCGAGCGTTCCCACCACATCCACGGTCCACGCTCCCGGGTTGTCGAGTTGCGCGATCGCAATCAGATGGCCGCCGGTGATGGTCGTCACCTTGGCTGCGATCGGCGACGCACCCGGGTCGGGACGTACCCGAACGGTGAACCCCTCGATATCGCCCATGAGTGTGCCGGTCGACCGTCGGGCGTACACGTGCACCTCGTTGCGGCCGACCCTCGTGGGGAAGATCTCGACCTCCACTTCCCCACCCGCGATCGACTGGCGCTGCACGAACGGCCCCGCGTAGCGGATCACGGGACCGGGGTCACCCACGGCGAGGGCCACGCCGGCAGCGAGCGCCACGCCGGCGAAGGCCGCGATCAGCGCACCGCGCCACCGCACGGCGCCCGACGGCGCGGCGCTGGCGTCGGTCGGCTCGCCGACGGCAACGCCGTGGGTGAGGGCGCGTCGGGCGCGAACCGCGGCGGCCACGCTCAACGCGATCGCGCCGACCGACACGACTCCGCTGGCGACCGCAACGACACCCGCGGCCGACCCGGTCCACATCGTCGTGTCGAGCAGGAGTAGGCGCACGAGCGCCGCCGCCAGCCCGACGCACCCCGCCGCGACCATCGCCACGGCGGCTCCCGCGCGGCGCACTCGCGCTGACTCGGCGGACGCGCCACTCTCCACGGGCCCTGACGCGAGCTCCTGCGATGGCACCGTCCGCGCCAGCACGATGCCGGCGATCGCGACGACCAACTGCAGGGTGGCCGCGACCCAGATCACACCACGTCCAACACCGGCTCGCGCAGCTGGTCGACCAGCTCGGCGCGCGCCCTCGCGACGCGGCTCCGAATGGTGCCCAACGGGCAATGGCAGACGGTCGCCGCCTCTTCGTAGGAAAGCCCGAACTCCTGGGTCAGCACGAACGCGAGCCGCCGATCGGGATCGAGGGCCTGCACCAGGCTGTCGAGTTCGATCGTCTGATCCCCGGCCGTTCCGACCTCGATCGGCCGAGCCGTCAGTCGATCCATCAGCCGGCGCTGACGCTCGCGTCGTCGAATCACGTCGATACACGTGCGACGAGTCACCGCGAGCGCCCAGGTCCGTGCGCTCGACTCACCGCGGTACGTCCGAAGCGACCCCATCGCGCGGATGAGCGAATCCTGGCACGCGTCGTCGGCCCCGGACGGACCGACGAGCCGCCGGCACAGGCGCCACACGTCGGGTTGGACACGCTCGACGAAACCGTCGAGCGCCCCTCGATCGCCGTCGCGCCCGCAACGCCAAGGAGGTGAGATCATCCACGACACGAGTCTGCGCCCCGAACAGCCAGCGCACCAAACCGCCGCGTTCGGTTCGCCGCGCCGCAATGGCGGCCGGTAGCTTGACGCACATGATCAAGCGCGTTGGCATCTGCGGTTCGGGAATCATGGGGTCGGGCATCGCCGAGGTGGCCGCAAAGGCAGGATTCGACGTGGTCCTTCGGTCACGCCACCAGGCGACCGCTGACGCCACCATCGCCGGGCTCGAGAAGTCCCTGCAGCGCCAGGTCGACAAGGGTCGGCTGAGCGAAGAGGACCGCGACGCCGTGCTCGGTCGGGTAAGCGGCACCGAGCGGATCGCAGACCTCGCGGACTGCGACCTCGTCATCGAGTCGGTGGTCGAGGATCTCGCCACGAAGAAGGCGCTGTTCCTCGAACTCGACCACGCCGTCAAGGCGGGCGCCATCCTTGCGACCAACACGTCGACGCTCCCCGTGATCGAGATGGCGGTCGAGACCGGCCGCGCCGATCGCTTCTGCGGCATTCACTTCTTCAACCCGGCGCCCGCCATGTCGTTGGTCGAGGTGGTTCGTCCCCTCACGGCGTCCGACGAGACGATCGCGCAGGCCAAGCAGTTCGCAGCCGACTGCGGCAAGAACCCGGTCGAAGTGGCCGACCGCGCGGGCTTCATCGTGAACGCGCTGCTGTTCCCGTATCTCAACAACGCCGTTCGGATGCTGGAGAACGGCACGGCGTCGCGTGACGACATCGACACGGCGATGAAGGGCGGCTGCAACTTCCCGATGGGCCCGCTCGCCCTGCTCGACCTCGTCGGCCTCGACACCTCGCTGGCCATCCTCGACGCCCTCTACGACGAGTTCCGCGACCCGAACTACTCGACGGTTCCGCTGCTGCGTCGCATGGTCTCGGCCGGCCACCTCGGTCGCAAGTCCGGCCGAGGCTTCTACGACTACCAGCGCTGAGCGACGTCATCGAAGCCGACGGGCTCGGCCGATTGGCCGAGCGCTGGTGTGACCGGCTGGGTGTCGGTGCATGCCCGTGGAACCTCCCTGATTCGTGGCTCCTCCACGACGCTGCCCCCGCCACCGACGGGGTCAGCGGCGGTAACGACGACGACGAACCCCGCGACCTCGTCGCCGTCGGGGCCGACCTCAAGGCCGCCACGCTCGTCACGGCCTACTGCCGCGGCATGTTCCCCATGCCGATCAACCGGCGAGGGATGGTGGGCTGGTGGTCACCGGACCCGCGGGCGGTGCTTCCACTCGACGCGCTCAGGGCGTCGCGCTCGCTGCGCCGCTCCGTTCGCCGCTACGAGATTCGCGTCGACACCGCGTTCGACGAGGTGATCCGGCGCTGCGGAGACCCACGCCGGCCACACGGTTGGATCAGTCGGCCGATCATCGCCGCCTATGGCCGGCTGCACCGGCTCGGCATCGCGCACAGCGTCGAGGCCTGGGCAGACGACCGGCTGGTCGGGGGACTGTACGGCGTACAGATCGGCGGCCTGTTCGCCGGGGAATCGATGTTCCATTCGGAGCGCGACGCGTCGAAGGTCGCGCTCGTCGCGCTCGTGGAGCGACTGTCGGCCACCCCGAACGCGATCCTCGACGTGCAGTGGTCCACTCCGCACCTCGAATCGCTGGGGGTCGTGACCGTGCCCCGCTCGGTCTACCTGGGCCGGCTCGCCCGAGCGCTCGATGCAGACGAGTTCACGTCGATTCGTCGGGACCCATCGTAATCGTCACCCCCTCGCCGCCCGTGACGGCGTTCGGCGGTTCCGCCGGCGTTGCGGGCAGCGTGAACAGCGACGGTCCACCTGCGTGGCGCGCACCCAACGTCGGGTATCGATGACCACGCCGCCGGACTCGATGCGTTCACTGAGGAACACGCCGGTGCGGCGGTCGAAGCACAGTTCGGCGCGCTCGCCCCATCGAATCGACGAGCGCGCACGGATCCGGCGAATGAGGTAGCACCCGCCGTCGATGGCACGAAGCCGGTAGCGCGGTCGCGGCCCGGAGAGCTCGGCGCGAATCGCCGCCATCTCGTCGGTCAGGTCGGCT
The DNA here is from genome assembly GCA_016703525.1 of Actinomycetota bacterium. Taxonomy (GTDB): domain Bacteria; phylum Actinomycetota; class Acidimicrobiia; order Acidimicrobiales; family Microtrichaceae; genus JADJBW01. Next base: position 187,854 of record JADJBW010000001.1, on the reverse strand, counting down.
CGACGAGATGCCGGGCCATCGTCACGACACCCCAACGGGTCGGCCGCACAGCCCACCGCGCGGCCGTTCACCACACCGGCGACATCGTCACCGGTGCCGACGAGGCGTTCGGTCGACGTCTGCACGATGCGGGTCGTCGTTCGGAGGCCTCCTGAACCGGCGTCTCGATCGTCGGCGAGACGGCGCAACTCGGTCTCATCGATCACGACCTCCGCTGTGCGCCAGACGCGCCAGTCGCGGAGGAACTGGTCGAGCTCGCGAGCGGGCGTGCGAGCGGGCACGTCCGCAATGCCGGTGGCCCGCTCCGCCGGCAACCCAACCACGGCGACGGCGAGCAGCGCGCCGCACATCAGGGCGAGAGCGAGCAGCGCCGGGTGCGCAACGGCCCGGCTGTCACGACCCATGACGGGAGCGCGCTCAGCGATCGGCTGCCGAGCCGGTCGACGAGCCCGTCGCAACGGCATCGCCGGGCGCGGCCACTCCGGCCGCCCCGGGTTCACCGGCCACCGACGGTCCCCGATCGTCATCAGGCGTCTCCGGGGCTTCGTCGGGCCCGAGACCCTCGGGGCGGGGTCGAAGGTGCACCGACACGGCGTAGTTCTCCGAGCCCTGCCAGCGGTCCCCCATCCAGTTCGCGTACCGCTCGTGCAGCGCAAGACCGGCGGCCGCGCAGTCGGCATCGAAGTCGTCGAGACCGTACGAGCCGTCGACCAACTGAAACCCGGTGACCAGGATGCCGCCGTGATGCAGGTGCATCGTCACCCGCTCGATCACCGAGCGTTCGCTGCCGGGAGTGACGAACAGCAACACGTTGCCCGCCATGACAGCGAGATCAAACCGTCGGCGGCGTCGCCTCGACGGCACCTCGGGCTCGACCTCGACCTCGTCCGGAACGTTCAGTGTCGCCAGATCGGCCTGATACCAGGCGACCTCCGGCTCTTTGGCACATGCCGTGCGGAGCATCTCCCAATCGATGTCGACCCCCACGACCTCGACCCCACGTCGAGCGAGTTCGATCGCGACCCGTCCGGTGCCGCACCCTGCGTCGAGCACACTGCGCGGGCGCCAGCGCATGACGAAATTGGCTTCGCCGTGCACGTCGTGGCCGGCGGCGGCGAGCCGGCGGAACCGCTCGTCGTACGCCTCGCCGCGCGCGTGATCGCCGTCGAACCACGTCGGTCCGGACGGCCTGCCGCCGTGGGCATCGCGATCATGCAAGGGACGGCGATTCGCCATGGGGGGAGTCTGGCGCGCAACACCGCGCACTTTCGGGCAGACGCTTCTTCGCCTTGATAGGTACATCTACCCGAACGGCGCTTCGAGGGTTGACCTCGCCTGCCCAGCGTGGTTTCTTCTCCTCATCACACCGCTCCTCACCACAGAGAGTGAGCGAAACCAAGATCGTCCTGGAAAGCGAGAACGGGAAGGCGGCCTGAGCAGCTGCCTTCCCGTTCGGGCATTCCGGCGAGAGCGGTCGGAAATGTCGCCTCAGTCGGGGGTTTTCGCCATGTTGGCGAACCGGGTGCAGTAGTCGAGGAAAGCCAACCGACAGACGCCCGTGGGACCGTTGCGGTGCTTCGAGACGATCACCTCAGCCGTGCCCTGATCCGGGCTCTCCTTGTTGTAGATCTCGTCGCGGTAGATGAACATGACCACGTCGGCGTCCTGTTCGATCGAGCCCGACTCACGCAGGTCGGCCAGCATCGGCCGCTTGTCGGCCCGTGCCTCGAGCGCACGCGACAGCTGCGAGAGCGCCATCACGGGGCACTCGAGTTCGCGGGCGAGGATCTTGAGGCCGCGGGAGATCTCGGAGATCTCGACCTGTCGGTTCTCGGCGTTGGACCGCCCGCTCATGAGCTGGAGGTAGTCGATCACGATGAGCCCCAGATCGCCGACCTTGCTCTTGAGCCGCCGTGCCTTCGCCCGGATCTCCATGATCGTGAGATTCGGGTTGTCGTCGATCCACAACGGCGCCTCGGCCAGACGGCCCATCGCCTTGGAGACCTTCGTCCAATCGGTCTCGTTGAGCTGGCCGTTGCGCAGCCGTGTCGCGTCGATGCGGCCTTCCGAGCCGAGGAGGCGCTGGGTCAGTTCGAGGTGACCCATTTCGAGCGAGAAGTAGAGCACCGGCTTGCCGGCCGTCATCGCCGCATTGGCGGCCGCGCCCAGAGCGAACGAGGTCTTGCCCATGGCGGGGCGGGCGCCCACCACGATCAGGGCGTTGGGCTGCAAACCCGCCGTCAGCTCGTCGAGCTCGTGGTAGCCCGACGGCGTACCGGTGATCGTCTCGCTTCGTTCGTAGAGCTGTTCGAGCCGGTCTAGGCTCGCGTCGAGCAGCTCGCGCAACTCGACCATCGAGTCCGAGACCCGACGCTGCGCAACGTCGTAGATCATCGACTCGGCGACGTCGAGCGTCTTGGCCACGTCGTCGAGCGGGCTGAACCCGAGCTCGGCGATGTCGCTTGCCGTGGAGACCAGCCGCCGCAGCAGCGCGTTCTCCTCGACGATCTTGGCGTAGTGGCCTGCGTTGGAGACGGCCGGCGTGCGCGACTGAATCGACAACAGGACGGCGGGGCCGCCGATCGCGTCGAGCAGGCCCGAACGCTTGAGCTCTTCGGCCACCGTGACCGGGTCGACCGCCTGGCCGGCGCCGTAGAGCGTCGAGATCGCATCGAAGATGTGACCGTGTGCCGGCTTGTAGAAGTCGTCGGTGCTGACGGTCTGCACCGCGTCGGCGATCGCCGTCTGCTTCAGCAGCATCGCCCCGAGCAACGACTCTTCGGCGGCCAGGTTGTGGGGCGGCACGCGACCGCCGGGTGCGTTCTGCGCCCCTCCGTTGACCATGTGGTTCATCGTTGTCGCACCCGCCTGTGGGCAGCCAGGGGACAGCCCGTGGATGTCATGTGGAAATTGTGGGGGTCATCGGTGGACAACCGGTGGATGGTGGGGACAAGCGGTGGACATGGAGCACCTGCCGCCGAGCACCTGCGGCAGCACCACCGCACCTCCTGTGGCGAGGGCGCGGCGGTGGGCCACCCGAACCGGGTGGCCCACCGCGGTGTCATCGATGTGGCCTGATCGTCAGCCGGCGGCGACGGAGACCGTCACCGGGAACTCAACATCGCTGTGCAGACGGATCTGCACCTGATGCTCGCCGGTGGTCTTGATGTGATCGGTCACGCGCACCTTGCGCCGATCGATCTCGATGCGGGTCTGCGCCGCGATCGCGGCAACCACGTCGGCCGCCGAGACGGAGCCGAACAGCTTGCCGCCACCGCCCGCACGCGCCTTGAGCGTGATGGTGGTGGGCACGAGGACCTTTGCGATTTCCTCGGCGGATTCGCGGTCCTTCGCGTCCTTGAGCATGCGCGTGCGGCGCATCTGCTCGGCCTGCGCGAGGGCGCCCTCGCTCGCCGGGATCGCGAGGCCGCGCGGCGTCAGGTAGTTGCGGGCGTACCCGGGCGCAACCTCGACCACGTCGCCGCGCTTGCCGAGACCATCGACATTGGAACGCAGGATCAGCTTGACCGGGATCACGACGCCACCTCCTCAGCGCCTTCGGCCTGCTCGGTCGCGGTCTCGGCCTCGATCGGCTCGAACTCGATCGGACCCGGCTCCTCGCGCGGCGGACGCGGACGGCGTTCGCCATCGTCGTCGCGGTCGCGGCTGGGCCGGCCCCGCTGAGTCGTGACCCGGCTCGTGTACGGCAACAGGGCCATCTCGCGTGCGTTCTTGATGGCCCGGGCCACCTCACGCTGCTGCTGGCTGTCGTTGCCGCTCACACGCCGGGCACGGATCTTGGCGCGGTCGGACATGAACCGACGCAGCAGGTTCACATCCTTCCAGTCGACGTACTCGACCTGCTCGGTATTGAGTACCGAGACCTTCTTCTTGCCACCCCTGCGGGCGGCGTCACGTCCCTTGGACGATCGCTTCGGCTTCATCAGAAAGGCTCCTCGTCATAGTCGTATGCGGGCGGCGGAGCGCTCGGCGCAGGTGCGGACTGACCGCCACCTCCACCGGCACCACCGTCGAACCCACCACGACGTTCGTTCTTGGTCACGCTTGCCGTTGCCCAGCGCAGGCTCGGACCGACCTCGTCGGCCACGATCTCGACCTTGGAGCGCTTGTCGCCCTCCTGGGTCTCCCAGGTGCGCTGGTCGAGCCGACCCGTCACCATCAGGCGGGTGCCCTTGGTGATGGACTCGGCCACGTTCTCCGCAAGCTGCCCCCAACACACGATGTCGAAGTACGACACCGCTTCCTCCCACTGCTGGGTCTGTCGGTTCTGCCACCGACGGTTCACTGCAAGGCCGAAGGTCGCGACCGGCTGTCCGCTGGGGGTGAAGCGCAGTTCGGGATCGCGAGTGGCGTTGCCGGTCAGTTCGACGTTGTTGCCGTTGGCCATGGGAATCGTTCCTTCGATTGTGGCTAGCCGGCCGCTGTGCCGAGCAGACCGCGCCGCTCAGCTTCGCTGTCGGGCAGCCGGATGATCTTGTGGCGAACGACGTCGTCCGCGAGGCGGAGGAAGCGATCGAGTTCGTCGAGGTTCGACGCCGGGGTGGCGATGTCGAACACCGTGTAGATGCCCTCGAGCTTGTGCTTGATCGGATAGGCGTAGCGACGACGACCCCAGGCGTCGGTCTTGACGACCTCGCCCCCATCGGCAGCAATCAGCTCGCCGATTCGTGAGTTCACCGCTTTCACCCCGGCGTCATCGACATCGGCGTCGACGATCACCATGAGTTCGTAAGCGCGCATCAGCAGCGCTCCTTCCCTGTGGACCCCGGGAGAACCGAGGGCTCCGGACGGTCCGGAGCAGGGTGCCGGAAAACCGGCTTGGTGACTGTAGTGGCGGTGGAGGGCACGACGCCATCGTCGCAGACCCCACCGACAGCGAGAGGGCCGGATCCGGTCCGGCCGCGGAAGGACTCAGCTCGTCGATCCGTAGAGCGCCATCGCCTCGGCCTGGTCGGCCGTCAGGTGGTAGCTCTCGTCGGCCGAGGGGAACGCACCCGTGCGCACGTCGGCGGCGTAGGCCGCGATCGCCTCGACCGACGCAGAACGCAGGTCGGCGTAGCGACGCACGAACTTCGGGGCGAGCCGATCCTCGATCCCCAGCAGGTCGTGCATCACCAGCACCTGGCCATCGCAGCGCGGACCGGCGCCGATTCCGATGGTCGGGACGTCGAGCGCTGCGGTGATCATGGCGCTCACCTCGTCGGGCACCCCCTCGATGACGATCGCGAAGCAGCCGGCATGCTGCAGCGCCTTGGCGTCGGCGACCAACTGGAGCGCTGCCTCGGACTCGCGGCCCTGCACCCGGAAGCCACCCATCGCGTGCATCGACTGCGGCGTCAGTCCGATGTGGCCCATCACCGGGATTTCGGCGTCGACGATCGCCTCGATCATCGGAATGCGCTTCGTTCCGCCCTCGAGCTTCACGCACTGCGCACCGGCACGAATCAGCGTGGCCGCATTGCGAACCGAGTCCGCGGCCGACACGTGGTAGCTCATCCACGGGAGATCACCGACGATCAGCGCGGCGGGCTTGGCCCGGGCGACCGCCGCGGTGTGATGGGCCATGTCGTCGATGGTCACCGACAGTGTGTCGTCGTACCCGAGCACGACCATGGCAACCGAGTCGCCCACGAGGATGAGGTCGACGCCCGCTGCGTCGGCGGCTCGGGCGCCGGGCGCGTCGTACGCGGTGACCATCACCAACGGGTCGGAGCCGGCGCGCACTTTGTGCGACCGGACTGCCGGAACCGTCACCGGGCGACGAGACGTCACGGTGGACAGCGAACTGCTCATAGGAGCACCTCCTGAGTTGCCAGGTCCGGCGCCACGCGGCTGCCGGCCGTCGCCGTCACTGTACGACGGAGCGCCCGTGGTGAAAAGGAGGGATTTCTCAGGCGCCGGGCGCGGCCGTCGTGGGGGCGGCCGTCGACGTCGGCTTGGGGCTCGCCGTCGTCGGCGTCGACTCGATCGTCGTGGTGGTGGTGCTGGGCAACGTGGAGGACGTCGTGGAGCTCGTGCTCGACGTGGTGGTGTACTTCGGGTCGGCCACACCGACGGTCTTGCCGGCGTCGGTCGGCGGGAATTCGCAGTCCGGCGCGTCCTGGTTGGCGACCTTCATGTAGTTGCGCCAGATGTCGGCCGGGAAGCTGCCGCCGGTGACCTTCTTGCCCCGTACGTTCTCCATGGTCGGCACCGACGTGCCGTCGCCCTGGTAGCCCATCCACACCGACGTGGTGACCGAGCAGGTGTAGCCGACGAACCACGCATCCTTGAAGTCCTGCGTGGTTCCGGTCTTCCCGGCGGCGGTGCGACGGAAGCCGGCACCCTTGCCGGTCCCCGACTTGATGACGCCCGTGAGCACCGAGTTCACCGTGTCGGCCACGCCCTCGTCGATCGCTCGTTCGGACGCACGGTTCGCCGCGCCGTCGTAGATGACCTCGCCCTGGGCGTTCTCGACGCGCCGAATGATCCAGGGCTGGTTGCGGACGCCTCGGTTCGCGAAGGTCGAGTAGGCCGTCGCCATCTCCAGCGGCGACACGTCGGTCGTGCCGAGCACCGATGACTGCACCTTCTTGACCGGCGCGGTGATGCCGAGCTTGGCGGCCATCTCCGCGAAGCCCGCCGGCTTGATCTGCCGCATGATCTGCGCGTAGGCGGTGTTCGACGAGTGCCAGGTGGCGTTGTCGATCGTGGTGACGCCGAGGTCTTCGTCCTCGAAGTTCTTGACCTCCCAGTCCTTGCCGTCGTTCGCCTTCGGGAACACGATCACCGGAGGGGCCGCTATCTCGGATTTCACCGAGTTGCCCTGCCGCACGTACTCGGCCAGGGCGATCGCCTTGAACGTCGAGCCCGCCCCGCGCCCGGAACCGCCGCCGGCACGACCGAGCGCCAGGTTCACCTGGGACTTCTCGAAGTCCTGGCCGCCGATCATCGCGATGATCCGGCCCTCCTTGTCGAGCGACACGAGCGAGGCCGACGGATCGGTCTCGGGGTTGCTGAGCGTGGAGGTCACCGCCGCGTTCGCCTCACGCTGCAGGTTCGGGTTGATGGTCAGATAGACCTTGAGGCCCTTGCCGAAGAGCGCGTTCTCGCCCACCGAAGGCAGGCCGATGAGTTGCTTGCGAACCCACTCCATGACGTACCGGCCCCCGACCGACTCGAAGTCGGCGGTCACCTCGGTGCCGGTCGTGTTGGCGCGGCGCGGCGCCACGTGGCCTTCCCAGGGACGCCGGTCGGCCTCGTCGAACTGCGCCTTCGAGATGTACTGCTCCTCGAGCATTGCGACCAACACGGTGTGCCGGCGCCGGGTCGCCTCGTCGGGATGACGTTCGGCATCGGCCTTCTCGGGTGCGCGTAGCAACCCTGCCAGGTAGGCCGACTCGGCCACATCGAGCTGGCTCGCCTCCTTACCGAAGTAGGTCCTCGCCGCAGCGGCCACGCCGTAGGCGGAGCGACCGAAGTACACCTCGTTGAGATAGCGCTCGAGGATCTCGGCCTTCGAGAACTTGCGCTCGAGCTTGAGCGCGATCGCCGCTTCCTTCATCTTCCGGGTGATCGTCCGCTCCGACGTGAGGTACACGTTCTTCACGTACTGCTGCGTGATCGTCGAACCGCCCTGTTGCACGCCGCTGCCGCGCACGTCCTGATAGAGCGCTCGGGCGATACCCGTGGGGTCGACGCCCGCGTGGCGGAAGTACGAACGATCCTCACCTGCGACGACGGCGTCGATGAGGGTTTGCGACATCTCGGAGAGCTTGACGTTGACCCGATTCTCGCCGGAGAAGAACCGCGCCACGCTGTTCGACTGGCCGCAGGCGCCGTCCGCCACGTCGGACAAGCACACGAGCGACGTGGTCTTGAGCGTGCGGACCGGGGCGGGGATCTCGACGGAGTTCAGCACGGCGAACCCGCCGCCGACGAGCCCGACCGACAACAGCACCACCACATACAGCCCGCGACGCAGTGCGCCCAGGAGCGCCAGCTCGGCCGACCGGCTTGCCGCTCGGCGACCGCCCCGGCCTGCGGGCTTCGTCGGTGCCTTCCCGGGCGGGCGGCCCGAGCCCCGAGACGGCTGGCGTCGCGCAGCGCCGCCGGCGGGCTTGGCGACGCGCGCCTGGCGGGGCGCAGAGGGTTTCGGGGTCGACGGCACGGGTCAGGCGCTCCGCTGCGAACGCAGCGGAAACGTGGAGAGCAAGTGGTTCCAGCGACAGTCCAGGCACACCTCGACGAGGTAGCAGTGGTACGTGCCCGACTTCTGCGCCAGCCGTTCGAGTTCGGCGGCGGAGTTGATGCACCGACCGTTCGCCGGGAGTCGTGGTCCGAACACGAAGCGAACGTGGCGCAGGGATCGCTCGTCGCACACGGGACACCGCACCGGCGCCGCTGATGAGTAGTTCTTGGCGACGCGCAGCAACTCGATCTGCGCGTCGCACACGTCCTCCCGGTCGAGCGAGCCGGCGCGAAACGCGCGCAACAGCCGTCGGCGGTCGAGGCGGTAGTCGACCACTCCGGGGGCTCCGCCGGGGCGGCCCTCACCGCGTGTGGAGGGGAACTGCACGGAGATCAGGGTAGTGAGAACCAACCGCTCAACGTGTGCCACGCGGGGCCTCGCGAGGCGTTATATCGAATCGATGCAGTCATCCGATATATCGACGCGCTAGCGTACGGCGGTGCTCGAAACGGCGATCCTCGGCGTCCTCAGCGACGGCAGCCTCCACGGCTACGAACTGAAGAAGCGCATCACCGACGTGATCGGCCCCTGGTCGTCGGTGTCGTTCGGCTCGCTGTATCCCGCGCTGTCTCGGCTCGAACGAGCCGGGCATGTCGTGGTCGACGACGCGGTCGCGCCGGCCGCACCGCCCATGCCCTCGCTCGGTGCGGAGGTCGCCGCCTTTCGCGCCCGGACGCGTTCGCGCAGCGGGTCGCCGTCGCCGCGCGCCCGCAAGGTGTACTCGATCACCGATGGCGGCAGCAGCCGCCTCGCGGACCTGCTCGACGATCCCGACGGCGACGATCGTTCCTTCGCCGTTCGCGTCGCCTTCTGTCGACACCTGTCGCCGGAACGACGGATCAGCCTGTTCGAAGCTCGCCTGCGCTCGCTCGATCACATGGCCGACGAGCGCCGCGGCCGCACCGCGCGGCGCGGCGCCGCGCCGTGCCCGACCGACGAACTCGATCGTTATCGCCGCTCGCTCGTTGCCTTCCAGAACGAGCGGGCGCAGCGCGAACGCGCCTGGCTCGAGGAGCTGCTCATGTCCGAGCGAGCTGCTCTGCACCCGGCACCCGATTCCCTCGACCCGGCCGTCGCAGATGTCGCGGCCTCTCCCTCCGGAGGTACCTCCACATGACCACCAATCACACCGACGGTTCACGAATCCGGCTGGCGATCGCCGGGGTCGGCAACTGCGCCAGCTCGCTGATCCAGGGGCTTGAGTACTACCGCGAAGCCGACCCGAACGACGACGTTCCCGGGCTCATGCACGTGGAGCTCGGCGGCTACCACATCCGCGACATCGACCTTGTCGCCGCGTTCGACGTCGACGCGACCAAGGTCGGTATCGACACGGCCAAGGCGATCTTCGCCGGACAGAACAACACGATCCGATTCGCGCCGGTGCCGGAGACCGGTGTGACGGTGCAGCGGGGCCCGACCCTCGACGGGTTCGGCAAGTACTACCGCCTCACCTGCGAGGAGTCGCCGGCCGAACCGATCGATGTGGCGCAGGCCCTCCGGGACGCGCAGGCCGACGTGCTGGTGAGCTACCTGCCCGTCGGCTCGGAGCAAGCGCAGAAGTACTACGCGCAGGCATGCCTCGACGCCGGGGTCGCCTTCGTCAACGCCATCCCGGTGTTCATCGCCTCCGACCCCGAGTGGGCGGCGAAGTTCACCGCGGCCGGCGTGCCGATCGTGGGCGACGACATCAAGAGCCAGGTCGGCGCAACGATCGTGCACCGGATCCTCGCTCGGCTGTTCGAAGACCGCGGCATGGTGCTCGACCGGACCTACCAGCTCAATGTGGGCGGCAACATGGACTTCAAGAACATGTTGGAGCGCGAGCGTCTCGAGTCGAAGAAGATCTCGAAAACCCAGGCCGTCACCAGTCAGCTCGACAACCCGATCGACGCCCGCGACGTACACATCGGCCCGTCCGACCACGTCGAATGGCTCGACGACCGCAAGTGGGCCTATATCCGCCTGGAGGGCCGCAACTTCGGCGACGTGCCGCTCAACGTGGAGTTGAAGCTCGAAGTCTGGGACTCGCCCAACTCGGCGGGTGTCATCATCGATGCACTGCGCTGCGCCAAGGTCGCGCTCGACCGCGGCATCGGCGGTCCGGTCGAGGGTGCGTCGGCCTACTTCATGAAGAGCCCGCCGGTGCAGCATCACGACGACATCGCACGTCAGATGGTCGAGGACTTCGCCGCCGGCACCGCGTGAGTTGGGGCGGTCGCGCTCCGCAGCGGGGCGGGTGGGCATCCGCGGGCGACGGTGCCGAATCGGACAGAGTTGATTCGTGACACCGCCGACCTTGCCTCGACCACCCGCTCCACGTCACCCCTCCGCCGGCAACCTGTCGCCCAGGCCGACGCTCGTTCACAGCCCGAGCGACACCCCCGGCATTCCCTCGGTGGCGTTCCCCGTCGGATCGACGCCCGACACCGCGGCGATTCGGCTCGGACCCGACCTGGTCGACGGAACGCACGGCCGACTCGTGGCATCGGTGGAGGGTCGCCGCGTGCTCGAACTCGGGTGTGGCAACGGCGCGAACGCCGTGGCCCTGGCACGAGCGGGCGCGAAGGTCATCTCGGTCGATCCGTCGGCCGAGCGGGTCGCCGCCGCGCGGCGCCTGGCGGAGGAGCACGATGTTCGGGTCGAGTTCCACCAGTCCGACCTGGCCGAACTGCCCTTCGTGCGAGCAGATCAGATCGATGTCGCCCTCGCGGTGTATTCGCTCGCAGGTGTGTGGGATCTGCAGCGGGTCTTCCGTCAGGTGCACCGTGTGTTGCGGCCCGAGGCGACGATCGTCATCACGCTTCCGCACCCGCTCCACCTGATGACCGAGAGCGACGACGACGGCCGGGTCCGCCTCGCTCGCACGGCGTTCGACGGATCGACCGTCGGCTGGTCCGTCGGCGACGCCGCCGGCGACGTGCAGCCGCACCGCGCCTCCGACGTGTTCCTCGCGCTCCAGCGCACCAACTTCCGCGTCGACACGTTCCTCGAACCGGAGCCCGACCGCTCGCCCGACTCCCCCTACCGCAGCCCGCTCGACGCCTGGGTGCCCGCGACGCTGGTGCTCCGCGCCCGCAAGGAAGGCATCTGACGTCGGCGCGCTCCGCCGCTCCGCCGGTCGAGTCACGGCGGGTCAGTCAGATCGGGTCGCTGTCCGGCTGCTGTCAGGCCAGGGCGACACGCATCGAGTCGAGCCCCCGCAGCGTGAAGCTCGGGCGATAGCGGGGCGTCGGGCCGTCGAGTTCCCAGTGTTCGAAGCGCCGGAGCAACTCGGCGAACACGATCTCGCCCTCGGCGCGCGCCAGGTGCGCTCCCAGGCAGTGGTGCGCCCCGAAGCCGAAGCTGAGCGGCGGCGCCACGTCGGAGGCGACGAACCGCCCCACGTCGAAGCGATCGGGATCGGTGTAGACGGTCGCGTCGTGATTCGCGGCTCCCTGCAGCACCATCACCTGGGTGCCGCGCTCGACCGGCTCGCCGAAGCACTCGTCGTCGCCGAGCGCGGTGCGGGCATTCAGCTGCACCGGGCTGTCATAGCGCAGGACCTCCCACACCGCGGAGGGCAGCAGGGACCGGTCGGCACGCAGCCGGTCGAGCTGGTCGGGGTGACGCAGCAGCGCCCACACACCGTTGCCGATCAGGTTCGACGTGGTCTCGAACCCGGCGGCGTACAGCAGCATCGTGTTCGACACGAGTTCCTCGAGGTTGAGCCGGTCGCCCTCGGCCTCAACCTCGATGAGCGCGCTCAGCAGCCCGTCGTCGGGCGTGCGACGCTTCTCCTCGATCAGCCCCACGAAGTAGCCGGCGAGCTCCATCGCCGACGTCGTGGCACGCTCGATTGCCTCGCCATCGGCCGCCGCGTCGATGAACGCTGTGGTGTCACGCACGAGCGACACGAACCTTCCGGTCTCATCGTGCGGCACGCCCATCAACTCGGAGATCACCGCGACCGGGAACGGCACCGCGAGCTCGGCCATCAGCTCGATCGATCCGCGCTGCGCCGCCGCATCGAGGATCGGATCGAGGAGCGCCGCGATCCGCGGACGAAGATCGTCGACCCGACGCGGCGTGAAGGCACGACTCACCAGACCCCGGATGCGGGTGTGGTCGGGCGGGTTGAGCAGCAGCATCGTGCGCGACGGCTGCACCACACGCACGCGGCCGGGGGGTTGGCCGAACGGAGCGGGCAGGTCCATGCCCGGCTCCGGGCGGCCCCATCGGGGATTGCGCAACGTCGCGAGCGCATCGTCGTAGCGCGACACGACGGTCATGCCGTAGGTGGAGTGCCACCAGGGCGACTCGGCGTGCAGCCGACGGTAGACCGGCACCGGGTCCTGGCGGCCCTCGTCGTCGAAGATGACCGACTCGAGGAGTGCATCGGCCTCGGCCGGGTTCATCGTGACCGGGGAATCGGATGCGTCGGCCTGACCGGCGGTCGTGCTCATTCGACCCCGCCGCGGACGACCGCACCTACCTCGTAGCCGGCGAACCCGGCAGGCGACTCGATCTCGACGATCGGGTCGTCGCGGTCGTCCCACTCGGTCCGCAGCGCCCGGCTCATGATCGCGTGCATCACGTACAGGCCGATGATGTAGGTGAGTTCGAGGATCTCCTCGTCGCAGAGATGGGCGCGCAACGCATCGAAGAGCCCGTCGTGCATGCGCCCGCTCTGCAGCGCGAGCGCGTCGGTATAGGCCAACACGGACCGCTCGCGCTGGTCGAACAGTTCCGAGCTCTGCCAGTACGCGATCGCCGCGATCTTCTCGTCGCTCATGCCGAGCAGGCGGCACGACTTGGAGTGTTGCGAGAACACGAACTGGCTACCGACAGCCCAGCCGGCCCTGGTTTGGCCGAGCTCGCGCAACTCAGGGTCGAGGAACCGTTTCGAACTGCGATAGATCCCGAACCCCTGCACCGCATGCTCGAAGATGTCGGGAACCAGCGCAAACACGGTCCACCAGTCGCCTGGCGTGCCGGTCGTCGTACCCGGTTCGGCCACCGGGTCGCGATCGGCGAACAGGAACTGATACATCATCTCCACGACCGGCGCGCTCACCTCGGAGCGCGGGACTTCACGGAGTCGGGGCATGGGACGCTCCTTCGTGGAGGGTCACCTTCGCTGCGGGACGCGGACGCGAGGTGGCCGTCAGCAGTTCGTGCGCCGTCGCCGGATCGGCTTCGATTCCGGGAGTGTCGCGGCAGAACTCGATCATGATGTTGTTGGGGTCGAGGTAGTACAGGGAGTGACACCACCCGTGGTCGATGTCCATGAGCGGTTCGATTCCGGCGGCATCGAGGCGCTCCCGCACGGCGCGCTGGCGCTCCTCGGTCGCGCCGAACGCGATGTGGTTGACCCACACGGGCAGGCCGGCCGCGGTCGACACGGCCGTATCGAAGTCGGCCCGTTCACCCATGTTGTGCAGTTCGAAGAAGGCGATGCACACACCGTCGCCGGTGTCGAAGAAGAGGTGCCGCATGAACCCGTCGGGCCCACCGTCGATCTCGGTGTTCACCAGCGGGAACCCGAGCAGTTCCTCGTAGAAGCGCACCGTCGCAGCGGTGTCACGGGTCGCATAGGCGACGTGGTGGATTCCCGGAACCGCCCGAGGTGCGTTCGCCGACATCGCTCTCCCCTTCCCCTTCGCCGCCTGCCCCGACGGCCCCGCTCGACCCTACCGGCGCGGGCCGCAGGTGCGCTCCCGATCGGCGAGACTGGGCCCGTGCCATCGGGACGTTTCGCGCCGAGCCCAACCGGCGACCTGCACCTCGGCAACCTGCGCACAGCACTCGTCGCGTGGCTGTGGGCCCGCCACGACGGCGCACGCTTCACGCTGCGGATCGACGATCTCGACCGAGTCACCTCGTCGGAGGCCAATGCGGTGCGCCAACTCGACGACCTCCGCTCGCTCGGCATCGACTGGGACGGCGACGTCGAACGCTCCTCCGACCATTTCAACCGCTACGACGCTGCGATCGGCCGGCTCGAACAAGCGGGGTTGGTGTACCGGTGCTATTGCACGCGCCGCGAGATCGCCGAGGCGGCGGCAGCGCCTCATGGGGTGGTCGGCCGCTACCCCGGCGTGTGCCGCGACCTCACCGAGTCGGAGCGCGCACGACGCGAGGCCGACGGGCGTCGCCCCGCGCTCCGGCTGCGGGGCACGGGTCGGTCGGTCACCTTCGTCGACGCACTCGCCGGGCCGACCACGGGCATGATCGACGACGTGGTGCTGCGCCGAAACGATGGGGTGCCCGCCTATCAACTCGCGGTCGTGGTCGACGATGTGGCCGACGGCGTGGAGCTGGTCGTGCGCGGCGACGACCTGTTGTCGTCGACGCCGACGCAGATCCACCTCGCCGGGCTGCTCGGGTGGCGCTCACCCGGCTACGCGCACGTGCCGCTGGTGCTCAACCACCGGGGCGACCGGCTCGCGAAGCGCGACGGCGCCGTCACCCTCGCCGACCGAGCCGCACGGGGCGAGTCGGTCGCGGCCACGCGAACCCTGCTGGCCGCCTCGCTCGGGTTGTGCCGACGCGACCAGCACATCGATCTTGCAACATTGCGGTCGCGCTTCGATCCGAGTCGGCTCCCGCGCACGCCGTGGTGCTGGAACGAGCCCGGCGCGACTGGCTGACGGTGGCGTTGCGGTCCGCGCGGCGGCTCAGCAGTCGCTGAAGGGGACCGCCGACGCGGTCGCGACACCCGACACCACCGTCGACGCGTCCATCGCCAGCCCGGCATCGTCCTCGAAGGACGAGGCGTAGATCAGGCCGACGAGTCGGCGGCGGCTGTCGATCACCGGGCTTCCCGACTGACCCGGTCGCACCGCGGTGTCGAGTTCCCAGACCTGCGCGGGGTCCGCGATGCCGCCCATGCGTCGCCGTCGGAGATTGGACGCGACCGTGACCGCGGGGCCGGCGTCGGGATAGCCGCGTGTCCAGACGGGTGCGCCCGGTGCTGCCCCGTCGTTTCGGTCGATCGGCTCGGCCCAGAGGTCGGTGCCCTCCAGCACGGCGACGTCGATCCCCGTGGCGAACCGCATGGCGCGCACCGAGTGCGCGCCGTCGCGGTCGACCACTGTGACCTCGGAGGCGCCCGCGACGACGTGGCGGTTGGTGATGATCGTCGACCCGCTCAGCACCCCAGCTCCGACGAGACGGCGGCCGCAGGCATCGGATTCGACCCGCACCACGCGGGCATCGAGCCATGCGGCGACCGTCGCGTCCGTGGGGGTTTCGACGCGTGGGATCGCTGTCGTCTCGCCGCTGCCCGGAACGGCTGCCGGCGCCGGGAGCACGACGAACGCGGCGCCGAGCGCAACCGCACCACGAATCCGCCACGCCTCCACCCGCATCCCGACGTTGTGCCAGGAACGAGGTTCAATTTCAACTCATTTCACGGTCTTTGGGTGACTTCGCCTCGAACGCTGCCAGCAGCCTGTCGGCGGCGGCGCTCGCCGCCATCGACCCCGAACGCACCGATTGCTCGATGTCTCCAAGCAGCGCCACCACGGCGTCGGCCGCGCGGAAATCGTCCATCACCCGCGACTCGATCATCGACCACATCCAGCGGACCTGCTGGGCCTGGCGCCGCGTATCGAACTCGCCGCTCGCCTGGGTGACCTCCCGGTGATGGCGGATCTGCGCCCAGATCTCGGCGAGACCGACGTCGGCCAGCGCCGAGCACGTCAGCACCGGCGGCGTCCACACCGCGCTCGTGGGCGAGAGCAGGTGGAGCGCGTGGCGATACTCGGCCGCCGCCGCCCGAGCGCGGATCTCGTTGTCGCCGTCGGCCTTGTTCACCGCCACGGCGTCGGCCAACTCGAGCACACCCTTCTTGATCCCCTGCAGTTCGTCGCCGGCGCCCGACAGCATGAGCACCAGGAAGAAGTCGACCATGTCGGCCACGATCGTCTCGGACTGCCCCACGCCCACGGTCTCGACGAGGACGACGTCGAAGTTCGCTGCCTCGCACAGCAGCATCGCCTCGCGCGTCGTCCGGGTGACGCCGCCGAGGGTCGCGCCCGCCGGCGACGGGCGAACGAAGGCCGCCGGATCGACGCTCAAGCGTTCCATGCGGGTCTTGTCGCCCAGGATCGAACCGCCCGTGCGCTGGCTCGTCGGGTCGACCGCAAGCACCGCAACGCGGCGGCCCTCCGCGGTGAGATTGCTGCCGAACTGGTCGATGAAGGTCGACTTTCCGACGCCCGGAACGCCGGTGATGCCGACCCGCTGCGCCCGTCCGGTCAACGGCATTACGGCGTCGAGCACCTCTGCCGCTCGCACGCGATGGTCGGCGCGGCGACTCTCGATGAGCGTGATCGCCCGCGCCAGCATCGTGCGGTCGCCCGAGCGGAGACCGTCGACATACTCGTCGGTGGGCAACACCGGGGCCATCTCAGTCGGCGTCGCCCGCGCCGCGTTCGGGGCCGTCAGAGCCGACGGGACCGGACATGCCGACAGGCGCGCCGTCGTCTCCGAGCGCCATGGGGCCGAGGCGCCGGATCACCCGCGCAGGCGCGCCGGCGACGAGGGTCCACGGCTCGATGTCTCGCGTGACCACCGAGTTCGCGCCCACGATCACGTTGTCGCCGATGGTCACGCCCGCCACGACGGTCACTTTGTCGCCCAGCCAGACATCGCACCCGATGCGCACCGGGGCGATGTCGAACTGCGACTTCGAGATGTCGAGTCGCTTGCCGCTGTCGTCGACGTGGTGGTCGTGATCCAGCACCGAGACGTGACTGCCGAAGAGCACGCGATCACCGATCACGACCGACCGATGTGCGATCACCCGCGAATCGGAGTTGATGAACACGTCGTCGCCGATCACGAGCTCACCGCGGCTCGACAGGAACACGCGGCTATCGCCGACGAACCGGCGGCCGATCCGAATGGTCCCGCCGTGCGCCGTACGAACGGTGCTCGAGTGACCGAGCAGCCCGCGCCGCGGGCCGGACACCCCGGGCCGAGCGGTCGCCACCGTCCACCACGCGAGGCGGCCGACGTTGCGCACCAGTCCGCCCAGGGATCGACGCGGCCCGCTCACAGCGTGCCGTACCCCAACCGCTCGGCCAGCTCGTCGAGAAGCCGACCGGCGGCCTCGGCGATCACGGTCCCGGGTGGGAACACGTCCGTGGCGCCGGCCGCGAGCAGCTCCGGCACGTCCTGGGGTGGGATCACGCCACCCACCACGATCATGATGTCGGCGCGGCCAAGTTCGGCCAGCTCGTCTCGAAGCTCGGGCACCAGCGTGAGGTGTCCCGCTGCGAGCGACGAGGCACCGACCACGTGCACGTCGGCATCCACCGCCTGGCGCGCCGCCTCGGCGGGAGTCGAGAACAGCGGGCCGATGTCGACGACGAAGCCGAGGTCGGCGAACGCCGACGCGATCACCTTCTGGCCTCGATCGTGGCCGTCCTGGCCCATCTTCGCCAGCAGGATGCGCGGCCGACGACCATCGGCCGCCTCGAACCGCTCGACCTTGGTGCGCACCGCCTCGACGACTGCGTTGTCCGTACCCATCTCTCCCCGATACACGCCCGAGATCGAACGGATCTCGGCCTTGTGGCGGCCGTACACCTTCTCGAGCGCGTCGCTGATCTCGCCGACGGTGGCCTTGGCTCGAGCGGCCGAGATCGCCAGCTCCAACAGGTTGCCCTCGCCGGAGCCCGCGCAGTTGGTGAGCGCATCGAGAGCGGACGCGACTGCGGCGCCGTCGCGCTCGGCACGCAATCGTTCGAGCTTGGCGATCTGCCCCGCTCGCACCGCAGCGTTGTCGACTTTGAGCACGTCGATCGGGGCCTCGCTCGAGGGGCGGAACGTGTTCACGCCGATCACCGATTGGCGGCCCGAGTCGATGCGTGCCTGGGTGCGCGCCGCCGCCTCCTCGATTCGAAGCTTGGGGATGCCGGCCTCGATGGCCTTCGCCATCCCGCCGAGCGACTCGACCTCGGTGATGTGATCCCACGCGCGACGGGCCAGATCCGCGGTGAGCCGCTCGACGTAGTAGCTGCCGCCCCATGGGTCGATCACGCGGCAGGTGTTCGATTCCTGCTGCAGGAACAGCTGCGTGTTGCGGGCGATACGGGCGCTGAAGTCGGTCGGCAGCGCGAGCGCCTCGTCGAGCGCGTTGGTATGCAACGACTGCGTGTGACCCTGCGTCGCGGCCATCGCCTCGACGCACGTGCGAACCACGTTGTTGAACACGTCCTGGGCCGTGAGCGACCAGCCCGACGTTTGGCTGTGCGTCCGCAGCGACAGCGACTTCGTGTTCGACGGCGAGAACTGCGACACGAGCTTGGCCCAGAGCAGCCGTGCGGCGCGAAGTTTCGCGACCTCCATGAAGAAGTTCATGCCGATGGCCCAGAAGAAGCTGAGGCGCGGCGCGAACGCATCGACGTCAAGGCCCGCCTCGATGCCGGCGCGCAGGTACTCGACACCGTCGGCGAGCGTGTAGGCAAGCTCCAGATCGGCGGTCGCGCCCGCTTCCTGCATGTGGTAGCCGGAGATCGAGATCGAGTTGAACTTCGGCATGTTCCGGCTGGTGAACGAGAAGATGTCGGAGATGATCCGCATGGAGGGCGACGGCGGATAGATGTAGGTGTTGCGGACCATGAACTCTTTGAGGATGTCGTTCTGGATGGTCCCGGCGAGCAGCTCGGGGCGAACGCCCTGCTCCTCGGCCGCCACGACGTAGAGCGCCAGGATCGGCAGCACCGCCCCGTTCATCGTCATCGACACCGACATCTGGTCGAGGGGAATGCCGCCGAAGAGGACGCGCATGTCGAGAATCGAATCGATGGCCACTCCGGCCATCCCCACATCGCCGGCGACGCGTGGATGGTCGGAGTCATACCCGCGGTGCGTGGCGAGGTCGAATGCGACCGAGAGGCCCTTCTGGCCGGCCGCGAGGTTGCGCCGGTAGAACGCGTTCGAATCCTCGGCGGTGGAAAAGCCCGCGTACTGCCGAATGGTCCACGGCTGGTTCACGTACATCGTCGGGTACGGGCCGCGCAGATACGGCGCGATGCCGGGGTAGGTGTCGAGGAAGTCGAGCCCCTCCACGTCGGCCGCTCGATACAGCGGCGCCACCTCGATGCCCTCGGGCGTATCCCACCCGGCCTTCGACGGTTCCACACCGACGGCGGCCTCGAAGTCGGTCGCCCACTCCGCCGGGTCACCGGCCTGCGGCGCGGGTGCGTCGACGGTGGTGTAGTCCACCAGCTTGTCGTCGGCCGGCTGCGACGAGCCCGGTGCGTCCGTGGTTGCAGTCATGCCGACACTCCCAGGTGATCGTGGAGGGTGCGAAGCGACGCCAACACGTCGACTCCGAGGTGGATGAACGCGCCGATCCCGGCGTCGGTGTAGTCCGCTCGTCGTTCGCCGGGGTGGCCGGCAAGGAGCAGTCGGGCGGCGCCGGCCGTGCGCAGGGCTGCGGCCGCGGCGCCGGCGCGATCGGCGTACACGGCGTCGGAACTGCACAACACCGCGACGGTCGCGCCGCTCGCGACGAAGGCCTCGACCAGCGACGCGTCGTCGTCGAACCCGCCGGCGTCGACGGCCTCGATGCCGCCCGCCTCCAGGAAGTTGCGGGCGAACGTCGCCCGAGCGGTGTGCACGGCGACCGGGCCGAGGTTGGCGAGGAACACGCGTGGCCGGGCACCGGACGCCGCGAGGAACCGGTCGGAGGCGGAGCGGAGCGCCTCGAAGTCGTCGGCCAGCCCGACGACGGGAAGCGGGGTCACGACGGTCGCCGCTGCGGGCGGTGCGCCACTCGATCGTCTGCTTCGCGGCATCGGCTCGGGGAGGGACTCGCCCAGGTTCGGGAACTCGCTCACACCGGTGATCGGGTCGCGACGCGTTGCGATCCTCGCGGCCCGCTCCGCACTGGTTTGCGCCACCTGCCCGGCGAGGCTGCCGTCGAGCACAGCGGCTGCGATCCCCCCGAGCGCCTCGATGTGTTGGAAGCGACCCCACGCCACCCGGGTCAGCTCGTCGGTCAACCGTTCGAGGTAGTAGCTCCCGGCCGCCGGATCGATGACGCGGCCCAGGTTGGACTCTTCCTGCAGGATCAGTTGGGTGTTGCGCGCGACACGGCGACCATGGTCGCTCGGTCGTCCGAGCGCATCATCGAAGGGGGTGACGATCACCGAGCTCGCGCCGGCGACGCCCGCGGCGAAGCATGCGGCGGTGGTTCGCAACATGTTCACCCACGGGTCGCGGCGAGTGATCATGCGGCCGGCCGTGCGGACCGAGAACGGCGGCGCGGCGGAGGTGGCGGAGGCCCCGGCCAACATCACGGCGTGGGCCCAGAGTCGCCGGGCCGACCGGAGTTTGGCGATGGTGGCGAACACATCGGCGTCAGCGCCGAGCGTGAACCCGATCTGGTTGGCGGCATCGTCAACGGCGAGCCCGGAGGCGACCAGTGCCCGCAGGTAGGCGACGCCGGTCGCGACCGCGATCGCCAGTTCCTGACCTTCGCTCGCTCCCGCGTCGACCCACGGCGCGGTATCGACTTCGATGGCTCGCACGTGCGGCCACTGCACCGTCTGCGCCGCGAGTTCGGCGGCCTGAGCCAGTGCGGTGTCGAGCCCCGAATCGAGGCGACCCGACGTCACGAGGGTCCGCAACGGGTCGAGGCCCAGGTTTGCCTGACGCTGGTCGCCGGCAACCGAGCGCCGGTCCCACAGCTCGATCAGCAGCCTGGCCGCCTCCGCTTGGTCCTGACCCGCGTCGAGCACGATCGTTGCGAGGTCCAGATGCACACCGGCGAGCGTGCGGTCGAGCCCGTCCACATCGGCGATCTCAACGCCGTCGACCCCGTGCGCATTGGCGAGGGCCAGGCGGAGCCAGATCGAGGCGGCGCCCCCTTCGAGGTCCTCGAGGATTCCTGCGTTCGCGGCCGCCGGGTCGGGGTGTTCCGCGACCACTCGGATCGACCATCCGTGTTCGGGCGATCCGCCGGCGCGACGGGCACGGGTGAACGGTGCCTGGCCGGGCAGCTCGTCCACCGGAGACACGTCGCCCCGCGTGTAGAGCGGCCACGCCAACGAGGACCGCCGCCACCGGCCCCCGCCGCACCCACCACCGAACTGGGCCGATCCACCAACCCCATCGGTACACAATCCGGCCCAGTTCCGAAGGGGCGCCGTGCCGACTCCAAACCCGAACTGG
Organism: Actinomycetota bacterium; assembly: GCA_016703525.1. Taxonomy (GTDB): domain Bacteria; phylum Actinomycetota; class Acidimicrobiia; order Acidimicrobiales; family Microtrichaceae; genus JADJBW01. The sequence continues at coordinate 166,430 of JADJBW010000001.1, read as the reverse complement.
GCCGATCCACCGACCCCATCGGTACACAATCCGGCCCAGTTCCGAAGGGGCGCCGGGGACTCAGCGATGGATGAGCGCTCAGCTAGGTTCATCCGGGTGCCAACCGGGTCACGACGGGTCATGCTCATACTGGTGCTCGTCGCCGCGGTGGCGCTGTCATCGTGCGGGGGCACCGACCTGACCATCGACCTGTCGACGAACGTCGACGGCAAGAAGCCGCCAGCGGCCCAGCTCGCGTCCGCGACCGCCGACGACCTCGGCGCGATCATCGCCGGGTTCCGCGGTCGACCTGTGCTGGTGAACGTGTGGGCGTCCTGGTGCGTGCCGTGCCGTGCGGAAGCGCCGATGCTGGGCCGAACGGCGAGGAACGCGGATATCGACGTGATCGGCATCCATACCGGAAGCTCGCGTGCCGAGGCGTCGGCGTTCATCGACGAGTTCGGGCTCGACTACCCCAACCTGCAGGATTCCGGCGCGTCGTCGATCCAGCACGCACTGCACGTCACCGCCATGCCGACCACGTTCGTCTTCGATGCCGACGGCGTGCTGCGGGGTCGCACCGACGGCGGCCTCACCCAGGCGCGCCTCGATGCCATGGTCGCCGAGGTGATCGATCGGTGATCGATTTCCGATTGGGCGTCTCGGTCCTGCTCGCCGTGATCGTCCCAACGCTCGTCGCCAAGCGTTGGGCCGCCGACCGGCTCCCCGAAGGCGTGTGGGCGCCCACCAGCGGTGCTGTTCTCGCCGGGGTGTTCGCGGGACGCCTGCTATGGCTTGCGGTCGATCACCCGAGCGGCCTGACCGCGCCCCTCGAGGTCCTGTCGGTGCGGTCGGGCCTTGCGTTCTGGCCTGCGGTGTTGGTCGGCATTGCGGGCTCATGGGCCATGGCGCGCCGTCGCGGCGGGCTGGCCACGTGGCTGCCGATGGCCGCCGCAGCCGTTCCGTACCTGGTGATGAGTTGGGGGCTCATGCACGCAACGTGTCTCATACGCGACGGGTGTCCCGGCCCGCGTGCGGCGATCGGTCTGGTGCCCGAGGGGTTGTCGAGCCGCGTGCTGCCGATGGGGCTCCTGTGCGGAGCGATCGTGGTGGCGGCGACGCTCTGGTGGTCGTCGCGCCCGGCGACTCGTCGCGGGAGCGCGCGGGAGGCCGCGGGCCGATCGTTGCTCACCGGCCTCGCGCTGGTGGCCGCCGCGCGTCTGGTGATGGGTGCGGCGATCCCGGCGCCGTCGGGTCGCGCAGCCTGGTGGCCCGACCTGGCCGTGGGAATCGCGGCGGTCGCTGGACTCATCAACCTCGGCACCCGTCGAGCGGTCAAGAACCAACCGGGACCAGGGCCGGGGATGCCCGCAGCGCAGTAGGCTCGCCCTTCCTCACGGGCTGACCGACCACGGGAAGGTGGACCGCCATGAGTGCCACGACCTTCAACACCGCACTGCTGATCCTTCGAGTCTGTCTCGGACTCACGATCGCCGCACACGGCTACGGAAAGTTCTTCCGTGGCGGCAAGATCCCGGGCACCGCGGGGTGGTTCGACTCGATGGGCATGCGGCCCGGCAAGCTCCACGCTGTGCTCGCGGCGTCGACCGAGACAGGTGCCGGGCTGATGATGGCTGTCGGCCTCCTCACCCCGCTCGCCGCCGCCGGCATCGTCGGTCTGATGGTCGTCGCCGGCTACACCGTTCACCGCGGCAAGGGGTTCTTCATCGTCGCGTCGGGGTGGGAATACAACTTCATCCTGTCGATCGTGGCCGTGGGCATCGCGATGTTGGGCCCGGGCGAATGGTCGATCGATCACGCGGCCGGCATCGTTGACGACCTCGCCGGGTGGCGTGGCCTCGCCATCTCGGCCGGCCTCGGCGTGGCGGCATCCATCGGGCAGCTGGCCGTCTTCTACCGACCGCCGGCGAGCCAGGGATAACCGTCCCAGTTCGAATCGGAACTCGGCAGCTACACGAGGCCGACCGCCGGGCCAGGGATGGCTGCCCCAGTTCGGATCGGGAGGTTTCACTCAGGCTCGATCCGCGCCCGGCCGATGCACTGGGCGATGGTTCGCCCGACGCACTCCCGCCCGACTCCCTCAGCCTCGGCTCGCGCGCACGCCGATGCGGAAGCGCGCACGATTCACGTGGCACCGCCGTCCGGCCGCGCCGGGTTGGGTTCGGTCGTGTCCGACGGTGCGCCTTCTCATGCCGGGGTTCGGGGAGAGCCCGCCGACGGATTCGGTGTTGAGTCCGCCGAGCCGCTGGTCGCGGGATTGCTCGCCCGAATCGGCGTGGAACTTGGGGCGCAGCGAGTCGAGCTGTACCTGGCGACGCCCGGCCACGTCGAGCTGCAGGCGTGGTGGGCGGCCCTCGGGTACGCGGCCGCGCCGACCGGGAATCCGGCACCGACGCGGGCTCCGCTCACGTGGTTTCCGTGGTCGCTCGGCAACGTTCGTGCCACCGAGTACGTGTTCGTGCGCAACGCCGACCCGCTCCCGGTGAACACCGACGGGGCAACCATCGGGACGCTCGGTTTCGCGTCGGCCGTGCACCTGCCCCTCCAAGGCCAGAACCGTGATCGCGGCTCGCTGTGCTGCTACTGGTCGGCCGCGCGTTCGCGCTGGCCGAGCGAGTCGGCCGGCAAGCTCACCGAGTGGGGTGAGCACGCACTCGCCACCGTGGAGTGGTGGACGTAGCCGCCGCTCCCCCCGCCCAACACCGAACTGGGCCGATCCACCGACCCTCAGCGCACGTAAACCGGCCCAGTTCCGCACTCCGCCGCACGCCCAACACCGAACTGGGCCGATCCACCGACGCTATCGGTACGCAATCCGGCCCAGTTCGACGGGAGGTGGGCGTCTCGGGGGCGGGCCCCGCCCGCACCGCGCCGCGCCACACCGGCCCAGTCCGCACTCCGCCGGATCACGGATCGGCAGCGAGTTCGTCGCCCTCGTCGTCGAAATCGACCACCTCGTGCCGCTCGATGTACGACGAGACGAACGCCTGGATGATGGCCGCGGCGGGCAGGGCGAGCAGAGCGCCCACAGGCCCGATGGCGCCCGCTCCGGCGATCGCTGCGCCGAACGCCACCGCGGGGTGGATCGCCATGGTCGCGGCGGTGATGCGCGGGGCCAGCACGTAGTTCTCGAGCTGCTGATAGATCACCAGGAAACCCAGCACCCATAACGCGTTGGTCGGCTCGTCGAGCAGTGCGATCAATGCCGGGAGGGCACCACCGATGTAGGTGCCGATCACGGGCACGAACTGCGACACCACACCCAACCACAGGGCGAGGGCAAGGGGCGACGGGACACCGATCAGCGAGAACGCGACCCACGAGGCGATCGACGAGAAGGTCGCCAGCACGAGCCGCGAGTACAGGTAGCCGCCCGTCTTCCGAATCGCCAGCTCCCAGAGGTCCATCACCATCCGCTGGCGGGTCGGCGGGAGCACCGAACAGATCGAGCGACGCAACCGCGGCCCGTCGGCCACCAGATAGAAGGAGAACAGGCCGATCGTGAACAGCTGGAAGACCGCTCCCACAACCGAGTTGGTGACCGACAGGACTCGTCCTCCGAGATCACCGGCCGTGGTGGCCACCTGGCCCTGGTACTCGTTGAGCTTCTCGACGATCGAGTCGGTCGTGATGTGCGCGTCGAAGCGACGGTTGAGCCAGTTGGTGGCGTTGCGGATCAGGCCCGGCGCGTCATCGAGGAGGATGCGAACCTGCTGCACCACCAGGTCGACCATGACCCAGACCAGCAGGGTGGAGGTGACGACCACGCCGAGGAAGACCAGTCCGGTTGCGCGGCCGCGACGCCATCCCCGATCCTCCAGCCAATCGACCGCCGGCTCGATCGCGAACGAGAGAAACAGCGACACGAGCAGCGTGACCAGCAGGCTCGAGAGCTTGACGAACAACGCCTGAATGGTGAGGAACGCGGCCACGGCGAGGCCGAGCTCGATCAGCGCCCGCGGGAGCCAGCGCGGCGGACGAGGCCGATCCCACCAACCGGGATCGGCGTGCGACTCACCCACCGAACATCGCCATCCATTGCTCCACCGACGAGGGGCGGAACACGTAGTTGTCGCGGCGGGTGTCGGCCATCGATGCCGAGGGCAGCGCCGAGTAGAGATGGCCGGGGTACAGCACCGCCCGATCCGGAACCTTGGCGAGGCGCTGGGTGAGGCTGAGGTAGAGCTGCTCGGGGTCGCCGCCGGGCAGGTCGGTTCGCCCGCACCCCTCCAAGAACAGGGTCGCCAGCGACGAGGTGGCCTTCGACCAGGGAACACTGGCTGCCCGGCGTATGGCCCGGCGTGTGGATCAGCTCGATCTCGATGTCGCCGACCGAGAGCCGTTCACCGCTCGAGTGGGTCACGAAGTCGGTCTCCGAGCACCCGCTTGTGCGTAGGAGCCAGGGCAGCTCGTCGGCCTGGCAGTGAATGGGCACCGACTGCGTTTCGAGCAGGGTCTCGACCCCTTCGATGTGGAAGCCCATCATGTCGCCCCCGCAGTGGTCGGGGTGGTAGTGGGTGACGAGCGCACCGGTGAGGGTCATGTCGTCAGCGGCGGCGATCGCTGCGAGCCCGGCGATGTCGTAGGCCGGATCCACCACCACGCACTCGCGGGTCACGGTGTCGCCGATCAGGTAGCTGAAGTTCACCATCTGCCTGGCGATCCCGTCGGTGCGGGCGAAGTCGCGTCCGGCGAGGAGTTGGCGGAAGTACAGGCGGTCGGACATCACTCCATTCTGAACCAGATCGCGAGCGATTCCCGGTAGCCGGCGTCGAAGTCCGCGTACTCGCGGCGCATCGACGCCCCGGGCCAGGTGCGTGGCAACAGCTCCCGCGGCAACAACGGGTCTGCCTGGAGGTGGCGCAACACGGCGGCCGACAGCACGAATCCGTCGGCAAGCGCCGGCTGATCGCCGGCCTCGAGACGGCCGGCGAGCGCAGCCATCGCCCGGCGAAGCCGTGTGGCCTGGGTCGCCCATTCGTCGAGATCCCACAGCGCGGCGGCCAGTTCGGCATCGTCGCCCATCGGATGGGCGTCGTACCAGTAGCACTGGTTGTCCGCGATCGCGACCGCTGCCGGGGCGCCGCTCGCCAGGTTGTCGGGGCGAGTCCACACGCCTTCGCGCTGCTCGGCGAATCGCAGCGCCGTGAGCGCGCCGCGGAGTCGCCGCCGATCGAGCGCGTCGCGGGTCGATGCGGTCACCACGCCGACGCGCCACCGCCCGTCCCAGTCGAGCGTCGACGCGTGCACGCTCGCCGACTGTCGCACCTGGCGATCGAGGAGCGCTCCGTCGAGGCGGTAGCGGCGCTGTTCGTCCACCCGAAGCTCGCCCCGCTGCACCATCCGCGTCAGCGCGGTGCGAACCGTGCCCGGGCGCAGACCGAAGATCTCGCCCGCGCGCACCAGCCGCGCCACCGGCATGCGTGGCGGGTCGGTGCCAAGGAGTGTCGAAAGCACGACCGACCTCGCGTCGAGCGGACGGAGCGGTCCGATGTCGATGGTCTGGTTGGTCACGTTCCGGTCCTCATCGACGTCGCGTCTGCGTGGGCGAGGCGGCGCGGCGCGGCGCGGCGCAGACGAGACGATGTATTACACCTTGAGATCGCTCGATCCAAGGTCGTAACATAGCCGCATGACGAGCGCAGATGTCGACCCTGGGGCACCGACCGGTGGGGCCGACGCCGCGCCCACCATGCGGCCCGACGCCGCCGCGCTCACCGATGTGCTCCCGACGGATCGGCTCGGGCCGTCGGGCCGTCCGATCGGTGACCTCCGCACCGAGCTCTATCGGATTCACAGCGTTCGGAACGCGGCGAACGTCGTGGCGCTCTGGGCTCAGTCGTTCGGCGTGGTGATCCTGGCACTCGCGTTGCATCACCCGGGCGCCTGGGCCGTCGCGTTCGTCCTGCAGGGCCGGGCATTCGCCCTGTACGGCATCCTCACGCACGAGGCGGCGCACCGGCTGCTGTTCCGCAACCGTCGACTCAACGACGTGGTCGGCACGTGGCTGGTCGGAGCACCGGGCTTCGTTCCGCTGCAGGCCTACCGCCGCGGCCACATGGCCCACCACCGCGAGGAGTTCGGGCTGGCCGAGCCCGACATGAACCTGTACGTGGGCTATCCGATCACCAAGGCGTCGTGGCGTCGCAAGTTGCGGCGCGATGCCCTCGGGGTGTCGGGATGGAAGAACCTGAAGCTGCTGCTCGTGGCGCTGACCAAGTCGTCGTCGCGACCGTTTGCGATGCCGATCGCGATCGCGCAGGTCGCGATCTTCGCCGGGTTCGCACTCGCCGGCTATCCCCTCGCCTGGCCGCTGCTGTGGCTCGCACCGTGGATGACGGGGTGGCGGGTGCTCAATCGGTTGCGGGCCGTTGCGGAGCACGGCGGCGCGCAGCACTCGAGCGACCGCCGGCTCACGACCCATCACGTGCGGCAGTCCTGGCTCCCGCGTTTCTGGATGGTTCCGTACAACACGGGGTGGCACCTTGCCCACCACGTCGACATCGGCGTGCCGTTCCAGAACCTGCCGGCGCTGCACCGCGAGCTCGAGCGCGCCGGCTGGGTGGTCCCCGAACTCGAGTACCGGTCGTACCGGGCGCTGTGGCGCCGCGCCTCGTCGCGGTCTGCCACACCCGCGGCCACCCCCGCGACCGCGTCGCAGTAGCAGCGCCTGCGACCGATCAGGCGGTCGCGTCCAACGCGGCGCGAACGGCGGTCGTGGCGAGCGCCATCTCCTCCCGGGTCACCACCAGTGGCGGCATGAAGCGGATGACGTTGGCGTACGTGCCAGCGTTCATCAGCAACAGGTTGGACTCGTCGCGGCAGTGAGCGATCACCGCAGCGGTGCGCGCCGCATCGGGCGCTCCGGTCACCGGGTCGCGGAACTCGGCTGCCACCATCAGACCGGGGCCGCGCACGTCGGCGAGCACCGGGTGATCGGCGGACGCGTCACGCAGCGCTTGGCGCAGCTCCTCGCCGCGGGCGTTCACCGAGTCGAGGAACCCGGGTTCGGTCAGCACGTCGATCGTTGCCAGCGCCGCCGCGCACGCGACCGGGTTGCCGCCGTAGGTGCCGCCGTGCGATCCCGTGGGCCAGCGGTCCATGAGGTCGCGGGACGCTCCCACCGCCGAGATCGGCATGCCCGATGCGATGCCCTTGGCCATCACGAGAATGTCGGGCCGGATCCCCGTACCGTCCACGGCGAACATCGTGCCGGTTCGCCCGAAGCCGGCCTGCACTTCGTCGGCGATGAAGAGGATGCCGTGCTCGCGACAGATCTCGGTGATGCCCTGGAGGAACCGGGCCGGCGCCGGCTCGTAGCCGCCCTCACCGAGCACCGGTTCCAGAATCATCGCCGCGGTCTCGGCCGGCGCGGTTTGCGACAGGAGCAGGTGACGGAGCTCGTCGAGGCAGGCGTCGATGCGTTCGTCGAGTGTTCCCTGACCGATCGCCCGGGGGAACGGCGCCACGAACACGCCGGCAGGAAGGGGCGCGTGCCCGGCGCGGTAACCGGTCTTCGACGTGGTCATTGCCATCGCCAGATGGGTCCGGCCGTGGAACGATCCGGAGAACACGATCACGTGCGGCCGGCCGGTCGCCTGCTTGGCGAGCTTCACCGACGCTTCGGTGGCCTCGGCGCCGGAGTTGGTGAAGAAGAACGTGTCGATGCCGTCGGGAGTGATCCCGGCGAGCCGTTCGGCGAGTTGTTCGAGCAACGGGTGGGTGTAGCAGTTGACCTGGGCGTGGATGAAGCGCCCCGCCTGCTCCGCGATCGCGGCGACCACCTTCGGATGGCAGTGCCCCGTGCTGGTGACGGCGATGCCCGCGGTGAAGTCGAGGTATCGCCGCCCATCGACCGTCGTCACCCACGAGCCCTCGCCGGAGGCGACCTGCAAGTCGGTGAGCTTGAACCAGACGGGGGCCAGATGAGACACGAGACATCCTTCGTTCGATGGGATCGGTGCCGCGGGCCGCGGCCTCATCAGTGTGCCGCAGCCGGAGTTCCCCACGTGCGGCGAATATGCGCGGGCAGCGATCGTTTCGGCGCGACCGACGTCAGGCGCCAACGAGACGTTGACGGAGCTCGCCCACGCCGGGACCACTCAGTTCGCCGAGGGCAACGGTGCGACCGACGAGGCTCATGATGAGCGCCTCGGGGGTACCCGATACCAGGGCGCCGCCGGTGGCCTCGCTCTCCCACGAACCGTCGAGCGCACGCAGCGACAGCCCGTCGAGCAGACCCTTCTTCACGAACCCCCGGCTCTTGCCGGTGGTCAAGAAGTTGAGCACCTCCCCGACCGTCGCCGATTCGAAGTCGCGCGCGAGCCCGAGCGGACGGCGCATGTCCTGACCGTGGACCACCACGTCGGTGAGTGGCGCACGAAGGCCCGCGCCGGTCGGCGGGGTGAACGGGTGGTATCGGTTCTCCCGCAGCGTCGCGATGATGTACTCGTTCGACTGGGCCGCTGCGATCCGCTTCGCGAAGTCGGCATTCGCCCTGTCGAAGTTGCCCCGGAATCGGATCATCGCCTTGGCGAACCCGAGCATGGTGATCTCGAACCCTTGGATGAGGTGCGCCGCAACCTCGCGTACCGTCCACTCGCCGCACAGACTCGGCGTGGCCCAGCCGGTGTCGTCGAGTGATTCCAGCATGTCGGCCACAGCGACGCGTTCGGCGGCAATCATGTCGATCAGAGCCATGGCGCGAACGCTACCCCCATCGGTGATTCCACGACCGTGGCATCTCGTTCGAGCGGTGGACATGTGCTCGGTAGCCTGCGGCCCATGTCCATCGATCCCGTCGATGGTTCCGCGACCATCGGCTTTCTCGGGCCGAGCGGGACCTTCACCGAGCAGGCCCTCCGATCGCAACCCGACCTGGCGGGCGCCCAGCTTCGTCCCTGCGAATCGTTTTCCGACGTGCTGTTCGCCGTCGCCGAGGGCGAGCTCGACCTGGGGTTCGTAGCGGTCGAGAACGCCATCGAGGGAACGGTGAACATCTCGATGGACACGCTCGCCTTCGACGTGGATCTGCGGATCCAGCGCGAGGTGATTCTCCCGGTCGAGATGAACCTTCTGGTCTCACCGGGCGTGACCCTCGACCAGGTGAGGCGGGTTGCCTCCTTCCCCCACGCGTACGCGCAGTGCCGTGGATGGCTGCGCGCCAACCTGCCGGGGGTCGAGCTAGTTGCGGCGAACTCCACGGCGGGCGCTGCTGCGATGCTGGCCGATCGCGCCGACCCGGGTCTCGCCGCGATCGCGAATCGGCGTGCGGCCGAGGTGTACGGCCTGGACGTGCTCGCGAGCGACATCGAGGATCACCCGGGGAACGCAACCCGGTTCATGCTGGTGGGCCGCGAGGGCATCCCAGGTCCGACCGGCCACGACAAGACGTCGATCGTGGTGTTCCAGCGTGCCGACGCACCGGGCTCCCTGCTTGCCATCCTGCAGGAGTTCGCGGCGCGACGGATCAACCTGTCGCTGCTGGTGTCCCGGCCGACCAAGACCGCCCTCGGCGACTACTGCTTTCTGCTCGAGCTCGACGGGCACATCGCCGACGAGGTGGTTGCCGACTGCCTTCGGTCGCTGCGCACGAAACACGACGTGAAGTTCCTCGGTTCGTACCCGGCCGCCGGTCCGGCGGGCGAAACGGTTCGCGACGAGGCCGAGGCGAACCGCATCGAGGCCGACGCGTGGGTCGAATCGCTGCGGGGCGAGATCATCGAGGCGTGAACGGGCGGCGCTGCTAGGTTCGGCGGCTCGCGGCGCACGTCGCGACGCCCGGGAGAGATGGCAGAGCGGACGATTGCGACGGTCTTGAAAACCGTTGAGGTGCAAGCCTCCGGGGTTCGAATCCCCCTCTCTCCGCCACACGGATCCCCTGACGTACCAAGGGTTTCGAAGCCGCGTCCGAATGGGATCGCATCAACGGCCGACTGGCGCGGACCCTCGCGGGGCTTCGAGCGCTCATGAAGCGGCCATCTCCGTTCACAGCGTGACCGCTGCCTACTGTCCGCCGCGCCGCCTCGACCCCAACGACGCCGTCGGTACCTTCGTTTGCCGATCATCCGAACAGACCACCTGGCTGCGCCACCACGCTCGACAATCGGCATCCACGGGCACCACCAGAGTGTTCGTCGTGACAGCCCAGGATGAGGTGCGCGTCGTTGCGTTCTACGCGTGGTGCATGGCCCAACTCGATGTCCAAGCGGCACCGACAAGGCTCCTCAAGGGCGCCGGACGCTATCCCCAACCCGTAGCGCTGCTCGCCCGACTCGGCGTCGACACCCAACACGAGGGCAACGGCCTCGGAGCCGGACTCCTCGTCGACGCGATCACACGCCTCCTCGCCCTCAGCGGGGACATTGGCTGCCGCGGTCTCATCATCCACGCCGAGAACGACGACGCCCGCGCGTTCTATCTCCACCTCGTACCCGAACTCGAAACCAGCCCCACCGACCCGCTCCACCTCGTCCTGCTCATGAAGGACGCTCGCACAACGCTTCTTCCCTGACCATCTCCCACACCGCCATCGGCTTGACCATCACCGTCGGCATCGGCGGGCCCCGATGTCCGCCCGCCTCGACGCCCGTAGTGTTCTCCGGCAATGAGCGAGCACCACGACACGCCTTCCGACCTCGATCTCGCCCGCGGCCTGAGCCGGACGCGGCGCATCGAGATGCTGTCGGGCCATGACGACTGGCACCTCGTTGCGGTCCCCGAGATCGGCCTCGACGCAATCATGGTCACCGACGGTCCGCACGGGTTGCGCAAGGTTCCCGGCGGCGGACTACTCGACGCCATGACGAGCCTTCCAGCCACCTGTTACCCGACGGCGTCCGCCACGGGCGCGAGTTGGGACCGAGCGTTGGTCGCCGACATCGGACGCGAACTCGCTCGGGAGGCATGGGCCCAGGGCGTGTCGGTCATCCTCGGGCCCGGGGTCAACATCAAGCGCCACCCGGCATGCGGTCGGAACTTCGAGTACTTCGCGGAGGACCCGCTGCTCGCCGGCGAGCTCGCGGCCGCGTTCGTCAACGGCGCGCAGTCGCTCGGCATCGGCACCAGCCTGAAGCACTTCGCCGTCAACAATCAGGAGACCCGCCGCATGACCGTCGACGTCATCGTCGACGAGCGCACGCTGCGCGAGATCTACCTGCCGGCCTTCGAGATCGCTGTCACCAGAGCCCAGCCGTGGACGGTGATGTCGGCATACAACCGCGTGAACGGCACCTACTGCTGCGAACACCCGCAGTTGCTGCAGCAGATCCTGCGCGACGAATGGGGCTTCGCTGGTCTCGTCGTGAGCGACTGGGGAGCGAACAACGACCGGGTCGCGGCGGTCCGGGCGGGCCTCGATCTGGAGATGCCGGGCGGTGCGAGCGCGCACGACGAGATCGTCGCCGCTGCGCTCGACTCGGGCGAACTGTCCGATGACGACGTCAACGCCTGCGTGGCGCGGGTGGTGCATCTGCAGCGCGCGGCGCTCGCCGCATCCACCACGGTCGACCCTGAGGCGGTGGCGTTCGATGCCGATCGGGCCCATGCGCTCGCGCGCCGCGCCGCAACCGAATCGATGGTCCTGCTCACGAACGTGGGCGCCACCCTCCCGCTCACCTCCACGGGCCGCATCGCCGTGATCGGAGGATTCGCGGCCGAGCCTCGCATCCAGGGCTCCGGCAGCTCGCGGGTGAACCCCAACCGCGTCGATCGTCCCCTCGACGAGTTGCGCTCGCGGGTGCAGGCCAGCGGCGGATCGATCTCGGTCGCAGCCGGGTATCGCGCCGACGGCGGCACCGACGACGCGCTCGTGGCGGAAGCCCTCGCAGCGGCGGAGGGTGCCGATGCCGTGGTGGTGTTCGTCGGGCTGCCCGACACCTTCGAGGCCGAGGGCGCCGACCGCGATCATCTCCGCCTGCCCGACGGGCACAACCAGCTCGTGTGGGCACTGACCGAGCGTCACACTCGCGTCGTCGTGGTGTTGATCGCCGGGTCCGCGGTCGAGTTGGAGTGGCGCGACGAGCCCGCCGCGATCCTGCTCGCCCACCTCGGCGGTCAGGCGATGGGAGCGGCCGTCGCCGACGTGGTGTTCGGCGATGCCGAACCGGGCGGGCGCCTCGCCGAGACGTTTCCGCTCCACCGTGCCGACCTGGCCTCCGACCCGTGGTTCCCCGGCACCGGCCGCCAGGTGCAGTACCGCGAGGGTCTGCTGGTGGGATACCGGTGGAGCGAAACCGTCGGTGCTGCGGTCGCCTTCCCGTTCGGTCACGGCCTGTCGTACACGACGTTCGAGTTCGCCGACGCGGCGCTCTCGGCGGCCACGTCGTCGGTCGACGACACGGCGCTCGACACAACCGTGCGCGTGACCAACACCGGCGAACGCGCCGGATCGACGGTGGTGCAGGTGTACGTACGCCCCATCGACGCCGCGGTCGATCGACCCGAACGCGAGCTGCGAGGGTTTGCCAAGGTGCACCTGGACCCCGGTGCATCGACGACGGTCACGATCGCGCTCGATCGACGGGCGTTTGCCCATTGGGACGTGGCGAGCGGGTCCTGGCGGGTGTGCTCGGGCGAGTACGAGGTGCTGGTGGCGACCTCGGTCCGCGACGTCGTCGCGACGCTGCCGGTGCGTGTGCAGGGCGACGTGGAGCCGACGACGGACCGGCCGATCGCTCCGTATCGGCGCACCGCCGGTGGCGGGGTTGTGGTGTCGGACGATCAGTTCGCCACGCTGCTCGGTCGCTCCATCCCAACTGCGCAAGCCGCACGCCCGTTCACGCTCAACTCGACCATGGGCGAACTCGGCGACACCCTGCTCGGCCGCCTTCCGGTCACGGGCACGCGCCGGGTGCTCGGTGCGTCGGTCCGCCGTCGCTCGGGGGACGGCGGTCTGGCCGTGATGATCGAGCAGGGGTTCACCGACCTGCCGTTGCGCAACGTCGCGACCATTCCGAAGGGCCCGTCCATCGCGGCGCTGAAGCGGTTCGTCGCGATGGCCAACCGGCTGGCATGGTCGAAACGGTCGTCCACGTTGTAGCAGCCGACCGGGAGCCCCGCAGGTCAGGCGACCGGCGTGAGCCTTCCGTCCACCTGGTGTAGTTGGCGCGTCGCCAAGTCCATTCGGTCGAGGTCGTGGGTCACCAGAATCGTGGCGATCGATTCGCGCACGGTCATCGAGGCAAGCAGTTCCATGATCTCGTCGCTTCGGTGCTGATCGAGCGCAGCGGTCGGTTCATCGACGAGCAACGCGACCGGGTTCGACATGAGCGCCCGGGCGATGCCGACTCGCTGACGCTCTCCACCCGACAGTCGGTTCGGGCGATGGCCGGCGCGTGACGACAGTCCCACGGCCTCGAGCAGTTCGCGAGCACGCGACCGAGCGGCGTCGTCGAGACGCCCGCGCATGTGCGCCATCAACTCCAATTGCTCAACAGCGGTCAGTGACGGAAACAGGTTTGCCGACTGGAAGACGAACGAGAGCTGATCGCGGCGGAGGTCGCTGCGCTGACGGGCCGACAACGACGCTGTCGAGGTGTCACCGATCACGACGTCGCCCGAGTCGGGCTGTTGCAGGAGACCGGCGACGGCGAGCAGCGTCGACTTTCCCGAGCCCGACGGCCCGGTGACCACGACGAACTCGCCGGGCGCGACGTCCAGGCTGACGTCGTCGAGCGCCGTGATGCGCGACTCGCCGTCGGCGAACGTGAGGTTCAGATGATCGAGACGGATCGACACGAGGTGTCCTTTCGAGGGGTGACCCGATGGGGTGACGTCAGCGACCGAGCGCGATGAGCGGGTCGACGCGGGAGATGCGGCGGATCGTGAGGACGCTGCCGATCATGCCGACGGCGACGAGCAGCGCGGAGCCGGCGAGCACCGAGATCGGCTGGAGCGAGAACGGCACACCGCCGGGCACGAGCAGACCGAGTCCGTACCCGAGCAGCGAGCCGACGAGTGTTGCCGCGATGATCACGATCGCGAGCTGGCCGAGCGCGTCGCGCACGACGTACCCGTCGCTCGCGCCGAGCGCCTTCATCAGCCCGATCTCACGGGTGCGCTGGACGGTCCACACGGTGAAGAAGGCGCCGACCACGAGCGCGCTGATCAGGAAGAGAAAGAAGCGGATGAGGTCCATGGTGGACGTTTCGGCCGCATAGCCGGGCGACCCGTCGAAGGCCTCGTCCTTGGTGAGCAGCTCGAGGTCGCTGCCCAGAGCGAGCTTCGGATCGCTGTCGGACCGGAGCGCCAGCGCCGAGAAGCGGCCGCGGGCGTCGTTGCCGTAGAACGCTCGCTGCCAGGTGTCGAGCGAGGTGTACGCGATCGGTGCGTGGCCGTACGAGCCGGCCTGCGAGATGCCGTCGACGGTCAGTTCGATCTCGTTGCCGAGGATCGTGAGGTGGTCGCCCACCTTCAAACCGTCGTCGGCGAGCTCCTGCGAGATCACAATCGAGTTGGCGCGCTCGAGCGCGGCGCGGGCATCGGCGCGCGGCACGAGGAAGCTGTCGGGTGCGACGCCGAACAAGGCGAGGTCGAAGCTCTTGCCGCCGGATGAACGGGTGTTGACGAACGACACGCCGAGCTCGGCGTGCTCGACCCCGTCGAGGTCGAGCTTCGACGTCTCGGAGGTGGTGAGCGTCGACTTGGAGAAGACGCCGGCCGACTTGGCCTGCATCACGAGGTGGGTGAAGCGCTGCGCGCGGAGGCCGGAGATGCCGTCGTCGACCAACCCGGTCGCAAGACCCGAGAGCAGCACACCCATGAGGGCGACGAGTGCGATGACGACACCGACGAGGGTGAAGCGACCGGTCGCGGCCTTGAGGTCGCGGATGGCGAGGTACATACGAGCTCCGAGGACGAGGCGTTGGCGGTCGGCGTGAGGGACCGAACCGACAGAGTTACAGACACTGTGTCGGTATCCTAGCGAGGGTTGGTCCTCCTGCCGCAATCAGCGATGCGGGGCACCGATTGCTGTTGGTAGAGTGGCCGCCGCTCGGAGAGGTGCCGGAGTACGGTCGAACGGGCCTTCCTGCTAAGAAGGTGACTGCCGCGAGGTGGTCCGTGGGTTCAAATCCCACCCTCTCCGCCTCGAGGGCCCGGCATTGCCGGGCCCTCTCGCTTTCCCGAACCGACGCGTTCCCGAACAGACGGCCTCGGCAGCACGTGACACGTGTCACCGAATCGATTGTTGCGATCGCGTGACGCGTCTGGTCATATGTTCGTCACACATTGTGAGGCGTTGATCTCGTTCGTTCCGAGGCCATGGCGGGTCCGGCATCCGAATCGAGTCGGCGCCTCCCCGTCGCCGGCAGGTCCGGCAGTCCCCAGGAGGACACGATGCCCAGCTTCACTGCTGCCCCTCGCGCGCTCGTCGCGCTCGTCTTCGCCGTACTTGTCGGCGCCGCCGCGTGTACGCCACAACATCTGGCCCAGATCCAGGCCGAACAAACGCAGCTCGCGTCGCACCGAAGTTCGAACGCGCTCGACGCGGCCCAACTGGCGCGTCTGGCCAAGTGCGAGTCCGGTGGGAACCCGGCCGCACGCTCCAAGTCGGGCAAGTACCGCGGGCTGTACCAGTTCGACCAGCGCACCTGGAACGGCGTCGCCTCCTCGGTGTTGCCGAGCTACGTCGGCGTGAGCCCCGACGCCGCCCCGTCGTATGTCCAGGACGCCATGGCGCGAGCGCTCTTCGACGCACGCGGCCGTGCACCGTGGCCGGTGTGCGGCAAGCGGATCTGATCGGCCGTCGGCGCCGTCGGGGTATCGGGGTAGCGCCCGTGCCCCGGCGGACCTACACTGTCGACCCGCTGCGTTCGTAGCTCAATTGGATAGAGCATCTGACTACGGATCAGAAGGTTGGGGGTTCGAGTCCCTCCGAGCGCACTGAACGAATCCCTCGAAACTCCAGGGGATACGGGTTCTCTGAGAGCCTCGACTTCGGTCGGGGCTCTCGCCGTTTTCGACCGATGCATCAGCGGTGTATCCGGGTGGCGAAGGTCGACATCACCGAGACGTCCCAGATGCCGGTGGGTCACCGGTCACATCTCCAGGGCGTCGGGCGCGGTCAAGTTGGTTTACCTCGACCGCGACGACATCGCCGACTGGCGGGCGATCTTCACCCGTCTCTAAATAGTTTAGAGTAGCGCCATGTCCACCGTCGCTGCCGAACAGGCACTCAATCGCCCCGTATCCGAACGCGGTGAAGCGTTGCTCTCGATTCCGGAGGACCAGTGGTTCGACAGGAAGAGCGCCCGGATGACCGCACGCGATCTATCGGACGCCATCCTCGGCTTCGCGAACGCCGAGGGCGGCCTGATCGTGGTGGGGCTGTGGAACGGCGAGGTCGAGGGTGTCTCAGAGGCTCCGCAGGGCCGTCTCTCGGGGTGGCAGCAGGCAGCGATCGACTTCATCCAACCACCGGTCCGTTGCAGGACGCGGAGGGTCGAGTGTGTGAGCTCCGCTGGCGTGAAGGACCACCTGGTCGTGGTCGAGGTCGAACCCAGCGACCACGTTCACACCAACAAGAAGGACGAGGTGTACCTCCGCGTCGGCGACGAGAACCGCCGACTCACATTCGCCCAGTGCCAGGAATTGCTCTACGACAGGGGCCAGGCGTCCTTCGAGGCGACAGCCGCACGTCGCGCCACCTTCAGTTGTCTCGATCAGCATCTGCTGGCTTCCTATGCGGCGGCAGTCAATCACCCTGACGCCCGGCGCCTCCTCGCGGCGCGCGGGTTGCTGGATCGGTCAGACCATCCAACGGCCGGAGTCGTCCTGCTCTTCGGTTCGGAGCCCGAACAGTGGTTCCCAGAGGCGCACGTACGGGTCCTGCGATATGCGGGCTCGGAGCGCGGGACCGGGTCGCGCCAGCAACTACTCGACGACGTTCGCATCATCGGCCCGATTCCGAAGCAGCTGATGGAGGCACGTGAGGCAATCTTCGAGCGCCTGCCGACTCGCCGGGCCCTCGCCGCCTCAGGTCGCTTCGAGCGGGTGAGTCTCGTTCCGCAAGATGCCTGGTTGGAGGGCTTGGTCAACGCGGTGATCCACCGCTCCTACAGCATGAGCGGCGATCACATTCGGGTCGAGATCTTCGACGACCGGGTGGAGATCGAAAGCCCAGGACGCTTCCCCGGGATCGCCGACACGAGCGATCCACTTCACGTCACGCGCTTCGCTCGCAATCCTCGGATCGCACGTGTGTGCGCAGACCTGAACTTCGGCCAGGAGCTCGGCGAGGGCATCCGCCGCATCTACGAGGAAATGCGGATCGCTGGGTTGGCTGATCCCACCTACGTGCAGACGTCGGGGAGCGTGCGCCTGACGCTCACGTCAACTGCCGTCGACCGAGCGCTCGAGGCTCGCCTCCCCGAGGGATCACGTGATCTCGCCCGGCTGATTCGTGAGGCTGGGCGGGCCAGCACCGGTGATCTGGTATCGGCCACCGGCCGGTCCCGGCCGGTGATCATCCGCCAGTTGAAGGCCCTCGCGGATTCCAACGTCATCGAGTGGATGGGGAGCAGTCCGAAGGATCCCAGGGCCTACTGGCGACTTCGCGTTGAATGACTCTCAGGTGATTGAGAGCTGACGGTGCCAGCACTACGGCGGGAGGCTCGGACAGCTCGCGCCGTGCTCTCAATCTCCCCTCACAGTTCGACCCCAGCACCTTCCGGGACCGACCTGCGATGCGCCTTCGGGGTTGGCGTACGCGCGAAACGGCGTTGGCACGGATGCGCTGATCCTCTGGAGTACTCCATGCTCTGGTACGGGCGTGGGAGGATCGCGCCGCACTCGGGCTGGACTGCTCGACGTTGATGGAGGGGGTACAGACCATGTTCTCGTGGCGAACAACCCGGCTCGTCGCTGTGGCGCCGATGTTCCTGGCCGTCAACGCCTGCCCACCGCTGCCGACGCCTGAGTTCGAGGCGACGCCGTTCTTCGTCGACGAGTTCTCGGGGTCGGGGAGGCCCGATTGGCCGACGTGGAAGCTGGGGGACGGCTTCTCTTGGCACGACGAATGGATGACTCCCCGAAGCGAGAACGTGCGCATGGCGGACGGGCGCATGGTGCTCGAAGCACGCGCCGAGGAGTACCACGAGGGCAAACACTTCACCTCCGGCATGGCTTGGAGCACCGAGTCGTTCCTGTTCGGCAAGTTCGAGGCACGGATCAAGATGTCGACGGGCGCCGGCACGTGGTCGAGCTTCTGGTTCAACTGCGTGCCGGAGTGCACTCCGCCGTGGCCTGCCGGCGGCGAGATCGACGTGGTCGAACACGTGGCGAACCCCGAGCTGGACGCGGGTGTCGGCTGGGCCCACTCGAACCTGCACTTCGAACACGACGCGTCGGGCGAGCTCGACAACACCACCTACAACACCGACACCCGCATCGACCCGGCCGGCGGGCCTGCGGGATGGCATACGTACGGCCTCGAGTGGGTGCCGGGCGAGATCCGCTTCTTCGTCGACGGTCGGCGCACAGCCACGCACAGGAAGTCGGACGAGGGCCCCGGCGGGTGGTGGCCGTTCGACACGATTCCCGAGGAGTTGCGGTTCGCGTTGCTGCTCGGGGATTGGGCAGGAACGGTTGACGCTTCGAAGATGCCGCAACGGATGGAGGTCGACTGGGTGCGGGGATACCGGTACATCGGACCGCGCTGACAGCAACGCGCACCTTCGACCCAACCCCTTGGATGGCTGGCGGGTGTCCTCGGTGATGGATGCAGCAGAGCGATTCGAGCGCTTGTTCCGAGTCGAGTATCCGCGGCTGGTCCGGTCTCTGGGGGTGTCGTTTGGCGAGGCCGCCGCGGCGGATGCAGTGCAGGACGCGTTCGTTTCCGCTGAGCTTCGGTGGAACCGCGTCGGTCAGCTCGACGATCCAGCGGGCTGGGTTCGGCGGGTGGCGATCAACCGGCTGCTCAATCAACGGCGAGATGAGCGTCGTCGTCAACAGATCCTCGCTGAGGCGGGAGCGACCGTTGCGCGCTCCGATGTCGCTGTCGACTCGGCGGCGGCCGTGGATCTCCGACAGGCGCTCCTGGCGTTGCCCCCGCGCATGCGCGCGGCGGTCGTGTTGCACTACCTGGGGGATCTCGGTGTTGCCGACGTTGCGGTGGCGATGGACGTCAGCCCTGGCACGGTGAAGTCGACCTTGCACGATGCACGAGCCGCCCTTCGGCTCGTCTTGGAAGGAGCCCGGCATGCGTGAGCCCGACGAGAACGAACTGCGCTCGGCGTTCGAACAGCTGGCGCCGCCCGTCGACGTGGATGCGGCGCGGCTCGCGACCAGCCGACGCGTCGCTCGGCATCGGCGGCATCGCAGAATCGGCATGGGTCTTGCGTCGTGCGCGCTCATCGCCGGGGTCGCTGCCGCTGTGGTCGCAAACTCGCGCTCCCACGCTCTGACCGACGTCGTCGTGGGATCGCAGAACGCTCCGAGATCGTCCACCACCACGACTCGGCCGCCCGAAGCGACCACCTCGACCATGGCCACGATCGGGGTCACGAGCACAACCATGCTCGATGGCCTGCGAGCGCCGGCCGATCCGAGCACCACAATTCGGTTCGACGGTGTCGGAAGCCTGGCACTCGGCGACGTCGCCTCCGGCTTCGAGACGATCTCGGGGACCAATGAGCGGGGCGAATGCGGCTGGGCATCGAACGACGAGTTCGATGGGATGCTGCTCGGGGTCATGGCGGGCGATCCGTCAGAGCCGTCCAGGGCCCGTATCGCCGAGATCAAGGTCGGTGACGCTCGATATCGGACCGCGTCCGGGGTCGGAACGGGTACAACCATCGATGAGCTCCGCCGGGTGTACGGGGACCGGCTCGTCATCGATGATCCCGACGGCTGGGACCGTCCGACCGATGGACTACTCGCGAGCTATCGCAAGGTTGCCGGCGTGCGTCATGACACGTTCGCACTGACCTTCGTGCTCGAAGAGGATCGGGTGGTGCAGATCGAGGTGAGCGATGCGGAGTCGTGGGGTGATGATGAAGGCTGTGCCTGAGCGGGCGTTGGTCCGACTGACGGCTCGCCGTCACCCCATCGGCAACCACACGCGCTGATCGGCCGCATCGTCGCCTGCGAGCACGACACCGAACGCTCCGTCGACGCCGATCGCCGGCGCACGGCGCACCGCCAGCAGATCGGTCACGCGACCGCCTGCGGCCAAGATGGTCGACACGCGCACGACCTCGCCGAGCAGACTGGCCCAGTCCGGCGACGCAACGGAGCCGGTCGGGAGACACCATGGTTCGAGCCACGATCCACTACGTCACCAACCCGCCCGGGCCGGGCGAGCCGATGCTGACCTACGTCACCGAGGACGAGGCCCGTTCCACGATGTGCGTCGAACCCGGCGTGGATGTCGAGATCAGCGACGTCCGCGGCACCAACCCCACGCTGCGCCGTGAGGGCTTCCAACTCGTCGACCACACGTCGGCCGTGCCGGACCTCGAAGCGCTCGAGGGCGATGCCGACCTCGACCGCGTCTACGGCCGGGAGATGCGCTCGCTGCTGCGCGATGTCACCGGAGCCGAGGCCGTGTACCTGCTCGGCGGGCCGAAGCGGCGCTACGGAGAGTCGGCGACCGCCAAGTTGG
This sequence comes from Actinomycetota bacterium, assembly GCA_016703525.1. Lineage (GTDB taxonomy): Bacteria > Actinomycetota > Acidimicrobiia > Acidimicrobiales > Microtrichaceae > JADJBW01. The sequence goes on along the minus strand of JADJBW010000001.1, from coordinate 145,828 downwards.
AGCATCTGTCCAACGCCAAGCCCGCACGCTACGTGCACGGCGATGTGACCGAGACCTCAGCGCTCCAACAGGCCACCGGGCTCGCGTCGATGGTGCCCCGGCTCCACCTCCGCGAGTACGACCGGTGGGTCCTCTACAACATGTGGCGGCCCATCACGCCACCACCGCACGATCATCCACTCGCGGTGTGTGACGCGCGCACGATCGCACCGCGCCACCGGGTGCCGGTGCTCGCCATCACCGAGATCCGCGGCTTCGGCCACTTCGAATTCGAGACGAACGGACACGTCGCCGACCCACACCATCGCTGGTGCTGGTTCCGCGACATGACACCCGACGAGGTGCTCGTCTTCACCACCTTCGACAGCGACCCCACGCGGCCGCACCAGGTTGCGCACACCGCCTTCACCGACCCCGGTTGCCCTCCGGGCACCCCGACGCGAGCGAGTGTGGAACTGCGCGCCCTCGCCCTGTGGACGTGAACGGCTCGGTGACCGGCACCAACGAACCCGCAACACCGCCGCGTCCGAGCACGACAGGTCCCGCCCGCCGCGTCGCAGTGGTCGGTGCGTCGAGCGGGCTCGGGCGTTCCATTGCACTCGGCCTCTCCGCCCGAGGCGATCACGTCGCCTTGCTCGCCCGCCGCCGTGATCGACTCGACCGAGCCGTCGACCAGGCCTCCGGTCACGCGATAGCCATCGAGTGTGACGTGACCGACGAGGTGCACTGCGCCGCAGCCATCGCCGCCGCCGCAACCGAACTCGGCGGACTCGATGCCCTCGTCTACTCCAGTGGGGTGATCGCCATCGAACCGCTCGCCACGACGAGCGCCGCGACGTGGACCCGCCTGTTCGCGACCAACGTGGTGGGCGCCGCAACCGCGACCCGCGCCGCCCTTCCCCACCTGCGGGCAACGCACGGCCGCGCCATCTACCTTTCGTCGGTGAGCGCTCAGTCCGGGGTGTGGCCCCTGCTGGGCGCGTACACCGCAACCAAGGCGGCGCTCGACAAGATGATCGACACCTGGCGTGACGAGCACCCTGAGCTCGGCTTCACCCGCCTGATCGTCGGCGATTCCGCAGGGGGACCCGGAGAATCGGCCACACAACTCGGGGCCGACGCCTCGGTCGACCTGCTGTTGACCGGCCTCGACACGTGGCAACGTCGAGGCCTTCGCAGCCACGGCCTCGTCGACCCCGACGACCTCGTTTCGGCCGTCGCGTACGTGCTCGGCTCCACCGCGTCCATCCCCGTGATCGCAGTGACACCGCCCCCGGCCCCCATGCACGGCGCACCATCCGGCGGCTGACCGTGGCGACCCGACCTGTGTGCGAACACGCGCCGACCTGACGGGCGCACTCAGCCCCGAACGGACTCGATCACGCGCAGCGCGTTTCCGCCGAGCACGGCACGGATGCGCTCGTCGCCCCACCCTCGACCGCGCATGGACTCCACCAGTCGCGGCAGGTGTGCATGCCGACTCAGCGAAACCGGCGGAGTGATCATTCCGTCGAAGTCCGTACCGATCGCAGCAACGGCCTCGCCACCGACCCGCACCAGGTGCTCCAGGTGATCGACGACCACGTCGACCGCGACCGGCGAGCGGCCGAGGAACGACTCCTCCAGCATGATGCCGATGCACCCGCCGGTTTCGGAGATCGCCCGAACCTGAGCGTCGTCGACGTTGCGCCAGTGGCTCCGAACGGCATCGACGCCGGTGTGGGTCACCATCAGCGGCACCGACGCGTCGTGTGTCGCGACGGCGTCCCAGAATCCCGGTCGACTGATGTGCGCCAGGTCCACGATCACGCGGCTTGCGTCGAGTCGCTCCACCATCGACCTGCCGAAATCGGTGAGGCCTCGCGCTCGCCCGAACTTCGACAGCGGCGAACTCGAGGCGCCCAGGCGCGAATTCGTCAGGTGCACGAGCGTGACTCGCGACACGCCGCCCGAGATCGCAAGATCGATCGCGGCGTCATCGGCCGACAAGGCGTTGGCACCCTGGATACTGATGAACGCACCGTGCCGACCTGCTTCGCGTGCCCGGCGGTACTCGGCGGCCGTCGACACGATCGACACGTCGGTGGTCGCGCCGAGCACCGAGCGGATCCACGCCAGGTTGATCTCGAATGCGTCGCGTCGTCGATCGGCGGCACGGAACGGGTTGGTCGTAATCGACCACATCGCTCCCGTCACACCCGCCGAAACGACGCGTGGCACGTCGGCCTGGCCGGCGAAGCGCCGGCCCCACGGCGAACCAGTGTGCGAACGGTTGAGGTCGTAGTGGATGATGCGCGGCCAGATGAACGAGTCGAGGTGGAGGTCGATGACGTCGCTCGATCGATACAACTCGACCGATTCGGTCGAGACGCCCAGGCGGCGCGCCCACTCCGACGCCGAGGCCAGTTCGTCGCTATCGAGGTCCAGACGTGCGCGGACCGATCCCACGAACGGCCCTGTCACCCCTGCGAGCCGTCGAGACGACGACCGAGCTCGATAGCCGTCGACGCGTCGAGGCCCGCGCGCCCCACGAGCCAACACGCGAGCGGTGCCGCCAACCGCTCCGACGCATGCGCCGCAACCGACGCAAGCTCCAGAAGTCGCTCGACCTCGTCGGCATCGGGAGGATCGATGCCGAGCTGCGCGGCGAAGGACGCGACCCACGCACGTCCGTCGGGCCGCGCGTCGGCGACGTCGTCCTCGCTCACCGCTCGGCCCTCAGCGTGATGACGGTTTGACCGATGTCGCCAACCTGCGCGATCGCTGCTCGACGGGAGATACGAAGGCCGGGTCCCGCGACGATGTCGCCGGATCGCGGCGTCACCTTCACCACGAACGGACCTCGGTTGACCAGCGGTTGACCTGCCACGAGCAGACGGTACTCGTCGCCGGGCGCGACCTTCCCGGACAAGGTCACTGTCACGACGCGCCGTCCCTGTGCCGGAATCGGTACCTCGATCGTGTGGCGCCACCACAGCCCGTCGGACACCGGCGACACGGACACCGGTTCGCTGTCCATCTCGGCGCTCGTCACCTCGAACGGGCTCAGTACGGCCAGGTTCGTCACGTTGGTTCCCTCGGGTGCGCCCACGCCGTTGCCAATGACGACCGACGGCAACCCCGATGCCGGCGCGTTGTTCGTCAGGACCACCTTGACCGTGGCACGGACGGCGCCGGTCTCCGGATTCCAATCGACGGTGTACGACGACTCGCGGTCGAGGAAGGCATCGATCTTCGAGGGGTTGGCGTTGCGACTGATCACGGCGATGAGATCGGCACCCGGTTCGGCGCGCACCCCGCTGTTCAGCCCGAGTTGGCGAATGAGCGGATCATCCGGATCACCGGGCAGATCGAAGCGAAATCGGCCCTCGCGTACGAGCGGGCCGAACAGGTCGCCGATGCGTTTCGGCCCTGGGAGCCGCGACTCGGTGAACTCGTTGAAGATCCGCTTCACCAATTCGGTGACGGCATCGTCACCGTCGGCCTTCCCGTCGAAGAGCACGAATTGGTCCTCGGTCAGGAACTTCACTGCGTCCTTTGCCGCCAACGACCGATTGAGCTCGGGGATGGGCACCGGACCGGTGACCTCCAGCATCGACTCGACGACGAAGGGATCCGCGTAGAACACGCCGTCGATGTGTTGCCCAGTCTTCTTCTCGTACAGCACCGACGCGATGCGCGACGCTGTCGGAAAGTCGGGCGTCGCCGACCAGTTCTGGGGATACCACGCCGGCTTCATCTCAAGAAGGCTCTGCGGGTATCCCTGATCGATCGAGAGGTCCGCTTCCGCCGGACGGTTCTCGAGGTCCAACGGCCGCCCGACCTGCTCCAGGTCGATGTCGCCGTCTGCGACCTTCAGCACCGCCCAGTTGCCGACGTGCCCGCCGAGATCTCGCGCCTCCGCCGGGTTGCCGAGCAACACGAGGTAGCGGCGTTCTCCGCCCGCACCGAGCAGCGTCGGAATGTCGTCCACGGCGACCGCAGCAAGCTGCGCGTCGGCATCCACCGAGTCGAGCTTCGCCGCGAACTCCTCGAGTCGGCTTCGCAGGAGACTCACGACCCACCGCGAATCGAGATCGTTGACGTCACGGCGAGCGACGGCCAGGCGGTCGGCTGTCACGTGCACGGGTCGTGACAGGCGCGCGAGCGCGGCGAGATCGACGGTTCCTCCCTCACCCGTCAGCGCGTCGTAATCGACCTCGCGCACCGTCATGCCGGCGGCGTCGGCCAGCGTCGCCCCGGACCGCGACACGTCGGCGACGACCCGCACGTTCTGGCTGACGACAGGCACGAGCGCTACCGGCCAGTTCCACCAACGATCAGCGCGGGAGGCGACCGCCGTGAACGACGCCTCCGCCGCGTCGAAACGGGTCACCGCAACGCGTTCGTCGCCCCGACCAACCGCTCGGATACCGGCACTGGTGGCGGTAACGGCGTCGGTGAGATCGGCGCGCGACACCACCGCCTGCACGATGGCGAGCACCGACGACGCAGCGAGCACCACCGTCGCACCGATGATCCACCGCCGGAGCCGCACGCGAACGCGACGAGCGGTGTTGCGGTACCCCGACCGCAGCACGACCGCGGCGGCGAGACCCGCCGCTATCGCCGAGGCGCCGAAGAAGAGGTCGAGGTGCAGATTGAGTAGCGCCAGCGCGACGAGCGCACCGATCGATGCACCCCACACGCGGTTGCGCTGATCGGTTCCGACGAGGACGGCACTGCCGATCAGTGCGATCACCGCGGCAACAAGCGCCGGCCCGAGCGAGGCCGCAGCGGCAACCGCGGAGGCCACCACGAGTGCCCAACGACGGGCCCGTGACCCAGCGACCGCCAGCACGGCGACGAAGCCGGCACGGTAGATCAGGTCGACGACCGCGTGGCCGGTTGGCGCCGCATCTCCGAACGCCGCGACGAACACCCCAAGGGCGGCAACGGACGCGACCGCTACCTTCTGTTGCGGGGTCGCGACGCTGCGGGTCCGCCGACGGCGCCCGGGCGCCGGGGGCGCGGCAATCGGATCAGGCATGCCCCTCGACTCCCCTCCTGCTCCGTCCGAAGGCGGCACCATCATGATCGCCTCACCACGCTGGTGTCACTGGGCAAACTTACGAGGTCCACGCACTGCCCGTCACCTCGCACGCGCCCCGCGAGACCATCAGATCGCCAGCACTCGGCGTCCCTCAGACACGCCGGTCGGCGAGAAAGGGGAATCGTTCTCGGGTGGCCGTGACTCGATCGGTGTCGACGTCGGCCATCAACACGGTCTGTTCCGTCCACGCCGACGTCAATACGTTGCCGAGGGGATCGATGATCGCCGAGTCGCCGACGTAGTCGAGGCCGTCGGCCGAGCCGACCCGATTCACGCCGACCACGTAGGCCTGGTTCTCGATGGCACGAGCACGCAGCAACGTGGACCAATGCTCACGACGCGGCGCGGGCCAGTTGGCGACCACGACGTACAGGTCGGTGGTGGTCGCCAACGCCCAGAAGTCATCGGCGAAACGCAGGTCGTAGCAAACGAAGGGGCTCACGCGCACCCCGTCGAGGTCGAAGGTCACCGTCGAGTCTCCCGACACGAATCGATGGTGTTCGCCGCCGAAGGTGAAGGGATGCCGCTTGTCGTACGTCACGACGCGTCCGTCGGGTGCGACCGCGTAGAACCGGTTGCGCAGGCGGTCCTCGCCCGGATCGCGCACGGCGATCGAGCCGAGTAGCCACAGTCCGTGGCGACGCGCCCGGTCGCGCAAGAACACCGCACTCGGGCCGTCGGGAGCCTGGGCGAACGAATCGGCCTCCACGGCGAACCCGGTTGCGAACATCTCGGTGAACACCGCCGCACCAGCGCCGCCCGCGGCCGCGACCTCGATCAGCGGATCGAGGCGATCATGGGTCGACGCCGAGTCCTGCCAGGCGATGTCGTGTTGGATGGCGGCGACTCGGAGACGGGCCATCCGGCAACGCTATGCCGCGATCGGCCGCTTCGACAGGTCGTTGCAGGCCTCGCACACCTCTTCGCTCACGAGCCCGGCGCGCATGAGCACCGCGAAGATCTTGCAGCCGAGGCAGAACCCGAGGCCCGCTTCGAGGCTTGCCGCAACCGCGATCGCCGACACGAGCGCCGTCGCGGCGCCGGGCGATTGCACGATGTACTCGGCGAGGAGCGCAGCGGCGGACAGCGTCGCGCCGATGCCCTGAGCGAATCGCTTGGGCGCACCGGAGGTCATCTTCGGCGACCACGGAAGCCGTGGCACGATCACTCTGGTCACGGCCAGCGCGAGCGGGCTGAAGCGCGGCCCCGAGGCGACCCTGGCCACGAACCCGGCGGCGAGCGGGATGAGCACCCAGCGCTGACCACCGAGCACGATCGCAAGGCTCATCACCACGACGCCGCTGGCAACCAGCCGCGCGGCATGCTCGTCGACCGTGTCGGGAAAGGAGAAGACCTGCGAAACGCTCATGCGTTCATGGTAGCCCTCGAATCCCGACTCAACAAGTCTGGATTAGTGCTCGACCCGGGATTCGGTTCGGGGTTCGGTTCGGGCGTTCACAGCGAGGCAAGTCCCTCGGTGATCCGCGCCTCGTCGGAGAGGAGGTCGCGGAAGGCGTCCAACTCCGTGAACGTCAACGGGCCCAGCTCGTCGTGGCGATCGGCGACCGGCTCGAGGCTCCAGACCGACACGTCCACGCCCAAGGTCACCAGCAGCAGCGTCATGTTGTCGTCCGCCGGCTTCTCGAACCGCTCGTGACACGTCCCGCATGTGATGACACACGTTGAGGTCTCCGCCTCCTCGCACACCCGAAGCACGACCGAACTCAGCGGCGCATCGATCTCTCCGCACGTCGGACACGACGTCGTGAGCAACACGGTTGACTCCGCGCTCATCGGCGAACTCCCTCTGTCACCGCGGACCCAGCATCGGCGGTTCTTCAGACTCACCCATCGACTCGGGATCGACCGTCTTGAGCCGCGTGGTCCGGATTGCCCAAGATGGCGGATGCCAACTCCAGCCTCACAGGCCGACCTCGACCTCGCCATCGACATCATCAAGCAGGCCGGCCGTTACACGCTGGACTTCTTCCGGTCCGAAGAACTCGAGATCCTGCACAAGAGCGACGGCAGCCGAGTCACCCAGGCGGACCGGGGAGCCGAGCACCTGATCCGCGACCTCATCCACGCCGCGCACCCCGAGGACGCCGTGCTTGGCGAGGAACACGGGAGTGTCGACGGCACCACCGGACGGCGTTGGGTCATCGACCCGATCGACGGTACGCACGCGTTCACCCACGGCGTCGGCCTGTACTCGAACCTGCTCTACCTCGAGGACGACGAGGGCCCGGCCATCGGCGTCATCTACGTTCCCGTGCTCGACGAGATCGTCGCGGCCGGGCGTGGGCTCGGGTGCTTCTTCAACGGCGAGCCGTGCCGGGTCTCCGACCACGCAACGTTCGAGGCTGCAGTGCTCACGACCTCGGGCTTCGACTATTGGGACGAGGACATGCTGGTCCGGGCGCGCAACAGCGAGTTGAAGCTGCGGACCTGGGGCGATGGCTACGGCTATCTGCTCGTCGCGACCGGTCGCGCACACGCGATGGTCGATCCGGTCATCAACTTCTGGGACATCGCGCCGTGCCAGGTGATCATCCCCGAGGCCGGCGGACGGATCACCATGCTCGACGGAACCGATGATCCCCACGGCGAAAGCTGCATTGCCACCAACGGTGTGCTCCACGACGCGATCGTCGAGACGTTGAACGGCCGTCGAGCCGACGCCTGAGCGGCCGCACCGCCGACGGGCACCTCCGCGCGGGGCACGGGCCCGCAGTCAGACCGCGAGCAACTGCTCCACGAGTTGACGGCTCGCAAGACCATCGGTCTCGTCGATGCGATTCCGCCAGTCCGCCCGCGTGCCGATCGACGAGGCGTAGTCGGCCCGGCGCTTCTCCTGTCGGGTCCGGGTGTCGGTCACGTCGACTGCCGGCTCGTACTGCGCGATGATGCCGAGCCGCAACGCCTCGAGCGCCTCGGTGCGCATCTGCGACACGCGCGACTCGGTCACGCCGAGGAAGCGCGCCAGTTCCTGCGATGTCTTGTTCTGCAGGAAGTACCCGATGATCACCAGCTTCTGTCGTTCGGGAAGCAGCGCAAGCGCGTCGCGGAGGTACGCATGCAACTCGCGCCGCTCCAACTCCTCCGACGGCTCGATAACCGAGGGATCCTCGATCACATCGACGAGCGTGAGTTCCTCTTCCACGCCGTCGACGACCTGGTGGTCGAACGCCAGAACGACCGAACGGAACAGCCGGTCCTCCAGGTCGCGCAACTCCCCCATCGTCATGCTCACCGCCTCGGCGAGCTCGGTGCGATCGGGGAGGCGTCCCAGATTCGACGCGAGCCGCTGTTCGGCAAGGTCGAGGCGACGAGCCAGTGAGCGAACCGAGCGCGGCGCCCAGTCGGCCGCGCGCACCGCATCGATGATCGCGCCGCGGATGCGTTGGGCGGCGAAACGCCGGAACGGCACACCCTTCGACTCGTCGTAGCGGCGCGCCGCCTCCACGAGCCCGAGCGAGCCGGCGCGGGCGAGTTCCTCCCGCTCGACGTGACGCGGAAGTGCATCGCCACCTGGTACACCACGTGATTGACGAGATCGATGTTGTCTTCGATCAGCGCCGAAATCTGCTTCGCGTCCGACATGACGCACCCTCCAAGAATTGCGTTACCCAGCGCAGGAGGTATCGACGGTCGCGACGAAGACCTTGAGTGATTTCCACATTTACCCAAGGTCTCGGCGTCGGCCGCTGTTCAGATGTGCACGAGATATCGGACCGGGCGCGCTGAACCTGTAGGGATTTGTACCCGGTTCGGCGCGGCTACGGCTCGAAGGTCGCTGGCTTCAGGCCACGCGACTTCAGCCACCGCAACAGGCGGGTGGTCTGGCCGAGCTCGGCCGGACCCATGACGCCAGCGGGTGTCCCCTCGACCAGGAGGGGGACGATGGCGGCGGCGAGCGCTCCGGTCACGGCGCCGGGGCGGTCGACCATGCCGTACACCGTGGTCGCGGAGCCGCCGTCACGCATCCCCCTCACTTCGACGCGTACGGCGCCAAGCGGGTCGGTCGGCGGGTGTCGCAGGGTGCGCTTCGCGTCGGTGCGGACGGCTCGCACCGTCAGCTGCGCCAAATCGGGCACCACGCGATCGATCACCCTCGGATCGCTCAGCGACGCCTTCTCGCACTCCTGAGCGCCGACCGGATCGGGAAACCACACCAACTCGCGGCTCGATCCGCTGCGTGCCTCAGCCCAGTCGCCATCGCGGCGTTCCATCGTCGACCCGCTCATCGCGTTGCGTCGGCGAGCCCGGCACGCGGGCCCGGCCGTGCCGGAGACGGCGATATCGATCTCGGTGACCCGATCGAACAGGGTTGCGGCGTGTGCGGCGAGCAGCGAGGTGACTCCGGGCGACATCGCCGCGCCGATAACGACCGATCGACGAGCGTCGATCGCGTCGTCCTGAAACGCGAGCAGTTGATCGATCGACAGCGGAGCGTCCGCCGTGCACACCACGTGCACTCCCGCGGCCAGGAGACCGGGAAGCCGTGCGACCTGCTGATCGTCGGGAGTGGCGAGCACCACGACGTCGCACGCTTCGGCCTCGCCGCCCTGCTCGATCACCTGGGTACCGAGCGCACCGGCGATGGTCTCGCGGCGGGCCGGCGTGCCGCTCAGCAACGCAACACGCAGCGAACTGTCGAGCCCGCACAACTCGCGGGCAACGTTGAGACCGACGATGCCGGTCCCGACCAGTCCGACCTGCACGGAACCCGTCAACGCATCTCGTCGCCGGACAGCTCGCGCCATCCACCCGACTGCGGCGGTGCGCCCCCGATGCCACGGATACGGAGCACGACGCCGGCCAGGGCGGCGAGACTCACCGCAACCGATGCCCGCCGCCATCCGCTCATCACGTTCTCCTGGGCTCCGACCGTGTCCGTGGGGCTAGCTGGAATCGAACCAGCGACCTCACCCTTATCAGGGGTGCGCTCTAACCGACTGAGCTATAGCCCCGGGTAGCGGTCCGACACGATACAGGACGCTTACTCGGTGGGCGAACCGGAAACCGGTCGGGCTGTCTCTTCCTCGATCACGGTGATCCACACGCCGCCGACGATGTCGCTGATGAGGTTGAACATCACCGACGCGATCGTGGCTCCGACAGTGAACGCGAGCGACAGGATCAGACCGATCAGCCCGTACTGACGAACGATGAACTCGCCGTCGAGCGTCCAGCCGGTGATGCCCAGGTCGCTCACGAAGCTCTCGATCTTGCCGACCGTTCCCGAACTCTCGGCGATCGACCACACGATCACCGCCGCGATCATGAACATCACCCAGACGGCGATGAAAAACACCAGCGAGGCCTTGAGCACCGACCACGGATCGATGTGGCGGATGAGGCGACGAACCTTGCGAGCCTCGAAGCGCTGGCGACGGCCCCAGATGTCGCGCCGCATGACGGTGCGATCCCGTCGTACCCGGATCGGGCCGGCGGCCGCGACCGGCGCGACCGGCGCCACTTCGGGCTCAGGGTCGTCGGTCTCGATGACCGGATCGTCGGACCAGAGGATTTCGCCCCCGCGGAACGAGTCATCGCTTTCGGGGAGATCGAGCGCCACGGGCGGCGAGTCTAGGCCGCAGGCCGCCGAATGGGGTTCACCCTCACAGTGCTTTCGCCGCCGCTCCAGCCTCGACGCCGTCGATTGCGACGATAACCCGCACTTCCTCGGCGTCCGTCGTGATGGATCGAACCGTCGCGCCGTTCGCGGTCGCAACGCTTCGGCCTGCGTCAGATCCCGAGGATGCGGCTGCGAGCGCCGTCACATCGGCGACCGCCTGCGCCCGGCCCTGGCGCACCGACGCTGCTCCCAACTGTCCGAGCGCCAGCGTCACGAGCGCGGCGAGCACGATCGCGATCGCCACGACCGGCAGCGCCTGGCCGCGGTCGCTTCGACGAGCGGTGCGAATCACGACTCCGACGTGTCGGCGCCGTCCGAGGTGTCGGCCTCCGGCGTCGACGGGGCAGGTGCATCGTCGCGTGGTCCGGACGGTGCGTCACCCTCAGCCTCGTCGGCATCGGCACCCCGCCTCCGTCGGCCGCCGCCTCGGCCCTCGGCCTCGTCGGCATCGGTGTCGAGGTCGGTCGCTTCGCTTTGGAACACCCGAGCCACGGCGACGACCGTGGTGTCGTCGTCGAGGTTCATGACACGAACGCCGGTGGCGTCGCGGCCCTGGATCGAAATGTCGGCGACGGCCACCCTGATGGTCACGCCCGCGTCGTTGATGAGGAACAGCTCGTCGTCGGTTCCAACCATGAGCGCTGCCACGACCTGGCCCTTGTCGGCGTGGAGCCGCATGGCCCGAACGCCCTGGCCGCCACGGCCCTGCGTGGTGAACTGCGCCGGCTCGGTCCGCTTGCCGAATCCACCGTCGGTGATGGTCAACAGCAGGTGGTCGTCGGCGACCACGTCGGCCGACACCACGGTGTCGCCGCTGCGGAGCCGCATCGCCCGAACACCGGTGGCGTCGCGACCCATCGGGCGCACGTCGGATTCGCGGAAGCGGATGCCCTGGCCGAGCTTCGACACGCACATCAGCTCGTCGCCGTCGTTCACCGGCAGCACGCGGACCAACTCGTCGTCGTCTCGCAGGTTGATCGCGATCAGGCCCGCCTGACGCGACGAGTCGTAGGCGTTGAACAGCGTCTTCTTGCCCACACCCTTGCGGGTGACGAAGAACAGGAACCGGTTGGTCTCGTAGTCCCGAGTGTCGATGATCGTCTGGATCGTCTCGTCGGGCTGCAACTGCAGCAGGTTCACCAGCGCGGTCCCGCGCGCGGTCCGCTCCATCATCGGGATCTGGTGCGCCTTGAGCCGATACACGCGGCCCCGGTTCGAGAAGAACAGCAGGAAGGCGTGCGCCGTGGTGTGCACGATGTCGCGCACGTCGTCCTCGTCCTTCAGCTTCGTCCCGGCCACACCGCGACCGCCGCGACCCTGGGTGCGGAAGGCGTCGGCCGACACGGTCTTGATGTAGCCGTTCGCCGTCATCATCACGACGAGTTCCTCGTCGTCGATGAGGTCTTCCACGTCGAGGTCGCCGGGGTCGATCGTGAGCGGCGAGCGGCGAGGGTTCGCGAACGTCTCGCGGATTGCCCCCATCTCATCCTTGATGACGGTGCGCAGGCGCACGTCGTCGCTCAGGATCGCCTGCAGTTCGGCGATGGTCTCGCGCAGTTGCGCCAACTCGGCGTCGAGATCGGCACGGCCGAGTCGCGTGAGGCGGCTGAGTGGCATGTCGAGGATGTGCTCGGTCTGCTCGTCGCTGAACTCGAATGGCTCGGCGCGCAGCGACGCTCGAGCCGCGGCCTTGTCTTCGGAGGCGCGGATCGCGGCGATGATCGCATCGATCATGTCGATCGCCTTGAGCAAGCCCTCCACGATGTGGGCACGCTTCGCGGCCTTCGCGAGCCGGTACTCGGACCGGCGGCGAATCACCTCACGCTGATGCTCCACGTAGTGGCCCAGGGCGTCGCGCAGCCCGAGCGTGCGCGGCACGCCGTCGACGAGCGCAACGAAGTTCACGGCGAAGCTCGTCTGCATCGGCGTGTGCTTGAACAGGTTGTTCAGGATGACGAAGGCCGGCGCGTCGCGCTTGAGGTCGAACACCAGCCGGGTTCCGGTCTTCTCCGACGACTCGTTGCGGATGTCACGAATGCCCTCGATCTCGCGTGCCGACACGAGTTCGGCGGCCTTGACCGCGATCGCGTCGACCGACGTCTGGTACGGGATCTCGGTGACGACGATCTGCTCGCCGCGCGGCCCGTCGACGATCTCGGCCTTGGCGCGGATCTTCACCGAGCCGCGCCCGGTGCGGTAGGCCGACAGGATGCCCGAACGGCCCATGATCTGGCCGCCCGTCGGGAAGTCGGGGCCCTTCACGAACTCCATCAACTCCTCGACCGTGGCCTCGGGGTGATCGAGCAGATGGAGCGTCGCGTCGATGACCTCGCCGAGGTTGTGCGGCGGGATGTTGGTCGCCATGCCGACGGCGATGCCCTGGCTGCCGTTGACCAGCAGGTTCGGGAAGCGGCTCGGCAGCACGGTCGGTTCGTCCTGCGACGAGTCGAAGTTGCCGACCATGTCGACGGTGTCCTCGTCGATACCGGCGAGCATGTGGGTGGCGAGCGGCGCCAGGCGGCACTCCGTATAGCGATACGCGGCCGGCGGGTCGGAGGGGGAGCCGAAGTTGCCGTGCTTGTCGATGAGCACGTGGCGCAGCGAGAAGTCCTGGCCCATCCGTACGAGGCGCGTCGTAGACCGACTGATCGCCGTGGGGGTGGTACTTGCCGATCACGTCGCCGACGACGGTTGCACACTTGCGATGTGGGCGGTCGGGGCGAAGGCCCGCCTCGTGCATCGCCCACAGGATCCGGCGGTGCACCGGCTTGAGGCCGTCGCGCACGTCCGGCAGCGCCCGCGACACGATGACCGACATGGCGTAGTCGAGGAACGACTGCTCCATCTCCGTCTGGATTTCGATTGGTTGCACCCCTGGCTCGCGGGATGCCGGACTGTCGGGGATCGTGGTGTCGTCGCTCATCGGCTCCGCCTCAGATGTCGAGGAATCGCACGTCGCGTGCGTTGGTCTGAATGAAGTGTTTCCGGCTCTCGACGTCTTCGCCCATGAGGATCGAGCACACTTCGTCGGCGATGGCCGCCTGCTCGACCGATACCTGCAGCAGCGTGCGGTTCGCCGGCTCGAGCGTCGTCTCGCGGAGTTCCTTCGCGTCCATCTCGCCGAGGCCCTTCAGGCGAGAGAACTCCTCTTTGTGGGTCGGCCGCTCGGAAAGGAACCCCGCCTTAGCCGCGTCGTCCTTCAGGTAGATCGTGTCGCGCCCGACCTTGGTCGAATACAAGGGCGGCTGGGCGATGTAGACGTGGCCGCCCTCCACCAGGGGCCGCATCTGGCGGAAGAAGAACGTGAGGAGCAGCGTGCGAATGTGCGCACCGTCGACATCGGCGTCGCAGAGGATCACGATCTTGTGGTAGCGGATCTTGGCGACGTCGAACTCCTCGCCGATGCCGCCACCGACCGCCTGAATCAGCGAGGTCACCTCGGTGTTCTTCAGCATCTTGTCGATGCGGGCTCGTTCGACGTTGAGGATCTTTCCTCGGATGGGCAGGATCGCCATGATGCGAGGATCGCGGGCGTCTTTGGCCGAGCCACCGGCCGAGTTGCCCTCCACGATGTAGAGCTCGCATTCCTCGGGGCTGTTCGACGAGCAATCCGCGAGCTTGCCGGGCAGACCGGCGCCGTCGAGCGCCGACTTGCGACGCGCCGAGTCGCGCGCCGACCGGGCGGCCTCACGCGCCCGCGACGCCTGAACCGCCTTGGACAGCACCCGGCGCGCCTCGGTGGGGTGTTCTTCGAGCCAGTCGCTCAGGTGCTCGTTGGTGGCGCGCTCCACGAGCGAACGCATCGGCACGTTGCCGAGCTTGCCCTTGGTCTGGCCCTCGAACTGGGGGTCCTGGAGCTTCACCGAGATGATCGCCGTGAGGCCCTCGCGGATGTCCTCGCCTTGGAGGTTGCCCTCCTTCTCCTTGAGGAGCCCCTTCTCGCGGGCGTACCGGTTGACGGTGTTGGTGAGGCCCTTCTTGAAGCCCTCCTCGTGCATGCCGCCGTCGATGGTGGTGATGCCGTTCGCAAACGAGTGCAGCCCGTCGGAGTGGTAGCCGGTGTTCCACTGGAACGCGATCTCGGCCTCCATCGTCTCCTCGGCCTGCGAGAAGTACCCGACCTCGTCGAAGAGCGGTTCCTTCGTGGCGTTCACGTGGCGCACGAAATCGCGGATACCGCCGTCGTAGCGGAACGTGACGTCGTTCGATTCCTCGGTGCGGCCGTCGTGGAACTCGATCTCGAGGCCGGCGTTGAGGAACGCCATCATCTGGAAGCGTTCGATGAGCGTCTGGGCGCGGAACTGCGTCTCGTCGAAGATCGTTTCGTCGGGCCAGAAGCGAACCGTGGTGCCCGTGCGGTCGCCCGGCGCTTCACCGATCACGTGCAGGCGCTCGACCAATTCGCCGCCATCGCGGAACGACATGCGGTGCCGCTTGCCGTAGAGATCGATCTCGACCTCGACGCGGCGCGAGAGGGCGTTCACGACCGAGATACCCACGCCGTGCAGTCCGCCCGAGACCTTGTAGCCGCCGCCGCCGAACTTGCCCCCTGCGTGCAGGACGGTCAGAACCACCTCGGCGGCCGACAGGTCTTCGTACTTCGGGTGCTTGTCGACCGGGATGCCTCGCCCGTCGTCGATGACCTCGCAGCCGCCGTCGGCCAGCAACTGCACCTTGATGCTCGAGGCGAACCCGGCCATCGCCTCGTCGACGGAGTTGTCCACGACCTCGTACACCAGGTGGTGCAGGCCTTGAGAACCGGTCGAACCGATGTACATACCCGGCCGCTTGCGAACGGCCTCAAGGCCTTCCAGCACCTGAATCTGGTCGGCTCCATACGACGAGGTTTGTTCGTCAGTCACCACGCGCCCTTTCGGACCGTCTCTTCGCTTGTGTCGGATCGACGGAACCTGGCCGAGCGGGGTGCCGCGCACAGGGCTGCGAGGCCGGTTTGGCGGAGTGCGGTTGCGGGTTCCACCCTCTCGCCAGGTTCAAATTTCACCGGTGAATGTTACCACCCCGAAGGGCCGATCCGGGCCCGTTCAGCGAGGCCGAGGCGACCGGATCACACGCACGCTCACATCGTCGACCTGGGCGCCGAGACCGACCGCGCGGACGCGTTCCAGAATGCGTCCGCGCGCCCAGCGAACCGCCTCGGCGGTGGCGGCGTCGGGCGCGCCGATCGTGAGCGTTCGGTCCCGGATCTCGATGATGTCCGCAAGGTCGGCCAGCTCCTCGCCCACGAGCGTGGGCCACTCGGCGGTGAGCTGGTCGAGCACGCTGAGCGAACCCAGACCGAGATGTCGGCGGAGCTGATCCACGCTCGCTGCGAGCGGCGCCGCGGGGCGTCGAGGCGTCACGGTTCGCCCCGATACCCGCGCGGGTCGACCACGTGCAGGAGCCCGCGTTCGGCACTCAGGTGGTAGGTCGACAGCGTTCGTTCGTCGTGGCGCATTCGCCACTGCACCAGGCGGCGCAGCCCGTCGAGCACGCGCGGCGCGTACGCCGGATCGGCGGCCAGATTGACGAGGTGATCCGGATCGGCGTGCAGGTCGAACAGCAGGGGCGGCATCTTCGCTTCGTCGCCGGCGAACTGCACGTACTTCCAGCCATCGGTTCGCACCACATTGAGCACGCAGTGCTCGGCGGGCTCGTCGAGGAGCGCTTCGACCGAGCGTTCCTCGGGATCGGCGAAGGCCCATTCCCAGAACACCGCGTCGCGCCAGTGGGGTGGCGCGACGCCGTCGTGCAGGAACGATCCGAGCGAACGCCCGTCGCACGGGTCGGGAAGTCCCGCGCCGATCCACTCCAGGATCGTGGGCATCACGTCGACCGACTCCGTGAACTCGTGCACGTGCAGGCCGCGCGTACCGTCGGCAGCCGGCCGGGGGTCAACCACGATGAGCGGAATGTGGAACGACTCGTCCCAGTACCCGAGCTTCTCCACCAACCAGTGGTCGCCACCCATCTCGCCGTGGTCGCTTGTGAGCACGATCAGCGTGTCGCGGTCGAGTCCGCGATCGCGCAGGTGCGCGAACAGCCGGCCGAGTTGATCGTCGACCTCGCGTTGCATCGCGTGGTAGGTCGCGCGGAGTTGTCGTCGATCGCGTTCGTCTCGCGGCGCCGCCGCTCCGGGCATGGCGACAGCGGCCGCGGCGAGCAGGTGGACCGCGGATGCTTCCTCGGGCGTGGCCCCGCCGCGAAACGGCGGCACGTCGTCGGCCGCGTAGAGGTCGTGGTACCCCTCGGGCGCACGGTACGGAGGGTGCGGGCGAATGAACGAGGCGTGGATGAAGAACGGATCGTCGGCCCACTCCTGGGCGGTGCGCGTGTCGATCCAGTCGATCAGCTCGCCGACCATGAACGCCGTCTCGGTGTGTTCGGCCGAGAACTGCGGCGGTGCCCAGGTGGGCCCGTGCTCGTCGGCGCCGGGGAAACCCGCAACGGGTTCGTACAGGTCGCGCACATTCGCGGGAACGTCCACGCCCTGCCGTGCGAGCCAGCCGGCCCACTGCGCCGAGCCGAGGATCTCGGGGTCGTTTACCACGGGGTCGAACCCGTCGAGCACGCCCTCGTAGTTGAACAGCCGCGGATCGTCGGCGGCCACGGTGCGCGGATCGACGCTCGTGTCGGTGTAGCCGAACAGCGCCGGCGTGTAGCCGACCGATCGCGCGCTCTTGGCGATGTTGGGAAGCCGGGCGTCGAGCGGCGTGCCGTTCAGGATCGAGCGGTGGTTCTGCGCGTACATCCCCGTGTACAGCGATGCTCGGCTCGGCCCACACGGCGCGGTGTTGGCGAAATGACGGCGGAACAGCACACCACGAGCCGCCAGCGCATCGATCGTCGGCGTCTCCACGAGCGGATGCCCCACGCACGACAGGGAGTCGCCTCGCCACTGGTCGACGGTGATGAACAGCACATTCCCGCGAGGTCTCGACGCGGTCACGGCACGAGCTCCGAATCTCGGATGCGCAGCACCGCGTCGGGGTGCGACGCGCTCGGTGCTTCGAGGGCCGAGGTCACGATCGTCTGCGCGGCCGGCAGCGCGGCCAGCAGCGCCGCGCTGCGGGTCTCGTCGAGCTCGGAGAACACGTCGTCGAGCAGCAGCAGCGGCGCCGAGCCGCGAACGTCGGTGAGCAGCCGATGCGCCGCGAGTCGTAGCGCCAACACCAGCGAGCGTTGTTCGCCTTGCGAGGCATGGGTTCGAGACGGCAGATCGTTCAGTCGCACGATCACATCATCGCGGTGCGGTCCGACGGTTGACACCCCGCGGCGCACATCGTCGCCTCGGCTGCCGACGAGGGTGTCGGCGAGGCCGCCGAGCCGCCACGACGGTTCGTATTCCACTCCGACCTTCGCGTCGCCGCCGGCCACGTCGCGCAGCGCCGACTCGACGTGCGGTGCCAGGGCCTCGACCGTCTTGCGTCGCAGCTGCGCCAGCCGCTCCCCCGCCAGCGCGTACCGCTCGTCCCACACGTCGAGGGTCAGCGCAGCGGCGTCGTCGAGTCGGCCGCCGAGCTGCTTCAACAGCGCGTTGCGTTGTTTGAGCACTCGGGCGAACTCGGCACATGCGGCCTCGTTCTTCGGGTGCAGGAGCTCCATCAGGTCGTCGACGTACTCGCGCCGCGCCGACGGCGAGCCCTTCACGATCTCCAGGTCGTCGGGTGCGAACACGGTCACCGCAACCGCCGCCGCGAGCTCGCCGCGCTTCGCGACACGCTGCCGGTTGAGGAGCACTCGTGAGCGCCCGTTCCGGGGTAGCTCGATCTCCACCAGGAGCTCCCGACCCTCCACGTCGAAGGTCGCCCGCACCACGCTGACCTCGGCGTCGATGCCGATGAGCACGTCGTTCGCCACGCCACGGAACGACCGCAGGGTCGACGCGAACGCGATGGCCTCGATGAGGTTCGTCTTGCCGTTGCCGTTGTCGCCGACGATCACGGTCACACCCGGATCGAACTCCACATCGAGTTCGTCGTAGGAACGGAACCCTCGAAGGCTGAGCGACCGGATCGATGTCACCGTCTCAGGAGACGCGGACCGGCATGAGCAGGTAGAGGAAGTCGGTGGTCTCGAGCGACCGCAGGAGGGCCGGCTTCAGCGTGTCGACCGTCTCGATCGAGACCTCGTCGCCCGGGGTCACATCCAGCCCGTTCATCAGGTAGTCGGGGTTGAACGCCACGGTCAGGTCGGTGCCCTCGTACTGCGCGTCCAGCTGCTCGTGCGCCTGGCCGACATCCTGGGTGATCGCCACGAGTTCCAGGCCGTCGGCGCTCATCGTGAGCCGTACCGGCGTCGCCTCGCGGGCCATGAGCTTCACGCGCCGCAGCGCATCGATCAGCGCCGTGCGGCCGACGGTGAGCCGGTTGGGCTGGCTCTGGGGAATCAGGCCGCGGTAGTTCGGGAACTCGCCCTCGATCAGCCGTGTCGACAGCCGCACACCGTCGATCAGGAACGACGCGTCGCGCTCGCCCAGCAGCAACGTCAGTTCCGACGCCGACTGCAACGCGCGGGCAACCTCGGTGAGGGCCCGCGACGGTACGAGCACCTTCTGCCCCTCGGCGAGCACCGACGTGCCCGGGAGGTCGCGCACGGCGAGCCGGTACGAGTCGGTCGAGACGAGGCGCAGGCCGGTGCCCTCACGGGCCAGGAGCACGCCGGTGAGGATCGGTCGGGAGTCGTCGGTCGACGCTGCGGGGACGACCTGACGCAGGCCCTCGGCGAACTCCGCCGCTCCGATGGTGAGCGACTCGCCGGTGGGCGCCACGAGCGGCGGATACTCCTCGGCCGGGATCAGGTGCAGCGAGAACTGCGAACGGCCGCCGGTGATGCGTGCCTCCTCGCCCTCGGTGTCGATCGTGACGGCACCGGGTTCGAGCGCCTTGACGATGTCGAGGGCGAGCCGGGACGGAATGACGATCTCGCCGTCGGTGTCGCCGGCAACGGTCAGCTCGACCGAGATCGTGAGTTCCAGGTCGCTTCCGGTGAGTTCGAGTCGATCGCCCTGCAGGATCATGCGGATCCCCGCGAGCACCGGTTGTGCGCCGCCACGGCTCGACACGGCGCGACCTGCCGTGCTCAGGCCATCGACCAGCACGTCGCGTTCACAGCGGAATCTCACGTTCCTGCCTCTTTCTTCTCTGTGTGTGATCTCACTAGGCAGTATTGGTAGTAGTGCCTGTGGATTGTGGAGAACCTAGCCCGCGCCCCCAAACGTAGGGATCTGTGTGTCCCCTCGTTGTCCCCATCGTCCACACGACGCGGTTGAAATTTCACCGGTGTCTGGGGACGTGCTCGGTGTTGTCCACCCGTTGTCCACCGCTCGTTCACGGCCCCCGGTGGACAACCGGGAACGCGTGGCGCGGCGAGGGGGCGTGCGGGTGTGCTCATCCGTTCTTGATGGACTGGATCAGGGCGGTCACGTCGTCGTAGACGTCCTGGCGTTCGGCCATGAGCGCCTTGATCTTGTCGGACCCGTGGATGATCGTCGTGTGATCGCGACCACCGAACTCCTTGGCGATCTGGGGGTAGCTCAGGTCGGTCAGCTCACGGAACAGGTACATCGCCACCTGGCGGGCGAGCACGAGCGGTCGACGCCGATCCTGAGCCCGGAGCTCGTGGATGCCGAACCCGTAGCGGTCGGCGGCGGCTTCGAGGATCACGTCGGGCGTGATGCGTCGCGGCTGGCGCGTCTGGATGATGTCGCCGAGCACCCGTTCCGCATCGGCCACGGTGAGATCGGTGCGATTGAGCGCCGCGTAGGCCGTGACCCGGTTGAGCGCGCCTTCGAGCTCGCGGATGTTGTTCGTGACGTGAGTGACGATGAACTCGAGCACGGCGGACGGCACGGGCGTGTTGCCCTGCGCCGCCTTCTTGCGCATGATGGCGAGCCGGGTTTCGAAGTCGGGCGGCTGGATATCGGTGACGAGACCCATCTTGAAGCGGCTGCGCAGGCGATCCTCGAGGGTCGCCACCGCGTCGGGCGGGCGATCGGAACTCAGCACGATCTGGCGTTGCGCGTCGTGCAGGGTGTTGAAGGTGTGGAAGAACTCCTCCTGGAGCTGTTCCTTGCCCTCCATGAACTGGACGTCGTCCACGAGCAGCACGTCGATCTCGCGGTACCGCCGCTTGAACTCCGCCTGACGCCCGTTGCGAATGGCGTCGATGAAGTCGTTGAGCAGCGTCTCGGTCGAGATGTACCGCACCCGATACGACGGGTAGTTCTCGACCACGTAGTGAGCGATTGCCTGGAGCAGGTGCGTCTTGCCCAGCCCCGCCGAGCCGTAGACGAACAGCGGGTTGTAGGAGCGAGCCGGCGTTTCAGCGACCGACAGCGCTGCGGCCTGCGCGAAACGATTCGATGGACCGGTCACGAAGCTGTCGAACGTGTACCGCTGATTCAGGTTGGTCACGCGCTCGCGGGGCCCGGCGGCGGAGGGCAGATCGGGTGTCGGCTCGCGCGCCGCGACCACGCCCACGGCGTCGGCGGTGAGCGAGGCGAGTGCGTCTTCGAGTTCCGTGGAGTCGGCGGTCGGTTCCGGCGTGACCACGCGGACCTCGATGCCCAGATCGGGCGAGCCGGCGTCGGCGAGCGCCCCGAGCACGAGCTCGCGGTAGCGCTGCTCGATGCGGTCGCGCACGATGGCGTTGGGTGCCGCGATGGTCAGGCAGTTCTCGTCGAGATAGAGCCCCTGGGTGTCGCTGAACACACCCAACCAGACGCCGTCAGCGACCTGCTCTTTGAGGCAGGAACACGCGGCTTGCCACAGGAGTTCCGCAGGATTCACGACAGCCACTGCAGTCCTCCTCTCGGCTTTTCCACAGCTGTGGACGTTGTTGTGGAAAACCCTTCCGACCGCCTGGCCGAGGGCGAGGCGGGGAACAACGTTCACCGATGCGGACCTGCAAGCGGTGAGGGGATGGTGACGGTAGCACTGATGTGGTTCGGGATTCCCAAATCACGGGATCCTGGGCAGGCAGGAACCTATGACCCCAAGAGTGATGACGTCAACTCAGAGCGTGAGAATTTCTCCAACGGTGCCAGCTCAACCACTGTGCGTGAACCATCGTCGGTTGGCGTTGACGGAGCGCGCGGCGTCGACGACCGACGTGGCGATTCGATCCCCTGTATTGCCTCGGACGCGTCCCGAGACCTAGCCTCGACAGGTCTGTGCCGAGCCACCCCTGTGTGCTCGTGACCGACCCGGCACCGCATTGGCTCTCCCAGGCTCGAGAGCACGGTTGCCGGATGCTCACTTGAGGAAGGCATTCCATGAAACGCACCTTTCAGCCGAACAACCGTCGCCGGTCGAAGAAGCACGGGTTCCGCCATCGCATGTCGGATCGCGCCGGGCGCGCCGTCCTTCGTGCACGCCGCGCCAAGGGCCGGCACCGCCTCAGCGCCTGAACGAGGGTGCTGGGCTCCGTACGTACCCGTTCGGAGTTCTCGCAGCTCCGGGCCAACGGTGATGTTCGTCGAAGCGGCCCCATCCGGGTGCGTTTCACGTCGAGCGCTGCCGATGGCCCGCTTGTCGCGTTTGCGGTGAGTCGCCGCGTCGGCAACGCCGTCGTGCGAAACCGTCTCCGACGACAGCTTCGGGAGCATCTCCGTCATCTGGAGGCGTTCGGGCACCTGCTGCCCGGTCTGTACCTGGTGACAATCCAGCCCGAAGCGGTCGGACTCGAGGGAACGCAGCTCCGCGGACATCTCGACGATGCGCTCCGCCGAGTGCACCCAGAGTCGTGATGCGGGGCGTGATGCTGGTGCTCATCCGTTCGTATCAGCACCTGTTCTCGGGTCGTCCGTCACCGTGTCGGTACACCCCGTCGTGTTCGGCGTATGCGATCGATGCAATCGAAACCCACGGGGCTGCCCGTGGATCCTGGCTTGCCGTGCGGCGTGTGAGTCGATGTCACCCCTGGGGCGGACATGGGTTCGATCCCGTCCCCACACCGAAGGAAAGGTGAAGGATCGTGGAAGGGTTCTACAGCGTTGCGGCCAAGGTCTTGTCCGCCCTCTACGGACTGACGAACAGCTATGGCATCGCCATCCTGCTGCTGACGGTCATCGTGATGATCCTGACCGCACCGCTGACGCTCAAGAGCACGCGGTCGATGGTCGAACTCCAGCGTCATCAGCCCGAACTGCGGCGGATCCAGGCCGAGTTCAAGGACGACAAGGAGCGCCTCAACCAGGAGGTGATGGCGTTCTACAAGGAGAACAAGATCAACCCGGCCGGCGGCTGTGTGCCGATGCTGATGCAGGGCCCGATCTTCATCGTCCTCTACGGCGTGCTCCGAGGCATCACCGAACGCAACGGTGGCACGGCATCGGGCATCGGTCGCGTGGCCGGCCTGGTGAGTTCGGGCTCGGACTTCAAGCCGTGGAAGCTCACCGATCAGGTGTTCAAGCCTCGCCACCTGGACGCGGGTTCGGACCTCTACCGATCCCTCTCCTCGACCACCAAGATGAACTTCCTGGGCGTGAACCTGGCGATCAGCCCCAGCCAGGCCTGGACGATCGGCAAGGTCACGTTCATCCCCTTCGCGCTGCTGATGATCGGCATGCTCGTCAGCCAGATCATCCAGAACCGTCAGATTCGCGGCCGGAACACGTCGACCGAGGTGAACCCGCAGCAAGAGATGATGATGAAGATCGTGCCGTTCATGCTGCCGGTCTTCTCGTTCACCTTCCCGGCCGGCCTCGGGTGGTACTACTTCGTCCAGGGCCTGTGCCGCATCGGGTTGCAGGGCTACATCACGCGCAGCATCTACGGGCCCGAGAAGGCACGGCGCGACTCCGATGCAGCGAACTCCGACGCCAAGGCGCCGATCTCGGCGCGGGCGACTGAACGTGGCGCGAAGGCTTCCGATGCGAAGCCTGTCGCCGCGAAACCGAAATCGGCGAAATCCGCCGCAGCACAGAAGAAGGCGTCGTCCTCGGGGTCGACGGGGTCGACCGGCCGGAAGTCCGGTGATCCGAGAGCACGCAAGAGAGGATGACATCGATGGAATGGGTTGAGACGACCGCGCGTACGGTCGACGAGGCGAAGGATCTGCTGCTCGATCAACTGGGGGTCGACGAGCAGGATGCGGAGTTCGAGGTTCTCGAGGAGCGGGCCGGGCCTGTTCGGCCGAGTTCGTGGGCAGGCACGCGTTCGTGCCCGACTGCAGCCGCGGTCGCCGCGCTCGAAGGACGAGCGTCGTCGGCGTCCCGCCAAGGCGCCCCGCACACGGGGCGGCGGCAGCGATGCCGGGTCCGACAGCGGGTCGACCCCGGCTCCAAAGGCGGCGAAGAACAGCGATACTCCGCGAAATCAGACCAAGAGCGCACCGAAGCCCGTGAAGGAGAAGGCCGTGACCAACACCTCCCCCGCCGAATCTCGTCCATCGCACAGCGACGGCGACCGCGGGCCGCGGCTCGACACCGAGGTCGGCCGCGCCGACTTGGTCACGTTCCTGACCGAGCTGCTGGTCGCCTTCGGCACCGAGGCCACCGTCACGGTGACGGCGAACGACGAGGGCGACCTGGTCGGAGAGATCACCGGTGCGGGACTTGGGCGTCTGATCGGCCCGCGCGGCGGCGTCGTGACGGCCATCGAGGAGCTGTGCCGCACGCGACTGCAGCACGTCGCCGCCGGCGGGAGCACCCCCCGATTCCGCTTGGACATCGGTGGCTACCGGGCCGGCCGGCGTGAGAGCCTTGAGTTGCTCACGGACGAGACGGTCAAGAAGGTCGTGGAGTCAGGACTCCCCCACGTGCTCGACGTCACCATGTCGAGTGAGCGCAAGCTGGTTCACGACCGAGTTGCCGCCAGCGAGACCGGGGCGACCACTCGTTCGGAAGGCGACGACCCCACGCGACGGGTCGTCGTGCTGCCGCCGGCCTGATTGCGGCGTCGCGGACCCATGACGGATCTGCGTCACATCTTGCTTCGAAGCCACGACCTGGGTCTCTTGGGCCCAGGTCGTGTCGCGGATCAGCTCGAACACGCGCGATCGTTCGTCGAGTTCTTGTCGGGCCGGGTTCCGGCTGACGCGCAGGTGGTCGATCTGGGCACCGGGGGCGGGGTCCCGGGCGTGGTCATCGCCGCGGAGTCCGAGTTGCGGGTGGTGATGGTGGAAGCGTCTGAACGGCGGATCGCGTTCCTGCGTTGGGCGATTCTCGAGCTCGGGCTGCGCTCGGCGTCGGTCGTCCACGGTCGCGCCGAGGAGGTGGCCCGGCGTGCCGACCTTCGCGAGGCGGCGGACGTCGTGACGGCGCGATCGTTCGCCGAGCCCGCGACGACGGCCGAATGCGCGGCGGGACTGGTCGCCGTGGGTGGTCGGCTCGTGGTCTCGGAACCCCCGGGCGGCCTCCGACACGAGCGGTGGCCGGTCGATGGGCTCGCCCAGCTTGGGTTCGCCGAGGCGGATCGGGCGACGGGCGAACGCTGGACACTGCAGGAGTTCCGCAAGGTCGGGCGATGCGACGACCGAACACCCCGAACCGGACGCCTGCTGGCGAAGCGCCCGCTCTGGAGCGTGTGAGCGCCGTCGAGCGGGTTCCGGTGGGCGCCGCGTCGGGATGTTCCACGTGGAACGTCTCATCGACAGTAAGGCGCCGCGTCGGGATGCCAGCAGGCATCAGCTGGACCAGCTGGTGCCGGAACTCAGCGGGGTTGGGGGTTCTCGGACGTTTGCAGGCCGCTCGCTGACCCTGCCGGTCGCGAGGTGGGTGCGAACCCGTCAGGCTGGTACTGGCGATCCGGGTCTGGCATCCGTTCCGCTTCGCGTCGGACCACTCATCGAGAAACCTGCGGACCCCGTCGCCGAAGTGTCGCCGAGAGCAGGGTGCGCAGCATGCCGAGGACGGCGCCGGCAGGCGGTAGCGCACGCCTCTCACCGGACGTCCGCCATTCGGAGTGGTTCGTGAGGCTCGCTCGCCGGCCCGTGCGACCAGGGACGTCAAGCGCCGTGTGCTGTGAGAGCGTGATGCGACTGCGCGGGTTGTGACGCGACGACGACCGAGCGGCGCAACAGCGTGTGCGATTCGCTGCTGAGCCGCTGAGCCGCTGAGCCGCTGAGCCGCTGAACTCGCGGTGAGTGCCGGGCCGGACGCGACGACGGCCGGGCGGCGGACAGCCATTGATTCGAGGCGGGTGTGATCGCCGCACCCCGACGGTGGTGGGTGAGATCGTCCGTGCGAGCGCAGCGAGCCTTCGTGAGGTCGCCTCGCCATCACTCATGACCGCCACCGTTGCGGTTGCGAGTTCGGTGTGGGTGGCGGTCATGATGGGTGGCGCGCCGTGCGATTGGCGGCGTTGCGGGGTTCTGGCCCCGATGCGCGTGGCGGTCATGAAGGTGGGGTGCGACAGGGCACGCAAGTGCCAGTTCGGGGACGGGGCCCGGGCCTGCGCCGGCACAGGGTGCGAACGTCCCCATCCGGAGCCCAGGGTCCGACGGATGTGCGGAGCGCCGGGTGCCAGGCCGGTGGCGACGGCGTTGGCGTCGTGCGCATGGAACGAGGCTGCGGGCGTTGAGGCACCACTCCCCTGTTGTGTCCGCCCGTTCTGCCGCTGCGGTGTCCGCGGCGCGGAGGTTGGGCGGCTCCCTCGCTGTGCTCGGCGGCGATTAGGCGGCCACCGGATAGCCTTCCTCCCCCGTCGGGTGCGCTATGGCTTCGGCGGGCCACGGTGATCGCGCCCTCGACGGCCGCGGTCACCGGCTGTCACCGCGGTCGCCGGCGGTGACATCGGGTGTCGCCGCGAATGAGTCGGCCGAACCCGGCCTGTCTGTCGGCCGCGAGCATCACCCAGCCAAGTCGACCGCTGCTCACACGTGGTCCCATCTACATGGCGCAAGGGTGGTCCCGTGCAGTTGGCGGGTGATACCGGCCCTGACCCGGCATGTATCAGGCGGAACATCGGGCGCGGGACCCCGCTGCGCGCCGATCGGCGTCTGGCGGCGTCCTCTCCGACGACGACTCCCCGTTCGGCGCGATGTCGCGTTTCGGACACCACCAGTTCCACCACACTGTCTGTTCCACGTGAAACAATGTGGCCGGGCCAACCGCTTGGCTCGAGGTGGAGACGGCGAATGACAACAGAGGCCAAGACAACGGACCACGTGGAAGGACGCACAGAACCCCGTCCACGGGTCCTCCCCCGTGTGATCGCCCTGGCGAATCAGAAGGGTGGCGTGGGAAAGACCACGACTACCGTCAACCTTGGCGCGGCCCTGGCCGAGCAGGACCTCCGAACGCTGATCATCGATCTGGATCCACAGGGGAACGCCTCAACGGGCGTTGGTATCAACGCTCATGCGTTGGAGCACTCGATCTACGACGTGTTGCTGAACGAACTCCCGCTCGAAGACTGCATCGAACCGACGTCGGTGCGGAATCTGTTCGTCGCACCGGCGAGCCTGGACCTCGCGGGTGCCGAGATTGAATTGGTTCCGGCCTTCTCTCGCGAGATGCGACTGCGCAATGCCGTCAATGCGGTGAAGGACGACTACGACTACATCCTCATCGATTGCCCGCCGTCGCTCGGCCTGCTCACGGTGAACGCGCTCGCCGCCGCCGACGAGGTGATGGTGCCGATTCAGTGTGAGTACTACGCCCTTGAAGGACTCGGTCAACTCATCCGCAATATCGGGCTCGTCCAGCGCAACCTCAATCCCGCCCTGGAACTGAGCCGGATTGTCCTGGTGATGTACGACGGACGAACAAAGCTCGCCGAGCAGGTTGCGCAGGAGGTGCGCGAGCACTTCGGCGAGGTTGTCTGCCGGAATGTAATTCCGCGAAACATCCGTCTGTCGGAGGCGCCGTCGTACGGCCAGCCGATTACGTCATTCGATCCGAGCTCTCGTGGAGCGGTCGCGTACCGCGAGCTCGCCAGGGAGGTACACCGTGTCACGACGTAGCGGACTGGGGAAGGGCCTGAATGCGCTGATCCCCACCGATGGGCCGGCGGAGCGCTCAGAAGAGACGTCAGCGCTCCGGGAGGTTCCCGTCAGCAGCATCGAGCCGAACCGCCGTCAGCCGCGGTCGATGTTCGACGAGGAGTCGCTCGCGGCCCTTTCGGAGTCGGTCCGGACGCTTGGCGTGCTGCAGCCGATCTTGGTTCGAGAGATCTCGGACGGGCAGTTCGAGTTGATCGCGGGGGAGCGGCGGTGGCGCGCAGCCCGACGCGCCGGCCTGCAAATGATCCCGGCCATCGTGCGCGACATCGAGGACATGGCGTCGCTCGAGCAGGCGATCGTGGAGAACCTGCACCGCCAGGATCTGAATCCCTTGGAAGAGGCCGCTGCCTACCATCAGCTGATCGAGGACTTCGAGTTGACGCAGGAGGCCGCTGCCGCACGGGTTGGCAAGAGCCGCTCGGCGGTGGCGAACCTGCTGCGGCTGCTGCAGCTGCCGCCGTCGGTGCAGAAGCTGATCGGCGACGGCTCCCTGTCAGCGGGTCACGCGAAGGCGATTCTCGGCACGCCGGATCGTGCGTACCAGGAGGCCCTGGCGCGCAAGGTGGTGGCCGAGGACCTGTCGGTCCGGGTCACCGAGTCGTTGATTCGTGAGCGTGCCGAGTTGGAGCAACGGCTTCGCCCGGTCGAACCCGAGAGCGGGGCGGCGAAGAAGCGGTTGCGGCCGCCGGGCCTGCTGGAGTTGGAGGAACTGCTCTCGGAACGGCTCGACACAACAGTCAAGGTGGAAATGAGCGCCAAGAAGGGCCGAATGACCATCGATTTCGCCAATCTCGACGATCTGGAACGGATCTACCGCATCATCGGTGCAGGTTGATCACGGAGGAACCAAGTCGGCAGCAGCGGTCGGACCTCGACCGACGATTTCACAATCCACAACCTGTGGTTAAGGTTGGGGACGAACGCGAAATCGACCCGTGAACCTCAGGTTCACGGGTCGATTTCGCGTTGTTGCAGAAGGTCGGGTGCGGGCTGGCACCCAGTCGATTGGCGGCTCAGCCGAGCAGGTCGGCGAGGTCCTCGAGAAGCTGGTTCTTGCCCTTGGCGCCAACGATGCGCTTCACGGGCTCACCGTTGTGGAACACGAGCAGCGTCGGAATGCTCATGACGTCGTAGCGACGGGCGAGCGAGGGCTGTTCGTCGACATTGACCTTGGTGACCTTGAGCGAGTCGGCCTGCTCGACGGCAATCTCGGCCAACGTTGGTGCGATGGTCTTGCACGGGCCGCACCATTCGGCCCAGAAGTCGACGATCACGGGCACACTTGCCGACCCGATCGTTTCATCGAATGTATGTTCGGTCAGATCGTCGATTCCGCTAGCCATTGAAGGTCCCTTTCCGTGAGCCATCGACTCCAACCGCGAGTCGCAAGGCCGCATTCCCCCCGAGTCTGCCTCGTGGGCGCGCCCCAAAGGCGCGAACGCCGCGCCCGCGGGGCACGCCGGGGCGCGAACGGGTGGGCGCGTCTGGCTGGGGATGGGTCGAGCGGTCGGCTCAGTGGTGGGCTTCGAGCCAGCGTTCGGCGTCGATGGCTGCAGAACAGCCGGAGCCAGCCGCGGTGATCGCCTGACGATAGGTGTCGTCAATCACGTCGCCGCACGCAAAAACGCCGCTCACGCTGGTGCGGCTGCTGCGGCCCTCGGTCGCGAGATAGCCGTTGTCCTTGAGGTCCAACTGGTCGGCGAACAGCGCCGTGTTCGGCCGGTGGCCGATCGCCACGAAAATGCCCGTGAACGGGTGCAGCTCCACGCTGTCGTCCACCACGTTGCGGATGCGCACGCCGGTGACCTTGGTGTCGCCCTCGATCTCGTCGACTGCGGAGTTCCACAGCCACTTGATCTTCTCGTTGGCGAGCGCGCGGTCCTGCATGATCTTCGACGCGCGCAGGCTGTCGCGCCGGTGGATGATGGTGACCGATCGTGCGAAGCGGCTCAGGAAGTTCGCTTCCTCGAGGGCCGAATCGCCGCCGCCGACCACGCAGATGTCCTGGTCGCGGAAGAAGAACCCGTCACACGTCGCACAGGTGGACAACCCGTGGCCGAGCAGGCGCTTCTCGCTCTCGAGCCCGAGCATGAGGGACTGGGCGCCGGTCGCGATGATGACGGTGTGCGCCCGGTAGGTCGGCTCGGTGTCGGTTGGGCCGACCCACACGCCGAACGGCGACGCGGAGAGATCGAGTTTGGTGACCTTCTCGGTCACGAGTTCGGCGCCGAATCGTTGGGCCTGGGCGCGCATGTTCGTCATGAGTTCGGGGCCGGTGACACCCTCGGGAAAGCCCGGGAAGTTCTCGACCTCGGTCGTCAGCATGAGCTGACCGCCCGGCTGATCGCTCGTGGACGACGGTTCGCCTTCGATCACCACCGGTGAGAGGTTGGCGCGAGCGGTGTAGATGGCTGCGGTGAGCCCGGCAGGCCCGGAGCCAACGACGACGACGTTGCGAACATCTGCTGGGTCGGTCACGGGGTGCCCCGCTTCGACCAGACCAGGCCGCCTGCCAGAACGAACAGCGCACCGAGAACGGCGTACTTCAGCCACAGCGCGCCGGGCACGACGTCGATCAGGCGGCCGAGGAACGCGAGCGAGACGATGAGCACGACGGCCACCACGAACAACGCGACCAGTCCGTACACCGCGCCGCGTGCAACGGTGACGATCGAGCCGGTGGTGCGGTCACGCAGGAGGTCGATCTTGTCGACGATGAGGTCGGCGACCTGATCGGTCCAATCACGTTCCGAACTCGGCGTGGTTGCTGCGCCCGATGGGGTTGAAAGGCGGTCGGTAGCCATGGGCGGTGAGCCTACTGGTGGTGGCTCGGCCGGGGCGCACGAACCCCGCCCGGAGCTACAGCGAGGTGGGAGCGCAGGTGGTCGAGTCGATCACGGTGGCACCCGGCGCGCCGGGGTCGCTCGGGAAGATGACGACGACGGGCCGCCCGGCGACGACGACGCCGGCAACCAGGCGCCCGTTGAACGCACCGAGGTCGCAGGTGGTCGACCAACCGGCGGTGTCGCTCTCGGAGCTGTCGGCGCCGTCGGGAACCGGGACGGTCTGCGTCGCTGTCGACCTGAGGCCGGGCAGGAGGGCGCGCAACTCGTCCATCGTCGCGACCGTGGGAAGGCCGCCTGAGGCGCTGGGATCGACGACCGACTTGTTGACGCGCGTCTCCGCGTCGGAACCCGAGGGTGCGGCGCCGAGTCCGGAGGCGGCCGATTCAGAAGGCGGCGCCGACCCGCTCGCGGTCTGCGACGACCCGGCCGCGGGCTCCGCCACCGCCTGGTCGCCGCTCGATCGCTCGGTCGAGGACTCCCCGCTGCTCACAGATTCGAACGACGCGTCGTTCGAAGCGGTGGTTTCGACCCGATCCCCGACCCTGACCCCGACGCCGACCCCGGCCAACGCGACGATCGCGGCTGCGACGGCGACGGCGCGCCAGGCAAGGCGGCGCCGCGTTGGTGCGATCGTGAGCACGTTGACCGCCGTGGCCTCCTCCACATCGTGCGGCGCGACCGGGGGAGCATCCGCGGCGTTGGCCTCGTCGAAGGCGTCGAGCGCAGCGGCGATGTGGCGTTCGCGCAACGCGTCGTCGGTCGGTATATCCGCGAGTGTGGCGCGGACGCGTGCGACCACCGACGGGTCGAGCGTCGTTGTGTCGGGGGTCTCGTGGGGATCGGTCGGGTCGGTATCGGAGGTCATGGTTTCGTAGGTGGGACGATCAGCGGGGCCGATGAGTTCCCTGCCGGGGGACCGGGGTCGTGGAGCCCGAGATCGTCGGCGAGCCGCTGGCGTGCGCGGTTGATCCGCGATCGGACGGTCCCGATGGGTACGCCAAGCGTCGTGGCGATCTCGTCGTATTCCAAGCCGAGCACGTCGCGCAGCACGATCGCGGTGCGGTGGTCGTCGGAGAGGCGGGCGAGCGCGGCGTCGAGTTCGAGGCGATCGTCGAGTTGGGCCATGCCGTCCACGAGGTCCATCGGCTCGATGAGCGCGTGGGGATCGGCCGGCGTCGGCCGTCGTCGTCGCCGTCGGATCTCGTCGAGGCAGGCGTTCGAGGTCACCCGGTAGATCCAGGTGCGAATCGCCGAGGAGCCATTGAACGAGTGGATGCCCCGCGCGATCGCTATCAGCGCCTCCTGCGCGGCGTCGGCCGCGTCGGCGTCGCTGTCACTCATGCGGCGGCAGAGCGCGTACACCTGCGCGTAACAGGCGCGCAGGAGTTGATCGAGCGCATCGCGATCGCCGCCGGCGGCCTGCCGGGCGAGATGCTGTTCGTGAAGGTCAGCCACCGACCGGCCTGGAGTACACCGTGACCTCGCTGATCTCGACCCGGTGACGCTCGTTCGACGGCCCCAGATCGGTGATCCAGATCAGGACGCTTCGCCCGGCCTGGTCGAGGTCGTCGACGGCGAGTGGCGACGATTCGAACTCGAACGTGCGACCCCCGTCGGGCGCGGCCGTCGGGGGTTCGTCGAGCACGAGGACCGAGCCCTTCCAACCGAGCGTGGGCGAATCGATGACGATGCGGTCGACGGCTCGCTCATCGTCGAGGTTCAGCAACAGGCCGACGCCCGTCTTCGTCCCGAACGTCTGCAGGTCGTAGCTCTCGGTTCGCCACGCGGTGGTCGGGTCACCGTCGACGGCGTTGGCGGCGAGGCTGTTGTTCTCGCCCGGCGTTCCCGAACCGTCGGGGTCGAACCCGTCGACGGTGACGGTGGCGGGTGTGGCCGGCGTAGTGGTGGTCGTGGATGCGGCCCGCTGGGCTCCGCGGTTGTCGTGAATGACGAGCGCGGCGATTACGACGAGGGCGGCGATCACCAGGAACGCGACGATCACGGCGCCGGCACCGAAGCGCCGAGATCGAGACGACACGTTCTTGTTCGCCGAGGGTGCTGCCGCGGAGGGCGCCGCTTCGGCGGCTCCCGCTCGACCGACCCCTGCGCCACCGACCCCTGCGCCCACCGCAAGGTCGGTGCGGGTGTGGTCGCCCGGGTCGAGCTGGGCGAGGTGATCGCGCAACGCGGCCGCGCTCGGGAAGCGGTCGTCGGGGTCGCGCTGCAGGTTGCGCAGGATCGTGTGCGCCAGCGCGTCGCTCAGATCGGGCCGCAGCGACCTCGGCGACGGCGGCGTCTGGTGGAGCCGCGCGAGGGCCGTGGTGGTCTGCGTGTCGCCCCGGAACGGCGGCGAGCCGCACACCGACTCGAACAGCACGGTCGCGAGCGAGTACAGGTCGGAGCGGGCGTCAACGATGCCCAACTCGACCTGCTCGGGCGCGAGATACGTCGCGGTGCCGACCACCGTTCCCTCCACGGTGAGGTCGGCGGTCATTTCGAAGTCGACCTTGGCGATGCCGAAGTCGGCGAGCTTCACGGTGCCGCTGTTGCACAGCAGGATGTTCGCGGGCTTGATGTCGCGGTGGACGAAGCCGCGCCGATGCGCCGTGTCGAGTGCGTCGGCGATGCTGATGGCGATGTGGCGGGCGGTCTGCTCCGAGACGGTGCCGACGCGGTTGAGGTGTTCGCGCAGCGTCTCGCCGTCGACCATCTCCATGACGATGGCGTCGATGCCGTGCGACGAGATCGTGTCGTAGACCGCAACGATGTGCGGGTTCGACAACTGCGCGGCCGCCATGGCCTCGTGGCGGAACCGCGTGACGATGGCGTCGTCTTGCGCGAGATGAGCGTGGAGCACCTTGACTGCGACGTCGCGGCCGAGGGTCCGATCGACGCCTCGCCAGACCTGGGCCATCCCACCGGTGCCGACGAGCTCGCGGAGCTCGTAGCGTCCACCGAGCATCGTCCCCACCGATGCCGGACTCGCGGGGATGCCACTCACGGCGGTAACGCTATCGGGGCCTTGCCTCGGGATCGGTGAGGCGGGCAGGAATCCCTGTGGGTGACGGCGACTATTCGGACTGGGGTGCGGTCGGGTGATCCGCCCGTGCGGATGCCTTTGCACGCCGATGCGTGCGGAACCACCACACGAGGAGCACCAGAAGCGCTCCGCCCGACAGCACCAGGCCTACGCCGCTGAAGGTGGTGGATCGAATCCGCTGACGTGACGTGGAGATCGTGAGCGAGCCGTCGGGAGTGAGAAGTTCCACCCGCAACAGGAACTGCCCCGATGAGCGGACGTCGATCGGCACGGCGAGCCGATTCAGGCCGGGGTCGAGGTCGACCACCGTGTCGCTGCCCTGCGGGAATCGCAACCGGGGGCTCGTGAGGCGCAGTCGCGCTCGATACGCGGTATCGGTGTCGTTTTGCACTCGCAGGTAGATCGTTGTCCGCCGCGAGGTGACGGTCAGCGATCGTGACTCGGTCCGCAACGCGGCGAAGACTGCAGAGACCTCGTCGTTGATGCGGGCGACTCGGGCGGTCGCCTCGGCGCGCGCGAGCCGTCGGTCCTGGCTGAGCAGCAGCGTGTTCGTCGTCTGTGCGGCGCGTTGTGCGCCCACGGGCAGCATCGAGGCGAATCCGGGCGATCGATCGTTCGCCTGCTTGAGGAGCGCGGCGAGCTCGGACACCGAGGGGGTGCCGGTCGGCGTCACGAGCGTGCGGGTCCACGGCGTGTCCTTGCCTGCGGTGCGGACGGTCGTGGGCGCGACGCTGTCGAAGATCTCGGCGAAGGTCGTGGGGCGCAGCGGCGCGGGAGTGGCGGTGTCCGACATCGGCGCGAGGAAGGCCGTCGCGGTGGCGACCGGTATATCGGGGCCGAGGTCGACGGCGATCGCTCGTGCCATTGCGTTGCTCGATGCGTTGCTCGATGTGCTGGTCGATGCCGAGATCGCGAAGAGGAGCGTGAGGGCCCGGTGTGCCGCGAGGCCGGGCGGCAGCGCAGGGTCCGCGAGGATCGCCTGGACCGTGTCGTCGAAGGACATGGCGGTAGCAGTCGTGGAGCCCCCGGTGGAGACAGCGAAGGGGCGGACGAGCCCCGAGGTGCCGCGCGGCGCACGGGCGGCCTCGAGTTGCTCCGACCGCACGAGCAGCCGGTCGATGTCGGCGGTGTCGAGCACTTGCACGGCCCGAGTGCTGAGCGTGGGATCGGGTCCCCAGATGCGGCTCTCGGTCGGCGGGGCGAGGTTCGACGCGAGCGCGTCGCCGCCGGCGGTGGCCTGTGTGGCGAGCGCTCCGTCGACGGTGGCCCACGCGTCGCTGTTGACCTCGGCCCACGGCCGGCGCAGCACCTCGCGCCCGGTCAGTGCGGTGCGTACCCGGTCGATCGTCTCGGCGTCGTCCACGCGGCCCGAACTCGACATGGCGGTGACGAGCGCGGGGTTGATCGACACCGACAACGCGGTGTTCGGCGAGGTGGCGAGGATGTCGCCGAGGTGCTGGACCGACGCGACGTCGGCGTCGGTGACCGCCGCCTGGCCGTCGGGTCCGAACGGGGCGTCCTCGCCGTCGGCGCGCACCAGGACGCCGACGCGAAGCGGGTCCTCCACGGGTTCGGCGAGGTGATTCAGGTGCACGACGGTGGAGGCGAGCTCCGATCCGTCTTTCGAGCGCACCTCGATCGCGACGGGATAGCTGCCGTTTTCGGGGAGGAGGACACGGTCGTCGGCGGCCCGGGTCGACCGGACATCGATGCGGATCTCGACGAGGCCGTCGGCGGTGACCGACGACAGGATCGGCTGGGTCGACCCCGGGGTCTGCAGCCGTCCGAGTGATTCGCCGTCGAGTTGGCGTTGGATCGCATCGCGGACGGCGCCCTCGTCGGTGTCGATCGGTTGGTGAATGCGCCACCGGAGGTCGGCATCGAACGGAGCGCCGTCGACTCGGAAGTGGGCGGTCCAGACGCCTTCGGGGCCGACCCACGGCGTCACGTCGCTCATCTCGATGGTGACCGCCGGTTCGGCGACGGGCGTCGCGTCTTGCGCGTCGGCCCGCGTGACGGTGATCCCCGCGAGGGTCGCGGTGAGCATCGTCGCCGCAGCAGCGCGGCCGACCGTGGAGCTCAGGCGTCCCATCGCAGGACCGTGAGACGGTGATGTGGTTCTTCGACGAAGCCGAGGCGGCGGTAGAGCCGCAGCGCGCGCAGGTTGTCGGTCTGGGTGTTGACGAGCGCGCTTCGAGCGTGGCGGCGACGGAGCCACTGCAGCGCGTCGGTCACGAGCGCGGCGCCCAATCCGGTGCCGGCATGGGATGGGTCGACGGCGAGGCGTTGCAGGTAGCCCGTGTCGGCGGCGCGACCGCACACGGCGTATCCGACCGGTCGCTCATCGGCGGGGTCGAGCGCGACGCGGTACCGAACCGACGTCGTGGCGCGGAGCGCCTCGGCGAGGCCGGCGTCGTCGAGTCGCCAGAAGTCGTCGAACGCGGCGTCGTCGATGTCGAGCACGCGTGCGCGATCGGACCGCCGGGCGCGGCGCAGGTGATGCGTGTCGTCGAGCGGCGGCACGGCCTGCAGGTCGTGGCGCAACACGTGCAGGTACTCGAAGGTCTCGAAGCCGCTCGACAGGAACGCGAGCGCTTCGTGGTCGCGCAGGGCCGCGGTGAACGCCGAGCGGACGCCCTGGTTACGCAGCCGGTCGAGCGCGGCCTCGACACCGCTCGGCTGCGGCGTGCGGGCGCCGGGCGGTATGGCGAGGTAGCCGACGTCGCTTCGACCGTGCCAGCGGCCGAGCGTGAGACGGTCGCCCGCGACGGCGACGACAGGATGGCCCTTCATCGACGGCGTCGGAGGCGTGACGCGGTACTCGGCATGACGGGCGGTGGTTTCCTCGGTCGGCTCGGCGGGCGGGTCAATCGTAGGCTGGGCGGCGATGCTGGCCTTGATCACCGACCCGCGCTTCCAGGATCACCATCCCGGCGAGGCGCACGTGGAACTGCCCGCTCGCGCGGCTGCGGTGCTTCGGGCGACACGACACTCGGCGGTGCGCGATGCGATCGTCGAACTCGCGCCGCGAGCGGCGAGCGACGCGGAGTTGTTGTCGGTGCACCGACAGAGCGTGTTGGACCGACTGACCGAGGTGGAAGGCACGTGGGGCCAACTCGATGCCGACACCGCGGTGAGCCCCGATTCCGTTCCCGTGGCGCGCCTTGCGGCGGGCGCCGGACTCGTCGCGATCGAGGCGCTTCGCAACGGCGACGCCGACGCGGCGTTCTGCGCCGTGCGTCCGCCGGGACATCACGCGACGCCGACGCGATCGATGGGGTTCTGCCTGGTGAACAACATCGCGATCGCGGCGCGTGCCTTGGCCGACGCCGGCGAGCGCGTGTTGATCGCGGACTTCGATGCGCACCACGGCAACGGCACCCAAGATGTGTTCTACGACGATCCGCGGGTGCTGTTCGTGTCGTGGCATCAGTGGCCGCTGTATCCCGGATCGGGGCGTCTGGCCGAGATCGGATCGGGCGATGCGATCGGCACCACGGTCAACTTGCCGGTGCCGCCGCGCACCACGGGCGATCTGTACCTGGCGTTGATCGACGAGGTGGTCGGAGGGATCATCGACCGTTTTGGGCCGACGTGGCTGTTGATCTCGGCGGGGTTCGATGCGCATCGCTACGACCCGATCGCCGAGTTGGGGTTGAGTTCCGGTGATTTCGCGGCGATCACGTCGGTGCTGATGCAGGCGGTCGGTCCGGGACGAACGATCGGGTTTCTCGAGGGCGGCTACGACGTGGATGCGCTGGAGTGGTCGGCCGCCGGATGCCTCGCCGCACTGGCGGGTGTGACCCTGCACCCCGAGGCTCCGACGTCAGGGGTGTTTCGCGCCGACCTGGCGCACCGTGTCGCGGTCGCTCAGGGTCTGGTCTGAAGCGGTGCCGTCCGAGGTGGTGTTGCCGTCGGCGTTGACGCCGGTGATCGAGGAGTGCGCGGGGCTCGGCCGTGCGTTCTCGGAGGCGGGCGCCCGATTGTTCCTGGTGGGCGGGATCGTGCGGGACGCGTTCGAGGGGCGCACGCTCGACGACCCCGACGTCGACTTCACCACCGACGCGTTGCCCCAGCAGATCCGCTCGCTCGTGGCGCCGTTCGCGTCGGCTTTGTGGACCCAGGGCGAGCGTTTCGGCACGATCGGCTTGCAGGTTGGGGCGCGCTTGGTGGAGATCACGACGCATCGCTCGGAGATCTACCGCTCCGACAGTCGCCAGCCGGTGGTGGAGTTCAGCCGCGAGGTCGAGGCCGACCTGGCGCGCCGCGACTTCACGGTGAACGCGATGGCCGTCGAGGTGACCGGACCCGCTCGTCTGATCGATCCCTTCGGCGGGCTGGCCGACCTTCGAGCGCGACGGCTGCGCACACCCATCGGCGCCGACGTGTCGTTCTCGGACGACCCGCTGCGGATGCTGCGTGCCGCGCGGTTCATCGCCGGGTACGGGCTCGAACCCGATGCCGATGTCGCCGCGGCCGTCGCGACCATGGCGGATCGGCTGGCGATCGTGTCGGTGGAACGGTCGCGCGAGGAGTTGGCGAAGCTGCTGGCGGTCGATGACCCGCGGCCTGGGCTGTGGTTCCTGCAGCGGTCGGGGCTCCTGGCGATGCTGGTGCCCGAGTTAGGCGATACCGATGCCGATGCCGATGCTGATGCCGAGGGCGGGTTCGAGGGCGGGTTCGATCACGTCGCCCGAGTGGCGAACGAACCGATGCGTCGGCTCGCGACGCTGCTGGCCCCGCTGGGCACCCGCACGCGTGCGGCGGCGACGCTGCGAGCCCTGCGCTGTTCGAACGAGGTGGTCGCCACGGTGTCGAAGACGGTGGGCGCGTTGGCCTTGGTGTGGGAGATGGGGGAGAGTCCGTCGGCCGGCGCGATCCGTCGATGTTCGGTGGCCGTGCCCGACATGGACGCGTTGCTCGATGTCGCCGCCGCGCTCGCGTCGACGCCGCAACGCCGAGCGATCGTCGACGCTGTGCGGGCAGGCGTGGCGCAACTGGCGGCGACCGAGGATCTGGCGCACCCGGAACCCGCCCTGGACGGCGATGCCGTCATGGCGCTGTTGTCGGTTGGACCCGGCCGTGCGGTTGGCGAGGCGATCGCGTTCCTGCGCGAGCGCCGCCTCGATGACGGCCCGCGTTCGGCGGCCGAGGAGACAGCGCTGTTGCTGGAGTGGGCGGCCAACCGCTCACCCTGAAGTTCGGCCGACCTCGTCGGTTGTCGCGTCGGGTCGAGCGGGCCGTTCAAGCGTGCGGGCTCGGCGGGAACTTCCGACCGGCCCGTGTCGTCGAAGAGCCATGAACACATCGTCGGTTATCGCGAGGTTCCGTCGGCTCGATCGAATCGGGCGACACGTCGGTGCGTCGCTCGGCGTCGCCCTGCTGCTCGCGGGCGCCATGACGGCGTGCAGCGCGAACGACCGTTTCGTGGAATCGGCGGGGGATGCGGCTCGGTCGGCCGACGCGACGCAATCGGCGTCAGGCGGCGGTGCGTCGTCGGATGAGGCGGCCGAAGCGGCCGGCGGTTCGTTGAAGGCGACTGCGGCGGCGACCGAGCGCCAGCGGATCAGGACGGGCCGGATCGCG
Source organism: Actinomycetota bacterium (assembly GCA_016703525.1). Taxonomy (GTDB): domain Bacteria; phylum Actinomycetota; class Acidimicrobiia; order Acidimicrobiales; family Microtrichaceae; genus JADJBW01. The sequence continues at coordinate 106,679 of JADJBW010000001.1, read as the reverse complement.
TTGCGAGTCGAGAACCCCGGCAAGGTCGCCGCGCTGACCGAGCGAGTTGCCACGCTGGTTGCCGAGGTCGGTGGCACCGTGGAGCGTTCCGACCTGACCTCCGGTTCCGACGCATCGGCCGAGATGGTTCTACGCGTGCCACCCGACATGGTGGACGACACGATGGCCCGGCTCGGCAAGGTGGCCGAAACGGTGAGCCGATCGGTGTCGGTCGAGGACGTGACCGCGCAGTACACCGACCTCGAAGGTCGGATCTCGGCGCTTGAGATCAGCACCGAGCGGTTGCGGGGATTCCTCGAGAAGGCGGGCGACGCCGGCCAGATCGCAACGATCGAGGGTGAACTCACGCGCCGCGAGGCCGATCTGGAGTCGATGAAGGGCCAGATGGCGGTGCTTGCCGACCAGGTGGGCGCGGCCACGATCACGGTAACGATCTCGGCCAAGCCGCCGGCGTTGGGCGAATCCGACGACGGGCCGGCCGGTTTCGGCAGCGCCGTGGCGTCGGGCTGGCGTGCGGTGCGTCTTGCGTTCCGCTGGGCCTTGGCCGTGGTCGGCGTGTTGGTGCCGTTCGTACCGGTGGTCGCGGTGATCGCCCTGCCGTTCGTGCTGGCCAGCCGTCGCACGGTGCGCCGTCGCGCGGCATCGGTCGCGGACTGAGCCGCTCCATCCTTGTTCGTCACGGCCGGCGGGTTCGCCAGTGCCGGTGGGCTCGCGATCGCCGCTGGGCTCGGCGAGACGTGGGCTCGACGAGGAGAGCGCGGCGCGAGAGGATGAGCGCGCTGCGCTCCGCGGGGAGTGCAGGGGGATCGGGGAGTGCGATGACGTCGGCGATCACGGTTCGTCACCCGGAGTTCGACTTCGCCGAACTCGATCGGCACTGGCTCGCAGGGAGCCGCCTTGCCACGGCCTACGGCAATGCCGGCCACGTATTCATTCCGCTCGGCGAGCAGTTCTTCATCGACGCTGTGCGCAGGTTCCGCGGCCGGGTCACCGACGACGATCAGCGCGACGACATTCGGGCGTTCATCGGCCAGGAGGCGGTGCATGCCCGGGCGCACCGGGCGATCTGGCAGCGCCTTCGAGCCGACGGGGTTCCCGTGGACGGCTACGCCGATTGGATCGCGTTGGTGCGACGCGCCGAGCGGTTCGTGCCCGGGCCGCTGCAGCTCTCCATCACCGCGGCGCTGGAGCACTACACGGCGGCGTTCGGAACGGCGTTCATCGCCGAGGAGTTGGGGTCGGTGGTGCCCGACGAGATGGCCCGCCTGTTGGAGTGGCACGGGCTCGAGGAGATCGAGCACCGGTCGGTCGCGTTCGACCTGCTGCAACTGGTGGACGATTCGTACGCGCTTCGGGTCGCCGGCTTCGTGCTGGGTACCGGGCTACTGATGGTGGTGCCGACGGTCGGCACGGTGTGGTTCGCGATCGCAGATCGGTCGCCGCGCGAGCAGCGGCGCCACGGACTCGGCGAGATGTCGGCACGCTTCGCGCGCCGTATGGGCCGCCATGTCGCGGCCTACCTCGCGCGCTCGTTCCACCCCGCGAACGTGCGCGACTGATCGGCGCATCGGTTGAATGCATCAATATCGCAACAATGCGCTCCGGTGGTTGAGTGCAACGATGTTGTTACATCTGAGTGTGGCGGTAGGTTGTTGCAATATGAACACACGTGTGGTCTACGAGGTCCGACGAGGCGGCGACATGGGCGCCGCCGTCGCTGCCGCTCGCCGTGATCGCGGCCTGACCCAAGCCGAGTTGGCCGAACAACTCGGCATCGACCGCGGGTACCTCGCGGCGATCGAAACCGGCCGCACCAACCGCCTCATCGAACACCTACTTCGGGCGCTCAGACGGCTCGGCGCCGACGTGACGGTGACCTGGCCTGCAGCCCCGTCCGCGGGTGCGTCGCGCGTCGACCGATGAACGATCCGCTCGAGGTCCGTCGCGATGGGTCGGTCGTCGCTCGGCTGCACCGTCGTCGCGGCGGGATCGCGTGCGAGTACAGCGAGGAGATCCTCGACACCGTTCCGCTTGGCCGACCCGTGCTGTCGTGTTCGTTGCCCGTGACGCCACGGCCTGCGGACGCGACTGCCTGGGTCCGCGGGCTCCTGCCGGAGGGCCAACATCTCAACGCGCTCGCTGCAGCGCTCGACGTTGCAGCGTCGGACACGTTCGCGTTGGTCGCTCGGTACGGTCGCGACGTGGCGGGTGCGTTCGAGATCGTCGCCGCCGATCCGGTGCCGCGCATCCCTTCGATCGAGCCATATGCGGCCGATGCGCTCGCCGAGGCCGTCGACGCTCTCGACACGTATCCGCTTGCTATCCAAGCCGACTCCGAACTCTCCCTTGCCGGGTTGCAGAACAAGTTGGTCGCCGTGTGGACGCCGGACGGGTGGGCCCGACCCATCCACGGCGTCCCCTCGACCCACATCATCAAGGTTGATGACGGCCGTCATCCCGGCCTGATCGCCGCCGAGGCAGCGTGCCTGTCGCTGGCCCGCGAGGTTGGTCTCACGTCGGTCGACGCCCGATGCGAAAGGTTTGGCACGCGGGACGTCCTGATCGTGTCGCGGTTCGATCGCGAGAACATCGACGGCACGACCCGACGCCTTCATCAGGAGGACCTGCTGCAGGCGCTCGGGATGGACCCGTTCGCACATCGGGGCCGTGCGAAGTACCAGACGTTCGGCACTCCCGGACCCCCGAGTTGGTGGCACGCGGCCGACCTGCTCGACACCTATGCGGAGGACCCTTCAAGTGCGCTGCTCGATCTGGTGCGAGCGGTGACATTCACGACGGCAATCTCGAACGCCGACTGCCACGCCAAGAACGTGGCCCTTCTGCTGGAGGGTGGCCACCTGACTCTGGCGCCGCTCTACGACACGGTTCCCACTGCGCTGTGGCCGACCCTTCGCCCCGGCGCCGCGATGACCGTCAACGACGTCGGCACCCTGGCCGACATCACGATGGACGACATCGTTGCCGAGGCCCGTCGCTGGCGTGTGCCTGCGTCGCAGACGCAGGCGACGGCGACCGACGTGCTCGACTCGCTTGCCGCTGCGGTGCGATCGTGCGAGCACCCCCAGGTCGCGGAACTCGTCGCCTCGAACGTTGAACGACTCCGTCGTTGACGTGGTTCGCTGCGGTCCGCGGCAACTGCCGGGTGACCGCCCGCCTGCCCGGCTGGTGGTCGGTGATCGAGCACGAGCGAACGATGGGCACGACCGACGTGTATCAGTCCTCGCACCCGGTGCCGTCGTGCTCGCGATCGAGTTCGTACGGGTCGTTCGTCGGGTCCTTCACTCTGACCGGCTTCTGGCTCGTGGACAGGTCGCCGCAGTTGAGATCGCCGGTGATCGGAAGGCATGGGTCGTATGCGGGGTGGCAGCCCGGCGACTGTGGGATGAGCGGCTGAGGCTTCACCACGGGCGCGGCGGTGGTGGGGGCCGGCGTCGGAGGAGGTTGCGCTGTGGTTGGCGGTGCCGTGGGGGAGCGGTCGTCGGCGGTGCGGTTGTCGGAGCCGGAACGATCGGCACGTCGGGCGGCGCGGGTCGCGCCCCCGACGGGCAGGCGGTGAACCCGTCGACCACCGCCCGGAGATCGGCGGGGCTGATGGCGAGTTCCCACGCGGCCTTCACCGCGGCGTACTGCACGAGGTACGAGCAGCGCTGGGCGGGGTTGGTCGGCGAGTACTCGGCGGGGCCGAGGTCGGCTTTGCGTTGATTCTCGCCGCCGGCGATCACGTTCAGGTTTGCGGCGCTGTTCGAGAACGCCCGGCGCTCGTCGTCGGTCCATCCCCACGCGCCCGACTCCCAGGCATCGCCGAGCGCGACCACGTGATCCATCTGCAACTCCTTCGGCTGGTCGAACCACTCACCCGAGTACGCGTCCCACCACACGCCCTTCGCCACGACGCACCCGCTCGATGCCATCTCGAACCGCAACGCCTGCGCCCGAAGCACCTCGTTGCGCGTGTTCACGCAGTCGCCGTTCAGGTCGGCGCGCTCGAAGAAGGCGTCGCGGTCGTACTGCGGCCGGCTCGCGGCCGGTTCGCCGCTCAGCCCGGTGAGGATCGTCACCACCTCGGTGGCCGCCGGCGACTGTGGTCCGCCGTCGAGCGAGAGCGCCGCCAGGTAGCCGTCGGCTTTCGTCGGTGCGGCGCTTCGATCGACCGGTGGGGTCGCGAGTGTGGTCTCGCCGGCGACAGCGGTGATCTTGCCGGCGGCTGCGCGCGGCGTGGTGTTGGACGTGTCCTTCCCGGTGCCGCCGGTGGACAGACCGACCACGGCGATGACCGCCGCGAGCGCGATGGCGGCCCGGCGTGGCCAGCCCCTGGTGAGCGTGCAGGCCCACACGAACACGGCGACCGGCAACAGCAACGTCCACCAGAGACAGCGCTGCCACCACACCCATCTGCGCTGGCTGTGGTGAACGGGGGCGATGGTGTCGAGCACGCCCCGGCGCGGCGGCGTCGGCGGTGGTGGTGGTGGCGCGGGTTGCCAACCCGGCTGGCCGGGATGCGGCGGCGCGTCTCCGGGATTGGTCACCCAACTCGGCGGGGGTGGGGGGGGAACGGGCGAATGCTGCCCGCCGCCCGGAAATCCGTGGCTCATGGGTCCCTCCTGTGCGTTCGGCCCAACACGAACGCAACGTGGTGACGGTAGCAACGGTGGTTCGGCTGATGGAGTGATGGAATGGCGGGGCCGTTGGAAGGGTGGGGTGATGGAGGAGTGAGCACCGACATGGATGAGCACGCAGTGGTGATCGTGGGCGCCGGCCCGGCCGGGATGATGCTGGCCGCCGAACTGACGCTGGCCGGGGCTGATGTGGTGGTGCTCGAGCGGCGCGCCACGGCCGACCTGGAGAGCCCGCGGGCGCGGGGCCTGCATTCGCGCACCATCGAGGTGCTCGACCAACGGGGGATCGCGGAGCGCTTCCTCGCCGAAGGCCAGGCGATGCAGGTGCAGGCGTTCGCCGGCGTGCCGCTCGACATCAGCGATTTTCCGAGTCGGCACCCGTACGGGCTGGCGCTACTGCAGAGCCACTTCGAACGGATCCTGGCCGGGTGGATCGATGAGCTCGGGGTTCGGGTGTTGCGCGAGCGCGAGGTCGCGCAGATCGCCCAGCACGACGACCACGTGCTGGTCGAGTTGGTCGACGGTGTGCTGCTGCGCGCGCAGTACCTGGTGGGGTGCGACGGCGGTCGCAGCACGGTCCGCAAGCAGGCCGGAATCGAGTTCGCCGGTTGGGACGCAACCACCTGCTGGATCACCACCGAGGTGGAGGTGGCCGACATGCCGCCGTTCGGCCTGCGTGGCGGCGGTGGGGTGGGTCCGGCCGAGAACGGTCGAGTTGGGGTGACGTTGGTGGAACCCGACCTGAGCCGCCGCGACGCCGAGCCGACGATCGACGACGTGCGCGCCGCGCTCGTGCGTGTGGACGGCACCGATTACGGCGCGCACACGCCGCGGTACGTGTCGCGTTTCACCGACGTGACTCGCCAGGCCGTGTCGTATCGCAGCGGGCGGGTGTTGCTCGCGGGCGATTCGGCGCATGTGCACGCGCCGCTTGGCGGGCAAGGGTTGAACCTGGGTGTGCAGGACGCGGTGAACCTCGGATGGAAGTTGGCCCAGGTGGTGAGCGGATCGTCGCCCGACGCGCTGCTCGACAGCTATCACGCCGAGCGACACCCGGTTGCGGCGAGGGTGCTCAACAACACGATGGCGCAGCGGGCGTTGGGCGCGGCCGACGACCGCAGCGGGGCGTTGCGAGGGTTCGTGACCGAGCTGCTGGCGATGGACGAGCCGCGGCGACACACCGCCGCGATGATCTCGGGGTTGGACATCGCTTACGACCTGGGCGACGGCCATCTGCTGCTCGGGCGTCGCGCGCCCGACCTCGACTTGGTGACGACGGACGGTCCGCGCCGCCTGTACGAGTACTTGCACGACGCGCGGGCGGTGCTGGTGGTGCTTGGCGACGGGTCGGGCGTGAATGTGGACGGCGGCGATCGGCTGCAGGTGGTGGAAGCGAGCTACCCAGGTGCCTGGGAGTTGCCGGTGGTCGGCGCCGTGCCCGCGCCGGCGGCGTTGCTCGTGCGGCCCGACGGGTATGTCGCGTGGGTCGGCGACAGGACCGACACCGGCCTCGGCGCAGCGCTGTCGACATGGTGCGGCCTCTGAGCCGTCGGCGCTTGCGGTCGCGGCTGCATTTCGCAAGGGCGCCTGACGGCGTCGTGGCGGCCACACATCGCCATATACGGCACTCCGTGCCGCTCCACATACGAAGATTGAGTCCCTTCATTCCATGGTGGGATGGCCGGATCAAGAACGCTCAGAGTGGTAGCTGCACCGGCGGAGCGCGGTCGGGTAGGTTGCACCGATGGTTCCCGGTTCGGTGGTCGTTGCGGTCTCGGTGGCGACGGCTTTGCCTGCCACAGGGTCCGCTTTGTCAGGGCTTTCGTTTGGGCCGTTTCTCGCGGATATTGCGATTCTCTCGGTCATCGCACTCATCGTGTTCGCCGGGTTGCTGCTGTCAGTACCCGTCGCTGTAGCGCAGATCGGCGACCGTTCACTCAAGGACGTGGTCTGGCGAGGTCGTGGCCATAAGCGCCGCGAAGAGACCGAACTGACCGAGCCGATTCGTGCCGAACTATTGGCGAGCGTTCGCCGACGCGTTTCCGGCCAGGCCCAATTGATCGCGGAGTCCACCGGCGCCCTCCACCTTCGACTGGAACCAGCGGTCGAACTCGTTCGCCGGTCAGCCGACGTGCAACCGGCGATCGGAGCCACGGCCGGCATCGAGGATGCCTATCGATCGGCCGGTTGTCGGTTGCTGATTGCGGGAGAGTCGGGCGCCGGCAGGACGACCCAACTATTCCGGCTCGTCGGCCACCTCGCCGATGTTGCCGAGGCCGACACCGCAGCCCCCATCCCGCTCCTGCTTGATCTGTCAGGGTGGACTCCGGGCATATCTATCCGGGATTGGGTGGTCGACCGGCTCCACGATCCGAACGGCGGAGGGTATGGACTCGGTGGTATGCGACGCGCGAAGGAGCTTGTTGACACCCACCGCTTCGCGCTGATGTTGGACGGGCTCGACGAGGTGCACGACACGCATCGGTCGGCGTGCCTCAATGCGCTCAACGAGTTGTTGGAAGGTCTTCCCGACACACCGGAGCCTCCCACTCCGCTCGTGATCACGTGCCGCACCGCGGAGTACGAACAGATCCTCAGCCGAAACCCCCGAGGCCGCCTCGGCCTGCGCGGCAGGTGCGTCCACTCACCGAACAGGATGTGGCCCACAACCTGGACGCGCTGGGGTCGAGGCAACCGGAATGGCTCCGGTTGAACGCGGATGAAGGGGCGGCTGCGCGTTCGGTCCTGCGATCGCCGCTCCTGGTGAGCCTGGCCGCCGAGATGGCCGATCCTGCGGCGCTGCTGGGCAAGGACCGCGAGGAGATCGAGCGGACGATCCTCACCGCATACCTCCGCGGGCAGCTCGCGAAACCCGACCCCCATTGTCCCGACGGCGACGCGCGGCGCCGGCTCGCATGGATCGCTCACACGCTTCGCAACAGCGACATCGACTCGACCACGTTCTACATCGAGCACCTGAGCGCTCGGGTGGTGCCGTGGGGTCTTCGAATGTGTGTTACGGCGGCCGGCGGGCTGGCCGGCGGGTTGGTGGGTGCGCTGGTGTTCGGGCTGGCTGGCGGGCTGGCAATTGGGTTGGAGTTTGGGTTGGTGTTTGGGTTGGCGCTCGGGCTGTTCGGATTGGCGGGAGCGCTGGCGCCGGTTGCGGGGCCGACCCGGAGGCGGCTCGTTCGCCCAGTGGCGTCGGACCTGAGGCTCGGGCTGGCAGATGCGCTGGTGTTTGGGCTGATGGGTGTGCTGACGGGCGCGCTGGTGCTGGTACTTGAATCGGGATGGGCGGGCGCGTTGGAGCGCTGGGTGGAACTGAGGCTGGCGGGCGCGCTCGCTCCCGGGTTGGCGTTCGGGTTGGCGTTCGGGTTGGTGTTTCCGCCGATGTTCGGCCTGCAGCAGGCTTCGCGTGGGGAGGTCGTTGCGGGTGCCGGCGCGAGGGTCGATGGAGCGTTGCACGACTCGAGACGATCGGTCGGGGCTTGTGGGCTGGGGTTCGGGTTGGTGTGTGGACCGTTTGGTGCGCTGATTGGTGCGCTGGTGTTCAGGCTGTCAGGTGCGGTGGTGGGTGCGTCGGTGGGTGCGCTGGCTTTCGGGCTGGGCGGGCTGATCTTCGGGCTGAATGAGGGTGGCTGGTTCGTGCTGCTGCAGTGCCTGAAGCGCCGGGAGTTGCAGCGAGCGGGGTACTTGCCGAGCGATCCGGCCGGTTCTCTCGTGTGGGCGGCCGGGCGGGGTGTCTTGCGGCAGGTGGGTGGCGGGTTCCAGTTCCGTCACCTGTTGTTGCGCGATCTGCTCGCCGATGAGTTCGAGGTGTTGGTCATCGACCTGAGGGAGACCTCGGCGGCGGGGCACCCCGTCGCTGTGCCGCAGCGATAGCAGCGGCCCGGCGTACCGTCGGTCGCGGCGTGCCGGTGGCCACACACAACTTCACATGCAACTTCGCATGCAATGTTGGGGTGAGCGCTTCCCATTTTCGTATGAGGGGCGATACGCACCCGGAGTGACCGCCTCACCGGCGGAGCGCGGTCGGGTAGGTTGCGCCGATGGTCCCCGGCTCGGCGGTCGTTGCGGTTGCGGCACGGGTGGCCTTGCTTGCGGAGGAGCCCGCGCCGTCGGGGCTCTCGTGGGAACCCTGCTCGCTCTCATCGGGGTTTTCGGGGTGATCCTGGCGGTGCCCGCTGCTCTCGCGCAGATCACGGGCTACTCGCTCAAGGATTTGGTTCGCCGGCCCGACGGCACCGCTGGTGGCGACACGATCGAGTTGACCGGGCCGATGCGAGCCAGGCTGCTGAAGGCCGTTCGCGGGCGCAGTTCCGGCCAGGTCCAACAGATCGTCGAGCCGACCGGCTTCCTGCACCTTCAACTCGAACCGGCAGTCGAACTTGTTCGTCGCCCGCTCGACGCACAACCGACGCTCGTGGCGACGGCCAACATCGAGGACGCCTACAGATCGGCTGGCGGTCGCTTGCTGATCACGGGGGATCCTGGCGGCGGCAAGACGACCCTGCTGTTCAGCCTGATCGACCACCTCGCCAAGGCGACCGAGGCCGACGACGCAGCGCCCATTCCGCTCGTGCTCAACCTGTCGGGGTGGACTCCGGGCACGCCGATCCGAGAATGGGTGGTCGACCGGCTCTGCGACCGGAACGGCGGCGGGTACGGGCTCGATGACCGACCACTCGCGCAGGCGCTCGTCGACACCCACCGCTTCGCGTTGATGCTGGATGGGCTCGACGAGGCGCACGACAAGCATCGGTCGGCGTGCCTCGATGCGCTCAACGTGCTGCTGGAGAGCCTTCCCGACGCCCCGGCGGCCCCCGCACCGCTCGTGATCACGTGCCGCACCGCGGAGTACGAACAGATTGTCGATCGACACCCCCACAGCCGCCTCGGTCACATGCGCGCGTGCACGGTGCTTCCACTCACCGAACAGGCCGTGATCGACAACCTGCGCGAGCTGGGATCGAGACAGCGGGATTGGCGCCAGTTGACCGGCAGGAAGGGGGCGACCGCGCGTGCGGTGTTGCGGTCGCCGCTGATGCTGAGCCTTGCCGCCGAGATGGCCGATCCCGCGTCGCTGCTGGGCAAGGACCGCGAGGCGATCGAGCGGGCGATTCTCACGACGTACCTCGACCGGCAACTCGCGAAGCCCGACCCTGCCTATTCCGCGGGCGACGCTCGGCGCTGGCTCGCATGGGTCGCTCACACGCTCCGCAACAGCCACATCGATTCGACGACGTTCTACCTCGAGCACCTGAGTGGCCGGGTGGTGCCCCGGGTTCTTCGAATCGGCGTGGCGGTGACGTGCGGGTTGGTGGGCGGGTTGGGGGGGTTGGGGTGCGGGTTGGGGTGGGTTGGCGGGCGGGTTGGTGTTCGGGTTGGTGGGATGGAGCGCAGGCGATGCGCGGCCAACCCGGGCGAGGTTCGGTCGCCCCACGGTGTCCGGCCTTGTGCGGTGGCGCGGGCCCCGGCCCTGGCTGGGTGTTGTGGGGTCCATCTTGGTTGTGTCGGGCTCCCTGATGCTCGGGTTGGCGACCAGACAGGTGTTCGGGTTGGCGGGCGGGTTGGTGTTCGGGTTGGTGATCGGGTTGGTGCTCTTGGTCTTGCCCGATGCCAGTAGATCGGTTGTCGCAGATGACGGCAGCGCGATTGATGGGGCGTGGCGTGACTCCCAGCGCTCCTTTCGGATGGTCGGGTTGGTGTTCGGGTTGGCGGGCGGTTGGTTGGTGGGCGGGGTGGTGGGCGGGTGGGTGGTCGGGTTGGTGGTCGGGTTGGTGGTCGGGTTGGTGGTCGGGTTGGTGGGCGGGTTGGTGGTCGGGTTGGAAGCGGGTGGCTGGTTCGTGGTGCTGCAGTCGTTGAAGCGTCGGGAGTTGCGGCGAGCGGGGTACCTGCCGAGCGATCCGGCCGGCTTTCTCGTGTGGGCGGCCGGGCGGGGTGTCTTGCGGCAGGTGGGCGGCGGGTTCCAGTTCCGTCACCTGTTGGTGCGCGATCTGCTCGCCGATGAGTGGGAGGAGTTGGTCGTCGACCTGAGGGAGACCTCGGCGACGGGGCACCCCGTCGCGACGTCACAGCCGTAGCGCCGAGGCCCGGCGGCTCGATGCACGGTCGGCCACGGCGCGTCGCCGCGTCGGCCGGTCTTGCCCGTCCTTCGGCGGCTCGTGCGCTTCCTCGCTGGCCCCGGGCATCACGGTCTACGTTGACCGAAATGTCCACGGCCTCGATCAACAACAACGCGGCGTTCATCTGGTCGGTGGCCGACCTGCTGCGCGGCGACTACAAGCAGTCGGAGTACGGCAAGGTGATCCTGCCGCTGACGGTGCTTCGTCGCCTCGATTGCGTGCTCGAACCGACCAAGGCGAAAGTGCTCGAACAGGCTGCGAAGCTCCCGTCGTCGTTGGAGAACCGCGAGCCGATCCTGTGCGCCGCGGCGGGTGAGGCGTTCTTCAACACCTCCAAGCTCGACTTCCGCCGACTGCTCGACGACCCCGAAAACCTGGCCGACAACCTTCGCGGCTACATCACCGGGTTCTCCACGGTCGCCGCCGACATCGTCGCCAAGTTCGAGTTCGAGACGCAGATCGCCCGACTCGACCGAGCCAACCTGCTGTACCTCGTGATCTCGAGGTTCGCCGACCTCGACCTCCACCCCGACGCGGTCTCCAACTTGGAGATGGGGTACCTGTACGAGGAGCTGATCCGGAAGTTCTCCGAGTTGTCGAACGAGACGGCGGGCGAGCACTTCACGCCGCGCGAAGTCATCAAGCTCATGGTGAACCTGTTGTTCATCGACGACGATCCGCTCCTGACCAAGCCCGGCATCGTGAAGACGATCTTCGACCCGGCGTGCGGCACCGGCGGCATGTTGTCGGTCGCCGAGGAGCACATCCGCCAGCTCAACCCCGAGGCCCGCCTCGCGGTGTACGGCCAGGAGCTCAACGCCGAGACGTACGCGATCTGCCGGTCCGACATGATGCTCAAGGGTCAGGACGCGTCGAACATCGCGTATGGCAACTCGTTCTCCGAGGACGGCCACCGGGGCGCCCACTTCGACTACCTGCTCGCCAACCCGCCGTTCGGGGTCGAGTGGAAGAAGGTCGCCGACCCGATCCGCGACGAGCACGACAAGCTCGGGTTCGCCGGACGGTTCGGGGCGGGACTCCCGCGCATCAACGACGGCAGCTTCCTGTTCCTCCAACACATGATCTCGAAGATGAAGCCGGTCGAGGCGGGCGGCTCACGCCTCGCGATCGTGTTCAACGGTTCGCCGCTGTTCACCGGCGCGGCGGGGTCGGGCGAGTCGGAGATCCGCAGGTGGATCATTGAGAACGACTGGCTTGAGGCGGTGGTCGCGCTGCCCGACCAGTTGTTCTACAACACCGGCATCAGCACCTACTTCTGGGTCGTCACGAACCGCAAGGCCCCCGAGCGGCGCGGCACGGTGCAACTCGTCGACGCGCGCGACCTGTTCACGAAGATGCGCAAGAGCCTCGGCGAGAAACGCAAGCAGATCGCGGACGAGCAGATCGCCGAGATCACCCGGTTGTACGGCGGGTTCACCGAAGGCGATCGGGTGAAGATGTTCCCGAACGAGGCGTTCGGCTTCATGCGCATCACCGTTGAACGGCCGATGCGACTGCGCTGGGAGATCACGGCTGAGACGCTTGACGCTGTGCGTGCGACCAAGACGTGGGGCCGCATGTCGGACGCCGCGAAGGACGCAGTCCCGGCGGCGCTTGGCGAACTGGCCAATCGGGGACCACTCGACGCCGCGATGATCACGGCCGCGCTCAAACCCGCCGGGCTGAAGCCAGCCGATGCGAAGGCCATCGTGAGTGCGCTCGCCGTGCGCGACCCCGAGGCGCCGGTGATCGCCGACCGCAAGGGCAACCCCGAACCCGACCCCGACCTGCGCGACAACGAGAACGTGCCGCTGCCGGCGATGAGCGTCGCGTACGAGCATGACCCGGCCGCGCGGCTGGCGACGGTCGAGTACCGGACCGCCGTCGACGACTATCTGGAGGCCGAAGTCATCCCGTACGTGCCCGACGCGTGGGTGGACTACGACAAGACCAAGCTCGGCTACGAGATCCCGCTCACCCGCCACTTCTACAAGTACGTCCCACCCCGCCCCCTCGCCGAGATCGACGCCGAGATCAAGCAACTCGAAGCCGAGATCCAAGCGCTCCTCGCCGAGGTGACGGAGTGACTCGTCCTTTGGACGCCAGAGCCGCTGAAGCTGGCTCGCCCACACCGCCTTCGGGCACCTGGGGCCCGGTGTCCCGAATGAGGCTGACCGATCTGCCGTCGCTTTCGGTCGATCCAACGGAGGTACAGCTTGACGGCGGATGGAAGATCGACGACCCCGCCGTTCGATCCGTTCCGGAGACCGGAGCGGCAAGAAGCGCTAGGGTGGGGGACCTCGTGGTCGTGAGTGAGTGGAAGCCCAGAGCACCTTGGCCAGACGGCCATCGTAGCGACGCCGAGGTCGCGCGTCATCCGTGCTTCGCCAACTTCGTGCAGCGCCTCCGGCGTCGCGGACCGCCGATTCCAGGTTCATCTGGTACCTGCTGAACTCGAGCTCTACGCCGGCGAGATCGCAATGTCGCGGCAAGTTCATGCCCCTGCGGAACCTCAACGGCACGATCATCGGCTCGGTGTCGTTCCCTGGGCCACCGTTGGAGCGAGCAGCGGGCGATCGCCGACTTCCTCGACACCGAGACCGCCCGCATCGACGCCCTCATCACCAAGAAGCGCCGCCTCATCGACCTCCTCGACGAGCGGTACCACGATGTGGTGAGACACGGGGTGTCGGGTTTACTCACAGGCGTCGAACGCCGGGTACCGTCGTCGGTTCCCTGGATGGCAGACCGCCCAGACTCCTGGGACGAGGCGATGCTGAAGCTGGTTGCTGACCTCGGCACCGGCCACACTCCGAGCCGGGAGCACCCGGAGTGGTGGGTCGACTGCACCATTCCTTGGGTCACGACGGGCGAGGTCTCTCAGATGCGGTCGGACCGGCTCGAAACGCTGACGACCACCCGTGAGCGGATTAGTGCGCTGGGGTTGGCGAACTCTTCGGCGGTGTTGCACCCGGCGCATACGGTTGTGCTGTGCCGGACAGCGGCGTCGGCCGGGTACTCAGCGATCATGGGCGTGGACATGGCGACAAGTCAGGACATCGTCACGTGGACATGCGGGCTCCTGCTGCGCCCACGCTTCTTGCTGCTCTGCCTTCGAGCGATGCGCGGCGACCTCCTTGGCCGACTTGCGATGGGTTCCACTCACAAGACGATCTACATGCCCGACGTTGAATCGATCCGAGTTCCCCTGCCACCGGTTGAGGAGCAGGACCGAATCGTCGAGGCGGTGTGGAGCCGACTCAGGGTTGTGGGCGGGACAGTCGACCGGCTTCATCGCCAGATCGAGCTCCTCGTCGAGCACCGCCAGGCACTCATCACGGCGGCCGTCACGGGTGAGCTGGAGATTCCGCGCGTGGCGGCGTGAGCGAGCCGACCGAGGCCATTCTCGAAGGGTTCATGGCCGGCGCCCCGGTCTCGCCAGCCGCAGCCTTGGCGCGTCGCAAGCGCGTCGTCGGAGAGGCCCTGCACGGCCGATAGTGCGGGTCGAGGCAGCGAGTCAGCAACGCGTCGGAATCCGGTGGCCGGACCATAACGTCGCCGTTACGGTCAACCTTCGACCCTAAAGGCATGCGTCCCGTTCGTTATGGTCGTACCCTGGCCTGATGGACGCTGCCCGGTACGCGAAGACCCAGTTCGGCAGCGCAGTGCGAACCGCCGGCGCCCACGGGTACGTGACGTACGTCCCAAACCCGCTGCCGCGCCACCTTGAGGTCGGATCAGCCGTTGTGGCCCAGCTCGCAGACGCCGAATCGGCGCTCGGCAGGCTGTCCGGCGCCGGTCGGCTGCTCCCCGATCCGCTCCTGTTGGCTCGGCCGTTTCTGCAGCGCGAGGCCGTCGCGTCAACCCGCATCGAGGGAACGCAGGTGACCCATCCTGAACTCTTCGAACTGACCACAACCGACGACCTCCCGAACGCCGATCTCGAAGAGACACTCAACTACGTCCGCGCCTTGAACTACGGCGTCGAACGCGTCGAGCAGTTGCCGTTGAGCACTCGGCTCGTCCGCGAGTTGCATGAACTGTTGCTCGCCGGTGTTCGCGGTCGCGATCGTGCACCGGGGCAGCTTCGCCGCAGCCAGAACTGGGTTGGCCACGGTGGCGCTTCGATTCAGACAGCGGAGTTCGTTCCCCCGCCGTTCGAGATGGTCGGAGACCTCCTCAGCGATTGGGAGCGGTACATCCACGAGGATCAGCACACCTCGCCGCTGATCGAGTGTGCGTTGTTGCACTATCAGTTCGAGACGATCCACCCGTTCCTCGACGGCAACGGCCGAATGGGGCGGTTGCTGATCGTGCTGATCTTGATGCACCGGCGTCGTCTTCCTGCACCGTTGCTCTACCTGTCGCCGTGGTTCGAGCAGCAACGAGATCAGTACTACCAACTCCTTCAAGGTGTCCGCGAACGCGGCGACCTCGACGCTTGGCTGCTGTTCTTCCTCCAAGGGGTCGAGCGGCAGTCGGCCGACGCGCTCGCGCGCGCCGAACGACTTGTCGACCTCCGTGAGCAATACCGGGGCGTCGCGGCCACCATCCGGGGCCAGACGGTCAAGGTCGTCGACCTAGCGTTCGAACGCCCGATGTTGACCACGCGCCTCGTCGAGCAACGCCTCGGCGTCTCAAAGCCGACAGCCATGCGACTGCTCACGGCCCTCGCCGACCACGGTGTGCTCACCGAACGGCCGCCCGGCCAACGTGGGCGTCGCCGATGGGCTGCTTCGGCCATCATTGCTGAAATCATCCGCGACGAAATCGAGCTTGAAGAGACCCTATGAAGCCGATGGAGGCCGATCTCGAACGGTTCGTGTGCGACCACCTGGTTGCCCACGGCGGATACCGCGAGGCGAAGCACGGGATGGCCCAGACGCCGCCCCGTGACTTCGACCCGGTCGCCAGGCCCGACACCGCCGAACTCTTCGCCTTCATCGGCGCAACGCAGCCCGAACTGTGGGACCGGTTGGTCAGCCTGCACGGCGGCGACCCGAACCACGCGCAGTCGAAGTTCGTCGACCGCCTCGCCAAGGAACTCGACAGCCGCGGCACCATCGAGGTGCTGCGCCGCGGCGTGGTCGACCACGGCGTCACCATCCAGTTGGCGTACTTCCGCCCGGCGCATGGCCACAACCCGGTGCTCGCAGAGCGGTACGCGGCGAACCGGCTCACCGTCACGCGGCAACTGCCGTTCGACCCGGAGTCGACCAAGACCATCGACCTGGCGCTGTTCGTGAACGGCCTGCCGGTGGCGACCGTCGAGTTGAAGAACCCGTTGACGGGCCAGAGCGTCGAGGACGCCAAGGCGCAGTACCGCAAGGACCGCGACCCGTTGAACCGGACCCTCGCCCGCCGCGCCGTCGTGCACTTCGCGGTCGACACCGAGACCGCCGCGATGACCACGCGCCTGCACGGCGCGGCCACCCGGTTCCTGCCGTTCAACCTCGGCGACGCTGGCGGCGCGGGCAACCCGCCAAACCCCGACGGGCACCGCACCGCCTACCTGTGGGAGCGCGTGTGGCGGCGCGACGCGTGGCTCGACATTCTCGGCCGCTTCGTGCACGTCGAACAGCCCGCTAAGGGATCGAAGTCGCCGGGGCTCACGATCTTCCCGAGGTTCCACCAGTGGGACGCCGTGTTGCGCCTCGAAGCAGCGGCCAAAGCCGAGGGCGCCGGTCAGAAATACCTGGTGCAGCACTCGGCGGGGTCGGGGAAGTCGAACTCGATCGCCTGGCTGGCACACCGGCTGTCGTCGCTGCACAACGACGCCGACGAGAAGGTGTTCGACAAGGTGATCGTGGTGACCGACCGGGTCATCTTGAACAAGCAGCTGCAGGACACGATCTACCAGTTCGACCACGTGCGCGGCGTGGTGCGCAAGATCGACGAGAACTCCCAGCAGCTCGCCGAAGCGCTCGCCGGGGAACAGGCGCGGGTGATCATCACGACGTTGCAGAAGTTCCCGTTCGTGATGGACAAGATCGACGATCTCCCGACGCGCCGGTACGCGGTGATCATCGACGAGGCCCACTCGTCGCAGACCGGCGACGCCGCCACGAAGATGAAGGCGGTCCTCGGAGCGCCGCCCGAGCCGAACGACCAGCCGAACGTTGGAGCTGTTCGGGCGCCGCAACCCGACGACGAACCGGCACGAAGCGTTCCACCTGTACTCGATGCGCCAGGCGATCGAGGAAGGGTTCATCCTCGACGTGCTGGCCAACTACGTCACCTACAAGACGTACTGGGAGATCGAGAAGCGCATCGCGGACGACCCCGAGTTCGACACGGCGAAAGCACGCGCCGCGATCGCCCGGTTCGTGACCCTGCACGACCACAACCTCGCCCAGAAGGCCGAGGTGATCGTCGAACACTTCCGCAATCACGTGCGCCACAAGATCGGAGGCAGGCCCAAGGCGATGGTCGTAGCGTCGTCGCGACTGCATGCCGTCCGCTACAAGCTGGCGCTCGACAAGTATGTGAACGCCATGGGCTACAGCGACGTGGGCATCCTCGTGGCGTTCAGCGGAACGGTGGACGACGACGGCGTCGAGCACACCGAGTCGCAGATGAACGGGTTCCCCGACACCCAAACCGCCGAGCGCTTCGACGGCGGCGACTGGCACTTCCTCGTCGTGGCGGAGAAGTACCAGACCGGGTTCGATCAGCCGTTGCTATACGCCATGTATGTCGACAAGGTGCTCACCGGCCTCGGCGCGGTGCAGACGCTGTCGCGGCTCAACCGGACCCACCCCCACAAAGACGGCACGTTCGTGCTCGACTTCCGCAACGAGGCCGACGCCGTGCGGGACGCGTTCGAGCCGTGGTTCGAATCGACCGTCGCGCCGCCGACCGACCCCAACCTGTTGTACGACTCGCGTCACGCGCTCGACGCGTACGCCATCTTGTGGCCCGACGAAGTGGAGCGTTGCGTCGCCGCGCTGCTCCTTCCCGGCATGGACAACAACACCGCGCAGGTCCACGCCGCGCTCGCCCCGGCGATCGACCGGTTCACCCACAACCTCGACGAGGAGGAGCAGGCCGCGTTCCGCGACGCCCTCGACCGGTTCATCCGCGTGTACGCGTTCCTGTCGCAGGTCGTCGCGTTCGGCGACACGAAGCTCGAACGCGACTACCTGTTCGGCAAGGCCCTCGCCATGTTCATCCGCCCACCGACCGCAGGCGGTCTCGACCTCGGCGACGCCGTCGAACTGTCGCATCTGCGCGTCGAGTTGACCTTCGACGGGTCGGTGTCGGCCGAGGGCGGCAACGGCGAACTGCCCGTCACGTTCCCCGAAGGCGGGGGCAAACCCAAAGACCCCGACGAGGAACCGCTGTCGGTCATCATCGACCGGATCAACGAGAAGCACGGCACCGACTGGGCGCCCGAGGACCGGCTGTTCTTCGACACCGTCGCCGCCAAGCTCGCCGGGCGCGCCGATGTGCAACAGGCCGCCGCCGCGAACACGCCCGAGAACTTCGGGATCTTCCTGGGCAACGAATTCATGAAGGCCGTGGTCGAACAGATGGGCATCGCCGAAGCGATGACCTTGCGCTACGTCGACAACGCCGACCTCCAAGCGATGGTCCTCGCCGCGTATCAGCCGCTCATCCAGGCGAAAGCCAAGGTCGCGAACCAAGAACACTGCCCGATCGGCGACCTGCTCGGCCCGCCGCCGAAGGAGTCGCAGTGGGTCGAATACAAGGCCACCCTGCGCACCCACGACACCGACGGCGCGATCGACAAGCTCCTCGAAGTCCCGGTACTCAAGACGGTCGCCGCGTTCATGAACGCACGCGACGGCGGCACCCTCCTCATCGGCGTGACCGACACCGGCACGGTGCACGGACTCGACGCCGACTACGCGACCTTGCACAAGGACGGCAAGGACGACGCCGATCAGTTCCAACTCCACCTCGGCCAGATCGTGCGGAACTCGATGGGCGAGGCCGCGGTGACGAACGTGACCGTGCAGATCCACCATGTGGACGGCCACGACCTGTGCCGGGTACACGTCCGGCCGTCCGGCCATCCCGTCGACGCGAAGGTGACCCGCGTCAACAAGGCGGGACAACACGAGACCAAGACGGCCTTCTACGTGCGCACCGGCAACGGCACCCATGAGTTCACCGACCCCGACGAGAAGGCCAAGTACGTCGCTCAACGCTGGCCGCAACGGCGCTGAGAACCGCCGCCCGTGGGTGGTGGGTTCCAGTTCCGTCACCTGTTGGTGCGCGATCTGCTCGCCGGTACCGAACCGGCTCCGGGAACTGGGCCGTGTCCTTCATTCCGACGGGAGCGGTGAGACCTACCGTGCCCTTCTTCCAGGTGATGGGGCCGCATCAATGGTGGCTGGGCGCATCATATTGCAGGTATGATGCGAGCGTGCGCACGACGATCGATCTGCCCGACGACATCCACGAACTCGTTCGCTACCTCGCCGCCAGTCGAGGCGAGTCCCTCGGTGCGACGATCGCAGCCGTCCTCGAAAACGTGATCGACACCGAGGATCGAGTCACACATGCCGTGCGCGGCGTGCAGATTGATCCGAAGTCGGGTCTGCTCAGCGTTTCCGGCGGGCCGCTTCGGCGAGCGGCCGAGGTGCGCTCACTGGCGTACGACGAATGACGAACGAGGCGTCCCAACGGTTCCTCCTCGATGCCAACGTCGTAATCGCGGTCATCGACCAGCAGCACGAGCACCACACCGCCGCGGTCGACTGGTTCGAGATGCTTGGCGATCAGGTCGCCATCACCTGCCCCACCGTCGAGAACGCATGCCTGCGCTATCTCATCAGAACGGGAGTGTCCGCCACCGATGCTCACGCGGTGCTCACCGGACTGAAGGCGGACCGGCGAGTCACATTTGCGCCGGAGACCTCGTCCATGTCGACCGCGTCACTCCACGGCGTGATCGGGTTTCGCCAGGTCACTGATGTCTACCTGTGCCAAGTCGCCGCCGAGGCAGACGCATTGCTTGCAACCTTCGATGGCGGGCTCCACCAGATGCGACCTCGCCGTACCCTCCGCGTTCCGACCGCGCAAGGATCGTGATTCGACGACGCAACGGCCGAGCAGCCTTCGAACCTGAGATCGTCGAGGATCGCGGCGATCCGGGCGACTCCTGACCCTGATGTGGTTACAGCGCGAAGACGCGGCGGGCGTTGGCGTGCAGGAAGGCATCGCGTGTCTCGGCCGTGAGCCCCAGGTCGTCGAGGCGCTCCAGCGCCCGCGCGGGCGTCATCATCGGATAGTTCGTTCCGAACATCACCTTGTGACGGCCCCGGCCCTTCAGGTAGTCGACGAGCTCGGCCGGATACCGGTGTGCGGCGTACGCGCTGGTGTCGATGTAGACGTTGGGGTGCTTGTCGGCAACGGCGATCATCTCGGTGGTCCACGGGTAGCCGATGTGGCCGCACACGATGACGAGCTCGGGGAAGTCGATGGCGACCTGGTCGATGTAGGGGATCGGACGGCCGGTCTCGGAGGGCCGGAGTGGTCCGGTGTGACCGACCTGGGTGCAGAACGGAATCCCCAGGTCGACACACGCCGCGTACAACGGGTAGTAGCGCCGGTCCGTCGGCGGCGCCTCCCACAGCCACGGCACCAGTCGGAGCGCCACGAACCCCTGCTCGACTCGGTCGCGCAGCTCGCGGACGGCCTCCATCGGCCTGCGGATGTCGGCGCCGGCGACGGGCACGAGCAGCCCTTGCGACCGCGCGACGAACTCGGCCACCTCGTCGTTCGAAATGAGCGAACCCTCCGGTCCGTACCAGGCCGCGGTCAGTCCCGCGGTCACGCCGGCCTCGTGCATCGCAGCGAGCGTGAGCTCGATCGGCAAGACCTCATCGAAGGTCTCGATGCCCATCCATCGACGCAGCGATTCGAACATGTCGTGGTTCGAGTGACGCAGCGTCGGGTGCTGCATCCACACGTCGACGATTTCGGTCATCGGTCTCCGCCCTTCGTGGTGAGGTCGACGATGACGACGATAGGTGCGGCGATGGTCCGGGCCGACGACAGCGGTGCGCCGGAGGACCGGCGAGCGTCGTACGCACCAGGCGACGGTTGCCCGGGGACGCGGCTCGCGCCATGCTGCGGTCGCGGCGCGCCGTCGGCGTGCACGACGACGCGGGAGGCTGCGTGACGGAGATCTTCGCGACGGGCATCGCCATGGGTGAGTCGCCCCGCTGGCATGACGGCCGGTTCTGGATGTGTGACTGGCTGGCCGGCGAGGTGCTCGTGTTCGACGGCGACGGAGGGCGCGAGGTGGTCGCCCGGTTGGGCTGCCTGCCGTTCTCGATCGACTGGCTGCCCGACGGGAGGCTGCTCACGACCACCGACAACGGCCTGGTTGTGGGTGCGGACCTTGTGCCGTACGGCGCGGCTGGTCAGCCGTTCAACGAGATCGTTGTCGACGTGCACGCGCGTGCGTGGGTGGACATGCCGGGGGCGCCTCCGGGCGCGCCGCCGGCTCCGGGCGCGGTCTCGGTTGTCGAACCGGACGGAACGAGCCGGGTGGTCGCCGGCGATGTGTGGTTCCCCAACGGGATGGCGATCATCGACGAGACGACGCTGGTGGTCGCCGAGTCGCACGCCGATCGCCTCACCGCGTGGACGATCACCGACGACGGTGCCCTGGTCGAGCGTCGCGTGTGGGCCGATCTCGGGCCGGGCGCTGCTCCCGATGGCATCTGCGTCGATGCCGAGGGAGCCATCTGGTACGCGAGCGTGCCCGGGAAGCGGTGCACGCGTGTCGGCCCGGGGGGCCGGGAGTTGCAGACGATCGAGGTGGACCGCGGGTGCTTCTCGTGCATGCTCGGCGGGCTGGACGGCACGACCCTCTACATCGTGGCCAACCACTGGGGTGTCGACGGCGCAGGTGAGGGCGTCGTCCTCACTCAACAGGTCGACGTCGCCCACGCCGGACGCCCCTGAGCGACATCCCCCCGAGCGGGAGCCGCTCGGCGCATGTTCGAAGGCATCGCGGCGGCGGGAACGGGTTCTTCGCCCTCCTGGCGCTTGCGTCGTGAGCCCGCTGACGAACTCGATCACATAACCCCGACGAGCGACGAGCGGCGTGAGGAGTTACGCCGGCGGATCGTCACCGATCCATCGGAGCTGAGCACTCGCTGCTGGGGCGGGGTTGTGATGCCTACTCGACCGCGTCGGCGATTGCCTCCTCGAGAAGGGCGAGGAGATCCAGCTCGCCCGCCGTGTCGCGCAGGTAGTCGAGGTCGAGCGCGGTACCGCGGACGATGATGATGCCGACGACGTCGCGCCACTGGCGATCCGACACCGATCCGCCCATGCGATACCAGTCAAGCTTGCGAAGGACCTGGTCCTCAGGCGACGTCACCCACAGGCCGGCTGGAACGTGAGCTAGAGGGATCAGCACTCGCCGTTCGAGCTGCCGCCGATCGAGCAAGCCATCGCCGGCGACGAAGAAGTCGGCCTTGAAGCCGCTTGATTCGGCGAGGAGGTTGAAGGACTGGTGCGTGTGAATGGCGTTCCGGGCGGATCCCGTGGGGACGTAGAACTCGGCGAGCACCCGTTCGAGGAAGGACTCGCCCGACTCGGCGTTCAGGCGAATCGCAATGTCGACGTCGGCTGTGGCCCGGGGCTCCCCGAAGAAGGAGCTGGCCACGGAACCGCCGAGCGCATACGGGATATCGAGATCGTCGAGGATCGCGGCGATCCGCACGACGAGCGCAAGCGGCCCGTCTGGGTTCATCGCCGACGTTGTGAGGCGTTCATCTCGTCGGCGAGGACTCGGCCGAAACGTCGTCGGGCCAACTCCTCACGGACCTCCTCGGCGGAGGCCTCGGGGTAGTCGAATCGGATGCCGGCCTTGGCGAGTTCTGCTACATCGACGCTCAGTTGGTCGGCGACGACGGCGCGATCATGCTCGGTCATGGCACGCCACCGCTCGACCTGTCGTCGGCGTACCTCAGGGCCAGTGTCGCGATGCGCCGATGGGAGAGCCACGAGATCGAGCCTAACGGAGGCCCCTGACACCGGGGAGGTTCCGAACTGCCGTCGCGTGCGCGCTCCCGACGGCTCGGTTGGACGCTGGTGCGGTCGCGGCGATGATGAGGTCGTGAGCGCCGAGCGGCTTGTCTTGTGATCGAACCTGCGGCGAGCAGTGCGGCGTGCGCCTCAGCGACGTCGAGGTCGGTCGTCCACTTCGGGTCAGATCGGCGCCGCCTGAGCGACCGGCTCCCAACTGGGTGGCGGTGGTTGACTCTCCGTTCGAGGTCTCGCTGGATGGCCGCCCCATCCCGGTCTCACTGTCGGACCTCGCTGCGATCATGACGGCCATGTGCATGATGTGTGAGGGAGCAACCCGCGAACAGGTCGTCGACCACCACGCCAAGTCGGTGGAGCGGCACGGATGGTCGGTGGTCGCCGTCGACGGCACCCAGTGGACGCCCGGCTGGTGCTACACGATCGGGTTGACCGAGACCTTCGGTCATCCGGAACTGGCGGTGGTGATGTGCGACGACCGGCAGGCTCGCCGGAGTCTCACCCGGATGGTCGGTCGCGTTGCTGCGGGGGAGCGACTCGTGTCGGGATACCAGGAGCTCTCCGGTATCGGTGCTGTGGCGTGTCGGGAGGTGGCGCCTGAACAGTTGGCGGGAGGACTCATTGCCCTGTGGCCTGGCGTGGCGGATCGGCTTGCTTGGTCGATGGTGGTGCCCGACGTTCTCCAGGTCGACCTTCCCTTCCTGCTGTGCGCCCGTCACAAGCGCACTGACTGGGACCTTTCGCTCGACGCGCCGGTCTTTACGGAGGTCTGCCGGCCGGGTGAATTCGGCTTCCGGAGCGGGTCAACGCGTGGCGGGGCACGCCGACGTTCGGCGTCCGCTCGCGGTCGCCGCGGCTCGGGCGATCCGCGGAACCGACCGAGTCGTTGGGCGTCGTGAACGGACGACTGTCGCTCGCCACCGACGCAACCGACTCCCCCTGGGCGCTCGATCTGTCCTTGCCGCAGCGAAGGCGGCGGAGCCCCCACGCGCCATGGCCGTGTACGAATTGTATACGACTGGTAGGGTGGGGGCCCGTGAGCACTCCAGTTACGACACGGCTCGATGATGAGACTGTGGCGGCGCTCGACCGGGCAGTTGCCGCGGGGCTCGCGCCGAACAGAGGAGCCGTGGTTTCGGCTGCCGTGCGGTTGTGGCTGTCGGGGCACAGCGAGGAAGCGATCGTCGATTCGTACCGTCGCCGCTATTCGGTTCCGACTCCAGAGGCGGATGAGCTGGTTGGAAAGCTCTCGGCGTTTTCGGTCGCGGCGTGCCTCGCAGCAAGCGAACACTGATCTCGCGCGGTGACGTCTGGGATGCCACGATCCCAGGCGTCGGAACCCATTCTGTCGTGGTCGTGACGCGAGACACAGCGCTCCCACTGCTGTCCGCTGTCGTGTGCGTGCTCGTGACCAGCACGTTTCACGGTCATGTTGCTGAGGTCGGGTTGGGATCGGACGAGGGCCTCGACCGCGAGTGCGCCGCGAACTGCGACAACGTCTTCACCCTCCCCAAGAAGGTGTTCACTCGCCGCCGTGGTCGCCTTGGGCCGACCCGACTCGCCCAACTCGATCGGGCGTTGATCATCGCCCTCGGCCTCGAATGAACGACGTCGACAATCGGCGGTCGCGGTCCTCTCGCACGATCGCGATCTGGGATCGTGAGGCGCGCCCGACATGATTCGTGGTCGAATCAGGCGTCGCTGTGGTGCGCCGCGTCCGCCTTTGCGTCGGTGATCGGCGAGATGGCGCCTGCCTCGAGGCCCTCGTCACGCGGACCGTCCGTCGCAGGTCGTCTCGTCGATCAGGGCGGAGCTGTTCGCCGAGTGCGGTCGGCGCGGCGGGCGCGGCGGCGGATTCCGCTCCCGGGATGCCCAACGTGATCGAGCGGCCCGCGGTCGACTTCGAGTCAGCGACCATCCCGAGCAAATGGGAACCTGGCGTGCGGGTCCTGAGTGCTGCCAGTCTGCTGGTCCCGTACTTCGGGGCGTGCGCCGCGATCGTCGAAGACGGGTCGGTTGAGATCTTCTGGCTTGACGTCGAGTGACGACGTCATCGCCGGTCGATCACCGAGGCAATCGGCGAAGTTGCTGCATATTTCACAACGTCGTGTGCACCCGAGGAGACAGCGCGTGAACTCGCGAGCCACGCTCGGCCATCTGGTTGTCACACCTCGGTGAGATGCTGGCCGACTGAAAGCCATCGAGGGACGAGCGAGGCGGTAGGTAGTGTGCTGATCGAGGAGCGATCGATGGACATCGAATATGACGAGGCCAAGTTCACTGAGATGCTGCTCTACGTCGCCGACAAGCTGGGTGATGACCGGGCGGGCGGTGCGACGAAACTCAACAAGATCCTGTACTTCGCTGAGTTCGCACATGTGAGACGGCATGGTCGCCCGATCAGTGGCGCCGACTACTTCAGGCTCGATCAGGGACCGGCCCCGCGCCGACTCAAGCCAGTGCGCCAACGGCTGCTCGACGCTGGCGAGGCCGTGCTCGTCGAGGAGGACGTTCTCGGCTACTCGCTACAGCGGCTGGTGCCGCGTCGACAGCCTGACCTGACCCTTCTGACGCCTCTGGAGATCCAGACGATCGACGACGTTCTCGGTGACCTGGCGAATCTGACAGCGAAGCAGGTGAGCGATCTCTCGCACGAGGATCCCGCCTGGCGTCATACCGAAGACATGCAGACGATTCCCTACGAACTGGCGCTGGTAGCGAAGGAGCAGGTCATCACTCCCATTGCCGCTGAGCTCGCCGAGGCGACAGCGCTCCGGTACGGGATCTCGACCGTCGACGCGTGATCCATCGTGTCGACGTCGCCGCCTTCGTCATGACGAAGGTGTCGGACAGGTATGGAGCCGAGCGGTCGGTCGACGGTGCTCCAGGCGGCTACGACTTCATCAGCGGACCGCTTGCCGCCGCGCTCATCGAGTTTCGACACTTCGCGGAACTGCCCGAAGCCGTCGGACCATCGGTCAGGACCCTCAACGTTCTGGACCCGTTCTTCGGACCGGTCGTGTTCACCGGGGTCATGGTCGACGACGACCGCGTGGAGATCGCCGATTTCGCGGACGATCCGGAGTATTGGGACCTGCTTCGGAGCGACCCGCCCGACTGACGAGATGAGCCGTTGTCGATTCGAATCTCGCTGTCCTGGGTGAGGCGCAGAGCAGTAGCGCCTGCGACACGACCTGCGGAGCACTCGGCCGGACGGGCTCGGATGCC
Organism: Actinomycetota bacterium; assembly: GCA_016703525.1. Classification (GTDB taxonomy): domain Bacteria; phylum Actinomycetota; class Acidimicrobiia; order Acidimicrobiales; family Microtrichaceae; genus JADJBW01. Next base: position 80,656 of record JADJBW010000001.1, on the reverse strand, counting down.
GTCGGTCATCGAATGTCGTCCGGATGCCGAGCTTTGTTGCTCTACCGGCGGAGGAGGCCGGGAGCCAGCGAGTGAGCTGAGTGCACCTGAGGAGACAGCTCGTGAACGTTCGGGCCCAGATCGATGATATCGTGACGAGATGCAGATGATATCAATCGTCGGTTGGGAGTGAGCCAAATGAGAACAGTGATCGACATCGATGACGCCAGTCTCGAGGCGGCGAAGAAGGTGCTGGGAACGACGACCAAGGTCGAAACTGTCAATCGGGCGCTTGCTGAGGTGGCCAACCGGGAGGTTCGGCTGTCGTTCCTTGCGCACCTCGACGTCGCAGGGCGGGACCTCTCCGACGAATCGGTGATGTCGAGCGCCTGGCGTTGACTCCGCTGCACCTTGCCGACAAGTCGGCGCTCGAACAGCGTCGGCACAGCGCGGAGGCTCGCTTGGTCCTCGAGACGCTGCTCGTCGAGAACCTTCTGGCGTCATGTCACGTCGTTGCGCTCGAGGTCCTCTACTCCGCTCGCAACCTCCGGGACTACGAGATGCTGCAGCGTGACATCGCGGCGATCCGGTGGATTCCCGTGTCAGAGCCAGTCATGGATCGAACGATGGAGGTGCAGTACCTGCTGGCGAAGCGAGGACAACATCGGATCTCCTTGCCCGATCTGATGATCGCGGCCGCCGCGGAGGCCGTCGACGCAGTCCTGCTCCACTACGACAGCGATTTCGACCGGATCGCCGCGGTCACCGGACAGGCGACGAAATGGATCGTGCCACGAGGCACGGCCGGCTGACCTTGCTGTCAATTCGACAACGGTCGAGTGCGGGAGGGGACTTGAACCCCCACATCCTTTCGGACACAGGAACCTGAATCCTGCGCGTCTGCCAATTCCGCCACTCCCGCATGTGAGTGAGCGTGCAGACGATACTCCACACCGATCAGGTGGCGGCAACCGCGTTCCGCGCGGCCGATAGCGTAGGGGCCGTGGGTCTCGCTGACTTCGAACGACGACTTGAACGAGGGGTCGAAGGCTTCTTCGGTCGCGTCTTCCGCTCGGAGGTCACTCCGGTCGAGTTGGGCCGCAAGCTCGTGCGTGAGGTCGATGCGCATCGCAGCGTCGGCGTGTCGGGCGAAACGGTCGTGCCGAACTCGTTCACGATCAACCTCAGCGCCGCTGATCACGACTCGCTCGCCGACATGGGCAACGTGTTGTGCCGCGAACTGGTCGACCTCGTCCGCTCGCACGCCGCCGAGGAGGGCTACCGCTTCGCCGGCCCCGTCGACGTGCAACTCGGGCTCGACCCGGAGCGCCGGCCCGGCGCAATGCGCATCGACGCCCGCTTCCGCCAGCCCGAGCCCGGCTCGGTCCGCGCCCACCTCGCCCTACCCGGCGGCGACCGCGTGCCGCTCGGCGAGTACGTCCTCACCATCGGACGCCAGGCCGACTCCGCCATCGTGCTCGCCGACACCAACGCCTCGCGCCGCCACGCCGAGATTCGCCCCGGCGGCGACGGGTTCGTCATCGTCGACCTCGGTTCCACGAACGGCACCGCGGTGAACGGCCAGCGAATCAGCGAACATCCACTCCACGACGGCGACGAGCTCCGCTTCGGGGCCACCGTGCTGCGCTACGAACTCGACTGAGGACGGCTGCGATGGTGCCCGAACAGCTGCTCACGCTCCTCAAGATCTGCTTGCTGATCCTCCTCTACCTCTTCTTCCTGCGCGTCCTGCGCGTGGTGTGGGTCGAGGTCGCCCGTGTCGACACCGCAGGCGCGGCACCGGCGACGGTCGGCTCTGCCGAACCCAAGGCGTCGCGCCGCGACCGCAAGCAACGTCGGCGCGAGCCTCGGGGCGACCCGTCGGCACTGGTGATCGTGCAACCGGCGACCGAACCGCTCACCGCCTATGCGTTGGCCGACGGACTCACGCTCGGCCGCGGCACCCAATGCTCCATCGTGCTCAACGACAGCTTCCTGTCGGGCACCCACGCACGCATCGTGCACCTCGACGGGCAGTGGACGCTCGAAGACCTCGGCTCCACGAACGGCACGTTCGTGAACGGCGCGGCCATCGGCGGCTCGGTCCTCCTCGGCATCGGCGACCAGATCCAACTCGGCGGCATCGTGATCGAGGTCCGGTGATGCGCCTCGTCATCGCCGCCGCAACCGACGTCGGACAAGTCCGCAGCCTGAACGAGGACTCGTTCGCCGTCGCCGACCACGTGGTCGCCGTCGCCGACGGCATGGGCGGACACCTCGGCGGCGAAGTCGCCTCGGCCGAAGCGGTCGAGTCGTTCGTGCAGGCCGCGACCGACCATCCCAACGTCGATTCGCTCCTGCTCGCGGTCCAGACCGCCAACTCGGCGGTGCACCTGCGTGCGAGCGAACGCCACGACCTGACCGGCATGGGCACCACCCTGTGCGCGCTCGCGGCAACCGGGCCCGATCGCTGTTCGGTCGTCAACGTGGGCGACTCCCGCGTGTACCTCCACACCAACGGCCGGCTCACCCAGATCAGCGAGGACCATTCCTTTGTGGAAGGCCTCGTTCGCGAAGGTCGCCTCACCCGTGCCCAGGCCGAGGTGCACCCCCAACGCAACGTCGTGACCCGCGCGCTCGGCATCGAGCCCTACGTCGACGTCGACGGATGGGACGTGGTCGTGATGAACGGCGACCGCTTCCTGCTCTGCTCCGACGGGCTGACCAACGAGGTGTCGGAGCCGAAGATCGCCGACATCTTGAGCGGCTCCGACTCGCCTGAGGCCGCCGCGAACGAACTGGTGCGCCGCGCCAACGAGAACGGCGGCCGCGACAACGTCACGTGCGTGGTGGTCGAGGTGAGCGACGTCGAACCGGCCGACCCGAGCGTGGCCGAACTGAGCGTCGCCGCGCGGCTCACCCGTCACTCGACCGCCCAAACCGTCACACCGACACTCACCGGGCTCGACCCGGTCGTGGTCACGGCGCCGGGCAGTACTGCAGGCAGAACTGCAGGCAGCAGCGCCGGGGACGCCGCCGGCGCATCGAGCGCCTCACGGCGCCGCCCGCGTCGCTTCAGTTGGCGTGGTGCGCTCTTCGCCGTGGCGGTCGCCGCAGTGTTCGCGGTCGCCGTCGGGGGCGTCGGCTGGTACTCCCGCTACACCTACTCGGTCGGAGTGCAGGGCGACGAGATCGTGATCTTCCAAGGTCCCAAAGACGGCGTGTTGTGGATCGACCCGATCGTGCTTCGCCAGAACCTCACCCTCGACGACGTGACCGACGAATCGATTCGCGAATCGCTTCGCTCAGGTGTCGACCAGGCGGACCTCGCCGCGGCCCAGGACTACGTGGAAACCTTGCGGGACCGCATCACGACCACGACGACGACGACCACGACGACGACGACCACGACGACGACGACGCTGCCGATTGTGACGATCCCGCCGGTTGTACCCGTCGTGCCGTCGCCGGGCTTCTGACGACACGTGCGCTCACGTCGCTTCACCGAAGTCGGGCTCCTGGTGATGGTCGCCATCATCATCGTCGGCGCCTACGTGCTGGCATCGCTCGGCCGCAGCGCCTCGATTCCGGCGAACATCGGGCCGTTCCTGGGGGTGGTGCTGGGGCTGTTCGCCGTCGCACACATCGCGGTGCGCCGTCTGGCCCCCAACGCCGACCCGCTGTTCGTGCCGATTGCCGTGCTGCTCAACGGCATCGGCTACGTGATGATCGCCCGTCTCAATCCCGACCTCGCCGGCCAGCAAGCGGCATGGACCGCCGTGGGCATCACCGGCTTCGTCATCACGCTCGCCGTGGTGCGTCGCGTCCGCTCGCTCGAACGCCTGCGCTACACCGTCGGCCTGCTCGGCGTGGTGCTGCTCGTGCTCCCGCTGGTTCCGAAGGTCGGCACCGCTCCGATCAACGGGTCAAAGATCTGGGTGCGCATCGGCCCGGTCGGGTTTCAACCCGGTGAGTTCGCCAAGATCGCCCTCGCCGTCTTCTTCGCCGCCTACCTGGTGGAACGACGCGAGTTGTTGAGCACGGCCACGTTCCGGATCGGACGCTTCACCACGCCCGACCCGCGCCACTTGGCGCCCGTGATCGTGGCCTGGGGCTTCTCGCTCATGGTGATGATGTTCCAGCGCGACCTCGGCTCGGCGCTGCTGTTCTTCGCACTGTTCATGACCGTGCTCTGGGTGTCGACCGGCCGCGCCTCGTACCTGATCGTCGGCACCACCCTCTTCGGCGGCGGCGCATACCTCGCCTGGAGCATGTTCACGCACGTGCAGACCCGAGTCGCCATGTGGCTCGACCCGTGGCAGGACCGCTCCGGCAAGGGATTCCAGGTCGTCCAGTCGAGCTACGCGTTCGCGTGGGGTGGGATCGGGGGAACCGGCCTCGGCCTCGGCGTCGCCGGTCGCATCCCCTACGAGGAAACCGACTTCATCTACGCGGTCATCGGCGAGGAACTCGGGCTATTCGGCTCGACCGCCGTGCTCATCGCGTTCCTCGTGCTCGTCGGATGTGGCCTGCGGGCAGCGGTCACGGTGTCGGATCCGTTCGCCAAGCTGCTCGCCTGCGGCCTCACCACGCTGTTGGGCTTCCAGTCGTTCGTCATCATGGCCGGCGTGACGCGGCTGCTTCCGCTCACCGGCGTCACTCTCCCGTTCGTGTCGTACGGCGGCTCGTCGCTCGTGTCGAACTGGATCGTGCTCGCACTACTCGTTCGCCTGTCCGACGAGGTGTCGCGCCGGCGCCCCGTGCTCGACGACGCCACGACCGTCATCACGGTGCCCGCATGAACCGCCGGCTCCGCGGCCTCGCGCTGTTCCTGGTTGCCTGCTACGGCGCGCTGTTCATCCGCCTCAACGTGTTGCAGGTCTTCGACGCCGATGACCTCAACACCCAACCCGACAACAAGCGTCGGATCGAACGCGACTTCAACCGCCCCCGCGGCGACATCGTGACCGCCGATGGTCGTCTGGTCGCCCACTCCGACGAGGAACGCGGCCAGTTCCACTACCAGCGCACCTACCCGACCGGTGATCTCTTCGCCCACGTCGTCGGCACCTACTCGTTCAACTACGGCAGCAGCGGCGTGGAGCGGCGGTACCACGACCAGCTGTCGGGGCGAACCGCCGACTTCCAACTCGGCGGCATCACCAACCCGTTCTCCGAGGAACCCAATGTGGGCACCGTGGTGCTGACGTTGCGATCCGACGTGCAGGAAGCCGCCAAGCAGGCGCTCGGCGACCGCAAGGGCTCGGTCGTGGCGATCGACCCGCGCAGCGGCGCCGTGCTCGCCCTCTGGTCGAACCCCAGCTACGACCCGAACCTCATCTCCACCAACGACGACTCGGTCGCCAAGGCGGCCCGCGACCTGCTCGCCGCGAGCCCCGACAAGCCGCAGCTTGCCCGTTCATACCAAGAGCGCTACTTCCCCGGCTCGACCTTCAAGATCGTGACTGCCGCCGCGGGTCTCGAGTCCGGCAAGGTCACCGCGACCACACCCGAGTTCCCCAAGGCCCGGTCGTATCAGCCGCCGCTCACCACCCGCGAGCTCTCGAACTTCGACGGCTCCACCTGCGGCGGCAACGTGGTCGACGCGCTGCGCGTGTCGTGCAACTCGGTGTTCGCCCAGATGGCGGCCGAACTGCTCGGACCGGACCCGATGATCAAAGAGGCCGAGGACTTCGGCTTCAACCAGACCGTGCCGATCGATCTGCCCCAGCCCGCGAAATCGGTGTTCCCGACCGACTTCGGCAAGCCGCTGCGCGACGGCGCCAACCCCGGCGACGCGAAGGTCTACGAGAACACCCCGGCGCTGGCGATCTCGGGGATCGGCCAGGGCGACGTGTCGGCCACGCCGCTGCAGATGGCGCTCGTCGCCGCGGCCGTTGCCAACGGTGGAACCACGATGACACCCCACGTGATGGCCGAGATTCGCGACCGCGACGCGAAGGCGGTGGAGAAGTTCGACACCTCGGTGTGGCGCGAGGTGATGACCTCGGCGAACGCCGAGGTGCTGCGCAGCGCCATGGTCGACGTGGTCGCGAACGGCACGGCGTCGCGCCTCGGGATCGAGGGCCGCGTGGTCGGTGGCAAGACCGGCACCGCGCAGCTCGGAACAACGCCGCCGCGATCCCACGCGTGGATCATCGGATTCGCCGGCGACCCGGGTGCAGTGCCGTCGGTCGCCGTGGCCGTGATCGTGGAAGGCCAGCCCGGCGCGAGCGAGCAGACCGGCGGCAAGGTCGCCGCGCCGATCGCCCGGTCGGTGCTCGAAGCGGCGCTCCGACCGATCTCGTCACCCCAGCCGGGCCGATGACCGCGCGCCGGCCGTTCGCCGGTGGCGCGGCGCATCGATCAACGGTGGAGGCCGATTCGCCGCGCCGATGCCGCGGAACCGGCGGACACGCTCACTAGGCTCACGTCTCGCATGACTTCCACCGATTCAGCGGGCTCCCCTCCGCCGGTCGTCCTTGGCGGGCGCTACGAGATCCACCGTCGTATCGCTCGCGGCGGCATGGCAGATGTGTTCCTGGCCCGCGACAGCGCTTGATCGGCCCGTCGCCGTGAAGGTGTTGTTCCCCGAGTTCGCGACCGACCCAGCCTTCGTCGAGCGATTCCGCCGCGAGGCCCAGGCTGCGGCCAACCTGTCGCACCCCAACATCGTCGGCGTGTACGACTGGGGCGCCGAGGCCGGCACGTACTACATCGTCATGGAGTACGTGGAGGGCCAGTCGCTTGCCGAGGTGGTTCGCCAGGCCGGACCGCTCAACCCGCAGCGCGCCGCCACGATGGCCTTCGAGGTCGCCGGAGCGCTCGGCCACGCCCACCAGCGCGGCGTCGTGCACCGCGACATCAAGCCGGGCAACGTGTTGGTGTCGACATCGGGCACGGTGAAGGTGACCGACTTCGGCATCGCCCGCGCGCTGTCGTCGCCCTCCGACGAACTCACCCAGGCCGGCTCGGTCATGGGCACCGCCGCGTACTTCTCGCCCGAGCAGGCCCAGGGGTTCCAGGTCGACGCCCGCTCCGACCTGTACTCGCTGGGCGTTGTGCTGTTCGAGATCGTGTGCGGCCGCCCGCCATTCGTGGGAGAGTCCCCGGTCGCCATCGCCTACAAGCACGTGCAGGAACTGCCGCCACGACCGTCGCAGATCGTCGCCGGCATCCCCGCCGGGCTCGAAGCGATCATCGGCCGCCTCCTCGCCAAGGCACCCGACCAGCGCTACCTCTCGGCCGACGACCTGCGCGCCGACCTTCGCCGCTACCTCGACGGTGCCGCTACGCTCGCCGAGCAGGCAGGCCAACGGACCGTCGCCAACCCCACCGCCGATGCCGCCGCGACAACGGCAATGCCGGTGCAGACAGCGGCGCCTACCACCGTCGCGGCGACTGTGGCCGCGCCGGTGGCACAGCCGGCACCGGCGGCAACGCCTGTGGCCGTCGGCCCCGAACCCGACGACGCACCCAGCCGTACCGGCATGTTCGTCGCCGCTGCGCTCGTGTTGCTCCTTGCGCTCGGCGGCCTCGGCTACTGGTTCGTGCAGAGCCTGTCGGATACGAGCGGCGACCAGTTGACCGTGCCCAATGTGGTCGATCTGCAAGAGGCCGACGCCACGAAGAAGCTGACCGACGAAGGGTTCAACCCGGTCGTCACGCGCCAGGCCTCCACCGACGCGGCCGTCGGCGTGGTGTTCCGTCAGACCCCCGACGCCAACGCCAAGCTCGAGAAGGGTGGCGACGTCACGATCTTCGTGTCGACCGGACCCGACATGGTGGCGGTCCCCAAGGTGAACGGGCTCTCCGAAGCCGAGGCGACCGCAGCGCTGAAGGACGCGGGATTCACCGTTCGCAGCGAACAGGTCGAACACGACACCATCGAGACCGGCAAGGTCATCGAGAGCGTGCCCGCGCAGGACACCCCCGCACCCAAGGGCGGCGAGATCGTGCTGCGCGTATCGAAGGGGAAGGCCTCGGTCGCCATCCCCGACGTGAAGGGCAAGCCGGTCGACGCGGCCCGCAAGGCGCTCACCGACGCAGGGTTCGTGGTGGGCGACGACCAACGGCAGGCCTCCGCCGACGTGGCGAAGGACAAGGTCGTCGGCACCTCGCCGACGGGTGAAGCGGCCAAGGGCGCGCCGATCAGCCTCATCATCTCGGACGGCCCTCAGCAGGTGAAGGTGCCTGCGGTGAAGGGTCAGCCCGAGGATGCGGCCCGGTCCGCCATTCAGGCGAAGGGCCTGGAGGCCGAAGTGAAGACGAAGTCGGTTCCCGTCGGGGATCCGAACACGGGTCGAGTCATCGAGGTCGACCCGGCGGCGGGAACACTGGTGGACCCGGGCTCCACGGTCACGATCACCGTGGGTGTGGCCAGCGCGGCGTCGACCACCACATCGCCGGCGAGTACCACCACGTCGCCGTGAACGTCGTCGCACGCCGGACGCTCCCCGGGCGATCCGGAGCGACGCCTCTGACGTTCGCCGTGCTGTTCGCGGCGGCCGCCGTGGTGCTGTTCGGCATGTCGCCGACCCTCAACCCGATCGACATCGTCACCGGGCACCTCTTCGACGTGAGCGTGCCCGACGTGGGCGGACTCACGCAGGTGAAGGCGCTCGTGAAGATCCAGGAAGCCGAACTGCACGGCACAGTCGAGTTCGCGTTCTCCTCCACCGTGGAGCGCGGTTACACGATCCGCCAGCGCCCGGCCGCCGCCTCGACCATGCCCCGCGACGGCAACGTCATCGTGGTGGTGAGTCGCGGCGTTCGGATCTCGACGCTGCCCAACTTGGTGGGCGCCGACGAGCGCACCGCTCAGAAGACACTCGAAGCGCTCGATCTCGACGTGACCATCGAGCGTGTCAACGACGAGCTCGTCGCCGCCAAGACCGTCGCGTCGCAGAGCCCCGCACCCGGCACGCAGGTGCTCGGCGGAACATCGGTGAACCTGACCGTGTCGTTGGGACCCGTGAAGCGCCCGGTGCCCGAGGTGTCGGGACTCGCCGTGGAAGGCGCAGCGTTTCTGCTCGGCAAGTCGGGCTTCACCCTCGGCACGGTCACCCCGACCGACAACCCCACGCTGCCGAAGGACGCTGTTGTGGGCACCGACCCGCCCGTGGGCACCGTTGCCGACCGCGACACCGTGATCAACCTGTTGGTGTCGGCCGGGCCGGCGCCGGTGGGCGTGCCCGACGTGACCGGGCGCCAACAGAGCGACGCGGCGGCCCGACTGACCGCGGCAGGGTTCGTCGTCGGCGAGTTGACCCAGCTCGGCCCGGTCGGAGATCCGAGCGATGGCAAGGTGCTGGCACAGCTGCCGTCCGCCGGCACCAAGCTGCGCCCCGGTTCGGTCGTCACGCTCACGGTTCGGCGCGCCGAGCGGCCGCCACCCGCCACCACCATTCCGCTGCCGCCGCCCACGCTGCCAGCGACGACCACGACGACGACCACCACACAGCCGACCACCACGACGACCTCGACGGTGCCGTCGACCACGACCACCACGCGACCCGCACCATGAGCGCCGCACCCGTCCGCCGTTCGGCCACCGGCCCGCCCGAAGTGGTGGACGGAACGCGATCGCGCCTCAAACTCACGCTTGGCATCGGCGTCGTTGCCGCGCTGCTCGGGCTTGCGATCGTGCAGTTCGTGGCGCAACTCCAACCCAAGGAGTCGGTGGAACTGGCGCGGCTGGAACTGCCGTCGGTGGCGGGTCTCGATATCGCAGGCGCACGCGGGCAGCTCGAGGCCCTGGGCCTGGTGGTGAACGTGCTGTTTCGTCCCAACGAGAGCGTCGCGAAGGGCGCCGTGTTCGCACAGGACCCGTTGGCCGGACGATTGCTGCAACAGGGCGATGTGGTGCGGATCATCGCGAGCGACGGTCCGTTGGGCCAGTCGGTTCCTGCCGTGTCCGGTCAGCAGGCGCTGGACGCCACAGCGGTCATCTCGGCCGCCGGCCTCACGCCGCAGACCGTCGACACGCCCCACGAGTCGATCCGCGTGGGCGAGGTGATCGGGACCAACCCCGCCGCGGGCTCCCGCGCCCCGGCCGGCGCGGCGGTGCAGGTGCTGGTGAGCAGCGGACCCGCCCCGCGCACGGTTCCGGCCATGGTGAACCTGCCGTTGGCGCAGGCGCTCGTCGAGTTGGGCCGCTCCGGCCTGGCGGTCGGGACGATCCGGAAGGTGCACCGCGAGGATCAGCCCGAGGGCGTGGTGCTCTCGACGAGCCCCGCGGCCGGCGCTGCGATACCGAAGGACACCCCCGTCGAGATCGAGGTGACCGGGCCCGCTCCCACGGCCGAGGTGCCCTATCTCGCCGGGCTGTCGCAGGGCACCGCCGAGTCGCTGCTCAAGGCCGCCGATCTGGTGGCGAAGGTGGTCCCGGTGCCCGTCGCTGCCGGAGATCTCAACGCCGGCCGGGTGCTCAGCCAGGGCATGCCGCCTGGGGCGGAGGTCGCGCCCGGGACAACGGTGGAGATCAGCGTGGCCGTCGCCTCGGGCTGAGGGTCAATCGTCGCAGCGGCGAAGGAAGTTGCGCAGCAGGTCGTGACCGTTCGCAGTGAGGATCGACTCGGGATGGAACTGCACGCCCTCCACGTCGAGCTCGCGGTGCCGGAGACCCATGATCAGCCCGTCGTCGGTCTCGGCGGTGATCTCGAGCACCTCCGGCAGGGTCGTGCGTTCGACGACCAGCGAGTGGTAGCGCGTCGCCTCGAGCGGGTTGGGGAGCCCGGCGAACACCCCGACGCCGTGATGGCGGATCAGCGAGGTCTTGCCGTGCACGATCTGGGGCGCCCGCACGACCTCGCCGCCGAACACCTCGCCGATGCACTGCAGGCCGAGGCACACGCCGAAGATCGGCCGCGAGGTGCAGTGACGCAGCACGTCGTTGCTGATGCCGGCGTCGGCGGGTGAGCCGGGCCCGGGGCTGATGAGGATGCCGTCTGGATCGAGCGTCTCGATGTCGTCGAGCGTGATCGCGTCGTGGCGGTGCACGATCGGTTCGGCGCCCATCTCGCCGAGATACTGGACCAGGTTGTAGACGAACGAGTCGTAGTTGTCGATGACCAGGATCCGGCTCACTGGGCGGCAGCGTAGCGGTCGTCGGGTGACCGATTCGATCGAGTTCCATTGCGCGCGGGCCGACCCTCACCCGCGTTTGCGGTTCCGACGCCTAGGCTCTTTCGCCATGGCACGACCGGAGAAGCGAAGGATCGACAGCGGCGAAGAGTCGACGGGGAGTAGTCGCACGACCCCGAAGGGAACGAAGCCGGGAGCCAAGCCGGGTTCGTCGTCGCCAAGCCGCTACACGCCTCCGACCGTCTCGGCCTTCGACCAGCCGAGCCCCATGTGGGTGCCGATCGTGATGTTCTCGCTGCTCGGGGCGGGATTTCTCGCGATCATCCTCAACTACACCGAGACCCTCCCGCATTCACCGTCGGGGTGGTACCTGCTCGGAGGGTTGGTCGGCATCCTCGCAGGCATCGTCACCGCGACGCAGCTGCACTGAGTCCGACGACCGCTGGCCAATCCTGACACGCAACGCGGTCAGGTGATCACAATACGCAGGACGACCGCCATCCCGGTGATGCCGTCACACTGAGTGGGCCACCGACTCCCCAGAGATTTCCACAACCTGGGGCTAGAACTGTGGGTAGTGACCACATGCAGTGGCGACATGCTCACTCATGGTGGGTACGAGTGCCCAGGTGGAAAACGGCGATCCCGCGGGTAGACGCGGATGTGGTCACTCCACCGGAGTGACCACATCCATGTCTTCCAGACAATGGCGTGGCGGCTCGGGGTCGTCGCGGGCGGCGACGGTCATGCGAACCTCGGCTCCGCAGATGCTGCACCGATACGTGAGTTTGACCTTCCGCAGCTCGCCGGGCGCCAACGGGTCGGGGACCGGCCGGGCGAGCCCGCCGATCATCATCCAGCCGACACGCAGCATCAGCCCGGCGACCAACACGGCGATCCCAGCGCGCCACCACGAGGTGTCGGCGACGAACCTGACCACCACGGTGCCGACCAGGAGCGCCACGATGAACGGGGAGGCGGAGCGGCTCTTCATCGGCACCTAGCGAACCACAGCCGACCGACCCGAAGCGACCGGCAGCGGCCCCGAGCCGGTCGGGCCCACCCTCGAACTGGGCCGATCCACATACGCACAGGGGCGGTGATCCGGCCCAGTACGCGCCGACGCGTGGGCGGGCCGGTCAGTCGAGCGGCCCCACCCTCGAACTCGGCCCATCCCCATACCCGTGGGTGCGGTGATCCGGCCCAGTACGCGCCGACGCGTGGGCGGGTCGGTCAGTCGAGCGGGCCCACCCTCGAACTGGGCCGATCCACATACCCGTGGGGGCGGTGATCCGGCCCAGTACGCGCCGACGCGTGGGCGGGCCGGTCAGTCGAGGCGCTCGATGATGGTGGCGTTGGCCATGCCGCCGCCCTCGCACATCGTCTGCAGGCCGTAGCGACCGCCGGTGCGCTCGAGTTCGTTGAGCATGGTCGCCAGCAGCTTGGTGCCCGAGCAGCCCAGCGGGTGGCCGAGTGCAACCGCACCGCCGTTCACGTTGGTCTTCGCCAGATCGGCGCCGGTCTCCTTGTGCCACGCGAGTACGACCGACGCGAACGCCTCGTTCACCTCGAACACATCGATGTCGTCGATGCTCAACCCCGAGCGCTCCAGCGCCTTCTGTGTGGCGGGGATCGGGCCCGTCAGCATCATCACCGGGTCGACGCCGGCGAGTGCGAAGGTGTGGAAACGGGCCCGCGGGCGCAGGCCGAGTTCGGCGGCCTTGGTCTCACTCATGATGAGCGCCGCCGATGCTCCGTCGGTGATCTGGCTCGAGTTGCCGGCGGTCACCTTGCCGTTCGGGTCGAACGCCGGCTTGAGGTTGCCGAGCGACTCGACCGTCGAGTCGGGCCGGATGCCCTCGTCGGCGGTGACCATGCCGTCGAGCACGCTCACCTCTCCGCTGTCGCGGTCGCGACGCTTGCCGCGCACCGGGATGATCTCGTTCTCGAAGCGACCTTCGGCGGTCGCCTGTGCGGCACGACGATGTGACTCGGCGCTGAACCCGTCGAGGTCTTCGCGGCTGAGACCCCACTTGTCGGCGATGCGCTCGGCGGAGATGCCCTGCGGGATGAGCCCGCCGACCTCGGCGTAGCGGAGGCCGACTCCCTCGCCGAACGGGAAGCCCGTCCGCTTCACGTCGCCCACCGACGCTCCCATGGGCACGAGGCTCATCACCTCGACCCCGGCGGCGATCGCGATGTCGTACGCGCCGGCGATGACGCCCTGCGCGGCGAAGGCCGCCGCCTGCTGCGACGATCCGCACTGGCGGTCGATGGTGGTGGAGGGAACCGACTCGGGGAAGCCGGCGGCGAGCACGGCGTTGCGGCCCACATTGAGCGCCTGCGCGCCGACCTGCGACACGCACCCCATGAGCACGTCGTCGACGAGCGCCGGGTCGAGGTTGTTCCGCTCGACGATCGCGCGGAGCACCTGGGCGGCGAGGTCGGCCGAGTGCCAACCGGACAGGGAACCGTTGCGCTTTCCGCCGGCGGTACGCACGGCATCGACGATGACTGCGGTGGTCATTGGATGAACTCCTCTCGGACCGTGCCGGTGGGCAACGGCGGCGGCGATACGACGCGGGCTCGCCACGACCCCCGTTCGGATCGGTGCGACGAACTAGACCGATCGGTCAAGAGCATGCCCGGGCGGTCGACCCACGGTCAACCGGTCGTGCACGGCGCTCGGGTCGTGGGCAGTGCCAGAACGGCGGCCGCGCGCGCCGGGCCGGTCGCGTCGCTCGGCCGCTACCATCACGCACCACGTTGACCGATCGCGGGCACGCGATCACTCGAAGGGGGCCCACCATGGCAAGGACCGATGCAGAGATCAGCGCGGCGGTCGAGGGGCACACCGTGCTCACCTACTTCGCCAAGCTGCTGCAGGACAACGCCGGTCGCACGGCGCTGCGGTGGCTCGACGGCGACGAGTGGAAGTCCATGACGTTCGGCGAACTCGAAGAGACCGCACGCCGAATCGGGGCCACGCTCGCAGCGAACGGTGTCGGCCGTGGCGACCGAGTCGTGCTCATGATGCGCAACATCGCGGAGTTCCATGCGATCGACCTGGGCGTGTTGATGGTGGGCGCCACGCCGGTGTCGATCTACAACTCGTCGTCGCCCGACCAGGTCGCCTACCTGGCCAGCCACTGCGACGCGAAGGTCGCGATCGTCGAGGACGAGTCGTTCCTCGCCCGCTTCGAACCGGTGCTCGACGAGCTGCCGTCGCTGACCGCCCGGTTCATGGTGCGCTCCACCGCCGGCGGACCTCCCGAGGGCGTGGGGTCGTGGGACGACCTGGTGGCCGCCGAACCGCTCGACCCAGAGACCGCTTTCGATGCGGCCTCGCCTGGCGACCTCGCAACGATCATCTACACGTCGGGCACGACGGGTAGCCCGAAGGGTGTGATGCTCGATCACGAGAACCTGTGCTGGACCCTCGAGTCGCTGCGTGAGGCCTTCGAGACCGACTCCTTCATCGGCCAGAAGGTCGTGTCGTACCTGCCCATGGCGCACATCGCCGAGCGCGTGACCAGCCACTACGGCTGCGTGATGAACGGCTACGAGGTGAGCTGCTGTCCCGAACCGTCGATGATCGCGACCTACCTCGCCGGGGTGCGCCCGAACATCATCTTCGGCGTGCCGCGGGTGTGGGAGAAACTGTACGCGGGCGTCAACGCGGCGCTGTCCGCCGATCCGGAGAAGAAGCAAAAGGTCGACGAGGCCGTCGAGGCGGCGGCTCCCCTCGCCGAGCGCATGGCACTCGGAACGGCCACGCAGGAAGACATCGATACCTGGAACTTCCTCGACGCCGTCGCGTTCTCCACGATTCGCCAACTCGTCGGCCTGGACGAGCTCGACCTCGCCGTCACGGGAGCCGCCCCCATGACCGCCGAGCTGCTCACGTGGTTCCGAGCGATCGGCGTGCCGCTCGCCGAGATCTACGGCATGAGCGAGTCGTCCGGCCCGATCAGCTTCGCAGCGCGACGCGTGCGCGCGGGCACCGTCGGTCCCGCAATCCCGGGTCTGGAGCTAGCGCTCGCCGAGGACGGCGAGGTCATCTGCCGCGGCGGCAACATCTTCCGCGGCTACCTCAACGAGCCGGTCAAGAGCGCCGAGGCGCTCGACGCCGACGGCTGGCTCCACACCGGTGACATCGGCGAGCTCGACGAGGATGGCTACCTGCGCATCGTCGACCGCAAGAAGGAACTCATCATCACCGCCGGCGGCAAGAACATCAGCCCCGCCAACCTCGAGGCGTCGCTCAAGAACATCCCGCTCGTGGGTCAGGCCTGCGCCATCGGCGACAACCGTCCGTTCGTGTCGGCACTTCTCGTGCTCGACGCCGAGGCCGCGCCCGTGTGGGCGGCGGCCAACGGGCTCGCCGGCAAGTCGCTGGCGGAACTCGCGCAGGAACCGGCCGTCATCGCCGAGATCGAGCGTGGCCTCGCCGAGGTGATGTCCACGTTCAACAACGCGGAACGGGTCAAGAAGTTCACGCTGTTCGGCGAGGAGTGGATGCCCGACTCCGAACTGCTGACGCCGACATCGAAGCTGAAGCGGCGGGGCATTCACGCCACATTCGCCCGCGAGATCGAGGCGATGTACTCCTGACCCGGTGACGCCGGGCCATCCGACACCGATTGGTAGTGTCACGGCCTATGTCTGAGGGTCATGAGGTGACTCGCCGCCCGCCAAAGGTGGCGATGATCGTGTCGCGCTTCCCGAAGGTGACCAACACCTTCATGCTGCGCGAGATGATCGCGCTCGAGAAGCTGGGTGTGCCGATCGAGCTGTTCGCACTCGTCCACGAGCAG
Source organism: Actinomycetota bacterium (assembly GCA_016703525.1). Classification (GTDB taxonomy): domain Bacteria; phylum Actinomycetota; class Acidimicrobiia; order Acidimicrobiales; family Microtrichaceae; genus JADJBW01. The sequence continues at coordinate 64,775 of JADJBW010000001.1, read as the reverse complement.
GAGGGCGCGGTGCACGAGGAAGCCCGCGACCTGGACTCGCGGGCGCACTACCTGGCCCTGAAGTCGTGGGAAGTGGTCCGCGCCCAATTCACCTGGCTCCGCCGCAACCGTCGCGCGTATCTCGAATGTTGGCGCTGGGGCCTGGTGACCAATCGTCAGGCGCCGGACTTCTTCCTCCGCACGTTCTTCATCGTGCCGATGGCCGCGGCGATGGCGTTGCGAATGGAGAAGCTCGGCATCGAGCACGTCCACGCGCACTTCACGACATACCCGACCCACGCGGCGCTCGTGATCAAGACGCTGACGGGCCTGCCGTTCTCGTGCACCGGACACACCCACGACGTGCAGCTTCGCCGCGATGGGCTGCGCGACAAGCTGAGCGAAGCCGAGTTCTTCTTCGTGTGCACCCACTTCATCGCCGACGAACTGCGCGAGCTGTACGGCGACGAGATCCGCGACAAATGCCGAGTGGTGTACCACGGCATCGACATCGAGTCCTTCCCTCGCCAACCGCTCCCCGAGGACGACGGCGAACGACCGTTCCGGATCGTGTGCGTCGCGAGCTTCGAGGAGCACAAGGGCCACACGTTCCTGATCGACGCTGCCGCGCGGCTGCGCGATCGGGGCGTGCCCGTGGAGATCGCGTTGATCGGCGGATTCGTCGCCCTCGCGGGCGATGTGCGCGGACGCATCGAAGCCCAGGTCCAGGAGCTGGGCCTGACCGACCAGGTGCAGTTCCTCGGCAAGCAGCCCATGTCGGTGGTGCGCGAGTGGTTGGCCTGGTCCGACATCGGCGTGCTCGCGTGTTGCATCGGCCCGTTCGGCCAGTCGGACGGCATCCCGAACTTCCTCACCGAGTGCCTGTGTACCGGCCGTCCCGTGGTCTCGACGCAGATGGACGGCGTGAAGGAGTTGGTGACCGACGGCGAGCAGGGGCTGCTCGTGCGCACCCGCGACGCGGCGGCGCTGGCAGACGCGATCGAACGGCTTCGCAACGACCCCGAGCTGCGCCGGCGCATGTCGGACGCAGCACGGGCGTTGGTCGAGGCCGAACACGACGTGATCGTGAACACGCAGGAGCTATTCGACGTGTACGTCGAGCAGTCGGGCCGCCCCGTCGGCCGATAGCCCGACCGGGTCACGCCGGGGCCGGCCCCCGGTTCCGAGCTGTGAAGGTGTCGAGGGCTACTGGGCTGAGCCGCCGGCGGCGTCGCCCTGCGACTCGCCGGTGGCACGATCGTCGTCGGATTCCGCCGCACCCTCGGCCGCGCTCTCGGTTCCGCCCGGCGATGCCGACGCCACCACAGCGGAGGCATCCCACGGTCCGGCGACCGGGTCGACCTTGATGAACCGCGGGTCGATCTCGCCCGGCAGGAGCGGCCGCATGATCAAGTCGATGGCCGTCCAGAGCGTGTGCGACGACGGCAGGAACAGGATGGGCAACAGCACACCCGGAACCGCCGTCGCTGCGAGCAGCGGCACGAACGGGATGTCGGGCGAGGTGATGACGGCGCCTGCGATGAGCACCGCGAAGGTGGTCGTGAACGCCACGATGGTGTTGATGCCGATGTAGCCCAGGGCGTGGCCGATGATCCGCTCGAACCGGAGCGAACAGCGATGACAGCGCTGGTTCATCTTGGTCCAGCTCTTGTGGGTGCGACCGGCTCCGCAGGCGGGGCAGCGCACGAAGAGGCCGCGGATCAACAGACGCGAATTGCTGATGCCCAGCTGTTCGTACGTTTGGGTTTGGTGCTGAATCGTTCTGGGGACGGAATGCATGCTTTCCTCGATTGCCGCCCAGTCTGCCAGCCAGACCCAACTTGCCGACAACTGGTCGGTTCGATCGCGATGGGCGGGCGGGAGCCGGAGGAGACACAGGGGTTAGCGTGCGGCCATGACCCAGCGCACTGTCATCGTCACCGGCGCCAACTCGGGGATCGGCAAGGAGACGGCCGTCGCGCTCGCTTCGCAGGGCGATCGCGTGGTCATTGCCTGCCGCAATCCGGATCGCTCCGCCGCTGCGCTCGCCGAGATCCGCGAGCGGAGCGGGGGATCGGTCGAGTCCGTGCCGCTCGATCTCGCGTCGTTCGCTTCGGTGCGAGCGGCGGCCGCGTCGATCACCGATCGCTTCGATCGGGTCGACGTGTTGGTGAACAACGCGGGACTCGTCCTGTCGAAGCGTGCGGTCACCGAGGACGGGTTCGAGATGACCTTCGGGGTGAACCACCTCGGTCCGTTCCTGTTCACCACACTGCTGCATGACCTCTTGGCCGCGGCGGGCAACGCCCGGGTCGTGACCGTCGCGTCGGAGGCGCACTTCTTCGCCGTCGGCGGTCTCCCGTGGGACGACCTGCAGGCGGTCCGCTTCTACAACGTGTGGCTCACCTACGGGCGATCGAAGCTCGCCAACATCTTGTTCACCCAGGAACTTGCCCGGCGGTGGGCGAGCGACGGCGTGGTCGCGTCGAGCGTCCATCCGGGCATCGTCGCGAGCAACTTCGCGGCCGACGGCGATACCTCGACGTTCATGAGCACCGGGTTGCGGCTGCTGAAGCCGATGACGCGCACGCCGAGCCAGGGCGCCGATACGAGCGTGTGGCTGGCCACAGCCGAGCCGGGCGGCGATCCCACCCGGTCGGGCACCTACTGGTCGAGCCGTCGGCCCGGGCGCCTCGCCCCGTGGGCGCGCCGCGAGGTCGACGGCGCCCGGTTGTGGACGCTGAGCGAGGAGCTCATCGCCACGTCGTCGTGATCGGCCGGCCGCAGCTCAGCGAAGCGGCGCCTCGCTCGACCACGGGAAGTTGATCCACTTGTCGGTGTGGCGCCACACGTATTCGCAGCTGATGACCGAGCGGGGCTTCTCGTACAGCACCATCGAGCGAAGCTCGGCGACGGCGGGCCGACACGTGTCGACCACGAGCTTCAGCGTCTCGCCGGTGTCGGCCACGTCGTCGATGACGAGCAGCCGCGAGTTGGCGATGTCGGCAAGGTCGAGCGCCGGCGGCAGCATGACCGGAACGTCGAGACGCTCGTCGACATCGGTGTAGAACTCGACGTTCACGACGCCGATGTTCTTCAGGCTCAACGCGTACGCAACGGCGCCGCCGATCAGCAGGCCACCGCGTGCGATCGCGACGATCCAGTCGGGCTCGAAACCCGTCTCGACCACCTGTGCCGCCAGCTCGCGCACGGCCGCACCGAAGCCCGCGTAGTCGAGTTCTTCCCGTTCACCGTCGAAGACCGCTTCCATGGGCCGGTTCTACTCGGCGTTGGGCGGGTCGTGCCAGCGCATGAGCGGGTCGGTCGGTCGGTCGGGCGGACGGGCGAGGAGCGGACGAGCCGCCCAGCGCTCGTCGTGTTCGATGCGATATGCCCGGAGGCTGGCGCCCAGCACGAGTGCGGCTTCGAACCCGCAGACGTCGCGCACCAGCGCGACCTCGTTGTCGACGAACGCGCGACCGTGCGGCGGCCCCGCGGACGTGACGATGTGTGCGAGCTCGTGCAGCAGTGTGATGGCGTTCCACGACCCGTCGCGTATGGCGATGGTGCCCGTCTCGCGCTGCGCGAACGACGCGCGGGCCGAGCGGGACCGGCGCGCGAGCAGCAACTCCGTGGGCGAATCGGGGAAGAGCTCGCGGTAGCTGTCGCTGCGAAGGATCGCGTCGAGGGCGGCCTCGACGTCGCTCCAGCGCCGCCACGTGGGCCCGATGTGCGCGGCGACGTTGTCTTCCGCCCGGTAGAGGGCGAGGCGCTGCGGGTCATCCACTGCGTTGCCCGAGCTCGCGGCGCGGCGGAAGGCGCCGTCCCCCGAGATCGGCCGCATGTCCGGCGCTCGTGCCGGCACGTCGCCCGTGCGACGACGAGCCACCTCCGACCCGGCTTGTGCGAAGGCGCGGGAAGCGGGCGCGCGTGGCCGCCTCGACCCGGTCGTCGCGCTCGGCCAGCACGAGTGCGGTGGACGTGGCCGATTGCGCCGCGGCCCCCGGGCGGGTCCGTTCGCGTTCGGCGTCGGCCAGCGCGTCGCGTTGCTGCTCGACGAGGCGGTGTGAGATGACGTCGATGAAGCCCATCATGAAGGACCGACGCCACGACGCGGTGTCGGACGGTCGCTGCCGCATTGCCGGCTCGGCACCGTTCATCGCCGTGGCCATCTGCACGAGGAGCGAAGTGACGAGCTCCTCGACGAGGTCGACATCGTCGGCGAACCCGACGATCGAGATCCACTCCTGCGGTGCTCCGGGCTCGCGGCCGAGGCGGACGGCGCGGCACCGGAGTGCGGTGGCCACCTGGTTGACGAGCACGGCCTTCTGGGCTGTGAAGGGCCGATGCACGACGAGGCGCCGCTCCACCGGCTCGGCGTGTTGGGCGGTGTCGGCCGCCCACAACAGCGCCTGGTCGATCGAGTAGCGAGCCATGAGCGCGGTGGCCTTGGCGGTGAACGCCTCGGCCTCCTCGGAATACGGGGTGGATTCTGCCTTGGCGAGCAGAGACCGGATGGTGGCGAGTCGGCTGTCGTCGGTACGAGTCATGGTGGCGCGACAGTCTGGCGCATGGGTGCGACACTCTCCCTCGGGGTCGCCACCGCGGTCCCTTCACGAGTACCGAGTCGCTACGGTGTCGCACTATCGACGCGTCATCGAAGTCCTCCTCTCGGCCCCCTCAGCTTCCCCGGCTCGACCGCGTGTGGAAGTGGCTCGGCATCGCCGCGGTGGTGTTGGTGGTCGCGAACTTCACGGGTTTCGACCCGATCGGCTCGCTGCGCGAGGGCCTGTTCGGACTGGAGCAGCGCCCCGAGGCGGCCGCCGTGACGCTCGCAGCGATCCACAAGACGTCGGAGCTGCGCACCGCCAGCGGCGAGTTCAGCGTTCCCGTGACCTTCGGGCAGGAACAGAGCGGTGCGGTGCACGAGGTGCTGCCCGATGCGCTCGACGCCGACTCGGGCGTTGCCCTCTACTACGGCAGCGTCGATGCACTGGTCGACCTGAAAGGCTTGGCCGAGGACGACATCGTGGTCGACCGCTCCAAGCGCTCGATCACCCTCCGAGTGCCGAGGCCGGTCCTGACCAAGCCGAACATCGACGAGTCGCGGTCGACGGTGGTGGCGCAGAACCGGGGGCTTTTGACGCGGCTGGGTGAGCTGTTCAACGAGCGTCCCCTGGCGGAGAAGGACTCGCTCGACGAAGTCGCGGTCGAGGCGCTCACCAAGGCGGCCCAGGACAGCGATCTCACCGAGAAGGCCGAGCAGAACGCGCGGGAGTTCCTGACGCTGTTGGCGAATCGAATGGGCTACGACGACGTGGTCGTCGAGTTCGTCGACGCACCCTCGACCTGAGCCGGCAAGGTGATCGTGTCGCGCAGGTCGATGCCCAGGTGCGCCGCGAGTGCCATTCGGTGGAGCTGCCCGATCTCCATGTCGCCGAGGCGTCGGCGCACGGTCTCGATAGCGGTCGCCTCCTCGACGCTCACGTAGAACACCTTTCGCACCTTCTGTTCGTCGGTCTCGAGGCGCGCGTTCGCGCTGCGCGATGGCGGGAACAGGTCGTCACCGCCGAGCCGGTCGGCCATCTGTTGCCACGTGGAGCGGATGGCGTCGACGGCCAGCGCGCCGTAGGGGATGGGCGACGGGCCGTTGACGTCGCACGCGCGGTCGAGTCGCTCGGCGAGCTCGCGAGTGAGGTTGACGCCGTAGGCGACGCGCCGGCCGCGCCAGGATCCGAATGGCGGCGGTGGACGGTCGACCGTGGACGGGCCGCGAGGCCTGCCCCGGCGCGCCGGGGTGGCGTCGCGTTCGGGAGACGCTTCCGCCGTCGGGGGTAACGGACTCGCTGGAGTTGTCGGACTCGCCGGAGTTGTCGCGGGCGGCCGGGGGGTGCGCTGCTGGGACTTCGCCGGGGTCGCCGCGCCTTGGTCTCGAGGAGGCCGGCGCTCGTCCGTTGCCGCAGGCGGCTCGTCCGTCGCCGCGTCGGTGGGCGTGGGCGTGGGCGTTACGGTTCGTCCGGGGCGGGATGGCGGCGCAACGCGCGTCGCCCGGTCCTGTGGGAGGCGGCGGAAGCCCTTCCCGGCTGCCTCGGGGTCGTACGGCGTCGGCTCGCTCACGACGGTTCCTGCAGCTTCACGAATCGGGCAAGGATCTCGTCGACGAGGAGCTGCCAGTCGGCGGCCAGGCCCTCCGCCGCTCGGGAGTAGGTCTCGCTGCCGGTCTTGATCGCCTCGTACCAGGGCTGGGCTCGCGAGGCGGCATCCGCGTATTCGCCCACGAGCAGCCCGCGCTCGCGGCACTCTTCTGCGATGAGCGGCGCGTAGCGGACCACGGTGCCGAGCACCAGGTCGTGGTCGTCGATCAGGTCGCCGAGTCGAGTGACCACCCGCGCTCGGATCTGGTGGGAGTTCGCGCCGACCGGGCCGGCGAACACCCCGAGCACGTCGAGGTCGGGGTTGGTGGCTTGACGGATCTCGGTAACCGACGCAGCGGCATCGGCGAGACCGACGCGGCTGGCCCGGTCGACTCCCGACGGAACGACCAGATAGTGCGCGGCGGTCAGGATCATGCGGCGGAGCGCCAACTCCCGCGGTGGGGCATCGACGACGATCAGGTCGTACGCGTCGGCGATCGGTTCGAGCGCGTTGTGGAGCGCGTGGATCGCCTCGGGATGGAGCGCCAGGTGTGGTGCGAGCTCATCGAGCGCCGGACCGCCGGCAACGTAGGCCAGGCCGTCGCGTCGATCGCTTGCCGGCCGCAACGGTGTGCCACGCATGAGCGCATCGGCCAGCCCGGCCCCGCCATCGGAGCGGTAGCCCAGATCGAACATGGCGTTGCCCTGCGGGTCGAGATCGACCAACAGCACCGACCAGCCGCCTGCGGCGGCCAATCCTGCCGTCTGGGTGGCGGCGGTCGTCTTGAGGACCCCACCCTTACCAGCGACAAACGCGATGCACTGCGGAATCAAGTACACGCCCTCCAGCGAATGGGCCACTGCCCGACCGAGACGCTACCGAGCGAATGCGTGCAAGTTGTAGGGCTACGGAAAGGTGCTCATGACACCACGGGCGATCGTGCCCACGGCCTCTGGTGCAATTCCCTCTGATGACAGGCGGATTCACCCGATTTCAGGGGAATTGGGTAGATCCGCCCCATCCCGCTGGGCCCTTCGATCCCGCACACTGTGACCGAGGGAAGTGAGAGCAGCCGCGAGTGAGCGCGGTGCTCGATGATGTTGGAGGGTTCATGTCGAACGCGTTTGCCAGTCCAGAGGTCCACCGTGGCGCAGTGATGCGAAGCGATATTCGTCGAGAGGCCCCCGTGCCGACCTTCCGTGGGCTCTACCTCCCGATAGCGACGGCCTTCGCGTTGGTGCTGTCGCTCGTGGTGGCGATGGTGTTCGTGCTGAGCTGAGCTGCCCCGGGCCTCGGCCCACTCGTCGGCGGGCAAGGATCTCCGACGAAATGTGTATCCCGTTCACGGAGTTGGCGAGTGACATGCGTGTTCGGGGGTTGCTACATTGCCGCGGTCGCGCTGGTGCGTGACAAGGGGGTGCGGTGCGCATGCAGAGAAATCGGTGGGGTGCAGTGGGCGCGAGTGCGCTTCTGGCGAGCGTGGTCGCTGCGGCGTGCGCTCCGGGTGTGCCGGCGGTCGTGACCCCGCTCGAGCCGTGTCGGCCGCCGCAGACATCGTGCGCCATGCCCTTCCCGTCGTTGCGATTCCAGGTGGCCGACCCATCGACCGTCACGGGTGTGAGCGTCAAGGTGCCGGACGGGGCGTTGCCCCAGGACGCGTTGGATCGGTTGGGTCCGGGCGGTCGGATATCGGACGTGTACGCCCTTGCCGACGGGTTCTCACCCCTCACGCCGGTGCTGTTCGAGGTGGGTTCGGGGCTCGACGACTCGAGTGTCCCGCGCACCGGAGGCGATGTCGTGCAGGCCTTCGACCTCGACACCTCGGAGCCGATTGCAGTTCGTGCCGAGGTCGTCCACCTGGGACAGGTCGCGACCCAGAGCTCGCGGGTGCTTGCCGTGTGGCCGCGGACATCGTTCCCGGCCGGCCATCGCGTGGCCGTCGGCGTGACCGACGCGCTCACCGATGCACGAGGTCGCGAGACCCGGCCGCTAGCGCCCGGCGACCTCACGGCCGTGGGGCCGGCGCTGGGCGAGCTGGTGCAGCGGTCCGGCAACTCGTATTTGCTTACGTCGGTCGCATCGTTCACCGTGCGATCGCGGGTCGCCATGGACGCGCTGGTCGATCCACTAATCGCGGCGACACGGGCCGCCGATCATCCGGTCCGGAACCTGGTTGTCTCGCCGTCGCTGTTCGGTGGAGCGGCCCAGGTGACGGGTCAGATCCAGATCAGTGACTTCCGAAACAGCCAGGGGTACATCCCCTCCGACGGCACCGCCGCCTCGACGTCCAACTGGATCGACTTCCTGCTCACCTTGCCGGCGAAGGGGACGACCGCGGCGGGAGCGCCGGTGATCGTCTACGCGCACGGACTGACGATCAACAAAGAGACGCAGCTGCTGAACGCAACGACGAACGCCCGGCACGGCTTCGCGACGCTGTCGATCGACGCCGCGTACCACGGCTCGCGCTCGTTGAAAGAGAAGTACCTGCTCGAACTGACCAACCCCCGCGACTTCGGGAAGCTGACGGGGCTGACGTTGCAGACCGGGCTGGATCACGTGTCGCTCGTGCAGGCGTTGAAGGGAGCGCTCGCCGATCTCGACGTCGTGCCCCTCGGAAACGGTCGCAACGGCGATGGGGTCATCGACCTGGACACCTCGCACATCTTGTGCGAGGGCACGTCGATGGGTTCGTTCAACGGCACGCTCTTCGCCGAGTTCGTGCCCGAGGTCGAGGGCTGCTTCCAGCAGGTCGGCGGCGCCGGGATCATGGACACGCTCGCCCACTCGCGGCTGTGGTTCCTGTTCGACAACGTGGTGCCGACCGGGGTTGGGCCGGCCGACTACGCCGTGCTCGTGGCGTCCGCGCAGCAGGCGCTCGACCGGGGCGATTCGGCGAACTACCTCAACCGTCTGTCGGACCGGAAGATGCCGTACTTCCTGCAGACGGGCGTTCGCGACGGCATCGTTCCGCAGACATCGAGCGAGCGCCTGGTGGCAGGGCTCGACCTGTCGCTGGTCGGCCCGCTGCGCTCGCCGCTCGCCGTGCCGCACCGAGACGGTGGCGATGCGTTCGGAGGAAGCGGGTTCGCGCAGACCGTGCCGGCCATGGACGGGGTGATGAGCGACTTCGGTGGTCACATCTCGTTCGCCGTGCCCGAGGCGGTGAAGCTACGCGACGAGTGGGTCGCCGGACGGGCCGCAGCGATTCGCGCGGAGGCCGCCGGTTCGTGACCCGTTCCGCCGGGAGCGGCGCGCCGTCACCGGTGGTGCATCTGTTGCCGGCCGACGCCAACCGTGGCGCGCAGCGCGGCGCGCGTCTGCTCGTCGACGCGCTGTCGAGCATCGACCAGCCGCACCTTGCACTGACGCTGTTCGCGGCGCCGGCCGGCCTGTTGCTGCCCGAGCGATCGCTCGGACTTGCCGATCCGCGGGGCCGAGGCCTGGGGTTTTCGTGGAAGGCGATTCGTCGGCTTCGTCGAACGCTGCGCTCGATGCGACCCGCGGCGTTGGTGCTGCACGGGGGCGAGGTGTTGCCGTACGCGGCGCTTGCCGCGCCGCTGGGTACGCCGATCGTGTACCACCGGATCGGTACCTCCGGTGCGTTGCTGTCGGAACGAAGCCAGCGTCGGCGGCTGTATGCCGCGTGCGCTCGACGCGTGACGGCGACCGTCGCGATCTCGGAGGAGACGGCGACCGAAACGGCGGCCCTCGGACTCGCCGCGGCGGAGCGGGTGATCATCCCGAACGGCCGAGACCCCGAGCTGTATCGACCGGGGCCGCAGTTGGCGGACGGGGACCGGCGCGACGGGACGCAGGCGCCGGTACGGCTGTTGTTCGTCGGGCATCTCAACGCCGGCAAGGGCGCGGACCTCTTCGCGGACGTGGTCGAGCGGCTTCGCCACGACGGGCTCGACGTGGTGGGTGTGATGGCCGGCGAGGGCCCGCTCGCCGATGAGCTGTCGACGCGCACGGGGTCGCCGCTCCAGATGCTGGGCCATGTCGACGACGTGGCGGCGGTCATGGCGCAGGCGGACGTGTTCGTGTTTCCGTCGGTCGATCGCGAAGGGCTGCCCGGCGTGGTCGTGGAGGCCGCGATGTGCGGCCTCGCGATCGTCGCGACGGACCGGCCCGGAGTGGGCGTGCTCATTGAGGACGGCGTGAGCGGCGCGTTGGTCGATGCCGACGACGCCGATGGGCTGGCAGCGGCGCTCCGAGCGCTGGTGGTGGATCCAGAGCTCCGTCGGCGTCTCGGGACCGCGGCGCGCGATCGAGCGATCGAGCGGTGCTCGCTCGGCGCGGTGGTGCGACAGTGGGAGTCGGTCGTGCGCCGCGCCGTTGGCACCGGCCCTGATGGGTCGATCTCGTGAACCCCCGGCCCGCGGATCGAATCATGGGAGCGGCGGTGGAGTTGGTGCGCGCCGGTCCGGCGGACGCCGAGACGGTGGCGCTGATCGTGAACGCGCCAGGGGTAGTCGAGCGGTGGACCGCCGTTGCCGTCGACGAGTTGATCGACGACCTCGCGATCGACGACGGCACCTACGCGGCGTACCTCATCCACGCGCTGGGCGAGGTGGTCGGCATGATCCAGTACGGCGTCGAGGCCGATCCTCAGTACCGCCACGCAGGGATCGATGTCGCGATCCGACGAGCGTGGCAACGACGCGGCATCGGGACCGATGCCATTCGGACGCTTGCGAGACACCTGATCGCGGACATGGGCCATCACCGTCTCGTGATCGACCCGGCGTCGGACAACGCAGCGGCAATCGAGTGCTATGAGCGCCTCGGGTTCCGTCGGGTCGGCGTCATGCGGCGGTACGAGCGCGGGCCCGACGGCACGTTTCACGACGGGCTGTTGATGGATCTGCTCGCGGGAGAGCTGCTGTAGTGGGTTCATCGCCGATCGCACGCTTCGGGGCGAGTTGTGTTGGGTCGGCGCCCGCCGCGGCGGGTTGCGGGAACCGATCTGCCGGACAGTACGTCCGAGGAGTCATGCGGTTCTCTCGTGTTGTTGTCCTGTGTTCGTTGATCGCCGTGGCGGGATGGACGTGGTCGGCGCTGGGTGTTGCGCCGCCATCGGGCGCTACGTCGTGCGCCGGCTCGGCTGGGAGTCCGAGGTCGATGGTGGCGGGCGCACCGTTGGTCGAAGGGGATGATGCGACGTTGTGGTCGGCGTTCGACCTTGTCGTCACCGGCACGGTCGTCGATATCGAGACGAACGAACGGCGAGACTCGGGGGCGTACGGGGCAACCGTGATCACGTTCGACGTGATCAACGCGATGGGCGTGGCATCGATCGACGATCGAGTGCTGATCTCCTCGATCGACCCCGGTTGGGTCAATGGGTACGCGTTCGAAGTGGGAAGCACCTACTTCGTTCCGCTCAAGTCGCCTGGACCGGCTGGTCAGCGGTACTGGTCGTTCCTGTGCGACCCGATCAGTCGGATCACGCCGAGTGACGCGGCCGAGTTGACGACGGCGGTGATGACCGGCGTGCCGACGGCGACGCCCGGCGGCCTTGATTCGCCGGAGCCGCGGGTGGTGGAGCCGGTGAAGCCCCCGGCTGTGGAATACGGCGTTCCGGCGGGGCCGATCGTGATCGCCGCGGTCGTGGTCGTGGCCGGTGTCGCTGGTTGGTCGGTCAGGAGGCGGCGGTGATCGAGACGCGACGGGTTGAGTCCGCGCCTCGGCGGGCGGCCGAAGCGAAGAGGCCGACCATCTCGGGCGCATCCGCCACTCCTCGACTCATGGCGGATGCGGCCGGCCAGCTCGCCGTGGAGGGTGGCGAGAAGCTCCACCGCCGGGGCCGTGCGGCGGTCCCGATTCGTGAGCGGCATCATCGATTGATCAGGAAGTCGCGGACGCGGATGGCGTCGCGGGCGAACAGGCCGAAACGGTCGGACGGTCGGACGACGAGACAACTCGGGTAGCGCCGCGCGAACCCCGACGGCACGTCGGCGTCGTCGATCCAGACGAAGTGGTCGTCGTTGCCGTGTCGAGACTCGATGACAGCGGCCTTCCAGTCACGCGAACCGGTGAGCGAGGCGCGCGGAGCGGCAAAAGGGGCATCGATGCCGGTCTGGGCGATGACGTCATCGGGCGCCTGCCACCATGTGGTCAGCCAAACGATCTCGGCGCCGAGCCCGCACCATGAGCTGACTTCCTGGTTTCGATCGTCGGACAGGGCGAGCGGGAAGCACCGGCCTTCCTCCTGGTGCTTGCTGTCGACGAAGCGCCACCGTCCGAACCCGGTGCGCGTGGTCAGCCGCTGCGCATCTCGGCTGAAGCTGTTCATCACGCCGTCGAAGTCGAGGTAGATCGGAACCGGTGGCACTGGAGCGGGGCGATCAGGTCGGGCCGTGGGCGACGAGAACGGCGATCGCTTCGAGGCGTGCGTACGTGACGCCGTCGCGGTGCTCCCCAGCAAGCGGATGGACGGTCGGCTGGTCCACGGCTCGTGGGCATCGTCGACGCTGGTCTGACTGAGCGAGATCCAGGCCGAATCGGGGAAGTCCCAACATGCGGCGCAGTCTCGCGCGGTCGAGTTGGCGAACCGCTTGGACGACCTCGCGATGGCCGCCGCTGCCGAGAACCGTGACAGAACCGTGACGAAAACGCGGGGACCGGAGGCGGCTGGGGGCTCGCCGGAGGGCTGAAAACCCCTGAATGTTGCGGTGGAGATGATGGGAATCGAACCCACGACCCCCTGCTTGCAAAGCAGGTGCTCTAGCCAACTGAGCTACATCCCCGAACGGGCGAGGCGTCACTCTACCGCCACCAGCGCAGCCGTGGGCTCATCGGCTTCGACGGGAGTGAACCAGCGACACCACGGCACCCGCTTCGAACACGTGGTGCGCGCGGCTCAGCCGCCCGCCGAGCCGACCGGCGGTGCGACCGGCACGGTCGACCCGTTGAGGCTCTCGACCGGCAACAGCGTGGTGGGTGTGGTGGGCGTGGTCGATGTCGGCGCCACCACCGACGTGCCCGCGACCGTCGGCCGGGGCGAATCCGTCGGCTGGTGTTCGCGATCCCACATCCACGCACCGAGGCCGATCAGCGCCAACCCGACGAGCACCACGGGGATCCCCATGAGGCGACGGCGTCGCTCGGCGCGGCGGGACCGCTGCTCGCGGAACCGGTCGCGGTTCGGCATTGTGGGCTCGGTGGTTCCCACCATCGGCTCGCCTCCCTGCGTCCGAAGAAGGGTAACCGCGCCCGACCGCTGGTGGGCGATTGCCTGCCGACCGATCTCGCCGATCCCGCCGATCTCGCCGATCCCGCAGATCCGCACTGGGCGACCTCAGTCCTGGTTCCCGCGACGAACTCCGTGCCCGACCTCGGGCCGGTCAGAGGTGCAGGTCGCCCTCGGCGACGAGCTTGTCGAGCCGCAGCTCGGGGTTCTCGGCAACCACGCGGTCGAGCCAGTAGGTGCTTTCGAACAACGCGAGCAACGTACCGTCGGATCGTCGGAGCACATCGACGCCGCGCATGCCCCGCAGCGCCGGGCTGCTCTCCTCGTCGGTCCGCCGGGCGGCCCGATACGACGTGGGGGTCAGCTCGATCGCCGCGCCGAACTCGCTCTCGAGTCGGTAGCTCACCACCTCGAACTGCATCGGACCGACCGCTGCGAGCACCGGCGCCTGATCGCCCGAATCGGCGTCGCGCAGCACCTGCACCACGCCCTCCTCGTCGAGCTGCGCGATGCCCTTTCGGAACTGCTTGTAGCGCCCCGTGTCCTTCACCCGCGCAACGGCAAAGTGCTCCGGCGCAAACGTCGGGATCCGCGGGAACCTCACCGCGTCACCCACGAACAGCGTGTCGCCGACCCGCACGTCGCCGGCGTTCACCAAGCCGACGATGTCGCCGGGGAACGCCTCCTCGACCGTCTCGCGGTCCTGGCCGAACACCTGGTGCGCGTACTTCGTGGCGAACGGCTTCCCGGTGCGGTCGTGCGTGACCACCATCCCCCGCTCGAACCGCCCCGAACACACCCGGAAGAACGCGATCCGGTCGCGGTGGGATGGGTCCATGTTGGCCTGCACCTTGAACACGAATCCGCTGAACGGCGCGTCGAGCGGGCGAAGTCGATCGTCGATCTCGGGCCGAGGCGCCGGTGGCGGAATCAGGTCGATCACCGCGTCGAGCAGCTTGCCGACGCCGAAGTTGGTGACGGCGGAACCCACGAACAGTGGCGTGGTCGTGCCCGCCCGGAAGCTCGACACATCGAGCGTCTGATCGGACAGGTCGAAGAGCTCGAGCTCCTCGCTCGCCTGCACCCAAGCGGCGCCCTCCTCGGCGGCGGCGCGGTCGGGGTCGATGATCTCCTCCGGCGCGATCGTCGACCCGCGGGCAACCCGGGTGTAGCGCGTGTACTCACCGGTGCGGCGGTCGACCACACCGCGGAAATCGCCCGCGATCCCCACCGGCCACGTGACCGGTGTCGGCACCAGACCGATCTTGTCGGTGATCTCGTCGAGGAGTTCGAGCCCATCCTTGCCGGGGCGGTCCCACTTGTTCACGAAGGTGAGCAGGGGCAGCCCTCGATCGCGACACACCTCGAACAGCTTGAGCGTCTGCGGCTCGATGCCCTTGGCGGCGTCGAGCACCATGACCGCCCCGTCGGCAGCGGTCAACACGCGGTACGTGTCCTCCGAGAAGTCGCGGTGACCGGGCGTGTCGAGCAGGTTCACCACCGAGTCGCGATACGGGAACTGCAACACGGTCGACGTGATCGAGATGCCGCGCTGCTGCTCCAACGCCATCCAGTCCGACGTGGCCGAGCGGCGGTCCTGGCGCGCCTTCACCGCGCCCGCCTCGCGTGACAGCGCGCCGCCGTACAGCAGGAACTTCTCCGTCAGCGTGGTCTTGCCCGCATCGGGATGGCTGATGATCGCGAACGTTCGGCGGCGCTCGGCCTGTTCAGTGACATCACTCATGCCGGCTCACAGGCACCCGTAGAGCGCGTCGATCAGGGCCGACGTTCGCGGGTCGCCCGCGATGCCGAGGTCCATCTTGTTCATCACGTAGCCGAACCCGATCCCCGCCTCGTGATCGGCGAAGCCGACCGAGCCGCCCGCGCCGTAGTGGCCAAAGGCGGTCGGGCTGCCGAACTTGGCGAACGGCGCGTCGCGCATGAAGCCCAGGCCGAACGGGATCTCGAAGATCAGCACAGCGTCGGCACCCTCGGTTTGCGGCTCGATCGCCCGCGCCACGGTCGCTGGGCTCAGCAGCCGGACGCCGTCGACCTCTCCGACCGTCGCGGCGTACATCCGGGCAAGCGAACCGGCGTTGGTGATGCCGTTCGCCGCCGGAATCTCGGCCTGCCACACCGCCGGTTCGTTCCACACCGTCTCGCTCGCGAATGCGCCACCGGGAGCGGTGAGCGCTCGGGCGATCAGCGAGTCGGGGCCCATCAGCAGTTGCAGCATCTCGATCATCCCCGGCTGAGGATCGTCGGGCGAGCCGAAGTGCACACCGGGCGGCGGACCCGGCGGCACCAGATCGACCACGCGGGGGATCTGCTCGTCGGGCAGGCCGATCCAGAACTCCAGGCCCAGCGGCCCGGCGATCTCGTCGGCGAAGAACCGGCCGAGGGTCCGGCCGCTGACACGACGCACGATCTCGCCCACCAGCCAGCCGTAGGTGACCGCGTGGTAGCCGTGCTGGGTGCCCGGCTCCCAGATCGGCGGCGCGGCCGCGAGCGCAGCGGTCACGCGGTCCCAGTCGAGCGCGTCGTCCAGCGTCAGAGGCCTGTCGACATCCACCAGGCCCGACTTGTGGCACAACAGCCACGACACCGGGATGTCGGCCTTCCCGTTGGCGGCGAATTCGGGCCAGTGCGAGGCCACTGGAGCATCCAGATGGAGCTGACCCCGCTCGGCCAACAGATGCGCGCAGATCGCCGCGGCGCCCTTGGTGGTGGAGAACACCATCTGGAGGTGGTCGGCGCTGTAGAGGTCGTCGCTGCCGTGCGCGGTGACACCGCCCACGAGATCGACGACCGGCGCGCCGTCGCGGTACACACAGACGCCTGCGCCCAGATCGCCGTGATCGCGGAAGTTCGCCTCGAACGCCGCTCGAACCGGCTCGAAGCCGTCCGCGACGAACCCTGAGACCTCTGGCATCGCCTTCTCCCTACGTGGTTGGACGCCGCATCGTAAACGAGCGGTTCGGCGAGCCGCCGACCGGCGAGCGCCGGCGAAGGCCGGTGGGATGGCGACCGGTCAGCCGCGACCGACGCGGATCGTCGCGTCGCGCCGCGTGACGTTGCCCGAGGTGTCGGTCACCTCGGCAAGGATCGTCGTGCGGCCCGGAGGCAGGAGCGCGAAGTCCTGCACGTATTGGAACGGCGCGGCGCTGAGCACCGCAGTGGGCGGTCCGCTTCCGCTGGGATCGCCGATCCAGAGCTTCACCGACGCCGTGTTGGGCGCCTCGAAGAAGATCATCACCCGCCGGTACACCTCGAGCCCCTGGTCGAGCGGGTACACGGTGCGTCGATCGGGATCGGTGGTCGCGTACAGACCCGAAGCGCTCGGCGGCAGCGTGGTGCTCGTGGTCGGCGTGGAGATGTCGGGACCGTTCAGCACGATCGAGGTCGTGGACGTGGACGACGTGGTGCCGGGCGTCGTGGTGGTCGACCCCCTGCCGCCGGGCTTGTTGCCGGGCTTGCCGCCAGCCTTCGAGTCGCCGCCGGAATCGCTTCCCTGCGTGCCGTCGGTCGGCTCGTTGGTCGACGCGGCTTCGAGCTTCTCCTGTGCCCGTTCGGCCTGGTAGGCCATCGGCCCGGCCACGGCACCCGTGACGGCGGTGGACGTCCCGAACGCAATCAGCACGCGAAACGACAGAGCGGCCTTGGCCGCCAGCCATGCTTTCGTCGTCAGCGCGCCCGAACTCACTCGTTACCGTCCACCAACCAAGTATGGGCGACTGCCGGACGGAGCGAGATGGGCAATTGGTGGAGTCGCGTGTGGGGCACCCATCACGACTCGGCCTGGTCCAGATCGATGATCCCGAGCCGCACAGCGCTGAGCACCGCCTGCGTGAGGCTCTGCGTGTCGAGACGGCGGTAGATCGCGTTCAGGTGGTTGTGCACCGTCTTCTGCGTGATGCCGAGCTCGCGGGCGACCTGCTTGGTGCCGTAGCCATTCGCGATCTTCTGCAGGATCTCGACCTGGCGGTCGCTCAGCAGGTCGGCGTGCTCGACGGCCTCCTGCGCCGCCCGCAGCATCGAGATCGCGAGTTGCGGGCTCAACACCGTCTCGCCGTTGGCGACGGCCCGGATCGTCTCGAGCACCTCGGTGAACGACGTGCCCTTGGTGAGATACCCGACGGCGCCCGCGGCGATCGCCGCCCGGGTACGCGACGCATCGTCGTGCATCGTGAGCACGACGACCTTCGTCTCGGGCATCTCGTCGGTGATGCGCTTGGTGGCGGCGATGCCGTCGACCACCGGCATCGACAGGTCCATGAGGACCACGTCGGGTTGGGTCGTGCGGGCGAGTTCCACCGCCTCTTCGCCGTTCGACGCCTCACCGACGACGGTTTCACCGGCGCCTTCCAGGCCACGGCGGATCCCCTCTCGGAGGATCTTGTGGTCATCTGCCAACAGGATTCGGAGCATTATCAGTCTTCCTTGGTCGACATCGACCCCGCCGAGACGGTGATCGTCGTGCCTTCTCCCAGCGCAGAGGTGATGGAGAGCCGTCCGCCGATCACATCGGCGCGCTCCCGCATTCCAACTAGACCATAGGCGCTGTCACGCACCCCCTGGGCAGCATCGAACCCGCGGCCATTGTCGTGAATCGTGAGCACGCCGCGCCCTGCATCAACATCCCACTTGACATCGACACGCGACGCCTTTGCGTGCTTATCGATGTTGTTCAATGCCTCTTGCATGATTCGGAGCAATTCGTTCTCGACGGGCACCGGAAGGCGCTGGTCGGGGTGCGTGACCGAGAACGTCACATCGATATCGGTGCGTTCGGCGAACCGATCGGCCAGCTCGCGGCCGACCATGCCGAGTGAACGCTGCTCGGTCACGCCCGATCGAAGCTGGCGCAGGGTCTCGCGGAGTTCGTCGAGCGCCGTTTGCACATCCTGGTACAACTGGTCGAGCTCGGGGACCGGCGTGTCATCGGTGCTGATGATGCGCTCGAGCTCGAAGCTGATGTACGTGAGCCACTGGCCGAGCCGATCGTGGAGATCGCGGGCGATGCGCACGCGCTCCTCCTCGGCGCCGAGCGAACGAAGCCGCCCGAACCAGCGGGCGTTGTCGAGCGTGAGCGCGAGCACATCGGCGAGCCCATTGAGCACCGTGCGGTCGCGATCGCCGAACTGCTCCTCGGCCGGATGCTCGATGCCGAGCACGCCCACGGTTCGACCGCGGGCTACCAGTCGCGTGTACATGCCACTACCCGACCCGGGCGCGATGCCGCTCGTGCCCTGCCGAAGCTTGCTCGACACGACCGGTTCGTCGGCGTCGAGCGCAGTCTGCAAGTGATCCGACAATTCGCTCGTGGACGAGGTCGGCTTGAGCACGCACCCCTCGGCGAGCTTCGGAACCCACTCCTCATGTGTTTCGTCGAGTTCGAGGAGGCAGATCACATTGGCCTTGAACGTGGTGACGATCTGCTGGCGGACGCCTTCGATCGCCTCGCGCTGATTCAGGCTGGTCGGCAGCGTGCGAGCCACCGAGTTGAGCATGGTCAGCAGGTCGTTCGTTTCGGCCAAACGGTCGAGACGGCCGGCCAGCGAGGCGCGCCGTCGCTCGGCATCGAGCAACCGGTCGCGGACGAAGGCCGCGATCAACGACGTGGCGATCATCGATCCGGCAATCAGGCCGAGTTGGCGGCCCAGCACGATCCGGTCGGCGGCCGGCGCCACGATGTTGCCGACGAAGATCCCCAGCCATCCGGCAGCGAACGCGCCGGCGGCGGCGACGTAGCCCCACCCGAACGAGGCCACGACGAGCGCGCCCGTGACGCAGAACACGTAGGGCGAGGTGGGCCCACCCGAGTGGCCGACGGCCAGACCGATCATCAGCGCATCGGTGAAGGCCGTGGTGCGGTCGGTCGTGGCAGTCGAACCGAGACGAATTGGAATCATCGTGCGCCACGTCGTGAGGAACAGGCAGACGGTGAGCGTCGTCACGACCTCGAAGTGACCCTGGAACACCTCGTTTGCGCCGAAGATCATTCCGTACATGACCGCCGCCCAACGCAGGGCATTGATCATGGGGGAGATCGTGGCGCGCACCTGCGGAGGGAGCGCCAGGCTGCGCGCAGCCTCGTCGACACCGCCGTGGGGAAACGCGCGAAAGACGGCCACCATCTCGTCGGGACTCAGTCCCGACGAGCGGTCCTGCGGCCGGCCCGGCGCACTCGGGTCGAGCGCGATGGCCTCGCCCTGAGGTGCCGTGGCTTGGTCGGTCAATGCAGTCCCCGAAACGTGACGCGTGCGGAGAGGATGGTAGCCCGCGCGGACCGTGAAAAGACGCCAGGCGTCGAGGTACCCCTAGAGTCACCGACGTGCCGCCCACCGATTTCGCGTCCGCCCCGACCGATCCGGCGTTCCCAGGAGCGGTTCGCCCGCACCGTCGGCGCACGATCGACGCGCACGGTGTGGCCGTCTCGATGGTCGAGTGGGGTGACGAGTCGTCGCCGCCCGTGGTGTTCGCTCACGGTGGCTTCGACTTCGCGGAGACGTTCAACGTGTTCGCCCCGCTGCTCGCCGCCCGCGGCTGGCGCGTCGTCAGCTGGGACCACCGCGGCCACGGCCATTCCGAGTGGGCGACCCTGTACAGCGTCGAGGCCGACCTGCGCGACGCCATGGCCGTGCTCGATCACGTGGGACCCGCTCCCGTGCCGATGGTCGGCCATTCCAAGGGCGGAGCGATCTCGCTGCACCTCGCCGACGCCGCGCCGCACCGAATCCGATCGCTCGTCAATCTCGACGGCATCCCCTCCCGCTCATCGCTGCCGGACATCGCGGAGCACGAACGCACCCGCATGCTCGCCTCGGAGATCAGCGGATGGCTGGATCATCGGCGCAGCGTGTCGAACAAGGCCCGGCGGCCCGGAACGGTCGCCGAGCTCGCCGAGCGGCGGGGCCGGATGAACCCCCGGCTCTCCCCGGAATGGCTGCGTTACCTCGTGCAGGTCGGCGGGCGCGAGGACGCCGACGGCTGGAGGTGGCGCATCGATCCGACCCTGCGAATGGGCGGTTTCGGCCCGTGGCGTCCCGAGTGGACGATCCTGCGCGTGCCCGCGCTGGGCATGCCGTTCCTCGCAGTGCTCGGCACCGAGACCGAGGTGATGGGCTGGGGCACGCGCCCGGCCGACGTCGCCCGCCACCTTCCGCCGCAGGGACGCATGGCGGTGATCGACGGCGTGGGTCACTTCCTCCATATCGAGGCGCC
This sequence comes from Actinomycetota bacterium, assembly GCA_016703525.1. GTDB lineage: Bacteria > Actinomycetota > Acidimicrobiia > Acidimicrobiales > Microtrichaceae > JADJBW01. The sequence continues at coordinate 44,242 of JADJBW010000001.1, read as the reverse complement.
GCACGCCATGGCCGACCTGATCGCCGACTTCCTGGGAGCGCCCCGATGACCGCGGTTCACCTCCACCACGGTCGCTCGACGCTGGCGTTGCACCTCGTCCGCGACGGCGACGGTCCCACCCTGCTGCTGCTGCACGGACTCGGCGAGCACACGCCGGCCGAACCCCCCGCTGCCGCCCACGCGTGGCCGGGACCCGTTTGGGGCCTCGACTTCACCGGGCACGGCGAGTCGACGATCCCGGGAGGCGGCGGCTACACCGCAGAGATGCTGCTCGGCGACGCCGACGCGGCGCTCGGCCACCTCGGATCCGCAACGGTGCTCGGCCGAGGACTCGGCGCGTACATCGCGCTGTTGCTCAGCGGCGCCCGCGCCGCACAGGTCGCCGGCGCCGTGCTGGTGGACGGGCCCGGGATCAACGGCGGCGGCTCCGGGCCGACCGGCGCCGCGCTCGCCCGACCTGCGACCGATCAGGCCGGGGCCCCCGACCCGTTCGCGTTGTTGGAGTTGGCGCGTGACGTGCGGCCGCCCGACTACGCCATGACGTTCGTGCACCTCGCGCTCGCCGGGTCGCCCGCCGCCGACCCGATCACCGTGGCCGCCATGGCGCGGCCCGACTGGCTCGTCGCCGTGCGCGCGGCGCCCGGCGTGGTCGAGGCCGACGCGGCTCCGGCGCTCGAGGCCCTGGCCGCCATGCACTCCTCCGGGTAGTCGCACACGCAGCGCTCGGCGGCGCCCGGAAGCGATCGAAACAGCGAACGCCGCGCCGATTCCGCCGACAAATCGTCACAGCGCGAGCGAACGCCTGCCGATACCCGAAACGTGGACGAATCGCCGCGCTCGTCGCGCCTGGAGGCACCACCGGTGATCGGACGGTGGCGAGCGGAGCTCCGAGACGCTGCGCTCGAGGCCGAGTTCCGGCGTGAACAGCTCGAGGCCAACGCCGACTGGGTCGGCCGCGACGCCGTGGTCGGCGCTCTCGTGTATTCCAGCTTCGGGATCACCGACGTGTTCGCGCTCGGCTGGACGGCCACCGCCCTCGGCCTGGTCGCCCTGCGGTTGGGCTTCCTCGGATTCGTCCTGTGGGTGCGAGCAAGCGTCCGCCGCGGCCCGTCGCTGTTGCTCGACGCCCCGGTTGCGGTCGGGGTGCAGGCGCTCGCCCTCGCCATCATGCTCGTGGTGACGACCGCCCGATCCGCCGAGGCCGCGACCAACCACCTCAGCTTCACCCTGCTGATGCTCGCCCTGTTCGTGATCGTTCCCGATCGGCTCGTCCGCGTCGCCGCGACCACGACGCTCGCCATCGTCGGCTACGTGCTCGTCGGGCTCGCGGTCTACGACATGGATGCCAGCGAACGGGCCACGCACGTGATGACGCTCGTGGGGTTCGGCGCCGTTGGGGTGATGGCCGCGGGCCAGCACCACCGGGTGCGCCGTGAGGAGTTCCTGGTGCTCCGCGAGCAGCGGCGGACCAACGCACTGCTCGTCGACGAGGTCGAGCGGCGCGAGGCGCTCGAGTCCGAGCTCCAGTGGCTGGCCGATCACGACCCCCTCACCGGCGTGCCGAACCGTCGAGCGTTGCTGCGGCTCGCCGAACAGGCGGCCTCTGCTGCGCGAGCGTCGGCGTCGCACATGGGCGTGCTCGTGATCGACGCCGACCACTTCAAGGACGTGAACGACCGTTTCGGGCACGGCATCGGCGACCTCGCCCTGCAGCGGATCGCGTCGGTGTGTCAGTCGACCCTTCGGCTCGGCGACGCCATCGGGCGCACCGGCGGCGAGGAGTTCGTGGTGGTCCTGCCCGCGACCGACCTCGACCAGTCGAAGGCGATGGCCGTACGCCTGCGCGACGCGGTCGCGGCGACGGACCCGCGCGACGGAGTGCCGGCGCTGTCGATCAGCGTCGGCGTTGCGACGTTCGACCCGCGCCACGACATGTTGGAAGACGTCGTGCAGCGCGCCGACCGGGCGATGTACGCGGCCAAGGGCGCCGGCCGCGGCACCGTGGAGTGCGCCGTCGATTGCCCGAGCGAGTCGTAGCCCCCGTCGACCGCAGTTGTAGCCGACTCACCAGCGCGGGTCGTAGGAGATCAGCCGCTCGGCATCCGCCGCCGACAGCGGCTGGGCGATCAGGAAGCCCTGCGCGACGTCGCACCCGAGATCGCGAATCTGGGCCAGATCGTCATCGGTCTCGATCCCCTCGGCGATGCAGGTGAGGCCGAGCGTCTTCGCGAGCTCCACCACCGACCGCACGATCGCCGCGTTGTCGGGATCATCGCCGATTCCGTCGACGAAGCTCCGATCGATCTTCACAACGTCGATCGGGAATCGCCGCAGATACGTCAGCGACGAATACCCCGTGCCGAAATCGTCGAGCGCCAGCTTCAGGCCGTGCGACTTGAGGTCGGTCAGCACCTTGATCGAGCGATCCACGTCGTCGAGGAGGATCGACTCGGTGATCTCCAGCTCGACCTTCGCCGGGTTGACACCGGTTTCGGTCGTGATCGCCACGATCTCGTCGACGAGATCCGGGTGAATGAGCTGCCGTCCGGACAGGTTGATCCCCATGGTGAGCTCGTGTCCGTGGGGCAGCGTTTCGGCCCACTCCGCGAGTTGCTCGCACGCGCGCTGCAGGATCCATGCACCGATCGGCACGATCAGACCCGACTGCTCCGCGATCGAGACGAACTCACCCGGGCCGAGCAGGCCGTGCTCGGGGTGCTGCCAGCGGGCGAGCGCCTCGACCCCCGAAATTCGGCCCGTCGATAGATCGACCTGCGGTTGGTAGTAGACGCGGAGCTCGTCTCGGCGCAGCGCGCGCCGTAGCCCGGTCTCGACGTTGATGCGATCGACCGCACGCTCGCGTAGGCGGCCGTTGAACACGGCGGTGCGATCGCGACCGCGCAGCTTCGCCTCGTGCAGCGCGGCGTTCGCGTCGCGGAGCAGTGCTGCCGGATCGCCGCGAGTTCCGTCCGACGTCGCCACACCCGCCGAGAACGACATGAGCAGCTCGACCTCGGCCATGCCGACGCGTCCCGACACCGACGTTCGAATCGACTCGGCCCGTCGCTCCGCCTCGCGTTCGTCGGGCAGATCGACCATGAGGATCGCGAACTCGTCGGCACCGAACCGAGCCACCATGTCGGGCTCGCTCACCAACGTCGCGAGCTTGTCGGCCGTCTGACGCAGCAGGTTGTCGCCGACGCGGTGGCCGAGGCTCTCGTTGATGACTCGGAAGTTGTCGAGATTGAGAAAGGCCACCGCAACCCAGGTGTTCTGCTCCGCCGCGCGATGCATGGCGGTGCCGAGGCGGCGGGTCAGCAACAGACGGTTGGGTAGCTCGGTCAGCGGATCGTGCGTCGCCTCCCATTCGATGCGCTGCTCGAAGGCCTTTCGTTCGCGGATGTCGCGCAGCACCGCAGAGATGCGCACGAGCGAACCCGTTCCGTCTGCCTCGCCGACGATCATCGCCGAGAACGGCTCGGGCGTACCGGAGAGGTCGCGCAGCGTCAGCTCACCCTCCCACATGCCGCCGGCGGCGATCTGGTCGCGAATCCGGTCGATCTGATCGGGGGGCTCGGAAATGAGCGCGAGCGGATGATCGTCGTCGTGGAGCCGCTCGTCCACCTCGATGCCGAGGAACCCTCGTGCCGACGGGTTGAGGTACAGCGGGCGAAGCCTGTCATCGACGACGATCACGAGATCGCTCGAGGTCTCCATCAGGCGATACAGGCGGGCCTGATCCTCTTCCGCCCGGACCCTGGCGGTGATGTCCTCGACCGCCCACAGGAAGTTCGTGACCTCGCCGTTCGCCTCGAGTTGCGGGAGGATGCGCGTGGAGCACCACCGCACCTCACCGTCGGGCCGAATGAAGCGGACGTCACGTCGGGCCGGAGACGAGGTCTCCGACGGTGACACCGGGGCGGCCGCTTCGATGTCGCCGGGGTAGATGTGCTCCGACAGTTCCTCGCGCAACAGGTAGTTCGCGTTGGTTCCGAGAATCCGCTTGAGCCGTGCGTTGAGGAACACGAAGTTGCCGTCACGGTCCTGCAACCCGATGCCGAACGGGGCCTCGTTGACGATCGAACGAAACCAGCTCTCGCTCGTCTTGAGCGACTGCGCCGAGGCCATCCGAGCCGAGGCGTCGCGCAGGGTGACCATGAGCATCGGCATTCCGCCGTGGACGCCGCCGTGAACGTCCACGTCGCACCACAGCTGGGACCCGTTGCCGGTGTGGATGCGCGAGCACAACGTGTCGCCGTTCGCCGATCCGTGCAGCGCGGCCCGCACCACGTCGACGTCGGCCGAGTCGACCAGGTTGGCGATGTTGGCGCCCGTCAGCGCCGTCGGATTGTGGCCGAGCATGACTGCGGCGGACGGCGCCGCCCACCGGATCGTTCCATCGGTTTCACAGAGGAAGGTCGTGATGGACGGGCTCGTGAGATAGGTCCACAGCAGCTCGGAATCGCCAACGATCGCGTCGAGGGGGCCCAACGCCGTCCGCGACGGGACATCTGGTTGCGACACCGGCGGCGAAGGCATACCCCCCTTAGATCGGCATCTCCCGCCGGATCTGGAGTGGAAGTTCGGTCACACGTCGTCGGTGTCGAGGTCGGCGACGATCTGCGTGACGCGCAACCGAGCCGTGCTCAGCCGTTCGCGGCAGGCGGCAATGAGTTCGGCCGCCCGTTCCACCTCGGCGGCAAGGGTGTCGATGTCGAGTGCATCGTCGTCGAGGCGCCGCACGATGTCGTCGAGTTCCCGCATCGCTGCGGCGTAGCCGACCTCGGCCGGGCTCGTTGGGTCCACCTCGCTCATGGCTCGGCCACCGTAGTCGTGGCGTCGACAACCGATCGCACCTCGCCGTCGACGAGCAGCGTGTGCAGCACCGTTCCGGCACGCAGGTCGGATGCTCGAGCGAGGCGGCCGTCGCCACGGCGCGTGATCGACCAGCCTCGCTCCAGCGCCCGTCCGGGGTCGTACGCGCGCACCGTGGTGGCGATCGCTGCAAGAGAAGCGTCGGCCGACTGCAGCAGCCGCTCGGGGCGTGTGCGCACCTGTTCAGCGACCGCACCGAGGCGCTCGTCCGCCTGATCGAGCCGCCAGAGCGGCGCGGTCGCCACGCGAAGGCTGCGCCGCTGCAGGCGCCGTGCCGCGTCGTCGAGCGCGCCGGTGCTGCGGGCGGACACTCCCACCACTCGGCGGGCCAGCCGGCGCTCCGCCAGGTCGAGCGCCGCCGACGCGGCAGCCTCGACCGCGGCCCATGATCGATCGAACGCGTCGACCCCGGCGCGCACCGCGTCGACGATGCCGACCGCGCACGCCGTCGGGGTCTTGAACGCCGTGTGCGCCACGTGATCGATCACCGTGGTGTCGGTCTCGTGCCCCACCCCCGACCAAATCACCGTGGGCGCAGCGGCCACGGCACGCGCCAACGACTCGTCGTCGAACGCCGCCAGATCGGTGCGCGAACCACCGCCGCGAACGATCGCGATCAGGTCGTGGCCGGCCGCTCGCTCGATCGCCCGAACGATGGTTCCCGCTGCGTGCGGACCCTGCACCCGCACGTCGAAGGCGGACACCTCGAAGCCGAACCCGCTGCGGGCCAGTTCGTCGACGAAGTCGGCATGCGCCGCGCTGCCCAAACTGGTGAGCACCGCGATGCGAAGCGGCAGGAACGGAACCGGCAGTCGGCCGTTCAGGTCGAGCAACCCTGCATCGGCCAGTGCGCGCAGCACCCGGTCGCGCTCCAACCCCAACGACGCGAGCGTGTAGCTGGGATCGATCGCCGTCATGCGGAGTTGGATCTCGCTACGCGGGCCGTAGACCTCGACCGACCCGCGGATCCTGACCCGCACCCCCTCGGTCATGCGCACCGCGCCGCCCGTGCGGAGTAGCTGATCGTTCACCTGCCGCCGAAATCGGCTCAGCAGCACCACCGACAGGGTGCTGCGCGGGGCGCGCCGGGGCCGGGCGTCGACACGTTCGGGGATGAGTTGCGGTAGCTCGTCCGCAGCCGGGTCGTCGATCTGCGCAAGCTGCAGGTAGACGTGACCATTGGCAGGCCGCGAGATGCTCGTGATCTCGCCCTCGATCCAGACATCGCCGCCCAGCGCTTGGGAGATCGCCCGCTGCACCACATCGAGCAGTTGGGCGACGGTCCAGGTTGTCGGATCGGGCATTGCCACACCGTTCGCACTCGTCGGATCGGGCGAAACGCTACGGCACCGCGCCGACAGGATCGCTCCGAGCGTCGTCGCGTGCGTCGGTGTCGGAGCGGCGACGCGGACGCCGCAGCGTCAGGTCGTCGACGTCAACGCGTCGATGACCGCCTGCGCCACGACCGTGTCGGCGAGGTAGCCGCCGATCCAATGCGGCCGGTCGCGCGGATTGGTCAGATCCGCGACGTTCTCGATACCGGCGCCGAACGTCGTCCGGTCGAGCCGCGAGAACAGCGCCACACCGTCTCGCTCGTCGACAGCGTTGACCCAGCGGTGAACCCCTGTGGGCACGCCGAGCGGCCCCGGCAACGCGCGTTTGATCGAGGGGATGCCGAGCGGCGACCCGACCGTCAAATAGAGCGGCGAGGTGATCGACGCTCCGAGCGCTGTGACGACCCGGTAGCTCACGACCGAACCGAGCGAATGGCCGATCACGACCACCGGCTCGTCGCCGGCGACGGCCGACCGCGCGATCGCATCGATGCGCTGCGGGAACTTCAGGTACGTGGACACCTCGCGCACGAAGTGCTCGAGGATCGTGTCGGTCAGCCATGGAAGCTTGCGGCTCAGCAGGCGACCCGCGGCGTGGACCCATTCCCAGTTGGACGGGCCCTTCTCGGCCGCGCCCGCACCGAGTTCGGCTCGCACGTCACCGTCGGCGATCTCGGCGCGGATCCGCAGGTCGTCGACGAGGTCGGCAACGAAGGGGTCGAGCTCGTCGTCGCGCCCGTCGCGCCTGCGGATCACCGACGAATCGGAGGTGTCGAACGACCGGACCAGATCGTCGAGGTCGTCGCCGTAGTACGCCAGCTCGATCGACACGCCGCCGAGCACGCCGTCACGGCCGAGCGCATCGAATCCTCGCTCCAGCGCAGCGGTCCATTCGGCGGTCACCTCGGCGGACGGGCGTCCGCCCTGCCCGATCCCGTGTACGTACACCAGTCTCATGGCAACACTCCCTCTCGCACGGCGTGAAACAACTCGAATCCGCTTCGGCCCGTCGGAGTCGCCCAGGCCGACGACGCCAGGTCGAGCAACGCCGAACGAATCACCGGATGCGTGCGCTCGGGATCGAGCAGGGCCCAGCCGCGCCGCAACAGCGGGTACGACGGGGCGATCCGGGTCGAGTCGCCGATCGTGCCCGGCGGCGCCAGGAGGGCCAGGTCGAACGGAATCGCATGGCCCGCTTCGGCCATGGCCCGGCACATCAGCCCGATCGAGTCGTCGTCGCCGGCACGTTCAAACTCGTACGCCGCGAACACCCCGTAGCTCGGGTTCGTGTATGTCGCTGCCCGCAGTGCTCCGGCCCGGTGCAGCGCGTCGGATGCGCTGCGTTCGCGGAAGCCGAGCTGCGCCACGGCTCCGAGCTGCGCGAGTTCGGCGCGTGCCGCCTCGGCCCACTCAGCGCCCTCGAACCAGTCGGAATTGTCCGCCGGCAGATAGCTCACGAGATCGACGCCGCTCGGACCGACGTGGATCGTCCCGACGTAGCCGCGCAGTGTCGCGACCGCGGCGAACCGGCCGTCACCGAGGTCGATCATCACCGACGCGTCGCCCTCGGCACGGACGTGCCACGCGTCGCGTTCCTCGAAGAACTCGACCGACGAGGACGACGCCACATCGTGGACGCCGGCACCGAGCACCGACAGGCCCGTCGCGGTCTCGAACCGCGTCCGACCCGCGTCGGACAGGATCTGCGATCGCTCGGCGAGGCGATCGTCGAGGGACCGCTCGATCGTGGCTCGCTCGATGCGCCGAGTCGTGCGCGGGTCGTGGATCCCGGCCGACGAACCGTCGTTAGGGGAGGCGTCGTACCGGTCGGTGCCGTCCCACAGCGTTCGACCGTCGGGCCCGATCGTCGGAAGCTCCCGCGCAACGGTCGGCTCGGCGACCCAGCAGAGCACGTCGGGTGGTCGCGATCCCGGCTGGGGATCGGGGATCTGCATCACCGGCGGGCGCAGGTTCTGCGCGCTCAACGGCACCTGTTCGTCGAGGTAGTCGGCCAGCGGGAAGGCGCTGACCGCCCACGACGGGGTGTGATCGGGCACCGATTCGATCGCATCCGGCACGTGCCCCTCGAGCGCGTCGAGGAGACACCCGGTGAACACACCGAACGCCTGCTCCAACGCCGCGTCGTCGGCCTGGACCTCGACGGCGGGGTCGCCCGCGAGCGTGGCGAAGAACGAGTCGAGCCGGACCCTGCCCGCGACCGCCTCGTTCGGGAAGATCACGGCCCCCTCGATGCCGAACTCCTTGCGGTTCGCAGCGCTCCGGCATGCGTCGGCGAACAGCGCGACATGGCCGATGCCACATCGTCGAGCCAGGCTCACCGATCGGGCGACGTTGATCGGGCCGTTCGGATTGCGGCACCCGTCCGACAGGATCCAGAAATCGACTCCAGGGCCCTTCGACACACCGTGACCCGAGAAGAACACCACCAGTTTGGCAACGTCGCGCGCCGTCACGAGCGCGTCGATCGAGTCGTACACGTCCGCCGCGACGACCCGGTGTCGGTTGCGGTCGACGTGTTCGATCACCTCGTAGCCGGCGTCGGTCGCCCAGCGCGCAAACCGCGTCGCGTCGTGCAGCGCCCCCGGCAACGCCGGCAGACCCTTGGGGGCGTGTACCGCGATGATCACCGCGACATCACGAGCCATCTGTCCGCCCTGTCGCCGTCACCGGAAGCGGGCACGCAGACCGCGCAGAAGCTGTGCGTGCGCCGGCGCCTCCCGGTCGAGCCGATCGAAGAACGCCGAGTCGTGCAGCAGAGGATCGAGCGGTGGCATCACCAGGGTGTCGAGCTCCTGGTCGTCGAGCACCCGCGCCTCGCCGTCTGCGTCGATCGGGCCCGCCATGTCGGGAACGAAACGGAACGCCGGCACGCCACGCGGCTTGCGCTCCCGCGCCGTGCGGACCGCCGTGCCCGGATCCCGACGGACGGCCTCGAGCTGGGCGAGCCCGGCCGCCCAGGACAGGTTCGCCTGTGCCGCGAGGTCGGGATCTGCCGGCGTCAGTTCGGGCGGCAGCGACATCACCACACGCCGGCGCAACCGGCCGACTCGGACTTCCTCGCTCGACGTCGCTCCGGCGGCGCCCACCAATGCTGCGGTGCCGTAGCACGGTCGCCCGCCGATGATCACGAGCGTCACGTCGGCCTCGGTCGCCGCCAGCAGATCGGCGTACCCGTCGCCGCTGTGGCGGCGCAGCACGGCCAAGTCGGCGAGCGCACCTTCGACCAAGCGCCCGACGGGCCGGTTCCATGTGCGTTCGAGCGTGAGACCGGGGTTGCGCGTCACCATCTCGCACAGCTCCAGCGCCTCGAACGCGCCGCCCAGCGACCGGTCGTTCCACTCGGCCGCGACCTTGAGCTCACCCAGCAGGTTGCGCGTGGCCGACGGCGACCAGTCGTTGCCGAGGCACACGTTGAGACCGGCGGCTCGGGCGGCGACGACATCGGTCGTGTCGCCGTAGAGCCACACGTTGGAGAACGGCGACCACACCACCGTTCCGCCGACGGCCCCCCACGCTGCGAGCTCCTCCTCGGACAGCGCGGTCGAGTGGATGCCGACCAGCCCCGGATGAATGCACCCAGCGACGTCGAGCGACTCGTATTCCGCGCGGAGCTTCTCGGAGGTGCCTTCGGCGAGGTGATAGGCGAACGACGTGCCCGCGGCAAGAGCGGTGCCGACCTTGGCGAGCGCGGCGGGCTCCATGGGCAACACCGACTGCCGCCAGCGGTCCTTCACCGCGGGGCCGCCGCCGTCTTCGACGAACACTTCCTTCTCGACGTTGCGGACCATCCAGCCGGGGAACGCTCGCGTCAGCGGCGGCGAACCCTGGATCGCGGTCGTTCCGCCAACCACGGCCTTGACCTCGGCATAGCGGAGCGCCGCGGCGGGTGCCGCCTCGCCGTACGCAGTCGCCGGGTTCGAGATGTCGCGCCCGTAGGTCGCCGCCCCAGGCCACTGATATCTCGTGGTGTACGGCGTGTCGCGGGGCGCTCGCCACAGCGGGAGCGTGTTGTAGGCGAGGTGGTTGTGCAGATCGATCAGCCCCGGATAGACCGTCGCCCCCGTGCTTACCCGCCGCGCGTGCGTGTAGCCGGCAGGTGCGCGCCGTCGCGCCGACTGGACCGTCTCGATGATTCCGTGGTCGTTCACGTACACGGCGCCCGAGCGCAGCACGCGGCGGTCATCGTCGAACGTGACGACGGTCCCGGTGAGCACGAGCGGGGTCACGAGAACACCTGCCGGCGTTTGAAGGAGGTCGGGCCTTCGAGCTGGGGATGCTGATCGAAGCGGGCGTCGTCCAGCAGCTGTCGGAGCCGGATCATGAGTTGGGTGTAGGTGATCTGGTAGTCCGCCTCGGCCAGCGCTCGGAGCGCGAAGTACGTCATCGCCCCGTGGAACTTGCGGCCGAACTTGGCGTCGTAGCTGTACTCGTCCGATCGGCATCCCGACACCAGGAGCGAGGTCATCTGCGACTCGGGAAGATCGCGTGGCGTCGGGGTCGCGTTCCGGATGTCGTCGATCACCGGGCGGCGAAGGGTCTTGGGGTTGATGAAGCGGGCGACCCGCTGATCGGGCGTGAGCCCGGGAGCCAGGCGAGTGACCGACCCCGAATGACACGAGTCGGAAATCACGGTCAGGCGCACTCGTTTGGGGATGTCGGCGAGGAGCTCGCGCATCTCGTCGTCGACCAGGAGGTGCTTGCGGCTGTCGTAGGGACAGATCGCCTCGTCGTAGTGGTCGCCTTCGTCGTGTGCGCCCGAGTCGGCGACGTACGTTCCGTGCGACGAATTGGTGAAGACCAACACGTCGCCGGGCTGCGCACCCGCGAGCAACGTCTTGATGCCCGACACCATCGCGGCCTTGGTGGCATCGGCGTCGAAGAGCGTCGCGATGTCGCGCCGTGCGAACCCGTAGTGGCGATTCAACGTGTTGGCCCACGCCTTCGCGTCGTTGACGCAGCCGCGCAGATCTGCGTTCGCGATCGGATAGTCGTTGATGCCCACGCACAGGGCTTTCAGTGCCATCGAGTCTCTCTCCGTTCTCTGCGACCGAGGACCCGATCGACAGGTAGCCTTCGCCGCGTCGCCCTCACGCTGGAGACCGGCACATGGACACGCCCGCTCCGCTGCCCGCCGTGCAGGTGCTCGGCGGGTTCGCTCTCACGATCAACGATCGTCCGGTCGCGCTCGGCCAGGGGGCGCGGCGCCTGATCGCCTTCCTTGCGCTGCAGCGCGGACCCTGCCGCCGGGCGTTCGTGGCCGGAACCCTGTGGCCCGACACCACCGACCGCAAGGCCGCCGCGAACCTGCGCACCGCGCTCTGGCGTGCCAACAGCGCTGGGGTCGCGGTGGTCGTGGCAACGCCGAGCACCGTGCAACTCGACCCGACGGTGGAGATCGACCGCTACCGGCTGGAGCGGCTGGCGGCGGTGCCGTACGAAGCGGGCACCGGCGAACGTCTCGACAGCCGGTCGGTGGTGGAACTCAGCGGCCTGTGCGAGGAACTCCTGCCGGAGTTCGACGAGGCCTGGGTGATCGCCGAGCGTGAGCGGTGCCGTCAGCTCGCGTTGCACACCCTGGAGGCCGCGGCCCGCCGGGCGACCGCCGAGGGGCGCCACAGCGACGGCGTGATGCTCGCGTTGGCCGCGATCCGCTGGGACCCGTTGCGCGAGTCGGCCACGCGGGCCCTGGTCGAGGCGCACCTGGCGCAGGGCAACCTGGCCGATGCGGAGCGGGCGTACGCGCAGTACGCCACGAGCCTGGCGGCGGAGCTCGGCGCCGAGCCGCACCCCGACTTCGCGCTCGCGATGCGACGGGGCGGCCGAGGCGGCGCCGCGTGAGCGGTCGATCGCGGACGCAGCGTCGCGTGCTCGACATCGTCGGACGTCGCAAAGACCGGTCTGGCACACGCCGGGATGGTCGCGTGCGCGCCGTCACCGCAACGTCACCGACACGTCCGCGGCGGGGCCCATGAACGACGGTGCTCGGCGGGCCGTATGTGTGGGGATCGATCGCTACACGGTGCCCGGCGCCGGCCTGCAGGGCTGCGTGGCGGACGCGCTGGCGTGGCGTGAGCTGCTGGTGGACCGGTCGGGGGTCGACGCCGCTGACATCGTCACCCTGACCGACGAGCAGGCAACCGGGCGGGCCGTGCGCGACGCCGTCGGAGCCCTGGTTCGCGCCAGCGCACCCGGCGACACCGCGGTGTTGGTGATCGCATCGCACGGATCGTGGAAGGTCGACCGGGGCGGCGACGAGGCCGACCGCTACGACGAGACGATCTGCCCCCACGACTGCGATCGCGGGCAGATCGGCGACGACGAGCTCGGCCGCCTGCTCGATCGGGCGGTGGACGGCGTGCGGTTGACCGTCGTGGTCGACGCCTGTCACTCGGGCACGGTCACGCGGGGCCTGGAGCCCGGCGACGTGGCCCGAACGCTCTCGCCATGGATCGTCGACCCCGCCGGCCACGGTGCCGGGCGGCGCCACCGACCGGTGGACCGAATCGCGAGGAGCGTTCCACAGCGGCACCTGCTGATCGCCGCGTGCGGCGACCAGCAGTCGGCGGTCGAGCGCCGGCGCGGATCGCAGGTGCGAGGACTGTTCTCGTCGCTCGCCATCGACGCGTTGCGCTCGTCGCCCACGTCACTCTCGGCTCGCTCACTCGCGACGGAACTCACCGCACAGTTCGAGTCCGACGGCGTCGACCAACGGCCGGTCGTCAGCGGACCCGACGACCTCCTCGATGCGCCGCTGTTCGGGTGACTCACGCCCACCCGGCGTTCGGCCGCCGCGATCGGAGGGCGCCGTGAGAGACTCGTGCCGGGGAGTGGGAGGACAGCCGTGGCGACCGCCGATGCACATGACCTCGACCTGTTGATCGAGGCGACCTCGCCGCCCGGTCGCCTGCGTGCAAGGGTGCTGAATTCCCCCGCGGGCGAGGCGTCGGTCGACTTCGACGTGCCCTTCACACCGTTGGAGCTGGAGAACTTCCTGCTGAAGCTCGGGGTGCCGCGGTCGGGGCTGCGCGGCGACGGTGCGTCGAACTCGTCCACGGCGAAGACGTTTGGGGTCCGACTGTTCGACGCGGTGTTCAGCGGCGATGTTCGGCGAGCGCTCGACATGAGTCGCGCCATCGCCGGTAAGGACGGGGTGCGCATTCGGCTGCAGGTGGGTGATGGAGCCGATCTCGCGGCGATGCCGTGGGAATTCCTGTACGACACCGGGACCGACACGCACCTCGGGCTCGACCTCGACACCCGACTCGTGCGCTACCTCCCCGTGCCCGGCGCGGCCCACACCGATGTCGTCGGTGACCGATTGCGAGTCGTGGTGGCGATTGCGAGTCCGGCCGATCTTCCGGCGCTCGATGTCGCGGGTGAACGCGACGCTGACGCGTGCGCTCTCGGGTGCCGAGGTCGGGGTCGATCTTGAGGTGCTCGAGCACGCGACCCTGTCCGGCCTGCACGAGTCGATCCAGCGGATCGAGCCGCACGTGATCCACTTTCTCGGCCACGGTGGCTTCGACGAAGCGACGCACGAGGGCCACCTGTTCTTCGAAGATGAGTACCGGCACAGCGTCGGCGTGGAGGCCGATCGGTTCGCCACGCTGCTCGCGAGCCGCGACTCGATCCGCCTGGTCGTGCTCAATGCGTGCGAAGGCGGACGAGTGGCTGCGGACCAGCCGTTCGGTGGTGTGGCCCAGAGCCTGGTCCGCCGCCACCTGCCAGCCGTGATCGCCATGCAATTCCCGATCTCGGACAGGGCGGCCGTCGCGTTCTCCGCCTCGCTGTACACGTCGCTCGCGCGAGGGATTCCGATCGACTCGGCGTGTTCCGAGGGCCGTCTTGCGGTGTACGCCGACGGCAATGACAGCGAGTGGGCAACGCCGGTGCTCTACCTGCGCGCGACCGACGGCGTGCTGTTCACGCCGCGGCCGTCGACGCCGACTGCGGTGGGAGCCGCCGCAGCGTCGGATCGGCGGCCGGACTCCTCGTCCGGACCACAGCCGCAGCCGGCTCCTGATCCGCAGCCGGACTCCTCGTCCCAGCCCCAGCCCCAGCCCCAGCCGCAGCCGCAGCCGCAGCCGCAGCCGCAGCCGAACCCGGTGCCGGGTCCGCGGCCGGGCGCGCGCCGAGTCGTCGTTGCGGCGGCCGTCGGCATGCTCGCCGTTGCCGGTGCGGTGATCGCGTGGCCGCCCGAGGACGACGCCACGATCGCCGGAACCACCACGATCGCCGGAACGACCGCGACCACCCCTGCGGGCGCGTCGGGATCGTGCAACGAATGCGCCCTGCACGCGGTGCGTGTCACCGCGCCCTCCGGCGATCTTGCCGCGGTCGCGGCGCAACTCGTCGCAGCGCCGGCTGTCCCGACCCATTGGCTCGTCTCGCCCGATCCGGACTCGGCCGCCGGAGCAGCAATCGAACGCGACCTCGCGTCGTGGCGCATCGGGTGGACCGACGACGCCTTCGTCGCCATGGTCGACGTGCGCGATCCGGATCCCACCGCGGCCTACATTCAGCCCGCTCAGCTGTTCCGGGGTGACTCGGTGCACTTCGAGTTCGGCCCGGACCCGCGCGGGCTCGCGCCGACGGCGCGTTTGCGGGTGCGTCGCGATCTGCACGTCATGATCGGTCGTCAGGTCCCCCCGGCGGCGGCGCCACCGGTCGCCGTCAACCGATCGAACCCCGACCGTCACCCGGCCACGTTCACCGGCGGCGGCGACACCAGCGGCATCAACGCCACCTCGACCGAGGTTCCGGGCGGATACCGGGTGGTGTTCGCGGCGCCGTGGTCGACGTTGCGCGCCGATGCCGAGCCGGGCGCGGTGTTCGGAGCGAACCTCAACGTGAGCGACGGCCTGGGCTCGGGAGCAGCCGGCGTCATGGCATCGATGGAATCGTCGAATCCGGGACGCGTCAGCACCGATCCCGATCGGCCGGGGCTCCACCAGGAACGCCCCGGATTGTGGTCGACGCTCGTGCTCGACCGCTGAGTGGTCGGCGCCCGGCCGGGCTGCGGGTGGTCAGCGGTCCCGGAGCCGGAGTCGGATGATGTCGGTGATCGACAGGCCGAGCGCGCCCGCCACGTCGGTGATGGGATCGGTGATCGGCTCCCGAACGTCACCGATGTCGAACGGGTGCACCACCTGCGGGCCGATGGGCTCGATCGGCCCGACGAGCGGGGGGTCATCCGGATGAAGAAGCCCGGTATCGATCGGCAGGCGATCGATGGGGCCGACGATGAGCGAGCGGGGGGTGACCAGCGTGATGAGGTCGCCGCGCGCTACGAGCGTTCCCGCGGCGGGTGACTGGTCGACGATCGTGTTCTCATCCACGCCGAGCATGAGCCGCGTGGTCACCTTCACCTCGAACCCGAGTCGCTCCAGCCCGATGCTCGTCGCACGCGCCTGGCGACCGACGAACGAGTCGAGCCGGACGGCGGGAGTGATGCCGAGGTGCACCGTGGAGCCGACGCGGACCGCCGTATCGGCGACCGGCTCCTGGCTCACGACCATGAACAGCGAGCCACGGTCGTTGGGAACGTCGGCAGCGACCCGCAGCCGCGCTCGCTCGATCAACTCGATCGCCTCCGGGAGTTCCCGACGGATCAGGTTGGGGACGCCGACGATCTCCTCGGCGGCCGACAGGGTGACCGCCACGGTCGACCCGGGCGCGACGTGGGCTCCGGCGCCAGGGTCCTGGCGCAGAACGATGTGGGGCTCGACGGTCGAGGTGACCTCGGGGTCGGTCTCGGTGAGTTGCAGTCCGACGACTCCGGCGGCCAGCACCGCGTCGCGCCACGCCTCGCCCACGAAGTCCGGCACCTCCACCTCGTGAATCGGCTCGATACGCACAGTCAGGTCGACCGCGGACCCACGCGGAAGGGCCGTGCCCGGCGCCGGCGCCTGCTGTACGACCACATCGCCGGGCGTGCCCGTGACCCGCTCGATCCGGCCGAGTGCGAGTTCGCTGCGCCCGAGCTCCTCGCGTGCCGCCCCAAGCTCACTCCCGATCA
The DNA here is from genome assembly GCA_016703525.1 of Actinomycetota bacterium. Taxonomy (GTDB): domain Bacteria; phylum Actinomycetota; class Acidimicrobiia; order Acidimicrobiales; family Microtrichaceae; genus JADJBW01. The sequence continues at coordinate 27,994 of JADJBW010000001.1, read as the reverse complement.
CATTCGGTGTTTCCACCGTGGACGACACCCCCACGACGATCTGCACGGTCGAGCCGGCCGCCGCACCGGAGCCACCCTTGGGCGTCTGGCGGAGCACGCGCTCGATCGCGCCGTCGTCGGCCTGCTCGTCGACGCTCGCCTGGTAGCCCGACGCGGCAACACGTGCGAGAGCGTCGGACACAGTGAGTCCCAGCACGTTCGGAACGCCGAGGCCGACACGCACGCTGACGACGGCCCCACGTTCGATCATCGTCCCCTCGGCGGGGTCCTGGTCGATCACGTGACTTGGATGCAGGTCGGGGACGTGTGCGCTCACGGCCAGCGTCAATCCAGCGGCGGCCAACGACTCGCGCGCGACCGCCTCGGGAACGCCGACCACCGAGGGTACGGCCAGCCGACGGCGCGTCGACACGACGAGTTGAATCGGCGTGGTCGACGCGGTGCGGGCTCCCGCCGCCGGCACCGATGCGAGCACGACGCCGGAATCGAGCGCAGCGGATACGCGCTCGATGACGGCGCCCCGCACCCCACCTGCGGCGGCGATGGCCGCGTCGGCGGCAACGAGGTCGAGGTGTGCGACCTCGGGCACCTGGATCGTGGCCACCTCCGACACGACGACGTCGATCGCCGTTCCCGGCGGTGCCGTGGCGGGTGGCGTCGGCGCCTGCGAGAGGACGACCCCCTCGGGCCCGTCAGCGGCACTCCGGGTCACGCGGCCGAGCACGAATCGGGCGTCGGCGGCGAGCATCGCCAACAGGTCGTCGATCGGGCGGCCGACCAGGTCGGTCACCGGCAGCTCGACCGGCGACGCGGTGACAACGGCGACCGCTGAGCCGTACGCGACCCGCTCGGCCGCGCTCGGCGACTGGTCGATCACCGTTCCCGCCTCGGCGTCGCTCGGACGCATCTGCGGTGCTCCGTCGGCCAGGCGGAGTCCCGCCCGGGCGAGAAGCAGCGATGCGGTGCTCGGCCGGAGGCCTCGAAGCTCCGGCGTTTCGATCGTGGTCGGCACCTCCACGAGCAGGGTCACACGCGTGGCGACGCCGCGGGCGGTGCCGGCCGGCGGCTCGCTTCCCACGACCGCGGCCGTGCTGCGGTGCGTCGGGATGGTCGTCGTGCCGCCGTCGACGAACCCCGCCGCATCGAGCGCGGCTCGCGCTCGGGTCGGGCTCAGGCCCGCGACGGCGGGCACGACCGATCGACGGGCAACCCCGATTTCGGCCGCGATCGGCCGGCCCTCGTTGACCGCGGTGCCGGCGTCCGGTCGTTGGGTCACGATGCGCCCGAGTGCATCGGGCGTGTCGGCCTCGACGACGCCGACATCGCCGAGCAACAGGCCCGCGTCGCGCAGCGCGGCTGTCGCCTCGTCGATCGTGCGGTGCGCGAGGTCGGGGACGGGCACGGCGCCGCGCTCCACCAGCGGGATCGTGAGCCGTGCCGTCAGCCCGACCGGGCGCGTCCGGTCGATCGGCGAGACCGTGACCCGGGCAGCGAGGTACTCCGGCGGAGCGGTCGTCGCGTCGTCGGCGCCGGTGTCGGCCGCGCCGGTGTCAGGGGTGCCTGTGTTGGGCGCGCCGGTCACGTCCTCCGAGATCGGCGAGGTGGGGGCAACCCCGCCCCCACTCACACCGAACTCTCGGATCTCGGGTGCGCCCGCGCCGAGGCCGAGGTGGACCGCCACGTCGACCGCACGGCGGGCCGGGTCGTAGCGCAACGAGGTGGCGTCGAGTGGCCGGCGGACCGTCTCCGCTGCGAGCCGCCGTGCCGGGCTCGCGGGCGTCGCATCGGATGATCCGGCGACGAACCAGCGGAGGCCGGCCAGACCGGATCGTCCGGTCAGTAGCCCGCCGATGAGGTCGCGCAGTCCAGACGACCACTGCTCGTCGAGATCGAAGGTGACCTCGCGCACGAGTGTGTCCGCCGGGCCCTTGTCGATCGGGTCGTGCACGAGGTGGTTCACGGTGGTTCCGCTCGCCGGCCGGATCGACGCGACGCCGGCGATCACGCCGAGTTCTCGAATCGAGCCCGTTGCGGTGCCGGGCCCGAAGCGGGCGGAGGCCCGCACCTGGCGCAGGCGCGGGTGGTAGGTCAGGGTCGATCCGGGGACGAGCGGCAGACGCGCCATCTCATCGTGCAGCGCGCGTCGACCCCGGTCGGGTGCGGGCGCGGCCGCATCCCAACTGTCGTCGCCTCGGCCGACCGCGAGCCAGCCCAGCCGACGCGCATGGCGTGAACCCACGAGCAGCTCGCCGATCGCATCCGCGAACGCAAACGTGACGAGATTGTCCCTCCAGTCGGTACGGAGCGAGACGCGCCGCCGGGCGTCCCACAGCGTGTCGCGGACCCTGCCGTGCACGGCCACGTCACACGCCTCGCATACGCAGCGAGAACATCTGCTTCTGGCTCTGGGCAAGCCCGGCCGAGAGCTGTGCCGTCGCCTGGGTGAGCTCGGAGGTCGCTGCGATCGCTTGCGCGCTGCCGAAGGCCGGCAGGTCGGTGTCCTGTTCGAACTGCCGCACCTGGGTGGTGATCGCCCGGGCGGTCGCGGCGCCCACCAACGAGGTGGCCTCCTGCGCGAGCGTCTGGGCGATCACGCCGCTGCCGTGCAGTTGCTCGTCGGCGAGGCCGCGGTCGTCGAACAGCGCCGACTTGATGGCGTCGGAGGTCGTCACGTCGACCGACTGGAACAGGCGCGGCAGTTCACTCGTCGAGAGCTTCGTCGTGTCGAGCACGCCCGTGGCGGGGTCGAGGTGGCGCCGGAGTGCGTCACCCACCCGGGCTTCCACCTGCACCTGTTGCGCGATCTGGCCGAGCTTCGACAGCATCCAGGGCCGCACCCACTGGCCGAACCGAATCTGCACGGTGCCCACCCCCCGCACGATGGCTCCGTTCGCCTCCATCGCATGGATCGTGACCGTTGCCGTGCGCTCCGGCGGTCGCTCGACCAGCTGCGGCGAGGCGACATCGCTGACCAGGTCGACGAGATGCGCGGCGGGAAGGTACTTCGACACGACGGCCACCTCGTTCGGGTCGAGCGTCAGCTTCGCGAACTGGATCGCGCCGGGGTTCTTCAGCGTCACCTGTTCGACCTTGAGCGCGACCTGCCCGAGGACGCCGAAGTCGGCCAACTTGAACGGCACCTCGGGCGCGACCCCCACCAGCTCGAACGTGGCCTCGCCGGTCGCAGAGGCGGTGACCGATGTGGTTGGCAGCGTTCCCCAGTCGCTCGACAACGCAAGCCTCGCGCCGGGGATCGGCACCCCGTTGCGGTTGCGCACCGTCACGGTGACGGTCGCCTTCGCCCCGAAGAGCACGTCGGTCCGGTCGGCCCCGACCGAGAGCTCCCAGAACAGCTCGTTCACGTCGCGCTGCACCGCCTCGAGGCGCGCGAGGGCGGCGAGGACCTTCGCGTCGAGCACGTCGCATCGGCGCAGCGCCTCGGCCACCCGGTCGCTGACGGCGCCCAGGTTGATGCCCACACGGCGCGCATCCGCGATGTCGTCGTCGCGCACGCTGCGGTCGCCCGCTCGACGCACGACCCGAGCGAGCAGCATCGCCGAGTCGGGTGGCGGGTCGCCGTCGTAGACGGCGACGACCACCCAGTCGAGTCGGTCGCGCACGCACGTCTCGATGCCGACATCCTGGTCGTTGCGCAGGTCCGCGTCGACGGTCGAGTCGACCCGGGTCGTCGCGACCGTCAGCCATAGCTCGACGATGTCGGTCGCAGTGCGGGCGGGCGGCAGCGGCACGCTCGCGCCCTGCTCCGACAGTGTCACCGCCGCCCGGCTCCACACGTCGAACCCGGCGACGATCGCGTGTCCGGGTGCGATCTCAACCTCGTCGTCGAGTCCTGCTGGGCGCACCGCGAAGTCCCGTTGGGTCGGCACGCCGTCGCCCAGGTACACCTGGCGGATGGTTCGCTCGGCCGCGCGACGGATGTCCTCGAGCTCGTTCCAGTCGCGGTCGAGTAGCGGTACGCCCTGTTGCAGCCTGATCCCGATGTAGTCCTTGTCGGGATCGAAGGTGTCGATGCCGTGGTTCGAAAAGTTGCCGACCATGCTGTTCCCCGATCAGATCTGATCCGTACTGGATGTCACCGCGACGACCACTTCTTCGTGCACCTCGTCGTCGTCCGCCTCGATCACGACCACCGCTCGAACGTTGGCCGGTAGGAACACGTGCTGATTGTCGAGGAGCCGCCGCCGGAGGGCGTCGACCTCGACGGCGGTCTGCGACGGCTCGGGCGTGACGAACAGCCCCACCTTGTCGAGTGCGTAGCGGCCGTCGGGGCTCGCGTCGTGCGTGTAGGCGGCCGTGTCGGTACGGGTGCCGAGCGCGAGCGCGGCGGGGTCGCCGGTGTCGACCGTGAACGAGCCGTTGTCGAGGGGAACCGTCGCGTCGCCCACGTGGTTGGTGAAGAACACGTTCGGCCAGAACTCGTGCACGGCCGGACGCCAGCCGACGAGCCGCTCGGTCCATATCGCACACCCGGGCAGCGTGCCGGTCATGCTGTAGAGACGGGCCGCGTGGCGGACCTCGTGGCGCTGTTGAGGAATCGGCCGGTCGATCGCGAGGTCCCAGCCGACCCACGACGCGAGCTCGGGGAGGAAGCGTGCGTCGACATCGTCGAGCGTGTGCAGGCGGTCGAGGTGGACGCCGCGGCTGCGCAAATGGTCGAGCGTGCACCCGACCACGTCGAGGAATCGGCGCAACTGACCGTGGCTCCCGCGCACCTCGGGCATCCATGGAGGGAGACCCGTAGCGGTCGTGGTGTCGTCGTCTGCCCGGTAGATGTTGGGGAGTGCGTCATAGAGCCAGGCGCCGGTCCGTCGCGGCGCGGTGGGGGTCGCGATGGCGCGGCGCCGCCATGGTGACGGGTCGTCGGCGGCCGCGGGGCCGAGTTCGTAGTACCACGGAACCCCGGACTCCAGCCCGTTGGCCCCGCGACCCGAGTCGATCACCGTGACCTCGGCGGCGACCACGCGGCCCGCATCGTCGTGGGTATGCACCTCACGCCAGCGCAGGAGTTCGGCCTGACCATCGGCCGATCCGACCGTGTGCATCTCCCCAGTGCAGGTGTCGGTGCCGAGTTCGGCCGGGCCGAGCGGCACCGTCTCGTGCCGTCCTCCGGCGCTCACGAGTTCGGCGATGAACTCGTCGGTCGACGCGAATGCCAGCATCGGGTCGGCCGAGCCGGTGGATGAGCGCTCGGGGTACTCGAAGTCCCGCTGCTTGCGTCGTACCACGACCGGCGGGATCTGGTCGACCGAGTCGCCTTCGTCGAGGTCGACGCGCCACCACACGAGGACTCGTCCGCCGACGATGTCGGCTCGCGCACGGAGATCCGACCATCTCATCGCGGCCGCGCCACCGAGTCGAGCACGACCACCTCGATGTCGCCGGGCACCGCGATCTCGAACTCGCCGATGTCGATGCGGCCGAACGCCGGGAGCGCGCCGCCGATGACAACGTCGATGGCGGGCTGAAAGTCTCCGAGGCCGAGGGCCTGCAGCCGTCCCGACAGCCGATCGGGCAGCGGGGCTGCGTCGGCTCGGCGGAAGCGGGAGACGTTCGCTGCGGCGACCCCGGTCAGCGCCTCGACGGCCTCGTACACCTTCGAGAGGTACATCGGGCGCCCGAACTCGACGTTGCGGTACGCGACCAGATCGCCGACGGCGCGGCGCACCTCGTCGAGCACGCTGGTCGGCTCGCGGAAGTGCTCGCACCAGACCTCGACGGTCATGTCGATCGGCACCGCTGTGGCGTCCTTGATCCGCACCGACGTCCCGACCATGCGCCGCGGCTCGAAGTACGCCATGAGGCGGCGCTTGGTGTCGTCGTCGACGGGTGCGAAGGCCCCGCCCTCGGCGCCCACGTACAGGTCGACACGGTTCCACCCCGAGCTGTGTGCGCGCACCTTCGTGACGCCGCCCGCCTGCCGGGCGATCGTGACGTAGTCCGACAGCGTCACGGCGCGGTCGCCGGATCGGAACGCGAGCGGCCCGAAGGCGCGAGCGTGTTCGATCGACTCGGCGTCGGCTCCGCCGGTCGCGGGAAGCGGATTCGTCACCCGGGAGAGGCCGGGTACGGTCGGTTTGATCTGGGTGATCGTCGACGCGGCGACGTTCGCTCGCGTCCCTCCGCCGCACAGGTACGACACCGACACGACAGCGCCGGACGGTGGGATCAGCCCGTAGGTGCCGTCGCCGAACACGATCCGTGCGGTCGGCACGAGCTCGGATCCGTACCGCACCGTCACGTCGCGCGACGTGGGGCCCGATGTCACGACGGTCAGGTCGTCGGCGACGTGGAACAGCAGATCGTCGCGCACGTCCCACTCCTCGACCGGCCCTCCCAGGTCGAGCGACACGCGCACCGAGCCCGGAACCACGGGCGTCTGCGCGAGGGCGAACTGCTGGCCAGGCTCGCCCGTCGAGACGCCGACCCGCTCGTCGAGAACGCGGCGGCAGTTGGTCGCGATCACGCCGTCGAGTCGACGCAGCCGGCCTTCGACGGGGAGGGTCGATCGATCGACCGTCAGATCGGGCCCGAGGTAGGTGAAGGGCACCGACGGTGTGCCGGAGCTCGGATCGGCCGTCGTCTCGAAGGTGGCGCCTCGCGCGAGCGTGAACGTGGGATCGCCCGTTGGTTCGTCGAGGAGCAAGGTCAACGATGCGGTTGCGGGAGCGGGCGGGTGCAGCTCGTACCCGATGAGGTGCAGCAGGTCCTGTACCGACCGGCGCTCGACCGCCGTCGCGAGGAACTGCTCGCTGGCCAGGCGGTCCTGGTGGTACGAGACGACGTCGCCGAGATACGCGACGAGCTCCACCAGGAGCACCCCGAGATCGGCGGACGAGCGGTCGGTCCACTCGGGAAACCGCAGCGCCGCGAGCTCGAACATGGCATCGCGCAATGAGGCGAAGTCCTTGTCGGTGTACGCGATCGCCGGCGGCGGCGACGGGGCCGGGCCGCCGCTCACGGCTCCACCACCGCGGTCTGCTCGGACGAGTCGACGATGTTGCGGTACCGCACGTGGACACGGGTGACCGGCGCGCCGTCGCGATGCTCGACCGACACCTCCGCACCGGTGACGAGGACGCGGGGTTCCCACTGGAGGAGGGCGGCGCTGATCTCCTCGGGGATCGCGTCGATCAGCACGTCGTCGAGGGGCTGTTGGACGAGCGATCGAAGTCGCGTGCCGAACGATCGCTGGAGCGGGCGTTCCCCGATGCGCGTCGCGAGGAGCACGGCGATGTCCTGGTCGATCTTCGCCGCGCCGCTGGTGGTCGCGAGGCGCCCCGTTGTGGGATCCACCCGGAACGGCTGGGAGAGCCCCGAGATCGAGTCGATCGGTCGCCCGCTCATTGCAGTGCCCCGACGCCGTGTTGCGATGCGATCACGTTCGGGCTCACCGCGACCTTCACGTCGCGCACCTCGGCGGCCTTGACGTAGCTGTCGATGGCATCGGCGAGGCCAGTCGCAAGCCGCTGTTGCTGGTCGGCGGGTTCCTTCGCGTTCGCGAGCGAGACGAGCACGTCGAGGATCGCGGTGCGGAGCTGATCCTTGTTCAACGGCATGGGTCCTCCGGGGCTGGTGGTTCGAGGTCGGTGGTCAGTCGAGCGGGCATGGTGGGAGCGTCGGCAGTGTGGGGAGGGTGAGGTCGGGGAGGGCGGGGAGTGCGACGCCGAGCGATGGGAGCGTGGGGAGCGCCAGGGTGAGGTCGGAGGTGGGGAGTGGGCCGAGGTCGGGTGGGTTGGGCAGTGTGGGGAGGGTGAGGTCGGGGAGTGCGGGGAGGGCGACGCCGAGCGATGGGAGCGTGGGGAGCGCCAGGGTGAGGTCGGGGGTGGGGGAGTGGGCCGAGGTCGGGTGGGTTGGGCAGTGTGGGGAGGGTGAGGTCGGGGAGTGCGGGGAGTGCGACGCCCAGCGACGGGAGCGCGGGGAGCGGCAGGGTCACGTCGGGAAACCGGCATCGGCTCATGGCATCACCTTCACCGACTTCGAGCTGACCGCCGCGGGGACCAGCGGTGGGACAGCGGGGCCCGAGGGTCCGACCCCCGTCGGATGCACGTGGGCGTTGAAGATGGGAGCGAACATCTCGGCGACCATCAACGAGAGCTGCGCCTTGTCGCCGCCGAGCACGATCGATCCGGCCGCGATCTCCACCGACTTCCCAACGACCTGCACGGCGCCGGGCGAGGTGATCTTCACCTTGGATCCGAGATCGACCACCGACCCGTCGTGGCTCGCGACCGCAACGCCGTCGTCGTTCATCGAGACCAGGTGGCCCTGCTTCGACACGATGCTGACCTCGCCGGTGTCGGCGTTGAGGTACACGTACGAGCCGTCCTTCGCCGCCACGACGACGCTGCCGTGTTCGTCGATCGACAGGAACGCGTCGCTGCGGTGCCGCACGACGATGCGCTCCTCCCCTTCGCGATCGTGGAATCTGATCTCGTGTCCCGACGGGGTGTGCAGCATGCGCACCTCGGGCGGGCTGACAGCGGACTTCTCCGGCGGACTTCCGACCGCGTGCCACACACCGACCCACAGCGGCTGGGCCGGGTCGCCGGCCTCGAACTCGACGAAGACGGTCGCGCCGATCGGCGGCACCCAGAACGTGCCCGGGGGGAAACAGGCCCGTGCTCGCACGCGGTGGCCGTCGGGGAACACCGACGGGACCGTCACGTCGATCGCTCCCAGCTGGTCGGCGTCGTCGATGCCGACCACGGACGCGCGGTACTTGCCGTAGTAGCGGCCCACGTGGCGGTGCAGGTCGCCCGACCCGTGGTTCGGCGGTGCGTTCATCGCGTCACCGCCAGGTGAGTCGCGTACGTTGCCGGGCCGCCGCCGGCTGCCGCCCGGTAGCGGTGCGTCGCGGCGGCCACGTACCAGCGCCCACAGGCCCACGGAGCGATGCCGTCGATCTCCACGATCGACTTGGCACGAAGTTCCGGCGTTCCTCCGACTTGCCCCCAGCCGCGCGCACCGCGTGCTGCTGTCGGGTCGGCAGCGAGCGATGCCGCGAGGCGGTCGGTGATTCCGCCGTGTGATGTCATCGGTTGCGGGTGGGGCGCAGTCGGGAGCGCGGCGTTCGCCTCGTCGATGCCCTGTTGGTACGCGGTGCCGAGGCCGGCGTGATGGTGTTCGAGCACTCGCCGTCGGGCAGGATCGATCGCCATCGGACCCATCTGGTCGGGTGCGGCGCTCAGCGCCTGCACGAGGTCGCCCGTCCGGGCGTCGAGCCCGGCGGCTCGCAGTTGCGGCGCGGCGGCGTCGGCGTCGTATTCGTAGCGGAACTCGACGAGGTTCCCGTGCGGGGCCGCGTGCAGCGTTGCGAGCGGCTCGGCCTGCAGGAGGCGGCGCGTCCCGATGAAGTAGAAGCGATCGGCGCCGTCGTTCCGCTCGACGAACGTCCGTGCACGATGCCGCTCCGCGAGGTCCTGGATCGCTTCGAGGTCGGTTCGGTCGTGCTGGCGGTATGGGTTCGTTTCGGGATACTGCACCTCGTCGTCCGGTTCGATCTGGCCGATCACCAGCGAGTGGCGCTGCGCTATGGACGTCACGATCGAATTGATCGAGCCGACGTGGTCCTCGGTGCGGCGTTCCTGGTGCAGGAGCCAGGTGCGGTCGAATGCCTCGATGCTGATGCGGTCGCCGTACTCGGCCGAGGTGTGGCAGGTCGAGCCGCGCACGATGCCGGTGAAGACGGTGGTTGTGGCCGCGCCGCTTCCAAGCTCGACCGCGATGCTGTGGCCGGGTAGCACGATCGACGCGATCATTCCGCCCGGGTCGGACAGCTCGATGACGGCTCGGTCGCTGAGGCGGTCGTGGTCCTCCACTTCCACGTCGAGCACCGCGTCGGTCAGGCTGCGGCCCTGCCAGGACACCCGCGCCGTCGGTGTGGCGTCGCGATCCATCAGAACCTCCTGCTGCGCTCGGCGGCGGGCCACGCGGTGGGGATCGCCACGACGGTGCCGGGGCGCAGGTCGAGGTCGGCGAGCACGGGGTTCGCGTCGGCGATGAGCCACCAGAGCTCGGGCGTCGACAGGTAGCGATCGGCGAGCGACTCGAACGTGTCGCCGGCCGACACCACGTGGTGGCGGATCGCGTCGGGCGAGGCGACGCCGCGCCGGATGGCGAGCGTTCGGCGGGGCACACCGTCGGCGTCGGGCGCGTCGATCACGGGGAGCAGATGGTGGCGGGAGGCGGCTGTGCGGGGCATCGGGTCGTCCGTTCAGTCGAAGAGCCCGCCGATGGGCGAGGCGGCGGCGATGTCGCCGATCGGGGTTCGTAGCGCGGCGTTGCCGGTGTCGAGCAGCCGGCCGATCGTGCCGGTGACCGCGGCGATCGAATAGGTCTGTTCCTTGATGACGGCGTTGATCTCGGCCCGCAGTGGCGACCCGTCGTCGAAGAACGACACGACCTTGATGTTGAGGTCGGTCATGACGCCGGTGAGCGAAACGCCGCCGTAGCGCAGCGAGAGTTCCGGGGGCTTCCACTTGTCGAGGAACACCCCGCCGAGCGCGTCGAGCACGTCGGTGATCGCGAGCCCCGGGTTCACGAAGCTGCGCAGGATCTGCAGGTCGAGGTCGATCCTCGGCGAACCCCAGCGGTAGCTGCCGTCCGGTTCGGTCCAGTTCGCGTCGAGCGGGAACTCCAACTCGATCACCCGGGGTTTGCCCGCCTGCGGGCCGGCGCTCACCGGCGTCGTGGCGGTGAGTTTGGGGCCGAGCTTCTTGGCGCCCTCGTACGCGCCGCCGAGGAAGCCGGTGACAGCACCCAGCATCGACGGCTTCTCGTCGGGCTTCGCGGTGGGAACGGGCGTGACGGCGGCCGCCGGCTGATCCTTGTATTCGAACGATCGCTTCTCGCTCAGCACCGACGGGTTCATCTGGAACCGGAACACCAGCGGCGGAACCTGGAGGACGTTCGCGATGTAGCCGCTCATCGCCATGTCAGGCGCCTCCCGGAGACGGGGTTGTCGGGACCGATTCGAGGTAGGCCCCGCCGCGGGCGGCGGCGCTGGTCGCCGACCCGATCCGGGATGCCGGCGAGTCACGTCTGGCCGATGACGTGGCGGGCGCTACGAGTTCGATTCGGATCCGGTCGATCTCGATGGGGATCGCCGCCGAGCTCGCGGCTGCGGTCGACGACGGTTGCGAGCGCGGATCGTTCCGGGGTGAGACGAGCCTCGTCGCCGAGTCGGAGGCGTACGGCAGACATCAGCGAGTCGAACCCGCGTCCGGCCAGCCACTTCTCGTACGCCGCCGCCATCGCGTCGACCTGCGGCAATCCCGACGACGCCGTTGCCGCCGCGTGGAGCTGGTTGCTGATGTTGGCCGTGTCTCGGGCGGCGGCTTTGAGCTGGTCGGCGAGGTCGCCTTTGAGCCGAGCGTCCGACGCCGCGAGCTCGGTGGTGACGAGGGTCGTCACGGCGCTGATTCCGGATGTTGCTGCGCCGAACGCCTTCGTTGACTGATCGCTCAGGCCGAGACCGAGCTGCTCGAGCGCTCGGAACGAGGCATCCCGTTGTGCCTTCGTCACCGTTGTGGCGAGGTCGGGGAACCCGGCGAGCTTCGGCCTCGGTGCCATGAATGTCGCCGTGCGGGCGATCATTTGCGCCTCGGTCAGGGCGTCGGTCTCGGCGATCGAGAGCGGGGTCCCCTTGATCTTGGCCAGCGCCGGCAGAATGAGCGGCAGGCTGACCGAGAAGTGCCAGACGAGCCGAACGACCGAACTCCCGCCGATCGCGTCGAGCGCCGCCACAACATCTCGGCCGAGGAACGCGATCAGCTGGTTCATGGTGCGGGCGAGGCCTGGCCCGACCTGATCGATGACCGCGAAGGTTGCTTCGAGCGTGCTCTTGAGCGCCGCGAAGATGGCTTGGATGATCGATCCGGCCGTCTTCGACACGATCTCGAGGGTGCCGGCGGCGAGCCGCGCCGACAGCTGCAACGTGTCGGAGATCAGCGCGAACGCGAAGGCGCGGAGTCGCAGCGTCGTGCCCGCGGCGAACACGACGAGATCGCTCACAACGATCTGCAGCGAGGGCAGTCGGGCGAGCAGCGAAGCGACCGTACCGGTGACCATCGGCAACGCCACGGTGAGTCCGTCGAGAACGGGAGGCAACGCGAGCACGACCTGCAACCAGCCGGCGGCACCGGTGTCCGCTTCTGGCGGCTTCGCCTTCTGAGCATCGAGGTAGAGGCCGTACAACGTCGATGCGTCGCGTGTGATCGACGCCATGTGGGCAAGGGTGATGGGGGTGAATGCGACCCCGCTGATGGTCCCACCGACCAGTTGGCCGAGGAATCCGCCCAGGAACCGCCCCGCGCCGCCGAGGATCCCCGAGATGAGGTCACCGCCGGTCGGCACGGCGAGGTCGCCGAGGTTGACGACGAACACCTTCAGTGCGCCGTCCTGGATCGGGGGAGCGCCGAAGGGTTGCGAGCCGGACGCGCCGATGCTCAGCGACAGCCCGGCGTACTTGGCGGTCGAGCGCTCGATGTCCTCGAGCGCCATGCGGGCGAACCGAACCTGGGTGAGCAGCAGCCCTATCTGCGTGATGAGATCGTCGTCCATCATCGACCTCCGCCGAGTTCGGCGCGGTGGAGCGCGGCGGTTGCGGCGTCGCCGATGCCGGCGGCGACGGCGTGCGCAACACGGGCCGCGGTCGCATCGGTCAGTGCGCTTCCGTCGACGGTTACGACGAGTTCGGGCACGTGCATCCCGTGCTGCCGCGCCCGCCGCACGAGCGCATGGGGTGAGATCGGGTGCGCCTCCGGCGGGCGTCGTGCGCGCCACAGCTCGCGCATCCGGGCGAGGAGGAACGGCATGGCGACGGCGGTCGCGGCGAATCCCTGATCGACGAGGTTGCGTTCCCACGCGTCGGCGAGCGGGCTCGCGGGCCGCCCGGCGAGGTGCGTGACCTCGCCGAGCCTGCCGAGGTCGATCGGCTGGGTGGCGCCGTGGGTCGGCAGTTGGGCCATCGGCAGCGTTGCGCGGGACCCGATATCGCGAATGCCGGCCGCCGCCGCATCGACGCTGCGTCGGATGCCGAGTTCGATGCCGAGCCCGGCGCGGTCGACTGCATCGAGGAGCCGTGTTCGCTCTGATCCGGTGAGTGCGGTCGACAGATCGGGGAACCCCACCGTCATGGGGGCGGTGACCACGCCTCCGGGCACCGGGCCGGGGTTCATGAGGACCGCGTCGATCAGGTCGTGGAGGCCGCGAACCTGTGTCGGAGCCATCGACAGCGCCGGGGTCGCGACACCCAGGCCGGCATGCAGGGACTGCCGCATGATCTTGGCAGTGCCGTCGACGCCCATCTCGAACAACTCACCGAGCGTGGGTGTCACCAGGCCTGGGAGGACGATGCGCAGATCGGCGACGGCGCGAATCGCGTCGGCGTAAACGACCAGGACTGCCGAGATCCAGTTCGCCCACTCGCGCACGCTGGTCAGCACCGGGACGAGCGCTTCCGTGAAGGTGCTCAGCGCGCCGGGGATCGTTGCGAGCGTCGCGAGGCCCGACTCGACGAGGTGCTGCAGGGTCAGGAGCTCGATCGTCGCGACGCCGGCTGTGTCGACGGCGACCAGGATCCACCAGCGCGCGTCGCTCCGTAGGCCGAGGAGTTCGGCCTCCATCCGTTGTGCTCCGCCGAGGATTGCCGAGTCGCCGGTGGCTCGAGCGGCGGCGACCGCCGCGTCGAAGGCGCCGGGCAGCGCCGGCAGCGTTCCGACCGCCTCAGTCACCTTCGCGGCGGCCTCGACGATCCGATCGGCCAACGGTCCGGCGGGCGACGTAGCGGTGTCCGGCGGGCTGAGCCGAGCGAACGCAGCGGTCGCCGCGCCCAGGAGTTGCACGAGCGTGTCCGGCCGTTCGGCGGCCGCGCGCAACGGCCGCGCCAGGCCGCCGAGCAGGTCGAGAAACGCCATGTCGTTGGCCGGTCCCGTGATCGCGCCCTCCATGCCGGCGACGGCCTGGCCGACGCCGCGTCGAAGGTCGTCCACGATGCGGTCCGGCCCGACCGGCCGCCCCGGGGTCGGGGGGACCATCGCGCGGACAACCAGTGCGCCGTCGACGAAGTCGAGGTCCGGCAGGTGGGTCGTCGTCGTGGCGACCGCCGCGGCACGGCGAGCGGCGAGCACCAGGCGCTGTCCGATCCGGAGGAACAGCAGGTCGATCGTTGCCGTCTCCCGTCGGAAAGGCTCGCGATAGCGATCGGCGACGGCGGCGAAGTCGATGGGCATCACAGCACCTGCGCGGCCGAGAACGTCTGCTGGGCGAGGGCGGCGCGAACGCGATCGGCGAATCGTCGCACGCCCGCGGGCGAGGTCGCCGCGCCTTCCACCGCGAGCTCGGTCACGTGCAGCCGGAGCGGGAGGGTCGACGCGACGTCCTTCACCGGGTACGCGCTGCGCGAGGCGTCCATCGTCGCTTCCACGCGAACGAGCACGTCCTCGAGGGATCGGATCATCGGGGCCGCGTGCGGTTCGGTCGCGGTCCGTGCGAGTTCGAGCGACCGGGCGACCTCGGCGAAGCGGTCGTGGGCGTCGGACACTTCGCGTCGCACGCGAGCGCCAGCGGGCGGAAGCACCGACGGTGCACGACGACCGGCAGCCGCCGATGCAGCGGTGAACGCGTCGGTGATGGCGGCCAGGGTGGGGCTGGGAGCCCCGGCCGACGCCCGCGCTCGCGCCGCGGTGGGCAATGCTGCGAACGTCGGGACGGCCGGGAGTGGTGGCGGGGCCTCAGGCATCGCTGTCAGTAGGCGGGCGGCCGCGACTGCTCGGTCTGTCGCGGTCTTCTTGAGTGTGAGCCACCAGGCCGGCCCGCTCGACGGCTTGGTCAGGGCCACGATGATGTCGCCGATCCACAGCGGCAACGTCGTGATCAGGTCCTTCCAGTGCGCTCCCAAGACGGGGAGCGATCGGGAGAACCCGCCGACCGCGACGACGAGTGGGTGCTTGCGGATGACATCGCCGGGAACGAAACGAGTGGCGAAGGTCCTGAGCGGTGAGGTCACCGGCGAGAACGCCGTCGTGACGGCGTCGCGCAGCGTGTGGAATCGGGCTGTGAGACCGGTCATCGCGTGGCGCAGGCCGCCCAACCCCGCGATCAACGCGCCGAGCGCTGCACCCTCGGGCCCGAACAGCGCCGTGATCGTGTCGGGGATCGAGCGAGCGATGTCGCCGAGCATCGCGGCGATGCCGGTCATCAGCGAGCGAATGGAGAGCGCTACGTCGACCAGTAGCGGCACCAGGGGGACCACCCGCGAGAACAGCCAGGCGATGCCGCCGAAGATCGGCTGGAGCGCCGGTCCGATTCCGGCTCCGAGCCGCAGCACGTCGAACAACGCGTGATCGCCGGCGAGTGCCTGGGTACCGAGCGTCAAGGCGATTCCGATCGGCCCCGCCAGACCCACGATCGAGATGCCGACGGACGCGAGGCGGCGCGGCGAGCACGGCGAGCAGGCACCGCCACCAGGCGGCCCCGGAGCGCAGCGCGGCGCCGGTCGCGGGACGGCGGCGACGGAGGTGAGCGGCGTCGCGAGGAGGCCGACGAGCATCCCGCCGGAGCCGAGCAGCGGTTCGAGCAGCCCGGCGTCGTCGGTTCGGCCGTTCGGTCCGACGCCGCGACCGTGCATCCCTCGCAGCCGCGCACGGAGCTCGCCGAGGTTGGCCACCGCGACGAGCGGTGTCACGCCGACGAGCGGAAGCGCGGTACCGAACCAGTTCGTCAGGAACCGTCCGCGCCATCGTCGCAGCACGAGCGCCTCGCTCTCGGCGAGGCCCTGCCACGGTGCCCACCGCTTGATGCCGCGACGAAGGGCGTCGACCGGGGCCGTCAGGAGCAGCGCGATCGGCACGTCATCGCCCCGTCTCGTCGAGGCGCGCGTTCTCCCGCTCGATCTGCTCGACGAGCAGTCGGACGTAGGCCTGGCGTTCGGCGATGTCGAGCGACATCAGTTCCTCCCAGGACCAGTGGAGGTGGTAGGCGAGGAAGAAGACCTCACGGCGCAATCCGTCGAGGTCTAGGCCAGTGATAAAAAATTGGAGAGGTCCAAACTCGCGGTGAACGCCCGTCCGCAGGCGTCGCAGTCGAGGTGGCGGACCAGATCGACACCGGGCGCCTCGCTGTTCAACGCTCGGTCGATGAGGCGACGGTCAGTCATCGTCAGGTCGGCCATGATCTTCGGTCCCATCGCGTCGAGGCGATGTGGTGCGAGGTCACCGAGGCGTTGCACACAGCGTGCGAGCAGCGCGTTCTTTCCTGTCGACGCGTTGTCGCGCATCTGCGACGCGACGGCCTCTTCGTCGGCACCGGTGGGGAGGCGCAAGACCATGGTCGTGTGCAACGAGCCGTCCCGGTCGATGTAGCCGTCCTCCAGCTCGATTCGCACTTCGGCACCGTCGTCGGCCTCGACCACGGGTAGCGAGTCGAGGTCCTCGGTCACCGCCGTGACGGCGCCGCACGTCGGGCAGGTGTAGGTCGCGTCGAGTTCGGGACCGAAGGTGATCGAACGCAGCCGCAACAGGAGGTAGTTGCGGTCGGCGCTGTAGAGCGACGACACGGCGGCTCTGGTGATCTGCTCGTCCTCGCCGATGCGCAGAATGCAGCTGTGCAACAGTTCGGTGACGAGCTTGCCGCCGTTTCGTTGGAAGCGGCGGTCCGCCAGGATGGCCTCCTCCCGACCGGTCATCTTGCGCAGAACGACCTTGCGGTGGGCGACCCCGTCTCGATCGACGTAGCCGATCGGCAGCGTCGCGTCGTGTTCGCGGCGTGGTGGTGCAGTGGTTTCAGACAACACGTTCCAACCCTTCGTGTTCGAGCACGATGGTCTGCTTGAACAGGCCCGTGCTTCCGGCTTCGAGATCGGTGAACTTCGACGACTTGATCCACGCGCCGTAGAACGCGAACGAAATGACCGGCACGCCGTTGTGGCGCTTCTCGATCATCCCGTTGCGACGCAGGCCCGACCCGCCCTGTGTCGCGGAATTGAGGCTGAAAACCGAGCGGAACCAGTCGGCGAAGAGCGAGTCGTCGGCGCTCCCGTCGACGTACCGCTCGATCGTGAGCGGCTCGTACTTCACCTTGGCCCCGGCGATCTTGTGCACGAGCATGCTGCCACCGACGGGTTGCTCGATCGTCTCGACTTCGCCTTCGCTGAGCCCGCTCACCTTGGTGACGCTCGGACTGACTCGGCCTTCGATGATGAGGACGAACTCGTTCGCCCGGTAGGACTCCCAGATGTCGCCTACTTGCGGCACGTCGTGCTCCCTTCGTGGAATCGCTGAACGGTGGGTGCGGCGTCGGACCTCACGACTCGCCCGCCGATGCACCCGAGGGCTGCTGACCGACGCTGATCACGATCGTCTCGGCCGGTCGCGACGGGTAGAAGGTGACGTCGAGGTGGAAGTTGCCGTTGTCGACCTCGTCGGGCGGGTTGTTCGACGCGTCGCACACGATGGTGAACACGTCGTCGGGGTCGCCGGTGCCGAAGGCGCCCTGACGCCAGAGGCCCATGAGGAAGGGGCGGACGGTGCCGTAGTTGACGGCGTTCCATAGGGTGTCGCGGTTGGGCTCCTGGCGGACCCACCGGAGGCCCTGACGCAGCGACGACTTCACGTAGTTGAACAGGAGTCGAACGTTCACGTAGAGCCAGCGGGTATCGGTGCTGAGGGTGCGTGAGGCGTCGATCACGATGCCCGCGCCCGGGATCGCCCGGATGCCGTTGATGCCGGCGTCGCGAACGAGCGAGCTGTGATCGACGTCGCTCAGGCGGTACTCGACGTCGAGCGCGCCGAGCAGGCGTGCCTCGTCGCCGGCGGGCGCCTTGTGAATCCCGCGGATGGTCTCGGTGCGGGCGAACACACCGAGGATGTGGCCGGTGGGTGGCACCGACCGGGTCGGGGCGGTTGTGGCGAGCGGATCGAGCACCGAGATCCACGGCCCGTAGAGCGCCCCGTACACCTTCTTGCCGCGCAGATTGGCGGTGAAGCCGCTGGCGCTTCCGTCGCCGATGGATCCCTGCGGAACCGACCCGACGAACATGGCGTCGCCGCGGGACTCGCAATAGTCGAGGCCCGATCGGATCACGGTGGCGTCGCTGGAGTCGGTGGCGACGAGCTGCACGTCGAGTGGGTCGAATGCGCGCATCCCGGTCTTCGTGACGGCGTCGGTGCCCGCGTAGTCGGATGCGGTGGGTGCGGTGGTGCTGCCGCCTGCGAGCGCCATCGGTTCGGCGCGCCCGACGTTGCCGGCCCCGAGCTGATCGGCGCCGCGCGCATCGGTTGCGGTGACCCAGCGTGACCCGGATCGCCCATCGTTCAGCCGGGTGACGGCGTAGTTCGGAGCGTCGCGTCGCAGTGTCAGCCGCGTCCACGTTTCGAGCACCTCTCCGGTGCCGGAGGCGCGGATGGTGATGTCGAAGTCGCTCGAGCGCACCCGGGTCTTGGCGACGTCGAAGTCGGCGAAGTTCGGGAGAGCGTCCCAGCTGAGTTGACGGCTATCGGGGTCGATCGCGGTGATGGTGACGAGGCGCGACCGCGTGTCGTCGGTGACGATCGCCACGTCGTCGCGGCTGAACCCGGCGACCGACGCGACCACGGCGCCCGTCTGGGTCACAGCAGGGTTCGCCGCGCCGAGGGTGGTCTCGGCGCTCGCCGTCACGTCGACGCCGAGTCCGTTCGCCCACGCTCCCGGGTGGTCCTGCCCGCGGTTGCCGGCGGCGAACCGCAGGGTGTCTCTGGCGTTGTTGCCGGCGCCGGTGCGGAGTTGCAGCGACGCGGTTCTCGGCGCCGATGCGACGCGGGTGACCCAGGCGATCGAGCCGCCGTTGTCGAAGAACCCCTTCACGACGAACGCGGCCACGCTGCTCGGGTCGAACCCACCGAATCGGGCCACGAAGTCGGGGAAGGACGAGATCCGCGTCGGTGTGTTCACGGGACCGCGTGCGGTGTCGAGCACGAGGCCGGCCACCGATGTGGCGGCGCCGACGATGGCGGGCGACGCGCTGCCGTCGACCTCGATGACGTTCAGACCGATGTTGTACGCCATGCAGCTGCTCCTTGAGGTTGATGCGCTTGGGTCGGGGCGGCGTCGACTCAGCCGGCGTCGCGTAGGTCGGACGAGATGACGGTCTGGCCGTGCACCACGGTGAGGCGCGACCGCTGCGTGCTCGGCAGCGGCGCGATGACTCGTAGGCGGAGGTCGATGTCGGCCTGCGCCGGACGCTCGACCGATGTGGTAGCGGGCAGGTGGCCGACGATCAGCGACGGACGCTCGACGATCTCTCGCAGGAGCGCGTCGATCACCAACGAGCGGGCGGTGCGCGTCGGTGCGATGACCACGATGTCCACCACGGTTTCGACGAGGGAGTCGGCGCTGCGCAGCACGTGGCCGTGTGCGGTGAAGTCGGTGGCCAGATCTCCTCGCTCGGAGGCGTTGGCGCGCTCACGCGTGCGGTGGCGATCTCGATCCGAGTCGGTGATCCAGCGGCCGGATCGGGGCGCAGGACCGCGGGAACCCGCTGTCCGTCGACTTCGATGCGGCGGTCGAACCGGTCACGCAGGGCCGCGTCCAGATCCGACATCGGCTCGGAGCGGACTGCGGCGATGGGCCCGAGATCGAGCGCCCACCCGCCGCCGGCGACGTCGATCCGTAGTTCGGTGACCTGCGAGGCGGTCGCGGGCTCCACGTCGCGGAGCCCGAGCCGAATCGTCGACCAGCGCCGGGCGGCGGCGAACGGCAGGTACCGTCGCCATGCGTGCGCTTCCGACGCGGGCGCGGCGCCGGATCCGAGCGCGAGGGCCGCGAGCATCGGCGCGGCGACGGTCCCGTTTGCGATTCGGCTGGGATGCACCCAGAGGATCAGATCGTCGAATCCGGTGAGGTCGGTCGGGGGGAGCGTGCGGTCGAGGTGATGGCCCGCGGTGCCCGACGGGGCCTCGATTCGCAGGCTGGAGCCGGCCGGACAGTCCGTGCGCCCGGCAACGACATGGAGGTCATCCGATGGCCCACCGGCGGGCGCGCTGGCGGACCAGTCCTGTGGCCGCTCGCTTCGCTCGATCAGGTGTGTCGCCACGCCGAATGATCTTGACGAGCGGCGTGTCGCGTCGGCGTCGCGTCGGCATCGCGTGGCCGTGGCGCTCGGGTCATTCGATTGCGGACCGGTCCTGCGGCCGGGCAACGATCAGCGCAGTCCGACCGCCGCGGCGAGCTCGGGCGTCGGCTCGATCCCGAGGTGATCGGCGAGTACGCCGCGGTACATGCCGAACTGCCGTCGAGCTTCGGAGATGTTGCCCTCGGCGAGGTGGGCCGCGATCAGCACGCGCTGCGCCGACTCGCGCAAGGGTTCCGCCGACACGGCGGATAGACCCGCGTCGACGGCCTCGCCGAACCGGCCGAGCCGGGTGAGTCGCGCGCAGAGCGACTCCAGCGCGTGCACGCGGAGTTGGCGCAGTCGTTCCCGCTCGAAGAGGATCCAGTCCTCGTCCCAGTCGGGGAGCAGATCGCCGCTGAGCGAACCGACATCGGTGTCGTCGTCGTCGAGGTCGGGTTCGACTCGCTGGTGGATCAAGCGTCGTGCCCGTTGCAGGAGATGGGAGTAGTCCACCTCCACGCCGGGCGCGAGGGCGAGGTGGTTGCCGGTCAGCGCCACCAGCCGGTCCTTCGAATCGGCGAGCTTCCAGAGAACCGTGCGAAGGTTGGCCGCCGCGCGTTCCTCGGGGCTGTCGAGCCACAGGGTTGCCGACACGTGGGACCGCTGATGGACGCCACCTCGCAGCGCCAGATAGGCCAGCAGTCGCTCGGCGTTGCGAGGCAGCGGCAGGTGGCACCCGTCCACCTCCACCCCGAACGACTCGATGAGTGAGACCCGAACTCGTGGGTCGACGGCCGTCATGTTTCGCTCCCCTCTGCCTCCCCGCAGCTGGGCATTCCCACACCCGTGGTGCAACCTCGCACGCCGTCGTCACCGGTGCGTAGGTCGCAGCGTCACCCTGCGGGCGAGTCGCACCAGGCCGGGTCGGTGCCGTGCATGTGGACGCGACGTTCGGGTGACGCGTCGGTGACTCGCACCTCGCGAGGATCCACCCGTGGACGAGACCTCGTGTACCGCCGTCGTGGTCATGCGCACGTGGCCCGACGGTGCGACGGCGAGGTCGCGGATCATCTTCCAACGACTCAACGACCCGGGGGAGCGCGTGGTGGTGACCGACTCGGTCGATGCGGCGGTTGCAGCCGTCCGGTCGATCCTCACCGGCGAGCCGGTCGTCGGCGCCCGCGAGGTTGCGCACGAGGAGGCGACGAGTGCATCCCCATGAACCGGGCGAGGTCGATCTCGCTCGGCGCATCTACGACTTCGGTCTGACCGAGGAGGACTTCGGCCGACGCCGCCGCCCGGGCGGACCGCAGCCGCGTGGCCCAGCGCTCGACATCGCATGGCCGACGACGCTGGCCCCCGTTCCTGCGCCCCTCGCCCCTGCGCCGCGTTCCTCCGATCCCCTCCCGAGCGCCGACGTACTGGTCGTGACGTGGACGCAGGCCGAAATGCTGGGTTTGGCGAACGTGCTGACGCCGGGGGTGCAGCCGCGATCGGGGTGGTACCGATACGACCGGGCCTTCGGCAGCTACCTCTCGGAGATCCGCCAGGGCGCACCGGCGCGCTCCATCGGTCGGCTGGGCTCGTATTACCCGACGACGATCGGCGGTCGTTCGGTCGTCTGCGTGAAGTCGGAGTTGCATCTCAACCAGGACTCGATCTCCACCGGACCGGGCACGGCGACGCTGCCGGTCGCTCGCTTCATCCGCCAGATGATCGACGAGGTCGAACCGTCGTTGGTCATCACCGTGGGAACGGCCGGAGCCACCTTGGCGTCGGCGGAGTTGGGCGACGTGATGATCACGCGTGCGGCTCGCTTTCGATGCGCACGCGAGTTCGCGAACGAACCGTTCGCCGGGCGCACGTTCCGTTCGCCGGGGCGAATCCGCACGAAACACCTGGCCGCAGCGTCGGCGCTCATGGCGGCGTTTGCGCCGAACCTCGTCGAGCCCGACTTCGGGCCACCCTCGGTCTTCTACCCGGGCGTGTCGATGGTTCCCGGTCACGTGAACACGCCGTCGATCCTGGTGGAGGGACGCGACTTCGCTCGGGGCCTCCCGATGCTCACCACCGACTTCTTCGAATTCGGCACATCGACGAACGGGCTCGACCAGTTGGGGTGCGGGGTCGAGATGGGTGACGCCGTGTTCGGACTGGTCGCCGAGGAGATGGGTGCCGACGCGCCCAAATGGCTGGTGATCCGCAACGTGTCCGATCCGCTGATCAACGGCAACCTGCCGACGGGACCGCCGACGGCGCTCAACATGCAAGCGCACTGGGCCGTGTGGTTCTACGAGGCGTTCGGGTACTGGACCAGCGTGAACAGCGCGATCGCGACGTGGGCGCAGATCGCGCCGTGAACGAACGAGAGGGACCTGACGACATGGACGAATCGAGCGAGGCCACGGTGTCCGGCGTGGAGCCGGAGGCGCCATCGGGGGAGCCGGTGGTCGTCGACCCGCCGCCCGATCACGACTGCGAGGAGTCCGACGGCACCGGCGGTGCCCAGCGTGAGGCGACCGCCGAGTTTCGTGGATGGGGCGCGGGCTGGCCGAGCGACAACCGCGCCGCCATGCACAAGGTGGTTGCCGGTGGGGTCGCCCTGCTCGTACACCGCGAGATCGCACCGATCGTGGAGGCGCTGGTCAACGAGACGGTCGGTCGCGGCTATCAGCTGCACAGCGGCCAGTGCTGGGGCTATGCGAATCGCGCGATCGCCGGCACCAATCGGCCGTCGAATCACAGTTGGGGCTTGGCGATCGACCTGAACTCGACGACGAATCCGATGGGGCCGACGCTGGTGACCGACATGCCGCCCTGGCTACCGGACCTGTGGATCCGGCGCGGCTTTCGCTGGGGCGGCGCTTACCGGGGGCGCAAGGACGCGATGCACTTCGAATACATGGGCTCGCCGGCGGACGCGCGGCGCGTCGCCGGCGAGGTCTCGGCGGCCGTCGGTTCGAGTCGCCCGCTGCTGCGCACCGGCGCGGCGGGAGCGCCGGTGCGTCAGCTGCAGGCGCTGCTCAACGCGGCGGGGGCGGTACTGAAGGTCGATGGCTCGTTCGGCCCGGCCACGCTCGCGGCCGTGAAGGCGTTCCAGCAGCGTGCGGGGCTGATCGTCGACGGCGTGGTCGGCCGTCAGACCTGGGCGGCGCTGGGTGGGTGAGCGCGGCCTCACGGGGGCGGTCGGCGATCCCGGGCAGTCGCGATGATCTTCGGAGGAAGTGGGCGGTCGGGCGAAGGCTCGATCCCGAGCGTTGCCACGATCGGACTTCGTCGTCCGATTCGGCGGCTGCCGCGTTCGGGGGAGCCGCTGTCGTTCCAGGTGACGGTGCACGTCGAGGGAGCGCCGCTCACCTGGGTGAGCGACGCGGTGCTGTCGGCACGCGCCGAACGGGAGCTCCTTGACGGTGCCGAGGAGCTGCTGCGCTTCTCGACCGGCCGCGTATCGGCACGCGATGTCCAGCGGACGACCCGGCGCGTCGGCCGTCAGATCGAGGAGCTGCTGCTGGGCCGTGGGGTCCGCGAAGCGCTCGATGATCTGGCGCCCTCGGCGGTGATGCTCGATGTGGACGAGACGGTGCTGAACCTTCCGTGGGAACTCGCGGGTGCGCTGGAGCGCGAGGTCGCATTGGAGGTGCCGCTCGGCGGGCTGGTGAGCTCCCGGGTTCGGCCGCGCCCGCGCCGCAATCCGGTCGGCGAGGATCGTGTGGTTCGACTGCTCCCCGTCGGCGATCCCACGGGCGACCTGCCGGCGGCTGGAGCGGAGGTCGACGCGATCGCAGCGCTGAGCGGTCCGATCGGTCCGGCGACGCTCGAGGTGACGGTGCTGCGCGGTGCCGCCGCGACACGTGGCCACTTCGATGACCTGGTGCGTGACGGCCGATTCGACGTGGTGCACTTCGCCGGCCACGGCCGATTCGATCTCCGCCGCCCGGGCGAGAGCGCGATCGTCTTCGCCGACGGGCCCTCCCTGCGTGCGGACGACGTCGCGTCGATCCCGTGGTCGCAGCCGCCGTACGTGGTCTTCAACTCGGCTTGCGAGTCGGCGCGTTCGGGTGGGAACCGTCGTCTGGTGTCGCGGTCGGGCTCGTCGTCGGGGCTGGCTGCCGCGTTTCTCGCGGCCGGCGTCCAGGGGTACCTCGGCTACTCGTTCGTTGCCGACGACGTGTCCGCAGCGGCGGTCGCCGACGCGTTCTACTCGGGCCTGTGTCGCCTGCAGAACGTCGGGATGGCCGTGCTGGAGGCGCGCCGCTCGGCCCGGTCCCGTTTCGACCAGGTCGGTGACCTCGCGGCGTTCGGCCTGACCTATGTCGGCGATGCGGGGGGCGCGCATCGAGCCGACCTCGCAACGGCGGTGTGACCTGCGGGTGTGTCGGTGTCGGAGCGGCGACCCTCGGCCGTAGTGTCGAGGGGTGGACCGTGAGCACGAGGGTGACGGGAGCGATGCGGTCGCCGACATCGCGCCGGCGCGGTTCGTGCCGATGCCGGCATCCGGCTCCGCGCAGGCACGCAGCACGGTGCGAGGCGTGCTGGCGCTGCAGCTCGCGGCCAACGGCGTCGGCCTAGCCGTGGTTCTCGCCTACGTCGGGTTGCTCATGGGTCGACCCGACGGCGAGGACGGCCGGCTGAACCTCGTGGTCTTCGGGGCGTACCTGGCGGTGCAGATTGCGCTGCTCGTTCCGATCAACCTGGTCCTGTTGTCGCGTGCCGTGGCGTGGGTGCGAGAGGGGGTGCAGCCCACAGCGGTGCAGCGTCGGCTCGTGTTGCGCCTGCCGCTGCTCGAGACGATCCCGGCGCTGGTCGCGTGGATCGGTGCGGCGGTGATCTTCGGAGCGATCAACGACGGCACGCGCAGCGCTACCGGCATCGGCATCGCCGGCCTGGTCACGTGCGCCGTGCTGTATCTGCTGCTCGAGGGCCACTTCCGTCCGGTCTTCGCCCTCGCTCTGCGCGGAGTCCCCCTGCCGCTCGGCCGGCGCGATGTGCTGCCACGGATCGTCCTGGCGTGGCTGATCGGCAGCGCCGCGCCACTGGCGGCGATCGGTGCGGGGCCGCTGCTCGATGATCGCTTTCAGCCGTCGCGGCTGCCCTGGATCGCCGGGTTCGGCCTCCTCGGCGGCGGGCTGGTGACGCTGTCGGCGGCGGTCTCGGTCGCGCGCCCGCTCGGGCGCGTTCGACGTGCCTTGCGCGATGTCGAGCAGGGGCGTCTCGACATCGAGTTGCCGGTGGACGACGTGGGTGAGCTTGGTCGGCTCGCCGAGGGCGTCAACGACTTGGTGGCGGGGCTGCGCGATCGCGAGCAGCTTCGTGACCTGTTGGGCCGGCAACTGGGGTCGACCGAGGTCACCGAGATGGCGCGCGACGGCGGCGTGCACGAAGACGGCGAGCTGCGCGAGGTCACGGTGCTCTTTGCCGATCTGCAGGGGTACACGAGATACAGCGAGGAGCACCGGCCCGAGGAGGTGGTCGCTCTGCTGAATCGGTTCTTCCAGGTGGTCGTGGCGGTGGTGGATCGCGAGGGGGGATGGGTGCACAAGTTCGAGGGCGACGCGGCGATGTGCGTCTTCGGCGCGCCGCAACGCGATCGGGGTCATGCCGCCGCCGCGTTGCGCGCGGCACAGGAGTTGCCCCGCGAGTTGGCGTTGGTCGACGGGCTGTTGCCGGTGGGGCTTGGGGTGGCGTCGGGCGAGGTGCTCGCCGGGTTCATCGGTACGGTCGAGCGGTTCGAGTACACGGTGATCGGTGACTGCGTGAACCTTGCGGCGCGGCTGTGTGATCTCGCGAAGGTCGAGCGTCACCCGGTGCTGGTCGACTCCACCACCGTCGAGCTGGCCGGAACAGCCGACGAGTGGGTGGCTGCGGGCAGGTACCGCATCCGTGGACGGTCGCAGCGCGTCGCCGCCTTCACGGTGCAGGGTGGACGGACGCGCTGGTCGACCCTGGCTCGCCGCTCGCGCTCCGATCAGGCGGGGTCGCGCAGCAACGTGCGGTAGGAGTCGGCGTAGGCGCCGCCGCGTGCGAGGAGTTCGGAGTGGGTGCCGCGCTCGGCGATGCGTCCACCTTCGATCACCATGATCTCGTCTGCATCGACGATGGTCGACAACCGGTGTGCGATCACGAGCGACGTGCGTCCCGAGAGCGCGGTCGCGAGCGCGGCCTGCACCAGCTGCTCGTTCTCGCCGTCGAGGTGGCTGGTGGCCTCGTCGAGAACCACCACCGCCGGGTCCTTGAGGAGCAGGCGGGCGATCGCGAGGCGCTGCTTCTCGCCTCCCGACAGGCGGTACCCGCGTTCGCCGACAACGGTGTCGAAACCGGCGGGCAGCCGGTCGATCACGTCGAGTACCTGCGCTGCCCGGCAGGCGTCGCGCAGCTGCTCGTCGGTGGCGTCGAGCCGGCCGTACCGCAGGTTCTCGCGCACGGTCGTGTGAAACATGTGCGGGTCCTGGGCGACGACCCCCACCGTGGCGCGCACGCTATCGAGGCGCAGGTCGCGCACGTCGTGGCCGTCGAGCAGTACTCGACCCGATGTCGCGTCGTACAGCCGCATGACGAGCGAGGCGATCGTCGACTTCCCCGCGCCGGACGGGCCGACCAACGCCACCATCCGCCCCGGCTCCACCCGGAACGACACGGCATCGAGCACGGTTCGTTCGCCGGCGTCGGTGCCTTCGGTCGGCTCCAACGAGGCGACGGCGGTGTCACCGGGATAGGCGAACGACACCTTCTCGAACTCGATGCGACCGCGCGCCTCGGCCAACGCGATCGCGTCCGGGCGATCGGTGAGTGGGTTCGGGGTATCGAGCAATTCGAATACTCGATCGAAGCTGACGAAGGCCGACATCACGTCGACGCGGGCGTTCGTGAGCGAGGTGAGTGGCTCGTAGATCCGTACGACGAGCGCGGCGAGCGCGGTCAGGGTGCCGAGCGTGATGGCGCCGTCGATCACGCGGCTCCCGCCGAGCCAGTAGACAGCGGCCGTGCCGACAGCGCCCACGAGGCCCATGACCGACATGAAGGTACGGGTGAGCATCGCCGAGCGAACACCGATATCGCGCACTCGGGCGGCGCGCCTCGAGAACCCGGCGAGTTCGGTGGGCTCCGACCCGTAGGTCTTGACCAGCAGAGCGCCCGACACGCCGAAGCGCTCGGTCATGATGTTGTTCATCTCCGCGTTCTCTTGCATGCCGTCCCGCGTGATGTCGGCGAGGCGACGGCCGATGCGCTTCGCCGGCAGGATGAACGCCGGCAGCAGGATCACCGACAGGATCGTCAGCCGCCACTCCAGTCGCGCCATCGCGACCAGGGTGACCGCCACGGTGATGATGTTCGGGACGACGGTGCCGAGGGTGCCGGTGAAGGCACGTTGCGCGCCGATCACGTCGTTGTTGAGGCGGCTGACGAGGGCGCCGGTTTGGGACCGGGTGAAGAACGACAATGGAAGGCGCTGCACGTGATCGAACAGTTCGGTGCGGAGGTCGTAGATGAGGCCCTCGCCGATGCGCGACGACCAGTACCGCTCGACCAGGGCGAGGCCGGCGGCCGCCAGCGCGGCCGCCACGATTCCGCCGGCGGCCCAGGCCAGCCCGACCCGGTCGTGACCGGGCAACACGTCGTCGACGATCGCCTTGAAGATGAACGGGGGCGCGAGCGCGAGCGCCGATTCGAGCACGATCGTGGTGATGAAGCCGATCAGCATCGTCCGGTATGGCCGGGCGTAGGTGCCGACGCGGCGAACGAGGGAGCGGTCGACGGATTGACGGCGCCGTGCGTCCTCGTCGCTGTACATCATCCGGTGGAGAACCTGCACGGTGGTACCTCGCCTCAAGGGGACGTCGATCCTACGACCTCGGCTCGGCCGCCGAGTTCGCCGCCGTCCCCACTCGC